>NZ_JASGFN010000005.1:0-367492 GCF_047605525.1 Paraburkholderia sp. | reverse complement strand
GCGGCGACGCCGCCGCGGCCTTGCGCGCGCACCGCGTCGAGCCAGCCGCGCACCTGCCCGTCGAGTTTCGCCGACGTGCCGAGCGCGTAGTGCAGCGCCGGCTGGTCCGCGAGAAGCCGTGGCAATTGCGTGTCGATTTCACCGAACGGGAACGCGGCATCGAAACCGAACGCGGCGCGCGCGCCGTCCGGCCCGAAGCGGAAGCCTTCCCACGTCTCGCGCTCGATATTTTTCTCGCGGCAGAACAGGATCGATGCCGGTGCGCCGGGTGCCGGGTTCGCGACGAGCACGAGCAGCGCCTCGGGCTCGGTGAAGCCGGTCAGATAGTAGAAGTAGCTGTCGTGGCGGTACGGGTAATCGGCGTCGCGGTTGCGCAGCGCTTCCGGCGCGGTCGGGACGATGGCGACGCCGCCGCCCGCCGCGCGCAGCGCGGCGAGGACGCGCTCGCGGCGCGCGCGGTAGACGTCGATGGCGATGGTGGGTTCGGTCGGCTGGTTCATCGTGCGATTGTAGCGCTCCGTTCCGGCGCTCACCTGTGCCTCGCGCAGGCGCTTCTCAGTACCTGAATCGGGCACCTGAATCGGCACCCGGGCCCGACGTTCCATCCACGGACTTATTTTGTGCGGATACTGACGGTCGGGCGGCGGCCGGCATGTTGCAATCCGTCCACAGCGGCCCGGCGGCCGGCTCGCGAAGATGCGGCATGGTGCTCGTGAAAGCCTTGGACCACTTATACTTTCGCCGGATTCAGAAAAAGGCAGATGGTCATGATGAAACTCATCGGTTCGCTTGGCAGCCCGTTCGTGCGTAAAGCGCGGATCGTGCTCGCCGACAAGAAGATCGACTACGAACTGGTGCCCGAGAACGTCTGGGCGCCGGATACCCGGATTCACACCTTCAATCCGCTCGGCAAGGTGCCGTGCCTCGTGATGGAAGACGGCGAAGCGGTGTTCGACTCGCGGGTGATCTGCGAGTACGTCGATACGCTGTCGCCGGTCGGCAAGCTGATTCCGCAGTCCGGACGGGAACGCGTCGAGGTGCGCTGCTGGGAAGCGCTGGCCGACGGCGTGCTCGACGCCGCGGTGCTGATCCGTCTCGAGAGTACGCAGCGCGCGCCCGAGCAACGGGTCGACGCGTGGGTCGCGCGGCAGCAGCGCAAGATCGACGAAGGTCTGATCGCGATGTCGCAGGGCCTCGGCAGCAAGCCATGGTGCGCGAGTAACCACTACACCCTCGCGGACATCGCGGTGGGTTGCGCGCTCGGCTATCTCGACTTCCGCATGCCCGAGCTGAACTGGCGCGAATCGCATCCGGGTCTGGACAAGCATTTCCAGAAGCTGTCGCTGCGGCAGTCGTTCATCGATACGGTGCCGTCGAATTGACGCAGCGCGGTGGATGAATGCGGGGTGAGCGGGATTCGGGCGCGTGACCGATGACCTGAACCGGAAAGCCTGCCCGTGAAGAAAAAAATGCGCCTGCATGTTCAGGCGCATTTTTTTATGGGTGAGCCGGCCGCGCCGCCGCTCGCCGCTTATTTGCTGTCGCGCCGCCGCACGATCGCCGGGCCGAACGCAAAACCGAACGCGAGCAGCAGCGCCGACACCGCGAGCACCGTGTTGTTGCCGCTCGTCACGTACGGCGTGTTGCCCGACGTGCCTTGCACCGTCACGTCGAGCGAACCGACCGTGAACGGCGTGAGGCGGCCGATCACGCGGCCGTTCGCATCGATCGCGGCGGTCATGCCGGTGTTGGTCGCGCGCAGCATCGGCCGGCCGGTTTCGAGCGAGCGCATGCGCGCGATCTGCAGATGCTGGTCGAGCGCGATCGTGTCGCCGAACCACGCGAGGTTGGTCGAGTTGACCAGCACGCCGGCGGGCGTCGCGTTCTCGCGCAGCGTGCGCGCGATCTCCTCGCCGAAGATGTCCTCGTAGCAGATATTCACGGCGACCGGCTGGTTGTGAACCATGAACGGCTTCTGCACCGGCGGCCCGCGAAAGAAGTCGCCGAGCGGAATATTCATCAGATTGACGAACCAGCGAAAGCCCCACGGCACGAATTCGCCGAATGGCACGAGGTGGTGCTTGTCGTAGCGGTAGATGTCGTGCGAGCCGGGCGTGACGCCGAACAGGCTGTTCGTGTAATCGACCACCCGGCCTTCCGGCGTGATCGTGCCGCCGATCGCGCCGAACAGGATCGCGCTGCCGGTCGAATCCGAGAACTGGCGGATCGCCGCCGCGAACGGCGGCGGCAACTGCTGCGCGAGCACCGGGATCGCGGTTTCCGGCGTGACGATCAGATCGGCCGGCTTCGCGGTGATCATCTGCTGATACTCGGCGACCGCCGCGTTCAGGCCGGCTTCCTCGAACTTCATCTCCTGCTTCACGTTGCCTTGCAGCAGGCGCACCGTGAGCGGCGCGTTGGCGGGCGTGGTCCACTGGATGAGCGGCAGCAGCAGGCCGACCACGATCAGCACAAGCGCGACGCCGGCCGGCAACGCAATGCGTGCGGCGCGGCGCGGCGCGGCATGGCCGCTCGTTTCAGCGTTGCCGCCGTGCGGCTCGCGCGCGGGCTGGGCGGAACGCGACGGCATCAGCGGCAGCAACGCCTGCACGATCAGCGCGGCCGCCAGCGCAAGCATCCAGCCGACGCCGTACACGCCGACCACCGGCGCAAAGCCGGCGAACGGCCCGTCGACCTGCGCATAGCCGATGGACAGCCACGGAAAGCCGGTGAACACGGTGCCGCGCAGCCATTCGCCGATTGCCCACGCGCTCGCAAAGGCCAGCGCGCCGTGCCAGCTCGGCGAGAACGGCTGACGGTCGTCGGCCGCGCCATTGTGCGCATGGCCTGCGCAAAACGACCAGACCCCGGCGGCAAGCGCCGGATAGACGGCCAGATACAGCGAGAACAGCACGAGCGCCGCGCCGGCGAGCGGCGCGGGCATGCCGCCGTAGAAATGCATGCTGACGTACAGCCACCACACGCCGGTCACGAAATTGCCGAAGCCGAACGCGCCGCCCGTCAGCGCGGCGCTTTTCCAGCCGGTGCTGCGCGTGAGCCACGCGAAAAAGAATATGAAGATCGCGAGCTGCAGCCAGCCGCCATGCGGCGTGGGCGCGAACGAAAGCGTATTGAGCGCGCCGGTGGCCAGCGCGACGAGGTAGTGCCACAGCGGCAGCGCGCGGCTGCGCGTGCTGTCGTCAGCGGGGGTGGGGGGGCTCACGCCGCGGCGCGAACGGGAAGTGATCGGGTCGGCCATTGTTGCGCGGTCGGCGTCGGAAGTTGAAAAAAACGCGGAGCGGGGAACCCGCGGGTCGGCGAGGGCAGGCGGCTCAGGTCTGCACGTGCTGCGCCTCGCGCTCGCGCTGGCCCGCGAGCGGGTCGCGGCGCACCAGCAGCATATGGATCTGGCGGGCGTCGCCGCGCAGGATTTCGAAGATCAGATCGTCGAGACGGACCTTTTCGCCGCGATGCGGCACCCGGCCGAAGTGATGCGTGACGAGTCCACCGATCGTGTCGACTTCGTCGTCCGGGTAATGGGTGCCGAAGGTCTCGTTGAACTGCTCGATCTCGGTCAGCGCGCGCACGCGGAAGCGCCCGTCCGGCGACGCGATGATATTGCCGCTTTCCTCGTCGAAATCGTATTCGTCCTCGATGTCGCCGACGATCTGCTCGAGCACGTCCTCGATCGTGATCAGGCCAGCGACGCCGCCGTATTCGTCGACGACCACCGCGAGATGGTTGCGGTTCACGCGGAAGTCGTGCAGCAGCACATTCAGGCGTTTCGATTCGGGGATGAAGACAGCCGGGCGCAGCATGCCGCGCACGTCGAATTCTTCTTCCGCGTAGTAGCGCAGCAGGTCCTTCGCGAGCAGCACGCCGATGATGTTGTCGCGATTGCCTTCGTAGACCGGATAGCGGGAGTGCGCCTTTTCCAGCACGTAAGGGATGAATTCGGCGGGATTGTCCGCGATGTTGATCGCGTCCATTTGCGCGCGCGGCACCATGATGTCGCGTGCGCTCAATTCCGAGACCTGGAATACGCCTTCGATCATCGACAGCGAGTCGGCGTCGATCAGGTTGCGCTCGTGCGCGTCCTGCAGAATTTCCAGAAGTTCGGCGCGCGAGTCGGGTTCGGGCGAGATGAAGTCGGTCAGGCGTTCGAGCAGCGAGCGCTTTTCCTGCGGTTTGTCGAGTTGGCGTCCGGTATGGCGTCGACTGGGATACGTGTCGTTCATGGTAGTGCGCCCGGCGAGACTGGGCGCGCTGTTACAGAGCATTAAGGATACACCAGGCACATGGCGAAACCGTGTCCCGCCGGGCCTGGCGATGAATGTAGCCATGGGTGAAACGGCCGCGCCGCGACGGCGAGGCGTGCGTCCATCCTAACCCATTACGGATGGAAAAGCGCTTGTGGGCAAAAAAGCCGCGGTTCGCCGGGTGCGCCGCCGGCACCACACGCCGCGGCCTTACCCTCGTGTCCCGTCGCCGGCCGGCGAAGCTGCCGCCGGCGTCCCCTCGCGCCCCTGCGCGTTGCAACGCTCGAGCAGCGCCTCGAGCGCGCGATCGGGCATCCCGCTTTCGCGCAGCGCATGCACGGTGCGGCTCACGTACTCGAACGTCGTGCCGTAGCGGCCGCACGCGCAGCCGAGCACGGTGCGGATGATCTCGTCGCGCAGCTTGCCGGTATAGCTCGGCACGTCGCGGCGCATCACGAAGGCGAGCGCGTCGACGCGCCGGCCGTCCGCGAGCACGCATGGCAGCCACGCGGGACGGTACGAGCCCATCGGCATTTCGCGGCGCCACAGCGCTTCGAGATGCGGCATCGAGCCGGCGGCCGCGAGCCGGAACGCCATGCCGGTGCACGAGCCGCCGCGATCGAGCGCGAGCACGAGGCCCGGCTGCTCGGGCGTGCCGCGATTCACGCGCGACCACAGATACAGTCCGCGGTGATAGCCGTGCACCTTCGAGCGCAGCGCCTCGACGGTCGGCAGGCCCGGATTCCAGATCAGCGAGCCGTAGCCGAACAGCCACAGATCGCTTTTGCGGTCCCAGTCGCGCAACGTGCATTCGAGCGACGCGCGCAGCTCGTCGTCGGTCAGAAGCCGCGATTCGCCGAGTACCGGCGGGTAGTCCGGGCAACGCGTGGGGGTATCGGCTTCAGAGGACGGGGTGCTCACGGCAGGTTCGATCGTGGATGGCGTGGAGAAGGGGCTGGGCAGCAAGGGACCTGAAAGCGGGAAGCCTATCGATAAGGATCCGGAAACCCGAGCTTGCCGAGGATTTCGGTTTCGATCGCCTCCATTTCCTCGGCTTCTTCTTCGACCTCGTGGTCGTAGCCCTGCGCATGCAGGGTGCCGTGCACGAGCAGATGCGCGTAGTGCGCGGCGAGCGGCTTGCGCTGCTCGGCGGCTTCTTTTTCGACCACTGGACAGCACAGGATCAGATCGCCCGTCACCGGATCGTCTTCCGATTCGGCGTACGCGAAGGTCAGCACGTTGGTCGCGTAGTCCTTGCCGCGATAGGTGCGGTTCAGCGTGCGGCCTTCCTCGGCGTCGACGAAACGCACCGTCAGTTCGCCGTCCGCGAAAAGCGCCGCCTTGATCCAGCCGGCCACGGTCGCGCGCGGCAGCAGCGCCTTGTGCTCCGGCCACGCTTTGGCGGCGGGGAATTGCAGGTTCAACGTCAGTTTCGGGGCGCGGCTCATGCGGTGTCGGAGACGGTGTTCGTAGCGTGTGCGTTGTTTGCGGCGTGTTCGTCGGCGGCAGCGGTTTCGATCAGACGGCTTCGGTCAGTTGCATGGCGTGGGCAGCGCCGGACGCGGGCGTCTTACCGCGGATCGATCGGCGCCGGCGCTTTTTGCGCATGCGCATCGTACGCCTCCACAATTCGCGCGACCAGCGGATGCCGCACCACGTCCGCGCTCGTGAAGCGCGTGAGCGCGATGCCGCGCACGTTCGCGAGTACCTGCTGCGCCTCGATCAGTCCGCTCTTGTGGCCGCGCGGCAGGTCGACCTGGGTCGTGTCGCCGGTGACGACCGCCTTCGAGCCGAAGCCGATGCGCGTGAGGAACATCTTCATCTGTTCGGGCGTGGTGTTCTGCGCCTCGTCGAGGATGATGAACGCGTGGTTCAGCGTGCGGCCGCGCATGTACGCGAGCGGCGCGATTTCGATCATCTGCCGCTCGAACATCTTCGCGGTCTTGTCGAAGCCGAGCAGGTCATAGAGCGCGTCGTAGAGCGGGCGCAGATACGGATCGACCTTCTGCGCGAGATCGCCCGGCAAAAAGCCGAGCCGCTCGCCCGCCTCGACCGCGGGGCGCGTGAGCACGATGCGCTTGACCTGGTCGCGTTCGAGCGCGTCGACCGCGCAGGCCACCGCGAGGTAGGTCTTGCCGGTGCCGGCCGGGCCGACGCCGAACGTGACGTCGTGCGAGACGATCTGCTTCAGGTATTCGCGCTGCGCCGGCGTGCGGCCGCGCAGATCGGCGCGCCGCGTGTACAGCTTCGGGCCGTATTCCTCGAAGTCGTCGTCGCTCGCGTCGGTATCGGCGGGCTGGTCGAACGGATGATCGGGGTTGCCCGCGAAGTGCCGGTCGGCGGCCTCGTCGCCCTGGCCGTTACCGTTGCCGTTCGGGCGATGGCGCGCCGGGTGGCGCACTTCGACGAGCGCGAGCTGGATGTCGTCGACCGACAGCGGCTCGCGCGCGTTGTTGTAGAAGTTTTCGAGCGCGGTGAGCGCGAGTTTCGCGCCGCGTCCGCGGATCGTGATGCGATGGCCGCGGCGCTGCAGGGTCACGTCGAGCGCCTGCTCGATCTGCCGCAGATTTTCGTCGAGCGGTCCGCAGAGGTTGGCAAGCCGCGCGTTGTCGTCGCGCGGCGCGGTGAATTCCAGATGCGGCTGAGTGGTCTTCAAGGCGGTGAGTCAATCCTGTCGGTTGCGGTACGCGAGGTTTTGCCGGTTCGCCCGGTGAGTCGGTTCAGTGCGTCGCGGCGGAGCTGTCGTCGTGAACCATCACGAGTTCGCCGCGCAGCGAGTGCGGGTATGCGTGCACGATCTTCACGTCGACCATCTGGCCGATCAGCCGCGCGTGCGACGCGGCCGGCGCCGGGAAATTGACGACGCGGTTGTTCCCGGTGCGGCCCGCGAGCTCGTTCGGGTCCTTGCGCGCCGGGCGCTCGACCAGAATACGCTCGACCTTGCCGACCATCGCGTTGCTGATGCGCTGCACGTTTTCTTCGATCGTGGCCTGCAAATGTTGCAGACGTTTGAGCTTCACCTCGCGCGGCGTGTCGTCGTGCAGGTTCGCGGCCGGCGTGCCGGGGCGCGGGCTGTAGATGAACGAGAAGCTCGTGTCGTATTTCATTTCGTCGACGAGCGCCATCATCTTCGCGAAGTCTTCCTCGGTCTCGCCGGGGAAGCCGACGATCATGTCCGTCGACAGCGACAGGTCCGGGCGGATCGCGCGCAGCCGGCGGATCACCGACTTGTACTCGAGCACGGTGTAGCCGCGCTTCATCGCCATCAGGATACGGTCGGAGCCGTGCTGCACCGGCAGATGCAGGTGGCTCACGAGCTTCGGCACCTTCGCGTAGGTGTCGATCAGGCGCTGCGTGAATTCCTTCGGATGCGAGGTCGTGTAGCGAATCCGCTCGATGCCGGGAATCTCGGCGACGTATTCGATCAGCGTCGCGAAGTCGGCGATCTCCGCCGCGCCCGAGGTCAGCGCGCCTCGATAAGCGTTGACGTTCTGCCCGAGCAGCGTGACTTCGCGCACGCCCTGGTCGGCGAGTCCGGCGATCTCGGTCAGCACGTCGTCGAGCGGACGCGACACTTCCTCGCCGCGCGTGTACGGCACGACGCAGTAGCTGCAGTACTTGCTGCAGCCTTCCATGATCGACACGAACGCGCTCGGACCGTCGACGCGCGCCGGCGGCAGGTGATCGAACTTCTCGATTTCGGGGAACGTGATGTCGACCTGCGCGCGGCCGGTCGCGCGGCGCTCGTCGATCATCTGCGGCAGGCGGTGCAGCGTTTGCGGACCGAACACGAGATCGACGTACGGCGCGCGCGCGACGATCGACGCGCCTTCCTGGCTGGCCACGCAGCCGCCCACGCCGATGATCAGACTGGGATTCGCGTCCTTCAGCTCGCGTACGCGGCCGAGGTCGGAGAAAACCTTCTCCTGCGCTTTTTCGCGCACCGAGCAGGTATTGAACAGGATCACGTCGGCGTCTTCCGGCGTGTCGGTCTTGACGAGTCCTTCAGCGGCACCGAGCACGTCGACCATCTTGTCGGAGTCGTACTCGTTCATCTGGCAGCCGAAGGTTTTTACATAAACTTTCTTGGTCATCGAATTTCGCCGGTCGCAGTGGTTAACCTGGGGGCGTCATAAAGGGGTGAAGGAGTTGCGGGGCGGGGATAGCGCGGCGCATGGGGCCGGCATGCAAGCACCTTTGCAACGTAACGCAACATTATAGCCCTTCACGGAGCGCGGATTTTGGCACCCGCCTGGCCGGTCACTACGCCATTCGCGCCGTGATTTGCCGTGTCGTGCAGGGTTTCATGCGCGGTGTCGCGCGGCCGTTCGGGCGGCAGACCCAGCAGCCTTTCCAGTTCATCGGACACCCGCGCGAAACGCTCGCTCAGAAAATCGAGCAGCACGCGCACGCGCGGCGCCATGAAGCGGTTGCGGTGATAGAGCGCGTGCAGCGGCGCATCCGGGTAGCGCCACTCGGGCAGCAGGATCTTCAGGCGCCCGGCGAGCAGATCCGCTTCCACATCCCACATCGATTTGATCGCGATGCCGTAGCCGCGCAGCGCCCATTCGCGCGCGACCGCGCCGTCGTTGGTTTCGCGCGCCGATTCGAACGGCACGCTGTAGTGCTGCACCTCGTCGCCGCGCGTGAAGCGCCATTCGCTGGCGGGCCCCGACGTGGTGCCGAGCACGATGCAGTCGAAGTTGGCGAGATCGAGCGGATCCTTCGGCTCGCCGCGGCGCGCGACATAGGCGGGCGACGCGCACAGCACACGCCGGTTCGGCGCGAGCCGGCGCGCGACCAGCGAACTGTCCCGCGGCACGCCGAAGCGGATCGCCAGATCGATGTCTTCCTGCACGAGATTCGCGAGCGAGTCCGACAGCGTGAGCCCGAACGTCACATCCGGATAGAGCGCGTTGAATTCGTCGAGCCAGTGCATCAGCAGATTGCGGCCGAAGTCGGAGGTCGTCGACACCCGCACCTTGCCGCGCACGACGCCCTGGCCAGCCTGCAGCGCGGCTTCGGCGTCGTCGAGCGACTGCAGTGCCTGGCGGCAGCAATTCAGGTACAGGCGGCCTTCGTCGGTGAGCCGCAGCTGGCGCGTGGTGCGCTCGAACAGGCGCGCTTTCAGGCTGGCTTCGAGTTTCGCGAGCCGCGCGCTCGCGGCGGCCGGCGTCAGGCCCAGCTTGCGGCCCGCCGCCGACAGGCTGCCTTGCTGCGCCGCTTCGACGAAGAGGCGGATGTCGCCGAGATTGTCCATCGCCCGTTTTCAAAGAGAATTTGAAAATGCTTCAAATGCTACGCCAATTATCAAATCGGTACCGCGCCCCGACAATGCAGCCGTCGAAACACCGTCCTGGAGCAGCACATGCCCATTCCATTACTCGCGCTCGCGATCAGCGCATTCGCGATCGGTACGACCGAATTCGTCATCATGGGCCTGTTGCCCGACGTCGCGCGCGATCTGTCCGTCTCGATTCCGGCGGCGGGCCTGCTCGTGAGCGGCTATGCGCTCGGCGTCGCCGTGGGCGCGCCGCTGCTCGCGGTGATCACCAGCAGGATGTCGCGCAAGTTCGCGCTGCAATTGCTGATGGGCGTGTTCATCGTCGGCAATGTGCTGTGCGCGATCGCGCCCGGCTATTCGGTGCTGATGATCGCGCGCGTCGTGACGTCGTTCGCGCACGGCTCGTTCTTCGGCATCGGCGCGGTGGTCGCTGCTTCGCTCGTGCCGGCCGAGAAGCGCGCCAGCGCGATCGCGCTGATGTTCACGGGCCTCACGCTCGCGAACGTGCTCGGTGTGCCGTTCGGTACTTTCGTCGGCCAGCAGTTCGGCTGGCGCGCGGCATTCTGGATCGTCAGCGGCTTCGGCGTGCTGTCGCTCGCCGGCATCGCGGCGCTGGTGCCGAACCGGCACGACACCGGCCCGGCCGGCCTCGGCCACGAAGTGCGCGTGCTGAAGGACCCGCGGGTATGGATCGCGCTCGCGATGACGGTGCTCGGCTTCGGCGGGGTGTTCGTCGTGTTCACCTATATCGCGCCGATCCTCGAACAGGTGAGCGGCTTCTCGCCGCGCGGCGTGACGCTGATCCTCGTGCTGTTCGGCGTGGGCCTGACGGTCGGCAACACGGTCGGCGGCAAGCTCGCGGACCGCGCGCTGATGCCGTCGCTGATGGGCATTCTCGCCGCGCTCGCGGTGGTGATGGCGATCTTCGCGCGCACCAGCCATTCGCAGGTGGCCGCGGCGATCACGATATTCGTGTGGGGCATCGCGGCGTTCGCGACGGTGCCGCCGCTGCAGATGCGCGTGGTCGAGAAGGCGGCCGCCGCGCCGAATCTGGCCTCGACGCTGAACATCGGCGCGTTCAACGTCGGCAACGCGGCGGGCGCGTGGCTCGGCGGCCTCGTGATCAATCACGGCCACGCGCTCGATACGTTGCCGTGGGTCGCGGCGGCGGTCAGCGTGGCGGCGCTGCTGCTCACGTGGTTCGCCGCGCGCATGGATGCGCCGGCCGCGCCGGTTGCGCAGCGCGCGTAAGTTGCTTGCCTCCGCGATGGTGATAACAGTGTGAAGATAACTTCGTTGGGCGCCGCGTAAGCCGATGCTATCTTGCTTCCACTCACTGCTCTCGCGCCGTCCGTCGGCGCTCTGGAGGCCAATATGCATTCTCCGCTCGCGCTGGTTCGCGATCCCTCGGCCGATCCCGATACGGATGCGGCGTCGCGCCCGGCCGAACCTTTCGATGCGCTCGAGCAACTGGTCGGCGTGAATCTGGCCCGGCTGCGCGCCGAACGGCAGCTGTCGCTCGATGCACTGGCTCGCGCGTCCGGCGTATCGCGCGCGATGCTCGCGCAGATCGAATCGGCGCGCAGCGTGCCGTCGATCAAGGTGCTGTGCAAGGTGGCGGCGGCGCTGAAGGTGTCGGTGGCGGCGTTTTTGCGGCGTCACGCGACCAACGGCTTCGAGCACTTGCCGGCGGAGCGCTCGGTGCGCGTCGTCAGCGCGAATGGGCGCTACTCGGTGCGCCCGCTTTATCCCGACGACGAACCGGCCGCCGCCGAATTTCACGAGCTGCGGATCGCGCCGCTGCATACCGAGGCGGGCGTCCGCCGCGCGCCGGGCACGACGGTGAATCTCGTGGTCAGCGACGGCACGCTCGAAGTCAGCGTGCACGACCAGCGTCAGTTGCTGGCGACGGGCGATGCGATCGTGTTCGACGCCGATCAGCCGCATAGCCTGCGTAATCCCGGTGACACCGAGGCGCGCGCGTTTCGCGTGACGCTGCGGGCCGAAACGCCGCCGCGCTGGGAGGTGCCCGCGGCGGGCGCGGCGCGGGATGAAGCGGGAAGCGAAAGGGCGCCGGGATGAGGACCGGTTCCGCGTCACGTGCGGCGGACTCCGGCTGACGCCCCGAGCGGTGGCGCCAGTTCCGGGTTCAACACCACGAGTAGGGTCTTTGCGCGCCGCGCTGCATGCGTGGCGCGCCCGTTGTATGCTTGGTCGGCCGGTCGATCCGGCAATCAGTGCGTCTTCAGGGCGGGGTGAAATTCCCCACCGGCGGTAGGCCGACAGCGCGACAGCGCCACGCCGGCGAGCCCGCGAGCGCCCGCGCGCGGTCTTCAGCGTATCGAAGAGCGCGGCGGGGTCAGCAGATCTGGTCAGAAGCCAGAGCCGACGGTCATAGTCCGGATGGAAGAAGATGTGCAGATAGTCATGTGCGTTCCGTGATGCCGCCCGTCGTTCAGGCGGTGCATGAGCGCCGCTTTCGCGCGGCGTTCGGCGGCGCGTTCGCGTCTGTTTGCAATGCCCTGAAACGTTTCTCGCCCAACTTTTGCGATGAGCGTTTCAATCATGTCTATTGCTGCCTTTCCTGCTCCGTCGACGCTTGCCGAGGATGCAATCGCCGACCTTCCCCTCCTTGCCACCGAACCCGTGCCGCCGCGTATCGCCGCCGCCTTGCAGGCGTTGCGCGAGGGCCGCGCGGTCGTGCTGCAGGACGACCACGATCGCGAGAACGAAGCCGATCTGATCGTCGCGGCCGAGCGTCTGTCGGTCGAAACGATGGCGCTGCTGATCCGCGAATGCAGCGGCATCGTGTGTCTGTGCCTGCCGGACGACAGGATCCGCGCGCTCGAATTGCCGCCGATGGCCGTCCACAACGAAAGCCGTCACGGCACCGCTTTCACGGTGTCGATCGAGGCGCGCGAAGGCGTGACGACCGGCGTATCCGCGCTCGATCGCGTGACGACGATCCGCGCCGCGATCGCCGATACGGCGCGGCCGGCCGACATCGTGCGCCCGGGCCACGTGTTCCCGCTGCGCGCGATGCCCGGCGGCGTGCTCGCGCGGCGCGGCCATACCGAAGGCACGGTCGATCTGGCGATCCTCGCGGGCCTGAAGCCGGCCGGCGTGCTGTGCGAACTGATGAACCCGGACGGCACGATGACGCGCGGCGCGGATGTCGAGCGCTTCGCCGCGAAACACGATCTGCCGATGCTGACGATTGCCGAGCTGGTCGAGTTTCGCGAGGCGCTCGCGCAGGCGCGCGAGGGTGTGGCGCTCGAGGCCTGAAAGCGGATGCGGGCGCGCGTGATGGTTGACGCCGCGTCCGCGTTCCGATGCACGCTCGTCACGAGCGTGAGACCTCCGCTGCCTATGCCGGCAATCCGGAATAGATCGTCTCGACCGTGCGCTGAACCGCTTCCACGCGCCTGAGCACCGCTTCGATGAACGCGTGCGCGAGGCGCGACGGCTCGGTGTGCCCGGGAACCAGCATCGCGTAGTCGTACGCGACGAACGGCTGTAGCGGCTTGAGCACGAGGCCGGGATGCTGGAACGCGACAGCGGTGAACGGGTCGATGATCGCGATACCCAGGCCCTCGTGGGCGAGCATCGCCGCCTGCGCCGACATCGTGGTTTCGACGAACGACAATACCGAAACGCCCGCATGCTCGAAGGCTTCGTCGATCAGCGTGCGCAACATGCTGTCGGAGCCGAGCGAAATGATCGGATCGGACGCCAGCATCGCGGGCGTCACGAACGGTTCCGCCGCCAGCCTGTGACTGCGCGGCACCATGCAGATCGCGGGCAGCGGCTGGAAGGTTCGGATCCGCACGCCGCTCTGGTTCACCGGCAGCGCGGCGAAGCCGACGTCGATCTGCCCGCTCGCCACCCACTGCGCCACGTCCGGCGAACTGCGTACCTGCGAGGCGAGCCTGACGCCGTCGTGCGCGAGATGAAACTCGCGCACGATGGGGGGCAGCAAACCGAGCGCCAGCGCCGGCGACGACGCAATCCTCAGATGACCCACGCGAAAGGTCGCAATGTCCTCCGCGCGCTTCGTGATCCATTCGAGGCCGGAGAACGCCTGCTCCACCTCACGGAAGAGCAACTGGCCTTCGGCCGTGAGCTGGAAGCGGCGCGCGCGATCGAACAGCGTGAAGCCGATGGTGTTCTCCATGTCGGCGATCAGGCGGCTGACGGCGGGCTGCGAGATGAACAGGCGCTCCGCCGCGCGCGACACCGAACCCGTCAGGACGACGACGCGGAAGGCTTCGACCTGCCTGAGAGAGAGGCGCGTGCGGCGAACCGGTGAAGAGGTCATGGGCGAGCGAAAGGTAAACAGGCAGGCACCATTGTCGCCATAACAAAAACAAATAGCGACCGCAAAAAATGCGATTGGACGTCATAAATTGACGGGCGAATCATGGCTGCAAATCTCACCACCCACGAGGGAGACGGCCTTGACTCCAGCGCTGTACCAAACCCGCATCCGCGACGTGCAAACCGGACTGGGCCGCCGTGGCCTTGCCTGCATGGTCGTCATCAAGCCCGAACACGTGCGCTACCTGTCCGGCTTCTGGGGCTATTCCACCCGTCCCGAGTACGCCAGCCCGCGCCGGCTCGTGGCGCTGGTGGTACCCGCCAGCGGCGAACCCACGCTCATCGTGCCGAAGATCGAATTCAACTTCGCGAGCCGCCGGACCTGGCTGCGCGACGTGCGGCATCACGTCGAATGGGCGCCCCGGCCGGGCGAGGTGTTCGGCGGCCTCGAACTGCTCGACGTCGTTCTGAAGGAAAAAGGCCTGACCCGAGGCTGCGCCGGCGCTGAGTTGGGTTTCATTTCAGCGCGGCTCTTCGGGATGCTGTCGGACACCTTTCCCCAATTGGCCTTCGAGGAGGCGTCGTCCGTCGTCGAAGCGCTGCGCGTGATCAAGTCGCCGGAAGAAATCGACATCATGCGGATCAGCGGCCGCATGGCGGTGGCGGAGCTACAGGCGGAACTGGGTGCGATCCGCGCCGGTGTTCGCGAATACGAAATCGCGCAGCGCGGCCGGGCCGAGGCCACCCGCCTCGCCGCCGAATACGTGATCGCGCACGAAGACAATCCGCTGCCCATCGAGCATCCGTTGAACGACGGCCATCAGATCCTCACGTCCAACGAGCGGCTCGACATGGTTCACGCGCTGGCCTCCACGCGCATGCTGGGCGAAGGCGACATCGTGCTGCTCGATTTCTGCCGGATCCCGCAACTCTACGGTTATCGCATCGGCTTCTCGCGCAATGCCGCGCTGCGCGGGTTGACGGCGCAGGAGCAGGAGCTGTACGACATCGTCGATCACTCGTATGACGCGGCGCTGGACGTCCTCAAGCCGGGCCTGCCGGCGGAAGGTCCTGATCTGGTGGTGCGAGAGATTCTGGAGAAAGCCGGGCTGGTGGACAGCTTCGTGCATCGCACCGGCCGCGGCGTCGGCCTCGAAGCCGTGGAAGGGCCGGAAATCGGCGCCGGCGACAAGACTATTTTGAAACCGGGTATGGTCGTGACGGTCGAGCCGAGCATCTATTACCAGGGCTTCGCCGTGCACGTCGAAGACACGTATCTGATCACGCATGACGGATTCGAGCGCCTCACGGAATGTCCGCGAGAGATCCGGGTCATTCCGGCGCGATAGCGGTAGACACGACACGCGCGTGCTGCCCGCGCGCGCGAATATTCAAAGGAGACCTCCCATGAACCTGTTCCAGTTCTTCAGCCGGCTAGCCGGGGCGACGGCGCTGACGATCGCGTTGAGCGCGCTGCCGGCCACGCCGGTATTCGCGCAGTCCAGGACGGTCGTGTTCGCCGGTTGGGGCGGCAGCATCGAAAAAGCGCAGCGGCAGGTGTTTTTCGATTCCTTCGAGAAAGAAACCGGCATCAAGGTCATCGACGTGCCGGACGTGCAACTAGCCAAGCTGAAAGCGATGGTCGACACCGGCAATCCCCAGTGGGACGTCGTGCAGGCGCTCGGCATGTGGATCCCGCAGGGCGAGAAGGAGAACCTGTGGGAGAAGCTGGATTTCAACGTGATCAGCAAGCAGGGGGTTCCGCCGTCGCTGGTGGACGATTACTCGCTCGGTAATTCCACCTACGGCATGGTGCTCGCGTACAACACGAAGGCCGTGAAGGGCAACGTGCCCGAGTCGTGGCGCAGCCTGTGGGATATCAAGGGACATCCGGGCGCGCGGGGCATGTTCGACGGGCCGCGCTACACGCTCGAAGTCGCGCTGCTCGCCGACGGCGTGCCGCCCAGCAAGCTGTATCCGCTCGATGTCGACCGCGCGTTCAGGTCCCTCGACAGGATCAAGGACCAGGTGGCGGTGTGGTGGAAACAATGGCCGCAGGTGCCGGTGCTGCTCGCGTCGCAGGAACTCACGATGTCGCTCACGTCCAATACGCGGATCAACTCGGTCAGGAAGGCCGAAGGCGCGCCGGTCGACCTGTCGTGGCATCAGTCGCTGATGACGGTGGACTTTCTCGCGGTGCCGCGCAACGCGAAGAACCGCGACAACGCGATGAAGCTGATCCAGTGGATGAACGACCCCAGGCGGCAGGCGCAACTTGCCAGAATGACCGGCATCGGGCCGGGCAATGCCGACGCACTGAAATACCTGACGGATGACGAGAAGGCCGATCTGGCCTCGTACCATTATCAGAAGGGCGAGATGGTGTTGTTCGACAATGCCTGGTGGGCCGCGAACGAGCAGGCGATGACGCAGCGGTGGGACCAATGGAAGCTGCAATAAGCGTGACGGGCGCGGTCCCCCGCCGGCGCCGCGCCGGCTCGCTGTGGCTGCTCCTGCCGGCGTTCGTGTTGCTGGCCGGCGCGTTCATCGGGCCGCTCGCGGTCCTGCTGTCGCGCAGCGTGCTGGACCCCGACTTCACGCTGCGGCATTACGCGCGGATCTTCAGCACGCCGGCCTATCTGCGCGTGATCTGGATCAGCATCGAGATTGCGCTCGTGTCCACCGCGATCTGCCTCGCCGCCGGCTATCCGACTGCCTACGTGCTGTCGCGAATGCGCGGCACGGCCCGCACGGCGCTGCTCGGCATGGTGCTGCTGCCGTTCTGGACCAACATCCTGGTGCGCGTCTATGCGTGGATCGTGGTGCTGCAATCGCGCGGCGCGATCAATCTGTTGTTGATGGACACGCTCGGGATCATCGATCACCCGCTCAAGCTCGTGTTCAATTACACCGGCGCGATCATCGGCATGGTGCACTACCTGATGCCGCCGACCATCCTGATCCTCGACAGCACGATGCGCTCGGTCGACCAGCGCCTCGTGCTGGCCGCGCAAAGCCTCGGCGCGACGCCGCGGCGCGCGTTCTTCCGGGTGTTCGTGCCGTTGACGTTGCCGGGCATTCGCGCGGCCGCGGTGCTGATCTTCATCATGGGGCTGGGCTTCTTCGTCACGCCCGCGCTGCTCGGCGGACGCCAGCAACTGACGATGTCGATGCTGATCAACCAGGATTTCACCGAAATCATGGACTGGAGCTTCGGTTCCGCGCTGGCCGTCGTGCTGCTCGCGCTGACGCTGGCGGGACTGTACGTGTACTACCGCCTGCAGCGCAAGGCGGGCGCCCGGCCGAACGGAGGCCTTCATGTCTGACACCGTTCGCGACTCCGGGGGCATCTTCAGCAAGACGATCGCGGGGCTGACCATCGCGTTCCTGCTGCTGCCGCTCGCGGTCGTCGTGCCGATTTCGTTCGGCACGTCGTCGCTGATGACGTTTCCGCCGCACGATTACTCGCTGCGCTGGTATCGGGTGCTGGTGAGCGACAGCCGCTGGCTGAGCGCCGCGTTGACGAGCCTGCGGCTCGGCATCATGGTCGCGTTCGCGTCCACCGTGCTGGCGACCCTGACGGCGATCGGCATCTTCCGCTATCAGGGGCCGGGCAAGGCCGCGTTGCAGGCGCTGGTGCTGTCGCCGCTGGTGGTGCCGGTGATCGTCATCGGCGTGGCGTTGTTCTACCTGTTTTCGCTGCTCGGGATGACGGGCTCGATGACCGCGCTGGTCTGCGCGCACACGCTGCTGACGTTTCCGTATGGCGTGGTGGTGATCAATGCGGCGCTCGAGCGTTTCGACACCCGCCTCGAGCAGGCCGCGATGAGCATGGGCGCGAATCCGGCCCGGACATTGTGGCGCGTGACCTTGCCGATCATCCGTCCGTCCATTTTCGTCGCCGCGGTGTTCGCGTTCCTGATCTCGTTCGACGAAGTCGTGATGGCGCTGCTGCTGTCCGGTCCGACGACGCTGACCATTCCAAAGCAGATGTGGGACGGCATCCGTTTCGATCTGACGCCGGTGATCGCGGCGGTCTCCACCGTGCTGCTGGTGTTTTCGTCCGCGCTGGTGGCCTTTGCCGAGGCGATCCGGCGCCGGTCTCAAGGAAATACACGATGAATCCTCACACGACCTCGTCCGGCTCGCGGCGCCGCTCAGCCGCGCTGAAACTCGTCGAGCTGCGCAAACAGTTCGGCGACATCGTCGCGATCGACGGCGTGTCGCTCGATGTGATGGCGGGCGAGTTCGTCACGCTGCTGGGCGCGAGCGGCTCCGGGAAATCGACCACGCTGATGGCGGTGGCCGGTTTCATCGACGCCACCAGCGGTGAAGTCCTGATCAACGGGGAAGACCAGAGCCGCCAGCCGCCGCACAAGCGCGACATCGGCCTCGTGTTCCAGCACTACGCGTTGTTTCCGCACCTGTCCGTCGAGAAGAACGTCGCGTTTCCGCTGGAGATGCGCAGGCTGCCGAAAGCGCAGATCGGCGAACGCGTGAGGCGCGCACTCGATCTGGTCAGGCTCGGTAGTCTGGGCGCGCGCAAGCCGTCGGAGCTGAGCGGCGGCCAGCAGCAGCGCGTCGCGCTGGCGCGCGCGCTCGTCTACGAACCGTCGATCCTGTTGCTCGACGAGCCGCTCGGCGCGCTGGACAAGAGCCTGCGCGAGGAAATGCAGTGGGAGATCCGCCGCATCCAGCAGGCGCTCGCGATCACCACGGTCGCCGTCACGCACGACCAGCACGAGGCGATCACGATGTCGGACCGCATCGCCATCATGCGCAACGGGCGCATCGAACAGATCGGCACCCCCGCCGATATCTACGAGCGGCCGCGCACGCGCTACATCGCGGAGTTCATGGGCTCGTCGAATTTTCTGCGCGGCAAGGTGGAAGCCGGCCCGGACGGCGGTCGCCTGCGGGTCGCGCCGCACACGGCCGTGCCGCTCGCGCCGCGCGCCGGCGCGCTGGCCGATGGCAGCATGGATCTGGTCATCCGGCCCGAGCGCGTGCGATGCGTGCCCGGCCCGCGGGAGGGCGACGGGCTGGCCGGCGCGATCGCCGGCGTCACGTATGTCGGCGAAGCCTGGCAAATAGACGTGAAACTGGATTCCGGCGAGATGCTGACGGCTTCGCACGCGAATCACGGCGAGCTGGCGCTCGCGCCCGGCGACCGCGTCGCCATCGATCTGGGCACGCACCCGTGGTGGGCCGTGCCGCTGGAGAGCTGAACACACGATGCCGATCTACGAATATCAATGCGCCGACTGCGGACGCTTTGCCGCGCTGCGCAGGCTGGCCGACTATGCCGAACCCGCGCCGTGCCCGGCGTGTGGGAAGCCAGCGCCGCGCACGGTGAGTCGTCCCGCGTGGCTCGGGCCGAGCGAGCGTCAGCGCCGCTACGACGGCGACGGCGCGCTCACGTCGTCGCCGCATGCCGCGGCGCGCACGGACACCGGGACGGTGCGCCAGCATGCTTCCGGCTGCGCGTGTTGCCGGTCCGTTTCGCTGACGCAAGCCATCGCCGCCGGCGCGGGAGCGGGCGACGATGTCGACTGATCCTCACCGCACGGTTGCGAATGGCGACTATGACGCCGCGATCATCGGCGGCGGCCTCGTCGGCCTCGCGATCGCGTATGGGATGAGCCGCGCCGGCGCGCGCGTGGTCATCCTCGACGAGGGCGACGTCGCATATCGCGCGTCGCGCGGCAATTTCGGCCTCGTGTGGGTGCAAGGCAAGGGTGTGGGAAAGGGCGCCTACAGCAACTGGACCCAGGGTTCCGCGCGCGAATGGCCGCGCCTCGCGCGCCTGTTGCGCGAGGACACGGACATCGACGTGATGCTGGAGCAGCCCGGCGGCTTCCAGGTCTGCCTGTCCCATGCCGAGATGCAGGCGAAGCTCGACAGCATGGCGGCGTTGATGGCGCAGCAGGATGTGGAGCGCTACGACTATCAGGTCTGCGATCCGGCCGATCTGCGCGCGGCGTTGCCGGGCCTCGGCCCGGACGTCGTGGGCGGCGTGTACACGCGGCTGGACGGCCACGTGAATCCGCTGCGGCTGTTTCGCGCGTTGCTGCTGGGCGCCCAGGCGTATCAGGCCGCTTATCGGCCGATGGCGCCGGTGTCCCGCGTCGACCCATGCGCCGACGGCTTCGCCGTGCAGACGCCGGGCGGCGCGGTGCGCACGTCGCGGGTCGTGCTGGCGGCGGGCCTCGCCAATGCGCAACTGGCGCCGGCGCTGGGCATGAACGTGCCGGTCCGTCCGCAGCGCGGGCAGATCCTCGTCATGGAGCGCATGCCGCGCTTCATGTCGTATCCGATCGTCACGCTGCGCCAGACCGACGAGGGCACCGTATTGATCGGCGATTCGCTGGAAGAAGCGGGTTTCGACGACCGCGTCGGCCTGCCGGTGCTGGCGACGCTCGCCGAGCGCGCCACGCGCATCTTTCCGGCGCTCGAATCCGCCCGCGTGGTGCGGACGTGGGCCGCGCTGCGCGTGATGAGCCCGGACGGCTTTCCCGTATACGCGCAATCTTCGACGCTGCCCGGCGCTTTCGCCGCGACCTGCCACTCCGGCGTCACGCTCGCGGCGGCCCATGCGTTGCTGCTGGCGCCGTCCATCCTCGCGGGCAAGCTGCCCGGCGCGCTGGCGCCTTTTTCCATGGATCGATTCAATGTTTGAACGCGCGAAGGTCTTGCCGCCTGCCGGCGTCACGTTTTACTTCGATGGCGTGGCGATGCTCGCGCGCCCCGGCGATAGCGTCGCGGCCGCGTTGCTGGCCAACGGCGTGCGAATCGTGCGCTCGACGCCGGCGGGCGGCCGTCCACGCGGACCGTATTGCATGATGGGCGTGTGCTTCGATTGCCTCGTCACGATCGACGGCGCGGCCAACCAGCAATCCTGCATGATTCCGGTGGCGGCCGGCATGGTGGTCGGCACGCAGGCGCGTCCGGGCCCGTGGACCGGCGCGGCGCGGCACGGCGAAGGGGGCGAGCCGTGAGCGCGGGGGACGATTTCGACGTGATCGTCATCGGTGCCGGGCCCGCGGGCATGAGCGCGGCTGCGCGCTGCGCGCAAGCGGGCCTCGCGACACTGCTGGTGGATGAGCAGCCGGGGCCGGGCGGGCAGATCTACCGCGGCATCACCGCGCCCGCGATCGCCGATCGCGCGGTGCTGGGCGCCGACTACTGGCACGGCGAAACCCTGGTCGAGCGGTTACGCGGATCGGGCGTCGACTATCGGCCGTGCACGACGGCATGGTCGGTGATGCGCGACGGCGCGGAGCCATCCGCGCATTGGGAAATCGGCTTGAGCAGCGCGGGACGCTCACGCGTCGCTCGCGCGCGGCACGTGATCGTGGCCACCGGCGCGCAGGAGCGGCCTTTCCCGATTCCCGGCTGGACCCTGCCCGGCGTCATGACGGCGGGCGCCGCGCAAATCCTGCTGAAGACCGCCGGCCTCGTCACTGGCGGAAAGACCGTGATCGCCGGCACCGGGCCGTTGCTGTACCTGCTGGTTGCCCAACTGGCCGCCGCGGGCGCCCGGATCGAGCGCGTGCTGGAGATCGTCCGCGCGACGCCCGCGGAAGGCGGGTTGGCGAGCGCCTGGGATTTCGTCCGCTCTCCGTATCTGGCGAAGGGCCTCGCCATCTGGCAGCGCGCGCGCCGCGCCGCGCCGTTCGACACCGGCGTCACCGCGCTGCGCATCACCGGCGATACGGCGGCAACGGGTGTCGCATACCGGTGCAACGGGCGCAATAAGCATGTCGAAGCGGATACCGTACTGCTGCATCAAGGCGTGGTGCCGGGCATCAACCTGACGCGCGCGCTCGGCTGCGCGCACGAGTGGAATGCGCGGCAGCGTTGCTTCACCGTCACGCGCGACGCATGGGGCGCCACGACCGTCGACGGGATCAGCATCGCGGGCGACGGCGCGGCGATTCGCGGCGCGCGGGTCGCCGAGCTGGAAGGCGAGATCGTGGCGCTGGACGTGTTGTCACGGCTGGGCGTCGGATCCGTCGCGCACCGCGACGCGGCGGCCGCGCCGTTACGCGCGGCGCTGCGCCGCTGGCTGCGCGGGCGCGCGTTTCTCGATGCCCGCTATCGGCCTGCCGACGCGACCTGCATCCCCGACGGCGACACCATCGTCTGCCGTTGCGAAGAGATCACCGCCGCGCAGGTGGCGGACATGACAGACCATGGCGCCACCGGTCCGAACCAGATGAAGAGCTTCCTGCGCTGTGGCATGGGACCGTGCCAGGGCAGGCTATGCGGGCTGACGGTGACGGAGATCGTGGCCCGGCGGCGCGGACTCACGCCGGATGAAACCGGCTACTACCGGCTACGTTTTCCGATCAAGCCGGTCACGCTGCGGGAACTCGCGGCCATGCCGCAGACCGAGGCGTCGCAGTTCGCCGTCACGCGCATGAAGGCGGTCGATAGCACGGCGGCACAGGACGCCTCGACATGAACGACGAAGGGTGAACGACGAACGGCGGCGGGCGCGAGAAAAAGCCGCTACGACTGCACGTCGCCGAATTCGCCGCGCCCGGCCGCCTCGACGAGGCCGGGCAATTCATCCATGTGCTTCATGATGCGCGTCATGCCCATCCGCCGCAGCGCGTCCGCATAGCCGTCCGGAATATGGCTCGCGCCGACGAATGCGATCGTCTTCATGCCCGCCGCGCGCGCCGCGTTCAGTCCCGCGACGCTGTCCTCGACGACGAGGCAGCGCGACGGCTCGACGCCGAGCGTCCTTGCCGCGAACAGATAGACATCGGGATAGGGCTTCGGCCGCGCGACCTGCTCGGCGCTGAAAATCCGCTCGCCGAAAATCTGCTGCAAGCCGGCGCGCCGCACCGATGCGGCGACGCGCGTCATGCGGCTGTTCGACACGACCGCGGCGGGCAGGGTCACGCGTTGCAGCGCGTCGCGCACGCCGTTGATCGCACTCAGCGACGCGGCGAGCTCGAGTTCGACGTTGTGTTCGATCGTGTCGAGGAAGTCGGCTGGCAGCGTGATGTCGAACTGCTGCTCGACGCCGGCGAGAAAGCGCGAGGTTTGCTGGCCGAACGCGGTTTTGATGACGGGGGCGAAATCGAGGCCGGGGAAGGTGGCCGTCAGCGTGTCGAACATCACGCGATCGGCGATGACTTCGCTGTCGACGAGCACGCCGTCGCAGTCACAGATGAGGTGGTCGATCATGCCTGAAAAACGGTAAGCGGGACGCGCGCCGGGATGGAAAGCGTCATGATACGTGCTTTCCGGCGCGGATCCTCACGCCTCGCGCGTGCATTTTCACGGCATATCCGCCCACGCCTTCGCCGCCCGGATCGCGCGCTGCCACCCGTCGAGGCAAGCCTTGACCTCCGCGTGCGGCAGCGCCGGCGTGAAGCGGTGTTCGAGCTTCCACTGGCTTTGCAGTTCGTCGATGTCCTTCCAGTAGCCGACCGCGAGACCGGCGAGATAGGCTGCGCCGAGCGCGGTCGTCTCCGACACCTTCGGGCGCACCGCGTCGACGCCGAGAATGTCGGCCTGGAACTGCATCAGCAGATCGTTCGCGCAGGCGCCGCCGTCCACCCGCAATTCGCCGATGCGGATGCCCGAGTCGGCTTCCATCGCCTTCAGCACGTCGAGCGATTGATACGCGATCGAATCGAGCGCGGCGCGCGCGATATGCGCGGAGCTCGTGCCGCGCGTGAGCCCGAACAGCGTGCCGCGCGCATGCGCGTTCCAGTGCGGTGCGCCGAGCCCGGCGAACGCGGGCACGAGGTACACGCCGTCGCAATGCGGCACGCCGCGCGCGAGGGTTTCGATCTCCGCCGCGTTCTTGATGATGCCGAGGCCGTCGCGCAGCCACTGCACGACCGCGCCGCCGATGAAGATGCTGCCTTCGAGCGCGTAGTCGATTCTGTCGCCGATCTGCCAGGCGATCGTCGTGACCAGATTGTTCCGCGATTCGATCGGCTTGTCGCCGGTATTCATCACGAGAAAACAGCCGGTGCCGTAGGTGTTCTTCACCATGCCCGATTCGGTGCACATCTGGCCGAACAGGGCGGCATGCTGATCGCCGGCGATGCCCGCGAGCGGAATCTTCGACGCGAACACGGTGGTCACGGTCGGCCCGTACACCTCCGACGACGGCCGCACCTCCGGCAGCATGCCGCGCGGGATGTCGAGCGCGGCGAGCAGTTCGTCGTCCCATTCCAGCGTGTGGATGTTGAAGAGCATCGTGCGCGACGCGTTGGTCACGTCGGTGATGTGCAGCGCGCCCTTGGTGAAATTCCACATGAGCCAGCTATCGACGGTGCCGAACGCGAGCCGGCCCTGACGTGCTTTTTCGCGCGCGCCTTCGACGTTGTCGAGAATCCAGCGGATCTTGGTGCCCGAGAAGTAGGAATCGATCGGCAGGCCGGTTTTCGCGCGCACCGCGGCTTCGAGCCCCTGCGCCTTCAGTTCGTCGCAGAAGTCGGCGGTGCGGCGGTCCTGCCAGACGATCGCGTTGTAGACCGGGTGGCCGGTTTCGCGATCCCACACGATCGTGGTTTCGCGCTGGTTCGTGATGCCGATCGCGGCGATCGACGTGCCATTGATGCCGGCGCGTGTGACGGCTTCGGCGGCGACGCCGGCCTGGGTCGACCAGATTTCCTGCGGGTCGTGCTCGACCCAGCCCGGATGCGGGTAGATCTGCTGGAATTCCTTCTGCGCGGTCGACACGACGTTGCCGCGCCGGTCGAACAGCATTGCGCGCGAGCTGGTGGTGCCCTGGTCGAGCGCGAGGACGTACTGATCCTGCATTGTCTCTTCTCCATGATGTTGCGGATCGCCAGGCCGCGGGCCGGCGATCGGAGCGGCGTGTTGTTGTGAGCGGGCTGCCATAGTGTGATGGCGCGTGCCGGCCTCGTCCAGCCGAAGACGGGGCGGCGCCAGGCGCTTCGCCTCGGCCCGTGCGCGTTCCCGCTATACGGGCCGCCTGCGCTACGCGCTTTGCCGCGCCGGTTCGCGGGCGAACCATGCGTCGATGTCGCGCGTGACCCGCTCGAGCGTGCCCGGCTCGACGTGCAGCCCGAGCTTCGAGCGCCGCCACAGCACGTCCTGCGCGCAGCGCGCCCATTCGGTATCGCGCAGATAGCTCAGCTCGGCTTCGTAAAGACCCGGCGCGAACGCCGGGCCGAGATCCGCGAGCGCGCGCGCATTGCCGATCACGCGGTTCGCGCGCGTGCCGTACGCGCGGGCAAGCCGATGCGCGAGCGATGCCGGCAGCCACGCATGCTGCTGGCGGAATTCGCCGAGGAAGCGCTCGAAGTTCGCCTGCGCGATGTCGCCGCCCGGCAGCGGCGCGCTCACGGTCCACGCGGGCGCGCTGTGCCGCAGCGCCTCGGTGAGCGTGTCGACCGCCTGCTCGGCGAGCTTGCGAAACGTCGTGATCTTGCCGCCGAACACCGACAGCAGCGGCGCTTCGCCCGCCGGCGCGTCGAGTTCGAGCGAGTAGTCGCGCGTGACCGCCGACGGGTTGTCCGCGTTCTCGTCCTCGAGCAGCGGACGCACGCCCGAGTAAGTCCAGCGCACGTCGGCGGGCGAGATCTTCTGCTTGAAGTAGCGGTTGATCGAATCGCACAGGTACTGCGTTTCGTTCGCGTCGATCGCGACCTGCGACGGGTCGCCCCGATATTCGAGGTCGGTCGTGCCGATCAGCGTGTAGTCGTGCTCGTACGGGATCGCGAAGATGATCCGCTTGTCCGGGTTCTGGAAGATGTACGCATGGTCGTGCTCGAACAGGCGCCGCGTGACGATGTGACTGCCCTTGACGAGCCGCACGCTGTGCGACGCCGGCCGGCCCAGCGCGCCTTTCAGCAGTTCGCCGACCCACGGGCCCGCCGCGTTCGCGATGGCCGCGGCGCGCACGTCGAGCGTCGAGCCGTCCGCGCGCCGCAGTTGCGCGCGCCATTCGCCGTCCACGCGCTCCGCGCTGACGAGCTTCGTGCGCGTGAGGATCGTCGCGCCGCGCTCGTGCGCGTCGAGCGCGTTCAGCACGACGAGGCGCGCGTCGTTGACCCAGCCGTCCGAATAAACGAAGCCGCGCTTGATCGAATCGACGAGCGGCGCGCCGGCCGGATGCTTTTTCATCACGATGCCGCGCGAACCGGGCAGCAGCTCGCGTCTGGCCAGATGATCGTAGAGGAACAGGCCCGCGCGGATCAGCCAGGCGGGGCGCAGATCGGGCATGTGCGGCATCACGAAGCGCAGCGGCCACATGATATGCGGCGCGGCGCGCAGCAGCGTTTCGCGTTCTTGCAGCGCTTTGCGCACGAGCCCGAATTCCTTGTATTCGAGATAGCGCAGGCCGCCGTGAATCAGCTTGGTACTTGCCGACGACGTATGCGCGGCCAAATCGTCCTGCTCGCACAGCAGCACCGACAGGCCGCGGCCGGCTGCGTCGCGCGCGATGCCGGCGCCGTTGATCCCGCCGCCTACGACGAGCAAATCGTATTTCGAGCCTTGCGTCACCTGCTGGGTCCTCTGCGTCGAATCTGAAGGGAAGCGAATGGGCAAACCGGGCCCGCCGAACACTGGACGTTGGGGAGCGCGGGAAAGCCAATCGAACGAATGATGTTCGTTTTCGAACTTTAATGAACATATTCGAAAAAGTAAAGTTCAATTCGTCCGTGCCAGATCCTGGGGAGTGGCGCAACGCGCGGCCACGGACGATACTCTCGGCAGCAGCCATTTCGAGGTGATGAATGCGTGGACTTTTAATGATCGGCGCCGCGGCGGTTCTGGCCGGATGCGTGAGCTCGCCGAGCCTGGAGGGAACGAGGGGAGCGCCGTCGTTCGACGCGTTGCAGCAGATGTGCTCGCCGCAGACGGTCGACTACGGCAACGACGCGCAGTCCGTCTACGCGACCTTTTTCGACGCCTATGTGGCGAACCGGCGCGGCCGGCTGTCGAAGGAGGATTTCTGCGCGTTCCAGGCGTCGATCGCGCAACGCCACGCAAGCGAGGCGACCAGCAGCGATCCGAAAATGCGCAATCAGTGGGTCGAATTCTTTGCCGAGCAGCGCGCGCAAGCGATCAGCTGGCGCTCGAGGGTCGATCCGACCTTGCGCAGCGGTTGAGCGGCGCGCACTCATCCGCGTTGCGGCAATGCTCCCCGCCATAGCATGCGCAGAAGCTGCGCGAACACGGCTTCGCGCGATAGCTCGCGCGAGTCTTCCGGAGCGTCGTCCGGCCGTGCCGGCGGCGGCAACTGGTTCGCCAGCGCGAGCATCGTGAAGCCGTGCAGGCTGGTCCAGTACGCGTAACCGATCAGTTGCGCGTCGCCTTCGAGCACACCCGCCGCGACCAGTCGCTCGAAGTGCGCGCCGAGCAGGCGCCACGCGCGCTGTGACGCCGCGGCCAGTTCCGGGTGAGCGCCGCGCTGCGGTATCTGATCGAACATCAAACGGTACGCGTGCGGTTCATCGAGCGCGAACGCGACGTAGGCCTGACTCACCACGGCGTGATCCGCGGCGGGCGCGTCAGCGGGGATGCTTTGCGCGGCCGCTTCGAGGCGCGCGGCGAAGCGGTTGAACGCGGCGGCGCGGACCATCGCGAGGATCTCGTCCTTGTCGCGGAAATAGCGGTAGGGCGTCATCGCGCTGCAGCCGAGCTCCTTCGCCAGTTCGCGCATCGTCACGCCTTGCGCGCCGCGTGTCGCGAACGCGTTTTCGGCCACGCGCCGCATGGCTTCGCGAAACTGCTGGATGTCTTCGGGAGAGAGCGTCTTGGGCATGCGCGCGAGCGGGAAATCCGTCGCGTGAATTTACTGTGTAAATGATTTATGCACAACAAAGGGCCGCGAAGCCGGCCCTTTGTCAGGTGAATTGAATGGAAGCGCTGAAAGAAACCCTATGAGAAACGCTTGATGGCCCGCAACGCGTCGTCGCCGGTTTCCGTCACGCGCCACCGTTCATTGCCCGATGCGAGGCGTTCGAGCTGCACCAATTGGCGTTCGAGCAATGCATCGAGTTCTTCGCGGTCCATGTCGACCTGGTGGGGGGCGTCCTTGACGAGCAACAACGTGGCGAATTCATGCGGACTCAGCATCGTTCTCTCCATGTCAGGCAATCGCGGACGGCCTTGCAGGCAACCGGCCAGGCCGGGTTGGGTCCGCTAACGGATCAGGCGGGAAGTACGGCTTACTCGACAGATTCATACAACCGGGCGCCGCGCAAACGCGCGACGCACGTCGGGGAACTGGAGTGTAGGCGAGCCCCAATGAAACACCAACCTGGACCCTGTAAATTTTCCCTTTGACAATTGGGCGCCTGAGCGGCGGTCCGGCGCAGCGGACAGATCCTTGATTTCACTTGAAGTTTCGCGTGCGCCGCAGCATGGCGGAGAACGTCTGGCGCCCGCCGCGAATATCCAGCGAATATCCGCCGAACTACGCGGCGACGTAGATCTGGCAGTTGGCGGCGGTCAGCGTGTCGGCCATGTCCGCCGGCGGGGCCGCGTCGGTGAAGAGCGCGTCGATCTGTTCGAGATGCCCCTGGCGAACCAGCGCGGGGCGGCCGAATTTGGAGTGGTCGGCGGCGAGAAACACGGTGCGCGCGTGCGCGATGATCGCCTCGGCCACGCGCACTTCGCGGGTGTCGAAATCGCGCAGCGTGCCGTCGGTTTCGATGCTCGACGTGCCGATGATCGCGAAATCGACCTTGAACTGGCGGATGAAGTCGATCGCGAGTTCGCCGACGATTCCCTTGTCCCACGGCCGCACGATGCCGCCCGTCACGAGCACCTCGCAATCCGGGTAGCCGCTCATCATGCTCGCGACGTTCAGATTGTTCGTGATCACGCGCAGTCCGCGGTGCCGGTTCAGCGCGCGGGCGACTTCCTCGGTGGTCGTGCCGAGGTTGATGAAGAGCGACGCCTGATCGGGAATGTGAGTGGCCACTAACGCCGCGATGCGCCGCTTCTCTTCGTGGAACATGCGCTGGCGCGCGGTGTAGGAAACGTTCTCGGAGCTGGTCGGCAGGCTCGCGCCGCCGTGGTAGCGGCGCAGCAGGTTCATGTCGGCGAGCCAGTTGACGTCGCGGCGGATCGTCTGCGGCGTTACGTCGAAGTGGCTCGCGAGATCGTCCACGGTCACGAAGCCGTCGCGTTGCACCCACTCCAGCAGTTCCTGTTGCCGGGCGTTGAGAGTCAGGCGGGGGTCTCGTGTCATGGGTCTCGTGTCGTGGATGTTGTGTCGGCGCGATCCGTTGCGCGGTCGGGGCGCGGTCGCCGCGCGGGGCGGGAAGGTCCGCGCAAATCAGGCGGCGAGTCGGACAAAAAATTATGCAGGCTCCGGCTTCGCTCGAAGGAGTTGCGGCTATTGTAAGACCATCGGGCCCCTTGTCCGCCAACTCGTGCAATCCGCACGGACGGCCGTCGAAGCTTCGAACCCCCATTCAGGTGGATTACGCATTTATTCATTTGATAAATGAATTTGTTTTTTGGCCGGGTTCGCGCTGCAATCCGGGGTTCCGCGTTTTACCTGCTTTACAACCTTTCCCATGATGTCCGGCGACTTTTTCCCGCCGGGCCGCGCTTTCGAGAGTGTTCGACATGACTGGCTTCAACTGGCAAAACCCCTATCCGACACAACGTCTGCCCGTATTCGCACGCAACCTCGTTTCGACCTCGCATCCGCTCGCCGCGCAGGCCGGTCTGCGCATGCTGTGGAAGGGCGGCAACGCCGTCGACGCGGCGATCGCGGCGGCCGCCGCGATCACGGTCGTCGAGCCGGTGTCGTGCGGGCTCGGCGGCGATGCGTTCGCGCTCGTGTGGGACGGCAAGAAGTTGCATGGGCTGAACGCGTCGGGCGCGGCGCCGGCCGCATGGAACGTCGATTATTTCAAGCGCAAATACGGCGAGGAAAACGGTCTCGCGGTGCAGCCCAAGCGCGGCTGGGACGCGGTGACGGTGCCGGGCGTGATCGCCGGCTGGGAAGCGCTGCATCAGAAGTTCGGCAAGCTGCCGTTCGCCGACCTGATGGAGCCCGCCATCGAGATCGCCGAGCGCGGTCACGCGGTCGCGAGCATCGTCGCGTACAAGTGGGCGAACGCGATCCCCGAACTGAAGGACCAGCCGGGCTTCGCGCAGACCTTCATGCCGCGCGGCCGCGCGCCGGAAGTGAGCGAGCTGGTGCGTTTCCCCGGCCATGCGAAGACGCTGCGCCAGCTCGCCGAGCAAGGCCCGCGCGCCTATTACGAAGGCGAGATCGCCGGGCGGATCGCCGCGTTCGCGCGTGAAGGGGGCGCCGCGCTGAGCGCCGAAGACCTGCGCAACTACCGCCCGGACTGGGTCGAGCCGATCGGCAAGGACTATCGCGGCTATACCGTGCACGAGATTCCGCCGAACGGCCAGGGCATCGCGGCGCTGATCGCGCTGGGCATCCTCGAGAAATTCGACGTGAAGTCGCTGAAGATCGACAGCGTCGAGTCGCAGCATCTGCAGATCGAAGCGATGAAGCTCGCATTCGCCGACGTCTACCGCTACGTCGCCGATCCGCGTTCGATGGAAGTCACGCCCGAGCAGATGCTCGACGACGCGTACCTCAGCTCGCGCGCGAAGCTGATCGATCCGAAGCGCGCGACGCATTTCGACTTCGGCATGCCGAAGGCGGGCGGCACGATCTACATGTCGACGGCCGACGAGAACGGCATGATGGTGAGCTTCATCCAGTCGAACTACATGGGCTTCGGCTCCGGCGTCGTGGTGCCGGACAGCGGCATCGCGCTGCAGAACCGCGGCTGCGGCTTCTCGATGGATCCGGGCTCGCCGAACGTCGTGGCAGGCGGCAAGCGGCCGTTCCACACGATCATCCCGGCGTTCCTCACGCAGCAGGTGAACGGCCGGCAGGAAGCGGTGATGAGCTTCGGCGTGATGGGCGGCGACATGCAGCCGCAAGGCCATCTGCAAACGGTGGTGCGCATGCTCGATTACGGCCAGCAGCCGCAGGCCGCGTGCGACGCGCCGCGCTGGAAGGTCAACCGCGACTTCACGATCGACATCGAAGCGACGCTCGATCCGAATACCGCCGACGCACTGCAAAAGCTCGGCCACACGATCAAGTCGGTCGACGATCCGTACATGGACTTCGGCTCCGGCCAGTTCATCTGGAAGCTCGATCGCAACGAGCCGGAGCGCGGTTATGTCGCGGCCAGCGACAGCCGCCGCGACGGCCTCGCCGCCGGTTTCTGAGCGGCGGCCCGAAGCCAGACCCGGACTCATCCCAACGTGACGCGCGGCGCCTCGCGGGCCGCCGGCGCCGTCCTGTGCGCATCACGGGCGGGCGGTGCTTCACGAATAACGGCGACCACGTACCACCACGTACCACCACGTACCACCACGTATCACCACGTATCACGCATCGGACAGGCAGGAGACCTTCATGCAAACCCCCGCGTCGACTTCCGCGACCGCTTCCCCTCATGCGCCGCCCGCGCCGCTTTCCAAAGCGATGGTGCGGCGGATCGTTTTTTCGTCGTCGGTCGGTAACGCGCTCGAGTGGTTCGACTTCCTGGTCTACGGGTACTTTGCGACGATCATCGCGAAACAGTTCTTCCCGATGCAGGACGAGTGGCTGTCGACGCTGCTCGCGATCGCCACCTTCGGCATCTCGTTCCTGATGCGCCCGCTCGGCGCGATCGTGCTCGGCGTGTACGGCGACCGCAAGGGCCGCAAGGCGGCGCTCACGCTCGCGATCGCGCTGATGATGATCGGCACCTTCACGATGGCGGTGATGCCGCCGTTTTCGTCGATTGGTCTCGCGGCGCCGCTGCTGGTGCTGCTCGCGCGGCTCGTGCAAGGCTTCGCAGTGGGCGGCGAGTTCGGCAGCGCGACCGCGTTCATGGTCGAGCACAGCGCGTCGCGGCGCGGCTATTACGCGAGCTGGCAGTTCGCGAGCCAGGGGCTCGCGGCGATCACCGCGGCGGCCTTCGGTTCGCTGCTGACCGCCTGGCTGCCGGCCGAACATCTGAATAGCTGGGGCTGGCGCGTGCCGTTCGTGTTCGGCCTGCTGGTCGGTCCGGTGGGCTATTACATCCGCTCGCATCTCGACGAAACGCCGGAGTTCCTCGCGGTGCGCGAAGAGCGCGCCGCTCGCGAGGCGGCCGGCGAGCGCAAGGCCGTGGACGAATCGAAGGATGCGTCGTTCTCGAATCAATGGGTCAACCTGCTGCTCGCGATCGGTATCGTCGCGCAGTCGACGGTCGGGGTGTACGTGCTGCAGCTCTACATGCCGCTTTACGCGGTCAAGCAGTTGCATATGGCCGCGGCCGCGTCGTTCGGCGTGGTGGTGCTCAACGGCGGCATGCAGTTCGTCTTCTCGCCGATCATGGGCGCGCTGTCCGATCGTATCGGCCGCATTCGCATCATGCTGACCACGTCGATCCTGATGGGCGTGCTGATCTATCCGATGTTCGCGTGGCTGCAAACGCATCCGACGATCGGCTGGCTGCTGGTGCTGCAAGGCGTCGCCGGCCTCTTCAAGGCGGCTTACTCGGGGCCGATGCCCGCGCTGATGTCGGAGATCTTCCCGACCCAGGTGCGCTCGACCGGTCTTTCGATCGGCTACAGCATCGGCGTGACGCTGTTCGGCGGCTTTGCGCCGACCATCGTCGAAACCTTCATCCATTTGACCGGCGACAAACTCGCGCCAAGTTATTACGTGCTGCTCGCGGCGGTGCTGTCGGGCGTATCGCTGGTCATCGTCGCGGTGCGCATGCGCCGCGTGCGTGTCGCGCACGGCGGCGTGCAGCAGCCCGCCTGAGCGCCGCGCCGCGGCGTCCGTGGCTGCCGCGGCGGTCCCGCGAGGCGCGCCAGGCCTGCTTCGGCGGACTGCGATGGACTTCCGCGGGCTTCGCGCCCACACTGAAAACCAGCTCTTCGAGCTGGTTTTTTTTCGCCGCTCGCACGCCGCTTTAATCCCCTGAAAGATATCGACTATCTTTGAACTGGAACTGCGGCGCTTCGGCACGGTCTGTGCTGAGTGATCTGCATGACCGGATAACTCCGGCTAACATGCAAAGTACAAGATCCCAACTCTAATTCACGGCGTTGTATCCGGCACGGAGAAACATCCCGGCGGGCGGGAGCGCGGGGGCGGTTACGAGCAGGCTCCACCGGCCGGTACAGCATTGGAGCAAGACACGATGCATACAGAGCTGAACCACGTCATGCCCTGGCGGATCGAGGACATTGACCTCACCCGCATTGACCGGCAGAAGGCCGCCGCGAACGAAGACCTGCTGCTGTTGCTGTGCGCGGCTTCGTTTATCGAAAGCGGTACCGATCTCTACACCAGCAATCTGAGTACGTTTTTCAACGGCGACCCCGAAGTCTCGGCCTGGCTCAACAACGAGTGGGAGCCCGAGGAAATGCAGCATGGCCGGGCGCTGAAGACCTATATCGCCTATGTGTGGCCCGAATTCGACTGGGACACCGCGTTTCGCAATTTTATGGACGAGTATTCGCTGACCTGCTCGGTCGAGGACTTCGAAAAGACCCGCGCGCTCGAAATGGTCGCGCGCTGCGTGGTCGAAACCGGCACGGCGACGCTTTATCGCGCGATTGGCGAATGTTCGGACGAGCCGGTGCTCAAGGAAATCACCGACAACATCCGCACCGACGAAGTCCGTCACTACAAGCACTTTTTCAAGTACTTCAAGAAGTACAACAGGATCGAGGGCAATGGCCGGCTCGCGGTGCTCGGCGCGCTGATGCGGCGCGTGATGGAGATCAAGAACGAGGATTCGGAGATCGCACTGCGGCATGTGTTCGCGATCCGCTATCCGGAGCGCGTGCACGATTCCGCCTATAACCGCGAGCGCGCGGCGCGTATCAATACGCTGGTGCGGCGCAATCTGTCCGCCGACATGTGCGTGAAGATGCTGCTCAAGCCGCTCGATCTGCCGGCGCGGATTCAGCCGGGCGTGCATTATCCGCTCGCGAAGATCACGCAGCATGTGTTCTTCCGCTGAAGCGGAACCGCTGCCGGCTTCGTGACCGATCCTTCATGCGCGCGCACGACGATGCGACAAAGCAAGGCCCGCCGATGCGGGCCTTGCTTCTTTCGAGGCATGATTGCGCGTTGCCTGCTTTGTTGTCTACTTCAACCGGACCGAGCGCATGAGCGATTCCTCCGACTCCTTACCTGTTTCGCCCCCGGCGCGTCCGCTCGAACAGAACGTGTTCGACGAATGGCCAGACAACGTGCGGGCGTTGTTCGACGGTTCGTCGCTCGCGGACAAGGTGGGCTTCACCGCGTCGCTACTCACCGTCGATACGAACGGCCACGTGCGCACGTCGCTGCTCGGCATCGGTGAGCTCTATGCGCCCGATTCGCGCACGCTGTGCATCGCGTTATGGCCGCGGGCGCGGGCGACGCGCGCGATCGCGCAAAGCGGTCGCGCCGCGTTGAGCTTCGTTTGCGATGCGGCGTTCTATCAGGTGCAGTTGCGCGCCGCGCCGTTGCCGCCCGTGGCTGGCGACGACAGCGGTCTCGTCTGTCTGATCGGCTCGATCGACGCAGGAGAAGCGCAGAGCGTGCGTTATGCGCGCCTGACAGGCGGCATCACGTTCGAACTGCAAGAAGAGGGGAGTGCGGTGCTCGACCGGTGGGAACGGCAGGTCGAGCATTTGAAGCGGGCCGCCGCCGCGCCCGGCCGTTAGTCCTTCGGAGCAGGACAGAACCGACGGGCGGCGAAGCGGCGACCTCGAACAGCGCGAGGCCGGGAGCGACGCTTAGCGGCCGCGTTCGCCGTTGCGCGACGGCTGCGGTCCACGCGGTGCATCGTTGCGCGCCTTCACGCCGCCGCCGAGCAGCGCGCCCGGATTGCCGTTGTGCGAGCGGTTGCCCTGCGGCTTGCGCGGCGCGTGATGCGCGGCGCCGCCGTCATGCGTCGCGGCGCGCGGACGATCGTCGTGACGTTGCCCGTCGCGGCGCGGCTGCCCGCCGTTGCCAGCCGGCTTCGCGCCTTGTCCCGTGCCGTTTCCAGAACCCTGCGCCGCGCGTTGCCCCGCGCCTTGCGCCGGCTTCGCCGCGGCGGCACCCGCAGCCGCTCCATCTCGCCGTCCCGCGCCTTGCCCCTGGCGCGGCGAACGCCCGCCGCCACCCTGGCTGCGTCGCTGGATCGGCTCCGGCTTCGCGCCCGGATCCGGCTCGAAACCGGCAATCACTTCCTGCGGGACCGGACGCTTGATCAGCTTCTCGATGTCCTTCAGCAACTGCAGTTCGTCGACGCACACGAGCGACACGGCCTCGCCGGTCGCGCCCGCGCGGCCCGTGCGGCCGATACGGTGCACATAGTCTTCCGGCACGTTCGGCAGATCGAAGTTGACCACGTGCGGCAGTTGATCGATATCGATGCCGCGCGCCGCGATGTCGGTCGCGACCAGCACCTGCAACGTGCCGTCCTTGAATTCGGCGAGCGCGCGCGTGCGCGCCGACTGGCTCTTGTTGCCGTGAATCGCGAGCGCGCTGATGCCGTCCTTCGTCAATTGCTCGGCGAGACGGTTCGCGCCGTGCTTGGTGCGCGTGAACACCAGCACCTGAAACCAGTTGTGCTGGCGGATCAGATGCGTGAGCAGTTCGCGCTTGCGGTCGCGATCCACCGGGTGAATCTTCTGCGCGACCGTTTCGGCCGTCGTATTGCGGCGCGCGACTTCGATCAGCGCCGGCGAGTCGAGCAGGCTGTCGGCGAGCGCCTTGATCTCGTCGGAGAAGGTTGCCGAGAACAGCAGGTTCTGACGCTTCGGCGGCAGCTTCGCGAGCACGCGCTTGATGTCGTGGATGAAGCCCATGTCGAGCATGCGGTCCGCTTCGTCGAGCACGAGGATCTCGAGGCGCGACAGGTCGATGGTCTTCTGTTGCATGTGATCGAGCAGACGGCCCGGCGTCGCGACGACGATATCGACGCCGTTCTTCAACGCGCCGATCTGCGGATTGATGCCGACGCCGCCGAACATCACGGTCGACTTCAGCTTCAGGTACTTGCCGTACGCGCGCACGCTTTCTTCGACCTGGGCGGCGAGTTCGCGCGTCGGCGTGAGGATCAGCGCGCGCACGACGCGTTTGCCGGCCGCGGCCGGCGGCATCGAATTCAGACGCTGCAGGATCGGCAGCGTGAAACCGGCGGTCTTGCCGGTGCCGGTTTGCGCGCCGGCGAGCAGATCGCCACCGTTGAGCACGGCGGGGATCGCCTGGGTCTGGATCGGAGTGGGGGTGGTGTAGCCGAGTTCGTGTACAGCACGGACCAGCGGTTCGGACAAGCCGAGGGAATCAAAAGACATAAAAGCTCTTTGCAATGCAGTTTCGCGAACGGCGCGCACGGGCCCAACAGGCCCACACGCGGCAAAACCGAAGCGGCATCGACACGCCCGCATGGCGCATTCGAGGCCGAAGCCCGGTTCCGTTCATGGAGAAATCGGCGGCACGTTCAGACATGTGCCGAATGTTTCAACGCGCTATGCAGACACGTTGACTGGCCTTAAGTTGCATTTCGCCGCCGTGGAATGTCACGCGACATAGCGCGCGACACTGACGAATTGACACAGACTGCCCGCCAGTACGAACAGGTGCCAGATACCATGCCCGTGGCGGATGCGCTCGTCGTTGATGAAAAAGTAGATGCCGGCGCTATAGATGACGCCGCCGGCCACGAGCCAGGCGGTCCCCGCCGCCGGTAACGCATGCAGCAGCGGGTGGACGGCTACGAGCGCGAGCCATCCCATCAGCACATACAGCACCATCGACACGCTGCGGGTGCGTCGCCCGAGCGTGAGTTCCTGCACGATGCCGAGGGCGGCGAGCCCCCAGCTTACGCCAAACAGCGACCAGCCCCACGGTCCGCGCAACGTGACGAGCGTGAACGGCGTGTAGCTGCCGGCGATCAGCAGGTAGATCGCCGCATGATCGCATTTCTGCAGAATCGCCTTCAGGCGGGGATGGCTAACACTGTGATAGAGCGTCGAAATCGCATACAGCACGAACAGCATCGCACCGTACACGCTGAAGCTGACCACCTTGTATGCATCGCCGGCGAGCGCGCCCATCGTCACGAGTGCCGCCAGCCCCGCCACCGACAGCACGGCGCCGACGAGATGGGTCATGCTGTTGAAACGCTCACCGACGGGCACGGCTCTTTCCTCCTGCGCGGTCTCACGAGGGGGACCGCAAACGCTAACGGGCCCACATGATACCGGTCCTGAAAAAACGAAGGGCGCGGCCGCGAAATTCGCAGGCCGCGCCCGGGGTGCGTCGAACGCCGCCTAGTCGAGCGGCGCCGAACGCAGGTCGGCCACCTGCTGCGGCGACACGGCGGTACCGTGGTTGCCCCAGGACATACGAATGTACGTCACGACCGCCGCGACTTCCTGATTCGACAGTGCTTGCGCGAACGGCGGCATGCCGTACGGATGCGGGTTCGCTTCCGTGCTCGGCGGATAACCGCCGTTCAGCACCATGCGGATCGGGTTGACCGCCGACGGCATCTGGATCGACGGGTTGTTCGCGAGCGGCGGAAACGCCGGCGGCATGCCGAGACCGTTCTCCGAATGGCACTTCGCGCAGTGGTCAGCGTAGATCTTCTGACCTTGCTTCAACAGTTCGCCACCGAACTTTTCCGAGGTTTCGAGCTGCAGCGGTTCCGGTGCTTCGCTCTTCTGCGGAATCGTCTTCAGGTACGTGGCCATCGCGTTGATGTCTTCGGGCGACAGATACTGCAGGCTGTTGTGAACCACTTCGGCCATCGGACCGAACACCGCGCCGCGGTTCGACACGCCGGTCTTCAGCAGATCGGCGATGTCCTGCAGTTCCCAGTCGCCGAGGCCGGCTTCGCGGTTCGACGTCAGCGACGGCGCGTACCAGTTCTGCAGCGGAATCAGGCCGCCCGCGAAGGCCGCCGAGTTGACCGGGCCACCCATCGCGTTGATCGACGTGTGGCACATGCCGCAGTGGCCGAGGCCTTCGACCAGGTACGCGCCGCGGTTCCATTCGACCGACTTGGTCGGATCCGGCTTGAACTCGCCTTCACGGAAGAACAGCGTGCGCCAGCCGATCAGCATGTTGCGCTGGTTGAACGGGAATTTCAGCTCGTGCGGACGGCTCGGCACGTTGACCGGCGTGACCGAGCGCAGGTACGCGTAGATCGCGTCCGAGTCGGCGCGCGTGACCTTCGTGTAGCTCGTGAACGGGAAGCCCGGATAAAGCAGGCTGCCGTCCTTCGAGCGGCCGGTGTGCATCGCGCGATAGAAGTCGTCCTGGGTCCACTTGCCGATGCCGTACTGGTCGTCCGGCGTGATGTTCGGCGTGAACATCGTGCCGAACGGCGTGGCCATCGGCAGGCCGCCGGCGAACGGCTTGCCGCCGCGCACCGTGTGGCAGGCGATACAGTCGCCGGCGCGGGCGAGGTACTCGCCTTTCTTGATCAGGTCGGCCTGGTCGGCGGGCGTTGCCGCCACGGCCGCGCCGCTGCTGTGCAGGTTGTCGCCGCCCGACCAGAGGACGGGAACGAGTGCGGCGGCCGCAACCACGACGACTGCCGAGAGGGCGAACAATGACTTGCGTTTCATGTGTGTGTTTCTCCCGGCGCCTTATTGCGGTTCGCTGCCGCAGGCAAGCGGAGTCTTCAACGAGCGGGCCGGAGCCGGCACGGGGTTTTGCGGAGCCTGCTGCGTGGAGAGCCAGGCCGCGACGGCATTCACGTCTTCGTCGGACAGGCGCGTGGCGATCGTGTGCATGCAGTCAGGCGCGATAGCGCGGCGCGTACCCGAGCGCCATGCGCCGAGCTGCGCGCTGATGTAGTCGGCGTGCAGGCCGACGAGACCCGGGATAGCCGGTTCCATGCCGGTCAGCGCCTTGCCGTGGCAGGCCGCGCAGGCGGGCACCTGCTTGGCGTCGTCGCCGTGCAGCACGATCTGCTGGCCGCGCGCGAGCGTGGCGGCCGACACGGTCGGCTTCGCCGGCGTCGGATACGGCGGGCGCTGCTGCGAGAAGAACGTGGCGATCTGGTGAAGGTAGTCGTCGGAGAGATAGGTGACGAGGTAGTTCATGGGCGGATACTTGCGACGCCCTTCGCGGAAGTTCTGCAACTGGTTGAACAGATAGTCCGCCGGCTTGCCCGCGAGGCGCGGGAAGTAGTCGTTGTCGGTACCTTGCCCATGCGAGCCGTGGCAGGCGGTGCAGCCTTGCACGCGCGCTTCCATCGTGTCGGGGGCCTTCGGTTGGGTCTGCGCTTTCGCAGCGCTATAGACACCCGCGGAGCCGATCAGCAGAAGAGCAAGCAACGGGCGGAAGAGGCGTCTTGAAGACACGCGTAACTCCATCAGAATCGGGGACCTGACCGAACTTCGAGCGGCTCGGTGTGAAGGACAGCCGTCGCTGCGGCGACGCAGCATTCTATCATCGAAGGGTGATGGTGACTATTTGCCGCATTAGAGACGGTTCCGGGTGTGACCGCCATGCGACAGTCTGTCGCCCGGGTAAGTGCGGGCTTGCGCCGGGGCATCGGTTGCTGTCATCGGTCGTTGTCTGTTGCGATTGCTCGCGGTATTCCGGATTGACAATCCGGCCGTATGGTCGAAGCCGCGCGGGCGCCCGCCACCCGATGCATTCGATAAAGTCGGGTTGAACCGATGCGCGCGCGGGCCATCGAAGCGTACACTTCCGGGCTCGCCGGCCGCCGTTCGACCCGCCGTTCGACCGCTGGCACGCGCCGCGCCCGGCCCTGTCCCGGTCTGTTCCCGTTCGTTCTCATCCGCTATCGGCCTTACATGAAGCTATTCGATTTTTCCTCTCCGGCGCTGCGTGCGTTGATGTCCGGTGCCGTCGCGCTGGCGGTGTCGTCGGGCGCGTTCGCGCATGCGCATCTGATCTCGAGCGTGCCGGCCGCGAACGCCGACGCCGTCGCGCCCACCGAAGTGACGATCCATTTCACCGAGCCGCTCGAGCCGGCCTTCAGCACGATCACGCTCGCCGATGCGAGCGGCAAGTCCGCGGTGGCGACGGCCTCCACGGTCGATAGCCAGGACGCCCGCACGATGCACCTCGCGCTCCCGCCACTGGACGCCGGCCGCTATGCGGTGCACTGGGTCGCGGTGGCCACCGACGGCCATCGCACGCAAGGCGACTTCGCGTTCAACGTCAAATGAACCTCGACGCACTATGGATCGGGCAGGTCGCAATGGCCGCGCTCATGAACGTCGCGTTTGGTTTCGCCGTGGGTTCGGCGCTGCTGGCCGCGTGGCTCGCGAAGGACGCGCGGCAGAGCGTGTCGCCGGCGCGTCCCGGATGGATGCGGGCGCGGCGGTCGATGCTCGCGGCCACCATCGTGCTGGTGCTCGCGGATCTCGGCTGGCTGCTGTATCAGACCGCGTCGATGAGCGGCGTCGCGTTGCCCTCGGCGTTTGGCGTGGTGCCGACCGTGCTCACGCAAACCCACGTCGGCTACGGCTGGAGCGTCGCGTTCGGCGGCGCGCTGGTGTTGCTCGGCACCGCGTTGAGCCACGGCACGGGCATGCTGCGCAACGCCTTGCTGTGGCTCGCGGTACTCGCGATCGCGGCGGGCAAGGCGTCGCTCGGACACGCGGCCGATGCCGGCGTGGTGTCGGCGGCGATCGGCATGCAGACGCTGCACGTGCTCGCGACGGGTGTGTGGGGCGGCCTCGCGATGGCTTCCGGGCTCGCGGTGCTGCCGGCGCTCGGCGCATCGACCGCGCGGGGCATGCTGATCCGCACGGCAACCCAGGTGTCGAACGTGTCGATCGTCGCGGTCGCGCTCGTGCTGGTGTCGGGCGTCTTCAACGCGGTGCGCGGTTCGGGCGGCTCGCTCGAAGCGATCGAGGCGAGCACATGGGGGCACGTGCTGATGCTCAAGCTCGTGCTGGTCGCGCTCGCGCTGGTGCTCGGCGGGCTGAACCGCATGTCGGCGCTGCCACGCCTGCGCCGCACCGCATCGACGATGGATGCGCATACGTTCGCCAACGTGCTGTATCTGGAAGCGCTCGTGATGATCGGCGTGTTCGTCGTCGCGGCCACGCTGTCGCATAGCGTGCCGGCGTTCGCGGCGCTCGGTTGAGCGCGCGGCCGTGGTGAGCGAGGTCCAGTGCTTGCCTGCCACGCTGCAACCTTGAGACATCGGCAGCGAAAACCCGCCGCATAAAAAAGCGCCGCACTTGAGGCACGTGCGGCGCAATACACACGGCCGCCTGGCGATGGCCAGCGCTCCGTTACTGCTCTGTTCAGGCAACGGGCGCGCGCTCGCGCGCCCGTTGCCGCGTTTCCGTCCGCTCCAGGGCCGGGTTCAGGTCCCGCTCACTCGAAGCCGAGCCGGTGGCCGAGAATCGGTGCGCAGAATAGCGCGATCGCGCAGCCCGCGGCCTTGCCTTCGAGTTCGGCGCCGGCCGCGCGCGTGCCGACCATATGCGTGAGCAAATCGAAAACCTGCGGCAGGCAGTACAGCACCGCCGCCGCGACAAAACATTTCCCGACCACTGAAATACGCCATCCGCGCTCGTACGCGAGCATCGCGCCGATCACACGCAGCACGCCGAACGCGACCAGCGCGCCGACCGCCGCCTGTTCGCGGATCAGATAGTCAGGAATGAATTCGCCCATCGTGTTCCCTGCCGCATGTGTTGTTTGCATGCATTTGAGCAAGGAGCGGATCATGCGTATGTCCGATACCCAACAAACGGCGCGCAAGCCTTTCCGGGCAAGGCTTTGCGAGAACAGGAGCGGGGTGAGGGGGAGCCCGGAGAACGCCTGTTAAACGCCTGTTGGCGCCGGTCGGGTCCGGGGTGTTACGTTACTGCGACGGCCCGCGCGTCACGTTGTCCGTAACGCGTGGACGGGGTAAAAGCACGCGGTTCACCTACGTGTTTGCGCGCGCCGCTGACGGGTGCGGCGCACGCGCTGTTCAACTCATCACCACTCGGCGACGCTGCCATCCGCGTGACGCCACACCGGATTACGCCAGCGATGACCGACCTTCGCCATCTCCCGCACCTTCTCTTCATTGACCTCGATGCCGAGTCCCGGCCCCTGCGGAATCGACACGAAGCCGTCTTCGTATTTGAAGACTTCCGGGTTCCTGATGTAATCGAGCAGGTCGTTGCCCTGGTTGTAGTGAATGCCGAGGCTCTGTTCCTGGATGAATGCGTTGTAGCTGACCGCGTCGATCTGCAGGCAGGTGGCGAGCGCGATCGGGCCGAGCGGGCAGTGCAGCGCGAGCGCGACGTCGTAGGCCTCGGCCATCGCCGCGATCTTGCGGCACTCGGTGATGCCGCCCGCGTGCGACGCGTCCGGCTGGATGATGTCGACGTAGCCGCCCGACAGGATGTGCTTGAAGTCCCAGCGCGAATACAGCCGCTCGCCGAGCGCGATCGGCGTGTTGGTCTGATTGACGATGTCGCGCAGCGCCTCGGCGTTCTCCGACAGCACCGGCTCCTCGATGAACAGCAGCTTGTACGGGTCGAGCTCCTTCGCGAGCACCTTCGCCATCGGCTTGTGCACGCGGCCGTGGAAGTCCACGCCGATGCCGATGTTCGGCCCGACCGCCTCGCGCACCGCCGCGACGTTGTTGATTACGCCTTGCACCTTGTCGAAGGTGTCGATGATCTGCAGCTCTTCCGAGCCGTTCATCTTGACGGCCTTGAAGCCGCGCTCGACCACCGCGCGCGCGTTGTTGGCGACGTCGCTCGGCCGGTCGCCGCCGATCCACGAGTAGACCTTGATTTTGTCGCGCACCTGACCGCCGAGCAGCGCGTGCACCGGCACGCCGTGATGCTTGCCCTTGATATCCCACAGCGCCTGGTCGACGCCGGCGATCGCGCTCATCGTGATCGGGCCGCCGCGGTAGAAGCCCGCGCGGTACATCACCTGCCAGTGGTCCTCGATCAGCAGCGGGTCCTTGCCGATCAGATAGTCCGCCAGCTCCTCGACCGCCGCGGCCACCGTATGCGCGCGGCCTTCCACCACCGGTTCGCCCCAGCCGACGATGCCTTCGTCGGTCTCGATCTTCAGGAAGCACCAGCGCGGCGGCACGATGAAGGTTTCGAGTCGGGTGATTTTCATGGTGTGCGTCTCCTTGCGGCCTCGGCGCCTGCAAAAAATTTCGGGGATTCACATGCTACCGCAAAAGCCCTTTTAAATACTATTAATAGTATTATTCGCCAAATAGTGGCGAGGCCGAACCGTCACTGCCGCCTCACCTGACCTTCAGCCGCCGGGAGAAAGCCATTCAGCACGATCTGCACGGGCGAGTCGCCCAACTGCTTGCGACCGCGATTCTGCGCGGCGACTACGCACCCGAATCGATCCTGCCGCGCGAGGCCGAGTTGATGGAGACGTTCGGCGTGAGCCGCACGGTGCTGCGCGAGGCGCTGCGCACGCTGACGTCGAAAGGGCTGATCGAATCGAGGCCGCGCGTCGGAACACGGGTGCGGCCGAAATCCGCGTGGAACCTGCTCGATGCCCATCTGCTCGACTGGTACTCGCGCGTGGCCGAGCCGTTCGCATTCGCGCTGAAACTGCAGGAAATGCGCGAAATGATCGAGCCGTATGCCGCCGGCCTCGCGGCCGTCTCGCACACCGACGAGACGTTGCACGCGCTCGCGGCCGCGCATGCGGCCATGGCGGCGGCGCGCAACGTCGACGAGTGGGTGCGTGCGGATTTGCAGTTTCATCTGAGTGTGCTCAGCGCGTGCAGCAACGAACTGCTGATTCCGCTCGGCGCGCTGATCGAGCGCACGCTCGAGGCGCAGTTGCGGCTCAACGCGAAACGCGCGGACGTGTTCAACGCGTCGCTCGCCGAGCATACGGCGGTGTTCGATGCGATCCGTACGCGCGATGCCGCCACGGCGTACGCGGCGATGGCATCGCTGCTCGGGGTGACGCGCGAGCGGATCGAAGGGTGACGTGGGCGGGCAGGCGGGCGGATAGCCCCACTCAATCCATCGCCGCATGCGCGACCGATGTGTCCGGCGCCTGGCGCGCCGGTCGGATCAACAGCAGCAGCGGAATCACGAGCAGCGTCGCTACGAACATCAGCTTGAAGTCGTTCAGATAGGCGACCATCGCCGCCTGCTGCGTGATCGACGCGTTCAGCGTCGCGATGTCGTAGTTCGAGCCGCTGCCGAGCATCGACTGGATCGCCGGATTGAACGCGGTCACGTTCGCCGCGAGGTCCGCGTGCGAGATCTGCGTGTTGCGCGTCATCAGCGTCTGCACGATCGAAATGCCGATACTGCTGCCGATGTTGCGCATCAGACTGTACGTCGCGGTGCCGTCCGCGCGCAGCTCGGGCGACAGCGTCGAGAACGTCAGCGCGGACAGCGGCACGAACACGAGACCGAGCCCGAAGCCCTGGATCACGCCGGGCCACACGATGTCCGACGGCGACAGCACGATCGTGTAATGCATCATCTGCCACAGCGCGAACGCCGAAATCAGGAAGCCCGCGAGCAGCAGCAGCCGTGCGTCGATGCGCCTCAGGAGCCGCCCGGCGATCAGCATCGCGACCATCGTGCCGGCGCCGCTCGGCGCGGTGACGAGCCCGGTGGTCGCGACCGGATAGCCCATCAGGTTCTGCAGCATCGGCGGCAGCAACGCGCGTGTCGCATACATGACCGCGCCGATCACGAAGATGAAGAGCGTGCCGGTCGCGAAGTTCGGGTCCTTCAGCAACTGATACTTGAAGAACGAGTCCTTGCCGATCGTCGCCGTATGCACGAGAAAGAACGCGAAGCTGATCGCCGCGACGAGCGCTTCGATGACGATCTCGGTCGACGAAAACCAGTCGAGCTGTTCGCCGCGATCGAGCAGCGCCTGCAATGCGCCGATCGCGAGGCCGAGCGTGATGAAGCCGAACGCGTCGAACTTCACGTCGTGCTTCGGCTCGCGCGTCGGCAGGAAGGTCGCGACGCCGAACAGCGCGAACGCGCCGATCGGCACGTTGATGAAGAACACCCAGCGCCAGTTGTAGCTGTCGGTGAGCCAGCCGCCGAGCGTCGGGCCGAGAATCGGCCCGACCATCACGCCCATGCCCCACACGGCCATCGCCTGGCCCTGCTTCTCGCGCGGGTTGATATCGAGCAGGATCGACTGCGACAGCGGCACCAGCGACGCGCCGAAAATACCTTGCAACAGACGCGACAGCACGATCTGCGGCAGCGTCTCCGACAGCCCGCACAGCGCGGACGCCACCGTGAAGCCGCCGATCGCGATCAGCAGCAGGCGTTTCACGCTGAGGCGATCCGACAGCCAGCCGGTGAGCGGCGTGGCGATCGCGGCGGCGACGATATAGGAGGTCAGCACCCACGTGATCTCGTCCTGCGACGCGGACAGCGTGCCTTGCATATGCGGCAGCGCCACGTTGGCGATCGTGCTGTCGAGCGTCTGGATCAGCGTCGCGAGCATGATCGAGATCGTGATCATCGGCCGGTTGAGCGGCATGGCGGCGCTCGCCGACGAGGGGGTGGAGGACATGAAGGGCGGGGGTTGTCGATATCGTAAGCATGCTTATTATATCGGCCGCGCGCGAATGCGCCATCGGGAGTTGTGCTGAGGCTGAAACGCATGCGCGGCCGTGCTGCAACGGGAGGGGCTTCCGTATAATCCGCGCATGAAAACCCAATTCGAAGAGCGCTTCGGCTTTCTGATTTCCGACGTCGGCCGTCTGACGGGCAAGCGTTTCGACGATCTCGCGAAATCGTCAGTCGATCTGACGCGCGCGCAGTGCCGTGTGCTGGCTTACCTCGGCCATTACGGCGACATCAATCAGGCGCGGCTCGCGGATCTGCTCGAGGTCGCGCCGATCTCGGCGGGCCGGCTGCTCGACCGGATGGAGGAGGGCGGCTGGATCGAGCGGACCGCGAATCCGCAGGACCGCCGCGAGCGCCAGGTGCGTATGACGCCGAAGGCCGAACGCACGCTAGGCAAGGCGCGCAAGGTCGGCGACGAAGTCGCGCTCGAGGCGCTCAATGGTTTTAGCGAGGAAGAAGCGGCGCAACTGATCGCGCTGTTGCAGCGGGTGCGCGGCAATCTGAGCCGGCTGGTGGATCGGTGAAGCGCCGCGATGGCCGCGCGACGCCGATGGTGCTCGCCGGGATCGCGCATCCAGTTCGGATAACGCGTTTGCCCAGCCAACACGCTATTTCGATTCCGACGCCGGCGCGCCGCCGCTCGGCGGTACCAGTTCGTAACAGGCCGGCGCCGCGGCCGCTCTCGTTTTCGCCTCGGGCTGCTGCGGGTCGATGCATTTGAACGCGCTCTGATCGCGCTGCACGAAGATCGTGTCGGCCGGGCCGGCATTGCCGCGCACGCCGTTGACGACGGCGACGATCCGGTAGCCGTCCTGCAGCAGCGTCGCGAGCGTGAGGGGGCTGGCGCGCCACTGGCTGTCGGATGAAGCCGGGGTTTGGGCCTGGGCGGGGAGCGTCGCGGCGGCGAGCAGCGCGAGAGAAACGGTGGCGGCAGTGGCGGTGGGGCGAAACGTCATCGGTGAACCTCCTCGAAGTTGCGCTTCTCGACCCCAAGGCGGGATCCGAAGCGTCTGTCAGGCGGTTAGAGACCAGCCCGTCGATCGAGTTCAGCAACCCGCTTGCCTGCTCACCTTCACCTGTTCACTCAGGCGCGGGTGCCGCGCTCATCGGCGAGCCAGGCCCGCCATCCGCCGAATCCGGAGATGTCCGTCGCGCGCTGCACCGCATAGGGTTCGCACAGGAAGCCGGTAATCCACGAGCCGTCCACGAGTTCGACTTTCCCCAGCACGAGCGGAGAGGGCACGGTCGCAATGAATGAACCGAACTCGGAACTGGGCATCTCCCACACTTCGACCGCGATCTTGACGCCGCGATCTTTTGCGTCGTCTTTTACGTCGTCGGCTATGCGCCACATGCCGGGGCGTCGCGTGCCATCCGCCGACGCGGGCAGCGCCGCCAACCGGTAGCGCGCGGCGGTATGCGTGGCTTGCACAAGATGCGCGCCTCGCGCAACCAGATCCCGATTGAGCGGCAAACCCTGCATGTGCGCGCCGCAGACCGCAATCCGCATCCGGTCATTGGTCGCCGTCCGCCGCTCGCCAGGCCTGTTCGTTTGACCGCCGACGCATGTCAGCGCGCTCGTTCGTTGCAGCAGGTCGGCCACACCCAACAGATACTGATCGGTAAATGCGCGGCCGAAAACGGTCACGCCCCAGGGCAGGCCGTTCTTCATGAAGCCGGTCGGTGTCGCGACGGCGGCGTAGTCCAGCAGATTCATGAAGTTCGTGTAGTAGCCGAGCAGGGAATTCGGGCCGACAGGATCGCGCTCCAACTCGTCGAGCGTCACGGGACGCGGATACGTGGGAGTCAGCACGAAATCCAGCGACTCGATCGATACGTCGCAGATGGCCTTCAATTCCCGCAGGCGATACTGCGCGCGAAATAGCTCGACCGCGCTGGCGGCGGGCGCCTTCGCCAGTACATTGCGAATGACAGGCAGTACCGCGTCGGGCTCCGTCGTCATCAATTCGCCCGCCACGCTGTAACGTTCGGCGACCCACGGACCCTGATAGAGCAGCCTGGCCGCTTCGACGAACGGCTCGAAGTCGATTTCGACCGCTGTGCCGCCCGCCTCTTCGAGCAACGCGCGCGCCTTCGCGAATAACGCCGGGCTCTCGGGGCAGCCGGCGAATTCCAGTTGCGCCGGCACGCCGAAGCGAAAGGCGGCCGGCGTGCCGAACGCGCGCGCGGTATTCCACTGCGGATTCCCGCGACTGTACGCATCGCGAGGATCGGCGCGCGCGGTCAACGCAAGAAGCTCGCTGGCTTCCTCCGCGCTCGCCGTGAAAAACGTCACGCAATCGAGGGTGCGGCAGGCGGGCACCACACCCGCGGTGGACAACACGCCTCTGGTCGGCTTGAGTCCGACCAGATTGTTCAGCGCGGCGGGCACGCGGCCGGAACCGGCGGTGTCGGTACCCAGCGCAAAGCTCGCGACACCGAGTGCGACCGCCAGCGCCGAACCCGCGCTCGAACCGCCCGACGGATAGTCGGGATGCACGCTGTTGCGGCACTTTCCGTACGGCGAACGCGTGCCGTTGAGACCGGTCGCGAACTGATCGAGATTGGTCTTGCCGAGCGGTATCGCGCCGAGTGCGATCAGTTGCGCGACGAGCGTGGCGGGCTCCGAAGGCGTGTACGCGAATGCGGGACACGCGGCCGTCGTCGGGATGCCGGCGAGGTCGATGTTGTCCTTGATCGCGAATGGAATGCCATAGAGCGGCAGGTTTTCGATGCCCTGCTTTTCGATCCAGTCGAGATACGGCGCGACTTCTTCACGGGTCAGAAGATGGATGAAAAGATTGAACCCGGGATTCAGCGTCGCGGCCTTGTCGAGCAGTTCGGCGACGAGCTTGCGCGGCGTGAGGGTCCCCGCGCGGTAGGCGGCGCGAAGTGTCGGGAGACGCAGATCGAATGACGGCATGGTGGTCCATCCGGATATCGGGTGAGGTTCTGGTGATGTTTAGCGTTCGATGACGGCAACACGCTGCCCCGCGCGCACCGGCGACCCCGGTGCCACGTAGATCTGGCCGACGGTTCCGGCGCACGGCGCGCACACGGAAATTTCCATCTTCATTGACTCGATGACAAGCAGCACGTCGCCCGCATCGACCGACTCCCCTGGCTTCACCTTGACCTGCCACAGGCTGCCGGCAATTTCGCTGTCCACCGCGACTTCGCCGTCTTCCAGCGGAGCCAGTCGAGTGTCTTCCTCGACCGGCGCGTCGAAGCTGTCTTCGGATGCGCCCGCTTCGCGCCACCGCTCGCGCTCCGCCTGGAACGCCGCGCGTTGCCGCGCACGGAACGCGTCGATACTGGCCGCTTCGCCGGAGAGAAACGCCTGATAGTCCGCGAGAGAAAGCCCGGTTTCGTCGATCCGCAGCGGATAGCGTCCAAGCGGGAAATCCGCGCGGATGCGCAGCAGTTCGTCGGCCGATACTTCGTAGAAGCGGATCTGATCGAAGAAGCGCAGCAGATAATGCTGCCCGGCGAAGTCCGCGGTCTTGCGATAGCGATTCCACATCTGCAGCGTGCGGCCGACGAATTGATAGCCGCCGGGACCTTCCATCCCATACACGCACAGATACGCGCCGCCGATACCGACCGAGTTCTCCGCGGTCCAGGTGCGCGCCGGGTTGTACTTGGTCGTCACCAGCCGGTGCCGCGGGTCGAGCGGCGTCGCGACCGGTGCGCCGAGGTACACGTCGCCGAGGCCCATCACGAGATAGCTCGCGTCGAAGACGATCTGCCTGACCGCGTCGATGGAGTCGAGGTCGTTGACGCGGCGAATGAATTCGAGGTTGCTCGGGCACCACGGCGCATCCTTGCGCACGGTGGTCATGTATTTTTCGATCGCGAGCCGGCACGCCGGGTCGTCCCACGACAGCGGCAAATGCACGACTCGCGACGGCACGCGCAAGTCCTTGTGCAGCAGAACCTCATCCCACGCGTGCGCGACGAGGTCGAGCAGGCGGGCGAGCGGCAGGTCCTCCGGCCGGTAGTGAACCTGTAGCGAGCGAATTCCGGGCGTCAGGTCGATAACGCCCGCAAGCGCCATCGCTTCAAGAGACTGCATCAGCGCGTGCCCCCGGAACCGCGACACGAGGTCGAGTTCCGCCGGTCCGATTTCGAGCAGCAGATGCGTGTCGCCGGACACGCGCGCGACGAGCCGTTCGCGGTCCGAGCCGGTATCGAGAACCACCGGCGAGGTCAGCGCGGCTCCCGTGTTCTCTGGCGCGTTTCGCCCGATCTCGAGATTCTCGAGGCTCTCGAGCTCGCGAAGACGCTGACGCGCGGCTTCGCGCGCCGCATCGATCCCGACGGGCACGAAGCGAATCCTGTCGCCCGCTTTCAATTGGCCGATCTGCCACAGGTCCGCCTCGATGATCGTCACCGGACACACGAAGCCGCCGAGGCTGGGGCCATCGGGGCCGAGAATCACGGGCATGTCGCCGGTGAAGTCGACGGCGCCGACCGCGTAGGGATTGTCGTGGATGTTCGATGGATGCAGCCCCGCCTCGCCGCCGTCTTCGCGCGCCCATTCGGGCTTCGGTCCGATCAGGCGTACGCCGGTGCGGCTGGAGTTGAAGTGGATCTTCCACTCGGTGTCGAGAAGCCGTTCGATATAGCGGGCGCTGAAGTATTCGGGCGCGCCGTGCGGGCCGTAAATCACGCGCAGGGTTCGCACGCTTGCGAGCTTCGGCACGTCGGCGAGCGCCGCGCCGGCCCGCGCGTTGTCGAGCGGATAGAGGTGCAGCACGTCGCCCGCGCGGATCGCGCGGCCGCCGTGTCCGCCGAACTGGCCGAGCGTGAACGTGCTGCGGCTGCCGAGATATTCGGCGACATCGAAGCCGCCGCGCACGCACAGATAGGCGCGCGCGCCGGCGCCGCGGATCGTGCCGAGTGCGAGCGTCGAACCAGCCGGAACATGGAAGCTCGTGTTCAACGGTTGCGCGACGTCGTCGAGCAGCACGGGAATTTGCGCGCCCGTAATCGCGATCACGGCGTCGGTGTTAAAGCGCAGCGTCGGCCCGCTCATCGTGACTTCGAGCGCGGCGGCGTCGGCCGCGTTGCCGAGCAGGCGATTGCCGAGCCGCATCGCGCGATCGTCCATCGGACCCGACGGCGGGATGCCGACCGCCCAATAGCCGAGCCGGCCAGGATAGTCCTGCACCGTCGTTTGCGTGCCGCCGCTGACGACTTCGACCGTCGTGGCCCGATACCCGAGACCTTCGAGACATCGTGTCCACGGTTCGCCCGACGCAAACGGCGGGTCGTTCAGGATCTGGCGCAGATAGTCGCGATTCGTTTCGACGCCATAGAGCCGCGTGTTTTGCAATGCATTGCCGAGCGCAACGCGCGCTTCGTCGCGAGTCGGCGACCACGCGATCACTTTCGCGAGCATCGGGTCGAAGTACGGCGGCACCTCGCAGCCGGCCTCGATCCAGGTGTCGATGCGCAGCGCGCTGCCGTCCGCGGGCGGGAATGCGACATCGGTCAGCAGGCCGGGACTCGGTTTGAAATCGCGCCCCGGATCTTCCGCGTAGAGCCGGGCCTGAATCGCATGCCCGCGCGGCGTCAGATTCGCTGCGAGTTCCTTCAGCGGCGCGAGCGTGCCGGCCGCGAGTTCGATCATCCAACGCACGAGGTCGACGCCCCACACCTGTTCGGTGACGCCGTGCTCGACCTGCAAACGCGTGTTGACTTCGAGGAAATAGAACCGTTGCGCGGCGCTGTCGTACACGAATTCGACGGTGCCGGCGGAGCGATAGTCGACCGCCTTCGCGAGCTTGACCGCGGCCTCGCACAACGCGGCCGCAATGCCTTCCGGCAGGCAGGGCGCGGGTGTTTCCTCGAGCACCTTCTGATTGCGCCGCTGCACCGAGCAGTCACGCACGCCGAGCGCGATCGCGTCGCCCTGGCCGTCGCCGAATACCTGCACTTCCAGATGTCGCGCGCGTTCGATGTACTTCTCCAGAAACACGCCGGCATCGCTGAAGTTGTTCTCGCCGAGGCGCTTGACCGCGTCGAAATGGGCGCCGAGTTCGTCGGCGTTCCAGCACACCCGCATGCCGATTCCCCCGCCGCCCGCGGTGCTTTTCAGCATCACCGGATAGCCGATGGTACGCGCGGCTTCGAGCGCCGCCGGCAGATCATCGAGCAACCCGGTGCCGCTGAGCATCGGCACGCCTTCGTGGGCCGCGATTTCGCGGGCGGTGTGCTTGAGACCGAACGCGCGCAACTGCGCGGGCGTCGGTCCGATGAATGCGATGCCGGCCGCTTCGCATGCTTCGCCGAAAGCCGCGTTCTCCGATAGAAAGCCATAGCCGGGATGGATCGCCTGCACGCGTTCGCGGCGCGCAATCTCGAGGATCTTCGCCGTGTCGAGATAAGTCGTTGCCGCCGGCCCGTCGCCCAGGCCATGCGCGACGGGCGCTTCGCTCACGTGACGGCTGGCCCGGTCGGCTTCCGCGTAGATCGCGACGCCGGTGACATCGAGCTCGCGCAGCGTTCGAAGAATGCGGCACGCGATAGCGCCGCGATTGGCGATCAGAATCTTCTCGAACATGGAAGGTGTCTTGATTCGGAGGCGGGCCGTCCCGCCGTGGGATGTGCCGGCCATGGTCGTCCACGGCCGAAGTCGCGTTAGCGAGGTACTCGAGTCAGCCGTTCGCGCGTGACGGTGATGCATCGTCCCGAGCGAACCAGCATGATGAAAAAGAGCCAGCTGCGAATACGCGTCAGTTCCATATCAGCAGCTCCGCGGGCGTGGGGTTGTACGCGTTGCACGGATTGTTCAACTGCGGGCAATTCGAAATCAGCACGATGACGTCCATCTCGGCGCGCAACTCGACGTACTTGCCCGGCGCGGAAATGCCGTCTTCGAACGTGAGTCCGCCTTCGGCCGTCACCGGCACGTTCATGAAGAAGTTGACGTTCGCGCCGAGGTCCCGCTTCGACAGACGCCCGTCATGCGCGCACGCACGCAGGAAGTTGTCGCGGCAGCTATGCATGTAGCGCTTCTCCAGTGCATAGCGCACCGTATTGCTCTCCTGCGCGCAGGCGCCGCCGAGCGTGTCGTGACGGCCGCAGGTGTCGGCGACGATCGTCAGCATCGGATTGCCGAGGTTCGAATACAGCACGGAACCCGACGTCAGATAGACGCGCTTTTGCCGGCGCAGCGTGCGTTGCGCGTCGAAACGCTCGCGCCGGTCGGCGAGACTGTAGAACAGCGTATCGACCGACTGATTGCCTTCCAGATCGACGATGCGCAGCGTTTGGCCGGCCTTCACTTCGTGAAGCCACGGTTCTCCCGCGGCGAGCGTTTCGCGATAGGCCGCGTTTTCAGCGCGTTTTTCGCTGACGGTAAGCGTGCTGGTCATGGTTCGGTCTGCCCTCAAAGAAAGAACCGCTCGGTGTTGATGAAACCGCGTGCGTTCTCTTCGCATGCGGTACGGCAGATCTCGGCGACGTCGGGTTGCGCTTCGCTCAGTTCGAGCTTCACTGGTTTGGGCGCGTACTCGGGGTTGGGGTCGAGCGGATGCTGGATCGCGGTGAGCACGACGAGCGTGTTCATCGGCGCGTACAGATCGACGTAGTCGCCAGCCTTCGAGTTGTTGGGCACGAAATCGAGGGTTCCGTCGCGAGTGACGTCGACGCGGCTGAACAGATTGAGCGTCATCAGCAGATCCGACATGCCGAGGCCCCACTTGCCCATTTCGACGAGCAGGTTGTCGGTGCCGTTGCGATAGAACCCGTTGCGCAGCTCCTGGTAGCGGCCCGCGCCGTATCGTTCGAGCACTTCCGCGGCATTCGACACACCGCCGATGCTGTCGTGCCAGCCGCAGGTGTCCGCGACGATCGCGGCTAGTACGCGGCCCATGTCGGAATACAGGCAGTGCCCGGCGGTGAGCTTCGCGGTGTGCTGACACTTCAGCGAATCCGGCAGATTGAGCCGTTCGCTTTTCTCCGTCGCGTTGATCATCATCACGCTGACGTTCGCGCCGCCGCGCAGGTCGGTTACGCGCAGCGACTGTCCGCGCCTGACGATCAGCGACGTATGACCGCCTCCTGGAACGGCTTCTTCAAGCAGCAATTTCATATCCGGATTTCCCTTCAGTCAGAGACTGCTTCGACAGTCGCCGCGCCTTGCACCGCCGCCTGGGCGATATGAACGGCGGACGCGCAATTGCGGCTGCGGTCGAGCGGAATGTTGTAGGTGACGCGCGCGCCATACGCGCCGGGTGCCTGCGGGTCGACACGCACCTTGTCGAAAACCAGCACGCGGCTTCCCAACGTGAAACCTTCTTTCAGATCATGCGTGACCATGAAAATGGTGAGCTTCGATTCGCGCCACAGGTCGGACAGCAGCGCGTGCATGTCCTTGCGGATGCCGGGGTCGAGCGCGCCGAACGGTTCGTCGAGCAGCAGCACGCGAGGCTTCATCATCAGCGCCTGTGCAATCGCGAGGCGTTGCTGCATGCCGCCCGAGAGCTGCCGCGGAAACTTGTGCAAGGCCGTGCCCAGGCCCACGCGGCCGAGCATCGCGGCGGCTTCGTCGGCCGCCGCGCGGCGTCGGGCACCGAACAGCCGTCCTGTGAACCTCGCGCGCGAGAGCTCGAGTCCCAGCATCACGTTGCGCAACACGCTCAGATGGTCGAACACCGAGTAGCGCTGAAACACGACGCCGCGATGCCGGTCCGGCTCGCCCGGCAAGGGCTCGCCGTCCAGCAGGATCTCGCCGCGCGTCGGCCGCTCCTGGCCGAGCAGCAGCCGCAGAAACGTCGACTTGCCGCAGCCCGACGCGCCGACCATCGAGCAGAACTCGCCCTCCCGGATGGTCAGGTTCAAACGTTCGAGCACGACCTGGTCGCCGTACTCTTTCCATACGTTGCGGACTTCGATCATCACGCGCCTCCGCAATACCAGGGGAAGGACCACCGCGTGATCCGGCGCAGCAGTTCGTCGGTGAGCCACGCGAGCAGCGTGATCCACGCGACGTACGGCAGGATCAGATCCATCGACAGATAGCGGCGCACGAGGAAGATCCGGTAACCGAGGCCGTCGGTCGATGCGATCGCCTCGGCGGCGATCAGAAAGAGCCATGCCGCGCCGAGCGACAGACGCATCGCGACCAGCAGGCGCGGCAGCAGTTGCGGCAGCACCAGCCGCAGGATCAGCGTCCAGCTGGTGGCGCCGAGCGTTTGAGCCTTGACCCACATCTCGACCGGGATCTCGCGAGCGCGAGCATGCAGGTCGCGAATGATCATCGGCGTGATGCCGACGACGATCAGCACGACCTTCGACAACTCGTCGAGTCCGAACACGATGAACAGGATCGGCAGCACCGCGAGCGGCGGCACCATCGAGATCACCGTGATGAACGGCGAGAGCGTTGCGCTGACGAGTGGAAACGTACCGGTCGCGATGGCGGCCATCAGTGCGATCAGCGCGCTCACGACGAGGCCGATGCCGAGGCGTCGCAAGCTCGACAGGGTGTCGGCCCACAACAGATACTCGCCGGTGCGCCGGTCCTCGGTGAACGCGGCCGATTTCATCGCATCGCTCATCTGCGTCGCGCCCGGCAGCAGCTTGTCATCGGGATTGACCGAGAGCCGCAGCGAGGAGCCGGTGAAGTAGACCGCCAGGAGCACGACGAACGGCAGCAGGAGCAGCATCAGGCCGCTGGTCCGGCTCGGATGTCGATTGATGAGTCGCATGGTGAGCGCCTTGTTGAAAGCCTGGAATGCCGGTCTCAGAGCTTGCCCGCGGCCGCCATCTGGACGTAGGTCGGGTCGAAGCGCAGCTTGACGTTGTTCCGGTTGCCGACCACGACGCCCTTGTCGAACGCCATGCCGACCGCATCCGCGCTCTTCGCGTCCTGGCCGAGCAGGCCGTGATCGAACGAGAACTTCGCGACGCGTGTCATGATCTTCGGCATGTCGGGGCTGGTGACGAAATCCAGCGCGGCTTGCGGGGAATAGAAGAGGGCGGTGGTCGACAGTTGGCCTTTGAAGTTCGCGAGGTCGGTGCCCGAGGCTTTGGCCATCGCGGTCAGCGCGCTGGTGCTCTGCGCCGAGTCGGCATGCATCAGCGCGACCATCTCGAACCAAGCGCCGGTCAGCGCCTTGCCGAGTGCCGGGTTCTCCTGCAACGTCTTCGTGTTGACGACCATCATGTCCATGATCTCGCCGGGGATCCTGCTGGAATCGAAGACTTCGCTGACGTTCGGCTGCGCCTTCAGGTCGGCGAGCATCGGATTCCAGGTGACCGCGTTGCGAACGGCGGGGGTCGCGAATGCGCCGGAGATGTCGGCATCCGACGTGTTCACCACCTTGAGGTCGCGCTCGCTCATGTGCGCGCTTTCGAGTGCGCGCGCGAGCAGGTAGTGCGAGACGGAGAACTGCACGAGGTTGATCTGCTGGCCCTTCAGGTCGGCGATCTGTTTGCCTTTGCCCTTCATCAGCACGCCGTCGTTGCCGTTCGAATAGTCGCTGACGATCAGCGCGGTCGAATCCACGCCGCCGGAAGCCGGGATCGTGAGCGCATCCATGTTGGTCATCGCGCAGCCGTCGAACTTGCCGGCCGTGTACTGATTGATGGATTCGACGTAGTCGTTCAACTGCACGACATCGACGTTGATGCCGTATTTTTTGGCCCACTTCGAGACGATGCCCTGGGTTTTCGCCTGACCCCACGGCATCCAGCCGGCGTAGATGGTCCAGCAGACCTTGAAGTCGTTGCGGCCCGCGGCGAACGCGTGACCTGATGCGAGTGTGGCGAGGGAGACGGCGGCAATGCCAAGACAGCGAACGAGCTTGAACATGGGTTGACCTCGGAGGGACGGTTGGCGACGGCAGGGAGCAGCGCAAAACATCGCGTTCTCTCCCGGGCTTTTATCCCGCCGTGTAACCTCGCCTGAGGTCGACGGCTCTCGGACCAGCGCCTGCGCGATGCAGGCCGGAACCCTAGCCGTCCATTTCCAGATTGTGTGTTGAACCGGGTGTTGCGCCGGCTCCTTGCGCGCCTTTTAAAGCGGGAAGCGTGCCAGCAGGGAAGTCATGCTGTTGCTATTGATGTTGCGGAGTTCAGTAGGGCATTGTTTGCCCTGCGGCGGGGAAGGTGTGCACTGATGTGTGTCAGCGGGTGCACTTGATTCGGGCGTGGGGTTGAGGGCAACCGACGCTACCCGCGGGAGCGGCCGGACAAGGGATTCGACATGTAATTGCAGGGTTCCTCGACTGCAATAACAGATCAGTATGTCCGTGCAATTGCAAGTGGCTGTCGCGCAAATTTTTTCACTATTTTCATCGGACTGACCTGAAACCTTTCCTGTCATTCTATTGATTGGAATTAGAACACTACTCGCTTGGTCCTCCAAAGCCGCCGTCGGACCTTACTCAATTTCTATATGTTTCCAGAAGTGAGAAATATGTTACATAAACTTACATCAGGAATAAAACAATGACTACTATTATCTGGCTTTCCAGCTCTGAGAGCGGCTAAAAAAGGTGTGGCGCATGCTCATGCCCTTCTTGAAGAACGTTAAGCGGAGCACGCACTGTCCACTTAATCACTCAGGTAAAGAAAAAAATCATCGTGCTGTCACAGTCGGCGGAGTGAGGCGGTTCGGCTTGCCATGCAGGTCGCATGTCTATATTGTCTGGCTGTCGCTGATGTCGGCCAATGCCGCGCATGCGGATCCGGATTTGCTCCAGCTGGACGTGGATGGCAACATCGAGTATCAGGCTACGTCTCCGCACAACGAGCATATCTTCACGCGCGAGGAACTGCTCGCCATGCCCGTGCATGCGATTCAAAGCTCGACCAACTGGACGGGCTCCGAACTATGGGAGGGGCCGCTATTAACCGATGTACTGAAGAAGGCCGGGATTCGAGGATCAACCATTCGCGTGTTCGCCTACGACGATTACAGCCAGGAAATTCCACTGGCATTCATCCGGAAATATGAGCCGATTCTGGCATATCGCGAAAACGGACGCGAGTTGACTCTGAAGGACTTCGGACCTCTGTTCATTATTTTTCCACGCGATCAATATCGTAAAGAATTGAGCACCATCACTAACACGAGGCGATTTGTCTTTCAGATTCGCAGAATCGAGGTTAAATGAAAATCCCGAAATCGAGGGCAAGCAGAATCAGGGTGTCGCTGTCCGCGGCGCTGCTGGCTTTACTCGTCGTTTTGTGGGGTTATTCCGCTTACCTGTTCGTCGTGTCTCGCGCTGACAGCCGGAGCTTTTCCCAGCGCACGACGCAGGACGACTATTTCACGATCGGGCAACTGGAACGCTCGGCCTTGAAAGCGGAAATCGCCGTGTTGCAATACGCGCAAGGCTTGCGGAGCAGGGACGAGGTCACGGTCAGATTCGACGTGTTCGAGTCGAAAGTCGCGTTGCTGTCCGCGCCTACCGACGCGGCGTTTACGTTCAGGACGGAGCCGCGTTCCCGCGCCAGCGTGGAGCAGATCCAGAACATTGCGGAGCGGCTGTCGCGGCAGATAGACGCGCTGGCGGACGGGAAAGAAAATGTCGCGGCCATTTCGGCGACCTTCGATGAACTGCAACGCCCGCTTGCCGAACTCGAGATGATCGTGGGCAACGCCAACAGCAAACGGCGCGACGACGTGCTTCAGGACTACGCAAGGCGCCGGGAGATGCTGATGCAGTCCAGCGCCGGCTCGACCATCGCATTGCTGATCCTCGCATGGCTGCTGGTCAGCAACGCGCGGCGTGTGCGCGAACTCGCGGAACAGCAGCGAACCGCGCTTGAACGGGAGAGAGAGGCGGCGCTGGCGGCGGCCAATGCGGTCAATGCAAAAAACGCGTTCCTCGGCATGATCGGCCACGAATTGCGCACGCCGCTGCAAAGCATCATGGCGGCCACCGACGTCCTCGCGGAACGGCAGTTCTCAGGTACGGACAAGCTGCTGGTCGAGCAGCTTGCGCGCGCGGCCGACGTGCTCGACGCGCAGATGAAGGACCTGACCGACTTCTCCCGCATGGGGGCCGGCAAACTGACGGTGCGCAAGCGCGTGTTCAACTCCTATAACGTTCTGATGGCCGCCGTCGAATCGGTCTCGGAGCACGCGCACCGCAAGGGATTGCAGCTCGAGGTCATTGCGAGCGATCAGCGCGTTTTCAATCTGTCGGATCCGGACCGGATCCAGCAGATCGTCACGAATCTGCTCGGCAATGCAATCAAATACACCGAGCACGGAAAAGTGACGATGCGCGCGTCGCTGCATTGCGGCCAGACGAAAGACGAATTGTCGGTGAGTGTGGAGGACACGGGCATCGGCATCGAGCGCGCGCAGGTCGAGCAGATCTTCATGCCGTTCACGCAACTGCAGTCGTCGGGTTTGCCGCGCCATGACGGGATCGGCATCGGCCTCGCGATCGTCAGGGGGCTCGTGGATCTGCTGGGAGCGGCGATGCACGTGGAAAGCGAACCGGGCAAAGGCAGCACTTTCCATGTCGTGTTCCCGCTGGAAAAAGTCAATGCGCCGCCCGCCGTCCCGACGCAGGAGACGACGCCCCCCGATCCTGCGGCGCAGCGGCAAGTCCTCGTGGTCGACGACCACGAATCGGTCAGAGGTTCGCTCAACGCGATCCTGACGTCGTACGGGATCGGCTGCACGGTCGCGTCCAATGCCCGGGAAGCACTCGGGATTAGCGCGCGCCAGCGGTTCGACGCCATCGTGGTGGACATCAATATGGCCGACGTGAACGGCATCACGCTCGCACAGGAAATCCGCGGCACGGAGGGAGCGAACCGGGACACGCCGCTCATTGCCTGCAGCGCGCTGGTTCCGGAACTGCTCGCCCCGGAGAGCCGCGAGCTCTTCGAGCACTATCTGACGAAGCCTGTTCGGGCCGACATCCTCAAGGTGGCGCTCGACGCGGTCTGGGCCAGCAACAGCCCGGTTCCCTGACTGCCGCGGTGTTGCCGGCCTGGGCGGCCGGTTTTTCAGGTCCGTCTATTTCGTCATCAGCCGCTTGCTGATCTCGGCGGCCAGCAGCGGGAGTCGGGCGGGCTTTTCGAGCACGTTGACGTCGAACGCGGTGATCACCCGCGCAATTTCCGACTCGTTGACGTTGCCGGCTTCCAGTTGCCCGGTCAGGATGAATACGGGCGCCTTCGGGTTGCCGGTCTGACGAATCTCGCTGATGGCGGCCTCGGCCGTTTCGGTGCCGAGCAGCCAGTCGATCACGAAGGCGTCGAACCGCGTATGCCGAAGCGCCTTGCGAAAGCTCGACGCATCGTAGTAAGGCGTGGCGTTGAAACCCTTCTCGTTCAGATACAGGCAGATCGTGTCGGCCGTTTTCAGGCCATTGGCGCCGCGGCCGCCATCGTCGTCGACGACGGCCACCGCCGGTTGGACGGTCTCCGGCGGGCGCGGGCGGATCTCGATCAGTTCGACGACGTGCTTTATGCCGATCGGCGCGCTCTCGGGCGAATAGATGCGCCATACCCCCGACATGTGCACGGCAACGTATTCCGGTGACCGGCCCGCGGGCACTTCGCCGCCAAGCCAGACGACGCACGGCAACAGCTTCGAGCCCACATCGAGCAGCGCGGGCGTGCCGGGTTGCCGGCCGGATGGGGATGGGGAATCGACCAGTACCGTAATCGGCTCGTCGAACGCATTGGCAATCTGCTTGAGTTCAATGACCGTCCAGTTGCTTTGTCCGCGCATTTTGCGATGTGCCTGCGCAAAGCTGAGTCCGAGCGTTTTCGCAAGCGTGCCGGCATGTTTCTGCCGCGGGACTTGATGGCGATCCATGAGCTGGGCGACACAGTTCGCCACCAGCAGATTGTCCTGCGAGTGTTGCATTCCGTCGGTGTTCCTTTCTGATGCGGGTTGAGAAGCCTAACACCCCCCAGAACCGCGTGACATTAGGGCAAGCGGGCCTAGGCGCGGTCCCTGAAAATCACTCGTTGCATTTTGTTACATAAAACTATTGTTAAATGCAACAGCAAGCCACGTTTACCAAATTGACAGGCGCATTAGACGATTGGTACTCTCATCAAATGCAATGCTGGTTGCATTTGATGCAAGGAAATTTTGCTGCATAGAGATCAGGTCCCGGTAATTCGGTAAATATCTCCGTGCAGCATCGGCCTGGATGCGCCTGCTAACCGTGCGTTTCCGTACGAACGGCGGGTCATGCCACAACCTCGCGTTGCACTGTCCCGGCCTGTTTTGTCATCCGCCTGTATCGATTCCCTTGCAGCGGAGGGCTAAGCACGCCTTTCTCGATGTAAGTGCTGTTTTTTAAACAATGGGGGTACGCCATGCTTCAAGCCAGGTCCGCAGTTAAAACCCTTTCTCGACGCCGGCGTCAATTCGGCCAGGGGATGACCGAATACATCATCATCGTCGCGCTGATCGCGGTGGCGGCTATCGGTGTGTATGCGGCGTTCGGCAAGACCATCCGCAACCAGACAGCGGGCCTCGCGCTCGAAATGGCCGGCGATTCGAACTCGGCCAACGCGATCCAGAACGCCGATACGGCCGCCAAGGACGCGAGCTCGAAGGGTAATACGCAGAAGACGCTCAACACGTACAACAACGGCAATCACTAATACGGCCGGGCGGATTCAAGCGATGAAAACCCACCTCGAACGGCGTCGTGCTCGCCGCCTTGTCCAGCGGGGACAGGCGATGCCGTTCGCCCTGGTTTTTCTGGTCGTCGGGGCGGCCGCGTTGTATCTGGCATTCAACGCGGCCCAACTCGCTCATGCCAAGACCAAGGAGCAGGACACCGCCGATTCCGCGGCGTTCAGCGTCGGCGTGCTGCAGGCGCGCGATCTGAACTTTGCCGCATACACGAATCGGGCGATGGTCGCCAACCAGGTGGCGGCCGCGCAGATGGTCAGTATCAAGTCATACGTCGACGAACTGGCGGGCACGTATAAGAGCACGCACTGGTTCGACACGTTCATCGAATCGACGGCACTTATATCCGAGCCATGGACGCTGCCTAAACAGACCGGCAGCGCGGTGCTCGACGTGGCAAAGAGCGCGCTGGATACCGCCACGCGCATTGCCACCGTCGCCATCGACGAGCTCGACAAGGTGCTCAGTACCGAGCAGGCGGCGTTTCACGATTCGATCGTGCTGCAGATTCCCGTCGTGGCCGAAGAAGTCGCGCAAGCCAACGAACCGAATTCGCACGTCACCAAGACCTATTTCGCCACGCGCGGCGCGCTCGCGCTCAACTCGACGCTCAGCTTCGCGAAGCGCAATACGCCAGCCGGCACGACCGGCGCGGATCGCTTTGCCGACGTCGTGACCGACAAGAACACGCTCGATCAGTTCGTTCAGCAGCGCGGCGCCAATCTCCGCGATCCGTTCGTCGCGAGTATCGTCGAAGAATGCCCGGGCTTCAGTGCCATTGGCGCGGACAACAATCACCGCGGCGGCACACAGTTGCGTCAGGACAAGCGCGGCTGGGAAAGCCTCGACGCGACCGACGTAAATGGCGGCTGGGTTTGCGTCTTCGAAGTCGGCGCCGTCGGCGGTCCGATCATCGACGCCGCCGGCTATGGAGGGGCGGCCAACGGTCCGGGCGGCGGCTATTCCGGGACGCGAGGCTATGGCGGCTACGACAACTTCGGTGGCGCGCTTACCAGCGCGCTCACGGAGATCGCCGCACGCAAGCAGTACAAAATGGGCGCGGGCAAATCGCTATCGTCGACCAATGGCGGTCTGCAACCGTATCTCGAACTCTCGACACTGAAAACGCCCGCCGACGGCAACGACTTCAATCGCGCGCCGGCCATCACCGTCGAAGTGCAGCGCGCATCGTCGTCGATCAGCACCACCGACCAGTTGCACATCGCCAACGGCCGCCTGCAGGTCACGGACGGCACGGCGAGCAACCAGATGCGTTCGGTGGCGAGCGCGAGCGCCTATTTCATCCGGCCCGCGGATTCGTCGTCGGGCGCGGCGGGCGCGCTGAACAATCTCACGCACTGGAAGCGCGACGACAACAAGTGGGAGTACCCGAGCCTCTTCAATCCGTACTGGCAGTCGTCACTCGTCGCCACCAATATGGAGGCGCTCGAAGCGGCGGATCTCGCGCAATCGGCGGGCGCGCCATGAACCTGCGACGCAAGACGTTGGCGGCGCGCTCGCGCCGCCGGGCACAGCGGGGTCAGGCGCTCGTCGAAGTACTGGTGATCGCGGGCAGCGCGCTGATTCTCGCGTTCCTCGGAATGAACATGATCGGACATCTGAGCGACGCGCGCGATCGCACGTTGTCGGCCTCGCGTTATGCCGCATGGGAGCGCACGGTCTACTTCGACGACAGGAGCTGGGCGCCCGCCTACGGCAGTGCGATTACGAAGAGCGATACGCAGATTCGCAGCGAGATCGCGCAGCGCGTACTCGGCCACGACACGAAGATCGCCTCGCAGGACAGTTCGGCCAACGCGCTCGCCGCGCAGCCGGAGCCGATGTGGCGCGACGTCGCCGGCAAGGACATGCTCAAGCAGTACAACGACCTGCAGGTGAGCCATTCGACCTCCGATACCGGCACGATCGCCGACAAGGCCCTCGGGCTACTCGGCTCCGTCAGCGGCATCGGCGCGGGTTTTGATCTGCCGGTGAAAAACCAGCAGACGGCCCGGGTTTCGCTGCACATGGGCTACGACAACCCGACGCTCTCGAATCTGTGGCCGTCGTGGCAGGGCGTCACGTTCACCGACCACAACGCGCTGCTGACCAACACATGGACGCCGGACGGCAGCGACAAGGCCAGGGCGATGATCGCCGATGCCGTGCCGACCGCGAAAGGCGCGGTGATCGAATACGGGCTCGACGTGCTGGCGCCGTTCGGCATAGACATCGCGCACCTCGATCTCGGCCGCATCGAACCGGACGTGGTGCCGCAGGACCGGCTGGGGAACAAATGATGCTCGCACCGCACGCTCCTGCCGTGCCGGCAGGCCCGACCTTGTCCGCGGACGTGCGCGGCGTCTCGTACGCGCGTTGGCTGCGTCTGCTGGCGGTCTGCTGCTTCGCGTTCGGCGCGGCGACCCGCGCGTTCGCCGGCGATGCCTGCGACGACATGCCGGTGACCGGCCAGAAGGTGGAGTGGGTCGGCCACGATATGGTCATCAACGGCACGCCGACGCAGGTCGCGCTCATCACCTTCGACAAGTCGACCAGTCAGATCGCCGATGCGTTCAGGACGTACTGGGTCGAGCACAATGTCGCGACGCACCAGATGCACAATCAGAAAACGCTGATACTCAGCGCGCTGTCCGCGCAATGCAGCTATACGCTGCAACTGCCGCCGAACCAGTCGGCGCCGGTTCGCGGACTGTTCAGCGCGATGCGTCTGACCGATGCCCAGCCGCTGCCACGCGCGTTGCGTCCGGATAACTATCCGTTGCCGATGGGCAAGGTGCTGCTCGACATGACGAGCAACGACGACGGCATCGTCGCGCGCACCGTGCAGATGTCGCTGTCCGAGCCGTCGCTTGCCCAGGCGAGCGCGGCGTATGCCGATCAGCTCAGGAAGGACGGCTGGCACACGGTGGCGGCCGGCCCGGCGATCGGCCGGCCGAATAGCGCGCCGTTCGGGCAGGCGCTCTCGATGCAGAAGAACGGCTATCGCCTCGATGCCGCATTTACCCAGGGCAGGGGTTCGACCTCGGTGGTGATCAATGTTGCCTATGAATGAACCGCGCCGCGTGCGCCGCTTCCCCCGTTTGCATGCGCCACGGGGCCGCCAGACAGGCCAGGCCTATGCCGAATATATCGTGATCGTTCTGCTGGTCGTCGTCGTGCTGATCGCCGGCGACAACTCGGTGATCGCGCAACTGCTGGCGGCTTTCAAGTCGTTTTACCACGCGTATTCGTACACGCTGTCCATGCCCTGAACCAACTCATCGCGACCCTTCATGATGTTCAAGAGAATTAAAACACACACGCTCATCAATAACCCCTGGGTGCTGCTCGGCGTCGCGGTGATCGCGGCCGGGCTGCTCACGTGGTCGATGTTCCGCTATATGTCCGGACGCGAAGCGGCCATGCGCGAGTCGTTGATGGAATCGATGAACGCGCGCAATCAGGTGTCGGTGCTGGTGCCCGTGATGGACCTGAAGCCCGGCGCGCCGCTCACCTCCGACAATTTCGCCGCGCGTGACGTGCCCGCCGATTTCGTCTACGACGACACGGTGCGCGCGCAGGACTTCGATTCGTTGTCGAAGCTCACCCTGGTGCGTCCGGTGAAGCGCGGCACGCCGGTGCGGCGCGCCGACATTTCGTCGTTCCAGGCGCGCGATTTCAGCGACATGCTCAAGCCCGGCACCCGCGCGCTGACGATCGATATCGACACCACCAATTCGGCGGACAACATGCTGAAGCCGGGCAACCGGATCGACCTGTTCATGATCGCCACACCGGGCGAGGGCTCGGATGCGGGCAGCCACGGGCAGTCCGCGCAACTGCTGCTGTCGGATCTGGCGGTGATCGCCACTGGCCGGGACGTGCGCCCGCGCGATTACGGGGAGGAGCTCGCGCAGCAGGACGACGGGCCGCAGCGGCAGGGCTACGACAGCGTGACGTTGCAGGTGAGCCCCGAGCAGGCCGCGAAGATCGCGCTGGCGCAGAAGGTCGGCACCTTGCGCGCGGTGCTGCGCAACCGCTCGGACAAGCAGGCCACGCCGCCGGTCACGGTGCAGCAGGCGGCGCTGTTCGGCGACGACGACAACGCAGGCATTCAATACATCGTCGGCGGCAAGGGCGAGAGCAGCGTTTCGACGCGCCCGGCGCTCGACACCAAGCCCGCCGCCAATGCGCACGCGGCCGCCGTCGCCGACGTCGAGCAGCGCATGGCGGCGATCAGCGATGCGCAGCAGCGCGCGGTTCAACAGATGCAGGACGCCGTCAACGGGCGTATCGGACGCGCGAGATGACGGCCGGGTCGGCGAAACCGCCGTATCTGGCCGCACGGCCCTCCTTTCCAATCATTCCTTCTTCACCCATGACGACCAATCGAGAACATAAAACGGGGCGCATTATCCGGGGAGTCCATCTGGCGTTTGTGACGAGTCTGGCGCTGACCTCGCTTCACGGATACGCCGAAGCGCCGCCCGCCGCGAGCGGCCCGGCCGCCGCCTCGGCGCCGCTTGCCGACGGCGGCGAGCCGGCCCCGGCGTCCGCTTCCGCTCAGGCTTCCGCTTCCGCGCCTGCCGCGCTCGTGCCTGAACGGTCTGGTCCGGCAAGGAATATCGAGCCGTCCATGGCGAGCGCCTCGACCGCGGCGCCCGCGGCGTTGCGGCGCGTCAGGTATCGCCCGCCGGTTGTGCGCGACGACGATGACGCGCTCGTCGAATACGCTCAGGGCGTGCCGTCGACGCTTTATCTGTACAAGGGCGAAGTCAAGGTCATTCCGGTGCAGGGCAAGGTAAAGCGCGTTGCGGTAGGCAACGGCGATGTGATCAACGCGTCTGTCGTCGACCATCAATTGCTGCTGCTCGCGCAGCAGCCCGGCGATACCTCGCTGGTGGTCTGGACCGACTCGGGCATCGCGCTGCGCACCAAGATCTCGGTGTCCGCGCAGGACCGTTCGACCACGCTCTCGCGCCTGCAGCACTCGCTCGGCTTTGTCGAGGACCTGCGCATCGACGCCGACGGCAATCGCTTCGTGGTGCGCGGCAAGGTGCACCCGGAACAGAAGGATCTCGTCGCGACCGCGCTGCAAGGCATGCCCGACGTGGTCAATCTGATCGAGGTCGACGACGGCGCGTCGCTGAAGAAGACCGTCCACTTCAAGATGGACATCCTCGAAATCTCGAAGACGGCCGAGCGCAACCTGGGCATCGCGTGGGATCAGCAGATCAACGGTCCGCAGGCGTCGGTGGCGGGCAATGCGATCCGTACCGGCCGCTATCGTCCGTTCCCGGACACCGGCACCGCTTCGTTCGACAACGCCCCGAGCGCGGCGGGGGGCGCCGCGAGCGGCGCGTTCCTCGGCATTGCCACGTCGATCTTCTCGAAGATCAACCTGCTGGTCGACGACGGCGACGCTTACATCCTCGCGTCGCCGGAACTGAATTCGAGAAGCGGCGGCAAGGCCACGTTCCTTTCGGGGGGCGAGGTGCCGATTCCGGTGTCGGCCGGCTTCGGCGCGCAGGACGTGATCTACAAGGAATACGGCATCCGGCTCGAGATCGCGCCGACCGTCGATGCGCGCAACGTGATCTCGACCGACCTGCTGACCGAAATCAGCCAGATCGATCCGACCGTGCAGGTGCAGGGCTATCCGGCGTTCATCACGCGGCGCACCACCTCGCAGTTGTCGGTGCGTCCGGGCGAGACGCTGGCGCTTGCCGGCCTCATCAGCGCGGACGCGGCCACGGCGGTCGACAAGTTGCCGCTGCTCGGCGACATCCCGGTGCTGGGCCATCTGTTCAAGTCCACTGACTTCCGCAACAACAAGAGCGATCTGGTCGTACTCGTCACGCCCTACATCGTCGATGCGGACAGCGACAAGAATGCCGAGCTGACGACGCGCGGCTCCGACATTCAGGCCGATTACCGCCACGAGTACGGCAATCCGAGCCCGCTGCCCGACGCCAACGCACAACGCAGTGAAGCGCTGCGCGAGGAAGAGGAAAAGCGCGCGCGGCGCGAATCGGCGCCGTCGTCGTCGGCATCGCCCGCGGTTCTCGACCGCTCGATGTACGGCAATTGATGAAGTTCAGGCAGCAGCGATGCGCCGATGTCCGGCGCATCAGCCAACCAATCGGCAACAGGCGGTGAATGATGGAAAACGTCCAGGCATTGCAGGTGTCGGTCACGGGACGCGACGGCAAGGCGCAGCTTCACGTGCTGGAGGCAGGCGCGACCCTCGGCAAGGATCCGGCTTGCGACATCGTGCTCAAGGGCTTGCTGATAGGCAAGGTGCAGGCGAGCATCGAGCCGCGTCATGGACATTGGTATATCGAAGACAAGGGCGGTCTTGCCTCGACCATGGTCAACGGCAGTCCGATCACTTCGTATGGGCCGTTGACGGAAACCGACCAGATCGAGATCGGCTCGTTTCGCATCGGCGTAACGCTCGCGGCGCACGGCGCGCCCGGAGCGGGCGGACTGCATCTGGTGGACAGTCATGCGAAGCCGGCGGCGGCGCTTTCCCGGCAGGCGGACGAATCCCGGCCGCAGATGCACACGCAGCAGGCCGCGCACGCGCTGGAAGCCGTGCCGATGCCGCTCGAGGCAGCGGCGCAACAGCCGCGCATCGAAGAAGCGTCGCCGCTGCGCACCGGCACCGATGGACTCGCCGTGATCGGCAAACTGGCGGGTGGCGTCGTCGCGATGCCGCGCGAGCGCAACGCATCGGGCGGCGCGCATCACGCTCATGCCGCGGCGCCGGCGGTGCCGGTGCGTGATGCCGTCGCGGGGGCGCCCGGTGCACAGGACGCGCGAAAAACGCCGGCAGCGCCGCAAGCGCAGGATGAGCCGCAATGGCTGAATACGCCCGAAGGCATCGAGCTGCGCAAAACGGGCCATGCGCGGCTGATCGCGGCGATCGATTTGCGCCGTCTCAACGTGGCGAGCATGAGCGAAGCCGAGTTGTCGACCACGATCAGCGGCCTGTTGCGCACGGTGCTCTCGTCGGATCCCATCTTCGAGCGCCCCGGCATTCCGACCGACGCGCTCTTCAAGAGCATCTTCGACGAAGTGATCGGCCTCGGGCCGCTCGAGTCGCTGCTCGCCGACGAGTCGATCACCGAAATCATGGTGAACCGCTACAACGAGATCTTCATCGAGCGCGGCGGTCAACTGAGCCGCTCGTCGACGATCTTTACCGACGATCAGGCCGTGCTCGGCGCGATCGAGCGGATCGTCGCGCCGCTCGGGCGGCGTATCGACGAAAGCTCGCCGATGGTTGACGCGCGCCTGAAAGACGGCTCGCGCGTCAATGCGGTGATTCCGCCGCTCGCGCTGAAAGGCCCGAACATCACGATCCGGAAGTTCTCCAAACGCAAGCTGCAAGGCGAAGACCTCGTGCGCTTCGGCTCGCTGTCGGCACAGATGCTGGCGTTCCTGCGGGTGGCGGTGGAACTGCGCGCGAACATCGTGATCTCGGGCGGCACGGGGTCGGGGAAGACGACGCTGCTCAACGTGCTGTCCAACTTCATTCCGGATAACGAACGCATCGTGACCGTGGAGGACGCGGCGGAGCTGCAGCTCTCGCAAAGCAACCTCGTCTCGCTCGAGGCGCGGCCGGCCAACATGGAAGGCAAGGGCGCCGTGCCGATCCGCGATCTGGTGAAGAACACGCTGCGGATGCGCCCGGACCGCATCGTGGTCGGCGAGTGCCGCGGCGGGGAAGCGCTCGACATGCTGCAGGCGATGAACACCGGCCACGACGGCTCGCTCACGACCGCGCACGCCAACTCGCCGCGCGATTGCCTGTCGCGTCTCGAGGTGATGACGCTGATGGCGGGTCTCGATCTGCCGGTCAATGCGATCCGCGAGCAGGTGGTGTCGGCGGTCGACATGATCGTGCAGCAGACACGCTTTTCCTGCGGGACGCGGCGCGTCACCCATATCACCGAGGTGAGCGGCATCGAGTCGGGCACCGTGCAGTTGCAGGACGTGTTCGTGTTCAAACAAACAGGCTACGGGGAAGACGGCAAGGTGCAGGGAACGTTCCACTCGACGGGCTATGTGCCGGATTTCTACCAGGACCTGATTCGCCGCGGCATCGCCGTCGATACGTCGATCTTTCAGGACTAGCGCGAGGCTCCGCCATGAATACAGTTCTGATGATGGGCGCGGCCTTCGTGCTGCTGACACTGGTGTCGTGGGGCATCGTCTCGCAAGGCAAGACGTGGTTCGTGCGCCGCACCGCGCAGGTGGGCGACGAAGTCGGCTCGAACCTGGCGGACCTGTTCATTTTCATCAGCACCCAGCAGGTGGCCGCGGCGAGCGCGCTGGCGGTGGTGGCGATTCCGCTCCTCGTGTACGTAGTCACGCAGAACGTCGTCCTGACGGTCATCTCCGTGCTGCTGAGCCTGCTCGCGCCGCGCATGATCGTGCGCCACATCCAGCGCCGCCGCCTGCATCAGATCGAAAAGCAGTTGCCCGATGCGCTGCTGATGGTGGCGAGCGCGCTGCGCGCCGGCGCGAGCTTTCCGGTTGCGCTCGAAAGCGCGGCTCAGGAAACGCGGCCGCCGATCTCGCAGGAACTGGCGCTGCTGATCCGCGAGATCCGTCTCGGCGTGGATATGGCCGACGCGCTCATGCACATGGAAAAGCGCATTCCGATGCAGGATTTCCTGATGGCGACCGCGGCCATTTCGATTTCGCGTGAAGTGGGCGGCAATCTCGCCGAAACGCTCGAAACGGTGGCGCGCACGCTGCGCGACAAACAGCAGATGGAAGGCAAGATTCGCTCACTGACCGCGCAGGGCAAGGCGCAAGGCTGGGTGATGACGCTGCTGCCCATTTTCCTGATGGTCGTCCTGAGCCATATGGATCCCGTCGCGATGGACCCGCTCTTCAACAAGCCCATCGGCTGGGCCACGCTGTCGGTCATCGCGGTGATGGAGTTTCTCGGCTACAAGGCGATCCGCAAGATCACCAATATCGACGTGTGAGCGCCATGTATCTCGCTATCGCTTTCTGCATCTCTCTTGGTCTGATCGTTTTTCTTGGCGTGATCGTGCGCTCGCTATCGGTGCTCGGCAAGCATGTGCCGGGCGAAGACCGCGAGTTTCTCGATCCGCTTTCGACGCCGCTGCGCATACTATGGCCGCTGGTGCGCTTTCTCGACTTTTATTTCGGCCGCCTGTATCCGTCCGCGATCGTCAAGCGAGTCGAACTGCAATTGCAACTGACCGGCCGCAGCTATCTGCTGTCGGCGCGGCAGTTCATTTCGCTGTCGCTGGTGGCGGCGACGCTCGCGTTCGTGATGGCACTGCTGGTCGTGCACTGGCTCGGCCTCGACAACACGCTGTTTCCGCTGGTGGCCGGCGCGATCGGCTTCTTTCTGCCGCGCCTGTGGCTGCGCGACATTCGCGCCCGCACGGTCAAGGAGGTGGAAAAGCAGCTCCCGGTGTATCTGGACTTTCTCACGCTCAGCATGGAAGCCGGTCTGAACCTTAACGGCGCGCTCGCGCAGGCGGTGGGCAAGGGGCCGGCCGGCGCGCTCAAGCGCGAATTCGAACACGTCCTGCGCGATATGAAATCGGGCTTGCCGCGCGCGGACGCATTGCGGCGCATGGACGAACGCCTGCAGGTCCGTGAGGTGACCAACTTCGTGAGTTCGGTGGTGCAGTCCGAGCGCATGGGCGGCAGTATTGCGACCACGCTGCGCTTCCAGTCGGAGCAACGCCGCACCGAGCGTTTCCAGCGCGCCGAGAAGCAGGCGATGGAAGCGCCGGTCAAACTGATCTTCCCGCTGGTGGTGTTCATCTTTCCGGTGACCTTTATCGTGCTCGGCTTTCCGATCGTGATGAAGTTCATGCAGGAGGGACTGCTGTGAAGCCCGCGCGGATTTCGGCCGGCGGCGCGCCGCTCACGCTCGATCTGAACGTCACGACGAGGATGATCGATCGGCTCAAGGGCTGGATCGGACGCAAGTCGATTGCCGAGCGCGATGCATTGCTGATTCAGCCCTGCAATTCGATTCACACGTGGTTCATGTCCGCGCCGATCGACGTGGTGTTCCTGGACCGCCACCGCCGCGTCGTCGGCGTGCGCGACAACGTCGGGCCTCGCCGCCTGTGCATGCACTGGCGCGCGGCGGCGGCGCTCGAGCTGCAGGCAGGCCGCAGCGCGGCGCTGGGTCTGGCACCGGGCGTGCAGCTCGACATCGACGACGGAGACACACGATGACGCACAGCGCGATTCGCGGCGCGATGCATGGCCCTCGCGCGCCGGGCCGCATGGGCGCGCGGCACGCGCAGCGTGGGCAGTCGGCGGTGGAGTTCATCATCGCGCTGCCGGTGCTGCTGCTGCTCTGCCTCGGGCTGATCCAGTTCGGTCTGCTCTATCAGGCAAAAAGCACGGTGAACTACGCGACGCTGATGGCGGCGCGCGCCGGCGCGGTGCAGAACGGGCAGAAGAGCGCGATGCTCGACGGCTTCGGTCGCGGCATCGCGCCGCTCTTCGCGCATTCGACAGGCATCGCGACGCAGCAGACCGCCGTGCTCACCGCGACCGTCGAAGCGCGCAACCCCGGCATCACCCGCCTGACGGTCATCAACCCGACCAGTGCGGCGCTGGCCGATTTCGGCCGCTCGAAGTACTACGCGGGCAAGAACGTGACGGAGATTCCGAACGACACGCTGATGTATCGCAATACGAAGCCCGGCGCAAGCTCGGGCCTGTCGATTCAGGATGCGAACCTGCTGAAGATCAGCATCACGTATTGCTACGATCTCTATGTGCCTTTCATCAACCGGGTGGTGTTCTATCTGGTGAACGGCGTCAGCAACATCTATTCGACCGGCACGACGGGCGGCCTCGGCGTGCCGACGAAAATGAACAGTTGCTACGGCTATTCCAGCGTGTCGGGCGGCTTTCGCATTCCGCTAGAATCCGAAGCGATCGTGCGGATGCAATCGCCGTATCGAGGAGGCTGACCGATGGGCGATCATGACAGGACGCCGGCCGCGCGCCTGCGACGCGTAGCGGCGCTGGCGGGACTTGCGGCGCTCGTCGTTGCGTGCAACGGCGCGGCGCGTGCGCAGAGCGCGCCACAACGCGCCGTGCCTCGGGTTGAGCCGATGCGCTCGCCGCAATCGGTCGTGTCGGTGGTGCACGAGGATGGCGTCGAGATCATCACATCGCGTACGATTGCGCCGATGCCGGCAGCCGTCGGCGCATCAGGCGCAAGCGCCGCGCCGGCCCAGCGCGATATGCCGTCCGCTCCGCCGGGTGGAGCGGCGCTCGCGTCGTTCAGCCGCCCGCGCCAGCATGCGCCGATGAACGCGACCTTGTCGGCGAGCGATCCGGGCATGGTGGCCGACGACGTGCGCGGCGACCATCGGTTGCGCGCGAATCTGCTCAATCCCGACGGCACGGCGAACGAACAGGCCGACAATAGCGCGCATCAATTGGTGAACGCGCGACGCGCGGAATCCCAGGCGGATCTGAAGGACGCGCTCGCCGCGTTCGACGCCGCCAAGCGCAACGGCGCGAGCCGTACGAGACTGAACGAATTACAGGCGCAAATCCGGACCGATCTCGACGAGATTCATATCCTCACGCGCAGCCAGCAATCAGGAGCCCAGTGAATTGACTTCCAGGTCACGCATTCTTATCGCTACACGCCGTTCGATCGCCGTTACGGCGCTGCTCTCCGCCAGCGCCGTCCTGGTGCTCGCGGGCTGTCATCGCAAGCAGGAAGAAGCGGCGTCGGACACTTCGTCCGCCAGGGTAGTACCTGATAGCGCGGCGAACAGCGGCGCATCGGCGGCGAGTGGGGCGGCTGCCGCCGAAGCCGCGCCGGCCGCCGCGAGCGCGGCCGCTCCGGCTTCGGCCGACGCACAGCAGATCGACGTGGCGAGCCTCAGCGCAGGCGCGTTTGCCGTCGGCCAGAGCGGCGACGACTGGTTCCGGCTGCTCGACGGCGTGCCCGACTCGCCGGGCATCCAGGTCAACAGCAACCCTTATGAGCTGGTACTGGCACTGCCGGGCGACGCGCAGATTGCGTCGTTCGCGTTCGTGAGCAGCCCGCAACGCCAGGTGACGCCGCATCACGTCAAGGTCGACACCGCGGCGAGCGCGAACGGCCCCTGGACCACGGCCTACGATGCCGACATTCCGGGCGCCGACAACATCCAGCCTGGCGTGGTCGTGCGCGCGCCGCTTGCGCAACCCGTCACCGCGAAGTTTCTGCGTCTGACGCTGTCGTCGCCGCCGGAGCAGGCGCCGAACGGCATCGGCCTGAGCCGCTTCTCCGCGTACGGCACGCCGGGCGCCGCGCAGTCGGTGCGCGAGGTGGCGGGCCTCTATCACTTCCCGCTGAATTTTGGCTCGAGCGGCTACGTGCTGCTGCAACAGCAAGGCGCGAGCGTCGAAGGCTGCTACTTCGAATCGCAGGGCAGCGATCCGGTCCGCGTATCGCAAGTGCTCGGCACGATCGTCGGCGGGATCGAGCAGGGCGGCTATCTGCGGCTCGCGCGCAACGAGCAGCAATCGAAACTCAGCACGCCGGGCATCATGGCGTTCAGCCCCGACGGCAAGCAGGCATTCTCCGCGCTCTTCACGGCCGATGCGCATACGTTCTCGAACGTCGCCGAAAGTCCCGGCGAGCGGGTCGGCCCGTCGAAACTCACCTGCGATCCGTCGGGCGGCCAGAGCGACCCCGTGGCTTCGCAGCTCGAACAGACGGGCCACGTGCAACTGTATGGCGTGAACTTCGATCTCGACAAAAGCACCTTGCGCGCCGATGCCAAACCGGTGCTCGACCGCATGGCGACGCTGCTCAAGGCGCATGCCGACTGGAAGATCGAAGTGGCCGGCCATACCGATTCGACGGGCGAGGACGCGCACAACATGAAACTCTCGCAGGATCGCGCGGATGCGGTCGCGCAGTATCTGAAGAGCGCGGGCGTGACCAGCACGCTGACGTCGAAGGGCTACGGCTCGACGCAGCCGCTCGTGCCCAACACGACCGATGCACTGCGCGCGCAGAACCGGCGCGTCGAGCTCGTCAAGCAATGAGACCCGCTTGCCGCCTCGTCGCGCTGCTCGGCATCGTGCTGGCCGTGGTGTCGGCGTCGGCGTGGGCGGGCGGCGGGGTGAGCTACGTCATCGGCGGACATACGCTGCCGGCGCATGACAGCCGCGTGCGGGTGCTCGGCGCGACAGCGGAGCCGCGGAACAGCGTCGGCGCCGACGCGGGCTCCGACGCCGATGCCGATTCCGATTCCGATTCCGATTCCGACGCGCCGGGCGCGCGCGGCGTCGTGCTCGCCGGCGCGACGCTCACTCTGTCCAATCGGGCGTCCCAGCCGCGCGCGAGCGCATGCGCCGACTGCAACTACGCGACGATGGAGCCGCTCATCCGCGTCGCATCGCGTGCCGCGGGTGTCGATCCCGCGCTGGTTGCCGCGGTCATCGACGTCGAGTCGGGCTTCAACCGCCGGGCGGTGTCGCCCGCGGGCGCCCGAGGTCTGATGCAATTGATGCCGGCCACCGCGCAGGGCTTCGGCGTTTCCAACGTCTATGATCCGGTGCAGAACGTCGCGGCCGGTACGCTGTATCTCGGCCAGATGCTGCGGCAATTTTCAGGCAATCTGTCTTATGCGCTGGCGGCCTACAACGCCGGCGAAGCAAACGTGCGCACCTACGGCGGCATCCCGCCGTTCGCCGAAACGCAGGCATACGTCCCGCGCGTGCTGTCGCGCTACGCTGCATTCAAGGCGCATAGCGTGACCGAACGCAACATGGCCGAACCCGAACCTCGCGCGATACACATGACGCTCACCGACTATCGCTAGATTGAACTCGCCGTGCGCGGCGCCGGTCATTACGACCTGGGCTCAGAGATAACAGCAGGAGAAAAACGATGAACGGCAGCAAGAACCATCCGGTTGAAATCAGCGTGCGCAAGCGTGTTTCGCAGTTGCGGCGCGTGCTCGTGATCGCGGTCGCCGCCGCGTGCGCGGCAGGCGTCTCGCAGGCGCGGGCCGAGGTTGCGTGCGATGCGCCGTGGATGCATCAGGGCGGCGGTTTCACCACGACGTCCTCGCCGAGCCAACGCACGACGGTATTCACGGTGGTCCAGTTTTCGAAACGCGACGGTAACAACTGTAACGGCCAGATCCGCGCGGTGATGAATATGTCGATGGGCGGTCAGCCGGTTCAAAGCGAATCGAATGTCAAGTTCGAGATTGCCGACGGCAAGGTGCAGGTGCAGACGGAAGCCGTCGCGGGTTCGATGAACAGCCAGGCGGGCACGAGCACTTTCGGTGCGACGATGTCGTCGCAGACGGTCGGCGTGCTGAGCTATGTCGGCGAAATCACGAGCGATGGGCAGCGTATCCCCGGTACCCGCAGCGAAGGCACGATGTCCGGCAAGCTCGCGAACATGGGGCAGACGATGGGCACGATGGCGGCGCCGAAATTCGTCACGACGACGAGCGACAAGCAGGTCGGCAAGCAGGAACAACTACAGACGCCGGTCGGCAAGTTTGCGTGCTGGCCTGTTACATATGATCGCAACATCCGCGCCGACAATGTGAAGATGATGAGCCGTACCGTCAACCTGAATACGCAGATGCACGTTGTCGATCACTTCTGTCCGGCAACCGGCCTCGTCATGCGTCAGGACATGACCACCAACGGGAAGCCGGTGTCGCTGACGGTCAGCGCGCTGCATTGAGCCGCATCCCATTGTCTTGCTTCCACCCATTCAAGGACCCATCGATGAAGATCCGCCGAAACGCATTGCTCAAACTCTCCGCTCTCTCCTTCAGCGCCGCTTGTCTGGCGCTGGGCGCGAGCGGCGCGAACGCGCAGAGTCAGGACGCGACCCAGAAGCTCATGAAGTCGGGGGTTTTGTTGGCCGCGAACAATGCACGCGTCGCCTCGGAAGTGTGCGGCGTCGATGCGTCGACGGTGTCGAACTACAAGAACTCGGCGAGCAAAAAGTTCGGCCAGGACCCGAGCTTCGCAACGGACTGGGACACGGGCTGGAAGAACGCAGCGAAAACCGTCGCCAGTTTCCAGCAGATGAAAACCAGCAATCCAAAGGAATACGACGAGCAGAAATCGGCGACCTGCGGCGATTTGCAGGAGCAAATGAAGCTGTAGAGATAGTTTCACGGGCGCGCTCGTTACGCTGGTTGCTCGCGATCCAAATGACCTGCTCCAGGCGAGCAGTCAGCGCTGACGACTGTGTCGACTCGATGAATACTCCACTGGGCTCTCTCATGCGAGAGTCGCTTCATAGGCACTTACGTCCTATCGCCGAGGTCAAGTTGGCCCTGCCCGATAGAGCGGACAAAATTGCGAAGCCCCTTGTCGTCAGAATAGATGCACGTCACAAGACGACTGCGCGCAATCGCTACGATCTGGTGATCGAACTTGACCATGCTCCAGACCGCGTTCTGCTTGCCCTTCCTGTTGCCTGAAGATAGTGTTGCCCGAATGCCAATCGAACACTCGATTGCGGCGCGTTGATCGAACGGAACAACTTCAAAGCCGAATGACCGGCTAAATTCGTTCGAGCGAATCTGCTGAATGCCGACGGCACGGCCAACGCGCAGGCGGACAACAGCGCGCGCCAACTGGTCAATGCCCGGCGCGCGCAGATACAGGCGGACCTCAAGGACGCGCTGAAAGCCTTCGACGACGGCAAGCGCAACGGCGCGAACCGCCGGGAGTTGAATCAACTTCAAGCGCGTATCAGGAGCGATCTCGACCAGATCGATATCCTGACGCACAGTCAACAATCTGGAGCCGATTGAATTGAGCAGGCAAGTCCATCCTCTTCGTTTTTTCCGAGCCCTCTACGCGGTGATCTCGTGTTCCGTACTGAGCGGCATGCTGTTGTCCGGCTGTCATCACAAGGATCGCGACGCGGCGGCGGGCACCGCGGCGTCGAGCGTGGAAAGCAGTGTGCCGGCGTCGGGCGCGGCGAGCGGCGCGGCTGAAGCGAGCGGTGCGAGCGCTGCAGCGGCGGATGGCGCGAGCGGTGCGGCGGCGTCGAATACGGCGGCGTCCGACAATCAGCCGGACCTCGCGAGCCTCATTTCCGGCACGTTCCCGGTGAACACGAGCTACCGGTCGGACGAGTGGATTCCTCTCGTGAACGGCGTGACAGGGCCGAGGAAGGTCGGCATCCGTTCGAGGCACAACCCGTACGAGCTCACACTTGCGTTGCCCGGCGAGGCGTCGATCACGTCCTTCGCCTTCAAGTCCGTGGCGGCCTGGGACCTGACTGCACATCACGTCAAGGTCGAGGTATCGGACAGCAGCGCGAGCGGCCCGTGGAGCACCGCTTACGATGCGGACCTTCCGCCTACCCCCCAGGCGCGCGTGGACGATGAAGCCGCCGTGTTTACCGCCAGGTTGCAACAGCCCGTCAGCGCACGGTTCCTGAAGCTCACGCTGTCTTCGCCGCCCGTCGACGGCAAGCCCGTCGATCTCGGCCTGACGCGTTTTTCGGCGTACGGTACGCTGGCTGCGGCCGAGTCGGTACGCAACGTGGCGGGCATCTACCAGTTTCCGGGGACCCTCTTCGAAGGGGAGGGCTACGTATTGCTCCAGCAGCAAGGCGCGAGCGTGGAGGGCTGCTACTTCGAAGCGACGGATAACAGCGGCCTCACGATTCCGAAGGGCGTGAAGAAGGTGCTTGGAACCATCACGGGCGGTATCGAGCCGGGCAGTTATCTGCGGTTCATGTACTACGACGTCGCGAAGAAGACCAGCAAGCCGGGCGTCATGGTGCTCAGCCCAGACGGCGCGAAACCATATATGCAGATCTACAACGGCGACGCGCATACCGTCGGCAGCGTCGACGACAGTCTCGGCGATCGCCGGCAATCGCTTGGCCAGTTGAGTTGCGAGCCTTCTGGCCAGAGCGGCGGCGCGACCGCCGAGCAACTGGAGCAGACCGGTCGTGTGCAGCTTTACGGCGTGAACTTCGATCTCGACAGGAGCACCTTGCGTTCCGATGCGCAGCCGGTACTCGACCGGATGGCTACGCTGCTGAAAGCGCATCCGGACTGGAAGATCGAAGTGGCGGGTCATACCGATTCGACCGGTGGCGATGCGCATAACATGAGTCTGTCCCAGGAGCGTGCTGAAGCTGTCGTGCAATACCTGAAGACCGCAGGTGTAACTTGTACACTCACGGCCAGGGGTTATGGCTCGACACGACCGCTCGTGCCGAATACGTCCGACACGTTGCGTGCGGAGAATCGCCGCGTCGAGCTCGTCAAGCAATGACGCGCAGCCACGTCGGCCTGCCGGTTTGGATACCGCTCGCTACGATGCGTTTCGCAGCAGGTATGCGCAGTAATGGCCATCGACCATGTAATCTGGAGGACGGACGTGATACAGAAAGACGCCGCACGCGGCGCACTCTCTTGCCGGCACGCATCTTTTACATTGCGGCGTCTGCCACTGCTGATCGGAGCGCTGATTGGCGTGGCGGCCACTCAGCACGCGCACGCGGAGCTGGCTTGCGATGCCCCCTGGATGCATACGAACGGCGGCTATACGACAACGATCTCGCCGGGCGATCAGAAAATTGATTACCTTGTCACGTCATTTTCGAAACACGACGGCAACAACTGTAATTTTGATCTGCGCGTGAACATGAAGCTTGCGATTCCCGGGCATGATTCGGCTGGTAATGTCGGCTTTCACGTCACGATCGACGGCGGCAAGGTGCATATCGAGCGTCAGACCGCCAAGGGCAATGAACAGAGTCATACCGATCAGGTCGCGTTCAGCGGCATCGCGTCAGCACAGACCACGGGTCTGCTGAGTTATGTCGGCGAGATTACCGGCGAAGGGCAGCGGCTTGCCGGTACGCGCACCGAATCGTCGGTGTCCGGGAAGGTAGCGATGGGGCCGGGAGGAGGCAGCTTGCCCGTCTCGATTCCCAGGACTGTGATCTCCACCACCGAGAAGCAGGTGGGCAAGCAGGAACAGCTCACTACCGCAGTTGGTAAATACGAGTGCTGGCCTGTCAGTTATGACCAGCGCACGCAGAGCAACGGTATGCAGCTAATGGGCCGCACCGTGAACATGGATAACGTCGTCCATGTCGTCGATCATTTCTGTCCGGCAGCGGGCCTGGTGATGCGCAGTGAACGAACCGGCGGTGGCCAGTCGAGTTCGAAAGCGATTACCGCATTGCATTGAACGTCGTAGTGGCCTGATCGGAGAGGCCACTTTTCTCCAGTTTTTTTCGTCAGAAGGGTAATCATCGCATGAACATCCGACATGATCCGTTGCTCAAGCTGTCCGTGATGGCTCTCGGTTTTGCGTGCTCCGTGTTCGCATCGGGCTATGCCACGGCACAAAGCAGTGACGCAGCACAGAAAGCGGCGTCGGCGCAGGTGCAACTGGCCGCCAACTACGCACGCCTCGCGACCGATGTCTGCGGCGCGGATGCAAAGTCGGTCGAGGAGTACAAGACATCGGTCGGCAAACAGTTTCAGGATCAGAACTTTGCAGCCGATTGGGCGACCGGCTGGAATACTCACAAGTTCGTGACCGATTTCCAGAGCATGAAAGCGCATCTGAGCGCGGCCGACTACGAACAACAGAAGGCGGACACCTGCAAGAACGCGCAGGAACAGATGAAGCCCTGACGCGCAGGCTCGTTTGCCGAAGTGAATCGGTGATGAGCCGTACCGTCAACCTGAATACGCAGATGCACGTTGTCGATCACTTGTCAGGACATGACCACCAACGGGAAGCCGGTGTCGCTGACCGTCAGCGCGCTGAGTCGGGAGTTCTGTTAGCCGCGAACAATGCACGCGTCGCCTCGGAAGTATGCGGCGTCGACGAGGTCGAACTACAAGAACTCGGCGAGCAGAAATCGGCGACCTGCAGGAGCAAATGAAGCTGTAGAAGTAGTTTTACGGTTGCGCTCGTTGCGCTGGTTGCTCGATGGAGCGGCCACGTACCGGCGCACGTTGTTGGGTTAGTTATAGCCGAGAATCGCGACCGACGAAACGTCGGCACGGTCGGAAACATTGCTCGCAAGTGCATTCATCGGTGCCTGCAGCATGACTGTATAAAGCGAAGGTTTCCGAGTCGCGCTTATGCGCGCGGCAACCTCTTTGATGCCAATTGCGAGGCTCGGATAAACGGCCACGAGAGGAGTTTCAAGCGAGTTCATTTGCGCACCGCCGGACTGATAATCGTCGAGATGAGTTGCACGACGGCCAGATGCGTCGCCTCGGGAATCCCGTCGACGTTGGCATCGACGATATTGGCTACCGAGTTGATCAGGCCGACATCCACGCCGCGCCTGAGAAGCGCCGCCTCCAGCACCGGCGTGTGCGCCAGCGACGCGTTGCGTTGGCGAGCCGCGAAGGCGCCCGCGATGGCATAGCAGCCCCAATTGGAACATGCCGCTGTCACGAGCACGTCCGCGCCGGTCACCGCCCCGATACCCGCGCTGCCATCAGGTCGTTTGTCGCCGAACTTGACGTGCTTTTGAACCGCTTCCATCACGACACCCATACCGATCTCGTTGCCACCATCGCCGACCGCCACCGTCGGGATCTGCCGCGCGATGGCTTCATCGAAGAGAAAATCGATGCGGGCGCGTCCCATACCGTAGTCGATGCCGCGCATGCTGCAGTAAATGCCGTCGACGTTGCGACCGACGCGCTCCGTCGAGAAGAACAATGCCGGCGCGTACCTGTCGAGGAGCGTTTTCGACACGTCTCTTGCCGCCTGGTCCTCGACAGGGAAAGGCTCGACGCAAACAACGGCGAGGCTGCCATCGTCGCGCGCGATGACCGCCTGTTCATACGGGAGAACAGTCAGTCCCGCCGTCGTCAGAATCGCCGAAGTAGTCTCGACGAGCGTCTCCTCGACGAAGGTGATGCAAAGCGCCTTCTTTGCCAGTGACAGCGCGCGCACGACTGCCGCAAGTCCTGCGGGACCATCGTTTTCGCCGATGGCCGGCGAAATCCATGCGCGTGACACTGAACCAGTGGTCACGAAGACGTTCGCCTTGTCGGGGATGGCGTCGAGCGCATCGGCCGCGGCACCCACGAGGGAACCGCCTTGCCGCTGCCGGGCCGCCAGATAAAGATGCTCGACGCCACGTCCGCCGAGATCCAACGAGATCAGGGCATCCAGCCTGTCGTCGAAGGCGCTGAAATTACTTGAAGTCATGGTTAACTCCCTACGATAAGGCGTTTGATTGCGTCGGGGTTATCGATAATTTTCGCGACCTTGTCGAGAGACTCCATGACCGCCGTCACAACAGCGTCGAAACCCCCGACGCGATCCAGTGCGTCGAGCGTCGGCTTAAGACGTAGCGACACCCGTGCGCCCGGTTGCCCGTGGGTGTTCACGGTCAATACGCCGTAGTCCTGGAGCAGTACCATGCCAAGCGCCGAGGTGGCTTCGCATGGGACGATGACCGGCTTCGAATATTCGTTGCCCGCGAGCTTCAGGAGCACGCGCAGTACGGCATCTTCTTCGACCATCGGTCCGAGGTCGCTGCGCTGAACGAGCTCCTTGCCTAACTTGTCCTCGAGCACGGCAGCGAGCTGTTGACCGGCGGCGGACTCCTTGCGCAAGTCTTCAGGCTCATATTTCTGGAGCGACCGGAAGGCGGCGGCTGCAATCGGAGCCCGCGCCTCCATACCGAACTCCGCACCTTTCGCGGCTGCCGCGGTCACGCACTCCGGACGCCCAACCAGAACGCCGGCGCGCGGACCTGACAGACCGCCCTTATCGCAGTTCGTGATGGAGATATCCGCGCCCATCTGAAGACTCAAGCGGCCGCCGTGCAACACAGTCCGTAGACGCGCGCCATACGCTTCGTCCAGAAAGACCTTCGCGCCGAGTGCGTGCGCGTATTCGGTGACCTGGGTCGTGATGTGGTCGTCCAGACGCTCGAGACTGCTCGTGACCGTGGTGACGATTACCAGAGCGGGGGCGTTCTTGCCGATTGCCGCTGCCCACTCCTTGTCACCCTGAATCTCGATGACCGGGACGCCGGCGATTTTCGAACCACGAATAACCGATGCGTGCGAACGTCCACCGGGCGGCACCACGGACACCACGGGTTGGCCGTTCGCCAGCGCCGCGATTGTCGCGATGATGCCGGCGCTGGTTCGGTTGAACGTGGCAACAGCGTCGTCGGCCTTTCCGCCCATATGACCAATTGCAACCTGGCGCAGCGATTCCGCTTCAAGTCCCGGCCCGACCCACTCTTCGCAAAGCGTGGCAATGTCTTCAGGCCTGATCGGGAAGTCGCGCTGATTACCGGTGAATACGCCGATCGACTCCGCGCCGAGGGTTTTCACACGTTTCGCCGCGACGGCCTGCCCATGGCGAAGGCGAAGTGCCTCGTCGATGCTGGAGCGGATGATGTTGCCTCTCGCGAAGCCTACGGTTGGGTCGATGGGGTTTCCGAAGCTGTCCGTCTTCACGGGACTCGGGTCCGGGGTGCCTGCTGCCCGGTTGGCTTCCTTGACGTCATTCATGACTGACACCTGTGTATTCAAATGAGTGCTGCTGCGAGAGTGTTGGGAGGGCGCCCTGCGTAGTCATAGCGACACAGTGACGATGCTTCGCAGGAGTTCGACGAACGCGGTATGTCCTTGCCAGTTGATGCCGTCCACCGCGACCTCCGCTTTCGACGTCGCGCCGTCTCGGGCACCGGCTTTCACCGTTGCTTCAATCAGCGCGTGTTCGAGGGCCTGGGTATGCAGCACGTCGATGTTTCCAGTCTTCGCGGCCAGCGCCGCGGCGATTGCATACGCCCCCCAGTTGGAGACCGACGCGCTGACAACCACGTCCGTCGCCGTTACCGTGACAACGCCGGATGCATGCCCGGCCAGCGATTTGCCGCCCAGAGGGTGCACGGCGGTAATGGCATCGCGCACCGCGCCAAAGCCGACTTCATTGCCGCCGTCACCGATGCCGATCGTCAGCACCCCGCGCCGGCGCGCCAAATCAGCGAGCAGGTATACGTGACCGACATCCTCGGGGTTGCGACAATCACCTCGCACTCCGTGGAAATAACCTTCCTTGTTCGGGCCATCGCGTTCGACGAAGACGACCGCAGCCGGCCGGTACTCTTCCATCAATGTGCGGGCGATATCGCGGCCAGGCTCGAGTCCAAGCGGAAAGCACACCGTTGAAATTGCGGCGGGGCCACCCAGTTCGGCATTGATGGTCGCGGCAACGGCCATCACCGGGGCAGCATGCGCATCTTCGGTGACAAGGACCACGCGCACCCCGAACGCGACGACCAGCGCACGTGCGAGAACCGCGGCGCCTACCGGCCCGTCTGTTTCACCTTGCGGCAGCCTGGGGGGTGTGCCGGCTCCCGTGGCAATGAAGACGACGTCACCGCGGGACAATGTGTCGGCGAGTTTGCGTGCCGCGAGTGAACTGAGCGGCTCTCCGTGGTGAGCGCGGCACACGTCGTACATCGGCACGACGTAGCCTGCTGGAAGACCGCCGTTTAGCGGGCGGATTTCCACTGTCATAAGACGGTCGATCCGCTCGCCTGTAATCCGCTCGTCAAGCGAAGTCATCGTTGCGCTCTTTTTAACGGTCGATAGGTTCACGATAGGTCTCCTTCACGAGAAGGACGCAGACCAGTGAAATGATTGCCGACACCACCACGTACCAGGAGACGGACATGGAGTTGCCGCTTCGCGCCACGAGCCACGCGGCAATGAGCGGCGTCGGCGCACTGGAGATGATTCCGGAGAGCTGATAGGCAGTCGACGAGCCGCTGAACCGGTAGCGGGTCGGGTATTGCTCGGCGTAAATAACGCCGTGCAGCGAGCCGGTGGAAGCGTGGCCGATGCCGAGGCCGAGAGACAGCGCGACCGTAATAAGGACAGGGTTCGCCGTGTCGAGGAGCCAGAACAGCGGAAATGCGTAAAGCGCGAAGAAGACGGCACCGAACCCGTAGACGACGCGCCGGCCGACCTTGTCGGAAAGCCACCCGAAAACCGGCTGCATGAACAGGTCGACTGCGGCTGCTACGAGAAGCCCCGTCGAGGCAACGCTTCGCGGCAGATGCAAGGTTCCGGTGATGTACGTCAGCGCATAAACGGTGATGAGGAAGTAGCCGACGTTCGCCACGGTCTGGAAGAACACCATGATGACGGTCTTCTTCTTTTCGTTTTGCCATACCTCGAGCAGCGGCGCGCGCGATACGTTGCCGGACTCCTTGACCTTCTCAAAAGCGGGCGGCTCGGATACCTGCAAGCGGATGTACATCCCGACTCCCAGCAGGGCGAGGCTGAAGATGAACGGCAAACGCCATCCCCATGCGAAGAACTGCTGGTCCGGCAACGCGGAAACGAGAGCGAATGCACCGGTGGATACCAGCAGCCCGGCCGGCACACCCATTTGCATGGTGCTTCCGAAAAGTCCTCTGCGCCCGGTTGGCGCATGCTCGACGGACATCAGTGCCGCGCCGCCCCACTCGCCACCCAGAGCGAAACCCTGGATGACGCGCAGGAGAATCAGAAGCGCGGGGCTCCAGTGACCCACTGCGTTGTAAGAAGGCAGGAACCCGATGCCGGCCGTGCATAGCCCCATGACGAGCAGCGTGAACACCAGCATCTTCTTGCGGCCCATCCGGTCACCGAAGTGACCGATGACCATGCCTCCAAGCGGGCGCAGCACGAATGCAACGGCGAACGAAGCCATCGACGCAAGCGTTGCAAGCTCCGGGGTCAAGTCGTTAAAGAAGACTTTCGGAAATACCAGCGCCGCGGCTGTGCCGTATAGAAAATAGTCGTACCACTCGACCGTCGTACCGATGAAAGAACTGAATGCTGCTCGCGTCGAAACGCCGCGAGCCTCCCTGGCTTCATCCGAAGCCGTTGCTGCGAGATTTGCGCTCATGAAAGACTCCCAACCTGTTGCCCAGTAGAGGTGTGTTGGTAACCCGGTCAGTCGCCGGGTTACCTTATCCGCGGCGTTGCGTTACACGTTAATAGTCACGCTCTTTCGCGATGTGTACGCTTCCAGCGCGCCTTCAATGGAGTACTCCGCACCGATACCGCTTTGCTTCGCACCGCCGTACGACATACCCGGAATCTGGCCGCCGGCGCGATTGACCTGCAACCAGCCCGCGTCGATTTTTTCCGTGACGCGCAGTGCCGTGGTCAGGTCGTTCGTGAAGACATAAGCAGCAAGGCCGTAGACGGAGTCGTTTGCCCATTGCAACACTTCTTCTTCGTCTTTCCAGGGCAATGCCACCAGAACCGGGCCGAAGACTTCTTCACGGCACACGCGCCAGTTGTTGTCGACGCCGGTGAAAATCACGGGCTCGGGGAAGAACCCCTTTGCTTCATCGACCGTCGGCGGCAGCGCGCCCGTCAAAACCTTCGCGCCGTTGTTGATGGCTTCTTCGATGAACGCGCGCACTTCCGAATAGCGCTCGGCGCTGATGATTGCGCCGATATCGCTCGTCTCGTCCAGCGAATCGCCGATTTTCAGTTCCTTTACTTTGGCAACGACCCGGGTCATCACCTGGTCCCAGACGCTTTCGTGGACGTACAAACGCGAGCCGGCGGTACAGGACTGACCTTGGCGCGCGAAGCGCATCGCGTTGATGATGCCGGTGACCGTCGAGTCGATATGTTCCGGCGTTGCCGCATCCGGGTAGACGATGCACGGACTCTTGCCGCCGAGCTCCAGCGTTGCGTGACCGATGCGGTCGGCAACCGCGTGACCGACCAGCTTGCCGACTTCCAGCGAACCGGTGAACGACACCTTGGCGACGTCCGGATGCGCGGCGAGCGGTGCGCCGGCCTCGATACCCGTACCCGTTACCACATTGAACACACCCGCCGGGAACAGGCCGGTGGCGAGCTCCGCGATTTTGATGACGGCGAGAGGCGCGTCTTCCGCCGGCTTCAGAACCAGCGTATTGCCGGTGCCGAGCGCCATGCCGATTTTCACGGCCGCGAGGACCACCGGCGAATTCCACGGAATGATGGCGCCGACCACGCCGAGCGGTTCACGCGTCGTATAGCTGAAGAGGCCCGGGCCCAGCGGAAGCGTTTCGCCCTTTTGTTCGGCGATGACACCGCCGTAGTAACGCAGAACTTCCGCGGCGCCCAGAACTTCCGGGCGGCTCTGCGTGCGTAGTGCATTGCCGCTTTCCGCGGCCAGGACTCGGGCGATTTCCTCGGCGTTCGCGGTAACGCGATTGCCCAGTTCAATCAGGAGTGCGCCGCGTGCACGCGATGCCATGCGACGCCATGCCGGGAAAGCCGCGCTCGCGGCGGCAACGGCCGCCTTGACGTCTGCTTCGTCGCTTGCACCGATGGAGACAATTTTCGTGCGGCGCGATGGATTTTCGACATCGAGGGTCTTGCCCTTCGCGGGTGCGCGCCACTCGTTGTTAATCAGCAAGCCGGTAATGCCCGCCTTCGGCACGACGATTTCGGCGGAAACATTGTCAGTGATGGAATTCACGCTATGTCCTCTGGTGTTCAATTGACTTGCTGGGTGACCGGCAGATTGAGGCGCACGCCGAGCAGCTCTTCGTAGATCTCATTCACGCTGGTCGAATCCTTGCCGCCGAGACCCTTTGCGCGGGCTGCGTTGTAGGTCTGCAGCACGAGTTGGCCGAGCGGCATCGGAAAGTTCGAGAATTCGTCGAGGCACAACTTGATGTCTTTGTGCATCAGGTCGATCGCGAAGTTGGCCGGGCGCTGTTCGGTGAACAGGGTCTTCGGCAGGTAGTCGAGCATCTTGCTGCCGGCGAGGCCAGCGCTCAGAACGTCGCACAGCACGTCGAGCTTCGCGCCCGCCTTGACGCTCGCGCTCAGGACTTCGCCGAGCGCAACGGTGTTGATTGCCGTGAGCAGGTTGTGGCTCAATTTCGTGAGTTGACCCGCGCCCGTATCGCCGCAATGCACGACGCGGCCGGCCAGGACCTCGAAAATCGGTGCAAGTTTTTCGATGACCGCGGGCGAACCACCCACCATCAGAACCAGCTTGCCGTTCTCGGCGCCCGCAACGCCACCGCTTACGGGCGAATCGACGAAGCTGACTTTTTTTGCCGCCGCCGCGGCGGCAATCTCCTTGGTCGTTGCGGGGTCGACGGTGCTGAAATCGACGATGATTGCGCCTTCCGCCGCCGTTTGCAGCACACCGGTTTCACCAGTCACCGCATCGCGGAGCGTCTTCGGGTTCGGCAGGCTGAGGAGAATGCGTTCCGCGTCCCGTGCTGCGTCGGCCGGGCTTTTCGCGGCGCTTACCCCCTTCGATGCGAGCGCGTCGACTGCAGCCTGGCTGGGGTCGAACACGCACACCTGATGACCCGCTGCGACGAGGCGGCCTGCCATACGGCTGCCCATGCGTCCCACTCCGATAAATGCGACCTTCATTTGAGCTTCCTCTAACTGGAATCTGACTGGTTGAGCCGGGCAAAACGCGCAATGCCTAAGTCATTGTCAGTCAAGGGTTTTCCCTGTTTCGTCCAGGCATTGCGTGCCGGTGATGTGACTATAGGAAGACAAATTTAGAAAAAAAAGACGACACTTTTTGACGCTATACGTAAGCTTCACTTACCATTTGCTCCATGTCCCCTTGGGAGCGCGGCAATGCTCAACCTCAGCCGTCTTCATCTGCTGCACGAGTTGTCGGTTCTTGGAACGATTTCGGCGGTCGCGGAAGCGGTCCATCTCACGCGGCCCGCGGTTTCACAACAGCTGGCCCAACTGGAAGATGAACTCGAGACGGTTCTGATCGAACGGTCGGGTCGCGGCGTTCAACTGACGCCTGCCGGGCGCCGCCTGGTCGCACGGGCGACCGGGTTGTTCGAAATGGTCGCGGAGATTGAATCCGAAGTTGCCGCCGCGAACGTGGAGGTCAGCGGCGAGGTGCGTATGTCGGCATTCGGTTCGCTGGCAAGCAGTGTGGTGCCGGTCGCCGTCAGCCGCCTGCTCGAGCAGCACCCGCAGTTGAACGTCGTCTTTACTGAACTGGAGCCGTCCGAGGGTTTGCGAGCGGCCGCCGCCAAGCAGACCGACCTCGCGATCGTGGACGACCTCGTGGGTGCCGAAACACTCGCAAGCGCGCTCGAGTTTCATCCGTTATGCGTTGATCATTTCGATGCGGTTGTATCGTCAAGGCACAAGCTTGCGGGACGAAAATCTATTGCATTATCGGACCTCGCGCACGAACGCTGGGCGTTGAATCAGTCCGCGGCGACCTACCACACGTTCCTTCTGAACGCCTGCTATGCAGGCGGGTTCATCCCGAAGGTGACGACGAGCAGCCGCAACACGGCAGTTACACTGGAAATGGTCCGCACCGGCTGTGCCGTCGCTGTGTTGCCGCGGCTCGCGTTGCGGCAGGCGGAGAAAGACCGTGACTTCTCCGTCATTCCGATTGACCCCGTGTTGAACCGGCGCGTATTCATTGCGTTGCCACGCGGGACGGCAAAACGGCCCGCTATCGCGGCGGTTCTGGATGCTCTGACGTTGGCCGCCGAACTATCCGGGTGAAGGCCGAACCGGCGAGGGTCTCCTCACAAGACCGGGGCGGCCAATCGAGTAGGATCGCGCTCAATACGAACGAGGTATCGCCGAGGCCTGGAGGCGTTTTCGGATAAGGTCCGCGACAGCGTCAACGTCCGTTTCGTCGTTGAAAATGCCGAACGAAATTCTTATTCCATCTCGCTCCGGCGACACGCGGACATTGTTCTCCGCGAAATACGCCAACCAGTCCGGCGATAGCGCAAGTGTGTAAATGTGCGCGCGCTCCGTCGCATTTCGCGGGCCCACGAGCGGGATGCGAAGATCATCGAGATGCTCGATAAGTCTGTCGCCGAGACTGAGAACATGGGCTTCGACGTTGTCGACGCCGATGGTCCCGAGCAGGTTCAAGGTAGCGCCCAGCGCATGAATTCCCGGCAAGTTGAAGTTGCCGATTTCGAATCGACCGGCCCCTGCTCGCAGAGCGACATCATCGGGACGCGCTATGAAATCGGCTGGCGGATTCGCGATTCCAGCCATCGCGAGATAAATGGGCTCGAGGCTGTCGAGGCTGGAATCGACGTAAAGGAAACCAAGTCCTTGCGGCACCAGCAGTCCTTTATGACATCCCGCCGCCAGAATCGAAATGCCAAGGTCTTTGACGTCGAGCGGCAAGACGCCGACTGACTGCATTGCATCGACAACCAGATAAAGAGCCTTCTCCTTGCAAAGCTGTCCGATGGACCGGATGTCATGTCGCTGCCCGGCGTGAAAGGTGACGTGCGAAAGAGATATGACTCGCGTTTTGCTGTCGATATATGGCGCGAAAGTCTGGGCATTCGCAACCGCTCCGGATAGCTTGACGAACCTCACCTCGATGCCTTTACGACGCAAATTCAGCCACGCATAGGCGTTGTTGGGATGATCGCCTTCAATCAGCAGGACATTGTCGCCCGCGTTGAGGTCAATCGCATTGGCCGCGATGTTGAGGCCTTCTGACGTGTTCTTCGTGTAGGCGATTTCGTCAGCCGATGCGCCGACGAATGACGCGAGAACTCCGCGCACCTGTTCGACCCTGGCCAGCCATTTCGGTTTTGGACCTGCCGTCTCGAAGCTTTCCGCGAGAAAGTCTTCGATTGCCCGCTTCGCGGTCACGCCCAGCGGCGTCTGGTGTGCCGAGTCCAGATAGAGCATTTTGCCGGCCACCGGAAAATCTGCCCTGATTACTGCGTTATCGAGGAGTGTCATGAGCGTTCATCGCTGCGCGCCCGGATGGGCGCTGCAAATGGAAGAGGGTTATGGGAAGGGGGGCGCGACGAGCACGCTCGCGGGTGACCATCCGTTCATTCAGGCGTGCGCCAGCACCTGCCCGAGGAATTCGCGCACACGCGGATGAACTGCGTCGCTGAAGAACTCATCCGGTGGTAAGTCGACCAGGATGCGGCCGCCGTCCACGAAGATGATCCGGTCGGCCACTCTCCGCGCAAACGACATTTCGTGGGTGACACAAAGCATGGTCATACCCTCCGTCGCCAAGGCAACCATCGTGTCGAGAACCTCCTTGACCATCTCCGGGTCCAGGGCCGATGTCGGTTCATCGAAGAGCATGACACTCGGACTCATGCATAAGGCCCGTGCGATGGCCACTCGCTGTTGCTGGCCTCCCGAGAGTTGGGGAGGATATTTTTCCGCCTGATTGGCTACACGAACCTTGGTGAGCAGCCGGGTCGCAAGATCTCTTGCGTCATCCCTGCTTACGCCGTTCACTTTCACGGGGGCGAGCATGCAGTTCTTGAGTACCGTGTAGTGCGGAAACAGATTGAAACTCTGGAACACCATGCCTACATGGCGACGTACATCAGCGGGCTTCTGGTATCGCTCGCCGGTTTGTGGGTTTCGGACGATGACCTCTCCGCCGTCGATGTCCTCCAGCCCGTTGATGCAACGGATAAGAGTCGACTTGCCGGATCCCGACGGTCCGCAAATCACCACTTTCTGTCCCACGCCGATCTTCAGGTTGACGCCGTCGAGAACAGTGTGCGCCCCGAAGCGCTTGGTCAGCGATACGAGTTCGACGACCGGGGTATCGGTTGCATTCATTTCCGCTCCCTGTAACGGGTGATGAGGTGAAGTCAGTTGGCTGCGGTGACAACGACCGGAGCTGGAGTACGTGTTTCGCCCTTTGCCTGGCGACGCGCCCGAAGATAGTCGGCAAGCTCCGCCACGCCGGAGCAGATGACGAAGTAGACGAGCGCCGCGAAGGTGTAAAACTCCACGAGCTTGCCGTCACGCTGAGCAATCTTCGAGGCCGCCCCGACAAAGTCGGTCAGCGACAGGACGTACACGAGAGACGTGTCCTGGAACAGAATGATGGCCTGCGTAACCATGATCGGGACCACCGCCTTGAGTGCCTGTGGAACGATGACGAGCGAATACGCATGCCAGGTGGAAAAGCCCAAGGCTTTCGCTCCCTCGTATTGGCCCGCTGGCACGGACAGCAGACCCGAACGGATGATTTCGCAGAAGTAGGCGGCTTCAAAAAGCGTGTACGTGACGAACGCCGTCAATTGCGGACTGACGGAAACCGAGATTCCTGTCGGAGAGAAATGGCGCAGCGCCAGCGGGACAAGAAAGAAAAACCAGAACAGCACCATGATGAGCGGAATTGACCGCATGACCGTCACGTAAGCCCAGACGATACGGTCGAGCACCGGGACCCGGATGTGACGAATCACGGCCAGCACTATCCCGATAGCGAGGCCGCCGAGAAACGCGAGGAAAGTGAGCTTGAGGGTGAACACCATGCCCTCGCCGAGATACGGGAGCGCGCGCTGGATGGCTCCAAAGTCATACGTAGTCATGCTTGCCTCTATGCGTTGCCGAGCGTCGTGACATTCGATCTGACGGAAAACCGCCGCATCACGATCTCGGCCGCGCCATAAATGACGAGGGAGAGGGCGAAGTACGTCACTGTGACGACGCTGAACGATTCGAAGGTTCTGAACGTGAACTCGTTCATCTGCTGTGCCTGCGCGGTCAGGTCGAGCAGCCCGATTGTCATGGCGACCGAAGTGTTTTTGAGCAATGCCAATGCTTCACTCGTAAGTGAGGGCGCCATTGTTCGCAGCGACTGGGGTATCAGGATGCATGCATACGTGGTGAAGCTGGATAGCCCGAGCGCGTGAGCCGCCTCACGCTGTCCTTTCGGCAACGACTGAATCCCTGCGCGAATCTGCTCGGCGACGCGCGCTCCTGTGTACAAACCGATCGCAATCAATGCAGGGACGAAACTGGCCCATGGTGGAGGCATCTGCTTGATTGCATTTCCCAATGCGGCAGGCAGGATCTCCGGAAAAACGAAGTACCAGAGAAATGCCTGAAGCAGCAGGGGGATGTTTCGGAATACCTGAACGTAGGCGCGGCTTAACGTGCGGAGCACCTTGCTGCGCGACGTCCGGCCCGAACCGACCGCCACTCCCAGTACCGCCGAAATGACGGCGGCGCCGAGCCACAGCAGCAAAGTCCAATACAGGCCCGAGAGCAACCAGTTGAAGTAGTGATTTCCGTCGACGGTTGTTTCGAACAGGAGTTGCATGGTTGCCCCCGGTGAATGAGCAGCGCTGCCGCGCCGGACAGATTTACGAAGGCAACTTGTCGCTCGGCGCTTTGACGCGCTCTTTCAGGTCATCGCTCATCGGGAAGTTCAGTTTGATCCCGCGCGGCGGAATCGGGTCTTCGAACCATTTAGCGTAGATCTTGTTGAATTCACCCGAGGCCATCAGCGACTTCAATGTATCGTCGACCGTCTTCTTGAAGCCCGGATCGTCCTTCGCGAACATCAGGCCGTAGACGAGCGAGTTATAGGATTCCGGCAGGAACGTGAAGGCAGCCGGGTCTTTGGCGTCCGCTTTCTTCGCGGCGAGCAGAATGTCGTCTTCGATGAAGGCCGCCGCGCGGCCGTTTTCCAGAACGAGCATTGACTCGCCATGGTCATGCGCCGGAATGAACTTCAGGTCGAGGTTGTTCTTCTCGCTGATTTCCTTCGCGAAACCCAATGCATTCGAGCCCTGGGTGTAAACCACGGTCTTGCCCTTGAGGTCTGCCGCGGACTTGATGCCCGAGTTTGCTTTCACCAGCCAGCGGGTATGGCTGACGAACGTACCGACCGAGAAGCCGACCTGCTTTTGGCGGTCGAGGCTGTTCGCCGTACTGGCGCATTCAATGTCGACGTTTCCGTTGTTCACGAGGGCGATGCGATTGGCCGAAGTGACCGGAACGTTCGTCACTTTCAATGCCGGCATGGTCTGCTTCAGTTTGTCGACCACTGCGTGACACAGGTCGATCGAGAACCCGACGTAGTTCTGGTTCTGGTCGAGGTAGGAAAACGGCACGGAAGCATCCCGCACTCCCAGCCGTATTTCGCCGGTGCTTCTGATTTTGGCGAGCGTGTCGGCGGCGTTGACGTGCGCCGGAAACATCGTCGTGCCCGCAACGAGAAGAACCGCTGGAACGAAAAGTCTGAACAGCATTCCGAACTCCTGTGTTGTCGCTTATTCACTCGCGCAGCGAGGTCTCCCGGCGCTGGCATTCGTAGGTGGATTTATGCGCACTGAACAACTGGGTGCAGAAAAACTGTAGGTATCCAAAAACAATAAAAAAAGACGACCTTTTCTTTCCGAATAGGAAAGAAAAAGTGTCGTGTCGGGGTGGGGCGATACCTACGTTGATGAGTCGTAGACGATGCGACGTCGTGCGGGCGGGTTGAATGTTTGGCGTTGCCGCTATCGATGACAGCTCCTGGTTCAACGGAGCATGGGCAAGCGACAGGTGGTTTGAAAACAAAAAAGCCGCTGTTCGTAAGAACAGCGGCTTTTTCTTGAAGCTGGTGGCGAATCAGGGACTCGAACCCCGGACCTGCGGATTATGATTCCGTTGCTCTAACCGACTGAGCTAATTCGCCGAAAGAAGCGAAATTATGCTGACGGCGCCGAGGGTTGTCAACCCCCGGCGCGTATCTTTTCAACAGGCTCAGCTTGCCCGAATATCAGTCCTTCGCGTAGATATCCGAGTCCTTGGTCTCCCGCACGAACAGCATGCCGATCACGAACGTAATCAGCGCGATCACGATCGGATACCACAGCCCCGAGTAGATGTTGCCCTTCGCCGCGACGATCGCGAACGCGGTGGCCGGCAGGAAGCCGCCGAACCAGCCATTGCCGATGTGATACGGCAGCGACATCGACGTATAGCGGATCCGCGTCGGGAACATCTCCACCAGCATCGCGGCGATCGGCCCGTAGACCATCGTCACGTAGATCACGAGGATCGTCAGGATCACGACGCTCATCGGCCAGTTGATCTGCGCCGGATCGGCCTTCGGCGGATAGCCGGCGGCCTTCAGTGTCGCGGCCAGAGTCTTCTCGAACACCTGGGCTTGCTCTTTCGCGTCGGCGGCGCGGCCGTCGAACGTGTTGACGACCGTGTCGCCCACGCGGATCTGCGCGATCGTGCCGGCCGGCGCGGCGACGTTGTCATAGTTCAGACCGGCTCGCGACAGCGCGCCCTTCGCGATGTCGCACGAGGTCACGAACTTCGCGGTGCCCACCGGGTTGAACTGGAACGAGCACTCCGACGGATTCGCGATCACGACGATCGGCGACTTCGCGGTCGCCGCTTCGAGCGCCGGGTTCGCGTAGTGCGTGAGCGCCTTGAAGAGCGGGAAGTACGTCAACGCGGCGATCAGCAGACCGGCCATGATGATCGGCTTGCGGCCGATACGATCCGACAGCGAGCCGAAGAACAGGAAGAACGGCGTGCCGATCAGTAGCGCCAGCGCGATCATGATGTTCGCGCTCGAGCCATCGACCTTCAGCGTCTGCGTGAGGAAGAACAGCGTGTAGAACTGGCCCGTATACCAGACCACGGCCTGACCCGCGGTCAGGCCGAGCAACGCGAGAATCACGACCTTCAGGTTCTTCCACTGGCCGAACGCTTCGGAGAGCGGCGCCTTCGAGGTCTTGCCCTCGGCCTTGATGCGCTCGAACACCGGCGACTCATGCAGTTGCAGACGGATCCACACCGAGACGGCCAGCAGCAGGATCGACACGATGAACGGAATGCGCCAACCCCAGGCGCCGAACGAGTCCTCGCCCATCATCGTGCGCACGCCGAGAATCACGAGCAGCGACAGGAACAGGCCGAGCGTCGCGGTGGTCTGGATCCACGCGGTGTAGAAGCCGCGGCGTCCCGCCGGCGCGTGTTCGGCCACGTAGGTCGCGGCGCCGCCGTACTCGCCGCCGAGCGCGAGGCCCTGCAGCAGGCGCATCGCGATGAAGATCACCGGCGAGGCGATACCGATCGCCGCGTAGCCGGGCAGGAAGCCGACGAGGAACGTCGACAGGCCCATGATGATGATCGTCACGAGGAACGTGTACTTGCGCCCGACCATGTCGCCGAGCCGCCCGAACACGATCGCGCCGAACGGCCGCACCGCGAAGCCCGCCGCGAAGCTGAGCAGCGTGAAGATGAAGCCGGCGGTCGGATTGACGCCGGAGAAAAAGCTCTTGCTGATGAAGGCCGCCAGCGAGCCGGCCAGATAAAAGTCGTACCACTCGAAAACCGTACCCAGCGACGATGCGAAGATCACCCGCTTCTCATCGCGCGTCATCGGCACGGGCGAGAGTTGCCCGCCAACGGTAGCCATATATCGTCTCCAAATATTTGATATGCAGGCGGAACCGCCGGCACGGGCGTTTCCGTGCAACCGATTATTGGAGTGGAAACTTACGTCGTTCTGACGTCGCGGGGAGATATAGGGTAGGCTGGTAAACCGGCGAACCGGCGATTAATTTCAGGCAACGTGCCTTGAATTCCGCGCAATCTGCCTGGAAATATCTCAAAAACACGCGACGGGCGCGGCTGACGGTCAGGCCGCGTTAGGGTAATTCCCGTCCCCGTTCGAGCACGTGCAAGCTGACACGCACGAGCGTCCCCGCGAGCCGCGGCGACGCCTGATAGACGTTGTCGTCGATCGTCAGTTCGCCGCCGTGCATCGCCGTGATCTCGCGCACGATCGCCAGCCCGAGGCCACTGCCGTCGCCCTCGCGGCCGAGAATCCGGTAGAAGCGCTCGACCACGCGCGAGCGCTCGGCGGCCGGAATGCCGAGGCCGGTGTCCTCGACTTCGAGATGCACGAGCCGCGCGGCCGCGTCGTGCCTCACCCGCACGGTGATGCGGCCGCCCGCCGGCGTGTAGCGGATCGCGTTGTCGATCAGGTTCGACAGCATTTCGCGCAGCATCACCGGATTGCCGGCGACTTCGACCGGCTCGTCGGGCGCTTCGTAGCCGAGGTCCATCTGCTTCGCGAGCGCGGGCTGCACCCATTCGCGCACCGCGCTGCGCGCGAGCTCGCCGAGTTCGACCGGCGTGAAGATCTGTCCCGAGCGGCGGTTCTCGGCGCGCGCGAGCGCGAGCAGTTGTGTGACGAGCCGCGCCGCGTGCTCCGAACTCGTCGCGATCTGTTCGAGCGAGCGATGCACCTCCGCCGACGCGTTCTGGCGCAGCGCGAGCTCGGCCTGGGTGCGCAGGCCGGCGAGCGGCGTTTTCATCTGATGCGCGGCGTCGGCGATGAAGCGTTTCTGCAGCTCCATGTTCTGTTCGAGGCGCGTGAGCAGGTCGTTGAACGACGTCACGAGCGGCTCGATTTCCGGCGGCGCGCGGCGCGCTTCGAGCGGCGACAGATCGTCCGGGCGGCGCGCGCGGATATGCGCCTGCAACGCGTGCAGCGGCGCGAGCCCGCGCGACAGGCCGAACCACACGAGCAGGATCGCGAGCGGCAAGATCACGAACTGCGGCAGGATCACGCCCTTGATGATGTCGTTGGCGAGCTGGCTGCGTTTGTCGAGCGTTTCGGCGACCTGTACGAGCACGGGCTGCGCGCCCGGCGTCTGCGGAAACTCGACGGTCGTGTAGGCGACGCGGATGTCGTTGCCGCGCAGCACGTCGTCGCGAAATTCGACGAGGCCCGGCTGCGGCCGGTCTTCCTCGTGCGGCAGCGGCATGTCGCGCTCGCCGGCGACGAGTTCGCCGCGCGTGCCGAGCACCTGGAAGAACACGCTGTCGACGTTGTCGGCGCGCAGGAAATCGCGCGTGGACTCGGGCAGCGACAGCTCCGCGACGCCATTGACCGGATGGATCTGGCGCGCGAGCACGTAGGCGTCGGTTTCGAGCGCGCGGTCGAACGGACTGTTCGCGATCGACTTTGCGACGAGATAGGTAACCGCGAGGCTCATCGGCCAGAGCAGCAGCAGCGGCGCGAGCATCCAGTCGAGGATTTCGCCGAACAGCGAGCGCGGGCGCGCCTCGGCGGCGGCCTCGGTTTCGTCGGGCGGAGCGAACGGATTGGCGTAGCGCGCATCGCGCGCCTCGTCGAGGTCCGCCGCGTGCGCCGTGGCGCGATCAGCGCGTGCGGACATCGCGGCCCTCTATTTGTAGTGATGGCTCGCCGGCATCGCGCCCGAAGACTGCGCGGTGGACGGTTGGGCCGATTGAGGCGGCTCGGCGCCCGGAGAGGGCGCGCTTGCGCTCGCCGCCGGGCTCGCATTGGCCGGCGGCGGCGCCTTTTCGAGGCAGTAGCCGAGGCCGCGCACGGTGATGATGCGCACACCGCTCGGCTCGATCTTCTTGCGCAACCGGTGCACGTAGACCTCGATCGCGTTGTTGCTGACTTCCTCGCCCCATTCGCACAGGTGATCGACGAGCTGTTCCTTCGAGACCAGCCGGCCGATCCGCTGCAACAGCACTTCGAGCAGACCGAGCTCGCGCGCGGACAGGTCGATCACCTGGTCGTTTACCTGCGCGATCCGGCCCACCTGGTCGAACGACAGCGAACCGTGCCGCACCACCGTCGGACCGCCCCCCGCGCCGCGCCGCGTCAGCGCGCGCACGCGCGCCTCGAGTTCGTTGAGCGCGAAGGGTTTGGCCATGTAGTCGTCGGCGCCGAGATCGAGGCCCTTGACGCGTTCGTCGACACTGTCGGCGGCGGTCAGGATCAGCACGGGCAGGTTCGAATTGCGCGCGCGCAGGCGACGCAGCACCTCGAGCCCGGACATGCGCGGCAGGCCCAGATCGAGGATCAATAGGTCGAACGTCTGCATTGACAAAGCGGTATCGGCTTCCACGCCGCTTTTCACGTGATCGACGGCATAGGCCGATTGGCGGAGTGATCGAACCAGACCGTCCGCGAGTATGCTGTCGTCTTCGGCTATCAGAATTCGCATGATGCGCCAGCCTGGCTTTGCCGGCACCGTGGGGCTCGCCCCGGCGCGCGGCTGTCTCCGAACATTATTTGTGGGTAGTTGGGGCGGCGCGACAGTAAAAATGCGCGTTCGCATGACAATCGCGCTTGCCAAAACTACTGTTTTTTTATACAGTGTCTGCGTTTCGTGTGCTGTTCCCGGAAAGAGGCCAGATCTGGCTGAAACCCGGGCACACGCCTGCCTCAGACGCCGTTCATCATAGCAAAGGACGATTCATGGAAGAAAGCAAGAAAGGCTCGGCTGGACTGACTGCTGAAAAGAGCAAGGCACTCGCCGCCGCGCTCGCGCAGATCGAAAAGCAGTTCGGCAAAGGGTCGGTCATGCGGCTCGGCGCAGGTGAGGTAGTCGAAGACATTCAGGTCGTCTCGACCGGATCGCTCGGCCTCGACATCGCACTGGGCGTCGGCGGTTTGCCGCGTGGCCGCGTGGTTGAAATCTACGGTCCGGAGTCGTCCGGTAAAACTACGCTGACGCTGCAGGTCATCGCCGAAATGCAGAAGCTCGGCGGCACCGCGGCGTTTATCGACGCGGAACACGCGCTGGACATCCAATACGCGGGTAAGCTCGGCGTGAACGTCGCCGACCTGCTGGTCTCGCAGCCGGACACCGGCGAACAGGCGCTCGAAATCGCCGACGCGCTGGTGCGCTCGGGCTCGATCGACATGATCGTGATCGACTCGGTCGCGGCGCTCGTGCCGAAGGCGGAAATCGAAGGCGAAATGGGCGATTCGCTGCCGGGTCTGCAGGCGCGTCTGATGTCGCAGGCGCTGCGCAAGCTCACCGGCACGATCAAGCGCACGAACTGCCTCGTGATCTTCATCAACCAGATCCGCATGAAGATCGGCGTGATGTTCGGCAATCCGGAAACCACCACGGGCGGCAATGCGCTGAAGTTCTACGCGTCGGTGCGTCTGGACATTCGCCGGATCGGTTCGATCAAGAAGAACGACGAAGTGATCGGCAACGAAACGCGCGTGAAGGTCGTCAAGAACAAGGTGTCGCCACCGTTCCGCGAAGCGATTTTCGACATCCTGTACGGCGAGGGCATCTCGCGTCAGGGCGAAATCATCGACCTGGGCGTGCAGGCGAAGATCGTCGACAAGGCTGGCGCATGGTACAGCTACAGCGGCGAGCGGATCGGTCAGGGCAAGGACAACGCGCGTGAATTCCTGCGCGAAAATCCGGATATCGCTCGCGAAATCGAAAACCGTATCCGCGAATCGCTGGGCGTCACCGTGATGGCGGACGCCGTGGCCGGCGCAGACGCTGAAGTCGCGGACGAAGAAGAGTAAGCATCACGTGATCCGCAAAGGCCGGCCGTTGTCCGATACCGGACGCTATCCGGACGGCCCGCGCGACATGGCGGATGGATCGCCTGATGCTGGTGTCCCATCCGCCGGCGACCCATTCGATCCGTTCGAATCGTTCGACGAGCACGATCGCCCCGCGGACCGAGGTCCGCGGCGTACGCGGTCCGAATCCTCCCCATCGTCGTCCAGCGCGGATTTCTCCCCGGTCAATTCCGGGGGCGCCTCCGAGGGTGCCCCAGAAGTCACCTACACCCGCTCGCGCCGTCAACCCGGCGAAACGAAGCCGGGTCAGTCCGACGAAGACGAAAGCAGAAAATCCCCACGCCCAGCCCGTTCGCTAAAAGCGCGCGCGCTCGGTTATCTGTCGCGCCGCGAATACAGCCGCGTCGAACTCGCACGCAAGCTGAAACCCTACGTCGAGGAAACCGATTCGCTCGACGCGGTGCTCGACTCGCTTCAAGCCGAAAACTGGCTATCCGACTCACGTTTCGCGGAAAGCCTGATTCACCGGCGCTCGTCGCGGCTCGGCACGAGCCGCATCCTCGGCGAACTGAAACAGCACGCGCTCAACCCGGCGCTCGTCGAAGAGGCCACCGCGCAATTGCGCGAAACCGAACTCGCACGCGCGCAGGCGGTCTGGCGCAAGAAATTCGGCCGGCTTCCGGAAACGCCGGCCGAGCGCGCGAAGCAGGCGCGCTTTCTCGCGTCGCGCGGTTTTTCCGGCGCAACGATCAGCAAGATACTCAAAGGTATCGACGAGATGTGAAACGGTGCCTGGCGCGACCGCATTCAGCGCGGCGGCGCGGCCGGCAATCCGGCGCCGCGGGCCGCCGGGCGGGCGTGTGCATTCCGGGCTATCCCGAATACCCGTTATGCTAAACTCCATCAGTTTTCCAATCCGGCCTTTCCTTCCCGCATGTCGCTTTCCCCGCCAGTGTCCCGTCAGTTGCGCCATCGTCGCGCAATCAGAGCGGAAGCCTATGAGCGAGCCGACGGCCTGTGGGATGTGGAAGCGTGCCTCACCGACGAAAAGCCACGCGATGTGGCGCTTGCGTCGGGTGTCCGGCCCAATGGTCAGCCGATCCATGAACTCTGGCTTCGCATCACCATCGATCGCAAGCTCAATGTCGTCGACGCCGAGGCGTCGTCCGACTGGGTGCCCTATCCAAGGTTGTGCCAGGCCAGCAATCCCGCCTATCGTGCCCTCATCGGGCTCAATCTGTTCCACAACTTCCGTCGCGATGCCGCCCGTCTGCTGGCCGGTACGGCTGGTTGCACGCATCTCACCGAGCTGTGCGCGATCCTGCCGACCGCCGCGATCCAGGCGTTCGCCGGCGACGTGTGGAATACCGCCAATGAGAGCGCGCCGGGCGAGAGCGCGGGTTCGGCAGACGCGTCTGCCGACCCGGGCGAGCATTCCAACGACAAGCCGCCATTCCAGTTGGGACGCTGCCACGCGCTGCGTTTCGACGGCGAGGCGGTGAAACAGTTTTATCCGCGCTGGTATGGCCATGCGCCGCGCGTGGCGCAACGCGCGGCCTCGTCAGACGACGCGGCGGCCCGCGAAGAAGGCGGCAGCGCGTCGGCATGAATGGCGGCAACGGAAACGAAGTTCAATCCAACTCTCAGACTGAAGGGAATCACGCATGAAGATTCACGAGTACCAGGGTAAGGAAATCCTGCGGAAATTCGGCGTCGCGGTACCGCGCGGCAAGCCGGTCTTCTCGGTGGATGATGCGGTCAAGGCCGCGGAAGAGCTCGGCGGCCCGGTGTGGGTCGTGAAGGCTCAGATCCACGCGGGTGGCCGTGGCAAGGGCGGCGGCGTGAAGGTTGCCAAGTCGCTGGACCAGGTTCGCGAGTACTCGAACCAGATCCTCGGCATGCAGCTCGTCACGCACCAGACCGGTCCGGAAGGCCAGAAGGTGAACCGTCTGCTGATCGAAGAAGGCGCCGACATCAAGAAGGAACTGTATGTCGGCCTCGTGATCGACCGCGTGTCGCAGAAGATCGTCGTGATGGCGTCGAGCGAAGGCGGCATGGACGTCGAGGAAGTCGCGGAAAAGACGCCCGAGCTGATCCACAAGGTGGCGGTCGATCCGTCGACCGGCCTGAAGGACTCGGAAGCCGACGACCTCGCGAAGAAGATCGGCGTGCCCGACGCTTCGATCCCGCAAGCGCGCGCGATCCTGCAGGGTCTGTACAAGGCGTTCTGGGAAACCGACGCGTCGCTCGCCGAAATCAACCCGCTGATCCTGACCGGCGACGGCAAGGTCATCGCGCTCGACGCGAAGTTCAACTTCGACTCGAACGCGCTGTTCCGTCACCCGGAAATCGTCGCGTACCGCGATCTGGACGAAGAAGATCCGGCCGAAATCGAAGCGTCGAAGTTCGACCTCGCGTATATCTCGCTCGACGGCAACATCGGCTGCCTCGTGAACGGCGCGGGCCTCGCAATGGCGACGATGGACACCATCAAGCTGTTCGGCGGCGAACCGGCGAACTTCCTCGACGTGGGCGGTGGCGCCACGACCGAGAAGGTCACCGAAGCGTTCAAGATCATGCTGAAGAACCCGAACCTGACCGCGATCCTGGTCAACATCTTCGGCGGCATCATGCGCTGCGACGTGATCGCGGAAGGCGTGATCGCGGCGTCGAAGGCTGTGTCGCTGAAGGTGCCGCTCGTGGTCCGCATGAAGGGCACGAACGAAGACCTGGGCAAGAAGATGCTCGCCGAATCCGGCCTGCCGATCATCTCGGCGGACAGCATGGAAGAAGCAGCTCAGAAGGTCGTCGCGGCTGCTTCGGGCAAGGCGTAAGCCACCTGTCTACCGCGCATTTACCAGCTCATTTGCCAAAATGACGAGTGGCGGCGCGCAAGCGACTCAGGCGTGAAGTACGCCGGGTGGCGCTACCGCGCGACGCCAAACGAACAGAGGTCAATACATGTCGATTCTGATCAACAAAGACACCAAGGTCATCACGCAGGGCATCACCGGCAAGACCGGTCAGTTCCACACGCGTGCTTGCCGTGAATACGCAAACGGCCGCGAAGCGTACGTCGCGGGCGTGAACCCGAAGCGCGCCGGCGAAGATTTCGAAGGCATTCCTATCTACGCTAGCGTCGCTGAAGCCAAGGCTGAAACGGGCGCGACCGTGTCGGTGATTTACGTTCCGCCGGCAGGCGCTGCTGCTGCGATCTGGGAAGCGGTCGAAGCCGACCTGGATCTCGCAATCTGCATCACGGAAGGCATTCCCGTGCGTGACATGATCGAGCTCAAGGCGCGTATGCGCGCGGAAAACCGCAAGACGCTGCTGCTCGGACCGAACTGCCCGGGCACGATCACGCCGGACGAACTGAAGATCGGCATCATGCCGGGTCACATTCACCGCAAGGGCCGCATCGGCGTCGTGTCGCGTTCGGGCACGCTGACGTATGAAGCAGTCGGCCAGCTGACCGCGATCGGCCTCGGCCAGTCGTCGGCAGTCGGTATCGGCGGCGACCCGATCAACGGTCTGAAGCACATCGACGTGATGAAGATGTTCAACGACGATCCGGAGACGGACGCCGTCATCATGATCGGCGAAATCGGCGGTCCGGACGAAGCGAACGCCGCGTACTGGATCAAGGACAACATGAAGAAGCCGGTGGTCGGCTTCATCGCCGGCGTCACGGCGCCTCCGGGCAAGCGCATGGGCCATGCCGGCGCGCTGATCTCGGGCGGTGCGGACACCGCCGAAGCGAAGCTGGAAATCATGGACGCATGCGGTATCAAGGTCACGAAGAACCCGTCGGAAATGGCGCGTCTTCTGAAGGCGATGCTGTAAATCGAAGAAATTTGCGTGCTGTAGCGGCGCGGTTTTGATACGCTTACGGAGTCCTTTCGTGAGCGGGCGGTCCCGAAAAGCGGGGGAGTGCAGACTCCCCCGCTTTTTTCATGCCCGTGCCTGTGTCCGCGTGCCAGCTTTTTTCCTGTTTTCTCATGCTCGAATTCTTCTCGACGCTCAACTGGGGCGCGGTCTTCCAGATCATCGTCATCGACATTCTGCTGGGTGGCGATAACGCGGTCGTGATCGCGCTGGCCTGCCGCAACCTGCCGCCCGCGCAGCGCGTACGCGGGGTGCTGTGGGGGACCGCCGGCGCGATCCTGCTGCGCGTCGTGCTGATCGCGTTCGCGGTTGTGCTGCTCGACGTGCCGCTCCTGAAATTCACGGGTGGTTTGCTGCTGCTGTGGATCGGCGTGCGTCTGCTCGCGCCCGCGCACGACATGCATGAGAACGTGAAGCCCGCCGACAGGCTGATGTCGGCGATCAAGACGATCATCGTCGCGGACGCGGTGATGAGCCTCGACAACGTGATCGCGATTGCCGGCGCGGCCGAGGCCGCCGAACAGGAGCATCGTCTCGCGCTCGTGATCTTCGGCCTCGTGGTGAGCATTCCGCTGATCGTGTGGGGCAGTCAACTGATTCTGAGGCTGCTCGACCGCTTTCCGGTCATCGTGCTGTTCGGCGCGGCGCTGCTCGGCTGGATCGCGGGCGGTTTGATGGTCAACGACCCGGCCGGCGACCGCTGGCCGATCCTTGATACGCCCACCGCCGTCTACGGGATGAGCATCGCGGGTGCGCTGTTCGTCGTAATCGTCGGCTATCTGATGAAGCGGCGCAACGCGAGGCGCGCGGCGGTCGGAGGGTAATGATGCGGCCGGCACGATAACATTGGCCATCTGGCTGACTGTGAGCCGCGAGCTTCGCTCGCTACGATGGAAACGCCTGTTCCCGATCCGCGGGGCAGGCGTTTTTCGTATCAGGAGTCTGCCGATGATCGTTACCTTGCCGTATCCCCCTTGTTCTCAAGCTACTTCTTCTTCTTCGCCTTCGCGCGGCGCGTCGTGGCGCTCGAACTGGCGCGCGCGACTCGCGCATGTCTGCCGCCGCTGCGGTGTCGGCTTCACGCTGATCGAACTGATGATCGTGCTCGCGATCGTCGGCGTGATCGCGGCCTATGCGATTCCCGCGTATCAGGACTATCTGGCGCGCAGCCGGGTCGGCGAGGGCCTGTCGCTCGCGGCGTCGGCGCGGCTCGCGGTGGCCGAAAACGCCGCGAGCGGCAATGCGTTCGGCGGCGGCTATACGTCGCCGCCCGCCACGCGCAATGTCGAGTCCATCCAGATCGACGACGACACCGGTCAGATCACCGTCACGTATACGACGCGCGTCGCGCAGGCCGGCGAGAGCACGCTGACGCTGGTGCCGTCGGTGCCGGACAACGCGGATGCGCCGACCGCGCGGGTCGGGTTGAGCAGGGATGCGGTGCAGGCCGGCTCGCTCACGTGGGAGTGTTTTGCGGGCGGCAAAACGGCGTCGTCGTTGCCGGCACCGGGCGCGGGGCCGATGCCGGCCGAAGCGCCGACGCTTGCGGCCAATCTGGCGCCGCCGGAATGCCGTTCGTAAGTTTGCGAACGAGCACTCGAATGCGCGAATGAACGGATGATGAATCGAGTCGACGTCGCAACGTAAAAGGCTGATTTTCTGTCTATTTCGGCCGGGCCGGCGCACAGCGCGGGGAATTTTTTGTATAGTGCGCCGGTTGCCGACGTCCACCGTTGATTCGATGCCCACCCCTTTCGCGCGTTACCTGTCCCTCGTTCTGTTGGCTCTCGCGTTGGTGCTGCCCTATGCGGTCACCAACCATACGTATCCGATCCCGACCTTCTATGCCGAATTCACCGCGCTCGCGCTGTATCTGCTGACCGGCGCGGCCGTCGTGCTGCTGATCGCGACCACGCGGCCGCGCGTGACGTTCGCGTCGCCGGCGGTCGCGCTGGTGCCGTTGCTGTTCGGCCTGCTGCTGGTCGTGCAGACATTCGTGCTGCCGGTCACGGAGCCGTCGATGAACTGGCTCGGCGCCGGCTTCCTGCTCGCCGCGTTCATGGCGGTGCACGCGGGCTACGGCTTCACGCGCGTGAAGCTCGATGAAACCGCGCTGCGCTGGGCGGCGGGGGCGTTGATCGTCGGCGGCCTGTTCGCGGTGTTCAGTCAGGTGATCCAGTTGTTTCACCTCGAGACGCGGGTCGCGCCGTTCGTCGTCGCGTACAACGTGACTGTCGAGCGCCGGCCGTTCGGCAACATGGCGCAGGCGAACCACCTCGCTACCTATATCGCGTTCGCGATGGCGGGCGCGCTGTACCTCGTGCAGACGCGGCGCATCGCGGTGCCGATCTGGCTGCTGGTGTCGACGATTTTCTCGGTCGGTCTCGCGCTCACCGTGTCGCGCGGGCCGTGGCTGCAGATGGGCGTGATCGTCGTCGCCGGCTTCTGGATGGCCTTCGCGCAAACGCGCAATGAGCCGCAACTGCGCCGCGGCAATCGCGAATGGCTGATTCCGATCGCGCTCGCGGTGCTGTTCTTCGTGGTCAACGCGCTGATCCGCTGGGCCAACGTGCGCTATCACCTCGAGCTGGGGCAATCGGCGGCCGAGCGCTTCCAGGATGCCGGCCAGATCGCGCCGCGCCTCGCGTTGTGGAAATACGGCTGGACGATGTTCAGGATGCATCCGCTGATCGGTGTCGGCTGGGGCGAATTCCCGAGTTACCAGTTCGAGCTGGTGAAGCGGCTCGGCGGTGTCGAGATCGCCAACAACTCACACGACATCTTTATCGATCTGCTCGCGAAGACCGGTTTGATCGGCCTCGCGATCGTGCTGGTCGGCCTCGTCGCATGGCTCGTGCGTGTCGTGCGTGCGCCGCAAAGCGCCGCGCGCGTGTTCGGGGTCGCGCTGATCGGCGTGCTGACGATGCATGCGCTGGTCGAATATCCGCAGCAGTACATGTTCTTCCTGCTGCCGGCGATGTTCGTGTTCGGCCTGCTCGACACGCGGCCGCTGCGTACCGTACCCGCGGGCGTGTCGTTCGGTGCGTTCGCGGTGGTGGTGTTCGGCGGACTCGCCGCGCTGTATCCGGTGTATCGCGACTATGCGCGCGCCGAGGTGCTGTACTACGGCGCGCGTCCGGCCGAACAGTACAGCGCGGATCCGTCGTTCCTGTTCGGCGCGTGGGGCGAGTACGGCATGGCGACGCTGCAGCCGATGAATCCGCTGAACCTGCAACGCAAGCTCGCGATGCACCGGCAGGCGATCGCATTGTTGCCGGGCGAAACGGTGCTGCGCCGGTATGCGGTGCTGCAGGCGTTGAGCGGCGACACTGCAGCGGCGCTCGATACGGTCGAACGTTTGCGGATTTTTGCCGAGGAACTGAAGGACTGGCCGGCGCAACTGGGCTATCTGTACCAACTGGTCGACGAGCAGAAGTCGTTCGCGGGCTTCAGGGAGGAACTGGTCAAGCGTTATGGCACGCCGCCGGCCGATGCGAATCAGCAGGACGACGACGATAGCGACGACGATTGAAGGCGGTGCGCCGCTAAAGCCACCGCGCATCAAAGTTCGGAATATTTCGTCGCGGTGCCTTTGGCCTTGTCCACCGGATAGCGCGCTTCGTTCAGATCGAGCTTTTCCGCCGCCGCCTCGACGAGATCGAACCCCGCTGTATGGGCGACCAGCAGCAGGTACATGAGCACGTCGGCGCATTCGTGCTTGAGGTTCTTCATTTGCGCCGGATCGCGGAGCAGGGCGTCGATGTCCGCATCGGTCTTCCACTGAATCGTCTCCAGCAGCTCGCCGGCCTCGATGCTGGTGGAGACGATCAGGTTGCGAAGCGTGTGAAATTGCTGCCAGTCGCGCGCGTCGCGGAACGTCAGTAGCCTTTCGAGCAGTTCGTTGATGGTCATCTGCGTATCCTGATAGTCCTGAGGTTCGAGCACCGAGGCTGATAAAGCTGCGCGCTCAACCCTGCGCGACCCAATCCCCCGACTTCCCACCGTGCTTTTCGAGCACGCGCACATCGGTGATAACCATCCCCCGATCCACCGCCTTGCACATGTCGTACACCGTCAGCAGCCCGACCTGCACGGCGGTCAGCGCTTCCATCTCCACACCGGTTCTGCCAAGCGTCTCCGCCTGAACCGTGCAATGCACGCCGGGCAGCGTTTCGTCGAGTTCGAACTCGGCCTTCACGCGCGTCAACGCGAGCGGATGGCACAGCGGAATCAGATCGGCGGTGCGCTTCGAAGCCTGGATAGCCGCGATGCGCGCGATGCCGATTACATCGCCCTTTTTGGCGTTGCCGTCGCGGATCAGCACGAACGTCTCCGGCAGCATGCGAATCGAGCCGCGCGCAATCGCGATGCGCTTCGTCTCCTGCTTGCCGCCGACGTCCACCATATGCGCCTTCCCGGCGGCATCGAAATGAGTGAGTTCAGGCATCGTTGGCTCCTTCAGAGGGCGCCTATCATAGCAGTGCGATAGGGACGGCGCGGCCTGCGGATCGCCGCGGCGACTGATTACAATTGCGCCATGTTTTGCCGCGTGTTCGTCCAGTGTTTGTTCTGCGTTGCCCCATGCCCGCTATCTTAGTCCGGGTGGCGGGCGTTGCTTTTCGACTTCGTCAGACCAGCCTCGCGATGCCTCCAGAACGGTTTCTCGCTGCGTTGTTGTCCGTCGCGCTTGCGGTGCCACCAAGCGCGTTCGCGCAATCGCGCGGCGCGGCGGGCGTCGCGCCGAACACGCCATCGGCCGAGGCGCCGCTCGTCAGCGGTCCGGCCGACGCCGATGCCGATCCGATCCTGCCGCCCGACATCGCTCAAGGCGTGTTCGGCACCTACGGCGGCGCGCAAAGCCGCTTCTCGAACGGCGCCGGCAATGGCGGCAAGGTGGGCAGCAACGGCTGGCGCGCGCCGATCGCCGCGCAGCAATTGCCCGATCTCGGCAGCGGCGGCGCCGGTTCGCTGACCCCGCAGGCCGAACGCAAGCTCGGCGAACGGGTGATGCGCGAGCTGCGCCGCGACCCCGACTATCTCGACGACTGGCTCGTGCGCGACTACCTGAATTCGGTGTCGGCCAAACTCGCGGCGGCGGCCAATGCGCTGTACATCGGCGGCTATCGTCCGGACTTCGATCTGTTCGCGATGCGCGACGCGCAGATCAACGCGTTCTCACTGCCGGGCGGCTTTATCGGTGTGAATACGGGGCTGATCGTGACGACGCAGACCGAGTCCGAGCTTGCATCGGTGCTCGGACACGAGATGGGTCACGTGCTGCAGCGACACATCTCGCGGATGATCTCGAACGGCGAGCGCAGCGGCTACGCGGCGCTCGTCGGTGTGCTTGTCGGCGTGCTGGCGGGCGTGCTCGCGCATAGCGGCGACCTCGGCAGCGCGATCGCGCTCGGCGGCGAAGCGTATGCGGTCGACAGCCAGTTGCGTTTCTCGCGTTCGGCCGAGCAGGAAGCGGACCGCGTCGGCTTTCTGCTGCTCGCCGGCGCCGGCTACGACCCGTATGCGATGCCGACGTTTTTTGGCCGGCTCGATCGCGCGGCGATGAACGACAACGGCATCCCGGCCTACGCGCGCACGCACCCGCTCACCGGCGAGCGGATCGCCGACATGGAAGACCGCGCGCGCCGCGCGCCGTACCGGCAGCCGCATCAGGATCCCGAGTACGGCTTCGTGCGGGCGCGCGCGCGTTTGCTGCAGGACCGCTCGCGCAGCGAATACGCGGACGAGATTTCGCGGATGCGCTCGGAAATCGACGAGCACACCGCGCTGAACGTCGCGGCGAACTGGTACGGCATCGCATATGGGCAGATGCTGCTCGAGCGTTACGACGACGCGGCGGCGTCGCTCGCGACCGCGCGCGCGACGTTCGCGGCCGGCGAGCGTGAGGAGGGCGAGCCCGAGCGCAGCTCGCCGAGCCTCGACGTGCTGGCGGCCGACATCGCGCGCCGCGCCGGTCACGACGACGAAGCCGCGCGTCTCGCCGAACTCGCGCAGAAGCGCTGGCCGAAGTCGAATGCCGTGATCGACATGCATATCCGCACGCTGCTGACGTTGCGGCGTTTTGCCGACGCGCAGGCGCTCGCCAGACAGGAGACCCAGGCGCACCCGGACCAGCCCGCGTGGTGGCTGTATCTCGCGCAGGCGGCCGCGGGCAGCGGCGATGCGTTGACGCAGCATCGCGCGATGGCGGAGAAATTCGCGCTCGAGGGGGCGTGGCCGTCGGCGATCCGGCAGTTGAAGGACGCGCGCGATCTGAAGACGATCGGCTATTACGATCTCGCGACCGTCGACGCGCGCTTACACGAGATGGAGAGCCGCTACAAGGAGGAGCGGCTGGACGAGAAGGATTCGGCCGGGTGATGCGAGTCCGGCGGGCGTGAGCTTGCCGCCGCGCGAGAGCCGCTACGTACGGGACGAACACCGCGTCAAACCCGCGCCGCCGGACTCGCGACGAAGCCGAAGCGCGCGGCCACCTCGTCGCGCCGCACGTTTTCGAGCGGCAGCGCGGCCTGCGCATTCCAGTGGAATTCACCGTTCAATGAACCGTCCTCGGCGAGGGTCGCGTGATTGGAGAACACCTCGAGATCGTGATCGTGCAGTACCGCGACCCGCGCCGGCTGTGAGCGATCGGCGAACAGGATCGCGCCGTCTTCATCGACGAATACCGCCGCCGGCTCGAACGCGCCACCGCCCTGATCGCGCAACGCAAGCGTCCCGTTTGCATCCGCCGACAGTCTCACCACCCACGGCGTATAACCCAGTTCCACATACACGCGCTGCGGGCCGTTCTGGAAAAACCACTGGCCGTGCTCGTCGGCCTCGTAGTTGCGGTTGATGAATCCAAGCAGCGCCTCGTGCCGGATCGGCACACCCGGCGCGCCGCTCGCTTGGGCCGCTTCGTCGCGCATGCGCCAGTTGCCGCGCCGGTCGAGCATCAGCCAGCCGGTGCAGCTCGGCACGTTCGGCCATTTGGCGAGCGCCTGTCTGACGATGTCATCCATGATCGATGTGTCGCTTGAGATAACCGAATACGCATCCCGACAGCCAGTCGATGCGCCCTGGAAACGGCCCGGTCATGAAGCCCGCGTGGCCGCCGTGCTCCGGCTGATACAGCTCGACCGCCGCCGACACCTCGTGCCGCGACGGCAGCGCCTCGGCCGGCAGGAACGGGTCGTTGCGCGCGTTGAGCACGAGCGTCGGCACCTGAATGTGCGGCAGGATCGGGCGCGTGGTCGCGTGGCTCCAGTAGTCGTCGGTGTTGCGAAAGCCATGCAGCGGCGCGGTCACGACATTGTCGAACTCGTACATCGTGCGGCTCGCGAGCATCGCGTCGCGGTCGAACAGGCCGGGGAATTGCACGAGCTTCTGGTCGGCCTTCTGCTTGAGCGTCTTCAGGAAGCTGCGCGTATAGACGAGGCCGAAGCCCTGCGACAGCGCGCGGCCGCCGGCGTGCACGTCGATCGGCGTCGAAATCGCGGCAGCCGCCGACACCACCGGCGCCGCATCCTCGCGCCGCTCGCCGAGCCAGCGCAGCAGCACATTGCCGCCGAGCGACACGCCCGCGGCGACCACCGGCCCGCGATGCGCGGCGCGCAGGCGGCGCAGGATCCAGTCGACCTCGTTGCTGTCGGCGAGATGGTAGAAGCGCGGCAGACGATTGAGCGGGCCGCTGCAACTGCGAAAGTGCGGCACGACGCCATGCCAGCCGTACCGGCGCGCGGCCGCCATCAAGGCGACCGCGTAATGCGACTCCGAACTGCCTTCGAGTCCATGAAATAGCACGAAGAGCGGCGCCGTGTCGGCGGGCGGCGTGTCGTGGACGACCCGGTCGAGATCGATGAAATCGCCGTCGGGCGTGTCCCAGCGCTCGCGGTGAAACGACACCGCGGGGCGGCGCGCGAACAGGGACGGGACGATGGTCTGCGCATGCCGGTTCGGCAGCCAGAGCGGGGCGCGATACAACAGCTCGACGCTCGCCTCGACGGCGGCCGCGGCGCGGGCCGTGGCGGAGGAAGCGGGTTTATCGGACGTCGAACTCATACCTGCGTGGAAACAGAAAAATAACGCGCGAATCTGACGCGCGGGCCCGGTCGCGGTCGGGCGTCAGTGCAGCGGGCCCTGGCCATGCCGCATCTTCGTCGCGAACTGGCTCGCGGTTTCGTCCGGCATCGGGCTCGCGTGAATATGCGCGATGCGCCATTCGCCGCGCTCGTGGACCATCACGTAGGTCGTGAAGACCATCGCGGGCGTCGCGGTCGGATCGGCCGGACGATGCGCTTCGGCAATCGCGTAGACGACCGTGCCGAGGCTGTCGTAGACGCGGATGTCGAGCGGCTCGATCGACACCGGCATCGCTTCGAGCTGGATCTGCAAGCCGGTGCGGATGCTGTCGAGACCATGCAGATGCGAGCCGTCGGCACAGATGCAGCTGACGAACTCCTCGTCGATCCACAAGCCCATCAAGCTGTCGATATTGACCTCGGCGACGGCCTGATAGTAGGCGTTCAGGGTATCGGCGGCGGCTTCGAAGATATGGGCAAAACGTGGCATGGCTCGTCAGTCTCTTGTGCGCGGCGCGCGGTTGCGGGTCAGCGGTAGCGGGACGGTCCGGCGCGCCGGACCAACGCTCCCCGGCGCCAGCTTGCCCGCGCCGCAAGGCGCGAACATGACGCGACGCGCTCGGGGGCGTGCGATGTTGCGTGCAAGTACCGGTCGGCTCAGCGCTGCGCGAGCAGCATGCCGCGCAGATCGCCGAAAACCTGCTCGGCGCTCAACTGCTTCAGGCAGTTCAGATGACCGAGCGGGCACTCGCGCTCAAAACAGGGGCTGCATTCGAGATGAAGCCATTGTACCTTCGCGAGCTCGGACAAGGGCGGGGTGTGGCGCGGATCGGTCGAACCGTAGACGGCCACCAGCGGGCGGCGCAGCGCGGCGGCGACATGCATCAGGCCGGAGTCGTTGGTGACCACCGCATTGGCCCGCGAGATCAGCGCGCAGGCCTCGCCGAGCGCGGTCTGGCCGCACAGGTTGCGCACGTTCGGCGCCTTTTCGGCGATCGCCTGCGCGAGCGGCGCGTCTTTCGGCGAGCCGAGCGCGACGATCTGCGTGTACGGGAACGACTGGCCGACCATCTGCGCGAGCGACGCGAAATGCTCGGGCGGCCAGCGCTTCGCGGGACCGTACTCGGCGCCGGGGCAGAACACCAGCAGCGGCACGCGTGTGTCGAGATTGAAGCGCGCCGAGACCCGCGACGCCTCGTTCAGGTCCGTGTCGAGGCGCGGCATCGGCAGATCGTCGGGCACTTTCGCGCCGGGCGCGTAGGCGAGCGCGGCGTAGTGGCCGACCATCGGCGGCCGCTCGTTCTTGCGCGGATTCGCGTGGCGCACGTTGAGCACGCCGTAGCGGCTCTCGCCGGAGTAGCCGATGCGCAGCGGGATGCCCGCCAGCCAGGGAATCAGCGCCGACTTGAACGAGTTCGGCAGCACGTAGGCCGCGTCGTAGCCGACGTCGCGCAGATCGCTCGACAACTGCCAGCGGCGCAGCATCTGCAGCTTGCCGTGCGCGAGATCGGTCGAGTAGACGTCGCGGATTTCCGGCATCCGCTCGAGCACGGGGGCGACCCAGCTAGGCGCGACCGCGTCGATCGCGATGCGCGGATGCAATTTCACGAGGCGCGCAAACAGCGGCTGCGCCATCAATGCGTCACCGATCCAGTTCGGTGCGATAACCAACGCGCGACGCATCAGAGTGAGTGTCCGGTGTCGAAAAAGAAGCGCCGCGCGCCATGCGCGTGGCGTTCAGATTGGTAAAAGGGGAAAGCTGAAAATCGCGCGGCGCGTGACCGGTGGCCAGGCCGCGCCGCGGTGGCGGTACGGGCTGCGCTGCCGCGGCACGGCTCCGGCGCCTGAACAGGCGTCGCGGCGAGCGCGTCGGCAATAACTTGCGCGCTCCTGAAGCCCGCCCGGCGCGCCGGGCTCAATGGCCCTTGATCACTTCGCCATCGCGCAGCTTGTACCGCGTGCTGCAGTACGGGCAACGCGCTTCGCCGTGCGAGACGTCGATGAAGACGCGCGGATGCGCGCTCCAGCGCGGCATGGCCGGGTTCGGGCAATACGCCGGCAGATCTTTTGCCGACAGTTCGACCAGCGGCATTTCCTTGATTTCGCTCATGAGACTCTCGTTATATGCGGGGTGCGGGCAGGGCGCCGTTGATGGGCGGCGCGTGGCGCATCTCGGAACTTCGCTCAGATCTTCGTGAGCCAGTGCGCGTACTTCGCGCTCCTGCCGTTCACGACGTCGAAGAAGGCCGATTGCAGCTTTTCGGTGATCGGGCCGCGCGCGCCGGCGCCGATCGTGCGGTTGTCGAGCTCGCGGATCGGCGTGACTTCGGCGGCGGTGCCGGTGAAGAACGCTTCGTCGCAGGTGTAGACCTCGTCGCGCGTGATGCGCTTTTCGATCACCTGCAGGCCCATGTCGCGCGCGAGCGTGATGACCGTGTCGCGCGTGATGCCGTCGAGGCACGACGACAGGTCGGGCGTGTACAGCTTGCCGTTGTTGACGAGGAAGAAGTTTTCGCCCGAGCCTTCCGACACGTAGCCGTCGACGTCGAGCAGCAGCGCTTCGTCGTAGCCGTCGGCGATCGCTTCCTGGTTCGCGAGGATCGAGTTCACGTACCAGCCGGACGCCTTCGCGCGGACCATCGACACATTCACGTGATGGCGCGTGAACGACGACGTTTTCACGCGGATGCCCTTGCTGATGCCGTCTTCGCCGAGGTACGCACCCCACGGCCATGCGGCGATCGCGACGTGGATCGTGTTGCCCTTGGCCGACACGCCGAGCTTTTCCGAGCCGACCCAGATGATCGGGCGCAGGTAGCAGGATTCGAGCTTGTTTTCGCGGACCACTTCGCGCTGCGCGGCGGCGAGCGTTTCATGGTCGAACGGCACGTCCATCTGGAAAATCTTCGCCGAGTTCAGCAGACGTTTGGTGTGCTCCTGCAGACGGAAGATCGCGGTGCTACCGTCGGCTGTCTTGTAGGCGCGCACGCCCTCGAAAACGCCCATGCCGTAGTGCAGCGTGTGGGTGAGCACATGGATTTTGGCATCGCGCCAGTCGATGAGCTTGCCATCCATCCAGATCTTGCCGTCGCGGTCGGCCATTGACATACGATTCTCCAGCAGGTGCGTTGTGAGGTGTGGCTACGGGCGCCAGGGCCTGGCCAGGAGCGCTATTTTAGCGTCATTTGCACACGCAACGGGCATTTGAGCGCATCGCCGCGCACCTCGTCGCGCATATCCCGGCACCCATCGCGGACGCTATAATCCGGCGCACGCATAATTCAAATCCACGTGCGCCAGCGGGTGCCCGGCAAACTGGCGCCGACCTGGCCTTCCTGACGGCGTTTCTTGCGCCGGTGCCCTTCGCCTGATGCTCGCTCGACTGTCCGATACCGATCGCCGTGCTTTCCGTGAGGGCATGCACGACTACGCGCCCACGCTGATGGCGATTTTTTCGTGGGGGCTCGTCACCGGTATCGCGATGAGCAAGTCCGTGCTGACGCTGCCGCAGGCACTCACGATGTCGCTGCTGTGCTACGCCGGTTCGTCGCAACTGGCGGTGCTGCCGCTTCTCGCCGCGAAGCTGCCGGTCTGGACCGTGCTGCTCACCGCGGCGATGGTCAATACGCGTTTCGTGATCTTCAGCGCCGGTCTCGCGCCGCATTTCTCCTGTCTGCCGATGTGGCGGCGCATCGTGCTCGGCTATTTCAACGGCGACGTGATCTATCTGCTGTTCCAGAAAAGGAGCTTCGCCACCGGCTACGTGGCGGGCAAGGAGGCGTACTTCTGGGGGATGGCGGTGTCGAGCTGGCTGTCCTGGCAGGTGTCGTCGATTATCGGCATCCTGCTCGCGAGCCTGATTCCCGATAACTGGGGGCTCGTGCTTGCCGGCACGCTCGCGCTTCTGCCGATCATGGTGGCGGCGGTCGCGACGCGCTCGACGATGGTCGCGGTCAGCATCGCCGGCATCGTCGCGCTGCTCGCGATCGACCTGCCTTACCGGCTCGCGTTGCCGCTCGCGGTGATCGCGGCGATCGCCGCCGGCAGCGTGGCCGACCTGATGATCGAGCGCGCGGACCTGCGCCGCATCCGCCGCGTGAGCGACAGCGCGGGAGACTCCCGATGACATCCACGCAGATCTGGCTCGCCATCTTCGGCATGACCTTCGTCACCGCGCTCACACGCGCGCTGTTCCTGATCGGCGGCGAGCGCACGGTGCTGCCCGAGCGCGTGCAACGGATGCTGCGCTACGCGCCGGCGGCGGCGCTCGCCGCCGTCGTGCTGCCCGATGTGCTGACGACGCCCGAGGGGCTCTCGTTCGCGCCGTCCAACCACGAGTTTTACGCGACGCTGTCCGGGCTCGCGTGGTTCTTGTGGCGGCGCACCATGCTCGGCACGATCGTGACCGGAATGCTCGTCTTCACGCTGCTGCGCCTTCTCATGTAACGGCCCGCGGCGCGGGTGCCGCGTCGCGCCGGGGCCCGTGCGCCCCCCGGATACAAATACGGGAGATTCGCCCCGCCACGGGTCAGAAGGCCATCTGGATCAGTTAAAATGCCGCTTTCCGGGTTGAGCGCACCGCAACGCGCACCTGCCGCGGCCCGGCCGCCGGCGCCCGATCCCGCGGAAGCGTTGGGCCGACACGCTGGAGTTCGCGGCGCGCCGTCCCCGTGCTGTCCGCCACCGCCTTCTCATCAACTCGCATACTCAAGCCCATGAACAAGGTATTGCGTCTCTCCGACCTGATCGCCGAAGGCAAGCTGTCCGGCCAACGTGTGTTCATCCGCGCCGATCTGAACGTGCCGCAGGACGATCAGGGCAACATCACCGAAGACACCCGCATCCGTGCCTCCGTGCCGGCCATCAAGGCCGCGCTCGACGCCGGCGCCGCCGTGATGGTCACCTCGCACCTGGGCCGTCCGACCGAAGGCGACTTCAAGCCGGAAGACTCGCTCGCGCCGGTCGCGAAGCGCCTCGCCGAACTGCTCGGCCGCGACGTGCCGCTAGTGGCGAACTGGGTCGAAAACGGTGTGAACGTCGCGCCGGGCTCGGTCGTGCTGCTCGAAAACTGCCGCGTCAACAAGGGCGAAAAGAAGGATTCCGACGAGCTCGCGCAGAAAATGGCGAAGCTCTGCGACATCTACGTGAACGACGCGTTCGGCACCGCGCACCGCGCCGAAGCCACCACGCACGGCATCGCGAAGTATGCGCCCATCGCCTGCGCGGGCCCGCTGCTCGCCGCCGAGCTCGAAGCGCTCGGCAAGGCGCTCGGCGCGCCGAAGCGTCCGCTCGTCGCGATCGTCGCCGGCTCGAAGGTGTCGACCAAGCTGACCATCCTGAAGTCGCTCGCGGAGAAGGTCGATCAACTGATCGTCGGCGGCGGCATCGCCAATACGTTCATGCTGGCCGCCGGCCTGAAGATCGGCAAGTCGCTTGCCGAAGCCGATCTGGTGAGCGAAGCCAAAGCGATCATCGACGCGGCGAAGGCGCGCGGCGCCTCGGTGCCGATCCCGACCGACGTGGTCACCGCCAAGGAGTTTTCGCCGACCGCCAGGGCTGAAGTCAAGGCTGTCGCCGACGTCGCGGACGACGACATGATTCTCGACATCGGCCCGCAGACCGCGCAGGCGCTCGCCGCGCAGCTCGAGAAGGCCGGCACGATCGTGTGGAACGGCCCGGTCGGCGTGTTCGAGTTCGATCAGTTCGGTAACGGCACGAAGACGCTCGCGGATGCGATCGCGCGCTCGTCGGCATTCTCGATCGCGGGTGGCGGCGACACGCTCGCGGCGATCGCCAAGTACGGCATCCACGATCGGGTCAGCTATATCTCGACGGGCGGCGGCGCCTTCCTCGAATTCCTCGAGGGCAAGAAGCTGCCGGCGGTCGAAGTTCTGGAATCGCGGGCTTAACGTGGCGACGCGCTCCCCAACGGCGAAGTCGACAAAGACGCGTGGCGCGAAAGCACCGCGCGATATCACGGCAGCGACGGCAGGGGAGCGCGCGAAGCGCGCCACTGCGCCGGCGGCAGCGGCCGGGCAGGGAGCGGCCGGGCCGGCCACCGAGCCGGCCACCAAGCCGGCCGCGGTTCCCGCCACTGACGCGGCACAGCCCGATTCCACCCCATCGCCACAACCCGCCGGCGTACCCGGCGCCACCCCCTCGGCACTCCGCGCGCCGATCTCGAATACCGCTTCATCCAGAAAAGCGACGCAGGTTGCAACCGGCGCGCGACTCCACGCAGCATCTTCCGATGCGCAGACTCCGCAGCAGACCCGCAGCGCTTATCCCAGCGATTCCATCCAGACGAGGAGACTCATGCATCGCGCCACCAAGATTGTCGCTACTATCGGTCCGGCTTCCAGCACACCGGAAATCCTGCTGCAAATGATTCAGGCGGGACTGGACGTGGTGCGGCTCAATTTCTCGCACGGCACCGCCGACGACCACCGCCAGCGCGCCGAATTCGTGCGCGAGGCGGCTCGCCATGCCGGCCGCGAGGTCGCCATCATGGCCGATCTGCAAGGCCCGAAAATCCGCGTCGGCAAGTTCGAGAACGGCAAGGTCATGCTCGTTGCCGGCGAGCCGTTCGTCCTCGACGCCGATTGCGAACTCGGTGGTCAGGAACGCGCCGGCCTCGACTACAAGGACCTGCCGCGCGACCTGAAGCCGGGCGACGTGCTGCTGCTCAACGACGGCCTGATCGTGCTGGACGTGCAGCGCGTGATCGGCAACGAGATCCACACGATCGTGAAGATCGGCGGCGAACTGTCGAACAACAAGGGCATCAACCGCCAGGGCGGCGGTCTGTCGGCGCCCGCGCTGACCGCGAAAGACATGGAGGACATCCGCACGGCGATGTCGCTCGGCGTCGATTTCATCGCGGTGTCGTTCCCGAAGAATGCAACCGACATGGAAATGGCGCGCCAGTTGGCCAATATCGCCGGCGCGCCGTACGGCATCAAGCCGAAGATGATCGCGAAGATCGAGCGCGCCGAGGCGATTCCGGCGCTGCAAGGCATTCTCGACGCATCGGACGGCATCATGGTCGCGCGCGGCGACCTGGCCGTCGAAGTCGGCAACGCGGCGGTGCCGGCGCTGCAAAAGCGCATGATCCGCATGGCGCGCGAGTCGAACAAGTTCGTGATCACCGCGACGCAGATGATGGAATCGATGATCCACGCGCCGGTGCCGACCCGCGCGGAAGTGTCGGACGTCGCGAACGCGGTGCTCGACGGCACGGACGCGGTGATGCTGTCGGCGGAGTCCGCGGCAGGCAAGTATCCGGTGCAGACCATCGAGACGATGGCGGCGATCTGCCTCGAAGCGGAGAAGTCGGAGCAGTCGGAGCTCGACAAGGATTTCCTCGACCGCACGTTCACGCGGATCGACCAGTCGATCGCAATGGGCGCGCTGTTCACCGCCTATCACCTCGGCGCGAAGGCGATCGTCGCGCTGACCGAATCGGGTTCCACCGCGCTGTGGATGTCGCGCCACTGGTCCCACGTGCCGATTTTCGCGCTGACGCCGCGCGTCGGCAGCGAGCGGGCAATGGCGCTGTACCGCAACGTGACGTCGCTGCATCTGGACACCAACACCGACCGTGACACCGCTTTGCAGCAGGCGCTGGAGACCGTGGTCGGCAAGGGTTACGCATCGCGCGGCGACATGGTCGTGCTGACGGTCGGCGAGCCGATGGGTCAGGCGGGCGGCACCAACACGTTGAAGATCGTCCGGGTCGGCGAACCGTACTGATCGCGTAATACCGTCCGATCGGCACAGGCTGGATCGAGCGAAGCAGGCCCGCATACTCCGTACGGCGCCCATACGGAGCCCCATGCGGTGCCATGTGCGACGGCGCACCAACGCGCCGTCGTCAGCGCGGGAACGCGGCCTGCTTCGCGATAAAATCGCCGCAAAAGATGCCGACGGCAAAGAATTCGTTTCAATCTAAGGAGTTACAGCATGCCTCTCGTATCAATGCGTCAACTGCTGGACCACGCCGCCGAAAACGGTTATGGCCTGCCGGCATTCAACGTGAACAACCTGGAGCAGGTGCAGGCGATCATGGCGGCGGCCGACAAGGTCAACGCTCCGGTCATCATGCAGGCGTCGGCCGGCGCGCGTAAGTATGCGGGCGAGGCGTTCCTGCGTCATCTGATCGAAGCGGCGGTCGAGTCGTATCCGCACATCCCGGTCGTGATGCACCAGGACCACGGGCAGTCGCCGGCGGTCTGCATGGCGGCGATCCGCAGCGGTTTCACCAGCGTGATGATGGACGGCTCGCTCGAAGCCGACGGCAAGTCGGTCGCATCGTACGAGTACAACGTCGAAGTGTCGCGCAAGGTCGTCGAGGCCGCGCACTCGATCGGCGTGACCGTCGAGGCCGAGCTGGGCGTGCTCGGTTCGCTCGAAACGATGAAGGGCGACAAGGAAGACGGCCACGGCGCCGAAGGCACGATGACGCGCGAACAGTTGCTGACCGATCCGGAGCAGGCCGCCGACTTCGTCAAGCTGACCCAGTGCGACGCGCTCGCCATCGCGATCGGCACCTCGCACGGCGCCTACAAGTTCAGCAAGAAGCCGACCGGCGATATCCTCTCGATCCAGCGCATCAAGGAAATCCACCAGCGCATTCCGAACACGCACCTCGTGATGCACGGCTCGTCGTCGGTGCCGCAGGAGCTGCTCGCGGAAATCCGCGAATTCGGCGGCGACATGAAAGAAACCTACGGCGTGCCGGTCGAGGAAATCCAGGAAGGCATCCGTCATGGCGTGCGCAAGGTCAATATCGATACCGACCTGCGTCTGGCGATCACCGGCGCGATCCGCCGCTACATGGCGACCAATCCGGCCAGGTTCGATCCGCGCGATTATCTGAAGCCGGCGCGCGAAGCGGCGATGAAGATCTGTATCGACCGCTATACGCAATTCGGCTGCGAAGGCCAGGCGGACAAGATCAAGCCGGTTTCGCTTGATAAAATCGCGGAGAAGTACAAGTCGGGCGAGCTCGCGCAAGTCGTCCGCTAAGCTGTAGTTCTGGCTCCGCGCCTGGCCATCCGGCCAGGTTGTCGTCCGGGCGCCGTTCCCGCATCATCGGGGGAACGGCGTTTCCCTTTTGTTCCGGTCACATTTCCGTCCCACTTTTAGCGAACCACGACGATGTCTACCCTCTACGAATCCACGCTCCGCTCGCTGCCGCTGCTCGGCCGCGGTAAAGTCCGCGACAACTATGCGGTGGGCAACGACCAGTTGCTGATCGTCACGACCGACCGTCTGTCGGCGTTCGACGTGATCATGGGCGAGCCGATTCCGAACAAGGGCCGCGTGCTCAACGCGATGGCGAATTTCTGGTTCGAGAAACTGCAGCACGTGGTGCCGAACCACCTGACGGGCGTGGCGCCGGAATCGGTGGTCGCGCCGGACGAAGTCGAGCAGGTCAAGGGCCGCGCCGTAGTTGTGAAGCGTCTCGAGCCGATCCTCGTCGAAGCGGTGGTGCGCGGCTATCTGGCCGGCAGCGGCTGGAAAGACTACCAGGCCACCGGTTCGGTGTGCGGCGTGCAACTGCCGGCGGGCCTGCAGAACGCGCAGAAGCTGCCCGAGCCGATCTTCACGCCGGCCGCCAAGGCCGAAATGGGCCATCACGACGAAAACATCACCTATGACGAGATGGAGCGCCGCATCGGCACCGAGCTGTCGGCCACGATCCGCGACATCTCGATCCGCCTGTACAAGGAAGCGGCCGATTACGCAGCGACGCGCGGCATCATCATCGCGGACACGAAGTTCGAATTCGGTCTGGACAACCACGGCAAGCTGTATCTGATGGACGAGGCGCTGACCGCCGATTCGTCGCGTTTCTGGCCGGCGGACCAGTACCAGGTCGGCACCAACCCGCCGTCGTTCGACAAGCAGTTCGTGCGCGACTGGCTCGAAACCCAGCCGTGGAAGAAAGAGCCGCCGGCGCCGAAGCTGCCGGACGACGTGGTTGCCAAGACGGGCGAGAAGTACCAGGAAGCGCTCGAGCGCCTGACCGGCCACAAGCTCGACTGATCAGATTGCGCGCCATCTCAGGCGCGCATCGTCCGGAAACAAGGAAGCCGTAAAGATGAGTGAAGCACAAACCGCCCATACGCATGGCGCGCCGGTCGTCGGCGTGCTGATGGGCTCCAGTTCCGACTGGGAAGTCATGAAAAACGCCGTGGCGATTCTGCAGGAATTCGGCGTGCCGTACGAAGCGAAGGTCGTCTCCGCGCACCGCATGCCCGACGAAATGTTCGCCTATGCTGAAAGCGCGCGCGAGCGCGGCATTCGCGCGATCATCGCCGGCGCGGGCGGCGCGGCGCACCTGCCGGGCATGCTGGCCGCGAAGACCACGGTGCCTGTGCTCGGCGTGCCGGTCGCGAGCAAGTACCTGAAGGGCGTCGATTCGCTGCATTCGATCGTGCAGATGCCCAAGGGCGTGCCGGTCGCGACGTTTGCGATCGGCGAGGCGGGCGCGGCGAACGCGGCGCTGTTCGCGGTGTCGCTGCTCTCCGGCACCAGCACCGAATACGCGGACAAGCTGGCTGCATTCCGCGTGCGCCAGAACGAGGCGGCTCACGCGATGGTATTGCCGGCGCTGTAAGCGCGCCGGTTGTTTTTGGTTTTTGTTTCAAGACAAGACGTCCCCCTGTCCGACCCCCGGCCGTTTGCCCGCGGCTCGCTAGGCGAGCGTGACGCGCATCCGGCCGCGACCGACCATCAAGATGAACCCAGACAACACACCGGTTTCACCGATTCTGCCCGGCGCATGGCTTGGCATGGTCGGTGGCGGCCAGCTCGGCCGCATGTTCTGCTTTGCCGCCCAGGCGATGGGCTATCGCGTCGCCGTGCTCGATCCGGACGAAAACAGCCCGGCTGGCGCGGTGGCGGACCGTCACCTGCGCGCGGCCTACGACGACGAAGCGGCGCTGACCGAACTCGCGAGGCTGTGCGCGGCGGTGTCGACCGAATTCGAGAACGTGCCGGCCGCGAGCCTCGACTTCCTCGCAAAAACGACGTTCGTGAGCCCGGCAGGGCGTTGCGTCGCGGTGGCGCAGGACCGGATCGCCGAGAAGCGCTTCATCGCGTCGTCGGGCGTGACGGTCGCGCCGCATGTCGTGATCGAATCGTCGGACGCGCTCGCCGCGCTCGGCGACGCGCAGCTCGAAGCGGTGCTGCCGGGCATTCTGAAGACCGCCCGCATGGGTTATGACGGCAAGGGCCAGATTCGCGTGCGCAACGCGGAGGAAGTGCGCGAGGCGCACGCGTCGCTCGGCGGCGTGCCGTGCGTGCTGGAAAAGCGCCTGCCGCTGAAGTTCGAGGTGTCGGCGCTGATCGCGCGCGCGGCGAGCGGCGCGTCGGTCGTCTATCCGCTCGCGCAGAACACGCATCGCGACGGCGTGCTGTCGCACACGATCGTGCCGGCGCCGGACGCTGCCCCCGCGCTCGTCCAGCAGGCGCAGCAGGCCGCGCTGCAGATCGCCGACAAGCTCGGCTACGTCGGCGTGCTGTGCGTCGAGTTCTTCATTCTCGAAGACGGTTCGCTCGTCGCCAACGAAATGGCGCCGCGCCCGCACAATTCCGGCCACTACACGGTGGACGCCTGCGCGACGAGCCAGTTCGAGCAGCAGGTGCGGGCGATGACCGGCATGCCGCTCGGCGATACGCGCCAGCACTCGCCGGCGGTGATGCTGAACATTCTCGGCGACGTGTGGTTCCCGGACGGCCCGAAGCGCGCGGCGGTCACGCCGCCGTGGCACGAGGTCGCCGCGATGCCGGCCGCGCGCCTGCATCTGTATGGCAAGGAAGAAGCGCGTTGCGGGCGCAAGATGGGGCACGTGAACTTCACCGCGCCGACGCTCGAAGAAGCCCGCACGGCGGCGCGCGATTGCGCGCGGCTGCTGCATATCGCCACTAGCTGACGCGCGCGCCATGCCGGATCAACAGAAACCCGTCGAAGATGCCGCAAGCGCCACGAGTGCGTTCGGCGTCAGTGCCGCGCAGATCGGGCACGCGGCGGCATTGCTCGACGCGGGTGAGCTGGTCGCGTTTCCGACGGAGACCGTCTACGGCCTCGGCGGCGACGCCGAAAACCCGGACGCGGTCGCGCGCATTTACGCGGCGAAGGGCAGGCCGGCCAATCATCCGGTCATCGTGCATCTGGCGCCGCACGGCGATCCGAATTACTGGGTCGAGCATTTGCCGGCGGACGCGCAGCGCCTGATCGACGCGTTCTGGCCGGGGCCGCTCACGCTGATCCTCAAGCGTGCCGCGCGGATTCCGGCAGCGGTCAGCGGCGGCCAGGATTCGGTGGGGCTGCGCTGCCCGTCGCATCCGGTCGCGCAGGCCTTGCTCGACGCCTTCAGCGCATTGCGCGGCGGCCACGGCGGCGTGGCCGCGCCGTCTGCGAACCGCTTCGGGCATGTGAGTCCGACCACCGCGCAACATGTGCGCGACGAGTTCGGCGGCGCGATTCATGTGCTCGACGGCGGCGCGTCGGATGTCGGGATCGAATCGACGATTCTGGATCTGTCGCGCGGTTTTCCGGCACTGCTGAGGCCGGGTCACGTGACGCCGCAGGATATCGCCGACGTGCTCGGCGAGGCGCCGCGTCTGCCCGATGGGTCGGACGCGACCGCGCCGCGCGCATCGGGCACGCTGAAAGCGCATTACGCGCCGCGCACGCCGCTGGTGTTGCTGCCGTTCGGTGAGCTCGAGCCGCTGCTCGCGGTGCGCGAGCCGGGCGAGCGGGTCGCCCTGGTCGCGCGCGCATCGCGTGCCGGGCGTTGGGCCGATGCCGAAGGTGTCCATTTCGTCGCCGCGCCGGAAGATCCGCATGTCTACGCACGCGAGCTATACGGCTTGCTGCGGGCGCTCGACCGCGCGAACGTCACGCGGATTCTGATCGAGAAGCTGCCTGACACGATCGAATGGATCGCGGTCAACGATCGGCTCGGGCGCGCGGCGGCGGCTTTCGAGGCGCAGGGCTGAGCGGCTTCGTGGCGTTACCGGTTCGCGCGGTCAACCGATAAAGGACAAAGGCCCGGCTCGTTCAACGAGAGCCGGGCCTTTCATTTTTGCAAAGTAACCATCAAGGCCGCGAGCTGGCCGACAACCGCGCCAGCCCCGCAGCCGGAAACTTCTTACTTCCCAAGCCCGCTCGCGGCGACCTGTTTCTCGACCTGCTGCGCGAACAGCGCATGCAGATGCGTGGTCGGATGCACGAGGTCCGCGAACATATAGCTCTGATCCGCGCCGGCCGCGGTGTAGGTCTGCGGCGAGCAGAACAGCGACGACGCGAACGAGCTGCCGAACGACGCCGCCGTCTGGCCCGGCAGAAGCACGCTCGGGTTCTTCGTTGCATAGGTGGTCGCGCTTTCGGCCATCGACGTCAGGTTACACGCGGTGCCCGTATTCGACACGGTGAAGCCCAGCGACTGATAGTTCGCCATCGTCTGATCCTGCCACGCGTAGGCGCTCACGTAGATGACCTGCTTGTTCGACGCGAGCCCTTGCTGCAGCACGCCGTTGTAGGTCTGAACCAGCGCGTTGAAGAGCGCCTGGCCTTGCGCGCCCGCGGCGAGCCCTTGCGGCGTCTGTGCGATGTCCGGCACGTCCGACACCACCACATGCGTCGCACCGGCCGCGACCACCTTCTGCACCGTGCCGACGAACGTGGTCGCCGCGGTGGTGACCGCCTGTAGCGCGGTCAGCGTGGCCGCCTGCGACGCGGCGGCTGCCGCCGTCTGCGCGTCGGCCGCGGTGCCGCCGCTTTCGAGCACCTGCGTCGCCGCCGCCGTGCCGGCAGCGGAGACCGCTTGCGCCTGGATGAAGATGTCGTTCGCGCCGCCGTTCATCAGCACGAGCTGGTTCGAATTGAAGCTGCTGTGCGCGGACAGATACTCGGACACTTGCGTCGTGATCGGCACCGTCGTCGCGGCCAGGTTGTTCGGCGCGTAGCCTTCGCCCGGCTGCAGATCGACCCGCGAGCCGCCCTGCGCGTAACCGAGGCCGCCGGCCGCGGTGAGCGGCTGGCCGAAGCCGTCGACATACGCGGCGGTGAGCGTGTCGCCGTAGTATTCGGCGACCTTTTGCGTCCAGATTTCGCCCGGATTCGTCGTGAAGCGGCCGCCGCCGGTGCCGACGTTTGCCTGGACCGACGGCGCGTAGGTGCCGACGTCGGACAGGCTGTCGCCGAACGACACGATCTGCAGCTTGACGCCGCCCGGCGGCGTGCTGCCCGAATTGTTGTTGTCGTCGCCACCGCCGCCGCACGCCGCGAGAGCGGCGAACGCCGCGCTTGCCACGGCGATCTGCGTGGCGCGCACCCATTGCTGTTTTTTCGAAGCTGCTGGATTCATGTTGACTACATCTCCTCGTATGTGTGGCCCTTGTGCCATATGTTGCAGGCGGCGTCCGCCGCGCCGGCGGCGTGACGACAGCTTACAGAATCTTCTACGGCCTGCGTGATGTGTGAAACGCGGCCGTATGATTTGTGTTCAGGCGTGGCTGCGCCCCTGATGCCTTGCTGATCGTGTTGCCCGTCGTGTTGCCCGATTTGCTGCCTGATTCCCTACCCGAAGGCGCGTGTCCAGATCCTGCCTCCAACCCCGTCGGCCCGGCCGCCCGCCGCGCGTGATACGCGGCGGCCCACGCGGGCGGCGCGAACAGAGCGCGCCATTTGTTGCGCCAGCCGCGCACGCTCGAAAAGTCCGCGGCCATCGACGCCCATTCGTGAAAGGTCGCCTTCAGCGGGTTGTACGTGTGCAGCGGCTCGACGATGCCGTAGACCAGCGCGTCGCGCGGATCCTCGTCGACGTAGCTGCCGAACAGGCGGTCCCAGATCACGAGCACGCCCGCGTAGTTGCGATCGATGTAGCGATCGTTGCGCGCATGATGCACACGGTGGATCGACGGCGTGTTGAACACGTATTCGAGCCAGCCGAGCCTGCCGATCATCTGCGTATGCACGAAGAACTGGAAGCCGAGGTTGATCAGCACGATCGCGACGATCTGCTTCGGCGGAAAGCCGAGGATCGCGAGTGGAATCCAGAACACCCACATGCCGGCGACCGGATACATCAGGCTCTGACGGAATGCGGTCGAAAAATTCATCCGCTCCGACGAGTGATGCACGACGTGCGCGGCCCACAGCCAGCGCACGCGGTGACTGCAGCGGTGAAACACGTAATAGAGCAGGTCCTGCGCGACGAACAGCACGACGAACGACACCCAGCCCGGCTGCCACGTATGGATGCGGTAGTGCTCGTAGAAAAATGCGTAGACAGGGATGATTGCGAGCCACGCGAGTTTATCGGCAGCTTGCTGCATCAGCGCGAGTGCGGCATTGCACAACGTGTCGCGCCAGCTATAGAGCCGCTCGCCCGGGCGCGTGCGCCGTACGTGCCACGCCTCCCAGCCGATGCAGGCAAGAAAGACGGGCGCCATGGCGAGCAGCAGCAATTCGGCATCGAATTGCATCGTGTCTCCCTTCCTGGTCCCTGAGCGCCGCGTGATGCGCGGCGCGTGGTGTCGTTATCGTTCGTGTGGGCCGCGCGGTCCGGATAGCCGGACAGCACGCGCAGCCTGCGCGCTTGTCTCCTGTCTTTCGCGCGCCGCACGTTGCCCGACAGCGTACACGGTTAGGGCGTTGCCGCGCGTGGCTTCGCTAGAAGAAATCCTCAGTGGCCGGCGCGCTTGCGCGGGTTTTTCCTGGGCTTTGCGCGCGGCTCCTCGATCGGCGCGGAGACTTTCGTGAAACCCAGCGACGGACCGTCGTACACCCATTCGAGCAACGCGTCGTGCGCGGCGCGCGCGGCCTCCGAATGCGGATCGTTGATCAGGCTGACCACGATGTAGCTGTTGCCGTCGGCCGACGCGACGTAGCCGGCGATCGCACGCACGTCGCGCAATGTGCCGGTCTTGATGTGCGCGTTGCCGCCCGCGCCCTGGTTGGTCAGGCGGTTGCGCATCGTGCCGTCGACGCCGGCGATCGGCAACGACTCGACGAATACCTGCGCGACCGGGCTCGCGTTCGCGCGTTGCAGAAGATCGGCGAGCGCGAGCGCGGTGATGTGCTCGTCGCGCGACAGGCCCGAGCCGTTCTCGAGCGTCAGGTACTCGGTGTTCAGGCTGTCGCGGCGCAGGAAGTCCTCGATCGCGCGGGCGGCCTTCGCCGGTGTCGCGGGCGGCCTTTCCTCGGCGGCGCCGATCGTCAGAAACAGGTTGCGCGCCATCGTGTTGTTGCTGAACTTGTTGATGTCGCGAACGATGTCGGACAGCATCGGCCCCTCGTGCGTCGCGACGGGTTTCGCACCGAGCGGCACCGCGCCTTCGCGCGTCGTGCCGTGAAAGGTGCCGCCGGTCTGCTGCCACAGCGCGAGAAAGCCGCCCGCGAAGAACGCCGAGTGATCGAGCACCGCGACGTTGATCGTGCGCGGGTCGCAGCGCATCGGGAAGTCGCCGCTGAACGACGCGACGATCGTGCCGTCCGGCTGCGGGGTGACGGTCGGCGTCAGCGCCGTCGCGTCGCCGCGGCACGGGCCGTTCGTCGCGCGCAACTGGTTGTCGATGCGCAGTTGCGCGAGCGCGGGCAGCACGTCGATTGCCACCGTGCCGTCCGGCGACGGCGTCAGCGTGAACGACAGCGATTTGAACGCGTAGAGCAGCGGGTCGGGGCCGACGTTGTAGGGCGCGGTGACATCGTCGTCGAACGCTGGCAGATCGCGCGTCGACGGATCGAAGTAGCGCTTGTCGAGCACCAGCGCGCCGTCGATGCCGGTGATGCCCGCCTTGTGAATCTTCTGCACGAGATCGATCAGCTCTTCCGGCACGAGCTTCGGATCGCCCGTGCCCTGGATGTACAGATTGCCGTGCAACACGCCGCTCGCGTCGAGCGTGCCGTCCGCGTAGGCGGTCGTGCGCCAGCGATAGTCGGGGCCGAGAATCGACAGGCCGGAATAAGTGGTGACGAGCTTCATCGTCGAGGCGGGCATCATCGGCTTGCCGGCGTTCAGCGCGAGGATCGGCGTGCGGTCGCCGACCTTCTCGACGACCACGCTGATCGACGACAGCGGCACGTGCGCGCGCTGCAAGCCGACCATGACCGATTGCGGCAGCACCGTGGTGACGTTGACGTTCGGATGCGTGGCCTTGACGCGCGCCTGCGCCGCCTGCGGCAGCAACGCGCCCGCGCCGAGCGCGGCGGCAAGCAGCCAGACCGCGGTATGCCGCGCGAGTCGGCTCGGCATGAATGCTGCGAGGGCAGAGGAACGGCGCGGCCGCGATGCGAGATGGCGTGCGGCGGAAGACAGAAAAGCGTGCGTCATGAACGGGCGAAATACCAAACGGGCGAGCAAAAATTTCAGGGCGTGCGGCACGCGCGGGACGCGTTTTGTAGCATCCGGGCTGTTTGACGGCGACGCATCCGGCATACACAGGCGCCGCGCGGAAACGGAAACGGACGGCCGCCGCGCGACGCAAAGCGCCCATTGTAGTGACATGCCGCGAGGCTGCGTTGAAAAAAGCGCCGCATGACGCGCAGGCCGGAGGGCGGGCGCTAGAATGCGGCATCATCAAACGTTTCGGAACGGACAACCATGCGCATCCTGCTAGTCGAAGATGACCGGATGATCGCCGAAGGCGTGCGCAAGGCGCTGCGCGGCGAAGGCTTTGCCGTGGACTGGGTCGAAGACGGCGAAGCGGCATTGCGCGCGGTGGCGGCCCAGCCTTACGATCTCGCACTGCTCGACCTCGGCCTGCCCAAGCGCGACGGCCTCGAGGTGCTGCGTACGCTGCGCGCGCGCGGCCACGCGCTGCCGGTGCTGATCGTCACCGCGCGCGACGCGGTGGCCGATCGCGTCAAAGGGCTCGACGCTGGCGCTGACGATTACCTTGTCAAACCTTTCGATCTCGACGAACTTGGCGCGCGCATGCGCGCCCTGATCCGGCGCCAGTCCGGCCGCAGCGATTCGACGATCCGCCACGGCAACGTGACCCTCGATCCGGCGTCGCATCAGGTCACGCTCGACGGCGCGCCGGTCGCGCTGTCCGCGCGCGAGTTTGCGCTGCTCGAAGCGCTGCTCGCGCGGCCCGGCGCGGTGCTGTCGAAAAGCCAGCTCGAGGAAAAGATGTACGGCTGGGGCGAGGAGATCGGCAGCAATACCGTCGAGGTCTATATCCATGCGCTGCGCAAGAAGCTCGGCGCCGATCTGATTCGCAACGTGCGCGGGCTCGGCTACATGATCGCGAAGGACGCCTGAGCCGATGCGCTCGATTCGCCGTCAACTGCTGTTCTGGCTGCTCGCGCTGGTGCTGCTCGGCGTCGGCATCGCCGGATGGCTGATCTACCGGCAGGCGCTTGCCGAAGCGAACGAGCTGTTCGACTACCAGTTGGAACAGATCGCCGCGGCGCTGCCGGCGGAGCCGTTTTCACAGGTGCTCGGCCGCGATACCGGAGACGAAGGCATCGTGCTGCAGATCTGGAACCGCAACGGCATGCTGATGTACTACTCGCGGCCGCGTGCGCCGCTCGCGCCGCGCGCCGAGCTGGGTTTCTCGACGGAGCGCACCGATCGCGGCGAATGGCGCGTGTATGGCGCGATCGTCGGCGATAACGTCGTGCAGCTCGCGCAGCCGCTGTCGGTGCGCAACCGGCTCGCCGCGAACGTCGCGCTGCGCACGCTGTGGCCGCTGATCGTGCTGTTGCCGCTGCTGGGTCTCGCAGTGTGGGTGATCGTCGGACGCGGGCTGCGACCGCTGCGGCGCGTGACGAGCGCGCTCGACACGCGCCATCCCGAGGCGCTCGATCCGCTGCCGGACAAGCGCTTGCCGCTCGAGGTGCAACCGCTCGTGCGCGCGTTGAACGGACTGCTCGAACGACTCGCGACCGCGCTCGATATCCAGAAGGCGTTTGTCGCCGATGCCGCGCACGAATTGCGCACGCCGCTTGCCGCCGTGCAGATTCAGGCGCAACTGGTCGCGCGCGCGAAGGACGACACCGCGCGCGGCGAAGCGCTCGCCGACCTGCAGGCGGGCGTCACGCGCGCGACGCGTCTTGCCGAGCAACTGCTTGCACTGGCGCGCGCCGAGCCGGACGGCGCCGCGGTCAGCGGGACGCTCGATCTGCGCGAACTGCTGCAGGAATGCGTTGCCACTTACGCGCCGCTCGCGATGAATCGCGGCGTCGATCTCGGCATCGAGGCGAGCGAGGCCGCCACCGTGACCGGCGACGCCGAAGCGTTGCGCGTGATGTTCAACAACCTCGTCGACAACGCGACCAAGTACACGCCGCCCGGCGGCCGCGTCGACGTCAGCCTGCGCGTCGAGAACGGGCATCCGGTTGTGCGGATCGCCGACAGCGGGCCGGGCATCGACCCGGCCGATCGCGAGCGCGTGTTCGACCGCTTCTATCGCGCGGGTGCCGGCGCGAATCGCGCGCGCACCGATGTGGCGGGCAGCGGCCTCGGTCTCGCGATCGTGCGCCGCATCGCCACGCAACATCATGCGGACGTATCGCTCGATGAATCGTCGGCGGGCGGTTTGCAGGTCACGGTGCGCTTCTGAAAACGGCGTTTCACCGCATCGAAAAAACTGCTTTGACGGCCCCACAGGCCCAGCCGGCAAGGTTTTCGGGATCTGGCGCTGCTTAAGATCCTTTTAAGCGATGCCACGTACGCTCCTCGACATTCAAAGTTACTTTCTCCAGTCAGGAGCTCATGATGAACACGAAAACCTTGTCCCGCAGCGCTGTTGCAGTCGCTGTCGCCGTTGCGCTTTCCGCCGGCTATGCGGCGGGCCATCGCGACGTGCCCGCACCGCAGGTCATCTCGCCGGCGCAAGCGGCGATGATGCCCGCCGAAGCCGCCGCCAAGACCGGCATCCCCGATTTCTCAGGCCTCGTCGAAACCTACGGGCCGGCCGTCGTCAATATCAGCGCGAAGCACGTGGTCAAGCAGACCGCTCTGCGCGGCAATGGCGGCAACTTCAACGGCAACCAGTTGCCGATCGATCCGAACGATCCGTTCTTCCAGTTCTACAAGCGCTTTTTCGGCGGCATACCGGGCATGCAAGGCGGTGGCGGCGACGGTGGCGACGTGCCCGATCAGCCGAGCGCGAGCCTCGGTTCCGGTTTCATCATCAGCAATGACGGCTACATCCTGACTAACGCGCATGTCGTCGACGGCGCGAACGTCGTCACCGTGAAGCTCACCGACAAGCGCGAGTTCAAGGCGAAAGTGGTCGGCGCCGACAAGCAGTCCGACGTCGCCGTGCTGAAGATCGACGCGAGCAATCTGCCGACCGTGAAGATCGGCGATCCGCGTCAGAGCAAGGTCGGCCAGTGGGTGGTCGCGATCGGTTCGCCGTACGGTTTCGACAACACCGTGACCTCCGGCATCATCAGCGCGAAATCGCGCTCGCTGCCTAACGAGAACTACACGCCTTTCATCCAGACCGACGTGCCGGTGAATCCGGGTAACTCAGGCGGTCCGCTTTTCAACCTGCAAGGCGAAGTGATCGGCATCAACTCGATGATCTACTCGCAGACCGGCGGCTTCCAGGGGCTATCGTTCGCGATTCCGATCAATGAAGCGATCAAGGTCAAGGACGATCTCGTCAAGACCGGCCACGTGAGTCGCGGCCGTCTCGGCGTCGCCGTACAGGGCATGAACCAGACGCTCGCCGATTCGTTCGGCATGCAGAAGCCGCAAGGCGCGCTGGTCAGCTCGGTCGACGCGGGCGGCCCGGCAGCCAAGGCTGGCCTGCAGCCGGGCGACGTGATCTTGGCGGTGAACGGTGACGAGGTCAGCGACTCGTCGGATCTGCCGGCCAAGATCGCGGGTCTCGCGCCGGGCAGCTCGGCGACCCTGAAGGTGTGGCGTGACAAGGCCAGCAAGGACGTCAAGGTGACGATCGGCTCGTTCTCGGATACGAAGGTCGCGTCGGCGGGTAAAGCCGACCAGCAGACCCAGTTGCAAGGCCGTCTCGGCGTGGCGGTGCGCCCGCTCACGCCGGAAGAGAAGAGCAGCGCGTCGGTGTCGCACGGTTTGCTCGTACAGCAATCGGGCGGCGCGGCGGCGAACGCCGGCATCCAGCCGGGCGATGTGATTCTCGCCGTCAATGGCCGCCCGGTCACGAACATCGATCAACTGAAGCAGATGATTTCGGGCGCGGGCAATAGCATCGCGTTGCTGATCCAGCGCGACAACGCTCAGATCTTCGTGCCCGTCGACCTGGGCTGATCGATCACCCGGGCGGCTCGATCATGTACCGCCCAACCCAGTCAAAGCGATAGTAGCGATTGCCGGTCCTTTGCATTTACTGCAGGGACCGGTTTTTTTTGCCTGCCCGAACGCTGATTCCGCAGGCGAAGTGGAGGAGCTGCAAGCGCGCCGCGCCCCCTCCATGCCACGACGCAGCGCTTTTCCGTCGACGCAACCGGACGGTTGGCACGCAGGTTGCATCGTCCTTGATTCGGGCCCACCGAGGGATACTGGGCAAGGACTTTAACAAGGAGCGAACCGATGAAAACCCAACGCAATCAGCAAAGGATCGTAGCCGCCGCGCTGTGCGCGGCGCTCACGCTCGGACTGGCGGGCGGTGCGTACGCGCAGCAGGCAAGCGTGACCGGCGGGTCGACCACCGACGACACCAGCGCGGGCAACACCAACGGCGGCGGTCTCCCGCAAATCCAGCAGCAGGGCAACGTCTCGTATGTATCAGGCGGCGTCGGCCTCGACGAATCCCGGGCGCTGCAGGCGGCGCAAAGCCGCTGGCCGCTCTCGCTGCGCTTTACCGGCCCCAGGGGTGAGTTTCTCGCCGACGTCCATGTCAGTATTGTCGATACGCGTGGCAACGAGGTGTTGAGCACGACGTCGCGCGGACCGTTCATGCTGGTCCGGCTTCATCCGGGCCGTTACACGGTCCACGCGAAGTACAGCGACAACGAGCAGACTCGCGCGGTAACCGTGCCGGCGCGAGGCAACGTCAAATCCGCGTTCACCTGGAACATGAAGTAAGTACGCGATCCGCTCGCCGCCCCGGCACGGCGCAGGAAGGCCGCGCAATCGGCCGGAGTTTCGCCGATAATGAAGCCACGGGCGCATCCCGTGGCTTTGCCGTTCATGCGGCAATACAATAGCCCGCGCCACAATGCCCCACACATCAGGGAGCCTGGACATGAGCGATGCGTCGACATCTGAGGGAAAGCCCAGTGGCCATACCATCGTGATCCGCAACAACGGCCATCGGGTGCGCGTGATTCACGGCGGCGTGACGATGGCCGACACCCAGGCCGCGCTGACGCTCTCCGAAACCGGCTTGCCGGACGTGTTCTATTTTCCGCGCGAGCACGTGAACATGGCCCGGCTCGAACGCTCGACGCACACGTCGCACTGCCCGTTCAAGGGCGACGCATCGTATTTCCATCTGCGCACCGAAGACGGCCTGATCGAGAATGCGGTGTGGAGCTATGAGGAGCCGCTCGAGCAGGTCACGCAGATAAAAGGCTATCTCGCGTTTTATACATCGCGCGTCGACCGCATCGATCAGACGTCCTGATCCCGCTGCCGGCGCGTCTATCGGGGGAGGTTGTCATGGAACTGAATGACGCGTTACGGATTCCGCTTGCGCCGTCCGATGTCTGGGACGCGTTGCAGGATCTCGCGCTGTTGCGTGCCAGCCTCGACAACTGCGAGTCGTTCACGCGCCTCGCCCACGGCGAATACGCGCTGGCAATGACAGTGCCACTCGGCCCGTTGCGCGCGCATTACGAAGCGCGTGCCCACGTGGCCGGCCAGGATTCCGGCCCGGCGGACGCGCAACGCCGCACCATCAACTTCAAGGCACGCGCCGAGGGCATCGGCGCGCTGCGTGGACAGATCGAAGTGCGGCTGCGCGCGGACGAGGGCGCTTACGGTGCCGGCCGGGAGCGCGGCACGCGCATCGATTACACGATCTGGGCGACGTCGTCCGGACCGCTCGCCGAGTTGCCGACGCGCCAGCTCGAAAATTCACTGCATCAACTGGCCGACGATTTTTTCACCGAATTCGACGCGGTCGTGCGCGCCAAGCATGGCAAAGGGCCGAACCGCGCGCGCGGCTCGGCGCCACGCCGGCAGCACGTCTTTCTGCGGCCGATCACGCTCGGCGGCATCGCGCGGCGCACGCGCATCGACCACGGCAACGCGTTGACGGGACGCACGGCGAGTGCGTCGCATAGCTGGTCGGATGGGGTGCCGCATCAGGAGCCCAGTCAGCACGTCGTGCCGTATTGGGCGTGGGCCGGGATGATTTTTCTGGTCGCGCTACTGCTGTACGTGGTGCGCTGGTTCAGCGAGCATTGAGCCGGCGAGCGGTGCACGCGCCCGGTTGTCGTGTCCGCGCGACTACGAAATTCCGGCGGGACACTACGAAACGGCGGTGGTTTCGCCGTGTTTGTTCGTGGTTTCGCAAGATGCGCTTTACTCCGATTGCCCAATCTGGACCAATCCCGACTTTCGTCGCTTTCCAGCGCCTCGCCGTATTTCATGCGCTTCCCTGATCTCCGCTAAAACCCCGCCGCCACGCGGACGGCGATGTGCGAAACACCTCCCTGAAATGCTGCCGCAGCGACGCCGCCGAGCCGAAACCCGCACTTGCCGCGATCGTTTCGACCGACTCGTCGGTGCTTTCGAGCAGCTGCTGCGCGCGGGCGAGCCGCTGCGCGAGCAGCCACGCGCCGACCGTCGTGCCGGTCGCGAGTCGGAAGCGTCGCGTGAACGTGCGGCGGCTCATCAACGCGCGCGCGGCGAGCGTATCGAGCGTGTGCGGCGCGGCCAGATTGCCGCTCACCCAGTCGAGCAGGCCGGACAGCCGGTCGCCGCGCGGCTTCGGCGGCATCGGCTGCTGCACGTATTGCGCCTGGCCGCCTTGCCGGTGCGGCGATACGACGAGCCTGCGCGCGACATAGTTCGCCGCCTGCGCGCCGCTGATCTTGCGTAGCACGTGCAGGCAGCAGTCGAGGCCGGCGGCGGTGCCGGCCGAGGTCAGCACGTTGCCGTCGTCGACGTAAAGCACGCCGGGGTCGAGCCGCACGCGCGGGTAGCGGCGCGCGAAGTCGTCGGCCCAGGCCCAGTGGGTCGATGCCGGCCGGCCGTCGAGGATGCCGGCGGCGGCCAGCACGAACGCGCCGAGGCACAGGCCGACCAGCAGCGCGCCTCGTTCGTGCGCGGCGCGCAACGCGTCGACGAGCGCGGCGGGCGGCGCTTCGTCGGGATCGCGCCAGCTCGGCACGATGATCGTGTGTGCGTCGGCGAGTGCTTCGAGCCCGTGCGTGACCGCAATCGAGAAGCCGGCGGTCGTGGCGAGCGCGCCTGTCTCCGCGGCGCAGACGCGAAAGTCGAACTCGGGCACGCCGCCGCCGCGGCGGTCCTCGCCGAACACCACGCACGGCACCGACAGGTGGAACGGACTGATGCGGTCGAACGCGACCACGGCGACGATGTGGCGGAATGCGGCGCCGCGCTGAGCGGCGGAAGCTGCCGGGGTGGCCATGACCATCACCTCATAGATGAAAAAGAAAAGATGGCCCGATTCTAGCGAATGTTGTCATATGGGCCACTGTTGCTCGCGCGGCGGCGCCGCAACAATGCGCTCATCGCCGCTGCGTTGTTCGGCCGCCACGGTCGCGCGCGGCATTGACCGCTTTTTCCGACAAGGAGCCTTGCCATGACCACTGCCGCGCCGCGCCGTGCGCTGATCGTCATCGACGTGCAGAACGAATACGTGACCGGCGATCTGCCGATCGAATTTCCGGACGTGCGGACCTCGCTCGCCAACATCGGCCGCGCGATCGATGCGGCTCGCGACGCGGGCGTGCCGGTCGTGGTCGTGCAGAACGTCGCGCCGGCCACCTCGCCGCTGTTCGCGCGCGGCAGCGCGGGAGCGGAGCTGCATCCGGTCGTGAGTTCGCGCGATCGCGATCACTTCGTCGAGAAGTCGCTGCCGAGCGCCTTCGCCGGCACCGATCTGGCCGACTGGCTCGCCGCGCGGCAGATCGATACGCTGACCATCACCGGCTACATGACGCATAACTGCGATGCATCGACGATCAATCACGCGGTGCATGCGGGGCTTGCCGTCGAGTTCCTGCACGATGCGACCGGCTCGGTGCCGTACGAAAACAGCGCGGGCTTTGCGAGCGCGGAGGAGATTCATCGCGTGTTCAGCGTCGTGCTGCAGTCGCGCTTCGCGGCCGTGGCGAGCACGGACGCATGGATCGCGGCGCTAACGAGCGGGGCACCCCTCGAGCGCGGCAACATCCATGCATCGAATCAGGCGGCGCGGGCGCGGCGGGCTGTTGCGTGAATGCAGGGTGGGGGTGCCTGCGGTTGAAGCCGTGCGCGGCGCGTCGGTGTGTAAGCGGCTCACCCATGAAAACGGGCGGTTCATCGAACCGCCCGCGCCTTTTCAAACCGGCGGGTAGCCGCCGCTACGACACCGCTTTCTTCCGCAACGCCGGACTCAAGCGCAGCGCGTCGAACATACCTTCCACCATCTGTTGCGCATGCGTGCCGAAGTCGGTCGCATCGGGCAAAAACAGCATGTCGCGCAGCGCTCCGCCGACAAACGCATGCACCATCGCCGCCGCGAGCTTCGTGTCGAGATCGGCGGGCATTTGCCCCTTGGAGATCGCGTTGCGCAGACCGCCTTCGATTTTCGCAAGCCCCTCGCGCATATTGGTCTGGTAGCGTTCCATCACCGGGCCCATGTCCTCGACGAGCTCGCATTTCAGAAACAGGATGTCGAATACGCGGCGGCGGCGCGGGTCGTTGGCGGTATCACGCAGACAGATCATGCAGATTTCCACGAGACGTCCCAGCGGATCGGCCTGGTTCGGATCGAGCGAGGCGGCCTTCAGTTCGTCGAGCGGCAGCAGCACGCGATCGAACATTTCGGTAAATAGCTCGCTCTTGTGGGCGAAGTGCCAGTAGATTGCGCCGCGCGTGACGCCCGCGGCCTGCGCGATGTCGGCCAGCGACGTGCGCGATACGCCTTTCTCGAAGAAAACCTGCTCGGCTGCGTCAAGGATCCGGTTACGCGTCTCCTGTGCCTCTTCCTTGGTTCTTCTGACCATATACGTATGAACTGCCCTGGATTGTGGGGAGCCCGGGCCGTATCAAGTCAGCCCGATGACAATCTGACTACTTTTTGAGCAGATTGGAAAGCGAACTTGCGAGATCCCCACCTGCAAGAGAAGTAAATGCACTTTTACATGCATTCACGAATGTATCTATAATAGCATCCCACGATCGGATAGCCCAAGCCGTGACGACCGGTTAATATCCGTCACTGTTGCCTTTCAGAACGCCCTTGCGCCTGCCGGATGGCGGCGCCGTGCGGCATTTCCCGGTATGGCACGTTCGCAGCAGGGTGCCCTTGCAGGCGCGGTTTGCATCCATGGGCTTCCGGTTGAGCGTCGCAAGACGCCTGTGTGCGCTGCCGTCCCCGGGGTAGGGATGCGCGCACTTTTTCATTCTCAGTCTTTGACAGAGGTCGCTCCATGCGCGTCGAACGGGTTCCATTCCGCTTAATCAGTGCCGCGACGGCTGCCATCTTGCTGGCGGCGTGCGGACCAAAACAATCTGCCCCGCCGCCACAGGCGCCCGAAGTTGGCGTCGTCACTCTCCAGCCGACGACCGTGCCCGTCGTCACCGAACTGCCCGGCCGTACCAGTGCCTTCCTCGTCGCGCAGGTGCGCGCGCGGGTCGACGGCATCGTGCTGCGCCGCGAGTTCACCGAGGGTAGCGAGGTCAAGGCCGGCCAGCGTCTCTACAAGATCGATCCGGCTCCGTACATCGCCACGTTGAACAACGCGAAGGCATCGCTCGCGAAGGCGCAGGCGAACCTCGTGTCGACCACCGCGCAGGCCAACCGTTACAAGGTGCTGGTCGCGGCCAACGCGGTCAGCAAGCAGGACTACGACAACGCGGTCGCCGCGCAGGGCCAGGCCGCCGCCGACGTCGCCGCCGGCAAGGCCGCGGTCGACACCGCGCAGATCAACCTCGGCTATACCGACGTGACCTCGCCGGTGGCAGGCCAGATCGGCGTGTCGCAGGTCACGCCGGGCGCGTTCGTGCAGCAGAGCGCGGCCACGCTGATGGCCACGGTCCAGCAGCTCGATCCGGTCTACGTCGACCTCACGCAATCGAGCCTCGACGGCCTGAAGCTGCGTCGCGAAATCCAGGAAGGGCGTCTGAAGACGACCGGCCCGGGCGCGGCGCAGGTGTCGCTCGTGCTGGAAGACGGCCGCGTCTATTCGGAGAAGGGCAAGCTGCAGTTCACCGACGTGACGGTCGACCAGGGCACCGGCTCGGTCACGGTGCGCGCGATCTTCAAGAACCCGGACCACGTGCTGCTGCCGGGCATGTTCGTGCGCGCGAAGATCGACGAGGGCGTCAACCAGAACGCGATCATCGTGCCGCAAGTCGGCATCACGCATGACCAGAAGGGCCAGCCTACCGCGCTCGTCGTCGATAACGACAACAAGGTCGAGCTGCGTCAGCTCGTCACCGCGGGCACGTTCGGCTCGTACTGGGTGGTCTCGGACGGCCTGAAGCCGGGCGAGCGCGTGATCGTCCAGGGCACCGACAAGGCGCGCCCCGGCCAGCAGGTCAAGCCTGTGCCGGCGCAGCTTCCCGGTACACCTGCTTCCGACGCGGCCGCTCAGGCCGCGCCGGCCGCCAGCGGTGCGCAGACGGCTCAACCCGACTCCGCCGCATCGGGCGCGTAATAACAGGGAGCCCGCCTCATGGCAAAGTTCTTTATTGATCGCCCGATTTTTGCATGGGTGATCGCCATCATCCTGATGCTCGCGGGTATCGCGTCGGTGTTCACACTGCCGATCGCGCAATACCCGACTATCGCGCCGCCGGCCGTGCAGATCAGCGCAACGTACCCGGGCGCCTCGGCGAAGACGGTGGAAAACACCGTCACGCAGGTGATCGAGCAGCAGATGAGTGGTCTCGACCACCTGCTGTACCTCGCGTCCACGTCGGATGATTCGGGCACGGCCACCATCACGCTGACGTTCGCGGCCGGCACCAACCCCGACATCGCGCAGGTGCAGGTGCAGAACAAGCTGCAGCTCGCTACGCCGCTCCTGCCGCAGGCAGTGCAGCAGCTCGGCACCAAGGTCACGAAGTCGAGCAGCAGCTTCCTGCTGGTGATGGCGTTCGTGTCGACCGACGGCAGCATGAACAAGTACGACCTCGCGAACTACGTCGCGTCGAACATTCAGGATCCGGTCAGCCGTATCGACGGCGTGGGCACGGTGACGCTGTTCGGCTCGCAGTACGCGATGCGGATCTGGCTCGACGCGAACAAGCTGAACAACTTCGGGCTGACGCCGGTCGACGTGCAAACCGCGTTGCAGGCGCAGAACGTGCAGGTCGCGGGCGGCTCGCTCGGCGGCACGCCGTCGGTGCCGGGTCAGGTGCTGCAGGCCACGATCACGCAGGCGACGCTGCTGAACACGCCCGAACAGTTCGGCAACATCCTGCTGAAGGTCAACCAGGACGGCTCGCAGGTGCGTCTGCGCGACGTGTCGCGCATCGAGCTCGGCGGCGAAAACTACAACTTCGACACCAAGTACAACGGTCAGCCGACGGCGGGCTTCGGTATCCAGCTCGCGACCGGCGCGAACGCGCTGGCCACCGCCAAGGCGGTGCGCCAGAAGATCACCGAACTGTCGAAGTACTTCCCGCACGGTCTCGTGGTGCAGTACCCGTACGACACGACGCCGTTCGTGCGCCTGTCGATCGAGGAAGTGGTCAAGACGCTGCTCGAAGGTATCGTGCTGGTGTTCCTGGTCATGTACCTGTTCCTGCAGAACCTGCGGGCCACGCTGATTCCGACGATCGCGGTGCCGGTGGTGCTGCTCGGCACGTTCGCGATCATGAGCGTGGTCGGTTTCTCGATCAACGTGCTGTCGATGTTCGGTCTCGTGCTCGCAATCGGCCTGCTGGTGGACGACGCGATCGTGGTGGTGGAAAACGTCGAGCGGGTGATGCAGGAGGAGGGCTTGTCGCCTCGCGACGCAACCCGCAAGGCGATGGACCAGATTACCGGCGCGCTGGTCGGCGTGGCGCTCGTGCTGTCGGCGGTGTTCGTGCCGGTGGCGTTCTCGGGCGGCTCGGTCGGCGCGATCTACCGGCAATTCTCGCTGACGATCGTCGCGGCGATGGTGCTGTCCGTGCTCGTCGCGTTGATTCTGACGCCGGCGCTGTGCGCGACGATCCTCAAGCCGATTCCGAAGGGTCATCACGAGAAAGCCACCGGCTTCTTCGGCTGGTTCAACCGCACGTTCAACACGAGCCGCGACAAGTATCACTCGGGCGTGCACCACGTGATCAAGCGCTCGGGCCGCTGGCTCATCATCTACATGGTGGTGATCTTCGCGGTGGGCCTGCTGTTCGTCAGACTGCCGAAGTCGTTCCTGCCCGACGAAGACCAGGGCACGATGTTCGTGCTCGTGCAAACGCCGTCCGGTTCCACGCAGGAAACCACCGCGCGCGCGCTGAAGGACGTGTCCGACTATCTGCTGAACGACGAGAAGGAGATCGTCGAATCGACCTTCACCGTGAACGGCTTCAGCTTCGCCGGCCGTGGCCAGAACGCCGGTCTCGTGTTCGTGCGGATGAAGGACTACGGGCAGCGTCAGCATGCCGACCAGAAGGTGCAGGCGCTGGTGGGCCGTCTGTACATGCACTTCGCCAGTTACAAGAACGCGACGGTGTTCCCGGTCAACCCGCCGTCGATTCCTGAACTCGGCACGGCCGCGGGCTTCGACTTCCAGTTGCAGGATCGCGCGGGCGTCGGCCATGAAAAGCTGATGGAAGCGCGCAACATGCTGCTCGGTCTCGCCGCGAAGGATCCGACGCTCGCTCAGGTGCGTCCGAACGGCCTGAACGACACACCGCAGTTCAAGGTGAACATCGACCACGAGAAGGCTGCCGCGCTCGGCGTGTCGCTCTCGACGATCGACCAGACTTTCTCGATCGCATGGGCGTCGCAGTACGTGAATAACTTCCTCGATACCGACGGCCGGATCAAGAAGGTGTACCTGCAGGCCGACGCGCCTTTCCGTATGAAGCCGGAGGACGTGGATGGCTGGTTCGTGCGCAACAACGCAGGCGCGATGGTGCCGTTCTCGGCCTTCGCGAGCACCCAGTGGACGTACGGTTCGCCGAAGCTCGAGCGCTACAACGGCATCTCGTCGGTGGAAATCCAGGGTGCGGCCGCGCCGGGCAAGTCGACCGGTCAGGCGATGGCGGCGATGGAAGCGCTCGTCACGAAGCTGCCGGCGGGTATCGGCTACGAGTGGACGGGTCTGTCGCTGCAGGAGCGCCAGTCCGGTTCACAGGCGCCGATCCTGTACGGCATCTCGATCCTCGTCGTGTTCCTGTGTCTCGCGGCGCTGTATGAAAGCTGGTCGATCCCGTTCTCGGTGATCATGGTGGTGCCGCTCGGCGTGATCGGCGCGCTGCTGGCCGCGACGCTGCGCGGGCTCGAGAACGACGTGTTTTTCCAGGTGGGTCTGCTGACCACCGTCGGTCTGTCGGCGAAGAACGCGATTCTGATCGTCGAGTTCGCCCGCGAACTGCAGCAGAGTGAAGGCATGGGGCCGATCGAGGCCGCGCTCGAGGCGGCGCGTCTGCGGTTGCGTCCGATCCTGATGACCTCGCTCGCGTTCATTCTCGGCGTGCTGCCGCTCGCGATCAGTAACGGCGCGGGCTCGGCCAGCCAGCACGCAATCGGTACCGGCGTGATCGGCGGGATGCTGACGGCGACCTTCCTCGCCATTTTCATGATCCCGATGTTCTTCGTCGTGATCCGCGCGAAGTTCGGCGGCGAGAAGGAAGACCCGGATGAGGCGCTCGCGCACTACGAACAGCACCATCCGCACGATCCGCAAGGTGGCGGCGCGGCTGATGGGTCGGCCAGCGGCGCGGATGGCAAGGACTCGGGCAAGGATGGGCATTGAGATGCAAAAACACTCTTTGATTGCAGTGGCGGTGGCGTTGCTCGCCGCGGGTTGCACGCTGGCGCCGCGATATCAGCGCCCGGAGGCACCCGTGACGGCCACCTTCCCGACGGGCGGCGTATACGACCAGCAGCCGGGCACGCCCGGCGCGCGCAGCGCGAACAACCAGGCGGCCGCCGACATCGGCTGGCGCGACTTCTTCGTCGATCCGCGTTTGCAGCAGTTGATCGAAATCGCGCTGAAGAACAACCGCGATCTGCGTGTGTCGGTGCTGAACATGCAGGCGTCGGCGGCGCAGTACCGGATCGTGCGCGCGGGTCTGTTCCCGACGCTCGACGCCGCGGCTTCGCAAAGCAAGTCGCGCACGCCGAAAGACCTGACGTACTTCGGCCAGACGATCTCCAACACGTATTCGGTGGGCTTGAACGCGTCGTGGGAAATCGACTTCTTCGGGCGGATCCAGAGCCTGAAGGATCAGGCGTTGGCGACCTACCTGGGCACCGCGCAGGCGCGCAAGGCCGCGGAAATCTCGCTGGTCTCGCAGGTCGCGAACCAGTACCTGACGCTGCTCGAGCTCGACGACCTGCTGAAGGTCACGCAGGACACATTGACGAATGCGCAGGAGTCGTACCGGATCACGAAGCTCCAGTTCGACAACGGCACGGGCTCGGAGCTCGATCTGCGCCAGGCGCAAACGGTCGTCGAGACCGCCAGCGCGAACCTGCAGGCGCAGGCGCGCTTGCGGGCCCAGGCCGTGAACGCGCTGGTGCTGCTGATCGGCGAGCCGCTGCCCGACGATCTGCCGAACGGTCTGCCGCTGAACGACCAGAACCTGCTCACCGACATTCCGGCGGGTCTGCCGGCCGATCTGCTGACGCGCCGTCCCGACATCATGGAGGCCGAGGAAAATCTGCTCGCGGCCAACGCGAACATCGGCGCGGCGCGCGCGGCGTTCTTCCCGAAGGTCACGCTGACCGGCAGCGCCGGCACGCTGAGTCCGACGCTCGGCGGGCTGTTCAAGCCGGGTTCGGCGGCGTGGAGCTTCGCGCCGTCGATCACGCTGCCGATCTTCGAGGGCGGCCAGAACATCGCCAACCTGAATCTCGCCAACATCGAGAAGAACGTGCAGATCGCCACGTATGAAAAGGCGATCCAGACGGCCTTCCGCGAAGTGGCGGACGGGCTCGCCGCGCGCGGCACTTACGATCAGCAGATCCAGGCGCTCGAGCGCAATACGTCGGCCGAGCAGCGCCGGCTCGATCTGTCGAACCTGCGCTACAAGAACGGCGTCGACAGCTATCTGTCGGTGCTGACCGCGCAGACCGATCTGTACTCGTCGCAGCAATCGCTGATCACCGCGCGCATGCAGCGCCTGCAGAACCTGGTCACGCTGTACCAGGCGCTCGGCGGCGGCTGGATCGAGCACACCGGCGAGCAGCCGCGTCCCGCCGACGCGCCGGTCGACTATGGCGCGGCGAGCGCGCCGGTCGCGGCTTCGGCGGCGACGGCGGGGTAAGCGCGCGAAGTCGATGAAGCGCCGGCTGCGGCGCTCGTGTGAGGCGGCTTCCGGTCGTTCGGGAAAGCTCGCTGCCAGCGCAAGCGCCGCACCGGCGCTGAAATAAACAGAAACGCCACGGCATGCCGTGGCGTTTTTTGTTGAGGCGCGGTGTTCGATGCCGCGCGAACCTGAGTGAACCTTGCGGCACCTTCGTATGAGCGGTGTCGCTCGCCGCATCGACGGCGCCTGAAGAAGCTCAGTGCATATCCGCCGCGCGCAGCATCTCGTTGTGCTGCGGCTCGCTGCCGCCACTTTTATCGAGATCATGCCCGGCACGGCGAATTTCGCGCCGTGCCTTCCTCTCGCTCTTCACGCCGTTGAAGATCAGGTTCAGCACGACCGCCGACACCGACGCGAGCAGAATCCCGCTATGCAGCAGCGGCGACAGCGCCGGCGGCAGTTGCGCGAAGAAGCGCGGCGACACGACCGGCACGAGCCCGAGTCCGATGCTCACCGCGACGATGAACAGGTTGTGGTGATTGCGCACGAAGTCGACTCGCGACAGGACCTTGATGCCGTTCGCCGCCACCATGCCGAACATCACGATACCGGCGCCGCCGAGCACGAACGCCGGTACCGACGCGACCACCTGCGCCATCTTCGGGAACAGGCCGAGCAGCACGAGGATCACGCCGCCCGTCGCGCAGACGAAGCGGCTCTTCACGCCGGTCACGCCGATCAGCCCGACGTTCTGCGAGAACGAGGTATGCGGAAACGAGTTGAAGATGCCGCCGATCAGCGTGCCGAGCCCATCGACGCGCAAGCCGCGCACCAGCGTCTTCTGATCGACCGGACGATCGACCATGTCGCCGACCGCGAGGAACATGCCGGTCGATTCGATGAAGGTGACGAACATCACGGTGACCATCGTCGCGATCGACAGCGGATCGAAGTGCGGCAGGCCGAAGTGGAACGGCATCACGATGCCGACCCACGGCGCGTGCGTGACGCCGTCCATGTTGACGCGGCCGAGCATCAGCGCGATCACGAAGCCCGCGACGATGCCGAGCAGCACCGAGATGTTGGCGATAAAACCTTTCGCAAACTTGTTGATGAGCAGGATCAGCGTGAGCACGACGAGCGACAGACCGAGATAGACCGGATTGCCGTAGTCGGGATTGCCGACGCCGCCGGCCGCCCAGTTGATGCCGACTTCCATCAGCGAGAGGCCGATGACCGAGATCACCACGCCGATCACGACCGGCGGGAAAAAGCGCAGCAGCTTGCCGACCATCGGCGCGAGCAGAATGCCGATCACGCCGGCCGCGATCGTCGAGCCGAAGATATCGAGGATGCCGAGCGAAGGATTGGTGCCGATCGCGACCATCGGGCCGACCGCCGCGAACGTGCAGCCCATGATGACGGGCAGCCGGATGCCGAAGATCCACAGCCCGAGGGTCTGGATCAAGGTGGCGATGCCGCATGAAAACAGATCGGCGCTGATCAGGAACGCGATCTGGTCTTTCGGCAGCTTGAGCGCCGCGCCGATGATCAGCGGTACCGCGACCGCGCCGGCGTACATGACCAGCACGTGCTGGATGCCGAGTGTGAGCAACTGGCCCGCGGGTAGGCGTTCGTCGCACGGGTGAACCGTGTTCGCTTGCATATCGTCTCTCTCCACCATCTCGTTTTGGGATGACTCCAAGGTATCGGGGACGAAAAGGTGCAACAAGACCACTGGAGGCTATTCCGGCATTCCCGGCGACGATATACGGGCGCGCTTTTTGAAAGGCAGATTAAAGGTGCGCGCGCGGCCGATCCCGCCCGGACCGGCGGCGAGCCCCGTGGGGTGGCGAGTGCGGGCGGCGGGCGGCGCGCGTGTCGCGGGTGCGTCGCGCGCGGGGATATGTGTGAGAATCAATAACGTGTATCACGCCTCACGCATAGTCCTGTTTTGGCGCCACTCGCGACATGGCGGGGTTAACCCGCGAATCGGCGTTTTTGGGAACCGTTTGCGAACCGTTCGCGGGCTGTCCGACCGGTTGTGACGCGCCCCTGCTTTTAGCCTCTTTTCTCAAGCTCGTTCCCCCTCCTCATTTCGACGTCCCGGCACCCATGAGTTTTCTCGGCATCGACCTCGGCACCGGCTCCCTGAAAGCGGCAATCGTCGACGAAGATGGCCGCGAGCAGGCGGTGTCGGGCGTCGCTTATGCGCTCGATACGCCGCACGCGGGCTGGGCCGAGATCGACGTGCAAACGTGGTGGCGCGCACTCGTCGATGCGCTGGCGCGTCTGCCGCGCGACTTGCGCGACGGCGTGCGCGCGATCGGCTTGTCCGGGCAGATGCACGGCGTCGTGTTGATCGATGCGTCAGGCGAAGCGGTGCGGCCCGCGATGCTGTGGCCCGATTCGCGCGCGCTCGATCTTCTCGATGCATGGCCCGAACCGCAGCCGAATCCGGTCGCGCCCGGCATGGCCGGTCCGCTGCTGCGCTGGATCGTGCGGCATGAACCGCGGACGGCGCGTCGCACGCGCTGGGCGCTGCAGCCGAAGGACTGGCTGCGCGTCGCGCTCGGCGGCGCGCTGGTGACGGATGCATCCGATGCGTGCGCGACCGCGCTCGCCGATCCCGCTGGCGTGTGGGACACGGTGCTGCTCGAACGGCTCGACATTCCGCGCGAGTGGTTTGCGCCGTTGGCGCCGTCGTATGCGGCGGCGGGCGCGCTATCGCAGCAGGCCGCGCGGGCGCTCGGCCTGCGCGCCGGCACCCTGCTCGCGACCGGCGCGGCGGACACCCCGTGCGCGGCGCTCGGCAGCGGCCTCGCGCACGATGGCGACGCGTTGCTCACCACCGGCACCGGCGGGCAGATCGTCGTGCTTGCCAGCGAGGAGCCGGCGGCGCTGAAAGGCCTGCATCGCTATCGCGCGGCGAGCGATCACTGGTATCGGATGGCGGCGATGCAGAACGTCGGCATTGCGCTGGAGCGGGTGCGCGGGTGGCTGTCGTATGAATGGGCGGATGCTTATCGGGAAGCGTTTGGCGATGCAGCCGGCAAGGCGGGCAACAATGCAACTCACGTAATGCTCAACCCGTCTTCGGGCCTGACCTTTCTCCCCTACCTGAGCGGCGAGCGCACGCCGTGGCTCAACCCGCAAGCGCGCGGCGGCTGGCTGGGTCTGTCGCTCGAACACACGCGTGGCGCGATGATGCGCGCCGCGTTCGAAGGCGTCGCGTTTTCGCTGCGCGCGGGGCTCGACGCGATTCGCGCGAGCGGCGCGCCGGTGGCCGCGCTCAAGCTCGCGGGCGGTGGTTCCGTCGACGCACGCTGGCGACAACTGCTCGCCGATGCGCTCGACGTCGAACTGCACGCGGTCGACTGTCCGAACGCGGCGCCGCGCGGCGCGGCGATACTCGGCGGTCTCGCGTGCGGTCATTGGCAGGCGCGCGATCTCGCCGTGCTGGCGCCCGGCACGACGCGCGTCGCGGGTCCGCGCGGCGATGCGGCGCTAGCCGGACGCTATGCGCGCTTCGTCGATCTGTATGGCCGTGTCGAGCCGTGGTTCGGCGGCACGATGCACCGCGAAGCGCGGTAGCAGGCGCGAGGCGCGGCCACTGTGGACGCCCCGGTCACATACTTTGCAATACCATTCACAACAACCATCTCAACATCGACGATCCGATACAGGAGCCTTTGACGATGCTCGAACTACTTTCGTCGCATGCCTGCCACGGCGGCGAGCAGCGCTTCTACCGGCACGAGTCGCGCACGATCGGCCTGCCGATGCGCTTCTCGGTCTATCTGCCGCCGCAGGCGCTGCAAGGGAATACGAAGGTGCCCGCGCTGTTCTATCTCGCGGGCCTGACCTGCACCGAAGAGACGTTCGCGATCAAGGCCGGCGCGCAGCGTTTTGCCGCACAGCACGGCATCGCGCTGATTTCGCCGGACACGAGCCCGCGCGGCGCGGACGTGCCCGGCGAAAGCGATGCGTGGGACTTCGGCGTCGGCGCGGGCTTTTACATCGACGCGACGCGGCAGCCGTGGGCGAAGCATTACCGCATGTACTCGTACGTGCGCGACGAGCTGCGCGACACGGTGCTCGCGGACCTGCCGGTCGATGGCGCGCGCCTCGGCGTGTTCGGTCATTCGATGGGGGGGCACGGCGCGCTGATGCTCGCGCTGCGCAATCCGGAGATCTATCGGTCGGTGTCGGCGTTCGCGCCGATTGCGGCGCCGATGCGTTGTCCGTGGGGCGAGAAGGCGTTCAGCGGCTATCTCGGCGACGACCGTGAGGCGTGGAAGCAGTACGACGCGAGCGAGCTGGTCGCGCATGCGTCGCGCAAGTTCACGCAAGGGATTCTCGTCGATCAGGGACTCGCGGATCAGTTTCTCGCCGTGCAACTGAATCCGGATGTATTCGAAGCCGCGTGCAAGGCCGCGGGGCAGCCGCTGACGCTGCGCCGTCATGCGGGCTACGACCACGGCTATTACTTCATCTCGACGTTCATCGAGGATCACCTCGCGCATCATGCGAAGGTGTTGCTCGCGTGAAAACGTCGCGGGACGCGAAATGAAAAACGGCGGCACATCAATATGCCGCCGTTTTCACTGGATGAGCGCGTTGAGGTTGGCCGACGCCGCTCAATGCCGCCTGAGCAGACTCCCGCCATACACCAGCGCCGACAGCACGGTAATCCAGAAGCTGGTCGGCCAGTCGGTATAGAACGCGAGCGTCAGACCGAGCCATGCCTGCATGAGCGCGAACACCGCGGCCAGCACCAGGCCGGTGGAGAGCCGCGTGCTCAGGTTCTGCGCGGCGGCGGCCGGCCCGACCATCAGCGTGAACACGAGCAGCACGCCGACGATCTGCGTGCACGCCGCCACCGCCAAAGCGGTGATCGCGAGAAACAGCACCGACACGCGGCGCAGCGACACGCCTTTCGCTTCGGCGAGTTCCGGTTGCAGCGACGCAAACAGCAGCGGCCGCATGATCGCCGCGAGCGCGACGAGGCTGACGGCGCCCAACGCCGCGAGCACGACGAGCGTCGATGCATTCACGCCGAGCACGTTGCCGAACAGCAGCGCCGTGACCTGCGTCGCGTACGCGGTAAAGAAGTGCAGAAACAGCAGACCGAAGCCGAGCGATAAAGACAGCGTCACGCCGATCGCGACATCGCGTCCCGCGAGCCGTTCGCCGAGCGCGCCCATGCCGACGCCCGCCGCGAGCGTGAAGCCGATCATCCCCCAGATCGGCGAGATGCCGATCAGCACCGCGCCGGTCGCGCCGGTGAAACCGACGTGCGAGAGCGCGTGACCGGCGAAGGTCTGTCCGCGCATCACGAGAAAATAGCCGACCACGCCAGCCAGCACCGCGACGATCCCCGACGCCGCGAATGCGTTCACCATGAAATCGTATTCAAACATCGTGTGTGTGTCCGTCGCGTGAGTCGTGCTGGTGTGAGTGGCCGTGCGAATGACTGTGCGAATGACCGTCGTCTTCGTCGTGTTCGTGCTCGTGATCGTGCTTCTCGACCTCGACGCCACCCGACATCACGAAGATGCGGCCATTCACGCGCATCACGTCGATCGGCGAACCGTAGAGCCGCGACAGCACCGGGCGCGTGATCACTTCGTCGACGGTGCCGAGCGCCGCGACGCTGTTGCCGAGATACAGCACGCGATCGAGCGAATTCAGCAGCGGATTCAGCTCATGCGCGGAGAACAGCACCGCGATGTCGAGCTCCTGCTGCACGCGCCGCACCAGCTCGACGACGCTCTTCTGATGATGCGGATCGAGGCTGATCAGCGGTTCGTCGAGCAGCAGCAGCTTCGGGTTGCCGAGCAGGCACTGCGCGAGCAGCAGCCGTTGACGCTCGCCGCCCGACAGTTCCGACAGCGGCCGTAGCGCGAGCTTGCTGCCGCCGACGAGTTCGAGCACCCGGTCGACGTCCGCGCGGGTGTGCGCATCCGCGTGCGGCAGGCCCCAGCGATGCCCGTCGGCGGCCATCGCGACGAAATCACGGCCGCGCACGCGGCGCCCGGCGAGCGCGCTGCGCGTCTGCGGCATATAGCCGATCGATGCGTTGCCGCGCTCGACCGCCCGCCCGAGCACGCGGATCGCGCCTTGCGCGGCCGGCACCAGACCGAGCACCGCGCGCATCAGCGTGGTCTTGCCCGCGCCGTTCGGCCCGAGCACGCCGATGAACTCGCCCTGGTTTACGACGAAGCTCGTATCGCGCAGGATCGCGCGGTCGCCGAGTTCGAGCGTCACGCGCTCGAGTTCGAGTACGGGCGTGCCGCTCCTGGCGGTGCTGGACGCGCCGGTCGGCGCAGCCGCTGGCGCGTGGCGGCCAGTCGAAATCATGGGGTTTTTCCTTTGGCGTCGTTCGCGCCGTTCGTGTCACCCGCGGCGAGCGCCTTCTCCAGCGCGTCGAGCTGCGTGAGCATCCACGTCTGATAGGTCTTGCCGGCCGGCAAGGTTTCGGTGACGCTCATCGTCGGTACTTTCGATTGCTGTGCAAGCTTCAACATGCGTCGGGTCAGCGCCTCGGTTGCCTGGCTGTTATAGATCAGAACGCGCACGCGCCGCTCGCGCAGATCGCGTTCGAATGCGGCGATATCGGCCGCGCTCGCCTCGGTGTCGTTCATCGTCGCGAGCTGGAAACGCTGGTTGCGCATCGCGAGCCCGATCGCGTCCGACATATAGCCGAACACCGGCTCGGTCGCCGTGACCGGCACGCCCGCGTAGCGGCCGTGCAGTTCGGCGACCTTCGCGTCGATCGGCTTCAGCGAATCGAGAAACTTCGCGAGGTTCGCATCGTACGCCGACTTGTGCGCCGGGTCAGCCGCGACGAGCGCGTCGCTGATCGCGCGCGCGACCTTCGGCATCGTCGCCGGGTCATACCACAGGTGCGGATTGTCGCCGCCTTTCCTGCCGGTGAGATCGGCCGCGATGATCACGGTGCGCTGCGTGCTTTTCGACGCGGCCAGCAATTTCGCCATCCACGGATCGTAGTCCGCACCGTTGTACACGATGAGGCTCGCATGCTGCAATGCGCGCGCGGTGGCCGTGCTCGCTTCGAACAGATGCGGGTCCTGGTCCGGGTTGCTGAGGATGCTCGTCACGTTGACGCGCTCGCCGCCGAGCTGCCGCACCACGTCGCCGTAAAAATTCTCCGCGGCGACGACCGGGATTTTCGCGTCGGCGGCAAACGCGCCGTGGCCGAACGCGAGCGCGGCGCCCGCGAGCAGCCAGGCCGGGAGATATTTCGACAGCTTCAGCGCGCGGCGCGCTCCGGTGAACATCGAGCCGATTGTTTTCATCGTCGTTTCCTGCTGCGTGAGAGTTGAATGAACCACCGACGGTGGCGGTGACTGCTATGGATATGGATGGCGCTGCGGGACCCCGATCTCGCGGCACGCGACCACCGCGTGTCGAGGCCGGAATGATATAACGTATCGCGCTTTCCTGTCAGTACGACCGTATCCGGGGACGAGGGAATCCTGCCGCGCTGCACCATCGAAATCTGGCCACGCGCCTTGACATGACCCGGTCCGTATCCGATCATTCGATCACTTACAGAGCAATTGTTCGCGCAATGAGCGTTCGCTCACTACGCGCCAGAATGCAGAACGAACCGGAGACAGGCAGTGGCGGCACGATTGCAGGACAAGGTGGCCATTCTGACGGGCGCGGCCAGCGGTATCGGTGAAGCGGTGGCGCGGCGCTATCTCGACGAAGGCGCGCGCTGCGTGCTGGTCGACGTGAAGCCGGTCGACAGCATCGGCGACACGCTGCGCGCCGCCTACGGCGAGCGCGTGCTGGGCGTGAGCGCCGACGTCAGGCGCCGCGAGGACATCGAACGCATCGTGACGAGCACGCTCGGGTGCTTCGGCCAGATCGACATCCTCTTCAACAATGCGGCGCTGTTCGACATGCGCCCGCTCCTCGACGAATCCTGGGACGTGTTCGACCGCCTCTTCGCGGTCAACGTGAAGGGCATGTTCTTCCTGATGCAGGCCGTCGCGCGGCAGATGGTCGAGCAGGGCCGCGGCGGCAAGATCATCAATATGTCGTCGCAGGCCGGACGGCGCGGCGAGGCGCTCGTTTCCCACTACTGCGCGACCAAGGCGGCCGTGCTGAGCTACACGCAATCGGCGGCGCTCGCGCTGGCGCCGCACCGGATCAACGTGAACGGCATCGCGCCGGGCGTCGTCGATACGCCGATGTGGAACGAAGTCGACGCGCTTTTCGCGCGCTACGAGAACCGGCCGCCCGGCGAGAAGAAGCGGCTCGTCGGCGAGGCGGTGCCGCTCGGCCGCATGGGCGTGCCCGACGATCTGACCGGCGCCGCGCTGTTTCTCGCGTCGGCGGACGCCGACTACATCACCGCGCAGACGCTGAACGTCGACGGCGGCAACTGGATGAGCTGAAGAGTGGGCTGAAAGCGGGCATATCGCCCGCCACCGGTGGCGTGTCATTCCGAACAACGAACGCAGCACGACATAACGCACGAGAAAGGAGACAACGATGAAACCAGCGATGAAACCAGCTTTCAAATTCGCGCTGAAGGCGGCCGGTGCCGGCGCGGCGGCATGCTTTGCGCTGAGCGCGTCGGCGGCGACGGTGACGATCGCGACGCTGAACAATCCGGACATGATCGAGCTGAAGAAGCTTTCGCCCGCATTCGAAAAGGCGAATCCGGACATCAAGCTGAACTGGGTGATTCTCGAGGAAAACGTGCTGCGCCAGCGCGCGACGACCGACATCACGACCGGCAGCGGCCAGTTCGACGTGATGACGATCGGCGCGTATGAAACGCCGCAATGGGGCAAGCGCGGCTGGCTCACGCCGATCACCAACCTGCCGGCGAGCTACGATCTCGACGACGTCGTGAAGACGGCCCGCGACGGCCTGTCCGCGAACGGCCAGCTCTACGCGCTGCCGTTCTACGTCGAAAGCTCGATGACCTATTACCGCAAGGATCTGTTCGACAAGGCCGGTCTGAAGATGCCCGATCAGCCGACCTATGACCAGATCGCGCAATTCGCCGACAAGCTCACCGACAAGTCCAAGGAGCAGTACGGCATCTGTCTGCGCGGCAAGGCGGGCTGGGGCGAGAACATGGCGTACGGCACGACGGTGGTCAACACCTTCGGCGGCCGCTGGTTCGACGAGAAGTGGCATGCGCAGTTGACGTCGCCGGAATGGAAGAAGGCGATGACGTTCTACGTCAATCTGCTGAAGAAAGACGGCCCGCCGGGAGCGAGCTCGAACGGCTTCAACGAAAACCTCACGCTGATGTCGTCGGGCAAGTGCGCGATGTGGATCGACGCGACGGTCGCGGCCGGCATGCTGTACAACAAGCAGCAGTCGCAGATCGCCGACAAGGTCGGCTTCGCCGCCGCGCCGATCGCGGTCACGCCGAAGGGCTCGCACTGGCTGTGGGCGTGGGCGCTCGCGATTCCGAAGTCGTCGAAGCAGGCCGACGCGGCGAAGAAGTTCATCACGTGGGCGACGTCGAAGGAGTACATCGAACTGGTCGCGAAGGATGAGGGCTGGGCCTCGGTGCCTCCCGGTACGCGCCAGTCCACCTACGCGCGCCCCGAGTACAAGCAGGCCGCGCCGTTCGGCGACTTCGTGCTGAACGCGATCAAGACCGCCGACCCGGATCATCCGACGCTGAAACCCGTGCCGTACACCGGCGTGCAGTTCGTCGGCATCCCCGAGTTCCAGTCGTTCGGCACCGTGGTCGGTCAGAGCATCTCCGGCGCGATCGCCGGTCAGATGACGGTCGATCAGGCGCTCGCGGCCGGCAACGCGGCGGCCGATCGCGCGGTGAAGCAGGCCGGCTACCAGAAGTAACCCGGAAGCAACGCGGCGGCAAACGTACGCCGCAAAACGACCGCGGGAAGCAGCGCGGCGCGACCCGATAAAGCAACCCGGGAAGCACCGCGGCCAGTCTCGCGGCAGGCCCGCCGCATCGATCGATGCGGCACGCGCCGGCCGATGCGCATCAACCGATGCGCGCCGGCCGGCTCACGCAGCAGAGCGGGCCGTTCGCCGGCGGCGCGCGTCGCGCGGCAGGTCGTCGCGCGTCACGCGCGCGGCTCGGACGAACGCTCCGCGCATTACCGAACAGGTGGTCCATCATGCGTCCCTTGCGCCTACCTCTCATGCACGCCCATCCCCAGACAGAAAAAGAACGCGAAGCCCGCAAGGCGAATTCGGCCCGTTGGCTCGTCATGCCCTCGGTCTCCGTGCTCGTGCTGTGGATGGTGATTCCGCTCGCGATGACGATCTGGTTTTCGTTCTCGCGCTACAACCTGTTGAACCCCGATCTGCGCGGTTTCGCCGGTCTCGACAACTACCGTTACCTCGCCACCGATCCGTCGTTCGGGCCGTCGATCGCGCACACGATCGAGCTGATCGTATCGGTGCTGGTGATCACGGTGGGTGGCGGCGTGCTGATGGCGGTGCTGTTCGACCGCAAGTTCTACGGTCAGGGCATCGCGCGGCTGCTGGCGATCGCGCCGTTCTTCGTGATGCCGACGGTGAGCGCGCTGATCTGGAAGAACATGATCCTGCACCCGGTGTACGGCCTGATCGCCCAGGGCATGCGCGCGCTGGGCATGCAGCCGATCGACTGGTTCGCCGACTATCCGCTCACCGCGGTCATCATGATCGTCGCGTGGCAGTGGCTGCCGTTCGCGTTCCTGATCCTGTTCACGGCGATCCAGTCGCTCGACCAGGAGCAGAAGGAAGCGGCGCGCATCGACGGCGCAGGACCGTTCTCGATGTTCTTCTACATCACGCTGCCGCACCTGCGACGCGCGATCGCGGTCGTCGTGATGATGGAGACGATTTTCCTGCTGTCGATCTTCGCCGAGATCTATACGACCACCGGCGGCGGTCCGGGCGACGCGACCACCAACCTGTCGTACCTGATCTTCTCGCTGGGCCTGCAACAGTTCGACGTCGGTCTCGCGTCGGCGGGCGGCATTCTCGCGGTCGTGCTGGCCAACATCGTGTCGTTCTTCCTCGTGCGGATGCTCGCGAAGAACCTGAAAGGGGAGTACGAAAAATGAGCCACGTTGCCTCCACTCCGGCGTCGACGACGCAGCCCGTCGCGGTGTCGACGAAATCGCCGTTCGAAACGGTCCGCCGCGGCATTCCCGGCGTGATCGCGTGGCTCGTCGCGCTGCTGCTGTTCTTCCCGATCTTCTGGATGACGATCACCGCGTTCAAGACCGAGCAGCAGGCCTACGCGTCGTCGCTGTTTTTCATCCCGACGCTCGACAGCTTCCGCGAGGTGTTCGCGCGCAGCAACTACTTCGCGTTCGCGTGGAATTCGGTGCTGATCTCGGTCGGCGTCACGCTGCTGTGCCTGATTCTCGCGGTGCCGGCCGCGTACGCGATGGCGTTCTTCCCGACGCGCCGCACGCAGAAGGTGCTGCTGTGGATGCTCTCGACGAAGATGATGCCGTCGGTCGGCGTGCTGGTGCCGATCTATCTGCTGTGGAAAAACAGCGGCCTGCTCGATACGGTGTCGGGTCTCGTCATCGTCTACACGCTGATCAATCTGCCGATCGCGGTGTGGATGGCGTTCACGTATTTCGCCGAGATTCCGCGCGACATTCTCGAAGCCGGACGCATCGACGGCGCCGCGACGTGGCAGGAGATCGTCTACCTGCTGATGCCGATGTCGCTGCCGGGACTCGCGTCGACCGCGCTGCTGCTCGTGATCCTGTCGTGGAACGAAGCGTTCTGGAGCATCAACCTGTCGAGCTCGAACGCGGCGCCGCTGACCGTGTTCATCGCGTCGTATTCGAGCCCCGAGGGGCTGTTCTGGGCCAAGCTGTCCGCCGCGTCGCTGCTCGCGGTCGCGCCGATCCTGATCGTCGGCTGGCTGTCGCAGAAGCAACTGGTGCGCGGTCTCACGTTCGGGGCGGTCAAATGACGGCAGGCGCGGAAATGGTGGCGCCCGCGAACAGGCTGGCGCTGATCTGCGATTGCGACGGCGTGCTGATCGACAGCGAAGCCGTGGCCGCGCGCATGCTCGTGCACGAACTCGAGGCGCGCTGGCCCGGCGCGGACGTCGAACCGGTCGTGCTGCCGCTGCTGGGATTGCGCATCGAGCGCGTGTTGCAGGACGCCGCGACGCAGCTCGGCAAGCAGCTCGGCAGCGACGATATCGCGGCGATTCGCCATGCGGTCGAGGCGGCGGCGCTGCAGGCGCCGGTGGTCGACGGCATCGAGGCCGCGCTGGCTCAGGTGCCGCTCGTCAAGGGTTGCGCGAGCAACAGCTTCCGGCCGTACGTCGAGGCGGTGCTCGCGCGCACGGGTCTCGCGCGCTTTTTCGGCGAGCACCTCTTCTGCGCGGACGCGGTGCCGAATCCGAAGCCGGCACCGGACGTGTATCTCGCGGCGGCGCGCGACTTCGGTCTTGCGCCGGGCGCGTGCCTCGTCGTCGAGGACAGCGTGGCCGGCGTGAGCGCGGCCGCCGCGGCGGGCATGGCGGTGCTAGGCTTTATCGGCGGCGGTCATGCGAGCGATGCGCAGATCGACCGCCTGCACGCGGCCGGCGCGCGTCACGTGTTCGACGACATGCGGGAGTTGCCGGACCTCGTCGCGCAATGGACGCTGAGCGCGACGGCGGCCGCGCCCTGAGCGCACGGCGGATTCGCGCACGAATTCGCGCGGCCCCCGGCAACCCGGGAGCGCGCGCAGCAACAGGCAGTACGCGGTATCGAACAGCATGACACGGAGACACATCATGGCAAGCCTAACCTTGCGCAACATCAGAAAGGCCTATGACGACAACGAGGTGATGCGCGACATCAATCTCGACATCGCGGATGGCGAGTTCGTCGTGTTCGTCGGGCCGAGCGGTTGCGGCAAATCGACCCTGATGCGGATGATCGCGGGTCTCGAGGACATCACGAGCGGCGATCTGAATATCGACGGCGTGCGCATGAACGACGTGCCGCCGGCGAAGCGCGGCATCGCGATGGTGTTTCAGTCGTACGCGCTGTATCCGCACATGACGCTGTACGACAACATGGCGTTCGGGCTGAAGCTCGCCGGCGCGAAGAAGCCGGAGATCGACGCGGCGGTGCGCAACGCGGCGAAGATCCTGCATATCGATCATCTGCTCGACCGCAAGCCGAAGCAGCTCTCCGGCGGTCAGCGCCAGCGCGTCGCGATCGGCCGCGCGATCACGAGAAAGCCGAAGGTGTTCCTGTTCGACGAACCGCTGTCGAATCTCGATGCCGCGCTGCGCGTGAAGATGCGCCTCGAATTCGCGCGTCTGCACGACGAGCTGAAGACGACGATGATCTACGTGACGCACGACCAGGTCGAGGCGATGACGCTCGCCGACAAGATCGTCGTATTGTCGGCGGGCAATCTGGAGCAGGTGGGCACCCCGACGATGCTGTATCACGCGCCCGCGAACCGTTTCGTCGCGGGTTTCATCGGCTCGCCGAAGATGAACTTCATGGAAGGCACCGTGCAGTCGGTGTCGCACGACAGCGTCAGCGTGCGTTATGAGACCGGCGAGACGCAGCGCGTCGGGGTCGATCCGGGCTCGGCGAAGCAGGGCGACAAGGTGACGGTCGGCATTCGCCCCGAGCATCTGCACGTGAGCACGACCGAGGATGGCATCGACGCGCGCACGATGACGGTCGAGTCACTGGGCGACGCGGCGTATCTGTACGCGGAGTCGAGCGTCGCGCCCGATGGCCTGATCGCGCGGATTCCGCCGCTCGAACGGCATGCGAAGGGCAACGTGCAGAAGCTCGGCGCGACGCCCGAGCACTGCCATCTGTTCGATAGCGAAGGCAACGCGTTCCAGCGCAAGATCGTCGAGGTGCTGGCGGCTTGATGAAACGGAAAGCGGCGCCTGGGCGCCGCTTTTCGCGAATGCGCGGCTTTTCGCGCGCTATAGGGTAATAGGGATGAGCCGCGGAACGCGGCGGGCACCACGCCGCCGCAGCTCACGCCTCCAACGCCGCCCGCGCGCACAACTCGTCGGTCACCAGCCCCGAAAGCCAGCCTCCCTTGAGCACCGCGATCAACGCGTCGCGCTTGCGCTGCCCACCCGCGAAGCCGATGGTCGGCCGGCGCGGCGGCGCGTCGAGCGCGATGCTCGTCACGCGCCGGCCGGTCGGCGATTCGACGTGCGCGCCGGCCGCATCGATCGGCAAACCGAGCATTTCGGCGACCGCGCCGTTGTGCATCAGCTCGTTCACCTCCGCCTCCGTGATGAAGCCGTCCTCGTGCAACGGACAGGCCATGCCGATGTTGCCGATGCCGACGAACGCGACATCGGCCTGCGCGGACAGCGACTCGACGATCCGGTACAGCCGGTGATTGCACCACTGCGCGCGCTCGGCCTCGTTATCGGCGAGCAATGGCGCGGGCAGCAGAAAATGCTTGCCGCCGGTCTTTTCGGAAATGTGCAGCGCGACGTCGTAGCGGTTCGAGGAGCCGTCCTGCGCGATTGCCCCGACCATCGATACCAGCCGGTGCTGCGGACGGTCGAGCTGCGCGATCTGATCGACCGCGGCCTTCAGCGTACGGCCGCTGCTGACCGCGACGACCATCGGCTTTTGCTCGTTCAGATAGCGCTCCATCACCTGCGCGCCGGCCACCGCGAGCTTGCGGTCGAGTTGCTCGGGCGTGTCGCCGTCGATCGGCACGATCTCGCACATGCTGAGGCCGTAGCGCTTCGACAGCTGATCGGCGAGCGACAGACAGTCGGCGAGCTTGTGATCGACGCGCACGCGGATCAGGTTCTTTTCGACCGCGAACGCGACGAGCCGCTGCGCGACCGGCCGCGAGACCTGCAGCTTTTCGGCGATTTCGTTTTGCGTATTGCCCGCGACGTAGTAAAGCCACGCGGCGCGCGTCGCGAGATCGAGTTTTTCGGTTGACCTGGGCACGATGACGGTTCGCTCGAGTTTTGCTTGAAGTGTGCCGATGAAAGCGGCCGGCCCCGCGCCTGAGCGAAGGCCGGCCGCGGTTGGGCGCTCAGGCGAGCGGCGCGCGCGCGGGATCGAACAGCGGCCGTACGTGGCGATACAGCGCCCGGTACGCGTCGAGCCGCGTGCGCAGTTCCGCGTGGCGGCGCGGATTCGGCGTGAACTCCTTTTCGACGGGCGGCTTGGTCAGTACCTTGGCCGGATCGCCGCCCGCGGCGAGCCAGCCCAGACGCGCGGCGCCGAGCGCCGCGCCGGTCTCGCCGCCGCCGTGCTTGACCGTGGCGGTGTCGAGCGCGTCGGCGAGCAACTGCGCCCAGTAATCGCTGCGTGCGCCGCCGCCGAGCAGCGACAGCACCTTCGCCTCGGTGCCGGCCGCGCGCAGCGCATCCAGCCCGTCGGTGAGCGCGAGCGTCACGCCTTCGAGCACCGCGTAGCCGAGCAGCGCGCGATCGGTCGCGTGATTCATGCCGAAGAACACGCCTTGTGCGTACGGGTCGTTGTGCGGCGTGCGCTCGCCCGACAGATACGGCAAAAAGAGCGGCGCGGTGGTGAGCGCGTGGGCGGGCAGCGCCTCGATTTCGGCGAGCAGCGTCGGCTCGTCGGTGGACGTGAGCTTGCAGACCCAGCGCAGACAGCTCGCCGCCGACAGCACCACGCTCATCTGATGCCAGCGGTCCGGAATCGCGTGACAGAACGCGTGCACCGCGGAGGCCGGGTTCGGCCGGAAGCTGTCGCCGACCACGCACAGCACGCCCGACGTGCCGAGCGACACGAAGCCGTCGCCCGGCTGCGTCGCGCCGATGCCGATCGCACTGGTCGCGTTGTCGCCGCCGCCGGCCGCGACGATCACGTTCGCGCTCAGGCCGAATTCGCGCGCCACTTCGGGCAGCAGCGTGCCGGCCGGCGCGCTGCCTTCGCGCAGCGCCGGCATCTGCGCGCGCGTCATGTTGCAGGCGGCCAGCAACGAATCGGACCAGTCGCGCTTCGCGACGTCGAGCCACAGCGTGCCGGCCGCGTCCGAGGGATCGGACACCTTGCCGCCCGTCAGTTGCAGGCGCAAATAATCCTTCGGCAGCAGCACGCAGGCGGTGCGCGCAAAAATGTCGGGTTCGTGACGCGCGACCCACAGCAGTTTCGGCGCGGTAAAACCGGGCATCGCCAGATTGCCGGCGACGCCGTGCAGCTCCGGCGCGCGCCCGGTCAGCTCCGCGCATTCCTTGTCGCTGCGCATGTCGTTCCACAGGATCGCGGGCCGCAGCACGCGATTGTCCGCATCGAGCAGCACCGCGCCGTGCATCTGTCCCGACAGGCCGATGCCGCGAATCTGCGCGAATTCGTCCGGATGGCGTGCGCGCAATGCGGCGAGCGCCGCGCGCGTGCCCGCCCACCAGTCCTCGGGATTCTGCTCGGCCCAGCGCTGATGCGGGCGCGAAACGGTAAACGGAGAGCCCGCGGTGCCGATCACGCGTCCGTCGGAGGCGAGCAGCAGAACTTTCACTTCGGACGTGCCGAGGTCGATGCCTAAGTACATGGGCGCGAAACCTTCGTCGTTGGGGATGCGCTACTTTAGCCGCACATCGCGGGCGCTGTCATGAGCATTAAGCCTGGCGGCGCGCGCGAGCCGAGCGGAAACGGAAGGTGCCGGTCAGGCCGCGCCGCGTTTCACGAGCCATGCGTCGACGCGCGCGAGCGCGCCGGCGAGCGCCGCTTCGAGTTCGGGCGTTTGCGCCATGCGGCCCCACAGCAGCTTGTCGGCGGCGAACGCGCGCAGCGGCTCGGGCGCCGTGAAGAAGCCGTGCGCGACGCGCTCGTCCATCACGCCGTCCTGATACGCGTACGGCAGTCTGCCCGTGTGCCAGCGCTCGAGAAAGCGGAAGAACAGCGCGGGCAGCATCGCGGTCGCGGCCGGCGTCCGGCCGCGCTCGAAGCACTCGGCGAGCGTCGGCGCGATGAAGCCGGGCAGCTTCGAGAAGCCGTCGGCGGCGACGCGCTGGTTCGTGTCGAGGATGTGCGGATTGCTGAAACGCTCCAGCACGACGTCGCGATAGCGTTCAAGATCGAGCGGACTTGGCGAGAGACATGGGATCACGTCTTCGGTCACGTAGTCGTACGCGAACTGGCGGATGTCGGCGTCGAGCGTGCCTTCGTGAATGTAGTTCAGTCCCACCAGCGTGCCCGCCCACGCGATGCAGCTATGCGGCGCGTTCAGGATGCGGATTTTCGCTTCCTCGTACGGAAGCACCGAATCGACGAGTTCCGCGCCGACCCTCTCCCAGGCCGGCCGTCCCGCGACGAAGCGGTCCTCGATCACCCACTGGATGAACGCCTCGCCCATCACCGGGCTCGCGTCGTCGACGCCGGTCGCGGCCTTCACGCGCTCGCGCACATCGGGCGTCGGGCGCGGCGTGATGCGATCGACCATCGAGCACGGGCACGACGTGTTGTCGTCGAACCATCGCGCGAGCGCGTCCGCGCCGCGCCGCGCGAGGAATTCGCTCATGCCCGCATGAAAGCGCTCGCCGTTGCTGCGCAGGTTGTCGCAGGTCTGCAGCGTGACGGGACCCGCGCCGCGCTTCATGCGCGCGTCGAGAATCGCCGCGAGCGCGCCGTAGATCGTCGTATGGCCCCCGGCGAGATCGGCGGCGAGATCGGGGTTCGCGGTGTCGAGCCGGTCGTGCTCGTCGAGGTAATAGCCGCCTTCGGTGACGGTGAACGCGATGATCCTGCAGGCCGGATCGGAGCCGGCTTCGATCAGCCCGTCGAGGTTTTCGGTCCACGGCAGCACGCGCTCGATCGAGCGGATCGTCTCGTACGCGCGCTCGCCTTTCGGCGTGACGGTTTCGAGCGTATAGACGCCGTCCTGCGCGGCGAGCGCTTCGAGCACCGGGTTCATATCGCCGCGGATATTGCCGACCGTCAGCGACCAGCGCGGTTCGCCGGGCTGCGTTGCTTCGTTGAGCCGATGCAGATACCACGCCTGATGCGCGCGGTGAAACGATCCCGCGCCGATGTGCAGGATCATGTGTGCGGCCGCGCCGCTGCCTTGCCCGCTGTTCATGTGCGTCTCCTGTGTCGGGCAGAGTTAGCGCGTCAGCGCTTACTCCGGTCCCATGCAACCCGGTTGCAGTTCTCCGCGGCTCGAAGCGCGCGTTTGTGTGCATAGAGCATTTGCTCTGTATGTGAGCGAATGATCGTACCCGGTGAAGCGAAAGTCAAGGCAACGCGCGGGGTTTTCGATCCCCAAGTGCGCCACGCAAGCCGTTTTGCGTTGCATCAAATTTGACCTTGCGCGCGTCGGGACTAACCCGAATGCAAAAAAGTATCGGTCAGTGGTCTCTTTTCGAGTGGTGGTCAGCGCGTTTGGCGGTTACTTTTCGCTTTACAAGACGAAGTTTGGCGGCGCCCGCATCGTTCAAAGCGCGCACCGCTTCATGGAGGCAGACAGTGGAACCCGATCTCGAGATCGTGGCCGTACGCCACGACGAATCGTTCAAGGTGTGGTCGCATGGCTATCCGTATCGCACGGTACGCTGGCACTTTCATCCCGAATACGAGATTCACCTGATCGTCGCGACGACCGGCAAGATGTTCGTCGGCGATCACATCGGCAGCTTCGCGCCCGGCAATCTGGTGCTGATGGGCCCGAACCTGCCGCACAACTGGGTCAGCGACGTGCCGGAAGGCGAGAGCGTCGTGCAGCGCAATCTGGTCGTGCAGTTCGGCCAGGAGTTCGTGTCGAATTGCCTCGAGAGTTTTCCGGAGTGGCGCCAGGTCGAGGCGATGCTCGCCGACGCGCGCCGCGGCCTGTCGTTCGGCATGGAGACCTCGGCGCGGATCCAGCCGCTCTTTCTCGAACTGCTCGCGGCGCGCGGGCTGCGCCGGCTCGTGCTGTTCATGTCGATGCTCGAGATCCTGATGAACGCACAGGACCGCGACACACTCGCGAGTCCCGCGTATCAGGCCGATCCGACCAGCTTCGCGGCGACCCGCATCAATCACGTGCTCGCGTATATCGGCAAGAACTTCGCGAACGAGTTGCGCGAGTCCGAACTCGCGCAGCTTGCCGGTCAGAGCGTCAGCGCGTTTTCGCGCTATTTCCGCCGCCATACCGGGCTGCCGTTCGTGCAGTACGTGAACCGCATGCGCATCAATCTCGCGTGCCAACTGCTCACCGACGACGAGTTGAGCGTGACGGACATCTGCTTCAAGGCGGGCTTCAATAATCTGTCGAATTTCAACCGGCAGTTTCTCGCCGTGAAGGGGATGGCGCCGTCGACGTTTCGCCGTTATCAGCAACTGAACGATGCGAGCCGCGATGCTTCCGAAGAGGCGGCCGCGCACGGCCGGGGCATCGACAACGCTCCGGCGATCGTGATCGCGCCGGGCTTGCCACGTCATGGCGCCGCTTATCCGGTCACGTAGTGCCACCCGGTAGTCCGCTGCTTTAATCCACCCGCGTTTCAACACGCATCGCGCCGTGCTTCCACGGCGCGAGGGGCGTGCTCACTTCAAAAAATGGAGACAACCATGAAGTCACCTGTTTTTCAGCCTCGCTTGCACTCCGCATTGTCGTCGGTTTCGTCGAATGGGCTCGCGCGCCGCGTCGCCGCGCTCGCCTTCGGTCTGTCGCTCGCGGCGGCCTCGGCCGGCGCGCAGGCCGCGCCGCTGAAAATCGGCATGACGTTCCAGGAGCTGAACAACCCGTACTTCGTGACGATGCAGAAGGCGTTGAACGACGCCGCCGCGTCGATCGGCGCGACGGTGGTGATCACCGACGCGCACCACGACGTCAGCAAGCAGGTCAGCGACGTCGAGGACATGCTGCAGAAGAAGATCGACATCCTGCTCGTGAATCCGACCGATTCGACCGGCATCCAGTCGGCGGTGACGTCGGCGAAGAAGGCGGGCGTGGTGGTGGTCGCGGTCGATGCGAACGCAAACGGCCCCGTCGATTCGTTCGTCGGCTCGAAGAATTACGACGCCGGCGTGATGGCCTGCGAATACCTCGCGAAATCGATCGGCGGCAGCGGCGAAGTGGCGATTCTCGACGGCATTCCGGTCGTGCCGATTCTCGAACGCGTGCGCGGCTGCAAGGCGGCGCTCGCGAAGTCGCCGGGCGTGAAACTGGTCGACACGCAGAACGGCAAGCAGGAACGCGCGACCGCGCTGTCCGTCACCGAGAACATGATCCAGGCGCATCCGAATCTGAAGGGCGTGTTCAGCGTGAACGACGGCGGCGCGATGGGCTCGCTGTCGGCGATCGAATCGTCGGGCAAGGACATCAAGCTGACCAGCGTGGACGGCGCGCCCGAAGCGATTGCCGCGATCCAGAAGCCGAATTCGAAATTCGTCGCGACCTCCGCGCAATTCCCGGCCGACCAGGTGCGCATCGCGCTCGGCATCGCGCTCGCGAAGAAGTGGGGCGCCAATGTGCCGAAGGCGATTCCGGTCGACGTGAAGCTGATCGACAAGAGCAACGCGAAGGGCTTTAGCTGGTAATGCAGGCACGGGCCGCCGCATGTATCGATCATGCGCGGCGGCCCGCGGCAGAGGAACACGCGATGGACACGATTCTCAAGCTCGACAACATCAGCAAGAGCTTTCCCGGCGTGAAGGCGCTGCAAGGCATTCACCTCGAGATCGCGCGCGGCGAGATTCATGCGCTGCTCGGCGAGAACGGCGCGGGCAAGTCGACGCTGATGAAGATTCTGTGCGGCATCTATCAGCCTGACGAAGGCACGATCACGCTCGATGGCGAGCAACGCCACTTCGAGAACTATCACGACGCGGTGGCCGCGGGCGTCGGTATCGTGTTTCAGGAGTTCAGCCTGATTCCGTATCTGAACGCGGTGGAGAACATATTTCTCGGCCGCGAGATGAAGAACGGCTGGGGCCTGCTCGAACGCCGCAAAATGCGGCGCGTCGCGTCACAGATTTTCGAGCGGCTCGGCATCGCGATCGATCTGTCGGTGCCGATTCGCGAACTGTCGGTCGCGCAGCAGCAGTTCGTCGAAATCGGCAAGGCATTGTCGCTCGATGCGCGCGTGCTGATTCTCGACGAGCCGACCGCGACGCTGACGCCCGCCGAAGCCGCGCATCTGTTCACGATCATGCGCGAGCTGAAGCAGCAGGGCGTCGCGATGATCTTCATCTCGCACCACCTCGAAGAGATCTTCGAGGTGTGCGACCGCATTACGGTGCTGCGCGACGGCCAGTACGTCGGCATGACCGAGGTCGCGCAATCCGACGTGAGCCGCCTCGTGCAGATGATGGTGGGGCGCCGCATCGAGAGCAGCTTTCCGCCGAAGCCGCCACCGCGCGCCGGCGCGAAGGTCGTGCTCGACGTCGTGCGCCTGCAGTTGTTCAAGGACAGTCCGGAGTTGAGCTTCACGCTGCGCGAGGGCGAGATTCTCGGTTTCGCCGGACTGGTCGGCTCGGGGCGCACCGAGACCGCGCTTGCGGTGATCGGCGCGGATCGGGCCTACGTGAAGGAGATCCGCGTGAACGGCGCGGCCGCGAAACTCGCCGATCCGGCCGATGCGTTGCGCGCGGGCGTCGGCATTCTGCCGGAGAGCCGCAAGACCGAAGGGCTCATCACCGACTTCTCGATCAAGCAGAACATCTCGATCAACAACCTCGGCAAGTATCGCTCGCTGCGCTTCTTTATCGACCAGCGCAACGAGGCGCGCGCGACCGCCGACATCATGAAGCGCGTCGGCGTGAAGGCGCCGACGATGCACACCGAGGTCGCGACGCTGTCGGGCGGCAACCAGCAGAAGGTCGTGATCGCGCGCTGGCTCAATCACCACACGAACATCCTGATCTTCGACGAACCGACGCGCGGCATCGACGTCGGCGCGAAGTCCGAAATCTATCTGCTGATGCGCGAACTCACCGCGCGCGGCTACTCGATCATCATGATCTCGTCCGAGCTGCCGGAGATCGTCGGCATGTGCGACCGCGTCGCCGTGTTCCGGCAGGGCCGCATCGAAGCGCTGCTCGAAGGCGACGCGATCGAGTCGAACGCCGTGATGACCTATGCGACCGCCGGTTCGCTCGGAGCTAATCATGAACACGCCTGATTCTTCTTCGCCGAAAACTTCCACCGTCGCGAGCGATACGCCGGGCGCGCCGGTGCGCTTCACATGGGCCGCGCTGAAACGCTCGACGCTGTTCTATCCGTTCGTCGGCCTGCTGCTGGTCTGCATCGTGATGGTGTTCGCGAGCGACAGTTTTCTTTCCGCCGCGAACATCGAGAACGTGCTGCGCCAGGTGTCGATCAACGCGATCATCGCGGTCGGCATGACCTGCGTGATCCTGACGGGCGGCATCGATCTGTCGGTGGGCTCGGTGATGGCATTGGCGGGCACGCTCGCGGCCGGGTTGATGGTCGCCGGCATGAACGCGGTTGCCGCGCTCGCGATCGGCATCGCGGTCGGTCTCGGCTTCGGCGCGGCCAACGGCTTTTTCGTCGCGTTCGCCGGCATGCCGCCGATCATCGTCACGCTCGCGACGATGGGCATCGCGCGCGGTCTCGCGCTGATCTACACCGGCGGCTATCCGATCGACGGCCTGCCCGACTGGGTCGGCTTTTTCGGCAGCGGCAAGATCCTCGGCATCCAGGCGCCGGTCGTCATCATGGCCGTGATCTACGTGATCGCATGGGTACTGCTCGAACGCATGCCGTTCGGGCGCTACGTGTACGCGATCGGCGGCAACGAACAGGCGACGCGCCTGTCGGGCGTGCGCGTCGCGCGCGTGAAGCTGATCGTCTACACGATCGCCGGCTTGACGTCCGCGTTCGCCGCGATCGTGCTGACCGCGCGCCTGATGAGCGGCCAGCCGAACGCGGGCGTCGGCTTCGAACTCGACGCGATCGCCGCCGTCGTGATGGGCGGCACGTCGATCTCGGGCGGACGCGGCTCGATCATCGGCACGCTGATCGGCGCGCTGCTGCTGGGCGTGCTGAACAACGGCCTGAACATGGTCGGCGTGAATCCATACGTGCAGAACGTGATCAAGGGCGGAATCATTCTGCTCGCGATCTACATCAGCCGCGACCGCAGAAAGTGATGCTCTTTTCCCCAACACACTCTCTATCTGGCAGGACCATGCAATGACGACTCCATCCAATCCATCCGATCGGCAAGACATGACCGCGATCGTCTGTCATGCGCCGAAAGACTATCGCGTCGAACAGGTGAAAAAGCCGGCCGCCCGCGCGCATGAGCTGGTAATCCGCATCGCCGCGTGCGGCATCTGCGCGAGCGACTGCAAATGCCATTCAGGCGCGAAGATGTTCTGGGGCGGCCCGAGCCCGTGGGTGAAAGCACCGGTGATTCCGGGCCACGAATTCTTCGGCTATGTCGAAGAACTCGGCGAGGGCGCGGCCGAGCATTTCGGCGTGAAAAAGGGCGACCGCGTGATCGCCGAGCAGATCGTGCCGTGCGGCAAGTGCCGCTATTGCAAATCCGGCCAGTACTGGATGTGCGAAGTGCACAACATCTTCGGCTTTCAGCGCGAAGTCGCGGACGGCGGCATGGCCGAATACATGCGCATTCCGCCGACCGCGATCGTCCACAAGATTCCCGACGGCATCTCGCTCGAAGACGCCGCGATCATCGAGCCGCTGGCCTGCGCGATCCACACGGTCAATCGCGGCGATCTGCAACTGGATGACGTGGTCGTGATCGCGGGCGCGGGTCCGCTCGGTCTGATGATGACGCAGATCGCGCATCTGAAGACGCCGAAGAAGCTCGTCGTGATCGATCTGGTGGAAGAACGCCTCGCGCTCGCGCGCGAATACGGCGCGGACGTGACGATCAATCCGCGGGAGGACGACGCGCTCGCGATCATCCATTCGCTCACTGACGGATACGGCTGCGACGTCTATATTGAAACGACCGGCGCGCCGATCGGCGTGAACCAGGGGATGGACCTGATCCGCAAGCTCGGACGCTTCGTCGAATTCTCGGTGTTCGGCGCCGATACGACGCTCGACTGGTCGGTGATCGGCGATCGCAAGGAGCTCGACGTGCGCGGCGCGCACCTTGGGCCCTACTGCTATCCGATCGCGATCGATCTGCTGGCGCGCGGGCTCGTCACGTCGAAGGGCATCGTCACGCACGGCTTTTCATTGGAAGAATGGGACGAAGCGATCCGGGTCGCGAACTCGCTCGACTCGATCAAGGTGCTGATGAAGCCGCGCGCGTGAGCGTCGTGCGCGCGAGTTTCGCGCGCGGCCTGTCAACGGAGACTCTATGAACTACGTCATCGGCGTCGATATCGGCACGCAGAGCACGAAGGCGCTGCTCGTCGATCAGCACGGCGCGATCGTCGCGCAGCACGCGTCGAGCTACCAGCCCGATACGCCGAAACCGCTGTGGGCCGAGCAGTGGCCCGCGGTGTGGCTGAAAGCGGTGATCGAATGCGTGGCCGCCTGCGTGCGCGACGCGAAGGCGGCCGGCGTCGCCGCGAGTTCGATCAAGGCGCTGTGCGTGAGCAGCCTGTATGGCGGCTCCGGTATTGCGGTCGACAGCGACATGCGGCCGCTCGCGCCGTGCCTGATCTGGATGGACCGGCGCGCGACCGCGCAGGTCGACTGGGTGCGCGATAACGTCGATCTCGAACGGCTCCATACGATCACCGGCAACGGCGTGGACAGCTACTACGGCTACACGAAGATGCTGTGGCTGCGCGAAAACGAGCCGGACGTATGGGCGCATACGCGCTATTTCCTTCCGCCGAACGCGTACGTGATCTACATGCTGACCGGCGAGGTCGCCGTCGATCACAGCTCGGCCGGCAACATCGGCGGCGTCTACGACATCGCGAAGCGCGACTGGTCGGACGAAGCGCTCGACATGCTCGGCATTCCGGCGACGATGATGCCGGATCGCCTCGTCGAATCGTCGGAAGTCGTGGGCGGGCTGCTGTCGCAATGGAGCGCGCAGCTCGGGCTCGACCCGGGCACGGCGATCGTCGCGGGCGGCGTTGATGCGGCGATGGCGACGTTCGCGGCCGGCGTCACGCGCGCGGGTCAGCATGTCGCGATGATCGGCACGAGCATGTGCTGGGGCTATATCAATCAGCGCGTCGACGCGCGGCATGGGCTGGTCAGCATGCCGCATGTCTTCAACGGGCAGCACGATATCTACGTGTTCGGCGGCGCGATCACCGCGGGTGCGTCGGTCACGTGGTATCGCGAGCAGTTCTGTCATGCGGAGAGCGAGGCCGCGCGCGCGACGCCGCATGGCGATCCGCATCGGCTGCTCGAAGAGTCGGCCGCGCAAGTGCCGGCCGGCGCCGACGGCGTGCTGTTCCTGCCGTATCTGATGGGCGAGCGCAGTCCCGTGTGGGATGCGAAGGCGAGCGGCGCGTTCGTCGGTTTGAGCCTTTTCCATACGCGCGCGCATCTGTATCGCGCGGTGCTGGAAGGCGTGTCGTTCGCGCTGCAGCACAACATCGAGGCAGGGCGTAAAGGCGCGCCGTCGCTCGACGACAAGCTGATCGTGGTCGGCGGCGCCGCGCATTCGGACCTGTGGATGCGGATCATCGCCGACGTCACCGGCTATCCGGTCTACACGATCGAACAGGACGTCGAGGCCGCGATGGGCGCCGCGCTGCTCGCGGCGCTCGGCGTCGGGCTCGTCTCGCGCGAGGTGGCGCAAGGCGGCTGGGTCACGCTGATCGAGCGCGCGCAGCCCGACGCACAGCGCGTGGCGTTATACGAAGAGCGCTTTGGCGTGTACAAGGATCTCTATCCGGCGTTGAAGCCGGTCATGCATCGGTTGCAATCATCATGAACGCCACTTTCGATTTTTCCGGCCGCTCGATTCTCGTGACGGGCGCGTCGAGCGGTATCGGCCGCGCGACGGTCGAGGCGTTGTGCGCGAGCGGCGCCGCGGTCGTCGCGGCGGCGCGCAACGTGAACGAGCTCGCGCGGCTCGCCGAGGAAACGGGCTGCGAACCGCTGACGCTCGACGTTCGCGACGAATCGGCGATCGACGAAGCGTTCGATGCGCTCGATCCGTTCGATGGTCTCGTCAATTGCGCGGGCATCGCGTTGCTCGAACGCGCGGTCGATACGACGGCCGCGAGCTTCGATCGCGTGATGGCGGTGAATACGCGCGGCGCGGTACTGGTCGCGAAACACGTCGCGCGCGCGATGATCGATGCGCGCCGCGCGGGCAGCATCGTCAACGTATCGAGCCAGGCGGCGCTCGTCGCGCTCGACGATCATCTGAGCTATTCGGCGTCGAAGGCCGCGCTCGATGCGGTCACGCGCGCGCTGTGCATCGAGCTGGGGCCGCATGGCATCCGCGTGAACAGCGTGAACCCGACCGTCACGCTGACGCCGATGGCGGTGCAGGCCTGGAGCGATCCCGCGAAACGCGACCCGGCGCTGGCCGCGATTCCGCTCAGGCGTTTCGCCGAATCCGCCGAGGTCGCCGCGCCGATCCTGTTTTTGCTGAGCGATGCGGCGTCGATGATCAGCGGCGTGTGCCTGCCGATCGATGGGGGGTATACGGCGCGCTAGAGGGGGCTGGTACTGTTGGCCGGAGGCCCTGTCAGACGGTGTGGGGCCATCCGGTGCGAGGAAGCGCGGACTACTCGCTCAGAAGAAGACGCTTCAGTTCGTCAAGAAAAGACTCCGCTGTATGTCCCCACAGTGTCGGGTCGAACTGCCTGCCAAAATTCTCCTCAAAGGCTGCGTCAAGATTTCCAGCATGATCGCTCTTGAATTGGTCTATCTCGGCCACCGTCGCGTTAATCATTTCTGGCGTGCTGGCGCTTGCACAAGCCCGAACCAACTCTTCAATTGTGTTCCCCCAGTAGTCGAAATCTTCATTGAAGTAAACACCGATCAATTGATCCAGATTAAAGTACTTCATATATCAATATCCACGCGAAATCAGTCACTGAGCATAGCCGTGAGAATATAGTACGGCATCCCGTTATACGCTTCGTACTTCAAGACAATCTCACCTTACTGCTATCCACCAAGGTGTCGGTCTTCTTGACCAATGCGTAACCCACTTTTTTTCCAACGTCCTTCTCCAGCCTCAGAGGCCACTTCGGCGCTTTTGTCCATGCATTAATCAGCAAGGCATTTGCGCGCATCGTTTCCGATATAGCCCACTCCGCCTCCTCACGATTTACGAAAGACGATACTACGCGCTTCCCCGGCTCCAATCTGAGCCTCTCCCGCAACTGCGCTTCAGTCCTCCCGACATGTTTCAAAATCGTATGCCCACCGATCCGGCTGCCCGCCTTCGCCTCATGCATGTCCAGTTTGATCCGGCCCGTCGTGACTCGCATCGCGCGTGCCGCCCTGATCGAGCCAGCAAAGCCGAATGGCACGGCGATATCGACGGAGAGGCCGATGTTGTCCGCCATGTCAGGGCTCACCCTCATCGCTTCAGCGAGTTTCGTCGTGCCCTGCCGGGTCAGTGTGACCGTGTCCTGACCAGTCCAGATCTGCCGCAGGCCCGCCGCCGCCGAATCCGAGCCATGTACCCCGAACACGACACACCCGGCTTTGCTCGCCATCGTCGGCTCCGGCAAAACGCACAACGCACCCGCACCGACCATTTCCAGCACGCCGCCGATGACCTGCAATCCGCCCCAAAGCCGATTGGTCGTCATTTCCGTCTGGCTGATCGACTGGCGGGATAGCACGGCCGCGAGTTGCGGAGCACTCAGTACAACCTTCACTCCTTCCGTGTTATCGGCACCTGACATATCGAAACCCTCTGACGTTTTTTATGGGGTTCCGATGCTGCCATGCTGACCATCTCTCAAAATTCGGATAACTCCGAATTTCGCGTATTCCGATGCACAGTGCCTGTTCTGCATCAAGTGGGAATAGCCGCGAGCATTACGCTCGCTGGGACTCTCCGGCCATATCCTGTCCTGCATGACCGCCACGAAAATCACAACCTGTATTTTCCATCGGTTGTGTCGTCGCGCCGCGCCGGATACGGGATGCCAGGTTTGTCGGGGAAGCGCCTTACACGCGCTAACCGTTACAACAACGTCCGCACATGCCAAAGCTCAGGGAACAGTACGACGTCGAGCATCTTGCGCAGATACGGCGCGCCGCTCGTGCCGCCAGTGCCCTGCTTGAAGCCGATGATGCGCTCGACCGTCGTCACGTGCCGGAAGCGCCATTGCCGGAATGCATCCTCGAGATCGACGAGTTCCTCGGCCATCTCGTACAGCTCCCAATGCTCGGACGGATTGCGATACACCTCGAGCCACGCCGCCTCGACCGACGCATCGTGTTCGGTCGGCTTGGTCCAGTCGCGTTCGAGCCGCGCCGGCGAAATCGCGAAGCCGCGCCGCGCGAGCAGGCGCACCACCTCGTCGTAGAACGACGGCGCCTCGAGCGTGGCCTTCACGTCGGCGTACACGTCGGCGTGATGCGCGTGCGGCTTGAGCATCTGCTCGTTCTTGTTGCCGAGCAGAAACTCGATCTGCCGGTACTGGTACGACTGGAAGCCCGACGAGCTGCCGAGGTACGGCCGCATCGCCGTATATTCGGACGGCGTCATCGTCGCGAGCACGTTCCACGCCTGCACCAGTTGCTCCATGATGCGCGACACGCGCGCGAGCATCTTGAACGCGGGCGGCAGTTCGTCGCGATGCACCGCCTTCAGCGCCGCGCGCAGTTCATATAGCGCGAGCTTCATCCACAGTTCGCTGGTCTGATGCTGGATGATGAACAGCATCTCGTTGTGATCCGGCGACAACGGATGCTGCGCATCCAGCACCTTGCCGAGCGACAGATAATCGCCGTAGCTCATCGACTCCGAGAAGTCGAGCTGCGCGCCGTGCCAGCCGCTGTCGGCGCCGCCGGGCGAAGCGGCCGCGTGGGGCGTCGCCGGCGTAGCTGGCGGCGGCTGCCCATACCCGAACGGGCAGCCTCGTGCCGCCGGTTCTTCCGGCAAGCCCGGCGTGTCCATGTGATCGGTCATTCTGGTTTCCTCAGGTTACGGCGCCGCGCGCGGCGAATTCTCGAGCCCGCCAGGTCTCCTGCGTGAGCACGTCGCGCAGCATTTCGACGGCGTCCCACACATCGACGAAGCGCGTGTAAAGCGGCGTGAAGCCGAAGCGCAGCACATGAGGCTCACGATAGTCGCCGATCACGCCGCGCGCGATCAGTGCCTGCATCACCTCGTAGCCGTGCGGATGTTCGAAGCTCGCGTGCGAGCCGCGCCGCGCGTGTTCGCGCGGTGTCACGAGCTTGAGCGGAAACTCGCCGCAACGCGTTTCGACCAGTTCGATGAACAGATCGGTCAGCGCGAGCGACTTCGCGCGGATGGCCTGCATGTCGGTTTGCAGGAACACGTCGAGTCCGCACTCGACGAGCGCCATCGACACGATCGGCTGCGTGCCGCACAGGTAGCGGGCGATGCCCGCGTCCGGCTGATACGACGGGTTCATGTCGAACGGCGCGCGATGACCCCACCAGCCCGACAGTGGCTGCGCGAATTCGCCCTGATGGCGCTTCGGCACCCATACGAAGGCGGGCGAACCAGGGCCGCCGTTCAGATACTTGTACGTGCAGCCGACCGCGTAGTCCGCGCCGACGCCGTTCAGATCGACCGGCACCGCGCCCGCCGAGTGCGCGAGATCCCACAGCGCGAGCGCGCCCTTGTCGTGGATCAGCTTCGTCAGCGCGGCCATGTCGTGCATGTAGCCGGTGCGGTAGTTCACGTGCGTGATCATCGCGATCGCGGTGTCGTCGCCGATCGCGGCGGGCAGTTCGGAAGGATCGTCGACGAGACGCAATTCGTAGCCGCGGTCGAGCTGTTCGATCAACCCCTGCGCGATATACAGATCGCTCGGAAAATTCGAGCGCTCGGAGACGATCACGCGGCGCTTCGGATCGCGCGCATTCGCGAGCCGCACCGCGGCCGATAGCAGCTTGAACAGATTGATCGAAATCGTGTCGGTGATCACGACTTCGTCCTCGGCCGCGCCGATCAGCGGCGCGAGCTTGTTGCCGAGGCGGCGCGGCAGCGCGAACCAGCCGGCGCTGTTCCAGCTACGGATCAGGCCCTCGCCCCATTCGGCGCCGATCACGGTCTGCGCGCGCTGCGCGGCGGCGGCCGGCGGCACGCCGAGTGAGTTGCCGTCGAGATAGATGATGTTCGGCGACAGCGCGAACTGGCCGCGCAGCGCGGCGAGCGGGTCGGCGTTGTCGAGCGCCAGAGCTTCGTCACGATGATTCATGGTAGGTCAGTAGGTCCTTGGGTCCGATCGGTATGGTTGGTGTGGCCGGGGGTCGTTCCGGGATGTCGATGCGTTGCCGATGCGTGTTGCCGATCAATGCGCGGACGACGGCGCGGCCGGCAGCGCGCGCAGCACCGCGCGCACCGGGCTCGCATCGAGCGTGGTCAGCTTCAGCGGCAGCGCGATCAGCTCGTAGTCGCCGGGCTCGACCGCGTCGAGCACGATGCCTTCGAGAATCGCCATGCGGTGCGCGCGGATCCGGTGATGCGCGTCCATCGTCTTCGATTCCTGCGGATCGAGCGACGGCGTGTCGATGCCGAGCAGCCTTACGCCGTGCGCGGCGAGCAGATCGACGGTCTCCGGCGCGACCGCGCAGAACCCGCTGTCCCACTCGCGTGTCGGCGCGTTTCTGTAAGTGCGCAGTAAGACTCGCGGCGGCAGATCGTCGAGCGAGCCGGCGAGGTGTTGTGGCGTCACAACAGGCGACGCGCCGATGCAATGAATCACCCGGCATAAACCGAGATACGTATCGAGCGGCACGTTGCCGATCGCGGCGCCATCGGCGTCGTAATGGAGCGGTGCGTCGGTGTGCGCGCCGGTGTGCGGCGAGAGCGTCAGCCGCGCGACGTTGACCGGCGAGCCCGCTTCCATGCGCCATACGCGCTCGATGCCGACCGGTGTATCGCCCGGCCAGACGGGTGTGGCGGTGTCGACGGCGGGGGTGATGTCCCAAAGGGTTCGCATGGCGGCTTCGGCAGAAAGTGTCTATAGGAAGATGATAGTTGCCGGGCCACGAAATGTGATTGCGAAAAAATCTCCTTCTTCGCGGTGTCTTGGAACATAATTTGAGTCAAACGGGAAAGGGAGACCGAATATGAGCGCGATCTCACTCGACGCCACCGATTGCCGTATCTTGACGGTACTTCAGCAGGAAGGACGAATCAGCAATCTCGACCTCGCGGAGCGCATCTCGCTGTCGCCATCGGCCTGTCTGCGACGCCTGCGTCTGCTCGAGGAGCAGGGCGTCATCGAACACTACAGGGCGTGTCTGAATCGCGAGGTATTGGGGTTCGAGCTCGAAGCATTCGTGCAGGTGTCGATGCGCAACGATCAGGAGAACTGGCACGAGCACTTTGCCGCGGCGTTGCGCGACTGGCCCGAAGTGGTCGGCGCATTCGTCGTGACCGGCGAGACCCATTACCTGCTGCGGGTCCTCGCGCACAACCTCAAACACTATTCGGATTTCGTGCTCAACCGCCTGTACAAGGCGCCGGGCGTAATGGACATCCGCTCGAACATCGTGCTCGAGACGCTGAAGGAAGATTCGGGCGTGCCGGTTTCGCTCGTGAAAAAGAACGGGCACGGCGCCGCGCATAGCGAACGGTGAGGGCGGGTGGCAGGGGCCGGGCTCCGTCGAGGGCCGCGTCCCGCGGACGCGGCGCCACGCTCAAAGCGGCTTGAGGCCGTGGAACCGACCGCTCTGGAACACCAGCGGCGTGATCTCCCCGGTGTTTTCATGCACGCCGCAGCGCTCCACTTCGCCGACGAAAATCACGTGGTCGCCTTCCTCGTAGCGGCTGCGGTTATGGCACTCGAACCACGCGATCGCGCCGTCGAGCACCGGCATGCCGGTATCGCCCGCCGCGTGCGACACGCCTTCGAAGCGGTCGCCCTTGACGGTCGCGAAGCGCTTGCACAGATCCAACTGCGACGCGGCCAGCACGTTGACCACGTAGTGACTATTGGCGCGGAACACCGGCATCGATGCCGAGCGCGTCGCGAGACTCCACAGCACGAGCGGCGGATCGAGCGATACCGAGTTGAACGAACTGGCCGTGATGCCGATCAGTTGGCCGGACGCCGCGCGCGTCGTGATGACGGTGACGCCGGTCGCGAACTGGCTGAGCGCCTGCCTGAAGGCGTTCTGATCGAAGTTGGGTGGGCTCGCGCGTTTCATCGGGACAGGGTCGCGGGCGCGCGCTGGGTGGAAGCCGGGTGCGGGCGCGGCCACGCGCGGCGGGTAGCGGATGATTCGACAGTCATGGTGGAAATCGTGGATTTCCACCGATTTTAACTGCAATCGATGCACATGCCGCAGCGCAGTGCCGGCTGGAGCGTCAAGCCGTCACGAAGCCGCTCATGCCACGCTTCGAGACGCGCTTGAAAACGTGTTCACAGGTCGAGCACGAGCCGGCCGCCGTTTTTCGCGCCGGATACGCAGATCATCATGCTCCGGGCCGCCGCTTTTTCCGCTTCGCTGAGCACGCAATCGCGATGCTCGGGCTCGCCGTCGAGCACGGTCGTCTCGCAGGCGCCGCAGATGCCTTCGCGGCAACTGTAGTCGCAGTTCACGCCGGCTGCGAGCAGGGTGTCGAGCAGGCGTTCACCGTCCGGCACTTTGATCGTGCGATCGCTGCGCTTCAGGTAGACGACGTAACCGCTCGTCGGCGCGCGCGTGACGGCCGGGTCGGCCGCGAAACGCTCGACGTGCACGTTCGCGATGCCGCTCGCCGCGCAGGCCGCCTCGAACGCGGCGAGCATCGGCAGCGGACCGCAGCAGTACGCGTGCACGTGCTTCGGCTGCGCGGCGAGGTACGACGCGAGATCGAACGGCTGGCCGCCGTGTTCGTCGTCGAACCATAGCGCGACGTCGCCGCCGAGCGCGGCGAATTCGTCGAGAAACGCGGCCTGTTTGCGCGAGCGCGCGCAATAGACGACGCGCGCGGCTTTGCGTTGCGCGCGCAATTGTCGGTACATGCAGAGGATCGGCGTCACGCCGATGCCGCCCGCGATCAGCACGCTTTCATCCGCGTGTTGCGCCAGTTCGAAGTTGTTGCGCGGCGCGCTGATCGGCAGCACCGTCGCGCAGCGCAGGCTTTCGTGCACGAAGCGCGAGCCGCCGCGGCTCTTCGGATCGAACAGCACACCCAGCACGTAGCGGTCGGGCTCGCCGGTCGAATTGAGCAGCGAGTAGCTGCGCGTGACACCGTTCGGCAGATGCAGATCCACGTGCGAGCCCGCGGTGAAGGCGGGGAAATGCGCGCCGTCGGCGGGCACGAGCTCGACGCTCAGCACGCCGTCGGCTTCGTCGCGCAGCATGCGCACGCGGGCTTGCAGCAGAGGGGAGTGCGTCATGACGGTTTAGCGGCTGGCCGACGGGCGGTTGCGCTCGCCGGCGGCCGGCTCGCTGTGCGGCGCCTTCGCGCTCCCGACGTCCGCTTGCGCGTCGGGCGCGGCCGTTGCGCCGTGCACGACGAAAAACTTCGCGCGCTGCGTCTTTTGCCCGATCGCCTTTTCGTAGTCGAGGCGTACCTGTTCCGGCTGTCCCGCCTGCCCGATGAAATCGCGCAGATACGGTCCCAGCAGCGGATGCCGGTCGAGCTCCGCGCGCGGCAGGCCGTCGAGCATTTCGGCGCGGCACGCGGACGGCAGCGGCACGTTGCGGTTGGCCGCCGGGTCGCGGATCAGGCCTTTCGGTTCGGCACCGGCGGCGACCGCGTCGAGCTCGTCGAAGAAGCGCTTGCGCAGCATCACGATGCCGCGATCGCTCGCGCCGAGCGTTTCCTTCGTGCGATCGGTGATACGTCCCTGGCCGACCCATGCGGCGAAATCCTGATTCGCGACGTGACTCGTGATCCACGCGCCGTTCTCGTCGTACAGCGGGCCGTACCAGGACGGAATACGCTCCTGCACGTACGGCTCCTGCTCGCGCGGCACGCGGCTGAACACCCACAGCACGCTCAGCGTGTTCTCGTCGTCGATCGGCACGCGCCATTCGAAGTGATGTCCGAGATAGAACGCATTCGGCCACAGCGTGACGCGGCCGATCGTCCACATCGGATTCTGCTCGGTCTCGGCCGCGCGCAGCCGCTTGTAGACGAAGCCGTAGTCGAACTCCTCGTATTGCGTTTTCAGATGCGTGGGCACGTAGGCCGCGTGGCGATCATGCAGACGCGCGGTCCAGTTGTTGTGCGTCCATTCGAAGTGAATCGGGTCGATCGAATTTTCCTGGCACTGGAACCAGTTGCACGGCAGTTCGGCAAAAACTGCCTGCGCGAAGCCGTTTTCGAAGTTGAAGAGTTCCCAGTCGGGCAGCTCCGGCGCCGGCGCGGGGCCCATATACGCCCACAGCATGCCGGCCTTCTCGCGCACTTCGTAGGCCTTGACCGCGGTCTTCCTGCGCAGGCGCGCGTCGGTGTCGACGATTTCCTCGTACGGCTGATGCAGGCACTGGCCGCTCGCGCCGAATTCCCAGCCGTGATACGCGCAGCGCAGACCGTCCTGCTCGACGAAGCCGAACGCGAGATCGGCGTTGCGGTGCGGGCAGCGGCGCTGGATCAGGCCGTATTGGCCGGACAGGCTCCTGAACAGCACGAGGTCTTCGCCGAACAGGCGAATCGGCCGCACTGCCTTGTCGTCGAATTCGCTGGCGCCGGCCACCGGGTGCCAGTAGCGGCGTAGATATTCGCCCATCGGCGTGCCGGGGCCCACCTGGGTCAGCAACTGATTCTTTTCCGCGCTTAGCAAGTCCGTTCTCCTCGTGGCATGGATGCGGCGCCGGTCTCCGTCTGGTCCGGTGTGTGCATTCCGTTGCTGGAATTTTTGGCCGAACGTCGGGGCCGCACAACTTCCGCGGGCACCAGAAAAGTTGCCGATCGTCCCGCATTGCGACGGGAGCGCCTGAGATTTCGCGCGTACCGCATGCCTGTTCGTCCGTCGCGCGCTGGCGTTCCCCCCTATACTCGGAAGTCTGTACGGCGCGAACTGGCAGGAATGCCGGGAGAGGCCGCGAGAGGGCGGCGAAGCGGTAATTGAGAGTGGCAAAGCCGCGCGTCCGGAACCTTTTCAGACGCGTTTCCGGCCATATATTCAGACACGGTGGCGGACACGGCGGCGGTGTGAAAACCGGCGGCCGATCATTTTTTGTATCTGATTCTGGGGTGAACCATATGAACGAGACGGCAACGCTCGGTGGCGGATGTTTCTGGTGTCTCGAAGCGGTGTATCTGGGCGTCGAAGGCGTCACCGCGGTGGAGTCGGGCTACGCGGGCGGTCATACGCGCAATCCGACCTACGAGCAGGTGTGCGACGGCGAGACCGGTCATGCGGAAGTGGTCAAGGTCGACTTCGATACGGCGAAGATCAGCTATCGCGAGATTCTCGACATCTTCTTCGCGATCCACGATCCGACCCAGTTGAACCGGCAGGGCAACGATGTCGGCACGCAATACCGCTCGGCGATCTTCACGCATTCCGATGCGCAGCGCGAGACCGCGTTGCAGGCGATCCGCGAGATCGCGGAGCAGCGGATCTACGACGGCAGGATCGTGACCGAGGTGCTGCCGCTCGACGGCAATTACTGGCCCGCCGAGGCGTATCACCAGAACTACTTCGCGCAGCATCCGAATCAGGGCTACTGTTCGTTCGTGGTTGCACCGAAGGTCGCGAAATTCCGGCAGAAGTTCGCGCACCGGATCAAGGCGGGGTAACGGAAGCGGGCTGAGCGAGGCGCGCGCAGGCCTCGGCAATCTCCCGCGCGAGCTTCACGCAGCTCAGCGGCGCCGATCCCTCCGCCTTGTTGTTGACCGCGATTACGACCGGCTGGCCGGCCAGCGCGTAGCGCGCGGCCAGTTCGGCGAGCGACGCGCGCGTCGCCGGGTCTTCGTCGACGAGCCGGTTGAACGGCGCGTACTTCGCCTTCGCCTGCTCGTACCTGAAGCCGCCATGCAGGCTCCAGCGCACGATCAGCGGGCCGGCCGGCTCGCCGTCGAGCAACGCGAGCGCCGCGGCTTGACGCAGCGGATCCGGCATCCGCGCATGAATCCCGACGCAGTACCGCACCCCCGCCGCTTTCAGCATACGGATGAAGCGCGGCGTGAGCAGACTCGCGTCGCGAATCTCGACCGCGTAGCAACTGCCGTCGGGCAGCGCCGGCAGCGCGGCGAAAAATTCACCGAGACGTTCGATGAAAACCGCCGGCTGCGCGAGCATCTGGTCCGGCAGCGGTGAGAACTGGAACACGAGCGCGCCGGCTTTCGCGCCGAGTCCTTCGACGCACGGCGTGACGAAGTCGTCGATCGCCATTTGCGCGTTCAGGAAACACGGGTTCAGCGATACCGGCTCGCCGCGCTCAGCGCGCACGGTCGCGTCGGTGATCGTCATCGGCGCCTTGACGATGAAGCGGAAGTGCTCGGGCACCTGCTGCGCGTAGCGCAGGTATTCGGTGACCGTGAGCGCCTGGTAGAACGAGCGGTCGATGCTGACCGTCTTCAGCAGCGGATGCGCGCCGTATGCGGTGAGGCCTTCGCGCGACAGTTTGCTGTTGCTGTAGTCGTCGCCGTAGACGATGCCGTTCCAGCCCGGAAACGACCACGTCGACGTGCCGAGGTGAACCTGCGGCGGCAGTTGGGCCGCGAGCGCGAGCAGTTCGGGCGACGGCGGCGCGGCCAGCACGTCGCGGCTACGGCGTTTTTTCGGCGTGTCGGGGATGTCGGGGGCGGACGACGCGGCGTCGGCGGCCGCTTCCGCTACCGCCTCCACCGGCACGCCGAACAGATCGAACTGCCCGGCGTGGCTCGCCGGGTTATCCGCGTTGCCGGCGCCGCCGTTCACCGGCTCTTCAACGTCACTCGTCCCGCTCTGGTCCATCGATGTACGGCCTGCTGTTCAGAATTGCGCCGCGGCGTCCGCTGCTGCACGCCGCCGCGGCGCAAACACGTCACAGCGGTTTTTCGTACATGTAGCGGCGCGACCACGGCAGGGTTTTCGCGCTGCGGCCGGCTTTGCGGCACACCACCTGGAAGATCGATACGTCGTCGTTTTCGAATGCATACGCGCAGCCGGCGAGATACACGCGCCAGATGCGGAATTTTTCGTCGTCGACGAGCTTGCGCGCTTCGTCCGCATGGGCTTCGAAATTTTCCGCCCAGATGTCGAGCGTGTGCGCATAGTGACGGCGCAGGCTTTCGACGTCAACCGGTTCGAGGCCGCCGCGCTGCATCGATTCGAGCGCGAGGCTGATGTGCGGCAGCTCGCCGTCCGGGAACACGTAGCGGTCGATGAACTCGCCGCCGCCGAGCGCGGTTTCGCCGCTGTCGGCGTCGCTCGACGTGATGCCGTGGTTCATCGCGATGCCGTCGTCGGCGAGCAGCTCGTGCATCTTCTGGAAGTAGCCGGGCAGGTTCTTGCGGCCGACATGCTCGAACATGCCGACGCTCGTGATGCGATCGAACTGTCCCTCCACGTCGCGATAATCCTGCAGGCGAATCTCGATCTGGTTTTCGAGGCCCGCCGCTTTCACGCGCGCGGTGGCGAGATCGAACTGATTCTGCGACAGCGTGACGCCCACGCATTGCGCGCCGAACTTCTGCGCCGCGCGCAGCACGAGCGCGCCCCAGCCGCAGCCGATATCGAGCAGACGCTGGCCGGGCTGCACCTGGATCTTGGTGAGAATGTGATCGATCTTCTTGATCTGCGCGGTCGCGAGATCTTCGGTGCCGGTCTCGAAGTACGCGCACGAGTAGACCATGTTCTCGTCGAGCCACAGCTTGTAGAACTCGTTCGAGACGTCGTAGTGATACTGGATCGCTTTCTTGTCCGACGCCTTCGAGTGATTGAAGTAGCGCCGCACGCGCGCGAGCTTGCTCGCGCTGGTCACGGTGCTGCGCGCGAGCTCGTAACCGATATTGATGATATCCGACAGCTTGCCTTCGATGTCGATCTTGCCCTTCACGTAGGCCTCGCCGAGATTGTCGAGGCTCGGTTCGAGCAGATAGGGCAGCGCGGTTGCGCTCTTTACGTGCAGCGTGACCTGCGGCGCGGCGAACTGCCCGAAGTCATGTTGCTGACCGTCCCAGAGCACGAGGCGTGCAGGGAGGTTAGCGTTGGTCTTCACATCTTCAACCCACTGCGCCAGCTTTTTCTCCCAGAACATGTGATCTCTCCGTGTTCGTTGATTTAAAGCAAAGCTTCTGTGGATCGCGACAGCGCGCGGCGCATTCCGCGGGCCGCGCAACGCAATCCGGCCGGTCCGCGTCTGCTTGTGCGGCGCGCGCCGGCATCATCGTTCGGATCAGGGCGACAGTCGGGCGATCTGCCAGTTGCCGCCTGCGTCCGCGCGTGTAAAGAGCAGACGGTCGTGCAGACGGGACGGGCGCCCCTGCCAGAATTCGATCGCGTCGGGCACGAGACGATAGCCACCCCAGTGCGGCGGACGCGGAGGATTGTCGCCGTATTGCAGGCTGATTTCGCGTTCGCGTACCTCGAGCTGCGAACGGCTTTCAATTACCTGACTCTGATTCGACGCCCACGCGCCGATGCGTGAACCGAGCGGACGCGACGCGAAATACGCATCGCTTTCTTCCGCATTGGTTTTGACGACGCGCCCCTCGATGCGCACCTGGCGCTCGAGTTCGATCCAGTGAAACAACAGGCTCGCGTGGGGATTCGCGTCCAGCTCGCGGCCCTTGCGGCTCTCGTAATTGGTGAAGAACACGAAGCCGCGCTCGTCGACTCCCTTGATCAGCACGATGCGCGCCGAGGGCCGGCCGCGCGAGTCGACCGTGGCCAACGTCATCGCATTCGGCTCGGGAAGCTTGGCGTCGATCGCCTGCCGGAACCACGTGTCGAATTGACGGAACGGATCGTGGTCGACGTCGGCAACGTCCAGAAAGCCCAGCGAATAATTTTTTCGAAGCTCGGCGAGTGAGATCATGTTGTTATGCGAACGCTACAGTCAGGCAAGTATAGCTAAGCAGCCAGTTTTTTGCGCGCGGGCAGACCGCCGTGTCGCGCGGCGAACATTGCGCCAGCGCAAGCATGCAACGTTGCGTCGCTGCCCGTGACCTTGCGCGGCTGGCGCGCGACCGGCGCGGCCGCTGTGGCTGTTGCGTCGGCCATGCGGTTCCGGGTGCTCAGGTAGGGCGTTCAGGCAGAATACAGGCTGCGCGCGGGTGTGTTCACGGCTGTGTTCATCAGCGCGCCACCGTTTTTCCCGCCGCTTTTCCGTTCCGTCTGCGTTTTCGAGCCCTGCCATCATGTCCAGCACCACCGCGCAATCCGATCTTACTACCAGCGTCGACACGAATGAAACCGCCGACCGCGCGCGGCGCTTCGGCGGCATCGCGCGCCTGTACGGCGCCGGCGCGCTCGCCGCGTTCGAGGGCGCGCACGTCGCGGTGATCGGTATCGGCGGGGTGGGATCGTGGGTCGCGGAGGCGCTGGCGCGCAGCGCGCTCGGCACGCTGACGCTGATCGATCTCGACAACGTCGCCGAAAGCAACACGAACCGGCAGATCCACGCGCTCGACGGCAACTACGGCAAACCGAAGGTCGAGGCGATGGCCGAGCGCATCGCGGCAATCAATCCGTATTGCGACGTGCGCCTGATCGAAGACTTCGTCGAGCCGGACAATTTCGGCGCCACGCTCGGCGGCGGCTTCGATTATGTGATCGACGCGATCGACAGCGTGCGCACGAAGACCGCGCTGATCGCGTGGTGCGTCGAGCGCGGGCAGCCGCTGATTACCGTGGGCGGCGCGGGTGGTCAGCTCGACCCGACGCGCATCCGCATCGACGATCTCGCGCTGACGATCCAGGATCCGCTGCTGTCGAAGGTGCGCGGGCAGTTGCGCAAACAGCATGGCTTTCCGCGCGGGCCGAAAGCGAAGTTCAAGGTGAGCGCGGTGTATTCGGACGAGCCGCTGATCTATCCGGAAGCCGCCGTGTGCGATATCGATGACGAGGCCGAACACGTGAGCACGTCGCCGGGGCACACCGGGCCGGTCGGTTTGAATTGCGCGGGATTTGGGTCGAGCGTGTGCGTGACCGCGAGCTTCGGTTTCGCGGCGGCTGCGCATGTGCTGCGCGAGCTGGCGAAACGGGCGGTGGGTTGAGGCAGGGGGGGGCGAGCGTGGCCGCCTGATGCGTTGAAGGAGCAGGTTGGCGGCGGCCGGCGGCTGGCTGCCTGACAGATGGCTGACGACGGCGGGTTCAGGCGCGCGGGACATCGTCTTTCATCGTCTTTACTCCGCGCTACACCCGCGCTAGACCTATACCCGCCGCCGGGCGGAACAACCAGAAAGATCAATACAGCGACGCGCTCAGCTTACGCCGCCACTGCGCCACGAGCTCCGGCTGATGCGCGGCCAGATCGAACACCGACAACATCGTCTTGCGGCCGATATCGTCGCGGAACGAGCGGTCGCGCTGCACGATCGCCAGCAGATGCTCGAGCGCGCCCGCGTACTTGCGGCGCGCGATCAGCGCACTCGCCAGATCGAAGCGCGCTTCGAGATCGTCGGGGTTGCCGGCGACGCGTGCTTCGAGCGCATCGGTGGGCGGCAGGTCCGCGGCGGCATCCACCGCGTCGAGCCGCGTCTTGATCGCGTTAAAGCGTGCGTCGATGCCTTGCGTCGTTTTCGGCGACAACAGATCGACTTCGTTGCGCGCTTCGTCGATACGGTTGTCCTCGAGCAGCATTTCGATGCGGTCCATGCGCGCGTCGTCGAAACCGGGGTCGTACGCGAGCGCCGCCTGCAGCAGATCGTATGCGTCGTCGCGGCGGCCCTCGGCGAGCGCGGTCTGCGCTTCGATGCGCGCGGCCGGCGCGCCCTGCGGCACGAGCCGTTCGATGAACTGGCGCAGCTCCCCTTCCGGCAGCACGCCGACGAACTGATCGACCGGCTGGCCATCCGCGAATGCCATGACATGCGGAATGCTGCGCACCTGGAAGTGCGCGGCCAGCTCGTGATTCTCGTCCACGTTGACCTTCACGAGCTTCCATTTGCCGGCGGCTTCGGCTTCGAGCTTTTCCAGCATCGGGCCGAGACTCTTGCACGGGCCGCACCACGGCGCCCAGAAATCGACCAGCACGGGGGCGAGCGTCGACGCCGCGAGAACGTCCTGTTCGAAAGTGGCCAGAGTAGTGTCCATTGCGTCCTCGTCGATAAAAACAGTTTGTTATCAGTTGGGGCCGAACCGCGTGAATTCAATGCGGGGCAGCCTGGCCGCGCGCGCTTTACGGTGCTCGCCGTGCGGCCCTCGCTGTCGTTTTTTACGCTGCCGGTTCGCGCCACCCGTTCACGTCTGCCGTCCGTCCGCGTTCACTTGTGCTGCGGCAGCGGAATCCATTCGGTTTCGCCGGGCACGTGGCCCATTTCCTGATTCGTCCATGCGAGCTTCGCGGCCTCGATCTTCTCGCGCGAGCTGGCGACGAAATTCCATTCGATAAAGCGCTCGCCGTCGAGCTTCTCGCCACCGAGCAGCATCGCGCGTGCCCCGTGCGTGCTCGCGAGCGTGACCGTCTCGTCGAGCGCGAGCACCGCCATCTGGCCGGTTTCGAGCGGCACGCCGTCGATCTCGAGATCGCCTTCCACCAGATACACGCCGCGTTCCTCGTGTTCCGGTTCGAGCGCGAATGCGCTGCCCGGCGTGAAATCGGCGGCCACGTACAGCGTGCCGGAGAAGGTGCTGACCGGCGAGGCCGCGCCGAATGCCGTGCCCGCGATCACGCGCAGCGCCACGCCGTTGCGCTCGACGACGGGCAGCGTCGCGGCCGCGTGATGCGCGAACGACGGCTCGGCGTCTTCATCGTCGAGCGGCAGCGCGACCCAGGTCTGGATGCCGTGAATCGTCTGGCCGCGCGCGCGATCCTCGGCCGGCGTGCGCTCCGAGTGGACGATGCCGCGCCCGGCCGTCATCCAGTTGACGTCGCCGGGGACGATCTTCTGCTCGGAGCCGAGGCTGTCGCGATGCATGATCGCGCCGTCGAACAGATAGGTGACGGTCGCGAGGCCGATGTGCGGATGCGGGCGCACGTCGAGGCCGCTGCCGGGTGCGAGGGTCGCGGGACCCATGTGGTCGAAGAAGATGAACGGGCCGATCAGGCGCGCCGCCAGCGCCGGCAGCACACGCCGCACGGTCAGATTGCCGATGTCGCGTAAATGCGGTTTGAGGACGGCTTTGATCGAGGAAGTCATGGGCGGGCTCGACGGAAAAGTGGAAGGAGAGGATGTTCAATGGACGATTCTACTGCGCGTCGCGCGCGGCCGACGGGATGGGGGCGAGGGCGCGGCGAGCACACGTAAGGGCGGGTTCGACGAGCGCGCGCAGCCAGCGGAACCCGCGGCCGGCCCGCATCCGACCTGCCCGCGCTTGCGACCGACCACGCCGCGCCGCGGGCTCCGCTACACTGCCGGATTAAACATCACATTGGAGTGACCGGGATGTCGCCCAGGGATCTGCTGCTCGCGCTGGTTGTGGTGATCGCGTGGGGTGTCAATTTCGTCGTGATCAAGGTGGGCCTGCATGGCGTGCCGCCGATGCTGCTCGGCGCGCTGCGCTTCACGCTCGCCGCGGTGCCGGCGGTGTTTTTCGTCAAGCGGCCACAGATGCCGTGGCGGTGGCTGTTCGCGTACGGCGCGACGATCTCGTTCGGGCAGTTCGCGTTCCTGTTCTCGGCGATGTACGTCGGCATGCCGGCGGGGCTCGCATCGCTGGTCCTGCAGGCGCAGGCGTTTTTCACGCTGATCTTCGCGGCGCTGTTCCTGCATGAGCGCTTCCGTTTGCCGAACGTCGCGGGTCTGCTGATCGCGGCGACCGGGCTCGCCGTAATCGGACTGCAAGGCGGTCACACGATGTCGCTCGCCGGCTTCGTGCTCACGCTGTGCGCGGCGTGCATGTGGGCGCTCGGCAATATCGTCACGAAGAAGGTCGGCAAGGTCGATCTGGTCGGGCTCGTCGTGTGGGGCAGCCTGATTCCGCCGCTGCCGTTTTTCGCCGCGTCGTTCGTGTTCGAGGGGCCGCGCGAGATCGCCGCCGCGCTGACCGGCATCAGCGCGCTGTCGATTTTCGCGATCGTCTATCTCGCCTTTATCGCGACGCTGGTCGGCTATGGCTTGTGGAGCCGGTTGCTGTCGCGCTACCCGGCGAGCCAGGTCGCGCCGTTTTCGCTGCTGGTGCCGATCGTCGGGCTCGCGTCGGCGTCGCTGCTGCTCGACGAACAACTGTCGGCGATCCAGGTTGCCGGCGCGCTGCTCGTGATGGCGGGGCTCGCGGTGAACGTGTTCGGCGGCTGGGTCGCGCAGCGCCTGATGCTGGCGCGGTGAATGCCGGCCGCGCGACGACGTATTTCGAGCATGAATAAAAAAACGGCCGCGAGGCCGTTTTTTTATTGCACCGTGAGTCGCATCACGTTCGCATCACGTCATGCGATTCTTCGCGAGCGGCGGGTTTGCCGCGAAATAACGCTTGATGCCGGTCATGATCGCGCCGGCCATCCTGTCGCGATACGCGTCGTCGTTCAGGCGCCGCTCCTCGTCCGGGTTGCTGATGAACGCGGTCTCGACGAGGATCGACGGAATGTCGGGCGCCTTCAGCACCGCGAAGCCGGCCTGCTCGACCGAGCCCTTGTGCAGCTTGTTGATGTCGCCGATTTCCTTCAGCACGAAGTTGCCGTAGCGCATCGAGTCGCGAATCTGCGCGGTGGTCGACATATCGAACAGCGCGCGGTTGACGGCCGCGTCGGCGGACTTGATGTTGATGCCGCCGATCTGGTCCGACGAGTTTTCCTTGTTCGCCATCCAGCGCGCGGCCGCGCTCGACGCGCCGTGCTCGGATAGCGCGAACACCGACGAGCCCTTCGCCTCGGGCGTCGTGAACGCGTCCGCGTGGATCGACACGAACAGGTCCGCGCCGACGCGGCGGGCCTTCTGCACGCGCACGTTTAGCGGCACGAAGAAGTCGGCGTCGCGCGTCATCATCGCGCGCATGTTCGGCTGCGCGTCGATCTTCGCGCGCAGCTTCTTCGCGATGTCGAGCGCGATGTGCTTCTCGTACGTGCCCGCGCCACCGATGGCGCCGGGGTCCTCGCCGCCGTGACCCGGATCGATCGCGACGGTCAGCAGGCGCACGGTATTGCTGCGGCTCGACTTCGGCGTGCTGAACGCGTAGGTGTCGTCGTTGCCGCCGAGGTCGTCGCCGCCCGGGCTGCGCGTGGTGTTGCCTTTATTGCGAGCGATTGCGGTGGGCGGCGCGGACGGCGCCGCGGGAGTCGCCTGCTTGCCCGCGATGAGCGGCGGTACACCCGGCGGCGCGCCATGCGCGGGCGGATGCGGCACGCCGGGCGCCGCGCCGCTGCCGGCGTTGTCGCCGCCGTTTTGCGCATAACGCTCGAAGAACGCGTCGCTGTTGTCGGCGGGCGGCGTCGTGCCGGGGCCGGCGAGCGTCGCCGGCGGCGCGCTGTTTTCCTCGTTCAGCGCCTCCTGCTTGCGCTCGCTCTGCGCGAGCAGCTCCATCAGCGGATCGGGCGCGACGGCCGGGTACAGGTCGAACACGAGCCGGTACCTGTACGTGCCGACCGGCGACAGCGCAAACACCTGCGGCTTCACCGATCCTTTCAGGTCGAACACCATGCGCACCACGTGCGGCTGATATTGCCCGACCCGCACCGACGAGATCTGCGGATCGTTCGGCGTGATTTTCGAGACGAGATCCTTGAGCGCCTGGTCGAGATCGAGGCCGTTCAGATCGACGACGAGCCGGTCCGGTCCCTGCAGCAACTGCTGCGTGTTCTGCAGCGGCTGGTCGGACTCGATCGTCACGCGCGTGTAGTCGCGCGCGGGCCACACGCGCACGCCGAGCACCGAGCTTGCCAACGCGAGCCGCGGCGCGACGAGGCCGAGCACGAGCGTCGACGCGCCCGCGCGGAGAATCTGTCGGCGCCGCCAGTTATGCGTGGCGCCCGCCGCCGATTCGATCGAGTGGAACGGTTTGATCAACATCTTTCGAGGCATGCCTTTCCTGATTCGCTATAAGCCCGTGCGACGAGTCTGCGTGCGTCCGCGTCGCCGTCGAGCCCGAGCGAGAAAACGAGATCCGGCACGCCGAGCAGCGTGCCCGCGCGTTGCGGCCATTCGACGAGGCAGACCGCGCCGCTGTCGAAATATTCGCGAAAGCCCGCGTCGGCCCATTCGGCCGGATCGGTGAATCTGTACAGATCGAAGTGATAGAGCGCGAGTTCCCCAGCGGGCCGCTCAAGCACATAAGGTTCGACGAGCGTGTAGGTGGGACTGCGCACGCGGCCGGTGTGGCCGAGGCCGCGCAAGGTCGCGCGCACGAGCGTGGTTTTGCCGGCCCCGAGGTCGCCGATGAGTTGCACCTGCAGGCCGTGAAATGCGTCCCCGCTTGCCGGGCCGGCTGCTGCTGCCTGCGTCTGCGCCTGTTCCGACATTGCGCGCACGCCTTCGATCGCCCGCGCGAAGCGCTCGCCGAACGCATGCGTGGCGGCTTCGTCCGCGAGCGCGAAGGTGCGTTCGAGCAGGACGGGAGCGGAGGGCAGGTGCGCGTGATCGACAGGCATTCTCGTAAAATGGCGTGATGAACCGAAGTCCGACGTCCCCTGTTTCCTGCACGCCAGCATCGACTGATGCCGCGCCTCGTTTCGACGAAGCGGCGTTGCATGCGCTCGCGCTCGACATCAAGACGTGGGGCCGCGAACTCGGTTTCGGGGCGATCGGCATCAGCGATACCGATCTCCGTGCCGCTGAAGCGCCGCTCGCAGCATGGCTCGAAGCGGGTTGCCACGGCGAGATGGATTATATGGCCAAACACGGGATGAAACGCGCGCGGCCGGCCGAGCTTGTGGCCGGCACGCGACGCGTGATCACCGCGCGCATCGCCTATTTGCCCGCGCGGACGCTGGCTGGCCACGTGTCTGAGCGTACGCCGGAAAGCGCGCCTGAAAGCGCGCCGCAAGACACGCGGCAAGACATACCGCACACACGCGACTGGCGCGCGGCCGAGCATGCGCGGCTTGCCGACCCGGCAACGGCGGTGGTGTCGATCTATGCGCGCGGCCGCGACTATCACAAGGTGATGCGTAATCGGCTGCAACATCTGGCTGACAGAATCGAAGCGGCGATCGGGCCGTTCGGCTATCGCGTGTTTACCGATTCGGCGCCCGTGCTCGAAGTCGAGCTCGCGCAGAAGGCGGGCATCGGCTGGCGCGGCAAGCACACGCTGCTGTTGCAGCGCGATGCCGGCTCGCTGTTTTTCCTCGGCGAAATCTATGTCGACATTGCGCTGCCGACCGACGCCGAAACCTCGCCCGAGGCCGCGCCCGAAACGCCGGGCTCGCATTGCGGCAGTTGCGCGCGCTGTCTGGGCGCCTGTCCGACCGGCGCGATCGTCGCGCCTTACAAGGTCGATGCGCGCCGCTGCATCTCGTATCTGACGATCGAATTGAAGGGCAGTATTCCCCTGGACATGCGTCCGCTGATCGGCAATCGTGTTTACGGCTGCGACGATTGTCAACTCGTATGCCCGTGGAACAAGTTCGCGCAGGCCGCGCCGGTCGACGATTTCGACGTGCGGCACGGGCTCGATCGCGCGTCGCTCGTCGAGCTGTTCGCGTGGAGCGCGGACGAGTTCGACACGCGCATGCAGGGCAGCGCGATTCGCCGCATCGGTTACGAGAGCTGGCTGCGCAATCTCGCGGTCGGCATGGGTAACGCGCTGCGCGCCGCGCCCGCGAGTCTCGCGGTCGACGCGCGCGCGGCGATCGTGCAGGCGTTGAGGCAGCGCGCCGGCGACCCGTCGGCCGTCGTGCGCGAGCATGTGGAGTGGGCGCTGGAAGCGGCGTAAAGTAGCGGCAATTCGCGGCGGCCGGGGTTGCCGTCGTGGCGTGCCCGCACCGCCGTGCAGGGACGCTACCCGGCGAACGTGCAAGGCAAATCCGCGGCGTTTTCGAGCCGCGTGACCGAGGAGCAGGCAATCATGTTCAACGCAGTGATCGATGCGCCGTTCGGCAAGGTCGGCATTCGTCTCGAAGGCGAGGCCGTGCGCGAGATCGTTTATCTGCCCGAGTCGACGCGCAACGTCGAGCCCGATACGCCGCTCGCGCGGCAGGCGGCCGAGCAGATCGAGCGTTATTTCGAGCGCGCGTCGACGAAGTTCGAACTGCCGCTCGCCGACGTCGGCACCCCTTTTCAGCGGCGCGTGTGGCAGGCGATCAGCGACATTCCGCCGGGTGTCGTGCTCACTTACGGGCAGATCGCGAAGCAACTGGGTAGCGTGCCGCGCGCGGTCGGACAGGCGTGCGGTTCGAACTTCTTTCCGATCGTGATTCCGTGCCATCGCGTGGTGAGTTCGAGCGGCATCGGCGGCTTCGCGCATCATGGCGGCGAGGGCTTCTTTCGCAACGTGAAGCGCTGGCTGCTCGCGCATGAGGGTGTGCCGTACGCATGAGCATGACCGCTATCACCGATAACTCTGATCGGGCCGATGACGCAGCCATTGCAGCCGCTGCATCGCCGCTGCTGTTGACCAGCTCGGCGTCGATCGACGCATTCTGCGACGCGCTATGGCTCGAACACGGCCTGTCGCGCAACACGCTCGACGCGTATCGCCGCGACCTGCGGCTCTTCTGCGAATGGCTCGCGCACACGCGCAACGCGTCACTCGATACCGCGAGCGAGGCGGATCTCACTGCCTACAGCGCGGCGCGGCAAAAGGACAAGGCGACCTCGGCGAACCGGCGGCTGTCGGTGTTTCGCCGCTACTACGCGTGGGCGGTGCGCGAGCATCGCGCGGCAGCCGATCCGACGCTGCGCATCCGCTCGGCGAAGCAGGCGCCGCGGTTTCCGTCGACACTCAGCGAGGCGCAGGTCGAAGCGCTGCTCGGCGCGCCCGACATCGACACGCCGCTGGGCCTGCGCGATCGCACGATGCTCGAGCTGATGTATGCGAGCGGTCTGCGCGTCACTGAACTGGTCACGCTGAAGACCGTCGAGGTCGGGCTCAACGAGGGCGTGGTGCGCGTCACCGGCAAGGGCTCGAAGGAGCGGCTGATTCCGTTCGGCGAAGAGGCGCACGCGTGGATCGGGCGCTATCTGCGCGACGCGCGCCCGGCGCTGCTCGGCGCGCGCGGGGCCGACGCGCTGTTCGTGACGGCGCGCGCGGAAGGCATGACGCGCCAGCAGTTCTGGAACATCATCAAGCGGCACGCGGCGGCGGCCGGCGTGCACGCGCCGTTGTCGCCGCATACGCTGCGGCACGCGTTCGCGACGCATCTGCTCAATCACGGCGCGGACCTGCGCGTCGTGCAACTGCTGCTCGGCCATACCGATATTTCGACCACGCAGATTTATACGCACGTCGCGCGCGAGCGGTTGAAGTCGCTGCACGCGCAGCATCATCCGCGCGGATGAGGGGGGACGCAGGCGTGACGCGCTCGCCGCGGCTCAGACCAGTTCGCGCAACCGGTGCTTGAGAATCTTCCCGGTCGACGCAGCCGGCAGCGCTTCGAGCACCTTCAATTCGGCCGGCCGCTTGTACGGCGCGAGCCGTTCGCCGCACCACGCGATCAACTCGGCGGCCGTCACCGTCGCGCCCGAGATCAGCTCGACGAACGCGACCACTTCCTCGTTACCCTCGACCGCGCGCCCGATCACCGCCGACTGCACGACCTGCGGATGCGCGTTCAGCACATGCTCGACCTCGGCCGGGTACACGTTGAAGCCCGAGCGGATGATCAGCTCCTTGCTGCGCCCGACGATATGCAGCGCGCCGTCCGGGTCCTGTCGCGCGAGGTCGCCGGTCTTGAGCCAGCCGTCCTCGGTCACGGCCGCGCGTGTCTGCCCGGGACTGCGGTAGTAGCCGAGCATCACGTTCGGCCCGCGCACCCACAGCTCACCGATCTCGCCAGGCGCCGCTTCGACGCCGTCGAGCCCGACGAATTTCACCTCGACACCCGGAATGATCTCGCCGACCGAACAATCGGCGCGCGGCGCGTCGAGCATCGTGTGCGCCACGGTCGGGCTGCTTTCGGTCATCCCGTAACCGTTATGCAGCGGCAGACCATAGACCGCTTCGGCTTGGGCCTTCAGCGCGGCGTCGAGCGGCGAGCCGCCCGAGTAGGCGAAGCGCAGTCGCGGCGCGGACCATGGATGGCCGTGCGTGCGCAGATGTTCGAGCAGCTTCGCGTGCATTGCCGGCACGCCCTGAAAGATCGACACGCGCTCGTCGGCGAGCGCGCGCCGCACCGCCTCCGGCACGAAGCGCGGCGCGAGCCGCAGCGTCGCGCCCGCGTGCAGACTGCCGAGGCACACCGACGCGAAGCCGTACACGTGCGAGATCGGCAGCACCGCATACACGACGTCGTCGGGCCCGACCTTGCGCAGACTGCTCGACACCGCCGCGATGTAGAGCAGGTTGCGATGCGACAGCATTACGCCCTTCGGCGCGCCGGTCGTGCCCGTCGTATAGATCAGCGCCGCGCATTGACGGTCGTTCGCGGCTTCGACCGGCTTGGCCTGGACCGCATCGTCTAGCGCGTACGACCACGCGCCGATATCCGGCGTGAGCGTCGGCGCGCTCGACGCCTGATGCCGCTGCGCATGCTGGCGCGCGTCGGACGAACTTTCCACCGCGTACGCGACGACGCGCGGCTGCGCATGCGCGCGGATCGAATCGAGTTCGGCCGCGGACAGGCGCGCGTTCGATACCACCGCCCACGCATCGAGCTTCGCGGTTGCGAACAGCAGCACGATCTGCGCGATGCTGTTCTCCGCGACGATCATCACGCGATCGCCGCCGCGCACGCCCCATTCGCGCAGCAGCGCGGCGGCGGTATCGACGGCCTGCGGCAGTTGCGCGTTGGTGAGGCGGCGCGCGTCTTCGATCAGCGCGACGTGCTCTGGATCGCGCGCGGCGGCGAGCGCCGGAATTTCGCTGATGCGCGCGGGCAGGGCGGCCAGCAGCGCGGGGATGTCAATCGTGGAACGGACGGGTGAGGCTGAATTCAACGCTGTCTCCTGAAACGATTCGCCACCGGCGCATGGCATGCCAGCGCATTTCCGAACGATCGTGCCACAACCCCCAGACCCGCACAATTGGCCGTTCGGCAAATAGCCGTTGCGCGAACTCGCCATTACAATGCGCCGATGAGCAAATCCAGACACGTCTCCGAAACGCCCGCCACGCAGTTGCTGCGCCGCCATGGCGTCGCGTTCGGCGAGCATCCTTACGACTACGTCGAGCACGGCGGCACCGCGGAATCATCGCGCCAGCTCGGCGTGGACGAGCATCATGTCGTAAAGACGCTCGTGATGGAAGACGAGCACGCGAAGCCGCTGATCGTGCTGATGCACGGCGACCGCACCGTCAGCACGAAGAACCTCGCGCGGCAGATCGGCGCGAAGCGCGTCGAGCCGTGCAAGCCCGAGGTCGCGAACCGGCATTCGGGTTATCTGATCGGCGGCACGTCGCCATTCGGCACGCGCAGGCAGATGCCGGTGTACGTCGAGTCGAGCATTCTCGAGATGGAGCGGATCTGGCTGAACGGCGGCCGGCGCGGCTTTCTCGTCAGCATCGAGCCGAAGGTGCTGACCGAACTGCTTGCGGCGAAGCCGGTGCAATGCGCGAGCGTCGATTGACCTTCGCTTCGATGCGCGCGTCGGGGTTGGCACGGGGTGCGTTGAGCGTGTGTAGACGTTTGCCTCAATGTTTTTCGCGCGCATGCGTTCGGTAGAATATGCGCCGCCCTGTTTCGAGTGGCATGCCCTGATGCGGTTGGGGTGTCGAGTGTCAGACCGCGATTCTTATAAGAGTCCCCGATGCAAAACCTGATCGTCGCCGTCGTTGCCTATCTGATCGGTTCGTTGTCGTTTGCCGTGATCGTGAGCGCGCTGATGGGTCTCGACGACCCTCGCTCGTATGGCTCGGGCAACCCGGGTGCCACCAACGTGCTGCGCAGCGGCAGCAAGAAGGCGGCGATTCTCACGCTGATCGGCGATGCCTTCAAGGGCTGGCTGCCGGTGTGGCTGGTCGCGCATTTCGGCGCGCGCTACGGGCTCGACGACCGGTCGATCGCGATCGCGTCGATTGCCGTGTTTCTCGGCCACCTGTATCCGGTGTTCTTCCGCTTCAAGGGCGGCAAGGGCGTCGCGACCGCCGCGGGCGTGCTGCTCGCGATCAACCCGACGCTGGGTGTCGCCACGTTGCTGACCTGGTTGATCGTTGCGTTCTTCACGCGTTATTCGTCGCTCGCGGCACTGTGTTCCGCGCTGTTCGCACCGCTCTTTTACGTGTTCCTGTTCGGGCCGCGCATCGTCGCGCTGGCGATTCTCGTGATGAGCCTGCTGCTCGTGTGGCGGCATCGCGGCAATATTACGAAGCTGATGCGCGGGCAGGAGAGCCATATCGGCGACAAGAAGAAGGTCGCGAGTCCGGCGGCCGGCAACGATCTTTGAGGGGAAGGGTTTCGCGCGAGGCTGCGTCGACAGCCCCGCGCGCGGCACGACGGCTTAGTCGCGGAAATTATTGAAATCGAGCGGCGTGTCCGTCACGTCCTTGCGCAGCAGCGCGATCACGCTTTGCAGATCGTCCCGCTTGGCGCCGGTGATGCGCACCGCGTCGCCCTGGATGCTCGCCTGAACCTTGATCTTGCTGTCCTTCACGATGCGCACGATTTTCTTCGAGAGATCGCCGGACACGCCCTTCTTGATCTTGATGACCTGCTTGACCTTGTCGCCGCCGATCTTCTCGATCTTGCCATGGTCGAGGAAGCGCACGTCGACATTGCGCCTGGCCATTTTCGACAGCAGCACGTCCTTGACCTGGCCGAGCTTGAAGTCGTCGTCGGCATAGGCGGTGAGTTCGTTTTCCTTTTGTTCGACGCGCGCGTCGGACCCCTTGAAGTCGAAGCGCGTGGAAATTTCCTTGTTGGACTGCTCGATCGCGTTCTTCACTTCGATCATGTTTGCTTCGCAGACGACGTCAAACGATGGCATTGCATTCTCCCAATAGTGCGGCGATGCGCGGCGCGGCCGGTCGGCTGCCCGCGGGGCACTCGCTATAATCACGGACCGGACGTCATTTTACCGACGCCACTCCCTTTTGCCCAAGGCCGCCGCGCAGTATCGCGAAGGCGGACGGTCCGGCGCCGGGCGGCACTGCGTTGCCGTCATTCGTCGCCATGCGTTGTTTTCCTGTTCCCGTTCCGATGTCCCAGTCCGCGATGTCCCAATCCGATTCCGCCGCCGGTTCCGATCACTGCGCTTCTTCCCCCGCGCTTTCCCTCGTTGCCGGTTATCCGTTGAAGGCGCGCAACACGTTCGGCTTCGACGTGCGCGCGCAGTTTGCGTGCCTGATCGAGCGTGAAGACCAGTTGCTGGCCGCGGTGCGCGATCCGCGCGTCGCTGGCCTGCCGCGCCTCGTGCTCGGCGGCGGCAGCAACGTCGTGTTGAGCGGCGATTTCGCCGGGCTCGTGCTACTGGTGGCGCTGAGGGGCCGCCGCGTCGTGCGCGAGGACCGGGATGCGTGGTACGTCGAGGTGGCCGGCGGCGAAGCGTGGCACGACTTCGTCGCGTGGACGTTGGCGCAAGGGCTGCCCGGTCTCGAAAATCTCGCGCTGATTCCGGGTACGGTCGGTGCGGCGCCGATCCAGAACATCGGCGCGTACGGGCTCGAGATGTCCGAGCGCTTCGCGTCGTTGCGGGCGATCGAGCTGGCGACCGGCGAGGCAGTCGAGCTGGACGCGCAGGCGTGCCGGTTCGGCTACCGCGACAGCTTTTTCAAGCGGGAAGGGCGCGAGCGTTTCGTGATCACGTCGGTGACGTTCCGTCTGCCGAAGGCGTGGCAGCCGCGCGCCGGGTATGCGGATCTCGCGCGTGAGCTGGCGGCGCGCGGCTATGCGGCGAGCGCGGGGCAAGTCGATGGCGCTGACGGCGTGGATGGCACGGCGAAGCAGCCGACCGCGCAGGCGATTTTCGAGGCCGTGGTGGCGGTACGGCGCGCGAAGCTGCCCGATCCGCTGGAGCTCGGCAACGCGGGGAGCTTCTTCAAGAATCCGGTGATCGACGCCGCGCGGTTCGATACGCTGAAGCACCGCGAGCCGGACATCGTGTCCTATCCGCAGCCGGACGGCTGCGTGAAGCTGGCCGCGGGCTGGCTGATCGACCGATGCGGCTGGAAAGGCCGCGCGATGGGCGCGGCGGCCGTGCATGACCGGCAGGCGCTGGTGCTCGTGAATCGTGGCGGCGCGAGCGGCGCGGAAGTGCTGGCGCTCGCGAAGGCCATTCAGCGCGACGTGCTTGAAAGATTTGGTGTGGAGCTGGAGACGGAGCCGGTTTGCCTGTAGGGGGCGCCGGTTTTCTGCGCCGAGGAATGGAAAAAGGCGCTGGGAGTTTCCTCCCAGCGCCTTTTTTTGTTCCGGTGCCGGTTTGCCTCGTAGTCGTCAAGGCCCCGTTGCCCTTCACGCAGATGTTGCCGCGCTATTTACCGATGGTCCGCTCAGTGATTCAGCTTGCCGAGCAGCAGGTATTCCATCAGTGCCTTCTGCACGTGCAGGCGGTTTTCCGCTTCGTCCCACACGACGCTTTGCGGCCCGTCGATCACTTCCGCGCTGACTTCCTCGCCACGATGGGCTGGCAGGCAGTGCATGAAGAGTGCGTCCGGATTCGCGCGCGCCATCATCTCGGCATCGACGCACCAGTCCGCGAACGCCTTTTTGCGCGCTTCGTTCTCGGCCTCGAAGCCCATGCTGGTCCATACGTCGGTGGTGACGAGATCGGCGCCCGCGCAGGCTTCGTTCGGGTCGTCGAATTCCTCGTAGAACGGCGCGCTTTCCGCCGCGACGAGCGCGCGGTCGAGCTTGTAGCCGGGCGGCGTGGACAGCCGCAGCCTGAAGCCGAGGATTTGCGCGGCTTCGATCCACGTGTACAGCATGTTGTTCGCGTCGCCGACCCACGCGACCGTCTTGTCGCGGATCGGGCCGCGATGCTCGAAGTACGTGAAGATGTCCGCGAGCACCTGGCACGGGTGATATTCGTTGGTGAGCCCGTTGATCACCGGCACGCGCGAATTCTCGGCGAAGCGCTGGATGATGTCCTGGCCGAACGTGCGGATCATGATGATGTCGACCATGCGCGAGATCACCTGCGCGGCGTCTTCGATCGGCTCGCCGCGGCCGAGCTGCGTGTCGCGCGTACTCATGAAGACGGCATGGCCGCCCAGCTGGAAGATGCCGGCTTCGAACGACAGACGCGTGCGCGTCGAATTCTTTTCGAAGATCATCGCCAGCGTGCGATCGTGCAGCGGGTGATAGGTCTCGTAATTCTTGAATTTGCGTTTCAGGATGCGCGCGCGTTCGAGCACGTACTCGTAGTCTTCCAGCGAGAAATCCTTGAACTGCAGGTAGTGGCGAATTTTCTTGGCGGTCATGAAACAAATACGGCGGTCTCACCCGGCAGGATTGCCGGACGGCGCCGCCGTCGTGTGTGGTAACTCAACCCAGCATAAAGGATTTCGCCCTGTTTGACGAGTCGGTGAAAAGGCGGGGAAAGCTGTCTGAAAGCGTTGCGGGGTGTCGGAAAGCGCTTGTGTGCGCTGCGGAAAAAGGACCGCTGCGCTATAATCTGCGGGTTATTCCAAAGCCCGGCAGGCCGGCGTTTCGCATACGAAAACGCGGCTCGCGCGGCGCGGAAAGCCTGCCACGGCGTGGCCGTCATGGCAGGTGCAAGACGGTTCAGCCGGTTTCCCGCAGCAGTTCTCGTGGTGTGGTTCGTCATTGTTGCGTCAGCGTCAGCCTTACCGGTTGCCGGCGGTCGCAAGCGTTTGCCCATGCCCTCTGCGCGAGTCCTGGCGCCTGGCCGGTGCGTTGCCGGTTTGCCGTCATTCCGCCGGGCAGTCACACAGGTATTCCTACATGGCCGAAGCAGCTCCAATCGAATATTTCATTCAGGGCATCACGTCGACCGGAAAAAAATTTCGACCGAGCGACTGGTCGGAGCGGCTCGCGGGTGTGATGTCGTCCTTTGGGCCGGGTGTGAGGAAGGGGCCGAACGCCTATATGCAGTACTCGCTGTATGTCCGGCCGACCATGATCGGCGATCTCAAATGCGTGATTCTCGATTCGCGTCTGCGTGACATCGAGCCGATGGCTTTCGATTTCGTGCTCAATTTCGCGAAAGACAACGATCTCGTCGTGACCGAGGCGTGCGAGTTGGAGCTCGAGCACGCGCCTGAGCCGCAAGCCAAAAGACACGTAATCTAACGCAAGCCAGCCCGATCGATCGTCAAAAACAGAAACCCGCGCGCGAGCAGCGGGTTTTTTTGTGGCTGGGGTCCCGCTGCGATCTGCGCTCGAGCGCAAAACAAAAAAGCCCGCCAAAGCGGGCTTCTCGTGCAGCGGAAACAGGAGGTAGCCCGCCGAAGCGGGCCGACCGGAATTACTGCGCTGCGGGCGCTTGCAGACCCTTGATGGCTGCAGCGAGGCGGCTCTTGTGACGAGCGGCCTTGTTCTTGTGGATGATGTTCTTGTCGGCGATGATGTCGATGGTCTTCGACGATGCCTTGAAGATTTCAGCGGCCTTAGCCTGGTCGCCTGCGTCGATTGCCTTGCGGACAGCCTTGATAGCCGTGCGGAACTTCGAGCGCAGTGCCGAATTGTGCGAGTTTGCCTTGGCGGCCTGGCGGGCGCGCTTGCGTGCTTGTGCGGAGTTAGCCATGACGGTTCCTTATCCTGTTCCTGTTTCCAGTACCCGGCCTTCGAAATGATTTCGGGAGGGCGAGGCGCTGCTTCTCGATCCGAACTTCTGGAAGCGATTGCCCAGAAGCGCAAAAGTGTCGAAAAAATCGATCGAACTACGCGAAGGCGGGCCCGTGTTCCCGATTATTCGAGTGCATTGCCAGGCGGCCTTGGGCCTTACCTGAGAATCCTGCCGACAACCGGTTGAAAACTGAGCGAGCTTCGAAACGGGCGATTATAGCAACAAAATCAGACACGTGGCAACGACAAAGCTGTGGTGGCGCCACGGCCGCCCGCGCGACGCCGTGGCGCCCGTGTTTCTGTTTCGTGCCCCGCGACGCCGTCAACGGGCAAGCGGCGCGCCGCACACCGCAGACGCGAGCGCCAAACCCGTCCACCAGATCCCGCTGCAAACCACCAGCCGTCGTCACTCAAAAACGACGGAAAAAACACAAAAATCGCACCTGGCCGCCGATCGGAGCGAACGTCCGCGCGGCAAATCGGTCCGATTCGCTCTCCGGCTCGTCGCCCGCATTGGCGGGACCCGTATAATAAGCGCCCCATGAATCTATTCCGAGCCCTGCTGACGGTCAGCGGCTTCACGCTGCTGTCGCGCGTGACCGGACTGGCCCGTGAAACGTTGATCGCCCGTGCGTTCGGCGCCAGTCAATACACCGACGCTTTTTACGTCGCCTTCCGCATTCCGAACCTGCTGCGCCGCATTTCCGCCGAAGGCGCGTTCTCGCAGGCCTTCGTGCCGATCCTCGCGGAGTTCAAGAACCAGCAAGGTCATGACGCCACCAAGGCGCTCGTCGACGCGACCTCGACCGTGCTCGCGTGGGCGCTCGCCGTGCTGTCGCTGCTCGGCGTGGTCGGCGCATCGGGCGTCGTGTTCGTCGTCGCGTCGGGCCTCGCGCACGAGGGCCACGCGTATCAGCTCGCGGTCGCGATGACGCGCATCATGTTCCCGTACATCATTTTCATCTCGCTGACGTCGCTCGCGTCCGGCGTGCTGAATACGTACAAGAACTTCTCGTTGCCGGCGTTCGCGCCGGTGCTGTTGAACGTCGTGTTCATCGTCGCGGCGGTGTTTGTCGCGCCGCACCTGCAAACGCCGGTCTACGCGCTCGCATGGGCGGTGATCGTGGGCGGCGTGCTGCAATTCATCGTGCAGTTGCCCGGTCTGAAGAAGATCGACATGGTGCCGCGCATCGGCCTGAATCCGCTGCGCGCGCTCGCGCATCGCGGCGTGAAGCGGGTGCTGTCGAAGATGGTGCCGGCGATGTTCGCGGTCTCGGTCGCGCAGATCAGCCTCATCATCAACACGAACATCGCGTCGCGTATCGGGCCCGGCGCGGTGTCGTGGATCAACTACGCCGACCGGCTGATGGAATTCCCGACCGCGCTGCTCGGCGTCGCGCTCGGCACGATCCTGCTGCCGAGCCTGTCGAAAGCTCACGTCGATGCTGATCCGCACGAGTATTCGTCACTGCTCGACTGGGGCCTGCGCGTCACCTTCCTGCTCGCGGCGCCGAGCGCGGTCGCGCTGTTCTTTTTCGCGCAGCCGCTGACGGCCGTGCTGTTCAACTACGGCAAGTTCGACGGCAACTCGGTCGTGATGGTGAGCCGTGCGCTTGCCGCCTACGGTGTCGGCCTGATCGGCCTGATCCTGATCAAGATTCTCGCGCCCGGCTTCTACGCGAAGCAGGACATCAAGACGCCGGTGAAGATCGGCATCGGCGTGCTGATCGTCACGCAGTTGAGCAACTATGTGTTCGTGCCGGTATTCGCGCACGCGGGTCTGACACTGAGCGTCGGGCTCGGCGCTTGCGTGAATGCGTTGCTGCTGTTCATCGGTCTGCGCAAGCGCGGCATCTATATGCCGTCGCGCGGCTGGCTCAAATTCTTCGTGCAACTGCTCGGCGCCTGCCTCGTGCTTGCCGGGGCGATGCGTTGGCTTGCCATCAGCTTCGACTGGATCGGCATGCATAGTCAGCCGGTCAACCGCATTGCGTTACTCGGTGCGTGCCTCGTGCTGTTCGCGGCGCTATATTTCGGTATGCTCTGGCTGATGGGCTTCAAATACGCGTATTTCAAAAGGCGGGTGAAGTGATCACAACGACGCGGGTTCTCGACTATTTCAGCACGCTCGTCGCCGACGACGAAAGTCTGCCGTTGACGGAGGCGGCGCTGTCGCTCGCGCAGGACGCCTATCCCGATCTCGATCTGCAAGGCGCGCTGGCTGAGATCGATGAACTCGTGCTGCGTCTGCGCCGCCGCCTGCCCGACGACGCCGACATCCGCCAGAAAGTCGGCATCCTGAACCGCTTCTTCTTTCGCGAGCTTGGTTTCGCAAGCAATCTGAACGATTACTACGACCCCGACAACAGTCATCTGAACGTCGTGCTGAAGCGTCGCCGCGGCATTCCGATTTCACTCGCGGTGCTGTATCTGGAGATGGCCGAGCAAATCGGCATTCCGGTGCGCGGCGTGTCGTTTCCGGGCCACTTCCTGCTGCGCGTCACGACACCCGACGGCGACGTGATGCTCGATCCGACCACCGGCCATTCGCTGTCCGAGGCGCAGATGGTCGAAATGCTGGAACCGTACGTGGCGTCGGCCGGCGACTCGATCGGCCGCGCGCTGCGCATGCTGCTGCAGCCGGCCACGCGTCGTGAAATCGTCGCGCGGATGCTGCGCAATCTGAAAGCGGTCTATCTGCAGACCGAACGCTGGCAGCGCCTGCTCGCGGTACAGCAACGTCTCGTGATTCTGCTGCCGGAGAATATCGAGGAAGTGCGTGATCGCGGCTTCGCGTACGCGCGGCTCGATTATCTGCGTCCGGCGCTCGAAGACCTCGAAAACTATCTCGGTGACCGCCCCGATGCCGAGGATGCGACGGTGGTCGAGTCGCAACTGCACGAGCTGCGGCAGCGCACGCGGCATGACGGCGGCGCATAGCGCCACGCACGCACTGTTCACCTGTACCAAACAGCAACGCCTGCACATGAGTAGCGCATGTGTAGGCGTTTTTTTGCGTCAGGCCGTGCGGGGCGGCCCGTCGGAATGCTGTGCCTTACTTCGGCTGCATGCGGATCGCGCCGTCCAGACGGATCACTTCGCCGTTGAGCATCGGATTGTCGAAAATCTGCTTGGCGAGCATCGCGTATTCCGCCGGCTTGCCGAGACGTGGCGGGAACGGCACCATCGCGCCCAGCGCGTCCTGCACTTCCTGCGGCATGCCGAGCAGCATCGGCGTTTCGAAGATGCCGGGGGCGATCGTCATCACGCGTATCGCGTTGCGCGACAGGTCGCGCGCGATCGGCAGCGTCATGCCGACCACGCCGCCCTTCGACGCGGAGTAGGCCGCCTGGCCGATCTGGCCGTCGTACGCGGCGACCGACGCCGTGTTGATGATCACGCCGCGCTCGCCATAGGCGTTCGGTTCGTTCTTCGACATTTGCGCCGCGGCGAGCCGGATCATGTTGAACGTGCCGATCAGGTTGATCGAGATCGTGCGCGTGAACAGATCCAGCGAATGCGGGCCGTCCTTGCCGACGGTTTTCGAAGCCGGCGCGACGCCCGCGCAATTGACGAGGCCACGCAGCGTGCCGAGCTTCGTCGCGGCCTCGACGGCCTTGAGCGCATCGTCTTCGCGGCTCACATCGCATTTGACGAACACGCCGCCGAGTTCCTTCGCGAACGCTTCGCCCGCGTCCAGATTCAGGTCGGCAAGCACGACCTTGCCGCCGTTTTCGACGATGAGGCGCGCGGTGGCGGCGCCCAGGCCCGATGCACCGCCGGTGATCAGGAACACATTGTCACGAATCTCCATGTCTTCTCCTTTGCTACGGTTGTTCAGTACTGTCTCGATCGAATATTTTTCCGACGATCGATTGTAGCGGCTATGTTGCAATGCGGAAAGCAAAGGAACGGCAGCGATAGCGCGTGGGGCGGCGTTTTGGGGGGAATGCGCGCAGACAGGGAGGACTAACTAATTCACCTGAGGAATCGATAAGTCCCGATCAGCATGCGGCAACAAAAAACCCGCCGACATGGGCGGGTTTTTCGTCGAACGCCGACAGCGGGTGACGCTTACTTCAGCGCGTCGAACGCCCGGGCGCGGATTTCGTCGACGCTGCCAAGGCCCGAAATACGGCGGTATTGCGGCGCCTTCAGCGTGCTCGACGCAGTGCCGTTCCTTGCCCAGTTGTTGTAGTACTCGATCAGCGGCTTGGTTTGCGACTCGTACACTTCGAGGCGCTTCTTGACCGTTTCTTCCTTGTCGTCGTCGCGCTGGATCAGCGGCTCGCCGGTCACGTCGTCGACGCCTTCGACCTTCGGCGGATTGAACTTGACGTGATACGTGCGGCCCGAAGCCGGGTGCGAGCGGCGGCCGCTCATACGCATGATGATCTCGTCGAACGGCACGTCGATTTCGAGCACGTAGTCGATCGCGACGCCGGCCTGCTTCATCGCCTCGGCTTGCGGAATCGTGCGCGGGAAGCCGTCGAACAGATAGCCGTTCGCGCAGTCCGGCTGCTGCAGGCGCTCCTTCACGAGATTGATGATCAGTTCGTCGGTGACCAGCTCACCCGCGTCCATGAAACGCTTCGCTTCGAGGCCGAGCGGCGTGCCTGCCTTGACGGCCGCGCGCAGCATGTCGCCGGTCGAAATTTGCGGAATGCCGAACTTTTCCTTGATGAAGTTTGCCTGAGTGCCCTTGCCAGCGCCCGGTGCACCCAACAGGATCAAACGCATGTCATATCTCCAGATCTATGTGAATTCTTTGCTGACGCGGCCATTCTTCCGACGGCACTCCAAGGGCCCTCATCAGCCACCGTTTCATGTCTTGCGCTGCACGTCGACATACGACGGCGCTGCAAAACGTCAACGGCGCGACCGGGACGACCCCGCATGCCGCGCATTATGTGGGAGGCGCGTACAAGCGTCCGATTATGCCATGGGTTCCGGCGCTCAAGACCCGAATAAAGCCCGTACACGCGCGAGATCGGCGGGGGTGTCGACGCCCGGCAGCGGCACGTCATGCGTGACGAGTACGGCGATGCGTTCACCATGCCACATCGCACGCAACTGTTCGAGCGCTTCGACCTGCTCGATCGGCGAGATCGCGAGGCTCGGGTAGGTGCGCAGGAATTTCGCGCGATACGCATAGAGGCCGATATGCCGGTACACGATGGCGGGCGCGGGCGGTGCGGGCATCGACGCGACATCGGGCCAGTGCGGTTGCCACGCATCGCGCGCCCACGGAATCGGCGCGCGCGAGAAATACAGCGCGACGCCGCGCGCATCGGGCACGACCTTGACGACGTTCGGACTGAAAATTTCGACGGGATCGGTGATCGGATGCGCGGCGGTGGCGATCGCGCAACCGCTCACCGCCGCGAGATGCGTGGCGACGCCGCGCACGAGCGCCGGATCGATCAGCGGTTCGTCGCCCTGCACGTTGACGACGATCGTGTCGTCGCTCCAGCCGAAGCGCGTCGCGACTTCCGCGAGACGGTCGGTGCCCGACGGATGATCGGCGCGCGTGAGTACGGCATCGAAGCCGTGGTCGTGCGCCGCGTCGAGCACCGCCTGCTCGTCCGATGCGATCAATACCTGCTGCGCGCCCGATTCGCGCGCGCGTTCCGCGACCCGCACCACCATCGGCTTGCCGCCGATGTCCGCGAGCGGCTTGTTGGGCAGACGCGTCGACGCGAGGCGGGCCGGCACGACGGCGATAAACGGGTGAGTGGCAGTGTGGGTCATCGGATGAAGGAAGGGCGGCGAGAGGATCGGAGCAGGCGTCGGAACGAGCGTCGGTACAAACGCCGGGGAAGCGGCTGCGCCCGCGGCGCATAGCCGGACTCAGACGTGCACAGGAAAAACGAAGGCGGCGGCGGATAGATTATGCGGTGAACCTGCGCGAAAATCCTCATTTGCGCGAGGGGGATTGCATTACCGGGCCTCGCGCTGTCGATCTGCTTCAGGCAACCGAGCCCGGATTCAGATCGACCGGCGTGCCTTCGACGGTCTGCCGCGCTTCATCGACCAGCATCACGGGGATGCCGTCGCGGATCGGGTAGGCGAGCTTGTCCGCGTTGCAGATCAGTTCCTGCGCGGCGCGGTCGTAGCTGAGCGGGCCCTTGCAGATCGGGCAGACGAGAATTTCAAGCAGGCGAGCGTCCACGGACTTTCTCCACGACTAATGCAGTGAGGCGGTGATCGAGCGCGGCTTCGACCGGAACTACCCAGATGCGCGCATCGTGCCAGGACCCTAATTTTACCGCATCCTTTTCCGTAATCAGGATCGCGTCGGCGTCGACATCGGTGAACGGATTGCGCTCGAACGCGTAGTGATCGGGCAGCGCGCGGGTCGCGGGCGCGAGGCCGGCCGCGCGCAGCGTCGCGAAAAAACGCTCGGGCGCGCCGATGCCGGCGGCGGCCAGCACGCGCTGACCCGCGAATTGCGCGAGCGGGCGGCGCAGCGCGGGATTGTCGAGATGCCATGCGTCGGCGGGCGCGAGTTGCAGCGCGAACGTGTTCGGCCAGGCGGGCAGCGTGCGCGCGTATGGATCGTTGATCAGCGTCGCGTCGCGGCGGCGCGACAGTGGCTCGCGCAGCGGCCCGGCCGGCAGCAGGAAGCCGTTGCCGCCAAGGCGGTGATCGAACACGACGAGTTCGACGTCGCGCGCGAGACGATAGTGCTGCAGGCCGTCGTCGCTGACGATCACGTCGACGTCGCGGTGCGCGGCGCACAGCGCCTGCGCGGCGGCCACGCGGTCCGGACAGACCCACACCGGCGCGCCGGTGCGGCGCGCGATCAGCAACGGCTCGTCGCCGCCGACGCGCGCCGGCGAGCCCGGCATGACCGGCGTCGGCGTGCTCACGCGCGCGCCGTAGCCGCGCGACACGACACCGGGCGTGAAGCCGGCGGCGCGCAACGCTTCGACGAGCGCGATCACGGTGGGCGTCTTGCCGGTGCCACCGACGGTCACGTTGCCGACCACGACCACCGGCACGCCGATGCGAACCGACTTCAGCCAGCCGAGCGAGAAAGCGGCGCGCCGCGCGGCCGCGATCGCGCCGAATACGCACGCGAGCGGCGCGAGCGCCCACGCGAGCGGTCCGCGCTGCTGCCATTCGCGCGCGAGGCGCGCTTCGAGACGATCGTTGAGTGTGCTCATGAGCGGGTTGCGGGCACCGGCTGCGCGCCGTTCGCCGGATGGGGGCGGCGCGGCGACGCGAAGGCGTGGTGCGCGATACGCGGGGTCAGCATCAACGCGATTCTCCGGGCAATCGAAAATTCAATCGGAAATGAGGCGCAAGTGACGGGCTGGAAGGGCTCCCGCCATCGGCCAGATTTTTGCCGGGGTTTCGGCCGGCGCGGCCGCGCCGGCTCGCTTCGCGGTGCGCCCGGCATACCGTCGAACCCGCCACTCTAGCGCGCGGGCGGCCCGCCCGGCAAGTCGGGTGGCGCGTGCCGCACGCTCGCACAGGCGTTTCCGCGATACCCACAGCCTGTGGATAACTTTGTGGAGAACCTTGCGCCTGATCGGCCGGAAGGGCCATCCCGTGCGCTTTCGCTCGACGCACCGCATCCTTATGGAGATGTAAACGCCATATAAATCAAGGGTATGCTGGAAATTCATAGGCATTCGCGGGGGCTCTGGCGGAATTCGTCAGGCGGTTCCCGCCATGTGGACACTTTTAACAATCTCGCGGTGGCGCTGGACGCCGATAGCCGGTCGGTCTATCGTCTGTCCGGCCAGTCCTACTTATTCCTCGCATGAATCCCGAACCTCCTTTTGCTGCGCCGGCGATGCCCGGTGGTGAGACCGTCGTCCCCGTTTCCGCGCTCAACCGCGCGATAGGCGCGATGCTCGAACGCTCGTTTCCGCTCGTCTGGGTGGCGGGCGAAGTGTCGAATTTCACACGCGCCGCGAGCGGCCACTGGTATTTTTCGATCAAGGACGCGCAGGCGCAGATGCGCTGCGTGATGTTTCGCGGACGCGCGCAATACGCCGAATTCATGCCGCGCGAGGGCGACCGCATCGAAGTGCGCGCGCTGGTCACGATGTACGAGCCGCGCGGCGAGCTGCAACTGAACGTCGAGGCGGTGCGCCGTACCGGCCAGGGGCGTCTGTACGAAGCGTTTTTGCGGCTCAAGGCGCAACTCGAGGCCGAAGGCCTTTTTGCCGCCGAGCGCAAGCGCGCGTTGCCCGCGCATCCGCGGGCGATCGGCATCGTTACGTCGTTGCAGGCCGCCGCGTTGCGCGACGTGCTGACCACGTTGTCGCGCCGCGCGCCGCATATTCCGCTGATCGTTTATCCGGCGCCCGTGCAGGGCGTCGGCGTCGGCGCGAAGCTCGCGGCGATGGTCGAGGCGGCCGGCGCGCGGCGCGAGGTCGACGTGCTGATCGTGTGCCGCGGCGGGGGCTCGATCGAAGACCTGTGGGCATTCAACGAAGAAGTGCTCGCGCGCGCGATCGCGCAAAGCGTGATTCCGGTGGTGAGCGGCGTCGGTCACGAAACCGATTTCACGATCGCCGATTTCGCCGCCGATGTGCGCGCGCCGACGCCGACCGGCGCCGCCGAACTCGTGAGCCCGCAGCGTGTGCTGTTGCTGCGCGAACTCGATCATCGGCACGCGACGCTCGCGCGCGCATTCGGCCGCATGATGGAGCGGCGCGCGCAGCAGCTCGACTGGCTCGCGCGCCGGCTCGTGTCGCCGGCCGAGCGGCTCGCGCGGCAACGCACCCATCTGCAGCAGTTACGCGCGCGGCTCGCGTCCGCGGGCGCGCGTCCGGTGCGTGACGCGCGGGCCCGCTTTGCGCTGCTGCAGATGCGCTGGCAGCGCTGGCGTCCGGATCTCGCGGCCGAGCGCAAGAGCATCGACAATCTCGCGCAGCGATTGAACACCGCGTTGCTACGCCAGCACGAACGTCAGGTCGCGCGCATCGATACGCTTGCCGCGCGGCTCGAAGTGCTCAGCCCGCAACGCACGCTCGAGCGCGGTTATGCGGCAGTGCTCGATGCGCAGAGCGGTCGCGCGGTGCGCGCGCCGTCGTCGCTGAAACCGGGCCGGCGCCTGACGATGCATTTCGCCGAAGGATCGGCCGACGTCGCGCTCGCCGACGTACAGGCGCGTCTGAGCGACGGCTTCTGAGGTTTTTCTGGCGTTTCATGGATGGCGCGTCCTGTCCTGTTCGTTGTCCTGCAAACGAGGCAGGCACGCGCCGTGCGAATCCGTTTTCAAGGCTCTATTTGCCGCATGTTTGTCATACCCGGCATAAAGTCCGTTGGTTTGCGGGGTTATTCCAACTCGCCTACAATCGAGTGCTCGATAGCGTCATCCTCGCAGACTCCCCACAACAGATACAGACAGAAGGAAAGCACCATGGAACATACGCTCCCGCCGTTGCCGTTCGCGAAAAACGCGCTCGCTCCGCACATGTCGGAAGAGACGCTCGAGTATCACTACGGCAAGCATCACCAGACCTATGTGACCAACCTGAACAATCTGATCAAGGGCACGGAGTTCGAAAACCTGCCGCTGGAAGAGATCGTCAAGAAGTCGTCGGGCGGCTTGTTCAACAACTCGGCTCAAGTCTGGAACCACACGTTTTTCTGGAACAGCCTGTCGCCGCAAGGTGGCGGCGCACCGACCGGCGCACTGGGCGACGCAATCAACGCCAAGTGGGGCTCGTTCGACAAGTTCAAGGAAGAATTCACGAAGACCGCGGTCGGCACGTTCGGCTCGGGCTGGGCATGGCTCGTGAAGAAGGCTGACGGTTCGCTCGATCTCGTGTCGACGAGCAACGCCGCCACGCCGCTCACCACCGACGCCAAGCCGCTGCTGACGATCGACGTGTGGGAGCACGCGTACTACATCGACTACCGCAACGCGCGTCCGAAGTTCGTCGAAGCATTCTGGAACATCGCCAACTGGGAATTCGCGGCGAAGAACTTCGCGTGAGATTGCCGGCTGCTGTCTGCCGCGTGAGGTCGTGATGTGACGTGAGGTTCGGGCAGCCCGAACCGATGCTTGCAAGTGCGATCGAGCGCGGTAACGGAAAGATGAAAGCCCTCCTGTGTGAGGGCTTTCTGTTTTCCTGGGGTTGATTGGTACTCGCTCGCGAGAGGTTCAGGGTTTCTTCCCTGAATTCCCTGAAACGTCGATGTGTCTTTCCCGGCGATTTCTGAAAGAAGATTGTCACAGTTGGTAACTGCGGCGGCGTGTGTGCGGCGCGGCGAGATCGTTCGATGCGAGTCCAGGACGCCTGCGGTGGAATTCGATCACTGGTTCACTTACAAGCGTTCCCCGATATAACGTGCGCGATGAGCTCGTTTTCGTGATCCGCGCGACCCGCATGCACGGTCCGGCGAAAAACTTTCTGTAACGAACCGGTAACCACGGAATTCAGCGATTGGCCTAACGTTTGAATTCCAATGTTTGGAAACGCACTGCCATGATTTCCCGTAATAAAACGATTAGCCTGGCTATTCCCGCCGCCGTCATCGCACTCGCGCTAGGCGGTTGCGCGGTGGCGCCACCGACCGGTCCGAGCATTGTCGCGCTGCCGCATAGCGGCCAGCCGCTCGAACAGTTCCAGCAGGACGACTATGCATGCCGCGATTACGCGAATCGTTCGACCAATCCGTCCGGCGCGGCGCAGGCGGCCACTACGAATAGTGTGAACAGCGCGGCGCTTGGCACGCTCGGTGGCGCGGCGGTCGGCGCGCTGCTCGGTGCGGCGGCGGGCAACGCCGGCGCGGGCGCGGCCATCGGCGCGGGCAGCGGTCTGCTGATCGGCGGCGCGAACGGCGCAAATGGCGCCGAGTATTCGGCCGCCGGCTTGCAGGCGCGCTACGACGCTGCCTACGCCCAATGCATGACCTCGAAGGGCGATACGATCGCGCAGCCGCAGCCTTACTACGCGCCGCAACCGGTGTATGTCCAGCCCCGGCCTTATTACGCGCCGCCGCCGGTCATGTATGCGCCCTATCCGTACTATTGAGCGTGCTACCGGGTTGATCCGTCCGTGGCCGTGACTGCAATGGCCGGCCGCTGTAAGGATCTTGTTATATCTGGTTCATTGCGCCGATGGTCACGCGCGGCCAACGACTACGTCGGGGCGACGAACGGGATCGCGGTGTTTGGCCTGTCATGACGGGTGTCGTGGCGTGCTTATTCCGTGTTGTCCGCTGACGCTGCTTTCCGTGGGCGACGCCCGCGCGATGTTGTTTTTCGCGTTGCCTGCCTTGTTGACGCAGAGGCTTCTTCCGCGCTGACTGCCGATGCGGGCGGCTCGGCTGGCGCGGCGATCTCGGGCACTTCATCGATCGTTCGCGGCGTGCCTGGCTTCACCTTCTTCGCAGCCGTCTTGCGCGATGCGCGCTTTTTGGTGCTTTTGGGCTGCCCGCTTTGGTCGGCGTCCGTTTCCGGTTCGTTTTCGCTACCTACGACGACGGGTTCAACGGCAATGCTTTCCGCCGCGGTGACCGAAGAGGTGTTGGACTGGTCGGCGATGAGTCCGTGTGCGGAGGGTGTTTGCTCGTGCGTCTCTTCCCGCTGGAACGGCTCGACGTGGGCAGTGTGCTCCGCGTGTTCGGCGGCAACCGGCTCGATGGCAGCGGGCTCCTCATGAGACGCTTCATTATCAGCGGCTTCGTGCTGGCCACGGCCTGCCTTGCGATTGCCCCGGTCCTTGCGACGCGACTTGTGCTTGCTGCCCGGCTCGGCAGTGGCCACTTGCGCAGCCTGCGCCTCATATGCGCGTTCAACGGCGTGTTCAACCAACTCGGCTTCACCAGGTTGTTCATTCGCGGTTTCGCTCGCGACGCTCACTGCCGCGCTTCGATACACATACGCGCCTGATTTCTCGTCACGGCCGAATTCAAGTAGCCCACGCGCTTGCGCTTCTTCCAGCAGATTGCCAAAAGCACGAAACCCGTAGTACGTCTCGTTGAAATCCGGTTTGCGCCGTTTGATTGCGTTCTTCAGCACGGACGCCCAGATCTTGCCGCTGTCGCCGCGTTCGGAAGCGAGCGCATCGAATGTTTGCACGGCGATTTCAACGGCTTTGCTGCGGCGTTTTTCGAGATCTTCCTTGGGCCGGGCCTTCTCTTCATCCGGCGAACGCCTGGCTGGCTGCTGGGCGCTTTGTGGCTGGCGCGACGATTCTCGCCTCACGACCGAGCGTTGGCTTTCGCGCACGAGGTCGTCGTAAAAAAAGAACTCGTCGCAATTCGCAATCAGCAGATCCGAGGTGGACTGCTGCACACCGACGCCGATCACCTGTTTGGCGTTTTCGCGCAGTTTCGACACGAGCGGTGAAAAATCCGAGTCGCCGCTGATAATGACGAACGTATTGACGTGCGATTTCGTGTAGCAGAGATCGAGCGCGTCGACTACGAGCCGGATGTCGGCGGAATTCTTGCCCGACTGACGCACATGCGGAATCTCGATCAACTCGAAATTGGCCTCGTGCATCGCCCCTTTGAAGCTCTTGTAGCGATCCCAGTCGCAATACGCCTTCTTGACGACGATGCTGCCTTTGAGCAGCAGGCGTTCGAGCACCAGCTTGATGTCGAATTTGTCGTACTTCGCGTCGCGCACGCCGAGCGCGACATTTTCGAAGTCGCAGAATAGCGCCATGCTGACGTTTTCGTTGGATGACGCCATGTGTATCTCCATTGAAGCGGTCGTCGAATTCGACGAATCGCGACATGATAGCGATTCCAGCGAAGGTGAGCAGCTTTTGCGCTCCGGTCGCACTGCGGGATTAAAAACTGCGTCGGGCGGCGACGAGGCGGTTGCGCTACATGTTCTCGTGGCGGTTCGGGGGGGCGCCGCTCAGTACCGCGCGAGTTTCCAGCACTTCGTCGATCAATCCATACTCCCTCGCTTCCAGCGCCGACATGAAGTTGTCACGGTCGGTATCGCGCTCTATTTCTTCGATGCTGCGGCCGGTCCTTTCGGCCATTATCGCGTTGAGACGCGCTCGTAAATACAGGACCTCTTTTGCCTGGATTTCGATATCCGCCGCGGTGCCCTGGCCGCCGCCGGACGGCTGGTGAATCATGATGCGCGCATTCGGCAGCGCATACCGTTTGCCGCGTTGACCCGCGGTGAGCAGGAATGTGCCCATGCTCGCGGCAAACCCGGTGCACAACGTCGAGACCTCCGGCTTGATGAACTGCATGGTGTCGTAAATCGCGAGGCCGTCGTACACCGAGCCGCCCGGCGAGTTGATATAAAAGGAAATATCCTTGTCCGGATTCTCCGATTCCAGAAATAGCAGTTGCGCGACAATGAGACTGGCCGACTGCTCGTTTACCGGTCCGACCAGAAAGACGATGCGCTCGCGCAACAGACGGGAGTAAATGTCATACGCGCGCTCGCCGCGGCCGGATTGCTCGATCACGGTGGGCACGAGGCCCAGACCGGAGGGGGACGAACAGGTGGAATACATGGGTTCCTCGTTACGGGTGGTTCCTGGCGGGCGGGGTGCCGGTTCAAAAAACAGAACCGCGCGCGCCATGCGGCGGTTGTTGCTCATTTGACGAAGCGGCGGCCGGCCGTGTGACAGGAAATTTTTTTCGCTGCGCTGTCACATCGCCGGTTGCCCCGGCGTCAAGTTGAAAGAATGCCGGCGATGGCAACGGGCTGACCAATGTCGCACAATGCCCGTCATTACGCCGGCGCGCCTTTTTCACCACGCACGATCTGGAGGTCTACGCATGACGGAACAGGGAATCGACAAGGCGTCCAGTTTCGAGGCCGCGCGCGCCCGTTTGCTGGCGCTCGCGTATCGGATGCTCGGCAGCCGCGCGGAAGCGGAAGACGTGGTGCAGGACGTCTGGCTCAAATGGCATCTGGCTGATACGCAGGCGGTGCAAACACCGGCGGCATGGCTCACCACCATTACCACGCGCGCGGCGATCGACCGGTTGCGGCACGCGCAGCGCGAGCGCGCGTCGCAGGCCACCGGCTGGCTGCCGGAACCGTGGCTCGACGAGGTCGCGCCGTCTGCGGAGGAACTGGCGTTGCGCGCGGCGGATATGTCGTACGGCGTCATGCTGTTGCTCGAACATCTGAAGCCTGACGAACGCGCGGCGTTCGTACTCCACGAAGCGTTCGATTGCGACTATGCGGAGATCGCCTCGATTCTCGAACGCACACCGGCCGCCTGCAGACAGATCGTCCATCGGGCCAAGGCCCGTTTACGGCGTGCGGGCGCGCCGCTGGAGCGGCCCGATCCCGCGGTGCACGGGCGGATCGTCGAGCGTTTGCGTGTGGCGCTGGAAGCGCAGGACCGGGCGGGTTTGCTGCGGCTCTTCAGCGACGCACCTGAAGTGATGAGCGACGCGCCGCTGCGCGTTTCTCCGAATGCGGAACGGGATGCTCCGCGGAATGCGCCGTTGAGCGCCCCTCTGAACCTGCCCCTCGGTGCGCCGGTCCCGGCACCTGCATCCGAACCCTTGCATTCAGGCGAGCCGGCAACGGCGGGATGGGTGGACACGGTAGCGGCGCTCGCGCTGCAGGCGAACAATGCCGAGGTGGTGTCGATGGAAGGCGCCGTGTGTATCGCGTTGCTCTGCGAAGGCGACGTCGTCGGGGTGATCGACGTGCTGACGGACGGTGCAACGGATGCTTCGGCGAAGATCGTCGCGTTGCGCATCGTGACCAGGACCGAGCGTTTGCGGGCCGCCAACCGCATGCTGGGTCGCGAGGCGGTCAGGCAACTGCTCGCCAGGATCCAGCAGCGTTCGGGGTTTTCAACTGCGGTGAGCCGCGACTTCCCAGTTGATGTCTACGCATAGCACCTGCGTGCCATGGGGCGTATGGGCAGCGATCGACGCAGTCACACACAGGTGCGCTTCATTGATCGACAGATACGGCGGCGTCAGATGCACTTGACCGGGTTGGCGCATTGCCTGAATAAAGTACGGGCGGCGTTCCCAACTCGCGCCTTCCGAATGCAGCAGCGGGCGGAAGCGCTTGGCGCGTTGCGATGTGCGGCCCGGCGGCAACACGTTGTCGCCGATCTGCCGGCCCGAGCCGTCCAGCACGAAGCAGCGCGCTGTTTCGCCCAGCGCCAGCAGCGGCGCGGTGGCCTGACCGACCGGTTCCCCGGCAACCAGTTGCGCGGCGGCTGCCTCGAGCGCGGTGACATAAGGGGTAAGCCGGGCGGATTGCGCCTTCTCGCGAGCGGCAACGCGTTCGCGCAGCGCCGCGGAGAGCGAGTCCATCAGGCCGGCCGCGACTTGCGGCTTGACCGGTTCGACGCTCGGGCCCGCGAAAAACGCGCCCTGGACGAAGTCCACGTTGCATTCGAGCGCGATCAGCGCGTCACGTTCGGTGCTCAGGCTGCCCATCAGCACCAGTTGCCCGGATTCGTGCAGCAGCGAGACGAGACCCGGCAGTACGCGCTCGATGTGCGAATGCTCGCTCGCCTGCGCGAGGATGCAGCGGTCGAGTGTGACGATGTCCGGCCGCAGATTCCACACGCGGTCGATGTTCGAATGCTTGGCGCCGAAGCCGTCCAGCGCGATCAGGAAACCGGATTTGCGCAGCGCGTCGATGATTTCGGCAAATCGCGTGGTTTCGCCGCCCGCCTGTTCCGACACTTCGAGAACTACGCGCTGCGGCGGCAGACCGAGCGTCTTCAGGCTGGCAAGCAGTGCGTCGCCGTAACTGGTGTCCATCAGCGCAGCGGGATGCAGGCTCAGGAAAAGCCATTCGTCGTGGCTGTCGAACGCGTTGAAATTGCCGAGGTGCAGCGATTCGGCCAATCGCCCGAGTTCCAGCAGGTCACCACGCCGCGCGGCCTGCGTGAAAACCTCATGCGAGGGGACCTGGTGCGCATGCTCGTCGTGTGCGCGCAACGATGCGTGATATCCGATCGCCCGCCGGTGCGACACCGAGAAAACTGGCTGGAACACGCTGAAAACGGTGTAGCCGCCATACAGAACGGTGCGCCGGGAGCCTTCGTCACCGGCCATCGGGCGTGGCGGCTGAAAGCCTGGAGGATCGAGTTCGATCATGCTCATCATGTCGGTCGTGTGGAGGTGGCGGCGCTTGCAGGGCTCTGCACGAATTCGCACGCGCAGGTCAAGAGTTTACAGGATAGGCGAGCAAGAACTATGCGCGTGCGCAAACATAGCCGAGGTGTCCAGCAGCCAGGCTCTCAGGCGCCCATTGTGCGCCCGCCGAGGTGCGAAGGCGATCAATCGCACTTCGCTGGTGCGGTGGCCGCCCCGTTGCGGGTCGGCGATGCCTTATCGAAGGCGCTCTCGCGGCATCCGCGCAGATGCGCGCAATCGGCTATTGCTATCGGTCCGGCGTTCAGGTCCGTTCCGAAGGATCGGTCTTTTTCGCGGGCGTGCGGATGTCCGGCGACAACTGCGCGAAGATCCACGACGAGCACGCAGTGATGATGCCGACGCACAGGAACGTCGCATGAAACGCGGGCAGCGAATTGGCGGCGGTCACGCGCTGCATGATGCCGGTAAAGGTCGCCAGCAACGCACCGGCTACGGTTACGCCGAGGCTCATCGAAAGCATCTGCACCAGCGAGAACAGACTGTTGCCGCTGCTCGCGCCGCCGGTGCCGAGGTCCTTGAGCGTCAACGTGTTCATCGCGGTGAACTGGATCGAGTTCACGCCGCCGAAGATCGCCAGTTGAACGAGCCGCAGCCACAGTGGCTGATTCGTGCTGGTCAGCGCAAAGCTCGCCATCATCAGGCCGACCAGAATCGTGTTCGCGATCAGCACGCTTCGGTAGCTGTATCTGAGAATCAGCTTCGTCACGAGGCGCTTGGAGGCCATGCCCGCGGCCGCGACCGGCAGCATCATCAGGCCGGCTTCGAATGCGCTATAGCCGAGACTCACCTGCAACAGCAGAGGGATCAGATAGGGCATCGAACCGCTGCCGATCCGCGCGAACAGATTGCCGAGCAGACCGACGCTAAAGGTATGGATCTTGAAAAGATCGAGCGGGAAGATCGGCGACGGCTCGCGTACCGCGTGCAAACCATAGGCGACGAAACAGGCGAGGCTCAGAATCAGCAGCACCAGCACAGTGGCATGTTGAATGCCGAACTCGGTGCGGCCGTCGAGCGCGAACGAAATCGCCACCATGCCGACAACCAGAAACAGGTAGCCCTTTATATCGAACTTGCCCGTGTCTTCGTTGCGGCTATCCGGCATGAAGATAAACGTCGCGATGCAACCCACGATGCCGACCGGCACGTTGATCAGAAAGATCCAGTGCCACGACGCGATCTTGACGAGCCAGCCGCCGAGCGTCGGGCCGATCAGCGGCCCGATCAGGCCAGGAATCGCCACGAACGACAACGCCGGCAAATAGCGTTCCGCCGGAAAGGTGCGCAGCACCGCGAGCCGTCCCACCGGCAGCAGCATGGCGCCGCCCACGCCTTGCAGCACGCGGAAAACCACCAGTTGATTCAGCGTATGCGCATTCGCGCACAGCAACGAGCCGACAGCGAATATCAGAATCGCGCTAAAGAACACACGCCGCGTGCCGAGCTTGTCGGCCAGCCAGCCGGAGACGGGAATCATCACCGCCATCGTCAGCGAATAGGCAATGACCACCGATTGCATGCGCAGCGGCAACTCGCCGAGGCTCGTCGCCATCGCTGGAAGCGCAGTGTTGACGATGGTCGAGTCCAGCGTCTGCATGAAGAAGCCGGTGGCAACGAGCCACAGCATCACGGTAAGCGAGCGGGCCGAAGGGCCCGAGGCGGTGTCGGGAGCGAGGGAGGGTGGAGTCGGCGTCGTGGACATGGCGGGCGGCTGGGCACGCGGGGGCGGGCTGGGACTCGCTATTCTAGGGAAAAGCGCGGCTCGGCGCAGCGTGAGACGGCGGAGGGCGCGCCGCGCAACGCCCCCGTTGCGGCAACACTTCCTGTTGCGTTTATTCATCCGGCGCCAGCTCGACAGCCGCATGAAAAAACGCCTGTGCCCGCGGCTCGTTGGCGAATGCCACATGAATCCTGATCCACGGACTCACTTCCCGATTCGGCCTGAAGTGCTGACCAGGCAGGACCGTCACACCGAGCGGTACAGCGCATCTCACCAGCCGCTCGGCATCCGTGACATGCGGTACGCGCGCCCACACGAACTTGCCGCCTGCGGGCTCTTCGAAAATCTCCCATCCGGCATCTTCGAGCGTCTGGACGGTCGAGCCAAGCGCGCCGCGCATCTGCCGGCGCAGGCGCTCCAGATATTTGCGATACGCGCCGCGCTCCAGCATCGACACCGCCACCGCTTCGGCAAAGCGCGAGCCGCCAATGCTCGTCAGCATCTTGATATCGACCAGATCCTTGATGATCGCGTGGTTTGCGACCACGCAGCCGATCCGTAGCGATGACGACAGCGTCTTCGACAAACCGCCCACGTAGATCACCTGTTCGAGCTGATCGAGGGTCGCGAGGCGGTCGGTGATCTCGGTCTGGAAATCGGCGTAGATGTCGTCTTCGATGATCTGGAAGCCGTGTTCGCGCGCCAGTTGCAGAAGCCGGAAAGCGACCTGCGGCGCAACCGTGGTGCCGGTCGGATTGTGGAACACGGTATTGATGAGCAGCAGCCTTGGCCGGTGCAACCTGAGCTGCGCCTGCATCACGTCGAGATCCGGACCGTTGCCGGTGCGTGGAATGCCGACCAGCTTCATGCCGTGCAGTCTGAGCAGGCCGTACAGGTTGTAGTAGCCGGGGTCTTCGACAAAGATCGTATCGCCGGGCTTGAGCATGTAGCGCAGCAGCAGATCAAATGCCTGGCTCGCGCCATTGGTGATCAGAATTTGCGACGCATCGGCCTGGATACCCAATTGGGCGATACGGCCTCTCAGGTGTTCGCGCAGGAGTGGATTGCCGAGCGGCGTCGCGTAATCGACCATGCTCGACGGATCGGTACGCGACACATGGCGGATAGCCTGCGCGATGCCGTCCATGTCGCGCCAGCTTTCGGGAATGAAGCCCGTGCTGAGCTTCAGCGTTTCGCCCGGATAGTTGAACTGCTGGAGTAAATGATCCGACTCGACATCGGCGAGGCGTGGGTCCGATGCGCCCTGGCAGCGCATGTCAACCGGCTGACGATCGGCGACATAGAAGCCGGAGCCGTGGCGCGAGTCGACATAGCCGAGCGACACGAGACGGTCATACGCCTCGATTACCGGAAAGCGGCTCACGCCGAAGTCCGCGGAAAACTGGCGGATCGACGGCAGCTTCGAGCCGGGGTGGGCGTTGCGCGAGCGGATCCACGCGCTGACGCCCGTAACGATCTGCTCGGTGAGCGGCACCCCGTTGTCCCGATCGAGCTGGATATCGAGCTTCATACGTCTGCTTCCTTGCTGGCCGGCAAGCGGGAGATTTTTCCGTTCCTGTCACGCCAACTGTTCGGTTTTTTAACTGAACAGTTCCGCCGAAAGTGTTCGGAACTGTGCATGGGTGTCCGATCATCGCACGTCAATAATCGGTGCAACAGGAAATGTTCTTCAAGGAGAACGGCGATGCGTGAGGTACGGATTTTCGAGTTGGAGCATGGCGAGCCCGCAACAGCCTGGCGTGTCGCGCGTCCTGCGATTTTCAAGGTGATCTCGGGCGAGATCTGGCTGACCGTCGAGGGCGAGCATGACGATCACTGGCTCGCGGCTGGCGAATCGATCGAGCTCGCGCGGGGCTCGGTCGCGTGGATCAGCACGGGGCAGGCCGGGGCGCGCTTCGCGCTGGCAAGCGGTTCGGAGCGCAAGGTGCGGAACCCGCTGCCCGGCTGGCCGATGCCGAACTGGCTGGCGCGCCGGCCCAGCGTGGTTTGACACCGTTTCGCGAGCGTCGGCTGATGGGCAGCAGGCGAGGCCAGCCGGCGTGCCGTGGCGGTTTTTGAAGAAGCAGGGAACCCGCGCCCGCCTTTCGTCGCCCATCGGCGCAACGCGGCACAATCCCGCACAACCCCCGCTACCCAGCACCCCCCGTCTCATACTCTCCGATATACCGCGCCCGTGGCCGGATCAACCGTCCGTCGCGCGTCTGTTCCATCGCGTGAGCAATCCAGCCGACCACCCGTCCCGCCGCGAACAGCGTGAACGCCGCCCCGGCCGGCAAGCCGAGCACGCGCTCGATCGCAGCAAGCGCGAAATCGACCGTCGGTTCCGCGCCTGTCGTGTCGCGCACCGCACGCGCGAGCTTCAGCACGTCGTTCAGCGGCGAGCGGGCCGGCGCGCAGTCGTTGAGCAGCGTCAGCAGCAGCCGCGCACGCGGATCGCCATCCGGATAAAGCGGATGACCGAAGCCCGATAGCACCGGCCCTTGCGCGCCGTGTTCGTGGCGCGCGAGGCGGTTCGCCAGATAGCGGTCCAGATCGGGGGCGCGCGACGCCTCTTCGAGCAGCGCCGCGATGCGCACCGTCTCGCCGCCGTGGCGCGGCCCAGCCAATGCCGCGAGCCCGCCCGCGACCGCGCCGAACAGATGCGTGCCCGTCGACGTGATGCAGCGGACCGTAAATGTCGATGCGTTCAGTTCGTGATCCGCGCACGCGACCAGCGCCGCGCGCAGCAGTCCGCTCTGCTGCCGGTTGCGCACCCGCCAGGCCGTCGCGATCTGCCGGTGCAGCGGTTCGTTCGACGCCGCCGCCGGCAGCATCGCGGCGGCGAGCAGCCGCATCACGGCGCACGCGGTGTCGAGTTGCGCGTCGCGCCCGAGCGCCCAGACGCGCGGCATCTGCGCGGCGGCGGCCGGCAGCAGCACGAGCGCGCGATCGAGCGGCGTGCTGTCGCTCCACAGCTTGAGCCACGCGGCCCATTGGGCCGGGGCGAGCGGCACGGCGGGCGCATCGGCGATACGTCGCGCACTGCATTCCCACAACAGCGCCGCGACGTCTTCGAGCGACGCACTGCGCGCGAGCTCGATTGCATCGTGCCCGCGATACAGCAGCCGGCCGTCCGCGACCAGCGTGATCGACGATTCGAGCACCGGCACGCCCCAGTCGAGCACCTTCTGCGCGACCTTGCCCGCGCGCTTGCCGTCCGCCTTGCGGCGCGCGAGGCGGCGCACCTCGGCGGCATCGTAGAGCCGGTGCCGGCCGTGCGCATCCGGCGACGAACCGAGCATGCCGCGGCTCACGTACGCATACAGCGTGGGCAGGCTGACACCGAGCATCGCGGCGGCTTCGGCGGCGGTCAGAAAGGTCGGAGTCGGACTGGGCATGAAAATGCGTGGAAACCGAATAAATCAATATATATTGATTATCATAATCAAGATTGATCGAAGCAAGGCAAAATTCTAGACTCGGTGCATCTTCTTCCTGTCCTTGCCGGGAACGCAATGAATGCCATGACGCCCGAACTTGCCCTCAAACATATCTGGACCGTCGCCGGATGCGATCCGGTCGCGCTGCACGCCATTTCGCTGGGCGGCGCGGACCCCGGTCTGCCGTCGGTCCACCGTGTCGGCGCGCTCGCCTCGGCCACCATCGCCGCGACGGGCCTCGCCGCGGCCGAATACCGGCGCCTGCGTACCGGACGCAGGCAGCACGTATCGGTGCAGATGCGGCGCGCGCTCGCGGCGTTTCGCAGCGAACGTTATCTGCGTATCGACGATGGCCCACCGCCCGTGCTGCGTGATCCGGTCACAGGTTTCTACGAGACCGGCGACGGTCGCTGGATCCAGTTGCACACGAATTTCGCGCATCACCTGCAAGGGGTGCTCAAGGTGCTCGATTGCGGCAACGATCGGGCCGCCGTGGCCGCCGCGATTCGCGGCTGGGAAGGCGCGACGCTCGACGGCGCGCTTGCCGACGCGGGCCTGTGCGCCGCGTTGATTCGCTCGCCCGGCGAGTGGGCCGCGCTCGAACAGGCGCAGGCGATTGCAGGTCTGCCGCTTTTCGAGATCGAGCGTATCGGCGACGCGCCGCCTGGCTCGCCACGCCCGGCTGATACCGGTGGCGGTGCCGACCGGCCGCTCGCGGGCGTGCGGGTGCTGGATCTGTCGCGGATCATCGCGGGACCGGTGGTCGGCCGCGCGCTCGCGCATCATGGCGCGGAGGTGTTGATGATCAACGGGCCGCATCTGCCGAACATCGCGCCGCTCGTGATCGACAACGGCCGCGGCAAGCGTTCGGCGCTCGTCGATCTGCGCGATGCGGCCGGCTGCGACACGTTGAGCGGACTCGCGCGCGACGCCGACGTGTTTCTGCAGGCGTATCGTCCGGGCGCGCTCGCGGCGCGCGGCTTCGGTCCGGACGAACTCGCGCGGCTGCGGCCGGGCATCGTGTATGTGTCGGTGTGCGCGTATGGGCACACGGGGCCGTGGGCGCAGCGGCGCGGCTTCGACAGCCTCGTGCAGTCGGCGAGCGGCATCGCGTGGACCGAGCGCGCGGCGGCGGGTTGCGCGGAGCCGCGGCATCTGCCGTGTCAGGCGCTCGATCATGCGACCGGCTATCTGGCCGCGTTCGGCGCGATGGTGGCGCTGGCGCGGCGGGCCACCGAAGGCGGCAGCTGGCACGTGAAAGTGTCGCTCGCGCAGACGGGGCGCTGGCTTCAGTCGTTCGGGCTGCTGCCCGACGGTCAGCAGGTCCCGGACGTCACGCTCGACGACGTGCGCGATTGCGTCGCGACCGTGCCGTCGGAATTCGGGCGGGTGCTTGCGGTGCAGCCAGCGGAGGAACTGGAGGAGACGCCGGCGTTTTATGCATTGCCGCCGTCACGTATCGGCGCGCATGACGCGAAGTGGGCATAAACGGCAGCCGTGCTACTTCCTCAGCTCCGCCACAAAATCGTAGTAATCGTTCCGGCAATACGTATCGGTCAACTCAATTGCCCGCTGATCCGCCGTGTACCCCACACGCGTAATCAGTAACAACGCTTCATTGGGCGCGATGCTCATCTGCTGCGCAATTTCCTCGCTGGCGTTCACCGCGCGGAAATGCTGCAACGCGCGCACGATCGTCAGTCCGCGATTTTCGAGGTACGTATAAAGCGAGTCGCCGATCGCCTGCGGATCCGGAATCACCGCGGCCGGGAACGTCGAATTCTCGACCGCCATCACGATACCGTCCGCGAGCCGCAACCGGCGCAGCCGCGTTACCGCCGCGGCCGGCGACAGGCCGAGCTGGATCACTTCGTCGCGATTGGCCGGCGAAATCTCGCGCGACAGCCACTTCGAGCTCGGCGTGAAGCCGCGCCGCCGCAGCATTTCGCTGAAGCTCGACAGGCGCGACAACGGATCTTCATAGCGCGGCGTGATGAAACTGCCCGCGCCCTGGGTGCGGCGGATCAAGCCCTGCTCGACCAGAAGCGCGATCGCCTTGCGCGATGTGATGCGCGACACGCCGAGCGCTTCCGACAGCACGCGCTCCGAGGGCAGCGCCTCGCCGGCGTTCCAGCGGTTTTCGTGAATCGCGCCGCCGAGCTTGCGGGCAAGTTGCAGATAGAGCGGCGTGTCGTTTTCCGGGTCCGGGCGCAGGTCGCGCCAGCGGTCTTCCGAGGCAGAGGTCATGGGGCTCACGCAAGATGGGCAAGCGGCAATTCTAGAACATCGGCGCGCTGCGTTATAGCGGGCTTTTGCCTGGCGCACGGCCGCGAGGCCGTCGAGCCGCTAAACTCGTCGCTATGTTTTTCATAGCGTGCGTTGCGCGCGGCAATCCGCGGCGTCACGCGGCAGTAGCGCGCATTGCACTGGATCGGGCCACTTGAAGGAGTCAGCATGACGAGCGATATCGCAAGCGTAAGCCTGCTTGGCGGCGAGCGCATTCCGGCATTGGGGCAGGGCACGTGGGAGATGGGCGAACAGCCGTCGCGCCGCAAGGCGGAAATCGACGCGCTGCGTTGCGGCATCGAACTCGGCATGACGCTGATCGATACCGCCGAAATGTACGGCGACGGCGCGACCGAATCGTTGCTCGGCGAAGCACTCGCCGGTGTGCGCGACAAGGTGTTTCTGGTCAGCAAGGTATATCCGCACAACGCGAGCCGGCGCGGCGTGATCACCGCGTGCGAGCAGAGCCTGAAGCGTCTGAAAACGGATCGGCTCGATCTGTATCTGCTGCACTGGCGCGGCTCGGTGCCGCTCGCGGAAACCGTCGATGCATTCGAGGCGCTGCGTCGCGCGGGCAAGATTCGCCACTGGGGCGTGAGTAACTTCGACACCGACGACATGGAAGAACTCGTCGCGACACCGGGTGGCGACGCGTGCGCGACCAATCAGATTCTGTACAACGTCGCGCGGCGCGGGCCGGAGTTCGATCTGCTGCCGGGGCTCGCCGCGCGCGGCGTGCCGGCGATGGCGTATAGCCCGGTCGATCATGCGCGCCTGCCGAAGCGCTCGCCGCTCGACGATATCGCCGACGCGCGCGGCGTCTCGGTGTTTCAGGTGGCGCTTGCGTGGGTGCTGGGCAAACCCGGTGTATGCGCGATTCCGAAGGCGGCGCGTGTCGAGCATGTGCGCGCCAACCATCTTGCATCGCAGTTGCGGCTGGAAGCCGGCGAACTCGCCGCGCTCGACGCGTACTTCAAACCGCCGCGCGGCAAGCGGCCGCTGGAGATGCTGTAAGCAAAAGAAAAGTGCTGAAAACGAAAGCGCGGCCGCCGCGAGTTGCGGCGCGGCGGCGCGCGAGGCCGGCGATGCGCTCAGCTACAGATGTGATGCTGATGCACGGAACCGAGCACCGCGACTTCGGCGGGGGTGTGCTGGAGGGCGTCGACCGGGACTTGGGCGGCGTCGTTGAGGAAGTCGTCGACGATCGACGACACCGTCACGTCACGCAGGCACAGCGACACGCGCTGGGTTTCGTTGGCCGGCAGCGTGTCGCGCTGGCCGAGGAACAGCACGCCGTACTGGTAGCCGTGGATGATGCCGCGGATCGCGCCGACGCATTGGCCTTGCGCGACGTTGTCGTTGCGCTGCTTGCACATCTGCACGAGCGAGTAGGCCGAGAACGTCGGGTCGACCGGCGGCGCGGCTTGCGAAAGGGTTTGCGGCATCGGCTGCGGCGGTGTTTGCGCATTGGCGAGCGATGCGAGGCCCAGGGCGGCAGCCGTCAGCACGGCGGCGGCCGCACGTTTCGTGGAGGGGGGGACGTTTCGTTGCATGTTGTGGGCCCTCATATCGAACGTTGAATCTGATATGAGGCAGTCGTCTCGGATTGGTTCCATAACACTCGCACGCAATGAGGGTGGTGTTCCCGCCGCCCGTGGCGCGCTTCGCGTGACGGCGCGGGAACGTCTCGTGCGTCCTGCGTGGCGTGTCCGTCGAGCGCGCGCCGAAGGCGGGCGGGCCGCTCCGACCGGCCTCGGGCGGTGACGCTCGACCGGGGGATCGAGACGTCACCGCCGTTGCCGGCGGATAGCGGACAGTATGCCGGTACATGCCGCCGGCGGGTAGGGCGCGGGGGCACCCTACCGAAAGATCGGGCGACGCCTAGTGCCCGTTCCCGCCGCCGTTGCCACCGCCACCACTGCCGCCACCCTTGCCTCCGTGGCCGCCGCCGAAGCCTCCGCCAAAGCCGCCGCCGAACCCGCCACCGAAGCCGCCACCAAACCCACCGCCTTTACCACCGCCGAAACCACCACCAAAGCCACCGCCCGGGCCGCCGCTGGAGCCGCCGCAACCGCAGCCGCTGCTGCTTCCGCCGCCTCCGCTGCCACCGCTGTTGCCACCGCCTCCGCTGCTGCCGCCACCGCCCCCACCACCACTACTCCCGCCACCGCTATTCCCTTTGCCGCTCGCACCGGAACCACCGCTCCCGCTCCCGCTTCCACTGCCGCTCCCTGAACCTGCCGCCGCGCTCCCTGCACCGTTGCCGCTTGCCCCCGCGCCGCCATTGCCCGAACCCGCCGCGCCGCCATTGCCGCTGCCGCCACCGTACCGTCCGCAGCCGGGCACGCCCGCGCCGCAGTCGGTCGGCGCGAATACCGCGGCGGCATCGTCGGCGGCAGTCGGGACGCCGCCCTCGGAGCCGGTCGCCGCGCCGTCGTTCTGCGCGAGTTGCAGCGGAGCCGGTCGGGCGACCCCCGATTCGGATGCACCGGCGAGCACCATCCATCCAGGGATCACGTCCGTCGATGCCGCGTACGCAACCTCGCTCGCCAATCCCGCCACGCCCGCGACGATCACGGCGCAACGCATCACCCCGCTGTAATACGGATTGAATTTTCTGGTCTTCATCGCGCTTCTCCCGAGCGAACGACGGTACTTCGTTGCCGCCTTGTCGCGTGCCGCGTCGTCGGCGGCTGACCTGTCTGAACGCGGGCCTTGTTCTGGCCGCTGATTAGCGATATCCATGCCACGGGTCGCGGAACCTTGAAGCGGCATGGGCGAGATAGGGATGTGCGATGCGCACGAGGAAAAAACGCGAGAAAACGTTTCGACGATGAAACGCGCGGCCCGGAAAGTCGCTTCCCTTCGCGTGATTCGTCAAGGTTGGCGCTGCCGCGCGTGAGGCGACGCTATCCGGCGTTACCCGGCGTCGTGGGGTGCGTCGCCGGAAGCACCGTCATTCACCGGCTTGTCATCATCACTGTCACCATCGCGTGAAGCGGCTTGCACCGCCCGCAACGTATCGACGGGAATATGGCAGCGGATCCGATGCGCGGCAGGCTGAGCGGGATGGCTGCCCGCATCGAGAAACGGTGGGTCCTGCTGCTCGCAGATCGCGCCGAGCTTGCGCGGACAGCGCGTGTGAAAGACGCAGCCCGACGGCATCGCGCCCGCGCCGGGCGGCTCGCCCTCGAGATGGATGCGTGCGCGCGTCGTCGTGCGGCGACTGCTCTGGTCGCCCGGCGCGTCGTCGAGCACACCCTGACCGTTCAGCGTCGGCACCGCCGACAACAACGCCTCGGTATAAGGATGCTGCGGCCCGTCGAACACCGCGGCGGCGGGTCCGATCTCGAGCAGCCGGCCGAGATAGAGCACCGCGATGCGGTCCGACACATAGCGCACCACGTGCAGATCGTGCGAGATGAACACATAGCTGACGCCACGCTCACGCTGCAGATCGGCGAGCAGGTTCAGGATCGCCGCCTGCACCGACACGTCGAGCGATGAAGTCGGCTCGTCGCAGACCACGACGCGCGGCTCGCCGGCAAACGCGCGCGCAATCGCGACGCGCTGCTTGAGGCCGCCCGACAACTGCCGCGAACGCGCGTCGAGATAGCGTTCCGGCAGACGCACGGCGTCGCTCAGCGCGGCGAGCCGTTCGTCGGCCGCCGGACCGCGCAGCGTGGTGAAGCGCGCGAGCGCACGGCCGATCAGCCGCTTCACCGAATGGGCGCGATTGAGCGCCGAGTCCGGATTCTGGAACACGATCTGCATCGACTTCAACTGCTCGCCGCTGCGTCGTGTGACGCGCGTGGCGAGCGGTGCGCCGTCGAGTTCGAGCACGCTGCCCGCGTCGGGCGCGAGCAGGCCGAGCATCAGCCGCGCGAGTGTCGTCTTGCCGCTGCCCGATTCGCCGACGAGGCCTAGCGTTTCGCCGCTCGCGAGTTCGAGCGAGACATCGTCGACCGCGCGCAGCGGTGTGCCGGAAGCGTGGAACGTTTTCGACAGATTGCGTGCGCGCAGCACGGGCCCGGTGCGCCGAAGTTCTTTCGCGTCGTTCGGCTTCGCCGCCGCATCGAGCGCATCGGATGCTTCGGGTGCGTCGGGCATAGCCTCGGGCGTCGCGCGCGGCAATTCGATCGCGCGTTCGTGATAGTGGCAGCGCGCCATCTGATCGCCATGCGCGGCGCAAAGCCGGTAAGGCGGCGGCGCTTCGCGGCGGCAACGTTCGTCGGCGAGACGGCAGCGTTCCGCATAGATGCAGCCCTGCGTGACCGAGCCCGGCAGCGGCAGGGCGCCCGCGATCGTATCGAGCCGCGCGGTGTCCTTGCTGCGCCCGGCTGTCGGCAGGCAACGCAGCAACCCCACCGTGTACGGATGACGCGGCCGCGCGAACACGTCCCGCGTCGCGCCTTCCTCGACCAGCTTGCCCGCGTACAGCACGCCGACGCGTTCGCACATGCGTCCGATCACCGCGAGGTTGTGGCTGATGAACAGCACCGCGGTGCCGAGCTCCTTGCGCAGTTGCGCGATGAGGTCGAGCACTTCCGCTTCGACGGTCGCGTCGAGCCCGGTGGTCGGTTCGTCGAGAATCAGCAGCGCGGGGTTCGACGCGAGCGCCATCGCGATCACGACGCGCTGCTGCATGCCGCCCGACAGTTGATGCGGGTAGCTGTCCATCACGCGCTCCGGCGTGGCGATGCGCACGCGCTTCAACATCTCGAGCGTGCGTTGCAGCGCTTCGTCGCGCGCGAGGCCCGCCGCTTCGTACGCTTCGGATACCTGCGTGGCGATCGTCAGCGACGGATTCAGCGCGCGCGCGGGATCCTGATAGACCATCGAGATCGTCGTCGCGCGCATGCGGCGCAATGCGTCGGCGCCGAGCTTCTGCACGTCCTCGCCGGCGATCACGATCTTGCCCGCCTTCACCTTGCCGTTGCGCGGCAGATAGCGCAGCGTCGCCATCGCCACCGTCGACTTGCCGCAGCCCGATTCGCCGACGAGTCCGTACGCTTCGCCGCGCCGCACGCGAAACGACACGTCCTGCAGCACTTCGCGATCGCGTCCGCGGATCCGGTAGGTGACCGTCAGGCCGACGATGGTCAGCGCATCGGTGCGGTCGCTCTTCGACACGTCGAACGCGGCAAACGACGAAGGCGGCGGCCCGTTCATCGGTCGAGCACTCCCTGCACGCCGTCGGCGACCAGATTGACGCCGACCACCAGCGACGCGATCGCGCCGGCCGCGAACACGACGGTCCACCACGCGCCGCCCGCCATCAGCGTGTACGACTCGGACAGCGCGAGCCCCCAGTCGGCCGATGGCGGCTGGATGCCGAAGCCGAGAAACGACAGCGTCGCGACCGCGAAGATCGCGTAGCCGAGCCGCACGGTCGCCTCGACGAGGATCGGCGGCAATACGTTCGGCAGGATCTCCGCGAACATGATGTACGGCGCGCGTTCGCCGCGTAGCTGCGCGGCGGCCACGTAGTCGAGATGGCGCTCGGTGAACACCGCGGCGCGCACGGTGCGCGCGGTGATCGGCGTGAACGTGATGCCGATCACGAGGATCACCGTGAAATTCGACGCGCCGACCGCGGCGAGCGCGAGCAGCGCGACGATCACGAGCGGCAGCGCGAGCACCGCGTCGATCACGCGGCCCACCACGTTGTCGACCCAGCCCTCGAAGTAGCCGACCAGCAGACCGAGCGCGGTGCCCGCGAGCGTGCCGAGCAGCGTCGCGAGCGGCGCGATGGTCAGGATGTCGCGCGCGCCGACGATCACGCGCGAGAACACGTCGCGGCCGAGCTGATCGGTGCCGAACCAGTGCGTGCGATCGGGCGGCGTCAGCGAGTTCAGCGGATCGGACGCGTACGGATCGAGATGCACGAGCCACGGTCCCGCGATCGCGCAGCCGATCCACCACGCGACGATCAGCGCGCCCGCGACGAAGGTCGGCGAGCGTAGCAGCAGACGCAGGCGGGGAAAACGCGGCTCGGTCGCCGCGCGGGACGCGGGTGACGCCGGCGGCGCGGCGGGCGGTGTGGTCGGCGGCACGGCGGTGCTCATTCGGCGCTCCTCACCCGCAGGCGCGGATTGAGCAGCACGTGCAGCGCGTCGGCGATCAGATTCGCGAGCGTGTAGACCACGCCGATCGTCAGCACGCCCGCCTCGAGCATCGGGAAGTCCTTCGCCTTGGCCGCGTTGTAGATCAGCGAGCCGATGCCCTGGTAGTGGAACAGCGTCTCGACCACCACCAGCCCGCCGATCATGTAGCCGAGCTGCGTCGCGGCCACCGTGATGGTCGGCAGCAGCGCGTTGCGCAGCACGTGCCGCCAGATCACCACGCGGCGCGGCAGCCCCTTCAGGATCGCGGTGCGCGTGTAGTCGGAATCGAGCGCTTCGACGGTGCCCGCGCGCGCCATCCGCGCGATATAGCCGAAGAACACCAGCACCAGCGGCAGCACCGGCAGCACCAGATGCCGCAACTGCTCGAACACCCCCGCATCGGGCGGATACGATGCCTCGATCGGCAGCCAGCGCAGCCACACGCCGAACACCAGAATCAGCACGATCGACGACACGAATTCCGGCACCACGGTCGCCGACAGCCCGGCAATGCTGATCGTGCGATCGAGCCAGCGTCCCGCATGCATCGCCGACCATACGCCGCCCGCGATACCGAGCGGCACGACGACGATGAACGCGAGCAAGCCGAGCTTCGCCGAATGGCCGAGCGCGTCGGCGATGAATGGCCCGACCGGCTCGCGATACGCATACGACAGCCCCATGTCGCCGCGCGCGAAATGCGTGATCCAGTCGGCGTATTGCGTGAGAAGCGGCCGGTCCGCGCCGAGCTGATGATTGAGCGCGGCAACCGCACGCGCGTCGGCGAGCGGCCCGAGCACCGCGCGGCCGATGTCGCCGGGCAGCAGTTGTCCGCCCGCGAACACGATCAGCGACAGCAGCCACAGCGTGATCAGCGACAGCCCGACGCGCGTCGCCAGAAACCGCGCGACGCGGCCGGCATTGCCGTTCGCCGCGCGGGGAGCGCGGGATGCATCGGATGCGGGAGAGGGCGCCGGGGCCGACATCGTCAATTCTCCTGGCGAATCCTGTCGAATCGTGCCGAAGCTCGGACGCTTACGCGCTCAGCGTCGCGCGATCGAAATACAGTTGCGCGAGCGCGGTGAAGCGCACGCCGTTCACGCCCTTGCGCATCGCGATCAACTGATCGTAGAAGAACGGAATGATGACGGGCGTTTCGTCGAGCAGCAGCCTTTGAATTTCGCCGGAGATCTTTCTCTGCGACGCGAGATCGATTGCCGCGACGAATTGCGCGACCAGTTGATCGTATTGCGGATTCTTGAAGTGCGCGGCGTTCCACGTGCCGTTGCTCGTCAGCGGTGCGTTGAGGAACACGTTCGGCACGCCGCGATGGCCGTAGTCGGTGATGCCGAGCGGCGAGTCGAGCCAGTCGGATTTGCCCGGCGTGCCCGCGCCATAATAGAGCGACTGGCTCTCGATCTTCAGATTGATGCGCACGCCGATCGCTTTCGCGGCGTTCTGCACGACCACCGCGAGGTCGGGTATCTCCATGTATTTTTCGGTGGTCAGCGTGACGTCGAAGCCGTTCGGCACGCCGGCCTGCGCGAGCAATTGCTTCGCCTTCGCGACATCGATCCTGCGCTGCGGCACGCCCGCGTCCGATGACGGAAACACCGGCGCGAACGGACTGTCGTTGCCGAGCTGCGCGCGGCCCTTGAATAGACCGCGCACGATCACGTCGCGATCGAGCGACAGCGCGAGCGCCTGGCGCACCCGCTTGTCCCTGAACAGCGGGCTGTCGTTGCGCATGTGGATCTGCCGATGCGCGCTCGATTTCACGCCGACTGCCTTGTAGTCCGGATTGTTCAGGATGCTCGCGCCGCCCTGCACGGTGAAGGTGCCCATCACGTCGGCCTGATGGCCTTGCAATGCGAGCAACTGCGCCTGTTCGTCGGCGTAGAACGTGAACTGTACGCGCTGCGGTAACGCTTTTTCGCCCCAGTAATCCGGATTGCGCACGAACGACGCGCCGACCTTCGGCTGATACTTCTCGAACCGGAACGGACCGGTGCCGATGAAGCTCTTTTCGTAATTGCCCGCGAAGTTGGCGGGCAGGATCACGCCGTTGTAATTATCCGAGGAAACGTAGTACGGGAAATTGCCGTTCGGCGCGTCGAGATGAAACTCCACCGTGTGTTCGTCGACGACCTTCGCGCCGCCTTTCGACAACACGCCCTTCAGCACCGACAGCGCGGCCGAGCCGCTCGCCGGGTCCGCGAGACGGTCGAACGTGGCGACCACGTCTTTCGCGCCGAAGCTCTGGCCGTCGTGGAACTTGACGTTCGGACGCAGCTTGAAGGTCCAGACGTCGCCCTTGTCGTTCGGCTTCCACGACAGCGCGAGCGCCGGTTTCAGCATCAGCTTTTCGCCGTCGTCGTCGATCAGGAATTCGCCGGTCTGGTTCAGCAGCGCGAGGCTCGCGGCGTCGGTCACGGTGAGCGGATCGACCGCGCCCGCCGGCGTCAGATGCGCGACGCGGATTGTCTGATTCGAAGGCGCGGTGCCTTGCGCCCGCGCCCGTGGCGCGCCGAAGAGGCCGCCCCCGGCGAGCGCCAGACCGATCACGCTCGCATGGCGCAGCAACTCGCGGCGCGTGAGGCGGCCGGCCAGAAATTCGTCGAGGGCGTGATTGCCGTAGGCGTCGGCGTTGCGGCGGGCTGCGTTCAGTGCGGCGTCAGGTGCCGTATGAGGTGCCGTATGGGGGGCGAGAAATCGGTCCGCTGGCGTTTTCATCGATGGCGTGTCCAGTCCGTTCTGTTGCCGGTTCCGTGGCGAAAAGCGGTTTCAGTGTAAGCGATTGCTCACCGCTCTGGCGCGCTTGCGGTGCCGTGAGCTTGCCGATCGGCCGATAAAGGAGGCGGGTGTGTCGTTGCCACAACGGTCGCAGCGGGGCCTTCACGACGCACCGACGCCGTTGCGGACGGATCGCCGGTATCGCGCTGGAATCCTTACCGGTCGGCTGGTTCGCGGGCTGTGAGATTTACCGCACGGCTTTACCGTGGGCGCTTACCGCGGCCCGGCGGCCGGCCGCCGCCAGCGATGGAACAGTACCGAGCCGATCCAGCACGCCATGAAGGCCGCGACGATGCCATAGCCGAGCGCGCCGAAACGATCGTTGATGCCCGCGACCGCGTCCCACACGCCGCCGCTCCAGCCGAACCGGTCCGACAGCAGCCCCAGCGCCTCGACGCCGCCGATCACGATGGCCACCAGCGCCGACACGAACGTGATGCTCGCGTTGTAGTAGAGCTTGCGCTTCGGGTCGTCCATTGCCCAGCCGTACGCGTGGACCATCAGCACGTTGTCGGTCGAATCGACGAGCGTCATGCCGGCCGTGAAGAGCGCGGGGAACACGAGGATCGAATAGAGCGGCAGGCCGGTGCTTGCCTGCGACGCGGCGATCGCGAGCAGGCCGATCTCGGTCGCGGTGTCGAAGCCGAGCCCGAACAGCACCCCGACCGGGTACATGTGCCAGCTTTGGGTGACGAGCCGGAACAGCGGCCGTAACGCGCGCGACAGCAGGCCGGCCGGCGCGGGCGCGGCGTCGGTCCGCGCGGTTTGTGCGCCCGTTTCGGCGCCGCGCTGCGCGTGCCGGTAACGGCGCCACACGTCGCGCAGTATCACGAGATTCACCGCCGCGAGCACGAGCAGGAACGTCGCCGAAACGAGGGTGCCGAGCGTGCCGCCCACTTCCCTGAAGTTCTCGAAGCGTCCATGCAGCGAATGCGTGGTCCACGCAATGCCGATCGTCGCCGCGATCACGATCGACGAATGTCCGAGCGAAAACGCGAGCCCGATACCGAGCGGACGCTTGCCGGTTTGCATCAGCTTGCGCGTGACGGCGTCGATGGCCGCGATGTGGTCGGCGTCGACCGCGTGACGCAGCCCGAAGCCGTAGGCGAGCAGCGCGGTGCCGAGCAGCAGCGGATAGTGGCGAAACGCGATCAGCGCCCACAGCCATGCACCGAGGTTGGCGGCGATCAGCACCGCATACAGCGTGACGAGGCGAGGGCGCAGCGAGGTGGTAGGCGTCATGAGGCGCGGGCGGGTTAGTGATCGTGCGGATGTTTGTGAATCGGATCGACCCAGTAGACGGTTTCGGGCTGCTCGACCGCGTCGATGTTCAGATTGACCACGACCGCTTCGTTGTCGCTGCGCACGAGCACGCATTCGAGCGGCTCGTCGGTGCTCGCGTTGATCTCCTGATGCGGCACGTAGGGCGGCACGAAGATGAAGTCGCCCGGACCGGCTTCGGCGGTGAACTCGAGATGCTCGCCCCAGCGCATGCGCGCGTGGCCGCGCACCACGTAGATCACGCTTTCGAGCGCGCCGTGATGATGCGCGCCGGTCTTCGCGTTCGGATGGATCGTCACGGTGCCGGCCCAGATCTTCTGCGCGCCGACGCGCGCTGCGTTGATCGCCGCCGCGCGGTTCATGCCCGGCGTCTGCGCGGTGTTGGTGTCGAGCTGATCGCCGCGGATGACCTTCACGCCGTGCTCGCGCCAGTCGACCGGCGCGGCGGCGTCGGCGGCCTCGTGCTCGGCCCGGTAATGCGGATGTTCGTGATCCTGGCTCATGGTGTCTCCTCCCCGGCCTAGCGGCCGTGCTGCGCTTGAGTACTGACCCATGCCGCCTGGCCGGCCGTGCCTGACCGCTGATGCATAACGGCGGGTCCGCTGCTGTCCGGCATTCTGGCACGTTCAAAAAAGGTGCGGTGCGTGCGCATCGCGGGTGTTGCGGCGAGAAAAAAAGCCCGTCCACGAGGAACGGGCTTCGGGTTGCCAACGCGGCGCCGGCTTCGCGGCGCTTACTGCTTCTTCGCGTTGATCACCGCCTCGGCCACGTTGCTGGGTGTTTCGGCGTAGTGCTTGAACTCCATCGTATAGGTCGCGCGGCCCTGGGTGGCCGAGCGCAGCGACGTCGAATAGCCGAACATCTCGGCGAGCGGCACTTCGGCGCGCACGAGCTTGCCGCCGCCGCCGGCGATGTCTTCCATGCCCTGCACCATGCCGCGCCGGCTCGACAGATCGCCCATCACGTTGCCCATGAACTCTTCGGGCGTTTCCACCTCGACGGCCATCATCGGTTCGAGCAGCACGGGCTTCGCCTTGCGCATCGCTTCCTTGAACGCCATCGAGCCGGCCATGCGGAACGCGTTTTCGTTCGAGTCGACGTCGTGATACGAACCGAACGTGAGCGTCACTTTCACGTCGACGACCGGGTAGCCCGCGAGCACGCCGGCCTTCAGCGTTTCCTGGATGCCCTTGTCGACCGCCGGGATGAATTCGCGCGGAATCACGCCGCCCTTGATCGCGTCGATGAATTCGTAGCCCTTGCCCTGCTCGGACGGCTCCAGCGTGATCACCGCGTGACCGTACTGGCCGCGGCCGCCCGACTGCTTGACGAACTTGCCCTCGACGTCCTCGACCTTGTTGCGCACCGTCTCGCGATACGCGACCTGCGGCTTGCCGACGGTCGCCTCGACGCCGAACTCGCGCTTCATGCGGTCGACCAGAATTTCGAGGTGCAGCTCGCCCATCCCGGAGATGATCGTCTGGCCGGATTCTTCATCCGTCTGCACGCGGAACGATGGGTCTTCCTGCGCGAGACGGTTCAGCGCGATGCCCATCTTTTCCTGGTCGGCCTTCGTTTTCGGTTCGACGGCCTGCGAGATCACCGGGTCGGGGAAGATCATCCTCTCGAGGATGATCACGTGATTCGGATCGCACAGCGTATCGCCGGTGGTCGCTTCCTTCAGGCCGACCGCCGCGGCGATGTCGCCCGCGTAGACCTCCTTGATTTCCTTGCGCTCGTTCGCGTGCATCTGCAGGATGCGGCCGAGGCGCTCCTTCTTTTCCTTGACCGCGTTGTAGACGGTGTCGCCGGAATTGACGACGCCCGAATACACGCGGAAGAAGATCAACTGGCCGACGAAGGGGTCGGTCATGATCTTGAACGCGAGCGCGGAGAACGGATCGTCGTCGTTCGGATGACGCTCGATTTCCTTGTCGTCCTCGTCGTGACCGGTGATCGCCGGCACGTCGGCCGGCGACGGCAGATAGTCGATCACCGCGTCGAGCATCGCCTGCACGCCCTTGTTCTTGAACGCGCTGCCGCACAGCATCGGCACGATCTCGTTGGCGATCGTGCGCGCGCGGATGCCATGCTTGATTTCTTCTTCGGTGAGCGTGTCGCCGCCCAGGTATTTCTCGAGCAGCGTTTCGTTCGCTTCGGCCGCGGCCTCGACCATCCTGTCGTGCCATTCCTTCGCGGTGGCGGCGAGCTCCGCCGGAATGTCGCGGTACTCGAACTTGATGCCCTGGCTGTCGTCGTCCCAGAAGATCGCCTTCATCTTCACGAGGTCGACCACGCCCTGGAAGTGCTCTTCGGCGCCGACCGGAATCTGGATCGGCACCGCGACGCCTTTCAGACGATCGCCGATCTGCCGCTGCACGCGGAAGAAGTCGGCGCCCACGCGGTCCATCTTGTTGACGAACGCGATGCGCGGCACCTTGTACTTGTTCGCCTGGCGCCACACGGTTTCCGACTGCGGCTGCACGCCGCCGACCGAGTCGTACACCATGCACGCGCCGTCGAGCACGCGCATCGAGCGCTCGACTTCGATCGTGAAGTCGACGTGCCCGGGGGTGTCGATGATGTTGATCCGATGCTCGGGATAGTTGCCGGCCATGCCCTTCCAGAACGCCGTGGTGGCCGCCGACGTGATCGTGATGCCGCGCTCCTGCTCCTGCTCCATCCAGTCCATCGTCGCCGCACCGTCGTGAACCTCGCCGATCTTGTGGGTCACGCCGGTGTAGAACAGGATGCGTTCAGTGGTGGTGGTTTTGCCGGCATCGATGTGAGCGCTGATGCCGATGTTCCGGTAGCGCTCGATGGGAGTCTTGCGGGGCACGTGAATCTCCTTGGAATGGTGCGCCTGAAACGCATGCCGGGCGGCCATATGGGCCGCCCGGGGAGTCTGGGTGCTGCTGAACGGAGATTACAAGGATAGCGCGTCGGTCGGTCTTTTGCATGAATCCTGCCAGCCGGCTCGAAGCCCGCCCACGCGGGGTTTCGTGGGCGAAAAAAAGCCGGCGCCTCGTAAGGGCGCCGGCTTTTTTGCGGCAAGGCGCTGCAACGACGGGGCGGCGCGCGTGGTCGCGCGCTGCGCCGGGCCGCTTACTGCGTGAGCCCCGGCACCGGCGGCAGGCCCTGGATTCGCATCCCCGGCTTGATGCCCTTCGACGCGAACCAGCCCTTGCTCATCTCGAGCGCGAACACGCCGTTGTGCGTCGGGCAGTGATTGTTGGTGGTCTCGGCGTCCATCTCGGCGAGGTCGGTGATCGTGCCGTCCGCGCGCATGAACGCGATCGACAGCGGGATCAGCGTGTTCTTCATCCAGAAGCAGTGGCCCGCGTTTTCGTTGAACACGAACAGCATGCCTTCGTTCGGCGCGAGACTGGTGCGGTACATCAGGCCCTGTTCGCGGTCCGCGTCGTTGGCGGCGACGGCCGCGTCGATCACGAACATGCCCGCGGTCAGCTTGATACGCGGAAATTCGCTCGGCTGCTTCGCGCCCGGTGGCATCTGCTGCGCATGAGCGGGGGCGGCGGCAAACGAAATCGCCGCGAGCGGCAGTGCAATGGCGACGGCAAGGCGCGCCATCGACGAGCGCATGGAAAATCGCACGGCAAGACTCCTGGCTGAAATTGACCCGCGCATGTTACGCGAGCGCGTCAAAAACAAAAAGGCAGATCGCCTTGCGGTGATCTGCCTTACAACGCCGTAAGAACGGCAATGAAGCGTATTCTTGACTGCGTTTTTACAAACAACTTATTCCGAAGCTGCCGAAGCTGCGGCAGCAGCGGCTGCCTTCTTGTGCGACTTCGACTTCTTGTGAGCGTGGTGCTTGGTGGTTTTCTTTGCCGACGAAGCTGCCGCGGCCGGAGCTGCCGAAGCTGCTTCCGGAGCCGAAGCTTGTGCGAATGCTGCCGTTGCGAAAAGGCCAGCGACCAGAGCGGCGATCAGTTTGTTCATTGTGTGAATCCTCAGCTTGAGTTAATTAACCAAATGACCCGGCTTATGTAGAGTCATGTCGGTAAACGTGCCATCCACCTTTCGGTTGACAGCCGCATCGAACAAACTCTTTCGACGCGTCTGCTAGCGTTCGGACTTCCGTGCTCGCCGCGAAAACGGCTTGCGCAAAGGTCTTTAAGGCTGAATGCCGGATAGCTTCGCGGCATCTGCGTCGAATAACGCGTGGGATTGGAGAGCGGTTGACGCGAATTTCGCGGAAATTTCCGTTGCGGGAAAACGCGGTGAAAATGCGTTGCCAGGGCTCGTGCAAACATGTTTGTTTCACGCTTTCCCTGTACCTGTTTCACGCGTGGTTTTGTTCGCGAATACAACGGCTTAGACGCGATTGTCGCAACCGTGAAACACGCGTTGGGCGATCACGTATGCGCATATTCAGGCGTTCGTCACGCGTTCAGACGATGCCGTCCCACGGCGCATTCGAGCGTAACTCGATGCTCTCTCCGGGCTGAAGACCCAGTGAAAAAATATCGAGCGCGCCGACGCCGGCGCGCACCAGGCGCAGCGTCGGAAAGCCGACTGCGGCCGTCATGCGGCGCACCTGACGGTTCTTGCCTTCGGTGATCGACAACTCGATCCAGGTGGTGGGTATCGCCGCGCGATAGCGGATCGGCGGCGTGCGCGCCCACAGCGCATCGCCCGGCTCGACATAGGTCGCGCGGCACGGACGCGTGACGTAGTCGCCGAGATCGACGCCGCCCGCGAGCTTCTTCAGCGCGGCGTCGTCGATCGCGCCCTCGACTTGTGCCCAATAACGTTTGACGAGCTTGTGCCGCGGCTCGGCGATGCGCGCCTGCAACGCGCCGTCATCGGTGAGCAGCAGCAGGCCTTCGCTATCGGAGTCGAGCCGGCCCGCCGGATAGACGCCGGGCAACTTGACCCAATCGGCGAGCGACGCGCGCGTCTCGTGCGGCGAAAATTGACAGATGGTGCCGAACGGCTTGTTCAGGGCGAGAAGGCGCATAAGGGATACGGCAGGGAGGGACGTCGCGCGGAGCGAGGCGCCGACGCGGGTCGCGAGATTGTCACGGAGGGTGTCGCGACGATTCTACGACGGCCTCGGACAGCCCCGGCGCGCTTCGATCCGGTCATGAATGGCGCGATGATAATGCATAAACCGGCATCACGATTCCTGTGTCTTATAGAGGAGCGCGGCACGCTCCGTCGTTCGTCCATGTTGGAAAACCCGGAGCTGCGGGCCGGCTCGTCGCGCGCGAGGCGTGGGCTAGAATAGCGGCCAGGCCGCTCGCGGGCGTCCGGCATCGCGCGGCGGGTGGCACCCATTTCGCAGTCTTCCATCAGCTTTTGCACAGCTTTCACTGGAGTCCGATCATGCCGTATCAGCACATCAAGGTTCCGACCGGTGGCGACAGGATTACCGTCAACGCCGATTTTTCGCTCAATGTTTCCGACCAGCCGGTCATCCCGTTTATCGAAGGCGACGGCACCGGTGTGGACATCACGCCGGTCATGATCAAGGTCGTGGACGCGGCGGTCGAGAAAGCGTACGCGGGCAGGAAGAAAATCCACTGGATGGAAATCTACGCGGGCGAGAAGGCGACCAGGGTGTACGGCCCGGACGTGTGGCTGCCGGACGAAACGCTGCAGGCGGTCAAGGAATACGTGGTGTCGATCAAGGGGCCGCTCACCACGCCGGTTGGCGGCGGCATCCGTTCGCTGAACGTCGCGTTGCGCCAGGAGCTCGACCTGTATGTGTGCCTGCGCCCGGTGCAGTATTTCAAGGGCGTGCCGTCGCCGGTGCGCGAGCCCGAGAAGACCAATATGGTGATCTTCCGCGAGAACTCCGAAGACATCTACGCGGGTATCGAATGGCCGGCCGAGTCGGAGCAGGCGAAGAAGCTGATCCGGTTCCTGCGCGACGAAATGGGCGTGAAGAAGATCCGCTTTCCGGAGTCTTCGGGGATCGGCGTGAAGCCGGTATCGCGCGAAGGCACCGAGCGTCTGGTGCGCAAGGCGATCCAGTATGCGATCGACAACGAGCGCCGCTCGGTCACGCTGGTGCACAAGGGCAATATCATGAAGTTCACCGAAGGCGCGTTCCGCGACTACGGTTATGCGCTCGCGCAGAAGGAGTTCAACGCGGAGCTGATCGACGGCGGTCCGTGGATGAAGGTCAAGAATCCGAAGACGGGCGGCGACATCGTCGTGAAGGACGTGATCGCCGATGCGTTCCTGCAGCAGATCCTGCTGCGCCCGGCCGAATACGACGTGATCGCGACGCTGAATCTGAACGGCGATTACATTTCGGATGCGCTCGCCGCGCAGGTCGGCGGCATCGGCATCGCACCGGGCGCGAACCTGTCGGATTCGGTTGCGATGTTCGAAGCGACGCACGGCACCGCGCCGAAATACGCGGGCAAGGACTACGTGAATCCGGGCTCGGAAATTCTCTCGGCGGAAATGATGCTGCGCCACCTCGGCTGGTTCGAGGCGGCGGATCTGATTATCAGCTCGATGGAAAAGTCGATTCTGCAAAAACGCGTGACATACGACTTCGCACGCCTGATGGAAGGCGCGACCCAGGTGTCGTGCTCAGGATTTGGACAGGTAATGATCGAAAATATGTAATTAACGCGTCGCGATTATTCGACGCGCATGAATACCCCGGTGCCGACAAAAGACCGGGGTATTTTTTTACCCGGAATTTTTGCGCTATTCCGTTAGCCGGAAAATCGGCGCGGCCAGAATGACGCCGCAAAAAAGAAACCCGGCGCGAAGCCGGGTTTCAACGGACGGGTACCGAATTGTTTCAGGCGGGTGCCTGAATGTTCGATGCCTGTTTGCCTTTCGGGCCTTGCACGACCTCGAAGGTGACCTTCTGACCTTCCTTGAGGGTCTTGAACCCATTCATCTGGATGGCCGAGAAGTGTGCAAACAGATCCTCACCACCCTCGTCAGGCGTGATGAATCCGAAACCTTTTGCGTCGTTGAACCATTTGACCGTACCAGTTGCCATTTCCAACTTCCCCTGTAACTCATGTCACTACCACGAGCCCTCGAAAAGCCACGACCACGCGAGGCAGCCGCTCCCTCCTCACAAGCTCACCATCGGCATTTTTTCGAAATTATGGCGCAGTGAAAAAAGTGCCAGCTTGATTGTTGGGGCTCTTTATTCGAGTGTCAAGAAAATTTTGAGACACCGTTGATCGCGTTGCAAACACGCTGCTTTTCCAGGGGTTTTTACCGCTTCCGTTATGTGCGGTTGCGCAAGCGGCACGGCTTGAAAAGTCGCATAATCGACTCACATGTCGACAGTGCCCGACGCGCCGAAGCCGGCTGCGGCAAGCGCTCCCAGCCGGCGCCGGCAGGTTGTGCGATACTCGATCCGACCGCGGTGCAGCACGCGCCGCGCGGGGGCCGGCTCCGCAATCGGCCCGTCGAAAGCGCGCATGTCCCGGCAATCATGACAGCGTGATGACCGCCGGGCGGCGGCGAAGGGGCGCATCGGCCGGCTGGCCGGGTTTTGACAGGATTGCGGGCCTGTCCTAGTTGTTTAGAATGGGTGTATGGCGATTATCCCGGACAAGCAGGACGGCACCGTACTGGAGCGGCAGGAGCAGAAACTCAAGCCGCCGTCCATGTACAAGGTGGTGCTGCTGAACGACGACTTCACGCCAATGGAATTTGTCGTGATGATCGTGCAGGAATATTTCAATAAGGATCGTGAAACCGCAACGCAGGTCATGTTGAAGGTGCATCGCGAGGGCAGGGGAGTTTGTGGGGTCTATACGCGGGACATCGCGTCGACCAAAGTCGAGCAAGTCGTTACCCACGCACGGCAGGCCGGGCATCCGCTGCAGTGTGTGATGGAGGAAGCATGATTGCCCAGGAACTGGAAGTCAGCCTGCACATGGCGTTCATGGAAGCGCGCCAGGCACGGCACGAGTTCATAACGGTCGAACACCTTTTGCTCGCGCTGTTGGACAACCCGACGGCGGCGGAAGTGTTGCGTGCATGCGCGGCCAATATCGAGGATCTGCGCCAGAACCTGCGCAACTTCATTCATGACAACACGCCGACCGTGCCGGGCACGGACGACGTCGACACGCAGCCCACGCTGGGTTTCCAGCGTGTGATCCAGCGCGCGATCATGCATGTGCAGTCCACCTCGAACGGCAAGAAGGAAGTGACCGGCGCGAACGTGCTGGTGGCGATCTTCGGCGAGAAGGATTCGCATGCGGTGTACTACCTGCAGCAGCAGGGCGTCACGCGCCTGGACGTGGTCAATTTCATCTCGCACGGCATCGCCAAGACGAGCAGCACCGACGCCGCCAAGGCGAGCGACGCGAATGCCGAGTCCGACGAAGCCGCCGCGCAGAAGGAAACGCCGCTTGCCCAGTTCACACAGAACCTCAACCAGATGGCGAAAGACGGCCGCATCGATCCGCTGATCGGACGCGAGTCGGAAGTCGAGCGCGTGGTGCAGGTGCTGTGCCGCCGGCGCAAGAACAATCCGCTGCTGGTCGGCGAGGCCGGCGTCGGCAAGACCGCGATCGCCGAAGGGCTCGCATGGCGCATCACGCGCGGCGAAGTGCCGGACATCCTCGCGGATGCGCAGGTGTATTCGCTCGACATGGGCGCGCTGCTCGCGGGCACCAAATATCGCGGCGATTTCGAACAGCGTCTGAAGACGGTCCTCAAGGAACTGAAGGAACGTCCGCACGCCATTCTGTTCATCGACGAAATTCATACGCTGATCGGCGCGGGCGCCGCGTCGGGCGGCACGCTGGACGCGTCGAACCTGCTGAAGCCGGCGCTCTCGTCGGGCACGCTCAAATGCATCGGCGCGACCACCTTCACCGAATACCGCGGCATCTTCGAAAAAGACGCGGCGCTGTCGCGCCGGTTCCAGAAGGTCGACGTGACCGAGCCGACCGTCGAGCAGACGGTGGCGATTCTGCGCGGCCTCAAGTCGCGTTTCGAAGAGCACCACGGCGTCAAGTATTCGTCGGGTGCGCTGTCGGCGGCGGCTGAACTGTCGGCGCGCTTCATCACGGATCGTCATCTGCCGGACAAGGCGATCGATGTGATCGACGAAGCGGGCGCGGCGCAGCGCATTCTGCCGAAGTCGAAGCAGAAGAAGACGATCGGCAAGAACGAGATCGAGGAAATCATCTCGAAGATCGCGCGGGTGCCGGCACAAAGCGTGTCGCAGGACGATCGCAGCAAGCTGCAGACGCTCGACCGCGATCTGAAGAGCGTGGTGTTCGGGCAAGACCCGGCCATCGATGCGCTGTCGGCCGCGATCAAGATGGCGCGCGCGGGTCTCGGCAAGCTCGACAAGCCGATCGGCGCGTTCCTGTTCTCCGGCCCGACCGGCGTCGGCAAGACCGAAGTCGCGAAGCAGCTCGCGTTCACGCTCGGCATCGAGCTGATCCGCTTCGACATGTCGGAATACATGGAGCGTCACGCGGTGAGCCGGCTGATCGGCGCGCCGCCGGGCTATGTCGGTTTCGACCAGGGCGGCTTGCTGACCGAGGCGATCACGAAGAAGCCGCACTGCGTGCTGCTGCTCGACGAAATCGAGAAGGCGCATCCGGACATCTTCAACGTGCTGCTGCAGGTGATGGACCACGGCACGCTGACGGACAACAACGGCCGCAAGGCGGACTTCCGCAACGTCATCATCATCATGACGACGAACGCGGGCGCCGAGGCGATGGGCAAGTCGGTGATCGGCTTCACGAACCGCCGCGAGGCGGGCGACGAAATGGTCGACATCAAGCGCATGTTCACGCCGGAGTTCCGTAACCGTCTGGACGCGACGATCAGCTTCCGTGCGCTCGATGAGGAAATCATCATGCGCGTGGTCGACAAGTTCCTGATGCAACTGGAAGATCAGTTGCACGAGAAGAAGGTCGACGCGCTCTTCACCGACGCGCTGCGCCAGCATCTCGCGAAGCACGGTTTCGATCCGCTGATGGGTGCGCGGCCGATGCAGCGCCTGATCCAGGACACGATCCGTCGTGCGCTCGCCGACGAGTTGCTGTTCGGCAAGCTGATGAATGGCGGTCGCGTGACGGTCGACGTCGATGCGGATGACAAGGTGCAGTTGACGTTCGACGAGCATCCGGCACCGCGTAATCCGAATCCGGAAGCAGTCGAAGTCGAGTAAGGCGCGCAACGGGCGCTACGCCAGGCCAGTTAGGCCGGTTGAGCTTAAAAAAGAACGGCGCGGGTTTATCCCGCGCCGTTCTTTTTTGTGCCTGGTTTTCTTCAGGCTTTCTTCAGGCGATGTGCTTAAAAACGCAGCCGCCAGGCCTCAATGCTTGCCGGTACTACCGAACCCGCCGGCACCGCGGTCGCTCTGCGCAAAGTCATCGACGATATTGAACTCGGCCTGCACGACCGGCACTATCACCAGTTGCGCGAGGCGTTCCATCGGATTCAGCACGAACGTCGTTTCACCGCGATTCCACGTCGAAATCATCAGTTGCCCCTGGTAGTCGGAATCGATCAGACCGACCAGATTGCCGAGCACGATCCCGTGCTTATGTCCGAGGCCCGAGCGCGGCAGAATCAGCGCCGCATAACCCGGATCGCCAACATGGATCGCGAGACCGGTCGGCACCAGCGCGGTTTCGCCGGGTGCGAGCGTCAACGGTTCGTCGAGGCAGGCGCGCAGGTCGAGGCCGGCGCTGCCGGTCGTCGCGTAGGCGGGAAGCTGTTCGCGCATGCGCTCATCGAGAATCTTCAGGTCGAGTTTCATTCAGGTTCTGTCGTTGGTGTTGGAGTAAGCGTTGAGATGGGCGGCGCGTCGACAGGACATACCGTCAAGCCGCCGGGTTCGAGCCGAGCTGGAACGCCTCGGCGAGAAGTTCGTAGGAGCGCAATCGCGCGCGATAGCTGCCGGCAACGGTCAGCACCATCAGCTCGTCCGCCTGGAACTGCTCCTGCAGGTTCGTGAGCCGCTCGGTCACGGTTTCCGGCGTGCCGATGATGCTGCGCGGCTTTTCCCGATCGATCACCAGTTGTTCGCGCTCGCCGTACTCCTGCGCGACGCCCTGTTCGATCGTCGGAATCGGTTCGTTCAAACCGTATGCCATTTGCACGCGACGCAGATCGACGGCTTTTTCGAGGTCCGCGGCCTCCTGCGCGGTATCCGCGCAGATCACGAAGACCGCGGCCGCGAGATACGGCTGCGACGCTTCCTCGCTCGGCTGGAAACGCTCGCGGTACGCGAGCGCGACCGGCTTGCCGAAATGCGCGTTGATGAAATGCGCGAACGAAAAGCGGATGCCGAGCTGCGCCGCGAGCAGACCGCCGAATTCGCTCGAGCCGAGCATCCACAGTTGCGGACGCGTGTCGATTTGCGGTTGCAGCAGCACGCCCTGCGCGAGGTGATCGGCGGGAAGCGTGCCGTGCAGGAGCCCGAGCAGATCGGCGACCTGCTGCGGGAAAATCTCGCCGCGATTGTAGGCGCCGCCGGCCACTGCCTGCGCGGTCCGCATATCGCCGCCGGGCGCGCGCCCGACGCCGAGATCGACACGATTCGGAAACAGCGCCTCGAGCATCATGAACTGCTCGGCGACCTTGAACGGGCTGTAGTACGGCAGCATCACGCCGCCCGAGCCGATGCGAATGCGTCGGGTCACGCTGCCGAGGCGCGCCAGCATCACTTCGGGGCAGGGATTCGATACGCCGCGCAGGCCGTGGTGCTCGGCGCACCAGTAGCGCGTATAGCCGAGGTCGTCGGCAAGTTGCGCGAGTTCGACGGTGGCGGCGATCGCGTCCGCGACCGAGTGTCCGGAGATCACCGGCGTTTGATCGAGCACGGAAAGTAGCGTCATGTCAGTAGTGCTCCAGATGACTCCGGTCGGGGCAGCCGGCGGCGGAGCGTCCAGGCCGCCGCCGGCTGCTCAGCGAACCGGGCTGGTGTCAGGCAGGCGCTTGGCGATTTCCGTGATGAGCGCGCGCGCGAGCGTCTGCTTGTCGGCGCGCGGCAGCTTCGTTGCGCTGCCTGCTTCGAACAGGATCACTTCGTTATCGTCGAGCCCGAACGTCTGCGGGCCCAGATTACCGATCAGCAGCGGCACGTTCTTGCGCACGCGCTTTTCCTCGCCGTGGATGTCGAGGTTGCCGCTCTCCGCCGCGAAGCCGACCGCGAACGGTGGTTTCGGCAGCTTCGCGACCGCGGCCAGGATGTCCGGATTCTCGACGAACGCGAAGCTCGGCAGCGCGCGCTCCGCGGTCTTCTTGATCTTCTGCTCGCTGACGTGATCGACACGCCAGTCCGCGACCGCCGCCACGCCGATGAAGATGTCCGCGTCGCCGACCGCGCGCATCACCGCGTCGTGCATCTGCTGCGCGGTCTGCACGTCCTCGCGGAACACGCCCCACGGGGTTTCCAGCGCGACCGGGCCGGCCACCAGATGCACGTCGGCACCGGCCTGCTGCGCGGCGCGCGCGAGCGCGAAGCCCATCTTGCCGCTCGAGCGGTTGGTGATGCCGCGCACCGGGTCGAGCGGTTCGAAGGTCGGCCCGGCGGTCAGCAGCACGCGCCGGCCGGCCAGGATCTTCGGCGCGAAGAACGACGCGATCGCCTCGAAGGTTGCGGCCGCTTCCAGCATGCGCCCGTCGCCGATTTCACCGCAAGCCTGTGGGCCCGAATCGGGACCGAGCACTTCGATGCCGTCCGCGCGCAGTTGCGCGACATTGCGCTGCGTGGCCGGGTTTTGCCACATCTGCCGGTTCATCGCCGGCACGACGAGCAGCGGACAGTCGCGCGCGACGCACAGCGTCGACAACAGATCGTCGGCCATGCCGTGCGCGAGTCTGGCGAGGAAGTCGGTGGAGGCGGGCGCGATCACGATCGCGTCCGCTTCGCGCGACAGATCGATATGCGCCATGTTGTTCGGCACGCGCCCGTCCCACTGACTCGTGTAGACCGGCCGGCCCGACAGCGCCTGCATCGTGATGGGGGTGATGAACTGGGTGGCCGCTTCGGTCATGACGACCTGCACGGTCGCGCCTGCCTTGGTCAGCAGACGCGTGAGTTCGGCGATCTTGTAGCAGGCGATGCCGCCCGTCATGCCGAGGACGAGGTGTTTGCCTGCGAGTTCTGCGGTTGCCAACGAAAGCCTCCGACAAAGCGTGATCGCGCGGCGGCGCGAGACGTTGCCCGCGGTTGCCGCCGTGCCTTTCCAACGGATGCGCGCGCCGCGAGCGAAGCGGCACCCGCGCCGGCGACGTCAGCGTGAACCGCGTACGCGCCGCAACTCGTCGAGTACGAGCAGGATCGCGCCGATCGTGATCGCGCTGTCGGCGAGATTGAACGCCGGCCAGTGCGAGCCGCCCACGTGGAAATCGAGGAAGTCGATCACGTGGCCGTACATCAACCGGTCGATCACATTGCCGAGCGCGCCGCCGAGAATCAGCGCGAGCGCCGTGCAGAACATCTTCTGTCCGCTGTGACGCTTGAGCAGATAGCAGATCACCAGCGCGGCGACCACGCCGAGCGCGGTGAATGCCCAGCGTTGCCAGCCGCCCGCCATCGCGAGGAAGCTGAACGCGGCGCCGCGGTTGTACACGAGGATCAGGTTGAAAAACGACGTGATCTCATGCGGCACACCGTACTCGAACATCTTGCGGACCGCGATTTTCGTCAACTGGTCGAACAGGATGACGATCAGCGCGATGCCGAGCCAGGGTACCAGCGAACTGCTTCGGGCCGATGTTTTCGACATGCTTCCCGCCATTATGCCGCGCTCCTCGTTTCGCCATTGCCGAACAGATTGCTGAAGCAGCGGCCGCACAGCGACGGATGCTCGGCGTTTGCGCCGACGTCGGCGCGGTAGTGCCAGCAGCGCTCGCACTTCAGATACTTCGACGCGATCACTTCGACGCCTTCGTCCGCTTCGCTCGCCACCTTCACGACGCTCGCCGCCGACGTGATCAGCACGAACTTCAGGTCGTCGCCGAGGCTCGCGAGCGCGTCGTAACGCGCGCCGCTCGCGCGGATTTCGACTTCCGCCTGCAGCGACGAACCGATCAGGTTCGCGACGCGCGCTTCTTCCAGCGCCTTGGTCACGTCGCCGCGCGCCGCGCGCAGCAGCGTCCATTTGTCGAGCAGCGCGCCCGCTTCCGGCACGGCCGGGTACGCGTGATACGTCTCGGTGAAAATCGTCTCGCCATGGGGCTGGAACACCTTCCACGCTTCTTCCGCGGTGAACGACAGGAACGGCGCCATCACGCGCAGCAGGCCGTGCGCGATGTGATAGAGCGCGGTCTGCGCCGAGCGGCGCGCGACCGAATCCGCGGCGGTCGTGTACAGGCGGTCCTTCAGCACGTCGAGATAGAAGCCGCCCAGGTCTTCCGAGCAGAACGTCTGCAGCTTCGCGACGACCGGGTGGAATTCGTACTTCTCGTAGTGCGCGAGGATGTCGTTCTGCAGGTTCGCCGACAGCGCCACCGCGTAGCGGTCGATCTCGAGCCAGTCTTCGAGCGGACGCGCGTGCCGCGCGAAGTCGAAGTCCGACAGGTTCGCGAGCAGGAAGCGCAGCGTGTTGCGGATCCGGCGATAGCTTTCCGTCACGCGCTTGAGGATTTCCTCGGAGATCGCCAGTTCGCCCGAGTAGTCGGTCGACGCGATCCACAGGCGGATGATTTCCGCGCCGAGGCGGTTCGCCACTTCATGCGGATCGATACCGTTGCCGAGCGACTTGCTCATCTTGCGGCCTTCGCCGTCGACGGTGAAGCCGTGCGTGAGCAGCGCGTTATATGGCGGGCGGCCGTCGAGCATCGACGCGGTCAAGAGTGACGAGTGGAACCAGCCGCGGTGCTGGTCCGAGCCTTCCAGATACAGGTCGGCCGGGAACTGCAGCTCGTCCTTGTGCGAGCCGCGCAGCACGTGCCAGTGCGTGGTGCCCGAGTCGAACCACACGTCGAGCGTGTCGCGGTTCTTTTCGTACAGGTTGGCGTCGTCGCCGATCAGCTCGCGCGGATCGAGCGTTTGCCATGCCTCGATGCCTTCCTTCTCGACGCGCCGCGCGACCTGTTCGAGCAACTCGAGCGTGCGCGGATGCAGCTCGCCGGTTTCCTTGTGCACGAAGAACGCCATCGGCACGCCCCATTGACGCTGACGCGACAGCGTCCAGTCCGGGCGGTTCGCGATCATGCTGAACAGGCGCTGCTTGCCCCACGACGGATAGAACGCGGTGTTCTCGATGCCTTCGAGCGCGGTTTCGCGCAGCGTCCTGTCGCTGTCGTTCGGCTTCACGTCCATGCCGGCGAACCACTGGGACGTGGCGCGATAGATGATCGGCGTCTTGTGGCGCCAGCAGTGCATGTAGCTGTGCGAGTACTTCTCGGTGCGCAGCAGCGAGCCGGCGCCTTGCAGCGCCTCGACGATCTGCGGATTGGCCGCCCAGATCGACAGGCCGCCGAACAGCGCGAGCGATTCGATGTAGCGGCCGTCGCCCATCACCGGGTTGATGATGTCCGAGTCCGCCATGCCGTGCGCCTTGCACGACACGAAGTCTTCCACGCCGTAGGCGGGCGACGAGTGCACGATACCCGTACCGCTTTCGGTCGTCACGTAGTCGCCGAGATAGACCGGCGCCGTGCGCTTGTAGGCCGGATGCGCGGACGCGAGCGGATGGTTGAAGCGCAGGTTCACGAGCTTCTCGCCCGGCGTGGTCGCGATGACCGTGCCGTCGAAGCCGTATTGCTTCAGGCACGCTTCGACGCGCTCTTCGGCGAGGATCAGCAGACCGCGCGGCGTGTCGACCAGCGCGTAGACGATCTCCGGATGCAGGTTCAGCGCCTGGTTGGCGGGGATGGTCCACGGCGTGGTGGTCCAGATCACGATGCCGCCCTCGTTGCGCGGCAGCGCGGCGAGGCCGAACGCCTGCGCGGTCTTTTCCGGCTCGGCGAAGCTGAACAGCACGTCGATGGTCGGATCGGTCTTGTCCTTGTACTCGACTTCCGCTTCGGCGAGCGCCGAGCCGCAGTCGAAACACCAGTTGACCGGCTTCAGGCCGCGGAACACGTAGCCCTTTTCCATGATTTTCGCGAGCGCGCGGATTTCGCCGGCTTCGTTCGCGAAATTCATCGTCTTGTACGGATTGTCCCAGTCGCCGAGCACGCCGAGACGCCGGAAGCCGGCCTTCTGCTTTTCGATCTGCTCGGTTGCGTAGGCGCGCGCCTTCTGCATCACTTCGGCCGCCGGCAGCGATTTGCCGAACTGTTTTTCGATCTGGATTTCGATCGGCATGCCGTGACAGTCCCAGCCCGGCACGTAGACCGCGTCGAAGCCCGCCAGATTGCGCGCCTTGACGATCATGTCCTTCAGGATCTTGTTCACCGCGTGGCCGAGGTGGATATCGCCGTTCGCATACGGCGGGCCGTCGTGCAGGATGAACTTCTTGCGGCCCTTCGAGGCGGCGCGGATCTTCTCGTAGACCTTGCGTTCCTGCCAGTCCTTGACCCATTGCGGCTCGCGCCTGGGCAAGTCGCCGCGCATCGGGAACGGCGTGTCGAGCAGGTTGACCGGGTAGCGGGACTGCGGTTTCGAATCGGCTTTCTTGTTGCTCATGATGTGGGTGCGGTGAATGCGTTGTATGCGTAGCGAGCGGTGCGCCTCGTTCTCGCGAGGGCGTGGGACGCGCCCGGCAGGCGGCTCGCGTGAAGCCCGGACGCCCTTCGATGCGCGCGGCGGCGGCTCGGGCGGCGCCGCGCGCCGGTCCGGACCGCGGCAGCTATCTAATTCGGTCGGTGGCCGAGGTGGCGAAACCGGTGGAGCGGCTGCCCGGCGTGCCGGCGCCGACGGCCGCGAACCACGCGCGGGCATTGGCGACGTCGCGCGCGATCGCGGCGGTGAGCGTTTCGAGGTCGGCGAACTTTTCCTCGTCGCGCAGCTTCTTCAGGAATTCGACGCGCACGAGTTTGCCATACGCGTCGCCGTGCCAGTCGAGCAGATGCACTTCGAGCAGCACGCGGCCGGAATCGTCGACGGTGGGGCGCAGGCCGAGGCTCGCGACGCCCGGCAGCGGGTGCTCGGCGATGCCGTGCACCTGCACGACGAAAATGCCGGCGAGCGCCGGGCGCTTGTGCGCGATCGGCAGATTGAGCGTGGGAAAGCCGAGATCACGGCCGAGTTTCATGCCGTGCGTGACGTGGCCGCTGATCAGATAGTCGCGGCCGAGCGCGGCGCGCGCCGCGTCGAGGTCGCCCGCGATCAGCGCGGCGCGCACGCCCGAGCTCGAAATGCGCGCGCCCGACGGATCGGCCACCGTCGCCATCTGTTCGACTTCGAAGCCGTATTGCTTGCCGGCCGCCTGCAGCGACGCGAAATCGCCGGCGCGCTTCGCGCCGTAGCGGAAGTCGTCGCCGATCATGATCCAGCGCGCGTGCAGCCCGTTGACGATGATCCGCTCGACGAACGCGTCCGGCGACTGGCTCGCGAACGTGTGATTGAAGTGCTCGACGACGACCCGGTCGACCCCGTTGGTGCGCAGCGCCTCGAGCTTGTCGCGCAGCATCGCGATGCGCGGCGGCGCGCCGGCCGGGTTGAAGAATTCGCGTGGGTGGGGCTCGAAGGTCATCACGCAGACGGGCAGGCCGCGCGCGTCGGCGGCCGCGCGCACGTGCGCGAGCAGAGCCTGGTGGCCGCGGTGGACACCGTCGAAATTGCCGATGGTCAGCGCGCAGGGCGCGCGGCTCTCGGCATTGGGAAGACCGCGGAAAACTCTCACGATAGCGGGCGGCGGTTGCGGCGGTTGGGTTGCAGTGGCGGCCAGGGTGCCGCAAAACAATCGATTATAAACGCTTGGTGCAACAGACGGCTGCGCGGCCGCTGTCCGACTGTTGCCGAATGATAAAATCCGCGCATGAAAAAACTCGTCATCCTGATTTCCGGACGGGGCAGCAATATGGAAGCCATCGTGCGCGCCTGCGCGAGCGAGGGCTGGCCGGCGCGGATCGCCGCCGTGATTGCCAACCGTCCCGATGCCGCGGGCCTCGCGTTCGCGGCGTCGCACGGCATCGCCACCGCGGTGGTCGACCACCGCCAGTTTGCCGATCGCGACAGCTTCGACGCGGCGCTCGCCGAGATGATCGACGCGTTCGCACCGGACCTCGTGGTGCTCGCCGGCTTCATGCGGGTGCTCACCGCGCGCTTCGTCGACCATTACGCCGGGCGCATGCTGAACGTGCATCCTTCGCTGCTGCCGAGCTTTCCCGGCCTCAAGACCCACCAGCAGGCGCTCGACGCCGGCGTGCGGCTGCACGGCGCGTCGGTGCATTTCGTCACGTCGCAGCTCGATCACGGGCCGATCGTCGTGCAGTCGGCGGTGCCCGTCGTCGCGAACGACACCGCCGCCACGCTCGCCGCGCGCGTGCTGGCGACCGAACACATCATTTATCCACGCGCGGTGCGCTGGTTCGTCGAAGGGCGTCTCGCGCTCGACGGCCTGCGTGTCACGCTTACGCCGCCGGAGCCGCAATGGCTCTTTGCCGGTCACACCGCCGGAGAGGGCGCATGAGATTGCATGGTTTCCTGATTGGACAAACTGAAACGCTGCTGGCCGAAGTGCTGAGGCTCAACGGCCCCGCCGACGCCACCACGAGCCGCTTTTTCCGCGCTCATCCGAAGCTCGGGCACGGCGAGCGCGGCGTGATCGCCGAGGCGGTGTTCGCGGTGCTGCGCCGCCGGATGGAGTTCGCGCACCTCGCCGAAAGCGGCTCCGGCAGCCCGGCGCGCCGCATGGCCCTGCTCGGCCTGATGCAGACGGCCGGGCGCAGCGCGTTGAAGCCGTTCGTCACCGAGGCCGAGGCGACGTGGCTCGAACACGTGTCGAAGATCGATCCGGAAAGCCTGCCGCTGCGGATTCGCCTGAACCTGCCCGACTGGATCTGCCAGGCGCTCGCCACGCGCTTCGAGGCCGCCGAGCTCGCGCAACTGGCCGCCGCGCTGAACTACCCGGCGCCGTTGGATTTGCGTGCGAACCCGATCAAGGCGAGCCGCGACGACGTACTGGGGGCGCTGTCGAAGGCCGGCATCGAGGCCGGCGCGACGCCGTTCGCGCCGCTTGGCGTGCGCGTGGTCGGCAAGCCGCCGCTCACGAAGCTCGACGCGTTCCAGCAGGGTTGGCTCGAAGTGCAGGACGAGGGCAGCCAGCTCCTGTGTTCGCTGGTCGCGCCGCGGCGCGGCGAGATGATCGTCGATTTCTGCGCGGGCGCGGGCGGCAAGACGCTCGCGCTCGGCGCGGCGATGCGCTCGACCGGCCGTCTCTATGCGTTCGATATCTCCGAGCGGCGGCTTGCCAAGCTCAAGCCGCGTCTCGCGCGCAGCGGGTTGTCGAACGTGAACCCGGTGCTGATCGACAGCGAGCACGACGCGAAGATCAAGCGGCTCGCCGGCAAGATCGACCGCGTGCTCGTCGATGCGCCGTGCAGCGGCCTCGGCACGCTGCGCCGCAATCCCGATCTGAAATGGCGCCAGTCGCCGGAGTCGGTTGCCGAGCTGGCGCCGAAGCAGGCGTCGATTCTCGCGAGCGCGGCGCGTCTCGTGAAGAAGGGCGGGCGGCTGGTCTACGCGACGTGCTCGATTCTCGAAGCGGAAAACGAGGCGATCGTGCAGCAGTTCCTCGCCGACCACCCGGACTTCGCGCTCATGCCCGTGCGCGATGTGCTCGCCGAGCAGCGCATCGACCTCGAAATGGGCGACTACCTGTCGCTGTGGCCTCACCGCCACGCCACGGACGGTTTCTTCGCCGCCGTGCTCGAGCGCCAGAGCTAGGCGCAACCGGCTTTTCGCCGGCGCGCGGGGACTGGCTTTCGGCCCCGCCGCGCCGGAGATTTCGGCAACCTCATGCATACCGTCTTTCCCCACATGTTCGGCGACATCGCGCGCGACTTCGGTCAGCCCGTGATGTTGTGGCAGGTCGGCATCCTGCTCGCGACGCTGCTGGTCGCGTGGCTCGTCGCGCGTACACTGCGCCGCCGGTTGACACCGCCGTGGGCCCCGCGTTACCAGACCCTGCGCTTCGGGATGGAGAGCCTGAACCGCGCGGCCTTTCCGCTGATCGGCGCGGCGCTCGTGTGGCTCGCGCGGGCGATCGCCGGCCAGTTCATGCACACCGCGCTGCTCGATCTGGCGCTGGTGCCGCTCGTCGGCATCGGCCTGATCTACATCGTGTTCTTCTTCGCGCGACGGGTCTTTAATCGCGACGGCGGCGTGCATCCGTGGCTGTTCCTCGTCGAGAAGACCGTGTCGGTGGTCGTATGGATCGGCATGGTGCTCACGCTGATGGGCATCCAGGACGAGGTGATCGCGTGGATGGGCAGCGTGCAATTCCGGGTCGCCAACGCGCACATGACGCTGCTGTCGCTCGTGACGGGGCTGCTGTGGGTCGGTGTCACGATGATCGTCGCGATGTGGCTCGGCTCGACATTCGAAGACCGTCTGATGCGCTCGAAAACGCTCGACGCGAACCTGAAAGTGGTGGTTGCGCGCGTCGGCCGGGCAGCCTTCGTGCTCGCGGCGGTGCTGGTCAGCCTGTCGATGTCGGTCTCACAGGCGGCACAATGCCGCATCCGGCAACAATGACCGATTCCGCGCCCGATTCCACGGCCGATGCCGCGCTCAGGCCCGCGGACGGCGCCGCCAACCACGGCCGGTGAGGCCGTTTCACCCTGCCGCGAGCCGAGAATTGCGGACGCGGCAGGCGCCATTCTGTTGATAGCACACAAAAAATCCCTATTTGTTACAAACACTTGGAACGCTTCAAGTAGAATATCGTCCTATCCCGCTGTATGCTTTCACTTTCATGACACACGCGCGGCGCGTGTGCTCCGTATCTCTCGTTCTGCAGGTAACTTACCTTGTTGAATTCCTTGCTCGATTTTCTTGCTCACGGTCTGTTGCGCTTCTCGTGGTGGCAACTCGTCGTGTACACGCTCATCGCGACGCACATCACGATCATCGGCGTGACCGTTTATCTGCATCGCTGCCAGGCGCACCGCGCGCTGGAGTTGCACCCCATCGCAAGTCATTTTTTCCGTTTCTGGCTGTGGATGACCACCGGTATGCTGACCGGCCAGTGGGCCGCGATTCACCGCAAGCACCACGCCAAGTGCGAGACCGAGGAAGATCCGCACAGCCCGCAGACGCGCGGCATCTGGAAGGTGCTGCTGGAAGGCGCCGAACTCTATCGCACTGAAGCGAAAAATGAAGAGACGATGCGCAAATTCAGCCACGGCACGCCGAACGACTGGATCGAGCGCAACGTCTACACGAAGTACCCGATCCTCGGCGTGAGCCTGATGATGGTGCTCAACGTCGCGCTGTTCGGCGTCGTCGGCCTGACGATCTGGGCCGTGCAGATGATCTGGATTCCGTTCTGGGCCGCGGGCGTGGTCAACGGTCTCGCGCACTTCTGGGGCTACCGCAACTTCAATTCGGCGGATGCGAGCACCAACATTCTCCCGTGGGGCATCATCATTGGCGGCGAGGAGCTGCATAACAATCATCACACGTATGCGACGTCGGCCAAGCTGTCGAACAAGTGGTACGAGTTCGATATCGGCTGGATGTACATCCGCATCATGCAGGCGTTCCGTCTGGCCAAGGTGAAAAAGGTTGCTCCGACGCCGCGTCTGACCACCGGCAAGCTCGTGCTCGATCAGGACACGCTGCAGGCCGTGCTCGCAAACCGCTACGAAGTGATGGCGCGTTACGCGAAGGCGATCAAGCGCGCGTATCGTCAGGAGCTCGCACATCTGAAGGAAGTCGGCGCGCGCGAGAAGTATCAGGTGATGCGCGGCGCGCGTAGCTGGTTCCACAAGGAAGAGGCGGGCCTGAACGAACCGCAGAAGCGTCAACTGCCGCAGATTTTCGCGAACAGCCAGAAGCTGAAGACGTACATCGACATGCGTAACGAACTCGCGTCGATGTGGGAGCGTTCCAATGCTTCGCGCGAGCAACTGCTGGTGCAGTTGCAGGACTGGTGCCACCGCGCCGAGCAAAGCGGTATCAAGGCGCTGCAGGACTTTGCGATGCGACTGCGTCGCTATGCCTGAAATCCATTAAAATTTCGGCACGTCACAAAACCCCGCGTTGGCGGGGTTTTTTATTTTGGGCCGCGAAAACCGTTGCGACGATAGCGACGCGACCGAAATTCCGCGGCGGCCGAGCGAGGGCAGAGGAGATGATGGAGCAGCAGGCGATCAGGACCGTCGAATACGACCGGCCTCAGCAGCAGGGCACGACCTGCGGAATCGGGCAGGCGTGGGCGAAAGTGCCCGAGATGCCGTCGGCGGAAGAAAAGCGGGCGCTGAAGGCACGCATTCGCGCGCTGCTCGAACGCGAGAAGGCAGTGCTCGTCGCGCATTATTATGTCGACGCTGAATTGCAGGAGCTGGCCGACGAAACCGGCGGCTGCGTGGCCGATTCGCTGGAAATGGCGCGTTTCGGACGAGATCACGACGCGCAAACGCTGGTGGTCGCGGGCGTGCGTTTCATGGGCGAGACCGCGAAAATCCTCAGTCCCGACAAGCGCATTCTGATGCCGGATCTGGACGCGACCTGTTCACTCGACCTCGGCTGTCCGGTCGACGAATTTACGGCTTTCTGCGACGCGCATCCGGACCGCACGGTGGTCGTGTATGCGAACACGAGCGCGGCGGTGAAGGCGCGCGCGGACTGGATGGTGACGTCGTCGATCGGGCTCGAGATCGTCGCCGATCTGCACGCACGCGGCGAAAAGATCATCTGGGCGCCGGATCGCCATCTCGGCAGCTATATCCAGGGCAAGACCGGCGCGGACATGCTGATGTGGCAAGGCTCGTGCCTCGTGCACGACGAATTCAAAGGCATCGAACTCGATCTGCTGCGCGCGGACTATCCGCACGCGAAGGTGCTCGTGCATCCGGAGTCGCCGCCCAACGTGGTCGCGCAGGCCGATGTCGTCGGCTCGACCACGCAGTTGATCGATGCCGCGCAGAAGCTCGACGCGAGCCATTTCATCGTCGCGACCGATCTCGGCATCCTGCACAAGATGCAGCTCGCCGCGCCCGGCAAGACGTTGATTGCCGCGCCCACGGCGGGTAACAGCGCGACCTGCAAGAGCTGCGCGCATTGTCCGTGGATGGCGATGAACGGCCTCGCCAATCTGGCTGACGTACTCGAGCGCGGCCATAACGAAATTTTCGTCGATCGCGCGGTCGGCGCGCGCGCGCGTGTGCCGATCGACCGGATGCTCGACTTCGCCGCGTGTCAAAAGAAGCGCGTACAGGCAAGCGGCGATCTCGCGCGCGACGCGCAACTGTATTCGAATGTGGGGGCAGCGTAATGACGGTGGTCGAGAAAACGCTTGCGCAGGCAGCGGAGTACAAAGGATCTGACGCGGTATCGCCGCTCTTCGCGGAGATTCGCGCGGAATACGGCGCCGCATTCGATGCGGCGCTCGCGCGCAACGTTGCTGATGCGCTCGCCGAAGATATCGGTACTGGCGATCAGACCGGCCGGCTCGTGTCCGCGGACGACGTCCGCAACGCACGCATCATCGTGCGCGAAGAGGCGGTGCTGTGCGGCGTGCCGTGGTTCGACGCGGTGATGCACGCGATCGATTCGCGTATTGAGGTTCAATGGCATTACCGTGAAGGCGTTCGCATGAGCGCGAATACCCCGGTCTGCGAGTTGCGGGGGCCGGTGCGCGCGCTGCTGACCGCGGAGCGCAACGCGATGAATTTCCTGCAACTGCTATCGGGCGTGGCGAGCGTGACGCGCCGCTATGCGGACGCGATCGCCCACACACGCACGCGCGTTCTGGACACGCGCAAGACCTTGCCCGGTTTGCGGCTCGCGCAGAAGTACGCGGTGCGTGTCGGCGGTGGCGCGAATCAGCGGCTCGCGCTGTACGACGGTATTCTGATCAAGGAAAACCACATTGCCGCCGCGGGCGGCGTGGGCGCGGCGATGGACGCGGCGCTCGCATTGAATGCGGGCGTACCGATCCAGATCGAAGTCGAAACGCTCGAGCAACTGGAAATCGCGCTCGCACATCATGCGCAGTCCATTCTGCTCGACAACTTTTCGTTCGACATGATGCGTGACGCGGTTCGTATCACGGTGGGGCGGGCGGTGCTCGAGGTGTCCGGCGGCGTGAACTTCGAGACTGTGCGCACGATTGCGGAGACGGGCGTCGATCGTGTGTCGATCGGTGCGCTGACCAAGGACGTGCGCGCTACCGACTATTCGATGCGGATCGTCTGAGGCCCGCATATAAGCGCTTAAGCTCGCAGCGACTGCTGAACGAGGCCATTGCTGGTGGATTCCAGCAATGGCCTTTTCGTTTTGACGCTTGCCAATCGGGACCGGTCAGGCGTTAGGCTTGCGCACATACTCCGGCGACAGCACGCTCGGCAGCGCCTTCGGCAACGTGGCGGGCCAATCTCGGCTGAAATGCAGGCCTCGGCTTTCGCGCCGCGAGCGCGCGCCTTCGACGATCAGCGATGCCACGTCGACCAGGTTGCGCAGCTCCAGCAAATCGCGGCTCACCTTGAAGTTTGCGTAGTACTCATGGATCTCGTCGCGCAGCAACGCAAGTCGATGCTTTGCGCGCTCGAGCCGCTTGTCGGTACGCACGATGCCGACGTAATTCCACATCAGCCGGCGCAGCTCGTCCCAATTGTGCGCGACCACGACTTCCTCGTCCGGATCGGACACGCGGCTTTCGTCCCAGGCCGGCAGCGGTGCATGGATGGCGGCGCTGAAGCCTTCCGCCTCGATTGCCTGCGCAGCGGAGCGGCCGATCACGAGACACTCGAGCAGCGAGTTGCTCGCGAGCCGGTTTGCGCCGTGCAGACCGGTGCAGGACGTCTCGCCGACAGCATAGAGGCCCGCCAGATCGGTGCGGCCCGCGAGATCGGTGACGACGCCGCCGCAGGTGTAGTGCGCGGCGGGTACGACCGGAATCGGTTCTTTGGTGATGTCGATGCCGAATTCGAGGCAGCGGGCCAGAATCGTCGGGAAGTGCTCATGCAGGAATTCGGCCGGCTGATGACTGATGTCGAGATACACGCAATCGATGCCGCGCTTCTTGATCTCGAAGTCGATTGCGCGCGCGACGATATCGCGTGGCGCGAGCTCCGCGCGTTCGTCGTGATTCGGCATGAAGCGCGTGCCGTCCGGCAGCTTCAGGATGCCGCCTTCGCCGCGTACCGCTTCCGAAATCAGAAATGACTTCGCGTACGGATGGAACAGGCAGGTCGGATGGAACTGGATGAATTCCATGTTCGACACGCGGCAGCCGGCGCGCCATGCCATCGCGATACCGTCGCCGGTCGCGGTATCGGGGTTGGTCGTGTACAGATAGACCTTGCCGGCACCGCCGGTCGCGAGCACCGTATGCGGTGCTTCGATCGTCACGGTACGGCCGCTTTGCAGGTCGAGCGCATACAGGCCGTGGCAACGGCGGCCGGGCAGGCCGAGACGCTCGGACGTGATCAGGTCGATTGCGTGGTGGTCTTCGAACAGCGTGATGTTCGGGTGGCGGCGCACCTTTTCGTTGAGCGTGGCGACGACCGCGTGGCCCGTCGCATCGGCTGCGTGAATGATCCGGCGATGGCTGTGGCCGCCTTCGCGCGTCAGATGGAAACCGAGTTCGGCGGCGTCGTCTTTCGTGAACGGCACGCCCTGTTCGATCAGCCATTCGATCGCGGCGCGCCCGTGTTCGACGATGAAGCGCGTCGCCGCTTCGTCGCATAGACCCCCGCCCGCGATCAGCGTGTCGCGTACGTGATCGTCGATGCTGTCCGCGGAATCGAGTACTGCGGCGATGCCGCCTTGCGCCCAGTCGCTCGCGCCTTCGGTCAAGGAGCGCTTGGCGATCACCGCAACCCGCCGAGTTTGCGCGAGATTGAGCGCGACGCTCAAACCAGCGAGACCGCTACCGACAATCGCCACATCGAATTCCATTGCCCACATCTCCGTCTTTCGTTTTGCGATGACGGCGCGCGAGCCGCGCGCCGCCGAAACGACAAAGGATACGCGTCGCGGCGGACGAACGAAAGCTGGCCGAACGGAAGAGGGCGGTTTGCGCGGATAAGGCGCGGACGAATTGCGGTGGCGAAGGTGACGCCAAACAGGCGGTGCGGCGCTGCTGTCGCCAGGTGTGCCCAAAAACAAAAAAGCCTCGCACGGATGGCGAGGCTTTTTGCTTGTCTTCTGCCTTCGTCAGGCTCGAGGACCCAAGATTATTTGATCTTGGTTTCCTTGTAGTCAACGTGCTTGCGGATGACCGGATCAAATTTCTTGATCAGCATCTTTTCCGGCATGTTGCGTTTGTTCTTCGTCGTCGTATAGAAGTGACCCGTGCCAGCGGTCGACTCCAGCTTGATCTTGTCGCGTGCGCCTTTCGCCATGATTTACTCCTTAGGCTTCACCGCGTGCGCGCAGGTCTGCGAGCACAGCGTCGATACCGTTCTTGTCGATCAGGCGCAGGCCGGCGTTCGAAATGCGCAGACGCACCCAGCGGTTTTCGCTTTCCACCCAGATACGGCGGTTTTGCAGGTTCGGCAGGAACCGGCGCTTGGTCTTGTTGTTCGCGTGGGAAACGTTGTTGCCGCTCATCGGCGCTTTCCCAGTTACTTGGCATACGCGTGCCATGAGAGCACTCCTAATACGCTAATTCTGAGTTCGAACGCCGTGAAAGTTTCCCGGAAAGAGCCGCGCTGAAGTGGGAGTCGAGAAACTCGCTACTACAGCCGCCCGACCTTTGCGGAACGCCTTGGTGGCTTCGGAACAGGGGGTTGGAAATAGGCAAACCGGGATTCTAGCAGAAAAAAAGCCGCAAAATCAAACCTTATTTGTGACGCCGGCCATGCGCGCCACGCGGGGAGCCTCCCGGTTCCAGGGGCTCTCCCGGTTTGCACGCGAGCCCCGGCCAGCCGGCGCGGGCGAACGAGTATACGCTGTCCGCGCCGATCACCAGGTGATCGATCAACTGCACGTCGACCAGCGCGAGCGCGTCGCGTAACGTCTGCGTCAGGCGGCAGTCGCTCGCGCTCGGCTGCACGGCACCGGACGGGTGATTGTGCGCAACGATGAGGTTCGCCGCATTCGCGGCAAGCGCGCGGCGCACGATCTCGCGCGGATATACGGCCATGCGCGTGAGCGAGCCACGCGCGTTTTCCTCACAGCGGATCAGCCGATGCCGCGCGTCGAGAAACAGCGACACGAACACCTCCTGCGGTTGTCCGCCGATCCGCAAACGCAGGTAATTTTCGACCGCTTCGGGCGAATTCATCAATTGGCGCTTGCGCATCTTGTCGACGAGCGAGCGGCGCGCCATTTCCATGATCGCGAGCAACTGCGCCTTTTTCGCCGGGCCGATGCCGCGGATGCCGTCGAAATCCATGTAGGTCGCATCGAGCATCGCGCGCAGCGAGCCGAAGCGATCCAGCAGCGCGCGTGCGACGCTGAACACATCGTGACCGGGCAAGCCGGAGCCGAGCACCAGCGCGATCATTTCGGTATCCGACAGTACATGGGCGCCCTGATTGATCAGCCGCTCGCGCGGCATGTCGCGCTTGAGCCACTTGCCGTGCAGGAGCCGCGGCTGGGCTCGCGGCTTGGCCGCGGCTGCCTTGGCCGCTTTGGCCGATCTGGCGAGTCCTGTAGTTCTGGACGGCCTGACAGCCCCAGCAGCCCCAGCCGTTACAGGTCCCATAGCCGCTGCGTCGGCCCGGATACGGGTTTCCGGCCTCGTCCGGGCCTCTGGCGCAGATGTGTCGTCGATTGTGCTGGCGAAATCAGCCATATATATAGAATCCTCCGCTTTGGATGGCGGCGCGCGGTGTAACGCGCCTCCGTTGCGCGCGACGGACTCGAACCGTCGCCCGCTAGGTGGCTTACAATAAACGCTTTGCGCACGGCACCCGACGGTTTGCCACACGCGTAGACTGCCCGTGGCGCACGCGTGCAGCGCGCAACGACAGAGCGAGCATTGCATGAGCATCATCGACATTTCCGAGGTGAAACCCGGTTCACACGTCACGCTGCATTACCGGCTTTCCCTTGCCGATGGCGCCGAAGTGATCAACACGTTTAATGACAAGCCGGCCACGCTGCTGCTCGGCGCCGGTCAACTGGCGCCGCCGCTGGAAGATATTTTGCTGGGTTTGAAGGTGGGCCACCATTCGACCTTTCAGCTAGCCCCGGGGCAGGCATTCGGTCCGCGTAATCCGGACCTGATCCAGCGCGTGTCCCTCGCCACGCTGCGGGAAAACAGCATGATCGGCGAGGATTTTTCCCCGGGTGACCTGGTCGAATTCAACGCGCCGGGCGGCGGGCGCTACGCCGGCGTGCTGAAGGAAGTCGGTGAAACGTCGGCCCTGTTCGATTTCAACCACCCGCTTGCCGGCCAGGCGCTGGCGTTCGAAGTGAAAATCATCGGGATTCTGTAAACATGAGCATCACGGATACGACTCTCGCCGAAGCGGAGATCCTGCTGGCTCAGCCACGCGGATTCTGCGCTGGCGTCGACCGGGCGATCGAGATCGTCGAACGGGCCATCAAGCTGCACGGCTCGCCGATCTACGTGCGCCACGAAATCGTCCATAACGCCTATGTGGTCGAAGATCTGCGCAAGAAGGGGGCGATCTTCATCGAGCGGCTCGAGGAAGTGCCCTCGGGCAACACGGTCATCTTCAGCGCGCACGGTGTGTCGAAGGCCGTGCGCGCGGAGGCGGAATCACGCGGGCTGCGGGTGTACGACGCGACCTGTCCGCTCGTGACCAAGGTGCACATCGAAGTCGCGAAGATGCGCCAGGACGGTTTCGACATCGTGATGATCGGCCACAAGGGCCACCCGGAAGTCGAAGGGACGATGGGCCAGGCGGGCGAAGGCATGCATCTCGTCGAAGACATCGAAGACGTGCAGGCGTTGCAACTGGCCGATCCCGAGCGCATCGCGTTCGTTACGCAAACCACGCTGTCGGTCGACGACGCCGCCGAAATCATCGGTGCGCTGAAGGCCAAATATCCGTCCATCCGCGAGCCGAAGAAGCAGGACATCTGCTACGCGACGCAGAATCGCCAGGATGCCGTGAAGTTCATGGCGCCGCAGTGCGATGTCGTGATCGTCGTCGGCAGCCCGAACAGCTCGAACTCCAACCGCTTGCGCGAGCTCGCCGAAAAACTCGGCGTGCCGGCCTATATGGTCGATTCACCTGATCAGATCGATCCGGTCTGGGTCGAAGGCAAGCGCCGCATCGGCGTGACGGCCGGCGCGTCGGCGCCGGAAGTGCTGGCCCAGGCGGTGATCGCGCGCTTGCGCGAGCTCGGCGTGCGCAATGTGCGCGCGCTCGACGGCATCGAGGAAAACATCGCGTTTCCGCTGCCGCGCGGCTTGGGGCTGCCCGCCTGACCATTCGCCACACGGAAAGAAAAGAGAAAAGCGCACCCGAGAGTGCGCTTTTTTTATGCTCCCTGAGCCGGCGAGCTATGTCATAAATAAGTACCGGATTGACAGAATTTGTTAATTTCGGTGGTTTTGCGCACAAACTAATTCGCATGGTGATCAGGTATTTTATTGATTTTCTATCGATGCGTCCCCGTTTTAAACTCATAGGACGGGCTCGCGCGAATTAACCATGCACTGAATTAGTGCGCTTTGTCTAATGCGCGCTAAAAGCTCATACCGACGCGAGGCCCGGTGCATCCGGCATTCGCCCCGAGCCGCCCGCAACACTTGATGCCAGCGGGCTCGACGGTGGTGCAACTGATGCACGGAAAAGAATCGCAACCGGGTTGCGCTTTTTCGCCGATTTTGCTCTCAAAATAAGGTTGCAATGCAGGAAAACCCTGCCGGTTCAACAATATTGCCAGCCGCATAATTGGAGTTACAATGCGCGCGTTCTCAAGGCCTTAAGGTCCTGAACAGTGGATTTTGCAAGGCGCGGGAGACCTTACTTGATGCGAGTCAAATTTGCTTACGCCGTGTCCATCGCGGCCGCGGTTGCGATGCTGACTGCGTGCGGCAAGAAACAACAGGATGGCGAAGCGGGAGCGGGCGCATCGGCGGCAACGGCTGCGGCGGTAGCATCCGCGAGTGAAGTGACGATCGTGAAGATCGGTCATGCGGCTCCGTTGACGGGCGGCATCGCGCATCTGGGCAAGGACAACGAAAATGGGGCGCGCCTCGCGGTCGAGGAAATCAATGCGCAGGGTCTGACGATCGACGGTCACAAGATCCAGCTGGAGCTCGACGCGCAGGACGATGCGGCGGACCCGAAAACGGGCACCGCCGTCGCGCAGAAGCTGGTGGACGACCACGTGGTCGCGGTGGTCGGGCACCTCAACTCCGGGGTATCGATTCCGGCGTCGAAGATTTATAGCGACGCGAGCATCGTGCAGATCTCGCCGTCGTCGACGAATCCGGCGTACACGCAGCAGGGGTTCAAGACGACCTACCGCGTGGTCGCCACCGACGCGCAACAGGGTCCGGCGCTTGCTAACTACGCCACGAAGGCGTTGGGCGCCAGACGCATCGCGGTAGTGGACGATGCGACCGCCTACGGCAAGGGTCTCGCGGACGAGTTCGTGAAGACCGCGGAGGCAGGCGGAGCGAAGATCGTCGCGCGGGAGGCGACGAACGACAAGGCCACGGATTTCCGGGCCATCCTCACGAAGATCAAGAGTGTTCAGCCGGACGCAATCATGTTCGGCGGTATGGACGCGACGGGCGGGCCGTTTACGAAGCAGGCGGCGGCGCTCGGTATCAGGGCAAAAATCCTTGGCGGCGACGGTGTGTGTACCGACAAGGTAGGTGAGCTGGCGGGAACCGCCGTGCAAAACCTGGTCTGTTCGGAGGCGGGACTTGCGCTTTCGAAGATGGACAAGGGAGCGGACTTCGAAAAGAAGTACGAGGACCGTTTCCACACACCGGTGCAGATTTACGCGCCGTTCACGTATGACGCTGTGTACGTGATCGTCGATGCAATGAAGCGCGCTAATTCGATCGAGGCGCCCAAGGTGCTGGCTGCGATGCCTTCGACCGATTACAACGGGGTAATCGGCCACATCGCGTTCGACGACAAGGGTGATTTGAAAGAGGGCGCCATTACGCTTTACGACTTCAAGGACGGCAAGAAAGCAGTTCTCGACGTCGTCAAGATGTGATGACGGGAAGTTGAGCCTGACGGCACCGACACCATCCAACGGTGCCGTTTTTGCATCCGCTCATGGCGAGCCCGCGACCGTATCACGGTCGTCAGGGCAAACCGGCGGCGGATAACCCTTACCGGTCTTTTATATCAGTACCCGCAGTGCCGTTGAGATTCCGTAGCGCATCACCGCCTACCGGCCGATGAAGAACGAGAATCCAGCCGCACGGGCTAAGGAGCATTAAATGGATATCTTCATCCAGCAGATCCTGAATGGACTGGTGCTTGGCAGTGTCTACGCCATCATCGCACTGGGCTATACGATGGTTTACGGCATTCTGGGCATCATCAACTTCGCTCACGGCGATGTGTTGATGGTGGGCGCGATGGTCGCGCTCTCCGCCATAGGTGTGCTGCAGAACCACTTTCCCGGCCTCGGCAACGTGCTGACGCTCGTCATCGCGTTGATCATCGCAGCGGCGGTTTGCTCGGTGGTCGGCTACACGATCGAGCGCGTGGCCTACCGGCCATTGCGCCGGGCGCCGCGACTCGCGCCGCTGATCACCGCGATCGGTGTGTCGATCCTGCTGCAGACGCTCGCGATGATGATCTGGTCGCGCAATCCGCTGCCGTTCCCGCAGTTGCTGCCGACCGATCCGATCAACGTGATCAAGGCCACCGACACGACGCCCGGCGCCGTGATCTCGATGACCGAAATCGTGATCATCGTCGTCGCTTTCGTCGTGATGGCCGGTCTGCTGCTGCTCGTGCACAAGACCAAACTCGGCCGTGCGATGCGCGCGATCGCCGAGAACCCGAACGTCGCGAGCCTGATGGGCGTGAGCCCGAACTTCGTGATTTCGGCGACCTTCATGATCGGCTCCGCGCTCGCCGCGCTCGCCGGTGTGATGATCGCGTCCGAATACGGCAACGCGCACTTCTACATGGGCTTCATCCCCGGCCTGAAGGCCTTTACCGCGGCGGTGCTCGGCGGTATCGGCAATCTCGGCGGCGCGATGGTGGGCGGCGTGCTGCTCGGCCTCATCGAACAGTTGGGCGCCGGCTATATCGGCAACCTGACGGGAGGGGTGTTCGGCAGTAACTATCAGGACGTGTTCGCATTCATCGTGCTGATCGTCGTGCTGGTGTTCCGTCCGTCGGGTCTGCTCGGCGAACGCGTGGCGGATCGCGCCTGACCTCGGGAGAAATAAACATGACCTCAATTCAACCGATCGAGCCGTCCACGACGCTCATCCCCGAAAAGAACCTGACGAAGACGCTGGCTGTCGGCATCGTCACGGCCATCCTCGTGATCGCGGCGCCGATCATCATCGGCACGGCGGGCGGCAACTACTGGGTCCGCGTGCTCGACTTCGCGATGCTGTACGTGATGCTGGCACTCGGCCTCAATGTGGTGGTCGGCTTCGCCGGCCTGCTCGATCTGGGCTACATCGCGTTCTACGCGATCGGCGCTTACACGGCAGCGCTGCTGAGCTCGCCGCACCTGACCACGCAGTTCGACTGGATCGCGCATCTCGCGCCGAACGGCCTGCACACGCCGATCTGGATCATCGTGCCGATCGCGATGGCGCTCGCGGCGGTCTTCGGGATTCTGCTCGGCGCGCCGACGCTGCGTTTGCGTGGCGACTATCTGGCGATCGTGACCCTCGGCTTCGGGGAAATCGTGCGGATCTTCATGAACAACCTCGACCGTCCGGTGAACATCACCAACGGCCCGAAGGGGATCACCGGCATCGATCCGGTGCAGGTCGGCGGCTTCAGCCTCGCGCAGACGCACTCGCTGTTCGGCTTCCAGTTCCCGTCGGTGTACTCGTATTACTACCTGTTCGTGCTGTGCGCGCTGTTCGTGATCTGGGTATGTACGCGTCTGCAGCATTCGCGTATCGGCCGCGCATGGGCCGCGATCCGCGAAGACGAAATTGCCGCGAAGGCGATGGGCATCAACACCCGTAACGTGAAGCTGCTCGCGTTCGCGATGGGCGCGTCGTTCGGCGGTCTGTCGGGCGCGATGTTCGGTGCGTTCCAGGGCTTCGTGTCGCCTGAATCGTTCACGTTCTGGGAATCGGTCGTGGTGCTCGCGTGCGTGGTGCTCGGCGGCATGGGACACATCCCAGGCGTGATCCTCGGCGCGGTGCTGCTGGCGGTGTTCCCTGAATTCCTGCGCTCGACGATGGGTCCGTTGCAGAACATGATCTTCGGCCATGAAATCGTCGACACCGAAGTGATCCGTCAGTTGCTGTACGGTCTCGCGATGGTCGTGATCATGCTGTATCGCTCGGAAGGCCTGTGGCCCGCGCCGAAGCACGAAGACAAGATCGCGAAGCTGGCGAAGCGCAGCGGCAAGAAGCCGGCGCGCGCCTGAAGCACGCAGGGAGAAAAAGACATGAGCGATAACGTAAGCAACAACGCGGGCAACGGTCAGATCCGCCTGTCGGTGAAGGGCGTGAACAAACGCTTCGGCGGCCTGCAGGCGCTGTCGGACGTCGGGCTGGAGATCAAGGCCGGCCAGATCTACGGCCTGATCGGCCCGAACGGCGCCGGCAAGACGACCTTCTTCAACGTGATTACCGGCCTGTATACGCCGGATTCGGGCGAATTCAAGCTCGACGGCGAGAACTACACGCCGACCGCGGTGTACCAGGTCGCGAAGGCGGGCATCGCCCGTACGTTCCAGAACATCCGTCTGTTCGGCGGCATGACCGCGCTCGAGAACGTGATGGTCGGCCGTCACGTGCGCACGAAGCACGGCCTGCTCGGCGCGGTGTTCCAGACGCCGTCCGAGCGCAAGGAAGAGCGCGAGATCAAGGAGCGCGCGATCGAACTGCTCGACTACGTCGGCATCGCGCAGTACGCGGACTACACGTCGCGCAACCTGTCTTATGGCCACCAGCGTCGGCTGGAAATCGCGCGTGCGCTGGCAACCGATCCGAAGCTGCTCGCGCTCGACGAACCGGCCGCCGGCATGAACGCGACCGAGAAGGTCGAGCTGACCAGGCTGCTCGACAAGATCCGTACGGACGGCAGGACGATCCTGCTGATCGAGCACGACGTGAAGCTGGTGATGGGTCTGTGCAACCAGATGACGGTGCTCGACTACGGCAAGGTGATTGCGCAGGGTCTGCCGCAGGACGTGCAGAAGGATCCGAAGGTGATCGAAGCTTATCTGGGTGCGGGAGTCCACTGATGTCCACGACGCAAGCAATGTTGAAAATCAAGGGCCTGCAGGTCAACTACGGCGGCATCCAGGCAGTCAAGGGTATCGACCTCGAGGTCGGGCAGGGCGAACTGGTCACGCTGATCGGCGCGAACGGCGCGGGCAAGACCACGACGATGAAGGCGATCACGGGGCTGAAGGCGTACTCCGCGGGTGATATCGAATACATGGGCCAGTCGATCAAGGGGCTGCCCGCGCACGAGCTGCTCAAGCGCGGTCTCGCGATGGTGCCGGAAGGCCGCGGCATCTTCGCGCGCATGTCGATCGTCGAGAACATGCAGATGGGCGCGTATCTGCGTAACGACACGGAGGCGATCAAGGCGGACGTCGAGCGCATGTTCGGCTTCTTCCCGCGCCTGAAGGAACGGGCCACGCAGTTCGCGGGCACGCTGTCGGGCGGCGAACAGCAGATGCTGGCGATGGCGCGCGCGATCATCTCGCGCCCGAAACTGCTGCTGCTGGACGAACCGTCGATGGGTCTGTCGCCGATCATGGTCGAGAAGATCTTCGAAGTGGTGCGCTCGATTTCGTCCGAAGGCATGACGGTGCTGCTGGTCGAGCAGAACGCGCGTCTCGCGCTGCAGGCGGCGAACCGCGGCTACGTGATGGACTCGGGTCTGATCACGATGTCCGGCGACGCGAAGCAGATGCTCGACGATCCGAAGGTGCGGGCTGCTTATCTCGGTGAGTGAGCGGATGAATCGATGAAAAAAAGGCCGTATGCGTTTGTCGCATGCGGCCTTTTTCCATTGAGGCGTTCGAATCTTCAGCCAGCCGGCACCGCATCCGCGAATTCGCCGAGCCGTTTGCCGAGGCTGATCACCGCATCGGCGCGATAACCGAGCGCCTCGTAAAACGCCCGAATGTCGGACTTCGCGGACAGCACCTGCAGATTCAGCTTCGGACAGCCCAGCGCGGTCAACGCGTTTTCGACGTGCGCGACGAGCCGCGTGCCGATGCCATGACGCCGCACCGCTTCATCGACCGCGAGCGAATACAGCCAGCCGCGGTGCCCATCGTAGCCGCCCATCACGGTGCCGACGAGACGTCCGTCGAGCACCGCGACGAAGAACAGCTCGGGCTGCGTCGCGAGCTTGTTCGCGATCGACAGACGCGGATTGCGCTGCGGTCTCGTCACGTCCCGGTACTCGGGAAAGGCCTGCTGCCACAGCGCGATCACGGCATCGGTGTCGCTCGCGTCGAAGCGGCGGATCGAAAGCGTCGTGTGCGTCGTCATCGGCACGCTCCCTTTGATTACAGCGAGTCGAGCACCGAACGGAGCATCGCCAGCATCTGGTCGATCTCTTCGTTCGTCACGTTCAACGCCGGCATGAAACGCAGCAGATTCGGGCGCGCCGCGTTCAGCAGCAGACCGTCCGGTTGCATCTCGCGCGCCTTCTCGACGATCTGGTTGCCGATGTCCTTGCCGAGCAGCAGCGCGCGCAGCAGACCTTCGCCGCGCTCGCCCTTGAAGCCGCGCTCTTCCGACAGCTCGAGCAGCTTCGCGCGCAGATATTCGCCGCGCGCGGCCACGCCTTCGAGGAAGCCGGGCGCCGTCAATTGCGAGATCACCGAGTAGCCGACCGCGGTCATCAGCGGATTGCCGTTGTAGGTGCCGCCCTGGTCGCCCGCTTCGAACACCGCGATTTCGGCCTTCGAGAGCAGCGCCGCGAGCGGCACGCCGCCGCCGATACCCTTGCCGAGCGTCATGATGTCCGGCTCGATGCCCGACAGCTGATACGCGAACAGCGTGCCCGCGCGGCCGCAACCGCTTTGCACTTCATCGACGATCAGCAGCAGGTTGTGCTTCTTCGTCAGTTCGCGAAGCTGCCGCATGAATTCGCGCGACGCCGGAATCACGCCGCCTTCGCCCTGAATCGGTTCGAGCATCACGGCAACGGTTTTCGCGTTGATCAGCTTTTCCACCGACGCGATGTCGTTCAGGTCCGCCTTCGGAAAACCCGCCACCTGCGGCGCGTAGATCGTGTCCCAGCCCGGCTTGCCGCTGGCCGACATCGTCGCGAGCGTGCGGCCGTGGAAGCTGTGATCGAACGTGATGATCTCGAAAGCGCCGTCCTTGAACTTCCTGCCCCACTTGCGCGCGAGCTTGATCGCGCCTTCGTTCGCTTCGGCGCCGCTGTTCGCGAAGAACACCTTGTCGAAGCAACTGTGTTGCGTGAGCAGGCCGGCGAGCTTCGCCATCGGCTCGTTGTAGAACGCGGGCGACGGGTTGAGCAGCAGCTTCGCCTGCGTGTTCAGTGCCTCGATCATGCCGTCGTTGCAGTGGCCGAGACTGTTGACCGCCCAGCCCTGAATGAAATCCAGATAGCGCTTGCCGTTATTGTCGTAAATCCACGAGCCCTTGCCGTGCGTGAAAACGATTTCGGGCCGGTTCGTGATGTACATCAGCGACTCGATCGGATACTCATTGAAATTCATGACGGCAGGCTCCAGGCAAAAGGGTAAAAGCAGGGTGAAGGATCAGTGACGGGTTGGCCCATAAAAAAGGCGGCCGGAAAAACAGAAAAGCCACGGCATGCCGTGGCTTTCATGATTCGAACAGCTTGCGCCTTGCGCGGCGCGAATCCGTGACGAAGCCAGCGGCGTCCCTAAGGGAGCGGCGAGCGGCGACGTCGGAGTTCGGACTGGATGCGGTTCATGCGCGAAAGAATACGACAAGGAAAGCGCCGGTGTAAACCATGAATTTGCAGCGATGCTGCTTCGACGCATATTTTTTTGCGCTGCCTCGCTGCTGACATGTTCAGGCGGAACGGCCCGCACGCTTTCACGCAGGCCGTTCGCGCGGGCAGGATCAGACCGCGTTCGCGAGATCGGCCGCGCTCGTGAACGAGTCCGCGTAAAACTCGTCTTCGGGCAGGCCATGATGCTGGGTGAAATCGCGCAGCGCCGACTCGACCATGACCGGCGCGCCGCACGCATACACCTGGTAGCCCGACAGATCGGGCAGATCCTCGATCACCGCGCGATGCACGAAGCCCGTGCGGCCGGTCCATGCGTCGCTCGCGTCGGGCTCGGAGAGCACCGGCACGAATTTGAAGTTCGGAATCTCACGCGCCCATTGCTCGGCGAGTTCGAGCAGATACAGGTCTTTCTTGCGGCGCGCGCCCCAGTAGAGCGTCATCGGCCGCGAGGTGTTCTTGAACACCGCATGCTCGACGATCGCCTTCAGCGGCGCGAAGCCCGTACCCGACGCGAGCAGTACGATCGGCTTGTCCGAATCCTCGCGCAGGAAGAACGTGCCGAGCGGCGCTTCGAAGCGCAGGATGTCGCGCTCCTTCATCGTGGTGAATACGTGGTCGGTGAAGGCGCCGCCGGGCATATGGCGGATATGCAGCTCGATCGGACCTTCCACGTGCGGCGCGTTCGCCATCGAATAGCTGCGGCGCTTGCCGTCTTTCAGAATGAATTCGAGGTACTGGCCGGCCAGATATTGCAGACGTTCGTTGGCGGGCAGTTGCAGCTTCACGACGATCACGTCGTCGGCGCGGCGCTCGATCGAGCTTACCCGGCACGGCAGTTTCTTGACCTGCACGTCGCCGACGCCGGCCACTTCGCGGATGTCCACCTCGAGATCGGAGCACGCGCTCGCGCAGCACAGCAGCGCCATGCCGCGCGTCTTTTCGTCGTTCGACAGCGCCGACGACGAATGCGCGCGCTGTTCGACCTGGCCGCTCACGACGGTGCCCTTGCACGAACCGCACGCGCCGTTCTTGCAGCCGTACGGCAGGCCGATGCCTTGACGCAGGGCGGCGGAGAGCACCGGTTCGTCCTGTTCTACCTGAAACTGCCGGCCGCTTTGCCGGAGCGTGACGTTAAATGCCATAGAGTGTTCGGAATCGAAAAGTCGGAATCGTTATCGGATCCGCCGGATTGACCGCGCGGTACCTGTTGCGTGTGACGGCTACAATGCGTCCACCATGAAAGCGACACGAAACTTCCGCCGCCCGCGCGTGCTGATCGTAGGATGCGGCGACGTCGGCATGCGCTGCGTGCCTCTGTTGCGGCCGCGCGCGCATCTCTTCGCATTGACGAGCCATGCCGGGCGTTGTGCCGAGCTGCGCGCCGCGGGCGTGACGCCGCTGGTCGGCGATCTCGACGAGCGGCGCAGCCTCAGGCGGCTTGCGGGTCTCGCGCCGACGGTGCTGCATCTCGCTCCGCCGCAGAAGTCCGGCGACGACGACCGGCGCACCCGCGCGCTGCTCGCGGCACTCGGCGCGGCGAGTGTCGCGAGAGGTCGAATGGCCGTTTTCGCAGCGGCGCAGCCCGTTGCGCCGGTCGCTCGAATGCGCCGCGCCCGCGCTTCATATCTGGACGCTGAAACAGCCGGTATTGTACCCGACAGGGTGCGCCGCACCGCCGCTTCGCGCGCGCCGGTGCGCATCGTCTATGCCAGTACGACGGGGGTCTACGGCGACTGCGGCGGCGCGTGGATCGACGAAACGCGCGCGACGCGGCCGGCCAATGCGCGCGCGAAACGGCGCGTATCAGCGGAATGGCAATTGCGGCGGGCAACCGCGCGCGGCAGCGTGCGCGCGAGCATCGCGCGGATTCCGGGCATCTATGCGTGCAACCGCCTGCCGCTCGCGCGGCTCGAACGGGGCACGCCCGCGCTGATCGATGCCGACGACGTCTACACGAATCACATCCACGCGGACGATCTCGCCGCGATCCTCGTGCGCCTCGCGACCCACGGCCGGCCCGCGCGCGCGTTCCATGCGTCCGACGATTCGTCGCTGAAGATGGGCGAGTACTTCGACGCGGTCGCCGATGCGTTCGGCCTCGCGCGGGCGCCGCGCATCACCCGCGCGCAGGCGCAGGCGCAGATCGATCCGATGTTGCTGTCCTTCATGCGCGAATCGCGGCGGCTCGTGAACCGGCGTCTCAAGGAGGAGTTGCGCGTGCGTTTGCGCTATCCGAGCGTGGGGGATTTCCTGAGCGAGGTCGTAAAGGCGGGCGGCTAGCCCGTCGAAACAGGGGGCGCGCGCGGCGGCGGATCAGTCAGGCGGAAGCGGCCAAAACAGCGGCGAAAAAACCCCGCATGCCGAGACATCGCTGCCCCGCAAAAACGCGTATCCGCCGCGCCGCATCAATGGACCGCGCGCGCCTGCATCGTGGCGTGGTTCATCCGTGCCGGCCGTGTCAGGTCAGTGCCGGCAGCACTTCCAGCAGCAGGAAACACAGCATCCCGCCAATCAAGGCGCCGATCAGGTTCGGATGATACTTGTGCCGCAGCCGCATGATGATCAACGATCCGCCGACCAGCAGCAGAGCAAAACAGATAAACGCAATCATCGCCTGCGAGATCGCGATCGTGCCGTCGATGTGCATGGCGCCCCTCCTTGAAAATCTTTGTAGTCGTTTGTTTAAACGAGTATAGGGCGACATGCGAGGAACGGCATGCTGCGGCGCAACGCGCTATGTGCGATGCACCGCAATGCGCGCGGGCTTTTCCCGGCGCTTCAAAGGCTTATGGGGTGACGTCTGGCGCAGTACATGTTTACCCGCCCCGTAGCGCGCCGAGCTCGCTTTCGTCGAGCCATTGCCATGCGCCGGGGGCGAGCGTCGCGGGCAACGCGAGTGCGCCGATCCGCTCGCGATGCAGCGCCTCACAGCGGTTGCCCGAGGCCGCGATCATCCGCTTGACCTGGTGGTATTTGCCTTCGAGCACGGTCAGCGCGAGCGTGTGGGTAGCGCGCGCCTCTACGTCGAGCGCGGTGCTCGGCTTCGTCTCTCCGTGCAGCAGCACGCCGGCGCGCAAGGCGCCCAGTTGCGCGTCGTCGAGCGGATGGCGCGTGGTCGCGACGTACAGCTTCGGCACCTTGCGTTTCGGCGACGTGAACTGATGCACGAACTTGCCGTCGTCGGAGAGCAGCAGCAGACCCGTGGTGTCCTGGTCGAGGCGGCCGACGCACTGCACGCCGCGCTCGGCGAACTGCGGCGGCAGCAGGCTGAACACGCTCGAATGATGCTGCGGATCGCGCGAGCATTCGTAGCCGGCGGGCTTGTTCAGCAGCAGATACGCGTGCTCGCGATACGGCCATTCGACGCCGTCGACATGAAAGCGAAACGTGCCGTCGGCGACGGGGAAATCGGCGTCGGCATCGGTGCACGTGGCGCCGTCGATGGTGACGCGCGCATCGCCGATCAGCGCGCGGCATTGCCGGCGCGAACCGAAACCTTGAGTAAAGAGAATGCTTTCGAGATTCATGGCGAGCGAAGAATAACACCGCAAGAAGCGGAGCGCCCCGCGAGACCCGAGCGTCGACGATGAACGCCTCACGTTGAATCCTGGGAGTTCATCGATGTCCGTCATGCCTTCACCGTCATCCTCGTCTTGCGCCGCGGCCCGATTGCCCGGCGCGTTCCGGCGCCTTGCCTGGTCGAACCTGTGCGCGCAGTCGGTCGAACAGATCAGCCTCGCCGCCGCGCCGCTGGTCGCGGTGTTCGCGCTCGGCGCGAGTGCGCGCGATACCGGTCTGCTGCAAACCGCGCAGACGCTGCCGTTCCTGCTGCTGTCGATGCCGCTCGGCGTCTGGGCCGACCGCCGCTCGCGCCGCGTGCTGATGACGCTTGCCGAGAGCGTGCGCGTATGCGCGATGCTGGGCGTGCTGCTGCTCGTGCTCACGCATACGCTGAATCTGCCGCTGCTCGCCGCGCTCGGCTTCGTCGCCGCGACCGGTACGGTGGCCTACAACGTCGCGGCGCCCTCGCTGGTGCCGTCGATCGTGCCGCGCGAAGCCTATGCGAATGCGAACGGCCGGCTCGAGCTCGCGCGCAGCGTCGCGTATTCGGCGGGGCCGGCAGCGGGCGGTTTGCTGGTCGGCTGGATCGGCGCGGGCTGGGCGTATGGCGGCGCGGCCGCATTGTCGGCGCTGGCCGTCGCGTTGCTCGCGGGACTGCGCGAGCCGCCGCGCGCGGCCACGCCACCGCGCCATTTCATGCTGGAGTTGCGCGACGGCACGCGCTTCGTGCTGCACGACCCGCTGCTGCTGCCGATGCTCGCGACCGCGGTGTTCTTCAACCTCGGCTTCTTCATCCTGCAGGCGGTGTATGTGCCGTACGCGGTGCACCGGTTGGGGCTCAGCGCGTCGGCGGTCGGCGTGACGCTCGGCGCGTACGGCGTCGGCATGGTGTGCGGCGCGCTCGCCACACCCGCGATCGCGCGACGCCTCGCGTTCGGCCGCATGCTGGTGATCGGGCCGTCGTGCGGTCTGATCGCATCGCTCGTGATGGTGGCGACCCTGGTCGCGCCGTCGTTCTGGCTCGCGCTGGCGAGCTTCTTTTTGCTCGGCGCCGGGCCGATCCTGTGGGTCGTCGGCTCGACGACGCTGCGTCAGGCGATCACGCCCGAACGGATGATGGGCCGCGTGTCCGCGCTGATCAGCACCGCCACCTACGGCGCGCGGCCGGTCGGCGCGTTGCTCGGCGCGGCGCTCAGCGCGCGCTGGAACATCGATGCATGCCTCGTCGCGGCGGCGCTCGCGTTTCTCGTGCAGGCGCTGATCATTTTCATGTCGCCGGCCGCGCGGCTCATGCGCATCCCGGAGCAGGGCGCCGGCCAGGGCGCCGCCGCGTGCTGACGGCATCGCGGCGCACCGCAAGCCGCCGCGATGAAAATTCATTTTCATCGCGCGGCAGCGTCGCGGGAGAGGCGAAACCCCTTGTCTGATGAGGTTTCGTCAGTGAAAACCCTCAAATATGAAAATGAATTTTTTTCTGGACGGGTTCTGTGTAAATATACTTTCATCCACTCCGAATAGAGCAATCGCGTTTGTCCCCCTGCATGATTCATCGCCCGTCCGCTGTTTCGAATCCCGCCGAGCAGGCCATTGCCGCGCGCATCGTCGCGGCGATGCCGACGCTCACGCCGATCCACCGGCGCATGGGCGAATACGTGCTGGCCAATCTGTTTCGCGCCGCGACGATGCGGATCGACGAACTGGCGAGCGTGGTCGGCGCGTCGGTGGCGAGCGCGAACCGCTTTGCGCGCGCGCTCGGCTTCGACGGCTACCCGCAGTTTCGTGAGGCGCTGGTGCGCGGCTTCGAGGCGACGCTCGCGCCGGTCGAGCGGCTGCGCAGCGCGCAGGAATCGCTCGCGGCCACCGACGATCTGGTCGACGCATCGCTCGAGCAGGCGGCCAACAATCTGCACGCGACGCGCACGTCGATCGACCGCGCGAGCGCCGACGCCGCCGTCGACGCGATCATCGCCGCGCGCCGCGTTCTGGTGATCGGCTTCGGCGCGAGCGCGTTTCTCGCGGGCCTGATGGAGCACGCGCTGCTGCCGTATCACGACAACGTGCGCTCGCTCGCGCTGGCCGGCGGCCCATCGCATGCGGCGCGGAATCTGGTGCGCACGAACGAGGGCGATCTGGTGATCGGCATCGCGTTTCCGCGTTACGTCGAAGACACGATCGAACTCGCGCGCCGCGCGGTCGGCCGCGGCGCACGCGTGCTCGCGCTCACCGACGGTCCGCGCTCGCCGCTCGCGCAGTTCGCGGACCTCGCGCTGTATGTCCGCGCCGACCGGCGGCTCGCGTCGAATGCCGACTCGGCCGTGCTGGCCGTGATCGAGGCGCTGTGCGACGCGGTCGCGTATCGCGCGCAACGCTCGGTGAAGGCGGCTGCCGACGTCAGCGAATTCGTGCTGCCGTGGCTGTTCGATCCGCAAAGCGGTTCGGCAGGCGCGGCGAATGAACCGGCGCGCGCGGTGAGCAGGAACGCACGCGCGAGAGACGGGAAGGCGAGGCGCGCCAAAGGCGTCAACGGTATCGAAGCCAAAGGTATCGAAGCCGAAGCCGCCGAGGCCAAGGCCACCCCAACTCACCGCGCTGAACCCAAAGCCGCCGAAGCCGCCGCCATTTCCCGCAATACCCGAACAACCCGTACTCCACGATCCAGACGATGAACTCCAACGCAGTCATTGCCATTCACGGCGGCGCAGGCACGATCCTGCGCGCGTCGCTGTCGGCCAGCGCCGAAACCGAATATCACGCGGCGCTCAACGCGATCCTGAGCGCCGGCCAGCGCGTGCTCGCCGACGGCGGCAGCGCGCTCGACGCGGTCAGCGAAGCGGTGCGTCTGCTCGAAGACTGCCCGCTCTTCAACGCGGGCCACGGCGCGGTCTACACGTCGGCCGGCACGCACGAGCTCGATGCCGCGATCATGGACGGCCGCACGCTCGACGCCGGCGCCGTCTGCTGCGTGAAGCGCGTGCGCAATCCGATTCTGGCCGCGCGCCGCGTGCTGGAGCGCAGCGAGCACGTGCTGTTCACCGGCGAAGGCGCGGAGGCGTTCGCGGCCGCGCAGGGGCTCGAGTTCGTCGATAGCAGCTACTTCGATACCGAGGCGCGGCATCGTCAATGGCAGATCGCGCGCGAGCAGCAGCGCCCGATGCTCGACCACGACGGCGCGACGCTCGCGGCCGCGGCTTCGGCGAGCCAGGATCCGATGCCGCACGAGCCGATCGATCCGAACCGCAAGTTCGGCACCGTCGGCGCGGTCGCGCTCGACCGGCACGGCCACCTGGCCGCGGCGACGTCGACGGGCGGCGTCACCAACAAGCAGGTCGGGCGCGTCGGCGACACGCCGCTGATCGGCGCGGGCTGCTACGCGGACGACGCGACCTGCGCGGTGTCGACCACCGGCTCCGGCGAAATGTTCATGCGCATGGTCGCCGCCTATGACGTCGCCGCGCAGATGGCCTACCGCGAGGTCTCGCTCGAACAGGCCGCGCACGACGTCGTGATGAACCGCCTGCCGAAGATCGACGGACGCGGCGGCCTGATTGCCGTCGACGCACGCGGCAACGTCACGCTGCCGTTCAATACCGAGGGCATGTATCGCGGGTTCGCGCGGCATGGCGAAGCGCCGGTGACGGCGATCTATCGCTAGCTGTTTGCCTGGATTGCGTGAGCGCCTGAACCGAATTCAAAGGAACCACCGTGCCGACTTCATCGCACACCGCCCGCCCGCTTATCGAAACCTTGCCGCCGCAACGCGTGCTCGCGGTCGACGATCTGACGGTCGCGTTCCGCAGCGGCGGCTCGACCTTCAACGCGGTGCGCAATCTGTCGCTGACGGTCGAGCGCGGCGAGACGCTGGCGATCGTCGGCGAATCGGGCTCCGGCAAATCGGTCACGTCGCTCGCGCTGATGCGACTGATCGAGCACGGCGGCGGCCGCGTCGCCGGCGGCAGCATCGCGTTCCGGCGCCGTGACGGCAGCGTGCTCGATCTCGCGAAAGCGTCGTCCGGCACGATGCGCGCGATTCGCGGTGCCGACATCGCGATGATTTTCCAGGAGCCGATGACCTCGCTCAACCCGGTCTTCACGGTCGGCGATCAGATCGGCGAGGCGATCGCGCTGCATCAGGGCAAGAGCCGCGAGGCCGCGCGCGCCGAAACCGTGCGCCTGCTCGAACTCGTGCGGATTCCGGAAGCGAAACGCGTGGCCGCGCGCTTTCCGCATCAACTGTCGGGCGGCATGCGCCAGCGCGTGATGATCGCGATGGCGCTGTCGTGCAAGCCCGCGCTGCTGATCGCCGACGAGCCGACCACCGCGCTCGACGTGACGATCCAGGCGCAGATCCTGCAACTGATCCGCGGCTTGCAGGACGAGATGAACATGGGCGTGATCTTTATCACGCACGACATGGGCGTGGTCGCCGAAGTGGCCGACCGCGTGCTCGTGATGTATCGCGGCGAGAAAGTGGAGGAGGGCGCGGCGGACGCGCTGTTCGCCGCGCCGTCGCATCCATATACGAAGGCGCTGCTTGCCGCGGTGCCGCGTCTCGGCTCGATGCAGGGCACCGATCAGCCGGCGCGCTTCCCGATCCTGACCGTCGCCGACGCGAGCCTGAGCGGTACCGAAGAGGGTGTCGAGCCGGCCGCCGCGGTCGCCGAAGAAGCGCAGCCGCCCGTGCGCGAAGACACGCCGCCGATTCTGCGCGTGCGTGATCTCGTCACGCGCTTTCCGGTCAGAAGCGGCCTGTTCGGCCGCGTGACGGGCCGCGTGCATGCGGTCGAGAAAGTCAGCTTCGATCTGCGGCCCGGCGAAACGCTCGCGCTCGTCGGCGAATCCGGCTGCGGCAAGTCGACCACGGGCCGCTCGCTGCTGCGCCTGGTGGAAAGCCAGAGCGGGTCGATCGAATTCGGCGGCAAGGACATCAGTTCGCTGACCGGGCCCGCGCTGCAGGCGCTGCGGCGCGACATCCAGTTTATTTTCCAGGACCCGTTCGCGTCGCTGAATCCGCGTTTGACGGTGGGCTTTTCGATCATGGAGCCGCTGCTCGTGCATGGTGTCGCGCAGGGTGCCGAGGCACAGGCGCGGGTTGCGTGGCTGCTCGAAAAGGTCGGCTTGCCGGCCGAGGCCGCGCGCCGCTATCCGCATGAATTTTCCGGCGGGCAGCGCCAGCGCATCGCGATTGCGCGCGCGCTCGCATTGAACCCGAAAGTCGTGATCGCCGACGAATCCGTGTCCGCGCTCGATGTCTCCGTGCAGGCGCAGATCGTCAATCTGATGCTCGACCTGCAGCGCGAACTCGGTGTCGCGTATCTGTTCATTTCGCACGACATGGCGGTCGTCGAGCGTATCAGCCATCGCGTCGCGGTGATGTATCTCGGCCAGATCGTCGAGATCGGTCCGCGCCGCGCGGTGTTCGAGGCGCCGCAGCATCCGTACACGAAGAAGCTGATGAGCGCGGTGCCGGTCGCCGATCCCGCGCGCCGTCACGCGAAGCGCATGCTCGCCGCCGACGACATTCCGAGTCCGATCCGCGCGCTGCACGACGATCCGGCCATTGCGCCGCTCGTCGCGGTGGGACCGGATCATTTCGTCGCGCGGCATCGCGTGGGCGGCGCGTATTGAGTAGAGACCAAAGTAGCAGCACTGAAACACAAGTACTGAACCACAAGCCAACCACAACGACCCTGTCGCACCCTTAACCACGTTTCATCTCGCAGCCTGGAGCAACCTCATGAACCTGCTGGTCCCGTCTTCTCCGTTTCGTTTGCGCGCGCTGGTCAGCGGCGGCGCGGTGGTGTTCGCGATGCTCGCGGGCAATCCGGCGTACGCCGAAACCACGGCCGTGATGGCCGTCGCGTCGACCTTCACGACGCTCGACCCGTACGACGCGAACGACACGCTGTCGCAAGCGGTCGCGAAGTCGTTCTACCAGGGGCTGTTCGGCTTCGACAAGGACATGAAGCTCGTCAATGTGCTCGCCGACAGCTATGAGGCGAGCCCCGACGCGCGCGTCTACACGATCAAGCTGCGCCACGGTGTGAAGTTCCAGGACGGTACCGACTTCAACGCGGCGGCGGTCAAGGCGAACTTCGACCGCGTGACCGATCCGGCGAACAAGCTGAAGCGCTACAACATGTTCAACCGCATCGAGAAGACCGAGGTGGTCGATCCGTACACGGTGCGCATCACGCTGAAGGCGCCGTTCTCCGCGTTCATCAACGTGCTCGCGCATCCGTCGGCGGTGATGATTTCGCCGGACGCGCTGAAGAAGTACGGCAAGGACATCGCGTTCCATCCGGTCGGCACCGGCCCGTTCGAACTCGTGAAGTGGGACCCGGCGGGCGACCTGACGGTGAAGAAGTTCGCCGGCTACTGGAAGAAGGGTTATCCGAAGATCGATGCGATCGACTGGAAGCCGGTCGTCGACAACAACACGCGCGCCGCGCTGATGCGCACCGGCGAAGCGGACTTCGCGTTCCAGGTGCCGTTCGAGCAGGCCGCGCAATTGCAGTCGAGCCCGAAGGTCGATCTGATCGCGGCGCCGTCGATCATCGAGCGCTACATCAGCCTGAACATGAACCAGAAGCCCTTCGACAACCTGAAGGTGCGCGAAGCGCTGAACTACGCGGTGAACAAGGAAGCGCTGACGAAGGTCGCGTTCGCCGGCTATGCGACGCCGGCCGAAGGCGTGGTGCCGCAGGGCGTCGATTACGCGACGAAGCTCGGCCCCTGGCCGTACGATCCGGCGAAGGCGCGCGAGCTGCTGAAGGAAGCCGGCTATCCGAACGGTTTCGAAACCACGCTGTGGTCCGCGTATAACTACTCGACCGCGCAGAAGGTGATCCAGTTCGTGCAGCAGCAGCTCGCGCAGGTCGGCATCAAGGCGAGCGTCGAGGCGCTGGAGGCGGGCCAGCGCGTGGCCAGGGTCGAAAGCGCGCAGGACCCGGCGAGCGCGCCGGTGCGCATGTACTACGCGGGCTGGTCGTCGTCGACCGGTGAAGCCGACTGGGCGATCAGCCCGCTGCTCGCCGGCTACTCGTTCCCGCCGAAGATGGTCAACACCGCGTATTACAAGAATGACACCGTCGACAGTGATCTGAAGAAGGCGCTCGAAACCACCGACCGCACGCAGAAGGCCGCGCTCTACACGGATGCGCAAAAGCGCATCTGGGCCGACGCGCCGTGGATCTTCCTCGTCAAGGAGAAGGTCGTGTACGCGCGCAGCAAGCGTCTGTCGGGTGCGTACGTCGCGCCGGACGGCTCGTTCAATTTCGACGAGATCGCGATCAAGTGATGCGCTGATCGTGCGGCAGTCGCGGCTGCACTTACCGCCGCCCGTCTGCCGCCGCATTCGATTCTCCGTTGCCCGCATCCTTGCCGGACTGGTTTCATGCTGAACTTTCTCGTCAAACGTCTCTTTGGCCTGCTGCCGACGCTCTTCATCGTCGCCGTGCTGGTGTTCCTCTTCGTGCATCTGCTGCCGGGCGATCCGGCGCGGCTCGCCGCCGGTCCCGAAGCGGACGAGGCGACCGTCGCGCTGGTGCGCTCCGACCTCGGCCTCGACAAGCCGCTGCCGCAGCAGTTCGTGCGTTTCTTCTGGCGGATGGCGCACGGCGACTTCGGCACCTCGACGCGCAGCAAGCGGCCGGTGAGCGAGGAAATCGCCGAGCGCTTCATGCCGACCCTGTGGCTGACGATCGCGAGCATGGTGTGGGCGGTCGTGTTCGGCATGGCGCTCGGCATCGTGTCGGCGGTGTGGCGCAACCGCTGGCCCGACCGGTTGGGGATGACGCTCGCGGTGTCGGGTATTTCGTTTCCGGCATTCGCGCTCGGCATGCTGCTGATGGAAATCTTCTCGGTGAAACTCGGCTGGCTGCCGATCGTCGGCGACGGTTCGTGGCGCAGCTACGTGCTGCCGTCGCTGACGCTCGGCGCGGCGGTCGCGGCGGTGATGGCGCGCTTCACGCGCGCGTCGTTCGTCGAAGTGATGCACGAGGATTTCGTGCGCACCGCGCGCGCGAAGGGCGTGCCCGAGCGGCTCGTGATCGTCAAGCATTGCCTGCGCAACGCGCTGATTCCCGTCGTCACGATGATGGGCTTGCAGTTCGGCTTTCTGCTGGGCGGCTCGATCGTCGTCGAGGTGGTGTTCAACTGGCCGGGCCTCGGGCGCCTGCTCGTCGATGCCGTATCGATGCGCGACTACCCGATCATTCAGGCCGAGGTGCTGTTGTTCTCGCTCGAATTCATCATCATCAATCTGATCGTGGATGTGCTGTACGCCGTGATCAACCCGACTATCCGTTTCAAGTGAGGCCCGCATGAGCACCACTGCCACCGGGCCGAACGAGGCCAACGCCACGCCCGCCGAACGCGCGATCCGCACCCCGTGGAGCGAGTTCTGGCGCAAATTCCGCAAGCAGCATGTCGCGATGATCGCCGGCGTGTTCGTACTGCTGCTGATCGTGGTCGCGATCGTCGCGCCGCATATCGTGCCGTACGATCCGGAGAACTTCTTCGACTACGACGCGCTGAACGCGGGGCCGTCGGCCGCGCACTGGTTCGGCGTCGATTCGCTGGGCCGCGATATCTTCAGCCGCATCCTCGTCGGTTCGCGCATTTCGCTCGAGGCGGGCTTTCTGTCGGTTGCGATCGGCGCGGTGATCGGCACGTTCTTCGGCCTGCTGGCCGGCTACTACGAAGGCTGGTGGGACCGCATCACGATGCGTGTCGCCGACGTGCTGTTCGCGTTCCCCGGCATTCTGCTCGCGATCGGCGTGGTCGCGATTCTCGGCAACGGCATGATCAACGTGATCTGCGCGGTCGCGATCTTCAGCATTCCGGCGTTCGCGCGGCTCGTGCGCGGCAATACGCTGATGCTCAAGCAGCTCACCTATATCGAGGCGGCGCGCAGCATCGGCGCGTCGGACTGGACGATCATCGTGCGGCATATTCTGCCGGGCACGATTTCGTCGGTCGTCGTGTATCTGACGATGCGCATCGGCACGTCGATCATCACCGCGGCGAGCCTGTCGTTTCTCGGTCTCGGCGCGCAACCGCCGACCCCCGAGTGGGGCGCGATGCTCAACGAGGCGCGCGCCGACATGGTGACGGCGCCGCACATCGCGCTGTTTCCGAGTCTCGCGATCTTCCTGACCGTGCTCGCGTTCAACCTGCTCGGCGACGGTCTGCGCGACGCGCTCGATCCGAAGCTGGACCGTCCATGAGCGTGTTCGATTCTTCCGTGTTGCGCGCGCCGCATATCGGCCAGTTGCCCGCCGGCGCGCTCGGCACGATAGCGGACGTGGCGGGCGTCACAGTCGGGCATTGCACGCTCGCCGACGGCGCGCTGCAAACCGGCGTGACGGTGATCCGTCCGCACCGGGGCGATCCGTTCGTCGACAAGGTGCCCGCGGCGGCGTCGGTCATCAACGGCTTCGGCAAGAGCGTCGGGCTCGTGCAGCTCGACGAACTCGGCACGCTGGAGACGCCGATCGCCTTGACCAACACGTTCGGCGTCGGCGCGCTCGCGCAGGCGCAGATCCGGGCGGCGATCCGCGCGAATCCACGCATCGGCCGCGAATGGTCGACGGTCAATCCGCTCGTGTTCGAATGCAACGACGGGTATCTGAACGATATCCAGGCGCTCGCCGTTAGCGGGCAGCATTTCGACGAAGCATTCGATGCCGCCGGCAGCGATGTGGCAAGCGGTGCGGTCGGCGCGGGGCGCGGGATGTCGTGCTTCGATCTGAAGGGCGGGATCGGCAACGCGTCGCGTGTGGTCAGCGCGGCGGGGCGCGATTACACCGTGGGGGCGCTCGTGCTCGCGAACTTCGGCCGTCTGCCGATGCTGACGATCGACGGCACGCCGCTCGGCCGCGTGCTGGCCGAACGCGCGGCTGCGGTCGCCGCCAGTGCCGCTAGCGCCGCGAAGCCCGAGCAAGGCTCGATCATCATGATCGTCGCCACCGACGCGCCGCTCGACGCGCGTCAGCTCAAGCGCCTGTCGTTGCGCGCGGCGGCCGGCCTCGCGCGCACCGGCTCGGTGTACGGCCACGGCAGCGGCGATATCGCGCTCGCGTTCTCGAGCGCGTATACGGTGCCGCACGGCGCCGACTTCGTCACGCTGCCGCCGCTCGTCGCCGATCACTGCCTCGATCCGCTGTTTCGCGCCTGCGCGGACAGCGTCGAGCAGGCGATCGTCGATGCGTTGTGGAGCGCCGAATCCGTGACCGGCCGCGACGGCCATCAACGCCTGTCGCTGCGCGACAGCGTGCCGGATCTTGCCCAACTGCTGACTGCTACCTGCTGACTACTCCGCAATGAAAGTTCTCGTTTCCACCGACATCGAAGGCGTGGCCGGTGTCTTCCATCCCGAGCAGACGCACGCGGGCAACGGCGAATACGAAGCCGCGCGCCGCTGGATGACGTTCGAAGCCAACGCCGCGATCGAAGGTGCGTTCGCGGGCGGCGCGACCGACGTATGGGTCAACGATTCGCACGGCGGCTTTCGCAACCTGCTGCCCGACCTGCTCGATCCGCGCGCGCGGATCGTGCTCGGCAAGCCGCGCACGCTCGGCATGATGGCCGGGCTCGAATACGGCGCGGCGCTCGTGTTCATGATCGGCTATCACGCGAAGGCGCAAACGCACGGCATCCTCGCGCACACGATCAACAGCTTTGCGTTCGCGCGTGTCGCGTTCAATGGTGTCGAACTCGGCGAAGCGGGGTTGTACGGCGCGCTCGCCGAGGAATATGGCGCACGTGTCGCGCTTTTATCGGGCGACGACGTGTTCGCCGAGGAAACCGCGCCGCGCTTTCCGGGCGCGCGCTTCGTCGTCACGAAGCGCGCCAGCGGGCATGCGAGCGGTGTGACGCAATCGCCCGCGAGCGTGCGCGAGGCGCTTCGCGATGCCGCGCACGACGTGGTGCTACAGCACCTCGACGCGGGCCGCGCGCCGCAAGCAACGCGTGCGCGGGCACAAGCGGTCGAGTGTGAACTGCGTGTGCAGACGAGCGGGCTCGCCGATCTGTTTTGCCAATGGCCGACGCTCACGCGCGTCGATGGCGTGACGCTGCGCTTTAGCGCGGCGTCGGCCGAGCATGCGGTGCGGATGTTGAACTGCCTGTCGGCGATGTCGTTCATGCTGCGTTGAGCGGCCGGCGACGCTGGCGCTTGCACGCGGGCCGACCGATGCAGACCGATGCGCTCTATTGCTGCCGGCTCAACTCACGCGCCGCGCGGTCGATCGCATCGGCCACCGCGCCCGCATGCGACACCGGCACGAGATGGCTCGACGCGACCGGCACCACCTTCGCGCCGATCCGCTCGGCGATCATTTTCTGCAGCGCGGGCGACACCGCGCGGTCTTTCGTCGTCAGCACGTACCACGACGGCTTGTCTTTCCAGCCAACCTGATCGACCGGTTCGTTGAACGCCTGCGCCGCGATCGGCACCTGCGCGGCCGCGAGCACACGCGTGACGGTCTGCGGCACGTCGGCCGCGAGGTCGTTGTGATAGTGCGCGCGGTCGAGCCACAGAAAACCGTTCGCGTCCGCGCTGATGCTCTGGCCGGCCGGCATCGGCGTTCCCTGTTTCAGCACGTCCATCGCCGATTGGTGCATGTCGGGCGCGAGCGCGGCCACGTACACGAGCCCGGCGACGTTCGGCGCATTCCCCGCGACCTCGGTGATCACGACGCCGCCCCACGAATGCCCGACCAGCAGCACCGGACCGTTCTCGCGCGCGAGCACGCGGCGGGTCGCGGCGACGTCGTCGGCGAGCGACGTGAGCGGGTTCTGCACCGAGCTCACGTGATAGCCCTTTTGCTGCAGCTTCGCGACCACGCCGTTCCAGCTCGAGCCGTCGACGAACGCGCCATGCACCAGCACGATGTTGCGCACGGGGCCGGTGAGCGGCGCGGCAGCGGGCTTGCCGCCCGCTTCGGTTGCGGGTGGGGTAGCCGGTTCGTTGGCCGGCTGCTCCGCGGACGGTGGGCTGGCGGCTGGCGCGGCGGCCGGAGTGGTTTGCGCGAGCGCCGTCGCGCCCGCGAAGCAGAGGCACAAAACGGCGCCGCAAAGCAGACGTTCAGGCAGCATGTTGAGTCTCCGCAGGCTGAGAGTTCGACTACGGCAACATACCGAAGCGCGATTCCCATGACAATAAGAATCGGCGCGCTTAAGTGCGGAGCAGAACCAACGGGGGTTGCACCGAATGTCTGATGAATATCGGCCGGCGTAAAATTATCGGTTTTGCCGGGCCGGATCATGCGTGCGGGCCGGTGGTCGATCTCCATACAGCAGGGCGCAATGAATAGTGCACAGCAGCAACAGGGCCTGAAGCGCGGGCTCAAGAATCGCCACATCCAGTTGATCGCGCTGGGCGGCGCGATCGGCACGGGTCTCTTTCTCGGCTCCGCGAGCGTGTTGCAGGCGGCCGGTCCGTCGATGATTCTCGGCTACGCGATCGGCGGCGTGATCGCGTTCATGATCATGCGGCAACTCGGCGAGATGGTCGCGCAGGAGCCGGTCGCCGGATCGTTCAGCCACTTCGCTTACAAATACTGGGGCGACTTTCCCGGCTTCCTGTCGGGCTGGAACTACTGGGTGCTGTACGTGCTCGTCAGCATGGCCGAGCTGACCGCGGTCGGCACCTACGTGCATTACTGGTGGCCGAGCGTGCCGACCTGGGTGTCGGCGCTGGTGTGCTTCGCGATCATCAACGCGATTAACCTCGCCAACGTGAAGGCCTACGGCGAAACCGAGTTCTGGTTCGCGATCGTCAAGGTCGTCGCGGTGATCGGCATGATCCTGTTCGGCGGCTATCTGCTGGTGAGCGGTCACGGCGGCCCGCAGGCATCGGTCGCGAACCTGTGGAGCCACGGCGGCTTCTTCCCGCACGGCTTTCACGGGCTCTTCATGATGCTCGCGGTGATCATGTTCTCGTTCGGCGGGCTCGAGCTGATCGGCATTACGGCCGCCGAGGCCGCCGAGCCGCAAAAGAGCATTCCGAAAGCGGTCAACCAGGTGATCCTGCGGATTTTGATTTTCTATATCTGCTCGCTCGCGGTGCTGCTGTCGCTGTATCCGTGGAACGAGGTGGCGGCGGGCGGCAGCCCGTTCGTGATGATCTTCTCGCAGATCGGCTCGACGCTCACCGCGAACGTGCTGAACGTGGTGGTGCTGACCGCCGCGCTGTCGGTGTACAACAGCGGCGTGTATGCGAACAGCCGCATGCTGTACGGTCTCGCGGAGCAGGGCAACGCGCCGCGCGCGCTGCTGAAAGTCGACCGGCGCGGCGTTCCGTACATGGCGATCGGCTTGTCCGCGCTCGCGACGTTCGCGTGCGTGATCATCAACTACGTGATTCCGGCCGAGGCGCTGGGCCTGTTGATGTCGCTCGTGGTCGCGGCACTGGTGCTGAACTGGGCGCTGATCAGCCTCACCCATCTGAAGTCGCGCAAGGCGATGGTGGCCGCCGGCGAAACGCTGGTGTTCCGCTCGTTCTGGTTCCCGGTCAGCAACTGGATCTGCCTCGCGTTCATGGCGCTGATCCTCGTGATTCTCGCGTTGACGCCGGGGTTGTCGGTGTCGGTGTGGCTGGTGCCTGCGTGGCTCGTGCTGATGTGGGGTGGGTATGTGATCAAGCGGCGGCGCGAGGGTGTGGGTGGCGGTATCGGGGTGGCGGGCAGATAGATAGATGCCGATTTGTATGATGCGGGGGGTGGCGGCCTGGTTTTTTTACGGGCCGATTTTCACGAATCGGTAATCTCCGTCCGATCGCTCGGTGCGAAGTCGGCCTATGCCGATGGTGTCGGGCGATTATTTAAAGGCTTTGCGTCGCGCGGTATTTTTCGCGAGGAGCCAACGTTTCTGGTGGGGGAGACAGATGGGACTGCTAGGGGCTGACGATGTCTTCCGGACGATTGAAAGTCGGGAAGATCTTTTTGATGGTGCCCAGGGCCGGAATCGAACCGGCACGCCTTGCGGCGGGGGATTTTGAGTCCCCTGCGTCTACCAATTTCACCACCTGGGCAGGTTCTGCGTAAATGCAGAAGCCGCAGATTATGGCCGAAAATCGATCGGCGGGCAAGCCGATTGCTTTCGCCCGCCGCGCGGCTGGCGGACCGGCTTCACACCGTGCGAGAAAACCGTTCGAGCGTCTGCTCGCCGAGATAGCGGTCAAACACCATCGCGATATTGCGCACGAGCATGCGTCCAGCCATTTGCACTTCGAGCTTGCGGGCACCGAGCGCGATCAGTCCATCTTCCTCGAAGCCGCGCAAGCGCGCGAGTTCCGGTGCGAACGTCCCGGCGAAGCGGATGCCGTATGCGGCTTCCAGTTCGTCGAAGCGCACTTCGAGATTGCACATGATCTGCGTGATCACGTCGCGCCGCAAACGGTCGTCGGCGGACAGGCGGATGCCGCGCGCAATCGCGAGCCGGTCCGCGTCGATCGCTTCAGCATAAGCTGGCAGGTCCTTCGCGTTCTGCGCGTACACGTCACCGACCTTGCCGATCGACGATGCGCCGAAGCCGATCAGATCGCATTCGGCCCGCGTGCTATAGCCCTGGAAATTGCGATGCAACGAACGCTGCGCCTGTGCGCGCGCGAGTTCGTCGGAGGGCAGCGCGAAGTGATCCATGCCGATATAGACATAGCCCGCCTCCGTCAGACGTTCGACCACCCGTTGCAGCAGCGCGAGCCGCTCGGCGGGCGACGGCAGCGTCGCGGGGTCCATCTGGCGCTGCATCTTGAAGAGCTGCGGCATGTGCGCGTACGCGAACACCGAGAGGCGGTCCGGCGCGAGTGCGAGCATCGTGTCGAGCGTGCGGCTGAAGCTCGCGACAGTTTGATGCGGCAGGCCGTAAATCAGATCGACGCCGATCGAATGAAAACCCGCGGCGCGCGCGGCCTGCATCACCGACTCGGTCATTTCGAACGGCTGAATGCGGTTGATCGCCTGCTGCACGCGCGGATCGAAGTCCTGCACGCCGAGGCTCAGCCGGTTGAAGCCGAGGCGGCGCAGAAGCGCGATGGTATCGGGCGACGCTTCGCGCGGATCGACCTCGATCGAATATTCGGCTTCATCGTCGGGCAGCAGCGTGAAATGCTCACGCGTCGCGGCCATTAGCTCCGCCATTTCATCGTGCGACAGAAAGGTCGGCGTGCCGCCGCCCCAATGCAGTTGCGACACCGGCCGCCGCGTGTCGAAACACGCTGCCTGCAGGCTGATTTCGCGTTTCAACCGCTCGACGTACGGACGCGCATGCGCGCGATTCTTCGTCGCGACCTTGTTGCAGCCGCAGTAGAAGCACACGGTGTCGCAGAACGGAATGTGGAAGTAGAGCGACAGATCGGTCGACGCGGCGCCCGGGTCGGCGGCGGCGCGTCGATAGTCGGCGGGGTCGAACGTATCGCGAAACTGCGGCGCGGTCGGATAGGACGTATAGCGTGGACCGTTCGCGCTGTAGCGGGCAAGGAGATCGGGACGAAATAGCGAGTCGGCGAGGGACATGGATAACTCGTGGCGGTTGGGCCGTTGCGCGGAGCGCGTCATGAGGCAGCACAGCGAAGTTGCCGCGGGGCGGCGGAAGCGGCGTCTTTCATGCAAGGCCTTTCGGAGCTTTCGAGTCTAAGTGAGCGCTCATCGCCTCGATTGTGTAAAAAGGTCGCACGGAAAGTGCAGTGGCACAATGCAGGTCTGGCAACGCGTTGCCAAGGTTTCAGTTCAGGAAGGATGACGTGGATCAAGAGTTGAACAGCGGATCGGGAAGTGCCGGGGTGAAAGAGGCGAGGGCGAACGCAGTTACCGCGCAACCCGAGTCGCCGTTTCAGGTGGCCGGTCACGCGTGCCGCCCCGATTGCGGAGCCTGCTGTATCGCGCCGTCGATTTCGAGCCCGATTCCGGGCATGCCGAACGGCAAGCCGGCGGGCGTGCGCTGTGTGCAACTCGGCGACGATCTGCGCTGCACGATCTTCGGCCGGCCGGAGCGGCCCGCGTGCTGCTCGGGGCTGCAGCCGCAACGCGAGATGTGCGGCGCGAACCGTGGCGAAGCGCTCGCATGGCTCACGCAACTCGAGGCGCAAACGCAGCCGCAACCTCTATCCCGTCGCTAACCGTCTCTAACGCGTGGCGCCCGTCATCGAGGTGGTCGCGCGACCGAACCGCATCAGGCAAACGCAAGCAAGATGTCCGCAAGGGTTTCCATAGGAGATTTCGCATGACTCGACCCGCAGCGCCCACCCGGCGCCGCTTTCTGCGCGCCGCGCTGACCGGCTGCAGCGTGCTCGGCATCACCATTTCGCTTGCGGCTTGCGCAAGCTCGACGTTTCCATTCATCCCGTCGCACTACACGTTCTCGAAGCAGCAGGTGCAAGAGGCGGTACAACGCAAATTCCCCTATCAGCGCACGGTGTCGCAGGTGTTCGACGTCGCGTTGTCCAATCCGGTGGTGGGCTTGCTGCCCGATGCGAACCGCGTATCGGTGCAGCTCGACGCGCGCTTTGCGAGCCCGTTCCTGCAGCAGCCGGTCGATGGCGTGTTCACGCTGTCGAGCGAACTCGCGTACGACCCGGCCAGCCGCTCGGTGATCCTCAAAGCGCCGAATGTCGACAACGTCAGCGTGAGCGGTCAGGCGCAGATGTACACGCAGCAGATCAACGCCGCCGCGGCACTGCTCGCCACGCAATTGCTGAGCAACTATCCGATCTACACGTTCAAGCCCGAGCAACTGCAATTTGCCGGCGTGAATTACGAACCCGGTACAATCACCATCCTTACAAACGGCATACGCGTGCAGATCGTCGAAAAATGACACGTGCGCGCGGCCGGCAGGGCCGCGCATGCCTGGATCACCTCCATGCGGGCCCTGTTCGTTGTGACAACCTACCGCGATAAGGGGCACGGATGGACTGGTTATTGGCTTGCAAAGCGCTGATTCTCGGCGTCGTCGAGGGTTTGACGGAATTCTTGCCGGTGTCGAGCACCGGTCATCTGATCGTCGTCGGCAGCCTGCTCGATTTCTCCGACGATCACGCGAAAACCTTCGATGTCGTGATCCAGCTCGGCGCGATTCTCGCCGTGTGCTGGGAGTTTCGCTGCCGCATCGGCGATGTCGTGATCGGTTTGCCGAGCCGGCCCGACGCGCGCCGCTTCGCGCTGAACGTGATCATCGCGACGATTCCGGCGATCCTCCTCGGCCTGCTGTTCGAGAAATCGATCAAGGCGGCGCTGTTTTCGCCGGTGCCGGTCGCGTTTGCGCTGGTCGTGGGCGGCGTTGTGATCCTGTGGGCCGAAGCACGTCAGCGCGCGCGCGGCGAAGCAGCGGTGCGGGTGCGCAGCGTCGATGATCTGGGCCCGCTCGATGCGCTGAAGGTCGGCCTCGCGCAGTGCTTCGCGCTGATTCCGGGCACCTCGCGCTCGGGCGCGACGATCATCGGCGGGATGCTGTTCGGACTGGAGCGTCGCGTCGCCACCGAGTTTTCGTTTTTTCTCGCGATTCCGATTATGTTCGGCGCGACCGCCTACGAGTTGTACAAGGACTGGCACCTGCTCACGACCGATGCGCTCGGCAGCTTCGCGCTCGGTTTCGTGGCGGCGTTCGTGAGTGCGTTTATCTGCGTGCGCTGGTTGCTGCGCTATGTCGCGTCGCACGACTTCACCGTGTTCGCGTGGTACCGGATCGGCTTCGGCCTGCTGATTCTGCTGATCGGGTATAGCGGCGGGTTGAGCTGGGCGGATTGAGGTTCGCTGTCCGTGCAATGAAAAAAGGTCTGCGTTTGCAGACCTTTTTCGTTGGGTTGCCGCGTTCGCGTTACGCCGCGTCGCGCTTGCGGAACACGAGATCCCACACACCGTGACCGAGCCGCAAACCGCGCCGCTCGAACTTCGTCACCGGACGGTAGGCTGGGCGTGGCGCGTAGCCGTCGGCGGTGTTTTCGAGCAGCGGATCGGCGCCGAGCACTTCGAGCATCTGCTCGGCGTAGTTCTGCCAGTCGGTCGCGCAATGCAGATATGCGCCGGGCTTCAGGCGCGACACGAGTTGCGCGACGAACTTCGGCTGGATCAGCCGGCGCTTGTGATGGCGCGCCTTGTGCCACGGGTCCGGAAAGAAGATGTGCACGCCGTTGAGGCTGTCTGGCGCGATCATCTGTTCGAGCACTTCGACCGCGTCGTGCTGGATGATGCGGATGTTCGTCAGCGACTGCTCGCCGATCAGCTTCAGCAGCGCGCCGACGCCGGGCTCGTGAACTTCGATGCCGAGGAAATCGTCGTCGGGACGTTGCGCCGCGATTTCCGCGGTGGTCGCGCCCATGCCGAAACCGATTTCCAGTACGCGCGGCGCCTCGCGGCCGAACACGACATTCCAGTCGGGCTGTTGCGGCGCGAAGGGCAGCACGAAACGCGGGCCGAGTTCGTCGAGCGCGCGGCGCTGGCCGGTCGACACGCGGCCTGCGCGCGTGACGAAGCTGCGGATGCGGCGGTGGTGGAGTGTGTTTCCGGATGTTGCGCCGGGCGTGTCGTCGGCGGGCTGGTCCGCGGCTGTGCTCGCGGGCGTCGGGAGTTCGTCCGGCAGGCCGGAGTCGTTTGGATCGTGGATCATCGTCGATGCTGCTGCAAGGGTGAGGGCTTCGTGGCTTGCGTGGCGAGGCCGTGGGCGGTTTGCCGTTTCGCGGTGCGCGCCGCGTGGTCCGAAGCCTACGAATGGCGTGAGCCGTACGGCCTTCGGGCAGGGCGCAGCGCTTTTTGTCGCGCGCTTTGTCCGGCGGGTGCCACTACAAAAAAGCCGCCTTCAGGGAGGCGGCTCTTGCTGGATTGCGCTGAGCTCAGATGGAAAGTGGAGCGGGCGATGGGAATCGAACCCACGGCTCTAGCTTGGGAAGCTAGGGTATTACCATTATACGACGCCCGCGGAGCGCGCTATTTTACAGGGGTTTGAGCCGTTTGGGGAGGCGGGATCGTGTGAAGTGGGGTGAAAAGTGTATCCACTTCGGAAATTCTTGCTGGATACGCTGCGGCGGGTCGATCGATCGCGAGGCTGTTCGTCTCCGCTCAGTCCGGCGGGGCATTTTGCGAGGGCTTAATGCTGACCTGCAATACAACGGGAGCGGGCTGTGGTATTTTCGAGATCGTACGAAGCGGTCCAGAACCAAAAGAAATAACAGACGGGGTCAGAGTTGGCAAACTACATCGATGAAGAAATTCTCTGCGAGGCATACACGCATCTCGAGATCGACATCTTCAAGGATAAGGCAAAGCTCACGAAGTTGAAAAGCGAGATTACATCCTTTATGGAAGAGCGCGCTAAATTCTTCTTCTTGGGAGATGACGTTCACGTAAAGATTGAGTTTGAGGAAGGAAGCCTTAAGACTCGAATAATTGTTATTGGTGCAGCCGCTTCCACCATCGTGGCAGGCGTTTCAGCCTACGGTTCGTTCCGTTCCGGCGTGGACCAAATTTCGAAAGACGCCACGATGTTGGCTCAAAGTGCGAACCAGGAGCTGATTTTCAGGACGCGAACGGCTTACTGCGACCGAATTAGCATTGAGAAGCGCAAAGGGGTATTTGGTCGCGTAGACGCGTTGTTGGGGGAGCTTGATGTCGTTCGTTTGGCAGTGTCGGAGCCGAATATTCCGAGCCGCGCGATCGACCTTAAGACGTTCAACGGGGCGGTTGATAAATTGGTTGACTGGGACGCAAAGGCCGACAAACTATTCGGCAAACTCAACACAGTGGAGACCCAAGAGTGCATTGCTGCGGGATTGCTTGAGGAGTTGGATAAACTGCCGGATGCTGCTCCTTGGGAGAGTGATTTGAAGAAAAAATCGTTCCGAGCTTCAATGATCGATGCCGACCCTAAGAAGGCTTCGGACCTCGTAGCTGCGGCGGCGCGTTTTGCTTCAGTTGTCCAATCGCTTCGAGACAAGATGGCGGCGAGAGTAAAGGCTAACGGTCCGCAGCAAGCCTAATCGTTACCGTGCCTGAATATTTGACGCGGACAGTCATTCGCTTGATACGCGCCGTACTACTTCGTTCATAGAGTAGTGAACGAACTGTTTGCCAAGCTCGGTAAGTACATATTGCTTGCTGCTCTCGAAGGCTGATTCAACGGTGGAAGCGGCTGGTCCCGGCGGCTTCCTCGCTGTTTGCTTGCGCAGGAATTGGCCATCGGAATTAGTGTCACGTGCTTGTCGGATGACACCACCTGTACTCAGGTCACGGATCAGCAGCTTGTATAGGTCAGCCTCCGCCGAGTCCTCGCGAACGACGTTGCCGTAAATCGCGGTCCAGATATCAAATCGCGTTGAGCCGGGATTGCTAAAAATTTCGCGAATTACAGCAAGATGCGATTCGTGATAGGTGTCCAACCAGTCGATAAAAAGCCGAACAACGTCATCGGAACACAGTCGTGTTCCAGCAGCATTCGTCACGAGGTTTGCCACATAACGACGCTTTTCTTCGGTGTCGGCTTTGTCCCAAGTGCGAAAGGCCTTCCGCACGATGTCTAGATATTCGTCGCTCGCGAGCCGCTCATCGATGTCATCGCCGATTGCCTCGAATCGACGACCGATCTCTTGCATGGTCGCACTGAGGGTCTCCATCTTGGCTTGATGTTCTTTGAGCCATTGCGTCTGGAGAGATGATGCATGCAAACCGGCCTCTTCGGTCTTCATGCTCGCGAGGGCGCTGATGAATCCGCCGACCCATGGGATGCTCCCGAGCGCCGCCAAAGCAAACTTTTCAAGGATGCGGCGTTTAGTGCTCGGGTTTAGCTTTTCGAGCTGAGTCCTGATTTGATCGACGGCCGAATCCGTTGGAACGATCGGGTTAGGCGTGCTGTTATCCGAATTCATCCAGCCTCCACGCATTGTGCTTTAGGGCACGCCCAATTCTACAGCACAGGTTCTCGGATTTTTGCGTGGGCGGGCGATAGAGAGGGCGCTATCGCCCGTAGTCAGCGTGTGGGCGGTCTGACAGTGCGGAAAGCCTGCACAGCAACAACGAAACGCATAGCGCACGGCCGAAGCAGACCTTCGACCGAGCGTTTATTTACCACTGGCAACCGTTGCAAAGGCTTCCGGGAATTCTTCTCCGCACAGACTAAGAAGGGCGTTATATATCTCGCTATCTTGTTCTGGACCGTCAGAATGAGTGCACAGAGCAAGATATACGTTCCTTTGCTCCTGCACTCCGAAGATCAGCCACTCACCGGTCAGTTTTCGCTTGGCGGCGCGATCTTGGTAGCCTTCGATCACGAGTTTGTGAGCTAACTTTCCTTGCCAGCCAAGTTTGGACGGATTTTCATTTTCCTCAGCTGCGACGTGCGCACATAATTCATCGAACTTGTCACTCTCCGGGCCAGACAGGCCCCATTGGTTGACGATGTTTCGCATAAGAAAGCGCGGATCGAAGAAATGAACTTTCCATAGGCCACGCAGAGGTTCGTGCTTGAAAGGGCGTGGTTTCGCAGTGCTGCTGCGATTTGGACCGTGCCCTTCAAGTTGTTGGATTACGTCGGTGATCGCAAACGTGTTGATGGTTCGATGCTTCCACGCGCTGGTTAATTGTGAGAGCAAGTATTTGCTCAATCGTGACTTGTCGATTCCAGCCAGTCCGGCGTTCGATTCAGTGAACGACTGAATGTCTTGCTCTGAAATGCCGAAGCCGGCCATGATGCTCGGATCAAGATCCACGATTCGTTCTCTTTTCTAGCGGGTGTTGCGGGCAACGTCCTCTGTTGTCCAGACAACGAAGTTGGCGGGAAAGTCTTCGCATGAACGATACCCCACCATACCACGGCGATCTCCCGCCCTTAACTGCCGATCAGATTCGCGAACTGGTTGCTGCCCTTCGTGATGTTTTCGAAAGCAACCTCTCTCGCGAGCAGTTTGACGACAAGCTGCTGATGTCTCTTGAGGATGTGCCGGGATATGAATCTGGTGAAGCGTCGTCATCGCTGATCGAGTCGGCGTGGGCCGCGTATCGAGGGCCCCGAGAATGACGCGACCATTATTCCATCTTGGAGAGATTGTCGCGACGCGCGGCGTCTTCGCGCATCTTGAACATCACCGCATCGCGGCGTTTTCATATCTGATGCGTCACGCCTGCGGTGACTGGGGAATGGTGCCGTCCGAGGATGCAGCGGCGAACCGGTTTGCGGTAGAGCATGGTGCGCGCATCCTGTCGAGCTACGACATCGCGGGCAAACGTGTATGGATCATCACCGAAGCAGATCGCAGCATGACGACACTGCTGTTTCCGGACGAATATTGATCGACAGGGATGGCATTGGGCCGAGTCTCGAATGCTATTTGCGTCGATGGCCCTTGCCCGAATGCCGCGACCTGAGCATATCGGTGAACTGCTGCACAAAATCTACGACGAGCGCGCGTTCGTCGGGATCAAGCCCCTTCAGCGCTTCCGCAATATTCGCCATCTGGTCATTGGGACGTTTCGATCCCCGCTGCAATAGCTGATCGACCGAGCAATCTAGTGCATCACTCAGTTGCTGAAGACGGTGGATTGTCGGCACTCGGGTTCCGCGTTCCCAGCGGCTGATTGCTTCCTGTTCAAGGTCGATCATCTCCGCCAACTGGGCCTGTGTCAGTCCGTTGGCGCGTCGTCGGTCGGCTATCGCTTTGCCGACGCGCGCGGCAAGAAGCGCATCTTGCGCGTCGTCAGGCTGTGGAATGGAGCGGTTTGGCATAGGACAGAATGGTGGTCTCTATGCCAAAACAGATGAACGCCCTATGTGGAATGTATATTCCTATATGGTTGTATAATTAAAGTTTTCTACGCTTCGTGGAGTTGGGTTCTGGAATAGCGCGGCGATGATGCGCCGGATTCGTCTATTCCTGCCAGATTTCAACCGCGGCCCTATCTCCGTTCAGTGCCCTCAAATCATCAATTAGCAACGACCGGCTTCCACTTACAATGGGTGGCTCTAGCTACTTGCCTGATTTTGATGAAGCTGCTCTTCAAGCATCACCGCCCGTCCGTAAGAGCAGTTGCTGCGGTGCTTGTCGGCTGGGTGGCAATCGCGATGATCGCTATCGGAGTGCTCATCGCATCGGAAGTAGCGCGCTTGCGCAGTGAATTCGTTGCGCAAAGTGCCGCGACCTACGAAATCATCCGGCAACGTCTTGACCAGAACGAGGCCGTCCTCGCGGGGATTGATTCGCTTCTGCATACGTTTCCGGGGGTCGAATCGTCAGGGCTGCGCGACTACGCTCATCAGATGCTGGCCCGATATCCCCACATTTACATGATCGAGTTGCAGCCGCGCGTGGAGCGGGCGGATCTTCGTGCATTCGAGACATGGGCAAAGGCCAAAATCTACCCCGAGTACATCGTCAAAGACTACGGATATAGTGGTGTGCGCAAATGGCGGCCGGTCGCCGACCGCCCAGTCTATTATCCGATCACGTTTATGGAGCCTCAAACCAACGAGGCCATGCCGGTTCTCGGATTGGATGTATATGCTGACGACAAATTCCGAACAGCTATAGATCAAACGATTCGGACGGGGCTACCGTCGATTTCTGCTCCATTCGATCTGTACGAAGGGGGGCGAGCGTATCTGATCTTCAAGGCTGTCTATGTCAGCGCGCCGGAAGATCAAGCGTCAAGGGCGCAACTTGCGACCCGGGTGGTGTCAATGCTGATTCATACTGGAAAATTCTTGAATCGCAACGAGACGCCGTCGCCGTTGGTGTCCATGCGTATCTACGAGCAGGGCTTCGACTACGATCAACTGGACGGCATGATTGATCAGGTGGATGCCAAGCCTGGTCCAGCATGGATCCGGCAATTCATGCCTGAATTCGTCTATCGGAAGACTCTGCCAAGCCAGATACAGCCGTTCGTCTTTGAAACACGGCGGCAACTTGGAGCGGAGATCGTTCCGGTGCTGCAAGTTGCGTTGGCACTAGTTGCCACCCTCGTCATCAGCCTGCTTGCGCTCGTTATCTATCAGCAGCAGATCGTGAGTAGACGGAGCGCTCGCGAGAACGAGCGACGCATGTATCTGCGAGAAGAGCAGGAGCAGGTTGCCCGCTTACATACGATGGGTGAGATGGCCTCGGGAATTGCCCATGAGCTAAACCAGCCGTTGGCTGCGATTCTCAGTTACAACCAGGCGTGCGTCCGCATGCTCCAAGAATCGAGTCCCGACCTTGTGGCTATTGAAGGTGCCATGAAATCTATGTCGGGGCAGGCAAAGCGGGCAGCCGATATCATCGTGCGGCTACGAGCCTTCGTCAGCAAGCGTCCGGCTCAGGTACTTCTGCTGGATATGCGGAAGGTCGTGCAGAGCGCACTCTCATTGGCCGAGCCGTGGTTAAGACAGGCTTCGGTCGTGGTCAACGTCGATATGCCTATGCAAATTCCCGACGTGCTTGCGGATAGCGTTCAAATCGAGCAGATCGTGCTTAACCTGATCCGCAATGCGGTTGAGGCGATGGAGTCGATGTCCACAGGCAGTCGCTTACTGTCGCTGGCACTGAAACATGATGAGAAGTCAGTAATGCTGTTTGTGCGCGATACCGGGCCGGGCGTTTCCCAAGATGTGCGTAAGATGCTGTTCCATCCGTTCCACACAAGCAAAGCGGACGGCATGGGGCTTGGGTTGACTATCTGCCAATCTATTGCGGAAACCTACGGGGGGACGGTGATCGAAAATCCGTCGATGTCGTCCGGCGCTGAATTTCAATTGATCTTGCCGATCAACGAACCAAGGAACTTGTCATGACGTCCACCGACGAAACGGTCGTCTATCTAGTCGATGATGATGCAGCGGTGCGTGACGCCTTGGCCCTTTTGATTCGCTCCATTGGCTTAAAGGTTAAGAGCTACGGAGATCCCGTTGCGTTTCTCGCCAACCTCAAGGGCGACGAGACCGGTTGCCTCGTGCTCGATATCCGAATGCCCGCATTGAACGGCTTTGCCGTGCAAGAACGATTGAATGCGATGGGATGTGGTTTGCCCATTATCCTGATCACCGGGCATGGCGACATGGCGCAATGCCGCCGCGCATTCCGTGCCGGTGCGGTGGATTTTCTGACCAAGCCGATTGATGAGACTGCACTTATCGAGAGTTTGCAAACGGCTATTCATCGCGGTAGGGAACAGCAGGGCATGCGACGGCAAATCGACGATGCCCGTGAACGGGTGAGCCGTTTGACGCCGAGAGAGCGTTCCGTGTTCGATCTCGTGTGCGACGGATTGCAGAATAAAGTGATCGCTGACCGCCTGCATCTGTCGCTGCGAACAGTGGAGGCGTATCGCTCGTCCATGGTCGAAAAACTTGAAGCGGGATCAGTCGCGGATCTGGTCCGACTGCGCCTTATCGGCAGCAACTAGCGAAACTTGATACCGTAGATTCCACATTCTTTCCCGTATTTCCCTGACTGTTTCGCCGGGTTGCCGATTCATAGAATCAGAGTGATCGTAGGCGTAAGTTATTTTCAGGGAAATTTATGGGGAATATTAAATCCAAGCGGCCGCTGATGATCGTTGGTTTTTTCGTCTTGGCATTTGTTGCATATAAGGCGTTTTCCCATTCCAATGGGGGCTCCGAAGGAGCGGCACAGGACCCCGAAGTCGATTTCTATTACGCAGTACGCGATAAAGTCTCGACGATGAGTCAAGCTCCTGCATGTCAATATGGTGCTCGTGCGCTTCTTTCGATTGCAAGCCCCACGAATTCATGGCCGTTGAACGTTCGTAAGGCTCAGGTAGATAAAGTAATTGATGGTCTGCCCGATGATTGTTTTTCGAACTAGTGCTGAACGTGGGCTCGAGCTTGATGGTGCCAATCGCAGGGCGGGAATGAAAAAGCAGAAATTATTTAACATATCCCTCAACCGGGCGCGCCCGATGCTGTCCGAGAGCAGCGTGTTGAAAATACGATTGTTCGTATCCTTGATGATAGCTTCATCAACAGAAAAACAAGGAAAAAATGTTCGATATTGTGTCGTTCCTAGCAGCACTCGCGTTTGGCGTGTACGCAAAAAACAAAGGACGAACATACGTTTGGGGCGCACTTCCGTTTTTGCTTAACGCAGCAATGCATCTCTACACGGAGGTCGGAGGAGGTGGCCCGGGGGAGCCAATGAGGACCATCTATGCCTTTGCGATTACCTGCTTTCTTTATTTCATTGTCGGGCAAGCTGCTATTGCTGAAAAGCGCGAAGCAGAGAGACGAAAATTAGAATAATGCTTCCGCCTTTTGCAGTTTCGCCGCTCGTTTTTCCAATAACTCCAGCGAGGCGTAATCAATCCATTCTCGCAGGTCTAAACATCGGACTGAGGATATGGATTTAACCTCTTAATCCACGCTCTATAGTGACACGCATTATAAGTGACAACGTGAGAGCAATTCCGTTCGTCACTCGCTGATGGTCACGGGAAAATAATCGCAAGACAAACGGGGTGAATTCGGATGATCAAACTGGAAATCAGTATCACTGGCGCTGGGACTGAAGAGCTGCGCCAGCTAGAAGCGTTGATGCAGAAAATTCTTGCTTCAATGAAACCGCAACTGACGAGAGTCGAGGCGAAAGTTGCTTTGACTCCTGCCGTGGACCGCTACGAGTCAACGAAAAAGAAGATCCTCTCCCATATTCAATGGCAGAGGACCGAGACAACGGACTGCATGAAGCGAGACTTTTGGGAGCTCGATATTCAGGACTGGCTGAACCCCAAAGACAAGAGGGATCTTGGGGCAGCTCTGGACTCGCTGTGTGAAGACGGGATGCTGGAGTGCACGGGACTGTGGGAGTATTACCTGACATCGAAAGGTTATAACGCGATCTACTAAGTGCGGGGCGGGGGCATGTCGTATAACTCGGGAAGCGGATTTTTCGCGATGTTCGAGCGTCTTTGGCGCACACTGGTCGCGAGCTTTTGGATTTTTCTGCTTTTCTTTATCCCTGCGCTCGCACTAGCGGGGATTGGCAGAGCGTACGTTCCGCGAAACGTTCGACGCCACGCCGGTGTTGAAAGACATTCATCGGCGGATCAAGCTGGCCATTCTCGATCGAGTAAGGTTCCCAAACTATTTGACTGGCAGTGTGAAGGGGCAGGACTATCGTACGAACGCGCTGCTGCATCGCAATTCAAAGATCCTGATTAGCGAAGACATCCAAGGATTTTTTCCCTCGACCACGCAGCATCTCGTGCAGGAAGTCTGGTCGCAGTTCTTCGGTTTTTCGGCCGACGTGGCGCACTGCCTAGCTGCTCTTTGCAGTAAAGATGGTGCTCTTCCACAAGGCGCCATCACGAGTCCGCATGTCGCGAATCTCGTTTTTTGGCGTGTCGAGCCAGTGATACATGCGGAGATGGCGTCACGAGGGATACGCTACTCGCGATATGTTGATGATGTTTGTGTTTCTTCCAGCACTGGCATTGCTCATATCGATAAGCAATCAGTGATCGCAGTCGTGTACGCAATGCTGGCTCGGCACGGCTATGCTGCCAAACGTTCGAAACACAAAATCCAGACGGCGAGCGGCCGCATCACAGCAACGAAGCTTGGTGTCAACGGCGATCCAAGCTTATCAGGTCAGCAGAGAGGTCAGATTCGTGCTGCCGTACACAAACTTGAGCTGACATTCGCGGCCGGGGCTTTTTCGGAGGCGCGAGCGCTGTTGCCGTCCGTTACAGGTCGCGTCAGTATGCTTGCACGTTTTCACTCCACTGAGGGACAAGCGTTGAAGCAACGCCTCTCGTCTATACGCGAACAATTGCAACTTGTCCCAATGGTGGCGAAAAGAGATTCCTCGACTGACATGGGAGTGTCTGTCGGGTTTGAGGGCAATTCAACCGTTCCATGGTGATCTGTTCAGCCGCGACGCCCGGCCGATTGGATTTTATTGAACACGGAGCAGACGCTCGATGCTCAGAATGAATCTGTTCGGGCGAGACGCTATCGTCAGGTCACGCCTATAAGAGATCGGGTATGTCTTGAGCCGTGAGAGTCGTGACGAGGCCCCTGAGAATTTGCCGCATTAGCGCTTCCTTAATTTCCGTAAAGCAATTTTCCGGCTTCCCAATGTCCTCACGTCTGTATAGGAAAATTGCCCCCTCCCATGCTCCCGCCATCATCTTCGAACCCAGCAGGCGACCTGCCTCATTTCGCGAGTTCGGCATAGCCAACCGATGGGTATAAAAAGAGTCAACGCGGAACGGCTCGTTGTTCCCTACCGCGAAGTCTGGAAGCAAGAACGGAACGAGATCAGGGACGAGGCCTGACCGGTTAGCTGATAAGGTCGCTCGTACGTAATATTCGTCGAGTTCCAATGCTCCGCGTCCATATGGCGGACCTAGCTCGATTTCGACGGAGAACGCGCCTGCTGTCAAAGCATGCCTTCTGACTGTCTCAACGACGAAATTCCGAAGCATCTCGCTCGGCGTTGTTCCTTCGGCAGCGCAAATGATTGTGAAGGCGTCAGCGGTAGGTGCGTCAACGCGGGTTTTGAGAATGTAGGGTTTGCTTTCTGTCATCACAATTTCCACCAGGGTCGGCGATATTGTGACACAAAGAGATGTTTGTGCCCTATACTTGTGTCCCAAGTGCGATTTTGTGCCCCACAGAAGGTAGGCAACAGGTGGGCAGAGAAGAGGTATCGGTTCGCACCGCAGTAGGACCGATGGGATCTCGAAAAATAAAAGCCCCCGCGACGCGCCAACGTCGCGGGGGCTTCTGGCAAGGTGGTGAAGGCACCCCTCTGCCACCTACAGCTTCGTCTCGGAAGACGGCCTAGAGCTTATACGCTCAAGGGGTTGTGGGCAACTATTGCCTTCGATTCTCTGTGAGGATGGATATGCTACGTGCATCCAACCCTAAGAGCGTGTTGGTGCGACAGTATGTTCGGTTCAGATTTGGTCGCACTGAGAATGTGCGCATGCACTGGCGCTCGTATCCCAATTAGTTTTTCTTGCGCTGGTTAAAGGTCAGCGGCCGCACTGTGAAAACAGTGCGGCTTTTTTTCCATGAGGCCATACAGCAGCTTATCCGAAGCGTTGCTGGCGTGAGAACTGGCATCGCCGTGAAGCCCGCATGAACAGTGGGGCTACGTGGACTCGGGAGAAAACCCGACGTGAGAATGCGCGTGGATAGTGGTGTTGCTTAACGCGCCGGGGCTTGGGAAGCTAGGGTATTACCATTATACGACGCCCGCGGAACCGATAATTTTACAGGGATTTTAGCGCTTTTGGGAGCTGGGATCGTGGTTAGTGGCGTGAAAAGTGTATTCACTCCTGAAGTTCTTGCTGGCTTCGCCGTGAGCGAGCGTCGTCGGTGACGATGCCAGTTTCACCGGTTTCTCGTCGCCAGTGATGGACACATTCTGAGATGGCTCATACCATTCATAGTGATCAAATACTGTGGGGTGCAAGCCAAGATGGCATTACATGACGATGTAGCAAGGTTGCGCGATGCGCGGACACAAGGCGGAGGCGCCGCTGTACCAGCCTCTCTCCAAGGAGTTACGAAGGAAAAAATCAGGCAAGTCCTCGGGCGTCTAGATCTCAGCAACAATGCGGATCTTGTTGACGGTGTATTTGCGCTTCTCGATGACCAGACCGACAGTTGGTTTTCAAAAGCTCCAGCTGGGACGAAATTCTGTCACGGCGCGAGTACTGCGCACTTAGCTTGCCATATCGGCATCATCCAACGAGGACATGGAAAGTTGGATCGTGAAGGTCGGGACTATTGGATCAAGCCGCTTCGTGAACTGGGTGGCATCGAACCGATATTGCTTCACGGCAATGAGTTCATTTTCGGCCATGTCGTTGCCAAGTCACCTAACTCGTCCTATCGGTTGACTGAGGACTTCAAGGCAATCCTTCAGGCTCCAGATGACCAATGGCCTGGGATGCTCGCTGCGTGGGCACAGTTGGACGCAGCGAGACGGCGCCGGGAGTTTCAAGCCGCCATGGCAGAAGCATCTAGGCAACTGGTGGACACCGGACACAGCGATCTCATCCGGGCGAGCATTGACCACTATGCGACTCGTTTCCTGCCCGGTTTTGAGGTCGTCTACGTCGATGATGGCGATGGCGACCGGATTACTAACCAAGATCGTGAGGTGTTGTCTCGAGCGGGTATTGAGTTGTGGCTCGGGGACGCGATGCCAGATGTGCTTCTGTGGAACCCAGCGACTGACCGGCTGTGGGTTATTGAGGCCGTGACCAGCGACGGCGAGGTGGACCTTCATAAGGTGAACCAGCTTCGGACGCTTGCGGCGCGTTGCGGAAAAGCGGGGATTGATTTCACCACGGCTTATCCTACATGGAAGGAGGTCGCCGCAAGACAGGGTGCCCAAGGAAACGTCGCTGTGGGCAGCTACATCTGGATTCAATCTGACCCAGCCAAACACTTCTGGGTCGGTTCCTTCGAGTAGGTGCTAGAGAAAGGCTTCCAAAATCGCGTCTATCTGTTGTTGTCCCGGAAGTTCTTCGCCAAGACGGCGGCCCGCCTCTTCAAGCTGCTCCACGGTCGGATAGTGGAGATTGCGCAGATCTGTGGCGTTGACTTGAGTGTGACCGCTAAACTGGCGGAAATAGTGATCAACTGCGGTCGAGTTCAGGAATAGCGCGAGCCCGCGTGCAAGGTCGTTGGAAAGCCCCTTGCCATTCAAATGGAAGTAGTTGAGGTGGTTTTCAAAGCCCACCGCCTCTGCTTCGACACGTGCGGGGTCGTAGATGACGGCTACCAATCGCCGTTTCTCCTCTTTTGAGGAGAAGCGTTTAGTCAGCACGTAAGTTCCCCGTGGGACTATCAACGCCGCCGTCGCTTCGTTCAAAACAAGGCCGTTCGGCTTCTTCGCACCCAGTTTGGGCCACGACACAAATCCCTCGTTGAAATGGCAGGGATAGATCAGCGGTACACTGCCCGGTTCCGGGTCTTTGCGCAAGAAGTCGCGTGCGCGGAAGTCCACAACGCGGCCGGTTGAGACAGTTATACCCAAGTCGCCAAGCGAGCAGGGAAGTGCGCGCACACGTCGGGCAAGATTGCCGTCTTCCTCTGAGATTGCTAACCGAATGAACGCATGCGGATCACTGGGCAACACTACTTCCGCGAACGGAATATCGCGCGCAGTTGCGTCGAGGTCTTGCGGGCCGTGACTCAACGAGATACTGACCGTTGTGGGTTGCGGCTGGGCTTTGACGAGTTGATAGATGATGTTCTCTTGTAGGACCTCATCATCTTTGAATGCGTGCTTCCGCGACTCATACACATGAATCTTACGCAGTGCAGAGTGCCCTAACATGAGGCGCCGAAACGGCTCGAAGTAGGAGCCATTGCAGAAGCTGCGCGGCGTGATTGCTACAAGCTGGCCACGGGGCTTGAGCTGATCGAGAGCGACGGCAACGAAAGCCGCATAAAGGTTGGTTGTTTCGATGCCCATACCGCTCAATGCCTTGCGCGTCTTCGAGCCGGTGTTGATCTTCGCGTAAGGTGGATTAAGGATGGCGCAATCGTATTGCTCGGGCGCGGAATGCTTCGACAGGAGAGGTTCTGCAGAGTGGAGGATGTAGTCATCCGCGACGATGCAAGATGTGAAGGCGATTCCCGCCTCTTCGCACTCGTTAGCGCAAGCGGCCAGTGTTTCTGCAAGGTATCGTCTGAGAAGCGAGTCAACCTCAAAGGTGGTGACGTGAACGGATCGAGGGCGGTCCTTCCGGCCGACGATCTCCCGGACGAAAGCGGCAGTTAGCGAGCCCACACCCGCGCCCGCATCGAGGAGGCGAACAGTCTCGGGGAACTGGTCGAATAGTCCAGCCATGAACATAGCAACGGGGGCAGGCGTCATAAACTGTCCTAGCTTGCTGCGCTGCTTGGGGTCAAGGATCGGGGAGATTTCGCGGCGTGCCATGTCGGCGTGGCGGATCGCTAGGGCGATTTGCTGGGACATTTCCAATAATTGCGTCGATTCACTCACTATCTATCACCATCCTGATGGCTATGCAGCCTTCATTTCGTCTTGCCCTACATTATCCCCGCGCAGCGTGGAAGCTGCTACTAGAACGTTCGGCTAGGGCATGAGGTACCACACATCCATGTCCAGCCACATCTGTCGTGCAGTATCAATTCCTGCGCGGCAAACTTAACATCAGATGATTTGTCTATGGGAGGGACGCAAGGGGGCGCGACCAGCGCTGGTTGAGCTGTAGCGATAGGCATGGAGCAAGCAGCGCAATCGGCTTGTGCTAGTCGCTCAGACTCAACGATGGCCCTTCGTTATGTTGACCCGCGAACTGTCGGGATAGTCGTCGCATAGACGACACCTAACATCGCAATGATTTCCTCCGCTGACCACCGACCAGATTCGCGAGCTGGCAGGCGCGATTCGCGAAGCCTTTGGCGGTGGCCTTTCACGGCTAGATTTCACGGACAGGCTGCTGACATTTCTCAAAGACATGCCGGGACATGAAACCGGCGAGCTATCGGCATTGCAGATTGAGTCGGCATGGCTCGCATACGTCGATAGTCGGCGGTAGCGCTGACGTCGAGCCAGAGCGAGCCGAGCATTGCAGCTGTCGCCCTTGATTTCTAATTGGCTATTTGTGTCGGTGTGCTTTGGTGTGGGCGACATTGAACTCCAGCATTTCATCAGGCGTGACACCCAAGGTTTTGGCGAGGACACAGATATTGTAGAGCGCGATATTCCGCTGACCGCGTTCGATCCCGCCAACGTACGACCGTGCTAAGCCCGATTCGAGAGCGAGTGTCTCCTGCGACCAGCCCTTCGCCTTTCGCAGTTCCACCAACCGTTTTCCAAACATTTCTAGCGGATCGTAATCCATCGATGAACGTCCAAAAGCATCCAACCGAGGATATGAATTTGACCTCTATGAATCCACGCTTTATAGTAACACTCACTATAAGTGACAATTTGAAGCCGCTATGGCAGACTGCCACAGTCGCCGGAAAAACGAACGGGATGAAATCAAACGGTCAAACTCGAAACCAGTCTCACGGGGGTCGGACGAATTGAGTCAGCTTGAAGCGTTCATCGCATGAGTGAACAGCCGGGTCGAATTGCTTGCAATGATTGCGGTTGATTAAGGCGACCGCTGCTGATTCATAGTTCTTTCCAACTGGGCGAAGAACACCTCTTCGTGGCGATGCTGATGTATAACCCGTCAACGAGCACTCCGAATTCTGGAGGCGGTAGATGAACGTTGATGGGTGCAAGACACTACTTGATGCGGCAGATTTAATTGGCTGGTTCCGTCAGCGTACGGAGATCGTTGCTGACTTCAACCACGCCGGTAGGCCGGATATTTTCGGTTCCTGTCGCGGCTACGATGCCTCGCGGCCAGTTGAAACGAACCTGTCCGCATTTTTGTGGGCGAGGCGGTTAAAAAAAATCGTTACCCGCGCGCCTGCGTGAACCGGTCGCCAAACAGGACGGCAAATTGATTCATGGCGGACTTCCAGTCATAGGCGTGGCGTACGGACTTTGGAAGCACGTTACGCAATGCCAGCTACAGCAGTTTGATGGCCGCTTCGTTATTGGGGAAGTGGCCGCGCGTCTTGATGATCTTGCGCAACTGCATGTTCAGACTTTCGATGGCGTTTGTGGTGTACACAACCCGTCGGATCTCTGGCGGAAACACGAAGAACGGCGTGACATGCTTCCAGGATTGCGCAATCGTTGGGTAGCTGACGCCCCAAGGACCCTCAGCGAAGACCTGTAAGGCCTGCTGCGCAGCCGCTTCATTCGAGGCCGCGTAGATTTTGGCCGCAGCGCCGCCGCGAGGGCCTTACGATCCTTATAGCTAGCGTACTCCAGACTGTTGCGGATCAGGTGCACGATGCAGGTCTGCACAGCTGTCCTGGGATAATCGGTACCGATTGCTTCGGCCAGTCCTTTCAGACCATCGACCACGGCGATCAGGATGTCCTGACATCTGCGCGTCCTGAGTTCGTTGAACACCTTGAGCCAGAACTTCGCCCCCTCGGTCTGCTCGATCCACAGGCCCAGCACGTCGCGCTGCCCGTCGCTCTGGATGCCCAGCGCAAGATAACCGCCTTGTTGCTGACCACGCAATCATCGCGGATCTTCACCCGCAGGGCGTCGAGGAATACCACCGGATACCGGATACATGGGCTCGAGCGGGCGGCTCTGCCAGGCCAGCGTTTCGGCCATGACCTCGTCGGTAACCGAACTGATGAAATCGGGCGAGACCCCGGTGCCATAGGCCTCAGCGAGAAATGCCTGGATCTTGCGTACGCTCATGTCGCGGGCGTACATCGCGATGATGCGTTCATCGAAACCCCTGAACCGGCGCTCGTGCTTCGGAATCAGGACCGGTTCGAAGCTGCCGTCGCGGTCACGCGGCAATTCAACTCTTACCGGACCCCGGTCGGTGATCACCGTCTTGCCACTGGCGCCATTGCGTTCATTGGCCTGCCCGGCTGGCTTGGATTGCCCTGGCCGGTAGCCCAGATGCATGTTCATCCCAGCGCTCACCGCGCGTTCAATGACCGCCTTGTTGAACGCCAGCATCAGGTCCTGCACCTGGGCGGGTGTCATCGGGCCTTTGACCAATTCATCCAGCAGGGCTTTGGGCCGCTGCCTGAGCTGCAACCGTGCGCTTCTTCTTCATCGGCATATCCATGAGCATTTACCCCCTCATGTTATGCCTCGCCCACGAAATTACGGATAGGTCCGTTGAAACCGCAATAAGTACAAGAACTGGAGGGTAGCCGCCGCATGCACCGGCAAGCAGCGGCGACGCAAACATGACACGAGGCTCTCCACCGCGCGTCAGCCCGCCTTACCGCGCGATCAGATCACAAAATAAGTCAACTGAACCGCCGCCCGCGTGACCACCATCTGCAGCACCTGCACGATCACGAACAGCAGGATCGGCGACAGATCGATGCCGCCGAACTGCGGCAATACGCGGCGCAGCGGATTCAGAAACGGCGCGGTCAGTTGATACAGGATCGGCATCGCCGGCGAACGCGGATTGAGCCACGACAGCAAAGCCATCAGGATCGTCATCCAGATGATCAGATTCAGCGCCCACTTGATCGCGGTCAGCACCGCGACGATCAGCAGCGTCGGCACGAGCGTGAGCGGGTCGGCGCCGGTGAGCACGACCATCAGCACCACGTAGATGATCGCCGCGATCAGCGTCGCGACGATACTCGCCCAGTCGATGTTGCGCGTGCTCGGCAGCACGTGCCGCAGCGGCAGCACGATCCAGTTGGTCGCCTGCATCACGGCGTTCGATACCGGGTTGTATGGCGGCAGGCGCACGACCTGCAGCCAGGCGCGCAGCAGCAGCGCCGCGCCGAACAGCGTGAAGATGGTATTGAGCAGAAAACGGGCGATATCGCCAAACATCTCGTGTCCTTATGCTTCAGATGACGGCCGCCGGCCGGCCGCGGGCTACCGGCATCGCCCGATCGGTGCGCGCCGGCGGTTGGTTGGGAATCGCGGGTGCCTTGCTCACGCAACGGCGCCTCACGCCTCGTCTGTTTTGTCTGTCTGATGCGGCCGCGCGAGCTGCTTGCGGTGATTCGCGCGGAACTGCGTTACGTGGCTTCGAGCCATGTTCGTCAGCTAGCGGCTCGACGCCATTGCGCGCCGCGGCTCGCCTGCTGTCTGTCCGGCATCACACGGAAATCCGGACCTCGCTGATCAGAATCGTGCCGTTGCCGCCATCGGTGTAGTTGGGGATGTCAGCCAACAGTTGCCCGGAGGCGGGCTTGAATACTTTATAGAAGTCATCCGCGCTATCGAACAGGAAATGACCCGCGGCCACGTACGGCGGCGGCGTCCCGGGCGGGCCGGCGTTGATGCCCGCGTCGACCGACCAGCCCTTGAGCGCCGCCCCGAACAGCCTTGCCGCGAGCGGCATGTGCGTGGCGCAGTAGTAGTCCATGTCGAAGCGGCCGTTTTCCCGGTACGGATAGAGGATGCTGACCTTGATCATTGTGCGTTCTCGTCTGTTGATCCCGAAGCGTGGCGCGGGCGAGCGAAAGGCTCGCTGGCGGTTCGCTTGCCGCGCCGGACGTCACATTATCACGGCTTACTTGACGCTTGCACCTGCCGCCGCCTGATTCAGCGAGCGGCTCAGCGATTCTTCCACCGCTTCGGAGATGGCCTCAATCGCGGCGGGCGGCGTCGCGCGGCGTTGCGCGAGGTTGAGCGCGCGGCGCGTCAGCAGACCGTAGAGCGCGGCGTGGTCGCCGCCGAATCCTTCGAGCAGCGCCAGTTGCTTCCGCACGACGCCGGTGTCGCCGCGCGACACCGGTCCCGCTAGCGCGTTCGGCAGGCCCTTGTCGCGGGCGGTTTCGATCGTGCCGGCGAGCATCGGCAGCAGCGCGCGCAGCGCGTCGTCCTCGGCGAAACCGAGCGTGCGCCAGAGCGCGACGCATTCGGCAACGCTGCAGAGCGCGAAGCTCGCCGCATAGTGCGCGGCGGCGTGATAGAGCATGCGGCCGCCCGGTGGAATCGACAGCGGATGGCAGCGCAACGCGACGGCGAGCGCGCTCAGCGTGTCCTTCAGCGCGCCGTCGGCCTCGATCGTCACCGAGCAGCCGGCGATCCGCTCGAGGTCGGCGAGCTCGCCGCCAAACAGATACAGCGGATGAAAGCCGCCGATCGCGGCGCCCTGGTCACGCGCCGGCGCGAGCAGCTCGACCGGCGAGGCGCCGCTGCAATGCACGAGCGCCTTGCCGCTAGTCGCCTGTGGAGCGAATCGGAGTGTGTGCGCTGTCGTACCGATACTGTCGTCGGGAACGGCTAAAAACACGATATCGGCGGCGTCCACGACCTGTTGCGGATCGTTGCAGGCCGCGCAGTGTTCGATCTGGGTGGCGAGCCGGCGTGCGGAATCGGCCGAGCGGCTCGCCACCGCCGTGACCGGATAGCCGGCGCGCGCAAAACTCAGCGCGAGACAACGCGCGAGCCGCCCTGCGCCGATGAAGCCGACGCGCGGCAAGGAGGACTGGGACATGGTCGGCTGCTCCAGACGGAGCGTTCGAAGGAAAAGCAGCAGTATCGCGCATCCGGCGAGCCGCGGGCGCGATCCCGCCCTTACGGTTGCCCCGGCTTGCCCGCGTGCTTTCGTCGGATCAGTGTGCCGCCGATATGACACCCGCGGTCGGCCATCGGATGGCGCAATGCCCGTGGGCCTGAAAACTGCTCACAATTGTGAATAAAGTGAACAAGGTCGTTCAGTATTCGACGAGCCGGTTTTGCAGTTGCTGTTCCGTACTTCTGCTGTTTCGTACTTCTTTTGCAGTCAGAGATTCGGGAGGGTTGAGATGAGTATTTTTTCTTACCGAAAACACCTGCGGTTCCTGACGCGCGCGCAGCGCCGTCGCTGGTGGGATCAGAAAAAGCGCCTGACGCCGCGGGTGCGGATCAGCGGGGCCTACGTGCCGCCGAATGTGTCCCGCGAATTCGTGTATGTGAAGGTCGGTTAGCCGCGCGTCCTTTGCAGGTGAGAAAATGCCCGACCAGACGACTGGCCGGGCATTTTTTATGCGAAATTCCTTCCCGCTGTCAGGATTGAAGCGAATTTGTAATCAAACATTACCGGAATGCGAACTGCGGCGCGCCAGCGCGATCCCACCTTTGACGCGCAAGCGGGCAGTGCCGCTCAATCCCTTCCCAACCCCTTGATTCCCGGCCTGTTTTGCTCCCGTCACGTCGGCCTTCGCGCATACGCTGGCGGCACGCCGGTGCGCGTGCCGTGTCGTCAATTGCAATTTGCAACAAATGCGAACAGCCAGGCCGGGGCTTTTTCGATACATTGATTCAACAGCATGCGAGGCATGCGCAGTCGGCGACCTTGGCAGGCCGCGCTAGGAGAAGAAAAGTGAAAAAGATCGTTCCGTTTGTCGTTGCAGCCGCTCTCGGCTTGGGGCTTGCCGGAGCCGCTGAGGCGCACGTTTCCGTTGGTATCGGTATTGGGGTACCGATCGCGCCGGCGTATCCGGTGTATGCGGCGCCCCCGCCCGTCTATTACGCACCGCCCCCGCCGCCGGTCTATGCGCCGGTCGTGGTCGCGCCGCCTCCGGTGGTCGTCGGCGGCTATTACGGGTATGGGCGTCCTTACTATCGGCACGGGTACTATCGTGGCTACTACGGCCACGGATACTACCGCCGCTAATCGCGAGCGCGCGTGAAGCAGCATTAGAGCGCGCGGAATGTCGACGGCGTAACGCCGGCTTGAGGGCCGGCGTTACGCCGTTTTGTTTGGTGCGGCCACTTTTTTTGATTCCCGCGTCCAGTACGGCGAGCCGCGCAAGCGTCGTTCCAAAGCATCGGCGAAGCTGGGAGAATGCCTGTTTCGCCACCGCTCTCTGGAGAGTTTCGCCGATGCAAGCGCTTCCCGCTCCCACCTTTAATGACGTTCTCGACGCCGCCACACGCCTCGAAGGCGTCGCGCACCGCACCCCCGTCCTGACGTCGAGCACGTTCAACGAGCGCACGGGCGCGTCCGTGTTCTTCAAGTGCGAAAACTTCCAGCGCATGGGCGCGTTCAAGTTTCGCGGCGCGTACAACGCGATCTCGCATTTCGACGCGGAGCAGCGCAAGGCGGGCGTGCTGACCTATTCGTCGGGCAATCATGCGCAGGCGATCGCGCTGTCGGCGCGTCTCGCCGGCATCCACGCGACGATCGTGATGCCGCACGACGCACCCGAAGCCAAGGTCGCCGCGACGAAAGGCTACGGCGGCGAAGTGATCACCTACGACCGCTACAAGGAAAACCGCGAGGAAATCGGCCGGCGGCTTGCCGGGGAGCGCGGCATGACGCTGATTCCGCCGTACGATCATCCGCATGTGATCGCCGGGCAGGGCACCGCGGTGAAGGAACTGATCGACGAAGCCGGCCCGCTCGACATGCTGTTCGTGTGCCTCGGCGGCGGCGGGCTGATCAGCGGCAGCGCGTTGTCGGCGGCGGCACTGAGCCCGCAATGCACGGTGATCGGCATCGAGCCGGAGGCGGGCAACGACGGCCAGCAATCGCTCGCGCGCGGCGAGATCGTGCATATCGACACGCCGCGCACGATCGCCGACGGCGCCGCATCGACGCATCTCGGCGACTACACGTTCGCGGTTATCCGCAAGCTGGTCGCGCGAATCGAAACGGTCAGCGACGCGCAACTGATCGACACGATGCGCTTTTTCGCACAGCGCATGAAGATCGTCGTCGAACCGACCGGCTGCCTCGCGGCGGCGGCGGTGCTGAACGGCATCGTGCCGGTGAAGGGCAAGCGCGTCGGCGTGGTGGTGAGCGGCGGCAATGTCGATCTGCCGAAGCTCGCGCAGTATCTCGCCTGAGCGCTTTGATTCACTCCGCCTGAATGGAAAACGGCTCGCAGATGCGAGCCGTTTTCCTGTCGGTTCGACGCTTCACGCTTCAGCTTGCCAGCGGCGTGGTGCCCTGCACGATCAGATCGTGATACCCGTTGACGATCACGCTGTACGAGAAATACGCGAACAGCAGCGCCGACAGCACGTGACAAACGCGCAGCAGACCGGTGCCCGCGCGCTTACGCCCGTGACTGCCGAGCCCGCAGATAAAGAGCGTCCAGCACAGCCCGCCGAGAAAGAACCCGCCGAGGAAGATCAGCGCGGTCTTCGGGCTCGTCGCACCGGCTTTCGCGATCAGCGCGCCGCCGACCGCCGCGAACCACAGGATCGCCGACGGCGACGACACCGCGAGCAGCACACCGCGCAGAAATCCGCGCCACGCGGACAGATGCGGGCCGCCGGTATTGCCGTCGCCGGCCACCGCGGGCGCCGTGGCCGGGAACATCGCTTCGCGCGCCATCTTCCATGTGAGAAACAGCAGGATCGCCGCGCCGCCGACCCACACGACCCAGCGCACCGATTCGAATTGCAGCAGCGCGGCCATGCCCGCGAGCGCGAGCGTCGCGTAAATGAGGTCGCCGACGCAGGAGCCGAGACCGAGCCAGAAACCCGGCCGGAAGCCATGCGACAGCGTCAGCGAAATCATGGCGACATTGACGAGACCGATATCGAGGCACAGCGACAGCGACAGAAAAAATCCGTCCGACATCATTGAAAAGGCGTGCATCCGGGCAACCGCTCCATCCATTCCGTGGTTCGTTGTTTTGTGGCGCGGCTTGGGGCTCAAGGCTCAGGGCTTACCGAGGCCCAATTCGTTCCACAAGCCGTCGATGCGCTGCTTGACCGCGTCGTCCATCATGATCGGGCGCCCCCATTCGCGGTCGGTTTCGCCGGGCCACTTGTTGGTCGCGTCGAGTCCCATCTTCGAGCCGAGTCCGGCCACCGGGGACGCGAAATCGAGATAGTCGATCGGGGTGCGATCGACGAGCACCGTGTCGCGCGTCGGGTCGACACGCGTGGTGATCGCCCAGATCACTTCCTTCCAGTCGCGGATATTGACGTCCTCGTCGACGACGACGATGAACTTCGTGTACATGAACTGGCGCAGGAAGCTCCATACGCCGAACATCACGCGCTTCGCGTGGCCGGGGTAGCTCTTCTTCATCTGCACGATCGCCATGCGGTAGCTGCAACCCTCGGGCGGCAGATAGAAGTCGGTGATTTCGGTGAACTGCTTCTGCAGCAGCGGCACGAACACTTCGTTCAGCGCGACGCCGAGCACAGCGGGCTCGTCGGGTGGCTTGCCGGTGTAGGTGGAGTGGTAGATCGCGTCGCGCCGCATCGTGATGCGCTCGACCGTGAAGACTGGGAACCACTCCTGTTCGTTGTAGTAGCCGGTGTGGTCGCCGTACGGACCTTCGAGCGCGTGTTCGTAGCGCGCCGCGCCGCCCTTCGACGGACGCGGCGGTGCGCCCGCGGGAGCAGGGGCGGGCTCGCCGTCCTGCGGGTGGATAAAGCCCTCGAGCACGATCTCGGCGCGCGCGGGCACCTGCAGGCCATCGACGCCCGGCGTCAGGCACTTCGCGAGTTCGGTGCGCCCGCCGCGCAACAGACCGGCGAACTGGTATTCGGACAGCGTGTCGGGCACCGGCGTAACCGCGCCGAGGATCGTGGCGGGGTCCGCGCCGAGCACCACCGCCACCGGATACGGCTGGCCCGGATTGCGCAGCGCGAACTCGCGGAAATCGAGCGCGCCGCCGCGATGCGCGAGCCACCGCATGATCAGCTTGTTGCGGCCGATCAATTGTTGCCGATAGATTCCGAGATTCTGCCGGCTCTTGTTCGGGCCTTTCGTGACGGTCAGCCCCCAGGTGATCAGCGGGCCGGCGTCGCCGGGCCAGCAGGTCTGGATCGGCAGTTTGGCGAGATCGACGTCGCCGCCTTCCCAGACGATTTCCTGGCAGGGCGGCGCGCTTACCGTCTTCGGCGCCATATCCCACACCGCCTTGGCGAGCGAGAACAGCTTGCCGGCGTCCTTGAGCCCCTTTGGCGGCTCCGGTTCCTTCAGCGCGGAGAGCAGCCGGCCGACGTCGCGCAGCGACTCGAACGCCGCGTTGTCGCCAACGCCCGCCTGCGCGTCGATCCCCATGCCGAGCGCGACGCGGCGCGGCGTACCGAACAGATTGCCGAGCACCGGGAACGCGTGCTGCCCGGTGTTCTCGAACAACAAAGCCGGACCACCCGCGCGCAACACGCGGTCGCAAAGTTCGGTCATTTCGAGATTCGGCGATACCTTCTGCGAGATACGGCGCAATTCACCGATCGTTTCAAGGCGGCTGACGAAATCGCGCAGGTCTTTGTATTTCATCTGTGATGGTTCGGGGCCGCTGGGCGGCGGGTAAGGGGAAAGAGCGGGCAATCAGCGGCAAAGAGAACCCTGACCCTGCCTCAAAAAACGCGATTGTCGATTTTACCTGTGTTGGCGAGCGCACGTAGACCCAGCCAAATGGCCTGATCGAGGCGGCTAAGGCCAAATTGCCCCAAACGCGCCTCGCACGCGGTTATCGAGCAACTGAACACTGTTCATAATTACAAATAGTTATAAATTTTGATTCTTATAGTGTTGACGATCTATAAAACCGTGCATAGAATCCGTCGACATTGGTTGCAGGGCGCTAACCTTTTTACCGGCGCCCCCGGTTCTTAAGACGCATCGCGTCACCGTTTCCGCTCCCAAGCAGGGTACGAACGGCCTATTGAAGTCCTCGCCGGCGTTCATCAACGCTGGTTTTTTTCGCGCGGGAGCCGAGCCCGGCATGCATCGAGCATGTACGGGCTGTTTTTGAGATGGCTCCCCCAAACGGTATTTGCCGTTTTCCCGACGTCGCTGCTGCCCAACCAGACAGAGCATGCGATGTCTTGACTCTGCGAACACGTGGTATCGCCTGATCATCCGGGCGGGATTCGCGGATCATGCAAGATGGGAGATCTGAATGAACGCCTGGTTATCGTGGCGTCCCGATGAGCGTATTGCGCAGATTATGCGTGGGGCGCTGCGTCGCGGGACGCGACTGAGTCATCATCTGTTCAGCATTGTCGGCGGCATCGCCGTGGTGCTGGCTCTCGCACTGTGGCTGATGCCGACCTGGCGCGGCATGCTCGCCGCGCGGCTGATGCCCGTGATTTCCGCCGCCGTGCAGGCGGGCCCCGTCCGTCTGCTGCAAGGCAACCCGCTGCCGTCCATCGGACCGGCTGGAACCGCCGGCGCATCGTCCGACGAGTCGCTGTCGGCCAATTCCCCGAACAGCAATATCAATATCGACGGCGCGAACGACGGCAGCACTACCTTCACCGCGAGCAACACCAGCTTCGATGGCGCCTTCGACGGCTCGGGCTCCGCCGGCATGGGCATCGCGGCGCTGAACGGCCTCGATCCGCGCACGATGCAGAGCGTGAGCGCACTCGCGCGCCTGATTCCGGCGCAGCGCGTGTCCGCCGATGCGCGCGACGACCGCGTGCTCGTATCGAGCCATGAGCAGGAGCTGGTCGCGTCGTACCTCGCTCGCCGCTATCGGGTCGCTCAGGAGCCCGTCAGTGAGCTCGTCAAGGCCGCGTTCGATACCGGCCGCGAAGTCGGCCTCGATCCGCTGCTGCTGCTGTCCGTCATGGCGATCGAGTCGGGCTTCAATCCATACGCCGAAAGCGGCGTCGGCGCGCAAGGCCTGATGCAGGTGATGTCGAAGGTACATTCGGACAAATTCCAGTATTTCGGCGGCGAGAGCGCGGCGCTCGAACCGCTCGCGAACATCAAGGTCGGCGCGCTGGTGCTGAAGGATTGCATCGCGCGCGGCGGTTCGTTGCCGGGTGGCCTGCGCCTCTACGTTGGTTCGAGCACGCAGGACGACGGTGGCTACGGTGCCAAGGTGATGGCCGAGCGTGGCCGTCTGCGCGACGTCGCGCGCGGCCGCAAGGTGCCGATCAACGCACCGCAGGCGCCGGTTCTGACCGCGTCGGCCAATCCGGCTCCGGCCGGCGCAACCAGTAGCGGCGGTAACGGCAAGCGAGTGCAGGTGACGCTGCAGACCGGCCATACGTTGAGCTCGGCGGCAGCGGCGACGACGTCGGCGGCGCCGGCAACGCATACGCAATCGGTTGAGCAGGACGATGCGAGCGCCGGTGCGACGCGGCATGTGGCGTCGGCTTCGGAGCTTGGAGCCTGAATCAGGCGACTCTGAGTTTCGCGGCGGTGCGCGCCTGAAAATCTCTGGCACGTGTGAAAAAAGGACACTCGAGGGTGTCCTTTTTGCGTTTGGGGCGCTACCGCCGTTTTACGTGCGCGCCTCGCTCAATGCCGCCCGAACAGCTTCGCCAGCCGCTCGACCGCCTCTTCGAGCTTCGGATACGCGGTTGCATACGACAGCCGGATGTACGCCTGCGGCGCATGCGTGCCGAAGTCCATGCCCGGCACCAGCACGACGCCGGCGTCGTGCAACATCGCCCTGGTGAGGGCCGCGCTATTGCCGGCCTCCGGATGCGCGACGCCGCGGCAATCGGCATATACGTAGAACGCGCCGTCGGGCATCACCGGCACCGCGAAGCCCAGCGATTCGAGCGCCGGCGCGATGAAGTCGCGGCGCCGCTTGAATTCGAGGCGCCGCGCTTCGTAGATCGCGATCGTCTCGGGTGCGAAGCAGGCGAGTGCCGCGTGCTGCGCGAGCGCCGACGCGCAGATGAACAGGTTCTGCGCGAGTTTTTCGAACGCGCTGACCATCGCGGGCGGCACCACGAGCCAGCCGAGTCGCCAGCCGGTCATGTTGAAGTACTTCGAGAAACTGTTGACGGTGATCACGTCGTCGCCGTACGACAGCGCCGACACGGGCTTTGCATCGTAGCTCAGGCCCTGGTAGATCTCGTCGACGATCGTGAAGCCGCCACGCGCCCTGACGGCCTTCACGATGCGCTCGAGCTCGGCCGGTTCGATCGACGTGCCGGTCGGATTCGACGGCGAAGCGAGCAGCACACCGCGCGTGTGTTCGCCCCACAGACGCTCGACGTCGGCGGCCGTCAGTTGGAAACGCTCGGCCGGCCCACTCGGCACCAACACCGGCTTGCCTTCGGCGGCGATCACGAAATGGCGGTTGCACGGATAGCACGGGTCGGGCATCAGCACTTCGTTATCGCGATCGACGAGCGCCGCGCACGCCAGCAGCAGCGCCGCAGACGCCCCCGCGGTGACGACGATCCGTGCCGGGTCGACGCTGATGCCGTAGAACCTGGCGTAATGCGCGGAAATCGCGTCGCGCAGCGCGTGCAGGCCGAGTGCGCTCGTGTACTGCGTGACGCCGCGGCGCAGCGCGTTCGCCGCTGCGTCGATGACCGGCTCGGGCGCGGTGAAATCGGGCTCGCCGATGCCCATGTGGATGATGTCGCGCCCTTCGCGCTCGAGGAGCGCGGCCTCCTTGGCCAGTTCCATCACGTAGAAAGGCTGGATGGCGTCGACGCGGGCAGCAAGCCGCGCCAGCGGTTCGGTCACGGAGTTCATACAGTCAGATCCAGTTCAGAAGCAGAAGCGGGACGTCGGCGCATGACCGCCACGACGCATGGCGGCATGCGCGCCGCGCTCAGCTCTTGCGGGCCGCCTGCGTCTCGGCGGCGCGCATCTGCGCCGAGAGCTTATCCAGCACGCCGTTCACGTACTTGTAGCCGTCCGAGCCGCCGAACGTCTTGGTGAGTTCGACCGCTTCGTTGATGACCACGCGGTACGGGATGTCGAGGTGATTCTTCAGTTCGAACGCGGCGACCAGCAGTACCGCGCGCTCGACCGGCGACAGTTGATCGATCGGACGATCGAGGCACGGCGCGATCTCGGCGGACAGCGCCGCCGAATCGCGCATCACGCCATGCAGGATCGCGTCCAGATGCTCGTGGTCGGCTTTGTCGTAACCTTGCGCGCCGCGCAGCTGCGCGTCGATCTCACCGCCGGGCGAGCCCGACAGTAGCCACTGGTAAAGCCCCTGCGTGGCCAGTTCGCGGGAGCGTCGGCGTGCGCTCTTCATGCTTCTTCCTCGTCGTCCTCGTCTTCTTCATCATCGTCGTCGCCGCCGAGTTGCTCGAGCGCGACCGCGAGATTGGCCATTTCGACGGCCACCCGCGCGGCGTCGCGACCCTTCTCGGTCATGCGCGCGACAGCCTGCTCGTCGCTCTCGGTGGTCAGCACCGCGTTCGCAACCGGAATGCCGAAGTCGAGGCCGACGCGCGAGATGCCCGCGCCGCTTTCGTTCGAGACCAGCTCGAAGTGGTACGTCTCGCCGCGAATCACCGCGCCGAGCGCGATCAGTGCGTCGAATTGCGCGCTTTCCGCGAGCTTTTGCAGTGCGAGCGGGATTTCCAGCGCACCCGGCACCGTGACGAGCAGCACGTCTTCGCCGGTCACGCCGAGGCGTTCGAGTTCTTCGATGCAGGAGTCCGCGAGGCCATTGCAAACGGGTTCGTTAAAGCGCGCCTGGACGATGCCGATGCGCAGTCCGTCGCCGTCGAGATTCGGTTGGTATTGTCCGATTTCCATGTGAATTCCGTAGTGTTTAAGTGGGCGCAGTGAGTGGGGCGCGTGGCGTGAGTGGCCGGATCAGCCTTGCGGGGCTTGCGTGCTGCTGCCGGGCATCGGAATGAAGCCCGTGACTTCGAGACCGTAACCCGACATGCTGCCGAGCTTGCGCGGGTTCGACAGCACCTGCATCCTGCCGACGCCGAGTTCGCGCAGAATCTGCGCGCCGATGCCGTAGGTCTTGAAGTCGACCGGGCGGCGCTTGAGTACGTTGGCTTTTTCCTGCGAGTCGAACGCCTTGAAGACGTCGATCAGATGGTCTTTCGAGTCGCCGCAGTTCAGCATCACCACCACGCCGAGATCGCGTTCGGCGATTTCTTTCATGGCCGCATCCAGCGTCCACGAATGGGTGGATTCGCCGACTTCGAGCAGATCCAGCACCGATAGCGGCTCGTGCACGCGCACCAGCGTGTCCTGATCCGGCTTCGGCGTGCCGCGCACCAGCGCGATGTGCGGCTGGCCGCTCGGCTGGTCGAGATACATGACCGCGCGGAACGCGCCGTGCGCGGTCTGCATCGTGCGTTCGCAGATGCGCTCGACGATCGATTCGGTGCGGCTGCGATAGTGGATCAGATCGGCGATCGTGCCGATCTTCAGGCCGTGCTCCCGCGCGAACTCGATCAGGTCGGGCAGGCGCGCCATCGTGCCGTCGTCGTTGATCACTTCGCAGATCACCGAGGCCGGCGTGAGGCCGGCGAGCGCGGTGAAGTCGCAGCCGGCCTCGGTATGGCCGGCGCGTACCAGCACGCCGCCCGGCTGGGCCATGATCGGGAACACGTGACCCGGCTGCACGATGTGCTCGGGCCGCGCGTCCGGCGCGACCGCGGCGGCAACCGTGCGGGCGCGGTCGGCCGCGGAAATGCCGGTGGTGACACCTTCGGCCGCCTCGATGCTGACCGTGAACGCGGTACCGTACTGCGTGCCGTTGCGGTAGGTCATCAGGGGCAGGTTCAACTGCTTGCAGCGTTCCTGGGTCAGCGTCAGGCAGATCAGGCCGCGGCCGTAGCGGGCCATGAAGTTGATCGCTTCCGGGGTGACGAACTCGGCGGCGATCACGAGGTCGCCCTCGTTTTCGCGGTCTTCTTCGTCGACGAGGATCACCATCCGGCCGGCTTTCAGTTCGGCGATGATCTCTTGGGTGGAGGCGAGCGTCATGTTGGCGAGATTTTCGGGAAAGCGCGTATTTTACGCCACGCGCGGGTCCAAGTCGCCTCCGCCGGACGACATAGGCCGTTTGGCCGACTGGCGAGGAGAGGGGCGCCGTTGCTATGCTCGTCGAACCGGTGGACGAGGGCCGGGACGTGGCGCTACTACGCGCAGGTCGAGGACGCGCTGAAGATCGCCCAGGCCCGTGAACTATCCGTGGGGGCCGAAGCGCCCGCGCTATCCGTACCGCGCGCACGAATTGAACGCGGCGGCGCTCGGCATCGGCTGAAGCCCTACCGCTTGCCACGATATCGGCGCTGCGCGGCGAACTGTGGCGGGCGCGAACCGTTACGCCCGCGCCTGGGTCATACGACGTCGATCACGACCTTGATGGTCGCGCCGGCTTCGGCCGCATCATGCGCTTCCATCGCCGTATCGAGCGTGAAACGGCGTGGATCCACGATGGGACGAATCTTGCCGGCTTCGACCAGTGCGGTGATCTCGCGCAGAATCGCCCCGTGATGAGCGCGACGTTCGCCACCCAGCATCGGGTACAGCACGAACACGCCGCTGATGTCCGCGCAGCGGAACGACGAAGTCGCCAGATTGTGCGTGCCGTACGCCGCGCAACTGACCACGCGGCCATAGGGGAGCGTGGCGCCGAGCGACGCTTCGAGCGTGTCGCCGCCCACGGTGTCGTAGACGACGTCGAAGCCTTTGCCGCCGGTGTATTGCCGCAGATATTGCTCGATGGTAGTGCTCGTGTAGTCGATCGGCGTGGCGCCGAATTGCCGCATGAGATCGTGCTTGCGGCTGGAGGCGGTGGCGTAGACGTCCGCGCCGAGCGCCTTCGCGATCTGCACAGCCAGATGGCCCACGCCGCCCGCGCCGCCCTGAACCAGCACCGTCTGTGCTGGCTGCACGTGCGCGCGGTCGACCAGGCCTTCCCAGGCGGTCAGCGCGACGAGCGGCAGCGCGGCGGCCTCGCGCATCGTCAGATTGGCGGGCTTTTTCGCCATCAGCGCGGCGTCGACGGTCATGAATTCGGCGAGCGAGCCCTGTAAGCCACGCACGCCGCCGGCGAGCCCGTACACCTCGTCGCCAGCCGCAAAGCCTTGCACGCCCGCGCCCACCTCGGTGACGACGCCGGCGACGTCGGTGCCCAGCACGGCCGGCAACTCCGGTGCCGCGAAGGGCGCGCGCCCCTGGCGGATCTTGTAGTCGAGCGGATTGACGCCGCTCGCGTGGACGCGCAGCCGCAATTGCCCCGCGGCGGGGAGCGACGATTCGATATCGGCGACGCGAAAACGGCCGTTCTGGTAGGTGTCGAGAAGAAGTGCTCGCATGATGGATGATCCTGAATCGGCTTGAAGTGAGAGGTTGACGGTGCTTCTCGCGGTTCTGTGCGCCGCGAGAATGAGGTCATTCTGGACGCGGTCGATCGATCGGATAAGATGGTCAATCGCGCACTCAATGCTGAGCAGAATTCATCAATGAACGAGAACAGCGAGCTATCGGAACTGGCGGTCTTTGCCAGCGTGGCGACCCATCGCAGCTTCAGGAAGGCGGCACTCGAGCGCGGCACGTCCGCGTCGGCGGTGAGTCATGCAATACGCAGCCTCGAGAGCCGGGTTGGTGTGCGGCTCTTTCATCGGACCACCCGCAACGTGTCGCTGACCGACGCCGGACAGATGCTGTTCGCGAAACTGGGCCCGGCGCTCGCGGACATCCGCGCGGCCGTCGACGAACTCAATTCGTGGCGCGATACGCCGTTCGGCACGGTCCGGCTCAATGTGCCCAATACGCTTGCGCCGTTCGTGCTCGGCGAGACGATCGAGACATTGCTGAAGACCAATCCCGGCTTGCGTCTCGAGATCGTCGCGACGGACCGGCGCGTCGACATCGTGGAAGAGGGCTTCGACGCGGGCATTCGCTTCGGCGAACGGCTGTCGCAGGACATGGTCGCGGTGCGCATTCGTTCGAATCTGCGTTTCGCGGTTATCGGCTCGCCCGCTTATTTCGATGGCAGGGCGGTTCCGGCGACGCCTCAGGATCTGCACGATCACGTTTGCATCCGCTATGCGTTTCCAGGCGGCACGATTCTGCACTGGGAGTTCCTGAAGGATGGCGAGTCGATGCAGGTGGACGTCGACGGCCCGCTCACGCTCGACAGCCAGGAACTGATGGTGGACGCCGCCGTGCGTGGACTGGGTCTCGCGTACGTGTGGGAGCAGCGCGCGGCACCCGCCTTGCGGGAGGGTTTGCTGATGCGCTGCCTTGAAGAATGGTGCCCGGTCGACGAAGGGCTTTTTCTGTATTTCCCGAGCCGCAGGCATCAAACCGCGGGCTTGCGCGCGGTGATCGAGGCATTGAGGGCGTGAGGCGCCCCGGTCGGCTTGGTTTGCCGCCGTTTGTCGCCCCACGGCACGCGTCGCTTCAGTCGATTCCCGCTGCTCTTTTTGCGTCTACATTGTCTATATCGTTTGCGGAATGCTTCCGCTTCCGCGCGAAATTCCGTACGTCAGACCGCAGGAGGACCTTTCAATGAAACGCACATGGACGATCATCGGGGTGGCTGATGTGGCGGCGAGCTTCGGGTGGTACCAGTCTCTCTTTGGCCAGCCGCGAACCTCTCCCGCTCATGACTATTTCGGCCAGATCCTCGACACCGATGGCACGGTGCTGCTCTGCCTTCACGAGTGGGGTTCCCACGATCATCCGCCGTTGATGAGCCCCGCCAACGGCAAGCCAGGCAATGGCCTTCTACTGTTTTTCCGGGTCGACGATTTCGACCCGTGTCTGGCCAGAGCGAGGACGCTGGTTAGTCGGTTCGAAGAAGAACCGCATCTGAACCCGAAGACGGGAACGATGGAATTCGCGCTACGTGATCCGGATGGGTATTACGTGATGGTCAGCGCGCTTTAGGCGGCGTGAAAACTTGACTGGGGTCAACGATTTTTCAATGCCTGAAGCGTATGGTGCGGCCCGATCGCCGCGCGATGTCCGCTGAAAAACCGGGGGTTTCAGAGATATCATACCTTGTGGGTATGAAAGCGGACAGGAAAAGTATTGGACTCTCCAAACTCGCGAAGGGTATAAAAACGTCCAATGAACTCTCCTCTCGCAGCATCCGCCATGACCCTAGCGACCATCGAACGCATCGAAACCCGCCTCGTCGATTTGCCGACGATCCGCCCTCACAAGCTGTCGGTTGCCACGATGTACGGGCAGACCTTGATGCTCGTCAAGGTGTACTGCAGCGACGGCGTCGTCGGCATCGGCGAAGGCACCACGATTGCCGGCATGGCCTACGGCCCGGAAAGCCCGGAAGCGATGAAACTCGCGATCGACGCGTACTTCGCGCCGGCACTGATCGGCAAGGACGCGACCCGTATCCAGGCGTTGATGGCGCATCTCGGCAAGCTGGTCAAGGTCAATCACTTCTCGAAGTGCGCGCTCGAAACCGCGCTGCTCGACGCGCAGGGCAAGCGGCTCGGCGTGCCGGTGAGCGAACTGCTCGGCGGCCGTCGTCGTGAGCGCCTGCCGGTTGCGTGGACGCTCGCATCGGGCGATACCGCGAAAGACATCGCCGAAGCGGAGCATATGCTCGAAGCGCGCCGGCACAAGGTCTTCAAGCTGAAGATCGGCGCGAAGGAACTGAAGACCGACATCCGCCACGTCGCCGAAATCAAGAAGGCGGTGGGAGACCACGCCGCGGTGCGGGTCGACGTCAACATGGCGTGGAGTGAGACCCAGGCGGCGTGGGCGATCCCCGCATTGGCCGACGCCGGCTGCGATCTGGTTGAGCAGCCGGTGGCGTGCGCCGCGGCGCTCGCGCGTCTGATGCGCCGTTTCCCGGTTGCGCTGATGGCCGACGAAGTCCTGCAGGGTCCGGAAAGCGCATTCGAGATCGCGAAGAACGGCGGCGCCGACGTGTTCGCGATCAAGATCGAACAAAGCGGCGGTCTGTTCGCCGCGCAGCGCGTCGCCGCGATCGCCGATGCCGCCGGTATCGAACTCTACGGCGGCACGATGCTCGAGGGCGCGTTCAGCACGGTTGCCTCCGCGCATCTGTTCGCGAGCTTCGCGAACCTGCAATGGGGCACCGAATTGTTCGGACCGCTGCTGATCACCGAAGAGATTCTGACCACTCCGCTCGACTACAGCGACTTCGAGCTGACCGTGCCGAACGGCCCGGGTCTCGGCATCGAACTGGACGAAGCCAAGGTCAAGCGCTTCACCCGAGAAGGGCTGATGAAAGTCACCCAGTAAACGGACACCGATCAGGAGGATTCAAAGATGCTTTTCCATGTACGAATGGACGTGTACCTGCCGGTCGACATGCCGGCCGATGTGGCAAACGAAATCAAGAGCCGCGAGAAGGCTTATTCGCAGGAACTCCAGCGTAGCGGCAAGTGGCGCCATATCTGGCGATTGGTTGGCGAGTACGCGAACTACAGCATCTTCGATGTCGGGAGCAATGCCGAACTGCACGACATTCTGTCCGGCTTGCCGCTCTTCCCGTACATGAAGATTTCGGTGACGCCGCTGTGTCGTCACCCGTCGTCGATTCGGGACGACGACATCTGAGCCCAGGAAGCACGCGTCGAAGACGAGCGCAGCCCACGCCATTTTTTCCCCTAATACAAACTGGAGACAGTCATCGTGAGCGTCAAAGTATTTGAAACCAGGGAAGTTCAGGACCTGCTGAAGGCAGCATCCAATCTCGATGCGGGCAATGGCGACGCCCGCTTCCAGCAGATCGTTTTCCGTCTGCTCGGTGACCTGTTCAAGGCCATCGACGACCTCGACATCACGCCGGACGAAGTGTGGGCCGGTGTCAACTACCTGAACAAGCTCGGCCAGGACGGCGAAGCGGCGCTGCTCGCGGCCGGTCTCGGTCTCGAGAAGTACCTCGACATCCGCATGGACGCCGAGGACAAGGCGATCGGCGTCGAAGGCGGCACGCCGCGTACGATCGAAGGCCCGCTGTACGTCGCCGGGGCGACGGTGCGCGACGGCGTCGCGAAGATCGACATCAATCCGGACGAAGACGCGGGCCCGCTCGTGATTCACGGCACGGTCAAGGATATGGACGGCAAGCCGGTCGCCGGCGCGGTCGTCGAATGCTGGCACGCGAATTCGAAGGGCTTCTACTCGCACTTCGACCCGACCGGCGCGCAGAGCGAGTTCAACCTGCGCGGCGCGGTGAAGACCGGCGCGGACGGCAAATACGAGTTCCGCACGCTGATGCCGGTGGGTTATGGCTGCCCGCCGCACGGCTCGACCCAGCGGCTGCTGAACGTGCTCGGCCGTCACGGCAACCGTCCGGCGCACGTGCACTTCTTCGTCACGAGCGATTCGCATCGCAAGCTGACCACGCAATTCAACATCGAAGGCGATCCGCTGATCTGGGACGACTTCGCGTACGCAACGCGCGAGGAACTGATTCCGCCGGTCGTCGAGAAGACCGGTGGCGCGGCGCTCGGCCTGAAGGCCGACGCGTACAAGGACATCGAATTCAACTTCACGGTGACGCCGCTGCTCCAGGGTAAGGACAACCAGCTCGTCCATCGCCTGCGCGCGTCGGCCGAGGCGTAACTCGCTCGCGGCGGGCATCATCCGGACCGATGCAAGTCCTCGTGCATGGCGTTGGCCATGCACGAGGATTTCTCGCGTACCGGCAACCCTGACGGTCGGCAGCCATGCCGGCCAAATATCTGTGAAGCGTTGAGGAGCTGACGGTGTCGAACAAAATTCGTGAGCAGGCAGCGCACGATATCGCGTCCGTGCTGCCGGGCCGGATCCACGATCTGGCGCGGCTGCGGATTCTGATCGATGACAGTGAACCCGTCGTTACCGTCGTCGGCAAGTACAACCACGGCAAGAGCAGTCTGCTCAACGAATTGCTGGGCCGCGACGCGTTTGCCGTTTCCGACAGGCGTGAAACGGTGCGTCTGTCGGACAGCGTGCATCAGGGCGTGCGCTGGCTCGACGCACCGGGACTCGACGCGGACGTCGGCACGCAGGACGATCGTGAAGCGTTGCGGGCCGCGTGGTTGAACTCGGACATCCGGCTCTTCGTGCACGCCGCGAAAGAAGGCGAGCTCGACGCGAAGGAACTGAAGCTGTTGACCGAACTCGACGCCGATCGCGTCAGGACCGGGCGGCGAACCCTGTTCGTGCTTTCGCAGGTGGACCAACTGGCTGACGATGCCGCGCTGCGCAAGGTTGGCGACGCTATCGACCGGCAGATGCCGGGCATCGTGCTGAATGCCGTGTCGTCGGTACGTCATCGCAAGGGGCTCGAGGGCGGCAAGAAACTGTTGCTGGAAAAGAGCGGCGTTCCCGCGCTGCAGGCGGCGCTGCACGCGGAACTCGCGCGCGTGCCGAACGCGCGAGCGCATGAAACCGCGCTGCTGGTCGGCGAGATTCACGAGGAATTGCGGTTGCTTTGCGCCGCGCAGCAGACCTCACTGGATCTTCTTCGCTGCACGCGCCAACAGCAGAAGCGGGACTTTGATCGGGACCTCGCGGCCGTCATCGAAAAGGTGGCCGGCGATATCGATACGATGTTGAACGGGCTGGGCACCGACCATGCGATCGTGCCGGATTCCGCGAAAGACGCGTACATGATCACCGCGGGCAAGCTGGAACGCGCGCATATCCAGATCGCCTACTCGCGCGCGTGCATCGAAATCGACGCGGTGTTGACCGGACACGGCGTCGTCGGTTTGCCGTCGGAACAGCGCACAGCGGCAAACAGCCTGAACTCCGTGATGATCGCGGTGATGGGCGTGTCGGTGAAGTTCCGCAAGGACCTGCGCAGGATGTTCTGCGAGGCGTCGGGCCGGGAGCGCATGCAGCGCGAGTTCACGCACTACTACGAACTCTCCGCCGACCAGAAGGCACTGGCTGCGCAGATTGCCGATACGGAATCCGCGATTGCCGCGTCGGAAAAGGCGTCGGCTGCAATACGGATGTTCGGGGCGTGAGCATGAAAGCCGACGCGAACCATGAGCAGCGCTTCATTGCCGGAATCGATGCGTTCGACTTCATCGCCGGGGACATCGACGCGCTTCTTTCCGTGCTGAACGCGTGGCTCGCGAAGCTGAACGCCGATCTGCAGGCCGGCCGTTTGTCGTGGGATGGGCTGCGGGCACACAACGCGCTGGCGGTTCAGGCCGATGCGGTCAACACGTTGCTGCGCGATAGCGAGCAGACGTGGACACAGCAGTGGGTCGGCCTGCAAGCCACCCGGGATCTGGCGGATCAATTCGACGACGAAGCGTTGCTGCTGGTGTTCGGTAAGTTCAACGCCGGCAAGAGCTCGTTCTGCAATTTCCTCGCTGAGCGCTTCGCCGCGCACAAGCGGCCGGTGCGGTATTTCCACGTCGAGGCCGGCCGCATCGTGGAAACTTCGGAGCCGTTCAGGGAGGGCGCGACCGAAACGACGTCGCGGCTGCAAGGTGTGTGTCTCGGCGAAAAGCTGGTGCTGCTCGACACGCCCGGATTGCATTCGGTGACGCCGGAAAATGCCGCATTGACGCAGCGTTTCACCGAGAGCGCCGATGGCGTCTTGTGGCTGACCAGTTCCACGTCGCCGGGACAGGTGCAGGAGCTCGACGAACTCGGCCGTGAGTTGCACAGGAACAAGCCGCTGCTGCCGGTCGTAACGCGTAGCGATGAGTACGACGAAGACGAGGTCGATGGCGAGATCGTCAAGCGTCTGTGCAACAAGAGCGCGCGGCGTCGCGCGCTGCAGGAGCACGACGTCCGGGTTCGGGCGCGGGAAAAGCTCGTCGCGATGGGCGTCGACGCGGCGCTGCTGGAGCCGCCTGTTTCGATCTCCGTGTATGTGGCGCGCGAGCAGGAGCAGACGCCGGAGGCTCTGGCAGACGCCGGGTTTGGGAAGCTTTATGCCGCGTTGCTCGCGATTGCCGAACCCGCGCTGGCTTACAAGCGGCGCAAGCGGGCCGAGATACTGCTGCATCATCTTGAAGAAAACGTATTGGGTCGCTTGCAGGGCGACGTGCTGCCGTTGCTTGGCGAGCTGGACAGGTCGTCGCAAGCCGCGCTTGCGACGCTGGAGCACGAGCAGGAGCGGATCGCGAATGCCGTGTGGCGCGGTATCGTGCCGACGTTGCCCGGATTGCTGGATACGTATGTGGCAGCACGTGATGTGAAGGCGCTGTGCGATACCGTGTCGGAATCGGTCGTCGAGATGTTCGGCCGCGAAGCGGAACGGTTGTTGGGCGATTACGTTATCGCGCCTGAGGTTTCGCTGGCGCGGTTCGAACTCGATGATGTGGCGGATTTTGACGGCATCGCGGTCGGGCATCCTGGAGCGGATGGGCAGGTATGCGAGGTCGCTGGTATTGATTTTGGGCGTCTCCATGCCGCATTGAGCAACGCGATCCGGGAGTGTTTGCTGCGCCTCTGCAGCGATGCCGCTCGACGGTGCCGCGCGTCGATTGCCAGATTGACAGCGCTCACGCGGGGCCTCGAGGAAGCGTTAAAGGTCCACGAAGAACAGTTGCGCGAACTGAAGCGGAAGGTGCGGTCGGAATCGGTCTGATGTGGAGCGGTTCAATCCTTGTCCTTCGAGGAGGGCGTCATGCTTACATTCAAGGTCACAACGGTCGGGGCTTCGGTTGGCTTCATTCTTACCAGGGAGGCGATGGCACGGCTCAAGGTGCAGAAGGGCGATACCGTGTATCTGACCGAGGCGCCCGAAGGCGGCTATCGGATTACGCCGTACAACCCGGATTTTGAACGCCAGATGAAGCTCGCGGAAGAAATCATGCACGATGTCGCGATATTCTGCGGGCGCTGGCCAAATGACACCGTGGCGCTGGGTGCGCGCGGATCTGACCTATGCCGTCCATGATCGCCAGCTTGCCGAGCATGGGGGCTCGATGGCGTGCGTGACAAAGGGGCCGCGGAGCCAGCGCTGGCACGCCCGCAGAATCTCGAGGTTTATGCGGGAGCGGACGCAGCGGCGCTCGCCGCCGCATATGCCTATGGGCTAGAGCGCAATCATGGCTTTGCGGACGGCAACAAGAGAACCGCCTGGGTGGTTGCGCGCCTTTTCCTGGCAGACAACGGCTATCGGTTGAAGTTTGATCCGGCCGACGCCGTCAGGACCATGGAAATGGTTGCCGCTGGCGCGCTCGACGAAGCTGCGCTGGCGGAGTGGTTCCGGCAACGGATCGCCGGGTAAGTCGACAGACGATCAAACTCGAAACTCGCGCTGGATTAACCAGTTACGAGCGTCCCGTCGGGGACGCCGACGACAGCATCCGCTCCACATACCGCGCAATCAGATCGATCTCCAGATTCACCCGCACGCCTTCCCGCAGGTGCTTGAGCGACGTGACCTGCACGGTATGCGGAATCAGGTTGATCGAAAACTCGCAGCCGTCCTCGCGATCACTCACCGAGTTCACGGTCAGGCTCACGCCATTGACGGTAACCGAGCCCTTGTACGCGAGATAACGCCCGATCTCACGCGGCGCGAGAATCCGCAATTCGTGTGATTCGCCGACCGGCGCAAACCGGGTCACCGTGCCGAGCCCGTCCACATGACCGGCGACGATATGGCCGCCAAGCCGGTCATGCGCGCGCAGCGCCTTCTCGAGATTGACCTCGCCGGGTTCGCCCAGCCCCACCGTACGGTTCAGGCTTTCTCGCGACACATCCACCTCGAACGAATGATCGGTCTTCGCGACCACCGTCATGCAGGCGCCCTGGATCGTGATGCTGTCGCCGAGCTGAACGTCGGCGAGATCAAGGTCGCCGGCTTCGACGTTCAGGCGCACGCCCGCGTCGCCGCCCGCGCCGAGCGGCTTGACTGATTCGATGCGGCCCACTGCCGCGACAATTCCTGTAAACATCGTGCTAGTCCTCGATCATTTCGAAACGGTGGGAGACACAGGGTCGGCCCCGGGCACGGCTTGCCGCGCGAAGCGCGCGAGAATTCGCAGATCGTCGCCGATCCGCTCGACCGTGTGGAAGTTCAGTTTGATGCGCTCGTCGAGCGCGTCGGGCGCGGCGAGATTGAACATGCTCATCGAGTCCATGCCGAGCAGGCTCGGCGCGAGATACACGAGCAGTTCGTCGACGCAGCCTTCGCGCAGCAGCGAGCCGTTCAGCTTGTAGCCCGCCTCCACGTGCAGCTCGTTCACGCCGCGCTCGCCGAGCACGTTCAGCAGCCGCGGCAGATCGACCTTGCCGGCTGCATTGGGCAGCGGCACGATCTCGGCGCCGCGATCGCGCAGCGCGCTCGCCCGTTCTGCAAGCCGGTGATCGAGATGGCCGCAGAAGATCAGCGTCGGCGCGCCGGCCAGAATCTGCGCGTCGAGCGGCACCTCGAGCTGACTGTCGATCAGCACGCGCTGCGGCTGGCGCGGCGTATCGACCGCGCGCACCGTCATGCGCGGATTGTCCTCGCGCACCGTGCCGATGCCGGTCAGGATCGCGGATGCACGCGCGCGCCACGCATGGCCATCGGCGCGCGCGGCCTCGCTCGTGATCCACTGGCTCACGCCCGACGGCAAGCCGGTGCGGCCATCGAGCGACGCCGCCACTTTCATGCGCACCCACGGCCGGCCGCGCGTCATGCGCGACACGAAGCCGATGTTCAGCTCCTGTGCTTCATTCGCGAGCAGCCCGCAGCGCACCTCGATACCGGCTCCGCGCAGCATCGCGAGACCGCGTCCGGAGACCTGGGGGTTGGGATCTTCCATCGCGGCGATCACGCGGCCGATCTGCGCTTCGATCAGCGCGCTCGCGCACGGCGGCGTACGGCCGAAGTGGCTGCACGGTTCGAGCGTCACGTAGGCGGTCGCGCCGCGCAGATCGTGGCCGCGCGAGCGCGCATCCTTCAGCGCGCGAATCTCCGCGTGATCCTGGCCGGCCGGCTGCGTGTAGCCTTCGCCGATCACCTCGCCGTTCCTCACGAGCACGCAACCGACGCGCGGGTTCGGGTCGGTCGTGTACATGCCGCGCTTCGCGAGGGCGAGCGCGCGTTCCATATGGACGAAATCGGTTTGCGAAAACATCGGGGTCCGTTGTAGTGCGGTGTCTGGGTCGCGCTGGTTTCAGCCCTTCATTCAGCCCTTCAGCGACGCGAACGCGCCGCGCGCGGCGTCGATCGTCGCGTCGATCACCGCGTCGTCGTGCGCGATCGACACGAAGCCCGCTTCGTACGCGGACGGCGCGAAGTACACGCCCGTGTCGAGCATCTTGTGGAAGAACGCGTTGAAGCGCGGCACGTCGCTTTGCGTGACCTCGGCGAAGCTCGCCGGAATCGACTCGCGGAAGTAGAGGCCGAACATGCCGCCGAGCGCATCGGCCGCGAACGGCACGCCGGCTTCGCGCGCGGCCTGCTCGAGGCCTTGCGCGAGACGCGTAGTGCGCGCGGCGAGCGTGTCGTGGAAGCCGCGCGCCTGGATCAGTTGCAGCGTTTTCAGGCCGGCCGCGACCGCGATCGGATTGCCAGACAGCGTGCCCGCCTGATAGACGCCGCCGAGCGGCGCGAGGTGGGCCATGATGTCGCGCCGGCCGCCGAACGCCGCCGCCGGCATGCCGCCGCCGATCACCTTGCCGAGGCACGTGAGGTCCGGCGTGATGCCGTACAGTTGCTGCGCGCCGCCGAGCGCGACGCGAAAGCCGCACATCACTTCATCGAAAATCAGCACGGAGCCGTATTCGCTGCACAGGCGCCGCAGCGCCTGCAGGAATTCAGGCGTCGCGCGTACGAGGTTCATGTTGCCCGCGACCGGCTCGACGATCACCGACGCGATCTCGTTGCCGAACGCCTTGAACGCTTCTTCGAGCGCGGCGACGTTGTTGTACTCGAGGACCGTGGTGTGCTTCGCGATATCGGCCGGCACGCCCGCCGAGGTCGGATTGCCGAAGGTCAGCAGGCCCGAGCCGGCCTTCACGAGCAGGCTGTCCGCGTGGCCGTGATAGCAGCCTTCGAACTTGACGATGCGGCTGCGGTTCGTGAAGCCGCGCGCGAGACGCAGCGCGCTCATCGTCGCCTCGGTGCCGCTCGACACCATGCGCACCTGTTCGATCGACGGCACCAGCTTGCAGATTTCCTCGGCGATCTCGACTTCCGACTCGGTCGGCGCGCCGAACGAGAAGCCGTTCGCGAGCACGCGCTGCACCGCTTCGAGCACTTCCGGATGGACGTGGCCGAGGATCATCGGGCCCCACGAACCGATGTAGTCGGTATAGCGCTGGCCGTCCGCATCCCAGAAGTACGGGCCTTGCGCGCGCTCGATGAAGCGCGGCGTGCCGCCGACGGAGCGGAAGGCGCGCACCGGCGAGTTCACGCCGCCGGGGATGGTGCGTTGCGCGCGCTCGAAGAGGGTTTCGTTTCTGGACATGGCGATGGCTGGGATGGCTGGAATAGGGGTTACGAAGCGGCGCAAAGGGCCTCGGGCGATTGCCGCGGGCGATTCGCGCGATGCTGGGACAGGTCGAGAAATTGTACCGGAGTCGGCGTTGGAGAGCTTTGGGGCCGGGCTCGAGCGGCGGCGCGGGGTAGGGCTTTCAAGGGCTTCGGCGGCCGCGTTTCGGCTGGTTTTCCGGCGCGTGACGCGTGGCGGTTTTGCGTGGCGCGGCGTCGGCAGCGGGCGCGTTGCCAGTCGAAGCGCGGCGAGTCGCGGCGCGGGCTCGCTGCGTCGTGCCCGGTTCGCTTGCCGTGGTGGACTGTGCGGCAGCGAGGCTTGCCGCTTTCCGTGCCGCCGCCGTGTGAGCCGTGACTTTCGTCGAGTGTGTCGGGCCGGCCGGCGCGTCGAGCTTCGGCGGCTTGCGCTTGCCGGTCAGCTCGGCCCAGCGCTTTTCCAGCGCGCCCTCGGCGATCGGCTTGATGATCGTTCCCGAACTCTGCGCGTCCCACGTCTGCACCGACAACGGATGCACGCGCAACTGCTCGCGCGGAATCACCGGCGCCTGATGCGCGTCGACGAGCCAGTCGTAGACGAAGTCGATGCATAGCCGGTAGCCGCGTTTGGTCGACGGATCGGGGACTTCGTAGGGCGCGCGCGTCACGTAGCCGGAGCCGAAAACGCCCTTCGGCTGCTGGGCGACGCGATGCAGGAACACGCGGTCGCCGGGCAGGATGCCGCGCGCAAAACCGCAGCCCCATACATCGGCTACCGCCTCGCCGGCGGCAACGCGTTTCGCGATGTCGGGCAACTCGGGCCACGGCCATTTCTTGGGGCTCCAGATCAGCAGGAAGGCGGTCATCGCAGGCTCGAAACAGGATCAGGGAAGGGCGCCGCGCGGCGTCGCGCACGGCCAGGATGCGCACGGCGCTGCACGGACCCATGCGCGCGGGCATGCAGGCGGCAGCTTAACCGATCGGTGGCGTGGTTGCCCGGTTGCGCGGCTGTCCGGTTAACCGTCGCGTACAATTGAGCCCGTCAGGCCATTGCTGCCCGCTTCGCCCGTTCCGCTGCCGATGCCGGCGCGGCGTTCCATCCGGATTTCCCCATGTCTCATGTCGTCAAACGCCGGCCCGATGGCCGGCTGATCCTGTTGCTCGGTGCGCTGGCCGCCTGCGGCCCGATTTCCATCGACATGTATCTGCCGAGCCTGCCGACCATCGCGCAGGCCTTCGCGGTCAACACCGCCGCCGCGCAATCGACGCTCACGAGCTTCATGTTCGGCTTCTCGATCGGCATGCTGCTCTACGGGCCGCTGTCGGATACCTACGGGCGCCGGCCGATTCTGCTCGGCGGCATCATCATGTATGCACTCGCGAGCATCGCGTGCGCGCTGTCGTTCTCGATCGGCTCGCTGATCTCGTTCCGCTTCGTGCAGGCGTTGGGCGCGGGCGCGGCGTCGGTGCTCGCGCGGGCGATCGCGCGCGACGCGCACGAGCCGGGCGACGCCGCCCGCGTGCTGTCGATGATCGCGATCGTCACGTCGATCGGCCCGCTGCTCGCGCCGCTGATCGGCGGACAGTTGCTGCTGCTCGGCGGCTGGCGCACCGTGTTCGCCGCGCTGACGCTGTTCGGTTCCGTGTGCGCGGTGACCGCGTTCCTCAAGGTGCCGGAGACGTGGCCGCGCGAGAAGCGCGCGCAATCGGCGCTGCTGAAATCATTCGCCGCATACGGCACGCTGCTGCGCGACCCGGTCGCGTGGGGCCACATGCTGTGCGGCGGCATGGCGTTCGCGTCGATGTTCGCGTACATCACGGCGACGCCGTTCGTGTACATCGAATATTTCCACGTGTCGGCGCAGCATTACGGCTTCCTGTTCGCGCTGAATATCGTCGGCATCATGTTCGGCAATTACATGAACACGCGGCTCGTCGGCCGCCTCGGTCCGCTGCCGATCATTTCGTTCGCGGCAACCGTGAGCTTCGTCGCGTCGCTGTTCGTCAGTGTCGTATCGCTGACGGGGTGGGGCGGCTTGTGGTCGATCGTGTTCGGGCTGTTCTTCGTGGTCGGCGTAGTGGGCGTGCTGTCCGCCAATTGCACGACCGACCTGATGCATCGCTATCCGGCCAACGCCGGTGCCGCGGCGGCCGTGTTCGGCGCGGTGCAGCTCGCGCTCGGCGCGTTGTCGAGTCTCGCGGTCGGGCTGTGGCAGGACGGCTCGCCGAAGGGCATGGGTGTCGTGGTCGGCGTGGCGGGCGGTCTGTGTTTCGTCGGGCGGTTTCTCGTGATGCGCTGGCACGCGACCAGGACACCGGTTGCCGCTGTGTGAGCGGTGTACGAGCGGTGCGCGAGCTCGTGTGCATGTCGCGGTTGCCGCATGCCGTGCATTGTCTGATGACGCCGCGAGCATGTCGTGGCCCATACATGGGCATTGTCTGACGACCACGGCGCGCATCTACGGAAAACACCAGGTGTTGTGCGCGCGCCACCGTGTGTTTCAAATTGCATTGCTATGATGAAGCCACTGTTCCTCGGAGCGGCAATCATGGCGATCAAAGACCTGATGAACGGCGAACGGCAACACGCTGCATTCGCCGAAGCGCAAAGGCTGGCAGACAGTGGCGCTTATTACGACTACACCGACATCGAATACGTCTTGCGCTTTGATTACGGTTTGACCGATGTATCGGCGTTGCTGGATGGCCAGTTGGTGCATCGCGATCTGAATCGTCGTTGCGCGGATGCGCGCGAAAAGCTCGCAATGGCCGACGCGTGATGGCGGCTGTGGCGGGCGTGCGGCTTGGCGGATGAGGCAGGCGGGGTGGGGCGTGGCCCGATGGATTGCCATTACTTTATGTCGTGTGTTTCGAATTCGCCTGATCGTGAAGACGGGTGTTCGTTGTGCGGGCGTTGCGCGCAGGGTCGTCGATGCCGCCCGGACGTTCCCGACTTCTGGAGTGGTTCATGACCGATAGCTCGCACGACCCGCATCTGCCGCGGACGAACAACCCCGCCGCGCTCGCGAAACCCGGCGGTCACTATAGTCACGTCGCGGTTGCGAATGGCTTCGTGTTCGTGTCGGGGCAATTGCCGATCAACGCGCAGGGCGACAAGCTCAACGATGCACCGTTCGAAGCGCAGGCCGAACAGGTGCTGGCCAATGTGCGGGCAGCGCTCGAAAGCGTCGGCAGCAGCGTCGCACAACTGGTGCAGGTGCGCGTTTATGTCGTCGATGTCGAAAACTGGGCGAACTTCAACCAGATCTACGCGCGCTGGGCCGGCGACGCGAAGCCGGCGCGGGCGGTTGTGCCGGTGCCTCAGTTGCACTATGGGTTCAGGATCGAGGTTGAGGCGACGGCGATCGTTTAGTGCCGCCTATCGCATTTACGGGTGCGCGGCGTTGCGTGCTTTTCGACCTGAAGCCGTAGCTGGAACTGGGCTATTCAGCGTCAATTTCGAGCGTCTCGAACTCGACGGCCAGCTCCGCGCCGGCCGTTGCGAGGACTATCGCTATTTGACACCCCGGCGTGTCAGAAAAACGCTCGCTTTTCGAGAGCATGGCGAGTGCGAGATCGTAATTCGTGTCCCCCGGCTCGAGAAGCTTTATCTCAAAGACAATATTATTGGACACGCTGAAATGTTCAACGGTGCAGCGACTGGTTCCGTTAAAAGTAGCGGTTGCGTGCTTCCCGTCATATTCCAGCATGACAATAAGTTTATGCCTGTCGCGAACGGCGAGAGCGTCGATGTTCCAATCGTGGAAGTAGTCAAATTCCTTTAGCTTGTCCATCAAAAAACCTCTTTATCAAGGTAGCAGAGGAAATGCATTTCTCTTATCTCCAATGCCATGGCTGAATGACGAGCCAGAAAAAACAAAACCCCGCAAGTCCTTTGAACTTACGGGGTTTCAGCCGCCATCACTGGCGGAGGCGGTGAGATTCGAACTCACGGAAGGATTGCTCCTTCGCCGGTTTTCAAGACCGGTGCCTTAAACCGCTCGGCCACACCTCCAAGCGGGCGATTGTAGCGTATTTGCCGACCAATCCTCAACCGCACGGCGTGCCGCGAACCGCTCCAATTGACTGCGCAGGCAGCCGCGCACAAAAAGACCAGGCAGGCCAGCAGGCGTGCGTCAGCCTGATTTCTCCGGCGGCGCGTGGGGCGGCGGCCCACCGTGCGATCGGGCGCTTCTTCGCCACGTCCGGTTGCTTCGCAACTAGTGCGGATCTTTCAGAAACAGCGCCTGCAAATCGTTCAGGAACGCCTGGCCGAGCGGCGTCGGCGCAATTTTTTCGTGGTCGCGCGTGATCAGCTTGCGCCGTTCGGCTTCCTGCAACGCCGGTTCGATCGTCGTGATCGACAAGCCCGTGCGCTCGATGAACCGATGCACCGGAAACCCTTCCACCAGTCGCAGCGCGTTCAGCATGAACTCGAACGGCAGATCGCGCGGGCCGACCTCGTGTTCTTCCTGTACGGCCGCGCCGGCCTTCGCCTGCTCGATAAACGTCGCCGGGTGCTTGTAGCGCGCCTGGCGCAGCACGCGATTCGGGAACGACAGCTTCGTATGCGCACCGGCGCCGATGCCGAGATAGTCGCCGAAACGCCAGTAGTTCAGATTGTGTTTGCTCTGCCGATGCGGCTGCGCGTACGCAGACACTTCATAGCGCTCGTAGCCGGCCTCGGCGGTGCGCTGATGGATCCAGTCCTGCATGTCGGCGGACGCATCGTCGTCGGGCAGCGCGGGCGGGAACTTCGCGAACAGCGTGTTCGGTTCGAGCGTCAGGTGATACAGCGACAGATGCGGCGGCGCGAACGACAACGCCATTTCGACGTCGGCCTGGCATTCGGCGAGCGTTTGCTTCGGCAGCGCGAACATCAGGTCGAGGTTGAAATTGTCGAATGTAGTCGCGGCGACTTCGACCGCGTGGCGCGCTTGCGCGGCGTCGTGAATCCGGCCGAGCGCCTTCAGATGCGTTTCGTTGAAACTCTGGATGCCCACCGACAGCCGGTTCACGCCGCTCGCGCGAAACTGCGCGAACTTGTCGGCTTCGAACGTGCCGGGATTCGCTTCGAGCGTGATTTCCGCGTCGGCGTCGAGCGGCAGCAGCGCGCGCACATCCGACAGCAGCCGGTCGAGCCCCGCGGCGGACAGCAGGCTCGGCGTACCCCCGCCGATGAACACCGTATGCACCTGGCGGCCCCAGATCAGCGGCAGCGCCATTTCGAGATCGGCACGCAGCGCATCGAGGTAGTCGCTCTCGGGGAACGTGTCGCCTTTCCACTCGTGCGAATTGAAATCGCAGTACGGGCACTTGCGCACGCACCACGGGAAATGCACGTACAGCGCGAGCGGCGGCAGCGAGGTCAGACGGATGCTGCCCGGCGACGTGAACGCCTTGACGATGCCGTTGCTGACGTCGGCCGGCGTCGGTCGAACCGGAATCACGCTTCCTCCGACAGACGCGCGAGCAGTTGCCGCAGCGCGATCGCGCGATGGCTGCTCGCGTTCTTCACCGCCGGCTCGAGTTCGGCGGCGCTCGCGTTCAGCGACGGCAGATAGAAGTACGGGTCGTAGCCGAAACCGTGGCCGCCGCGCGGCGCGTCGAGGATTTCGCCATGCCAGCGGCCTTCGGCGATCAGCGGTTCGGGGTCGTCCGCGTGACGCACCAGCGCGAGCACGCAGTAGTAATAGCCGCGCCGGTCGCTGACGTCCCGCAGTTCGGCGACGAGGCGGGCGTTATTCGCTGCGTCGCTCTTTTCGCCGCCCGCGCGCTGCGCGTAGCGCGCCGAATAGACGCCCGGCGCGCCACGCAGCGCGCGCACGCACAGGCCGGAATCGTCGGCGAGCGCCGGCAGGCCGGTGAGCTTCGCCGCGTGGCGCGCCTTGGTCAGCGCGTTTTCGACGAAGGTGGGATGCGGCTCTTCCGCTTCCGGCACGTTGAGCGCGCCTTGCGCGATCAGTTCGATCCCGGCCGCGCCGAGCAGCGCCGCGAATTCGCGCAGCTTGCCCGCGTTGTTCGATGCGAGCACGACTTTCTTCAGCGGCATGCCGTTTTGACCCGCTTCATTCACTGCTGTACTCCCAGCGCCTGCTTCTGCTTCGCGATCAGCGTGCTGATGCCGTCGCTCGCGAGATCGAGCAACGCGTCCATTTCGTCGCGCGAAAACGGCATGCCTTCGGCTGTGCCCTGGATTTCGACGAAGCCGCCCGAGCCTGTCATCACGACATTCATGTCGGTGTCGCACTGCGAGTCTTCGTCGTAGTCGAGATCGAGCACCGGCACGCCGTCGTACACGCCGACCGAAATCGCGGCGACGTAATCGGTGATCGGCGAGCTTTCGATACGGCCCGTTGCCAGCAGTTTCGCGACCGCGTCGTGCGCGGCGACGAATGCGCCGGTGATGCTCGCGGTGCGCGTGCCGCCGTCGGCCTGGATCACGTCGCAGTCGAGGTTGATGGTGCGCGCGCCGAGCTTCTCGAGGTCGAACACCGAGCGCAACGCGCGGCCGATCAGCCGCTGGATTTCCTGCGTGCGGCCGGTCTGTTTGCCGCGCGCGGCTTCGCGGTCGCTGCGGGTGTGCGTCGCGCGCGGCAGCATGCCGTATTCGGCGGTGAGCCAACCCTGGCCGCGGTCGCGCAGAAACGGCGGCACGCTTTCGCTGACGCTCGCGGTGCAGATGACCTTGGTGTCGCCGAATTCGACCAGCACCGAGCCTTCCGCATGCTTCGTGTAATGACGCGTGATGCGCACGTCGCGCAACTGATCGGGTTGGCGGCCGCTGGGGCGTTGAGTATCGTTGCTCATGTCGGAATGGATTGGGATGGGATGGTTCGGAAGAACGGCGCAGGGAAACTGCAATTTTACCGCCGATCGGGTAGCGCGGTGACGCGTATGGAGGGTGCGCATAGTTGCATGCCAGAAGCACGGCTGCGGCACGTGAAGAGCATGGGGATGCGGCGGCAATGCATCGCGGCGCCCGGCAAGAAAGCGCAACGCCCGCCGCGCCGCGACGATGACGGCGCCGGCCGGCGCCAGGCGAGCGCGTGCAAACCCGCATGCGCGCTGGCGCGCGCCGGATGTCGCCGCCAAAAATGGGATAATGCGGATTCCCCGCCTCGCGTCTCGTACACGCCGGGCGTTCCGCTTCTCAGGCCAGACGTCGAACGCATGGCCGCAATCGCGAGAACTACGATGATCTACAGCATGACTGGCTATGCGAGCGCCACGCGCGAACTCGTGGCGGCCTCGGGTACCGGCGGCGTGAGCGTGTCGGTCGAACTGCGCACGGTGAACTCGCGCTTTCTCGATCTGAACTTCCGTATGCCTGAAGACGTGCGCGTCGTCGAACCGACGCTGCGCGAGATGCTGATGAACAAGCTGTCGCGCGGCAAGGTCGACATCCGCGTCAATCTGCAGCGCAGCGAGCAGTCGGCTAACGCGGGGACGGTCAATCACGACACGCTTGCGCAACTCGCGCTGCTCGAGCGCACGGTGCTGTCGACGTTTCCGGAAGCCGGCCGTCTGCGCGCGGGCGAAATCCTGCGTTGGCCCGGCGTGCTGGCCGAAAGCAGCATCGCGCCCGACACGCTGCGCGACGCGGTGCTCGCGTGCGGCAAGCAGGCGATCGGCGATCTGGTCGAGGTGCGTGCGCGCGAAGGCGCGCAGCTCGCGAAGGTGCTGCTTTCCAACGTCACCGAAATGGAAACGATCGTCGCGAAGATCACGCCGCTCGTGCCGGAGCTGATTACGCGGCATCAGCAGAAGATCGTCGAACGTTTGCAGGAGGCGCTGGGCATCGCCGCGCCGGATGCGGCCGCGACGATCGTCTCGCGCGAGGAGATCAACGAGCGGATCCGCCAGGAAGTGACGATGTACGGCGTGCGCATCGACATCGCCGAAGAGCTGTCGCGCCTCACCGCGCACCTGAACGAAACGCGTCATGTGATCGAGAAGGGCGGCAGGATCGGCAAGCGGCTCGACTTCATGATGCAGGAGCTGAACCGCGAAGCGAACACGCTCGGCTCGAAGGCGGCCGCGAAGGAGCTCGCGGATTCCTCGATGACGCTGAAGCTGCTGATCGAACAGATGCGCGAGCAGGTACAGAATCTCGAATAAGGCTGGAGCGCTACACCATGACCGACCATCACACACGCGAACCCGGCGCGCCGCGCCATCCCTATGTGGGCGCTTATCCCGGCAATCTGTTCATGGTCGTCGCGCCGTCGGGTGCCGGCAAGTCGACACTCGTGAACGCGCTGCTCGCGGGCGACGACGCGATCCGTCTGTCGATCTCGTACACGACGCGCCCGCCGCGTCCGAAGGAGCAGGACGGCGAGCACTATCACTTCACGACCGTCGAAGACTTCATGCAGCGCCACGACGCGGGCGAGTTTCTCGAGAGCGCGGAAGTGCACGGCAACTACTACGGCACCTCGCGCGTGTGGATCGAGGAGCAGATGAAAAGCGGCCACGACGTGCTGCTCGAAATCGACTGGCAGGGCGCGCAGCAGGTGAAGAAGCAGTTTCACAACGCGGTCGAAATTTTCATTCTGCCGCCGTCGCTCGAAGCGCTCGAGGAGCGTCTGAAAAAGCGCGGCCAGGACGAGCCGAACGTGATCACGCGACGCCTGCTCGCGGCGGGTGGCGAGATGGCGCACGCGGCCGAGGCGGAGTACGTGGTGATCAACGAGAACTTCGATCGCGCGCTCGCCGAACTGCGCTGTCTCGTCGGCGCGACGCGTTCGCGCTTCGCGTCGCAGTACGCGCGTCACACGCAGCTTTTCATGCAGCTCGGCATCCACCTGCCGCACGCGTGAGCGCGGCGTTGTGCCGAGCACATAAGGTAGAATAAGCAACATACTGAGAAGGAACCCAACATGGCCCGCATTACCGTCGAAGACTGCCTCAAACAGATCCCGAACCGTTTCGAACTCGCGCTTGCCGCAACCTATCGCGCGCGTCAGCTCGCTCAAGGCCATACGCCGAAGATCGAAAGCCGCGACAAGCCCACCGTCGTCGCGCTGCGTGAAATCGCGGCAGGCCAGGTCGGTGTCGAAATGCTGAAGAAGGTGCCGGTTTAAGGCGCGCTGTTTTCCGTTTTCGATTGCCATGTGATTTCGAGTTGCAGACCTGCGTTCAACCCTGACTGCTCCGGAGGCGACCATGAGTGCTACCCCGCCCACCGTGACGGAAGCGGACCACGACGCAGATTCCCCCTCGTCTGCACGCAAGTACATCGACGCGGTCCTCGAACAGTCGTTTCGCCATCTGTTCGGGCCGACCGCCACGCCGGAGCAGCCGCGCCGGCATGACGTCGTTTCCATCGCCAGGCTGACGTCCGTGCTGTCCGGCTATCTGCAGCCGGAAGAGATCAAGGACGTCAAGGCGGCCTTTCATTTCAGCGACGAAGCCCATCTCGGTCAGTATCGCCAGAGCGGCGAGCCCTACATCACGCATCCTGTCGCCGTCGCGGAAATCTGCGCGGGCTGGAATCTCGACGCCCAGTCGATCATGGCGGCGCTCCTGCACGACGTGATGGAAGACCAGGGCGTGACCAAGGCGGAGCTCGCCGAGCGCTTCGGCGCGAAGGTCGCCGAGCTGGTCGATGGTCTGTCCAAGCTGGACAAAATGGAGTTTCGCAATCGCGAGGAAGCGCAGGCGGAAAACTTCCGCAAGATGCTGCTCGCGATGGCGCGCGACGTGCGCGTGATTCTGGTGAAGCTCGCCGACCGACTGCACAACATGCGCACGCTCGGCGCGGTGCCGCCGGAAAAGCGCCGCCGCGTCGCGCGCGAAACACTCGACATTTACGCGCCGATCGCCCATCGGCTCGGCCTGAACAATACTTATCGCGAGCTGCAGGATCTGAGCTTCGCGAACTTCAACCCGCACCGTTACGCGACGCTCGAAAAGGCCGTCAAGGCCGCGCGCGGTAACCGGCGCGAGGTGGTCGGCAAGATTCTCGAATCGGTGCAGCGCGCGATCGCGGATGCGAAGATCGACGCGGAAGTCACCGGCCGCGAGAAAACCATCTTCAGCATCTACAAGAAGATGCGCGACAAGCAGTTGTCGTTTTCGCAGGTGCTCGACGTGTACGGTTTTCGCGTGGTCGTCGAGAGCGCGCTCGAGTGCTATACGTGCATCGGCGCGCTGCATGCGCTCTTCAAGCCGGTGCCGGGCAAGTTCAAGGACTACATCGCGATCCCGAAGGTGAACGGCTACCAGTCGCTGCACACCACGCTGGTTGGTCCGTTCGGTGCGCCGATCGAGTTTCAGGTGCGCACGCGCAAGATGCACGAGATCGCCGAGGCGGGCGTCGCCGCGCACTGGCTGTACAAGAACGGCAGTGCGGATCTGAACGACGTGCAGAAGCGCGCGCACCAGTGGCTGAAGTCGTTGCTCGACATTCAGAGCGAAGCGGGCGACTCGAGCGAGTTCCTCGAACACGTGAAGATCGACCTGTTCCCGGACGCGGTCTACGTGTTTACACCGAAGTCGAAGATCATGGCGCTGCCGCGCGGCGCCACCGCGCTCGACTTCGCCTATTCGATCCATAGCGATCTCGGCAACCAGTGCGTCGCCGTGAAGATCAACAACGAATTGCTGCCGCTGCGTACCGAGCTGAAGAGCGGCGATATCGTCGAGGTCATCACGGCGCCGTATTCGAAGCCGAATCCCGCATGGCTTGGTTTTGTGCGCAGCGGCAAGGCGCGTTCGGCGATCCGCCATTATCTGAAGACGATGCGTCTGAACGAGTCGGTGCAGCTCGGCGAGCGTCTGGTCGATCAGGGGCTGAAGGGCTACGGGCTCGCGCTGTCGGACGTGACGCCGGAAGCGTGGGAAAAGCTCGTGCAGTGGACGGGCAACAAGAACCGTCAGGAAATCTTCGCGGACATCGGTCTCGGCCGGCGTGTCGCGGCGGTGATGGCCAAGCGCATCGAGGTGTTGATGAGCGGCCGCGACGCCGACGACGACGGCTCGCGCTCCGAGTCCGGTTCGACGCCGCATGCGCCACCGGTCGTCATCACCGGCACCGAGGGCATGTCGGTGCAACTATCCGCCTGCTGCCGTCCGATTCCGGGCGACGACATCATGGGCTATATCGGCATCGGTCTCGGTATGGCAATTCATACCACCGACTGCCGTGTCGCGCAGCGCATTCACCGGCGCGATCCGGGCCGCTGGATCGATGTTGCATGGGCGCCGCAGCCGGGCCGTCTGTTCGACGTCGCGGTGAAGGTGCTGGTGAAGAACACCAAGGGCGTGTTTGCCCGCGTGGCGGCCGATATCACGTCGGCGGACGCCAACATCGTCCACATCGCGATGGACGAAGATCTGTCGCAGGAATCCACGGTGCTGCGCTTTGTGATCCAGGTCAGCGACCGCGTCCATCTGGCCAACGTGATGCGCCGGGTGCGCACGAACCCGGACGTGATGCGTATTGCGCGCGAACGGCCGAGCGAAGAGGGGCACCACCGTCACGACGGCGGCATGCGGATCGATCGCGAGCGCGCGGATTACTGAGTCGCCCGGCTGCCGTTCTGGCATTGTCGGGTTTTGATGGTACGTGCTCTGCCGGCGCCTTGATTGCATTCCTTCGGCGCTTCGACGCTGTTTCCGCGCGCCGTTTCTTTAATGTAATCAGGCATGCAGGCATCGTTCGTGCGGCTCCTTAGACCTGAACCCGCGGAGAACGCTGATGAACGTATCCGACCTCACTGGCGTGGCGCTCGATTACTGGGTGGCGCGCGGCTTGCACGACTTCGTGCGCGAAATCTATTTCACCGACAGCGGCGAGACCGTGTCGATCCGCGGCAACGATCGCGGTCGCCCGTGGGACGGCCGTTTTACGCCCAGCGCGTCGTGGGAGGCGGCTGCCCTCGTGCTGGAGCGCGCGCGGCGCCTGGAAGTGCGTGAGCAGAGCGACCAGGGCGCGGTATGCGTCGCGGAGTTCGAAGGCGGCCGGCGGCCTGCGGAGGGGCGGGGGGATTCGTTGCGAATAGCGTTGCTGCGGGCGTTCGTCGCGAGCCATTTCGGCGATACCGTGGGCGACGTGCTGCGCGAGCGTCAGGCGCTGACCGGCGCGCGAGCCGAGACGATCAGCGAGCAAACGGTGGGCGGGGTTATCGAGGATTTGCCGAGCCCGGACGGGCAGATCGGAGATATTCAGTCGCCGCCGCGATGATCTGCCGGCGGGAGGGGGGGTAGCGTGCAGGGATATATGTCGGTCGAAAAAAACGACTGAAGGCCGGCCAACAAGGCACCCGGAAAAACAAAGGGCCTTCCGACTGGAAGGCCCTTATAGGTGGCGCGGCTGGCAGGATTCGAACCCACGACCCCTTGGTTCGTAGCCAAGTACTCTATCCAACTGAGCTACAGCCGCACGCTAAAACGTTGATGCCTAACTGCATGAAAGGGGTAAAACTTGAGGGCTTCCCAGGAGAGAAGCCCTCGAATAGGTGGCGCGGCTGGCAGGATTCGAACCCACGACCCCTTGGTTCGTAGCCAAGTACTCTATCCAACTGAGCTACAGCCGCACACAGAAACGAGATTATAGCCAACGGATCCGAAAAATGGAAGCCCATCACGGCGATTTGTGTCGCGGGCCCGATCGTGTAACCTCTTGGGAGGTTGTTGCTAGCTGTTGTTACTGGATCACTATGAACAAGGCCTTTGTCAAAGAGTCGAGCGAAGACGACGATGACGATCTCGACGTTGCCCAGCCCGATGTGCCCGCGGGCACCAAAAACTATATTACGCCCGCCGGCCACCGGCGCATGCGTGACGAGCTGCTGCATCTGATCGATGTCGAGCGGCCGGAAGTGGTCAGGCTCGTGTCGTGGGCGGCGTCGAACGGCGACCGCTCGGAGAACGGGGATTACATCTACGGCAAACGCCGTCTACGCGAGATCGACCGGCGCATCCGCTTTCTGACCAGGCGTCTCGATCTGGCCGAGGTGGTCGATAGCAGCCGGCAGGAGAACGTCGATCAGGTGTTCTTCGGCGCGACGGTCGACTATGCGACCGAGGATGGCGAAGAGCACACCGTGACGATTGTCGGCATCGACGAGGTCGATCTGGATATCGGGCACGTGAGCTGGATTTCGCCGATTGCGCGCGCGCTGCTCAAGGCGAAAGTCGGCGATACGGTCACGCTGTTCACGCCGGCGGGTCCTCAGCCGATCGATATTCTCGACGTCAAATATCCGCCGCGCGATAGCACGGGTTAGCCTGTGTCCGCGGTACGCAAGGACGGGATATAAGCATAAAAAAGGCGCCGCAAGCGGCGCCTTTCTACTGCCAGTGCTTCCGCAGTGCTTAGAAGCGGTGACGCAGACCTGCCGTCACAGCGACCTGCTTGTTGTTACCCGATGCCGCACCGAGACCATTGATGTTGGCATCGACGATAGCACCGTCGTTAGCTTCCTGATACACGCCCTGCAGGTACACGTCGGTGCGCTTGGACAGCGCATAGGCGGTTTGCAGGTTGAACTGGTTCCAGTGGTTATGCGTGCTCGACAGGTTGGCACGCGTGTACGTGTACGCACCCGCGATGCTCAGTGCCGGCGTCAGAGCGTAACGGGCATTGGCTTCAAAGTTCTGGAACTGTGCGCTGTTGGTCGGGAAGCCCACGCCGCCCGTAATGCCGGATGCGCTCTGGCTGATGCCGGCAAGACCTTGCAGGTTCGTCTGCGAGTACACGAGGCCGACGGTCGCCGGGCCGAATGCATAGTTGGCACCCGCGCCCCACGTTTGCTGACGTGCCGCGAAGAACGTGTTGTCGCCCGACACCGCGCCACCCGAGTTGAACGCCGCGGCCGCGCTGTTCGCGCCGTTGCTGTTCAGTTGCAGGTAAGCGGCGGCGATGTTCAGGCCACCCCAGTTGTACGATGCGCCCGCGCTGTACGCGCGGTTGTTCGAGAAGCCGTCAGCCTGGTTCGAGAAGCCGTACAACGCGCCGAACTTGAAGCCGCCGTAGTTGGCGCTCTGGAACTTGACCGAGTTGTTGATACGGAACGAGTTGTTCAGGTTGTCGTTGTCGAACGGGTGTGCGAATTCCGTGCCGCCGTATTGCGTGCCGGTCAGCGCCAGCGGGCCGACGTAGTCGACCATGCTGTCATATTGACGGCCCAGGGTGACGGCGCCGAACTGGTCGCTCGACAGTCCGACGAAAGCCTGACGGCCGAACAGGCGGCTGTTCTGCTTGAGCGTGCCGTCATTGATGCCGAAGCCGTTTTCCAACGTGAAGATGGCCTTCAGACCGCCGCCGAGGTCCTCGGCGCCACGCAGGCCGAAGCGGCTGCCGTTCACCGAGCCGCTCGTCATTTGCCAGTTGGTATGACCGTGCTGGTTGTTCGTATAGGTAATACCGGCGTCGATCAGGCCGTACAGGGTGACGCTGCTTTGCGCATGCGCTGCGGTTGCAAAAACGCTCGTGACGGCAGCGAGCATGAGTGTCTTCTTCATTTGTATAACTCCAAGAGCGAGAGAGATATAAAACCCTGGCTTGGGAGACCTTCACGCGGCGCTGCGAGAAGCGGAATCCACGTGAGAAGCGCGATGATCCGATTCGCGCCGGTTTCCGATTAGGCAGAGTGTAGAGAGACACCTCCGGAGTGGGCGTTCCGATTTTCGCAATAAAGTATTACTCGATGAGAAACGATGCGCGAATGTCATTTGAGCCTTATGGATAAAGGCTTTGCGCGCTATTAAAGGGATTGGAAAGGTGAGTCGGCTGGAATCGCGTTGCTCATTCGCGACACTAAACGATGCGAAAAAACAACGTAAAGAATGCCGTAAAATGATTGTTGTTATTGCGGCAACAGATGATTGTAAATAGTGTTAATAATCGAAGGGGATACGGCCGCTATACTGAGGTCTCTGCTTTCCGAAGCAGACTTTTTCGTTGATGAAAAAGATCTCCAAACCTTTGTCAGCGCGACTTTCCAGTCGCGCTTTTTTTTGCCCGCCGATTGCGTTATTCGCGGATCCCGCTAATGCGCCGGCGCCGTGCCGTCCGCGTCGTCCCAGTCGGTTGCGGATGGGACGCTCCAGTCTTCCATTACGTAACGGCGCGCGTCCATTGGCGAGGACAGCAGGTTCTGCCAGTGATCGCCGTGCCACATCGGATCGAAGTCGAAGATGGAAGAGGTGTCGTCGGTCCGCACGGGCTGGTCGGATACCGACCTTGCGTGCGACTGAGTGAGCCAGGCGACAAGACGGCGGATCTCATTGAACAGCATGGCAACCTCCTGATGCACATCGCTACTACTGATTTTCCATCATGCGATTGTGAATGCGCTGCAACAACTCGGACAAACACTTACCGAAACATGGGTTTTGTTACATTGCCCGGTGAGTCACTGCAAATTTTCCCGCTATTTGATTTGGATTAAATCTGGCGAGGTAATATTGACAGATTCTCGTTTCCCCGCGACCCGCGAGGCATATCTTTTAATACGCTAAACGCATACGAAAAGTTTACTTGACTGCGATTCTTCGTTCCCCTTATAACGGCAAGGCCGTATTTCATTAGCCCATTCGGCTTTTCAGTATCCGTTGTCATCCGGTTGCTAATGAATTCGGGGTTGGATGGACTCAAGGGCAATGCCCGATCTGATAAATCAAGAGGGAAACAGGAAAATGGAAACCGGTATCGTCAAATGGTTCAACGATGCTAAAGGCTTTGGCTTCATCACGTCGGATGCGGGCGGCGAAGATCTGTTCGCGCATTTTTCGGAGATCCGCACGGAAGGCTTCAAGTCGCTGAAGGAAAACCAGCGCGTCTCCTTCGAAGTCAAGACCAGCCCCAAGGGCAAGCAGGCGGCGAATATTCAGCCGCTGTAAAAAGCAGCGCCGAGTCGCCGCTTTCGCAGCTTTTAAGGGATAACCCTCGCCGGAGTGCGGGGGTTTTTATTTTTCCCGTCCCATATTTTCTATCGGAGCCGGTTTGTATAACTGCCCGGTTAAAAAGAATGGCTTTCGTCAGGAGATAAATGCGTCGAGCGAATGCGTTCTAGAGGCTTTTAAATGATTTTCGGCTCAGGTGTCTGGGCGACTCTCGCCCAGAATCCGCGGCGCCTGCTATATGGTGCATACTTGCCGCAAAGTCACGCGTCCGAAATCTCCTTTTCCCATGTCCGAACTGTTTTCGCCGGAACCGGCCCTCGATGTACCCATTGTCTTCGTCGACCTTGAAACGACTGGCGGCTCCACGAGCGAGCACCGCATCACCGAGGTCGGTGTTGTCGAGATAGGGCCGGCTGGCGTGTCGCGCTGGAGCAGTCTGATCGATCCGCAGCAGCCGATTCCGTCGTTCATCCAGCAGCTCACCGGTATCACGAACGAAATGGTGCGTGGCGCGCCGACCTTCGAGTCGATCGCGCCGGCGCTGTTCGAGCGCCTGAACGGCAAGCTGTTCGTCGCGCACAACGCAAGTTTCGATCGTGGATTTCTGCGCAGCGAATTTCGCCGCATCGGGCTCGCGTTCGATCCCGACGTGCTGTGCACGGTGCGGTTGTCGCGCGCGCTGTTTCCGGCCGAAAAGCGTCACGGTCTCGATGCGCTCGTCGAACGCCACGCGCTCCTGCCATCGGATCGCCACCGCGCGCTTGCCGACGCCGATCTGATCTGGCAGTTCTGGCAGCGTCTGCATGCGCTCGTGCCGCTCGACGCATTGCGCGCGCAGATCGAGCGCACCACGCGGCGCTACCGGCTGGCCGGCGATATTACCGAGGATCTGCTCGATACCGCGCCGGGGGGCTGTGGCGTGTATGCGTTCTACGGCGAAGGGGACGCGCCGCTCTACGTCGGGCGAAGCGTGCGCGTGCGTCAGCGGTTGCGCTCGCATCTGACTGGCGAGCGGCGTTCATCGAAGGATATCCGCCTCGCGCAGCAGGTGCGTCGCGTCGAATGGCGCGCGACCGGCGGCGAGCTCGGCGCAATGCTCGCGGAGGCACAGTGGATCGCGACGCTGCGGCCGGCGCACAACCGGCTGCAGCGCGTGACGAAGAGTGATCCCGCGGATGCGCCGTGGCCGTTCGACGGGCCGATCGTTTTCGAAGAGCACGAGAACGCGCAGCGCGTTTTTCACGTCGTGGACCGTTGGCGCTATTTCGGACACGCGCCGTCGCTCGTGCAGGCGGCTCGGCTGCATGCGTCGGTTATTGCCGGATCGTTCGAGCTGTCGACGTATCGCATCCTTCAGAGTCATCTCGCGCGCGGTCTGCGCGTGATGCCGTTGAGCGTATCGAGCGACACGGCCGAGTCCAGTCTCGTCTAGGCGCCGCCCATCAGCACGCACTGCGTCGCGCGAACGCGATCAGCCCGTCGCGCCGACACCGCCCGTTTCGCACACATGACCGAGTGCGCGGGTCAAGGCGCTCGAACGCGCCGAGTCATAACGCGTCAGTGATTTCCAGTTAGCGAGCGACTGCGCGACACGCGTCGGGCAATCCGCCGCCGCGCGCAGCGGCTGCACGCGCGCAAGGCTGGCGACGAGCGATTGCGTGAGCTTGTCGAGTTGCGGCCGTGTGCTCGTCGCGAGATCGGGCGCGGGTTCCTGTGGCGGCTGCGTGCTGCGCCACGTGGCAAAAAGCGCGTTCTGCACGTCCTTGCTCGCGTCGATCTGATCCTGGAAGAACGCCCGCGCAAATGCCGGGTCGACGTTTGCCGTCGCGGCACGCTTTTCCACATCGGCGAGCAGCGCGTTTTCACGCGGAGTATCGGTGATGGGCTGGTGGTGTGCCCACTTCCAGCGCGCGACCGGTTCCGCAAGCGCAAGCCGTTGCGAGGCCAGCGCGATCAGATTGGTGAGCGCGGTGTCGTCGCCATCGGCGAGCGCGGGAACGGGCGCGAAAACGAAACTGGCGGCGGCAAGTGCGAGCGCGCATGAGGCGCCGAAGCGATGCGAACGATTCATGAAGTGGACGGGGCCGACCGGCCGCTGATGGAAAAACGAGAAGAATAAATGATGCCCGGCAAACGGCGCGTATTTATCCGATGAAAATGGCTGCCGGCGCAGAAGACAACGACAGCACGACGTACCTGACGGACGCGCGCATAGGGACACCGGAGCCGCGCGCCCCGGCGCTGTTACATCAGACGAGCCGATCCACCGTCACGACACGCAGGCCGGACGGATAAGAGGGACGAGCGTACTCATCGCCCGCTACCGTTAGCTGCGCGAGCAGCAATGCTGCGCCGCGCCAATGCCCGGTTACTTCGGGTCGCACGATTTACGTTGTTCGTCGAAGAAAGCGCGAACGTGCTCAGGCAGTTCGGCACCCAGAAATTCGACGGCCACGGGTTCCGGATCCGGGTAAAAAACTTTATCCGGGGTCGGAATCTTCGGTGGTTTGGCATCCATGATCTTTCTCCTTTACAAACCGATTATCTGCCTCGGTCCCCTTGTCGCACCAGCGTCCGGTGCAAGTCACATGTTCTCTGTTGCTTTAACGGCACAAGCCAACATCTGAACAGAGTGTTTGAATAAAATTTATCCTCTGCCTGTCGTTATCCACACTTATGTCCGTTTTATCGCGGGCGCCAGAATCGAAGCGCTTGCGCTTTCCCGTGCCGTTCTCTTCCCTGCCTTGTCCAGCCACCTGCCATAACGGTTTCATGTGAATAAATCATGACATCGTTGTGCAATGCCGCATCGACGAGACTTTCTTTCCGTCGATAAGACTGAACGTTCGTATTTGTCAATTGAACGATTCGGCGCTGATTCTTTTGTAAACGGCGCATTCCAAACTGCGTTGACGATCTGAACACTCTTTAAATAATTTTCGTCCGAGAATTAATGGCTGACAGTTAGCTAGCAGACCTATTACCACGCTTTTGCGACAAAATATCCGCGCACGATGACAGGCCATCCGGCGTGGTCTCGTCCTTTCTATGATTGAAACGCCGTCGGTCGTCCGGCGTGCGGTGACGAACGGACGCGCAACACGTGGCGCGGATCATGACAGTCTTCGTTTCTCGGGAGAGATTGCGATGGAAAACGCTGTTTACTGGAACGGGCGTCAGGTCGGCATCGAATGCGACGGCAGGATTTCGTGGTTCGTGTCGGCGCCCGCGGAAGCGATCGCCGCGTATGGCGCGCCGCGCGGCGCGCCGGTCGTTGCCGTGGATTCGGTCATCGCCCGCAATCTGATGACGACGCGGACGTATGACCCACTGAATTCTCGTGACTGAGCAGGGCGGTTGACTCATGGCCCAGTCGAGCGATACGTACTGTGAAATAACACCGCTGAAAAACAAAAAGCCCAGTCGCGAGGACTGGGCTTTTTGCTTGAAACTGGATGGTGCCGGAAAGAGGAATCGAACCCCCGACCTTCGCATTACGAATGCGCTGCTCTACCGTCTGAGCTATTCCGGCATCAGGAGAAACGAAATTATAGGGACTAATTTAGCAGCTTGGCAAGCCCCTTCGAGCCATTTTTTATTTCGAGATCACTCCGGGATCACTGTTTCGCTTCGAAGTGATAGCGGGTCACGCGATCGACTTCGTTCTTCGAGCCGAGGAACACCGCGACTCGCTCGTGCAGGCTCTTCGGCTGGATGTCGAGAATGCGCTTCTCGCCATTGGTCGCGGCGCCGCCCGCCTGCTCGACGATGAAGGCCATCGGATTCGCTTCGTACATCAGACGCAGCTTGCCCGGCTTGTCCGGCGTGCGCTTGTCGGCCGGATACATGAAGACGCCGCCGCGATTGAGGATACGATGCACGTCGGCAACCATCGACGCGATCCAGCGCATGTTGAAGTCGGCCTGGCGCGGGCCTTCCTTGCCTGCCTTCAGCTCGCCGATGTACTGCTGAACCGGCGCGTACCAGTGACGCTCGTTCGACGCGTTGATCGCGTACTCGCGCGTTTCGACCGGAATGCGCATATCGCTTTGCGTGAGCACCCACGAGCCGAGTTCGCGATCGAGCGTGAAGCAGTTCACGCCGTTGCCGGTGGTCAGCACCAGCACGGTCTGCGGACCATATACCGCATAGCCTGCCGCGACCTGCTGCGTGCCCGGCTGCAGGAACGACTGCTCGGTCGCCTGATGGCCGTCCGGGCAGCGCAGCACCGAAAAGATCGTGCCGATCGACACGTTGACGTCGATGTTCGACGAGCCGTCGAGCGGATCGAACACGAGCAGGTATTCGCCCTTCGGATAGTTGGCCGGGATCGGGAAGAACTGTTCCATTTCCTCGGAGGCCATGCCGGCGAGGTTGCCGCCCCATTCGTTCGCTTCGAGCAGGATTTCGTTCGACAGGATATCGAGCTTCTTCTGCACTTCGCCCTGGACATTCTCGCTGCCCGCCGAGCCGAGCGCATCGCCGAGCGCGCCTTTGCTGACGTGGTAGCTGATCGCCTTGCAGGCACGCGCGACGACTTCGATCAACAGGCGCAGGTCGGCGGGCAGGTTGTTCGTTTCGCGCTGCTGCTCGATCAGGTACTTCGAGAGAGTGGTACGACGTTGCAAAGACATTGCAGTACTCCGGGAAGGCCAAAAGAATATTGGGATTTTAACCGCTCGACGTGTCGGTTCTGTGCTTTTAGCCGCGTTACGCGGCCGTGGCCACCGCGGCGCGCCGCGACGCCCAGGCACCGATGCGCGCGGCCTCGCGCATCCCATTGATTCCGCGCGAAAAAAAGCCGGCAACGTGGGCCGGCCTGGCGGGGTAGGGCGGGGTGGGGCGGAGCGGCTGCCCCGCTCACCCGAACATCATGCCAGCGCCTTTTCGACGATTTCGCGCACGTCGCGCGATTTCACCTGCGCGGCGACTTTCTCTAGTGCCGCGCGCATGCTGTCGCGCAGCGCCGGCGTGAAGCGGCGCCACAATTCGAGCGAGCGCGCGAGGCGGGCGGCCACCTGCGGATTGAATGCGTCGAGCGCGATCACCTGTTCGGCCCAGAACGCATAGCCCGAGCCGTCTTCGGCGTGGAACTGCGCGGGGTTCGCCGCGCAGAAGCTGAAAATCAGCGAGCGCGCGCGGTTCGGGTTCTTCAGGTTGAAAGCCGGATGCGTCATCAAGCGGCGCACCGTATCGATTACCGGATGCTGCGCGCTGCCGCGCTGCGTGGCCTGCAACGCGAACCACTTGTCGATGACGAGCGGTTCCTTTTCGAAGCGCCGGTAGAAGTCGTCGAGCGCGCGCTGCGCGTCGGCGCTGCCGCCTTGCGGCACGGCTGCGTTGAGCAGCGCGGACAGCGCCGCCGCGCGGTCGGTCATGTTGTCGGCGGCTTCGTATTGCGCGGATGCGAGGCGCACGGCGTGCGCCGGATCGTCGAGCTCGGTCAGGTACGACAGCGCGAGATTCTTCAACGCGCGATGACCGGCCGCTTCGGGCGTCGCTTCATAGGCGCCCGGCGTGCGATGCCGTTCGTACACGTTCAGCCAGTCGTGGCGCAGCGCATTGGCGAGGCGCTTGCGCACGAACTGCCGCGCCGCGTGGACGGCAGCCGGATTCGATTCGGCCATCTGCTCGGCCAGATAGGCTTCCGACGGCAGCATCAGTGCGAGCTCGCGGAACGCCGGAGACAGTGTTTCGTCGGTCAGCACGCGCGCGAACGCGGCCACCACCGAATCGTCGAGCTCCAGCGCCGCGCCCGTGGCCGCGCGCGCGGCGAGCGTGAGCAGTTCGCGCGTCGCGAGCCGCTGGCCGGCTTCCCAGCGGTTGAACGGATCGCTGTCGTGCGCGAGCAGGAACGCGAGCTGGTCGGCCGTGTAGTCGTATTCGACGATCACCGGCGCCGAGAAATTGCGCAGCAGCGACGGCAGCGGCTCTTCCCCGACATGAACGAACGTGAAAGTCTGCTCGGTCTGCGTAAATTCGAGCACGCGCGTGGTCGATGCCGCCGCCTGCGCCTCGTCTTCGAGCTGCAGCGGCAGATCGTTGCCGTCCTTGCCGATCAGGCCGATCGCGAACGGGATCAGGAGCGGGCCCTTCTGCGTTTCGCGCGCGGCCGGCGCGGCGTCGCCGTAACCCTGGCGCAGCGTCACGCTGTAGCGCTGCTGGGCGGCGTCGTAGCGGGTGCGTACCGACACGCGCGGCGTGCCGGCCTGGCTGTACCAGCGCTCGAACTGCGCGAGATCGCGGCCGTTCGCGTCGGCGAGCGCGTGGCGGAAGTCGTCGCAGGTCACGGCCTGGCCGTCGTGGCGCTTGAAGTACAGATCCATGCCCTTGCGAAAGCCGTCGCGGCCGAACAGCGTCTGGTACATCCGCACGACTTCCGAGCCTTTCTCGTAGACCGTCATCGTGTAGAAGTTGTTGATCTCGACGTAGCTCTCCGGGCGCACCGGATGCGCCATCGGCCCGGCGTCCTCGGCGAACTGCATCTGGCGCAGCACGCGCACGTCCTCGATGCGTTTCGTGGCGCGCGCGGCTTCGTCGGTGGCGCCGCCCGCCATGTCGGCCGAGAACTCCTGATCGCGGAATACCGTCAGGCCTTCCTTCAGGCTCAACTGGAACCAGTCGCGGCAGGTCACGCGGTTGCCGGTCCAGTTATGGAAGTATTCGTGGCCGACCACCGCCTCGATGTTCGCGAAGTCGGTGTCGGTCGCGGTTTCGGGGTTCGCCAGCACGTACTTCGTGTTGAAGATGTTGAGCCCCTTGTTCTCCATCGCCCCCATGTTGAAGTCGCTGACCGCGACGATCATGAAGCGGTCCAGATCGAGTTCGAGCCCGAAACGTTCCTCGTCCCAGCGGATCGAGTGGATCAGCGAATCCATCGCGTGACGGGTCTTGTCGAGATCGTGCGGCTCGACCCACACCTGCAGCAGCTTTTCCTTGCCGGAGCCGGTCTTCACGCGTTCTTCGAGCGCGACCAGCTTGCCCGCCACCAGCGCGAACAGATAGCTCGGCTTCCTGAACGGATCTTCCCAGCGCGCGAAATGGCGGCCCTCGGGTAGATCGCCTTCTTCGAGCAGGTTGCCGTTCGACAGCAGCACCGGATAGTCGGCCTTGCTCGCGCGCAGCGTGACGGTGAAGCTCGCCATCACGTCGGGGCGGTCGAGGAAGTAGGTGATGCGGCGAAAGCCCTCGGCCTCGCACTGCGTGAAGAAGTTGCCGCTCGATACATACAGGCCCGACAGCGTGGTGTTTTGCGCCGGATTGCAGATGCTCGTGAGCGTCAGCTCGAAGCTGTCCGGCACGTTGTCGAGCACGAGGCCATGCTCGTGCGGATGCGCATTGAGGAACGGCTTGCCGTCGATCTCCGCGCTCACGAACTCGAGCTGTTCGCCCATCAGTTCGAGATGCGCGGCACGCGACGCATCCGGGTTGCGGCGCACGCGCATCGTGTTCCTGACGACGGTGCGTTCGGGGACCAGATCGAACTCCAGCGCGACGGTGTCGATCAGGAAGGCGGGCGGCGCGTAATCGGCGCGGCGGATCACATTGGGCGTTGCGGTATCGGCCATGGCGTTCTGTGGTGGAGTACTCGATCGGTCGCGCGCAAATGGCGCGCGAGCCGGGCTTGGTCGACTCATTGTACAAAGCCTCGGGCAATCGTGCGGCGCGAAACGGGGACGGTGCCGGGTTGGGTTTGCGGGGACGAACCTTGGGTAGGACCGTGGGTCGAGTCTCGAGGCGGAACCTCGAGGCAGAGCCGGGCGGCAAGAACCTTTTACCGGCCGGCGAGGTCAGCGTATTATCGGGCGCCCGTGCGACGGAATAATCGCAGTCAGTCCACGTTTAAGTGAAGCAACCTGAAAGCGTTACGAGGTAGACCATGAACATCGATCGATGGACCCGCCGCATCGCGCTGCTGTTCGCCGCGCTGACGGTGCTGCTGTCGGGCTGCACGACCTACGTGACGACCCAGGTCACGGCGTTCTCCGCTTGGAACGGCAGCGACGCGACCCGCACCTATGCGTTCACGCGGCGGCAGGATCAGCAGAACAATCTCGAACTGAGCGCATACGAGCGGGTCGTCGCGAACGAGCTCGCCGTGCATTCGTTTCGCGAAGTCGCGCGCGACGAAGCGCGCTATCTGGTCGAACTCGCGTATGGAATCCGCTCGGACATCGTGACCGTCGCCGAGCCGGTCTATTACAACCCGTGGCCGGGTCCTTACTGGGGCTGGGGCCGGCCGTTCGATCCGTGGGGACCGTGGGGGCCGTTTCCGGCGACTTATGTGAACCAGAGCTACCCGGTATTCACGCATCTGCTCGGCATCCGGATCACCGAGCGCGCGAGCGGCAAGGAGGTCTACCACGTGACGGCGCGCAATTTCGGCGGCGAGTCGTCGCTGGTCAGGGCGATGCCGTATCTCGCGCGCAGCGCGCTGGCTGACTTTCCGCTCGGCAACGGCGTCGTGCATACGGTGAAGATTCCGGTCGGCAACGGCGGCACGCCCGTGAATGAAGTGTCGCTGCCGGCGGCGCCCGCCGCGGCTTCGGCGCCGGCCGCCGCGTCGGGGGCAAAGGGCGCGATGTAAGAAAAACCGGGGGACGTCCGCCTTAAACCCCGATACCTAGTAGCGCCATCGCGCCGAGCACGACGAACATCACCGCGGCGATGCCGTGCACGAGTTTCGTCGGCAGCCGATGCGCGAAACGGTCGCCGAGCAGGATCGCCGGCACGTTCGCGATCATCATGCCGAGCGTCGTGCCGGCCACCACGCCGAAAAAATCGTGAAAGCGCGCGGCGAGGGCGACCGTCGCGAGCTGCGTCTTGTCGCCCATCTCCGCAATGAAGAACGTCACGACCGTCGCGCCGAACACGCCGAAGTGCGTGCGGTTCGTGTGAGCTTGCGCGTCGTCGAGCTTGTCGGGCACGAGAATCCACAGCCCCATGCCGATAAACGACGCGGCGAGCGCCCAGCGCATGATGGTCGGTGTCAGCAGCGAACCGAGCCACGCGCCGAGCGCGCCGGCGCCCGCGTGGTTGATCAGCGTCGCGATGAGCACGCCGAGAATGATCGGCACCGGCTTGCGGTAGCGCGCGGCCAGCACGAGCGACAGCAGTTGCGTCTTGTCGCCGATCTCGGCGAGCGCGACCGCGCCGGTCGAAACAAGAAAGGCTTGATTCACGTTGAATGGATTCCCTGGGCCAGAGATGAGCGAGCGACGACCCACGACACGCCAGGCCCTGTTGCGGCGCGCGGTGGATCATCGGTCTCGCCAGGCCAGAGGCTGCGGCTGCCATGGCCGTAACGGCCAAGTCTGTTGACAGGCGCCCCCGCGAGCCACCCGTGCGACGCACCGGCAAAACGCGGTGCGGACGGGCCGCGGGGCGGCTACTCCCCAATGAGGGCCGGAGTATAACAGGCCCGGGCGCGCCGGTGCCGCGAGTGTTGCGCGAAGGATGCAGCGCCGGGAACAAAGTCGGATGCAACGTCCGCCATAGCTGTCTGTAACACTTTCACGAAAGCAGGATGAAAGCCTGGCGTCGATCTGGAACGCGCATCGGCTAGCCCGACCACGTCGGAAATCGTCACAAAATGCAGATTTGCCGGCCTGCGGGACAGACTGAAATACACGCGGGGACAGCGATAGGCACGCGCTCGCCGCCGATTTTCAAATCGTCTGACAATCTGTTGTTTTACGGCGCGGAAACAGATGGATACGTCTTTTCCGGCTGATTTAATCCACAATATTCAGTATGATTCCGGCCACGAAAGGAGCCCGAGCCAAATATTTTCGTATCAGTTGACAGGGGCGCCTAAATAATCGGGGCTGAGTGCCGATAATTCGCTAACTCTCCAAAAGAAGCCGATCGATCCCGGAACCCCCGATCCGCGCGGCGCTGCACGCTGTGACGGCTGTATTCCGTCAGGCGCTTGAGTCTCTTCTCCGTTTCTACGCGCGAACACCGTATGCCCGATCTGCACTGGACCATTCCGGTCGGTCGCTGGTCTAGCTGGCCGGCTACCGCACCCGCCGCACCCGATATCGGCTTCATCGAGCCGATCGTGCGGCGACGTCTCAGCACGCTGTCCAAGGTGGCGCTCAAGGTCGCGCACGATTGTGTCGCGCGGGAACCGGTGCGCGTGGTGTTCGCGTCGCGGCACGGTGAATTGCGGCGCACCACTGACATCCTGCGCTCGATCAGCGCGGGCGAGCCGGTGTCGCCGACTGCGTTCAGCCTGTCGGTGCTGAACGCGATGACCGGCGTGTTCGGCATCGCGCGGGGCGACCGTTCGGCGGCGAGCGCGGTGTCGGCCGGCGCGCAGACGCTCGGCTACGCGCTGCTCGAGGCGTATGCGCAATACGCGGCACAGCCCGGCTCGCCGGTACTGCTCGTGTACGCGGACGAACCGGCCGATCGCGCGTACGGCACGATCGAGGACGAAGTGCAGGGCGGCGCGATCGCGCTGTTGCTCGATCAGGAAGCGTCGACCGGGCACATCGTTTGTTCGCTGTCCCGCGCTGACGGCTCGCCGCACGCGGACGAAGCCGCCGCGGACGACGTCTCCAGCTTTCCCACCCAGAGCCAGGCGCTGCTGCACTGCCTCGAAACCGGGCAGCCCGCGCGCTGGCAACACGCCGGCGCGCTGTGGCATTGGAGGTGGCATGATCGCGCGGCTTGATTATCTGTGGCGCTTTTGCGCGACCGCCATGGCCTTCGTCGTGTTCGGCGTATGCGGCGTGCTGTTTTCAGTGCTGGGGTTTCCGCTCGCGTGGCTGTGGCCGCATCGCGCATCGCGGCAGCGCGCGGTGACGGCCGTGATCCACTGGTTTTTTCGCGCGCTCGTCGCGGCGTTGCGCACGCTCGGCGTGATGGAGCTCGAAGCGTCGGGCGCGCAGACATTGCGCGCGGGGCGCCCGGCGGTCGTGGTCGCCAATCACCCCACCTATCTCGACGTGATGGTGCTGCTGTCGCTCATGCCGCGCGCGTGCTGCGTCGTCAAGAGCGCGCATTGGCGCAACCCGTGTTTCTGGGGCATCGTGCGCGCGGCCGAATACGTGAGCAACGCCAACGCCGTCGAACTCGTCGACGCGGGCGCGCGCCAGCTCGCGGCCGGCTATACGATGATCGTTTTTCCCGAGGGCACCCGCAGCCCCGCGCCGAACCGGCTGCATGCGTTCTCGCGCGGTTTCGCGCACATGGCGCTGAAGGCCGGCGCGCCGATCGTGCCGGTGCTGATGGATTGCGATCCGCCTGCCTTCACGCGGCAGATGCGCTGGTACGACGTGCCGGCGCGCGCGTTCCGCATGCGCGTGAACGTGCTCGCGCCGCTTGGCGTCGACGGACTCGCGGCCGCCGCGACGACCCCGGCCATCGCGGCGCGCAGCGTGACGGATGCCGTCGAAGCTCACATTACCCAGCACCTGTTCGATTATGGATTCTTTAAAACTCGAAATTAAAAAGCTTCTGATCGAGGCACTCGATCTCGAAGACCTGAGCCCCGCCGACATCGACGACGACGCCCCGTTGTTCGGTTCCGACGGCATCGGTCTCGATTCGATCGACGCGCTCGAAATCGGCATCGTGCTGCGCAAACAATACCAACTGACCATCGCGGCGAACGACGAACGCACGCGCGAGCACTTTCGCTCGATCAACACGCTTGCCGCGCTGGTCGAGAGTCAGCGCGAAGCGGCGCATGCTGCGAACGAAACCACGAGGAAAGGGGAGTGAACCGTGTCCGAGACTGAGATTCTTGAGCGCATCCGCGCGATCTTCTACGACAATTTCGCGATCGAGCCCGAACGCGTGACGCCCGACGCGCACCTGTTCGAAGACCTCGATCTCGACAGCATCGACGCCGTCGATCTCGCGATCAAGCTGCAGGAAATGACGGGCCGCCGCATCAAGCCGGAGAACTTCAAATCCGTGCGCACCGTCGGCGACGTGATCGCGGCGGTCGAATCGCTGCTCGCGGCCCAAGGCTGATGCCCGCCGAGCGCTTGCGATCGCGGATGTCCGAGCCGCGTTCCGGCGGAATCGGGTCCGGCACGCGGCGACCCTGGAGCAGGGCCGTCGTGCAGGTGCTGCTGAAACTCGCTTACCCCGCGCTGATTTTATGCGCATGGCGCTGGGATGCGCCGCGCTTCGTCGGCGTCATGCTGCTCGCGACGCTGTGGCTGCAACGCTGGGCGGGCGGCGGTCCCGTTGCGCTCCCGTTGCGGCGGCTGTCCGCGCTCGACTGGTTCGTGGTGGCGCTGCTGAGCGGCGCGTCGGCGGCGATCGTCGTTACCGATAGCGAGCTGCTGCTGCGTTTCTATCCGTCGCTCGTCAATCTCGGTCTGCTGATCGCATTCGGCGCGACGCTCGTGCGCGGGCCGTCGATGATCGAAAAATTCGCGCGGCTCGGCCAGCCCGATCTGCCGCCCGGCGCGGTGCGCTATACGCGGCGCGTCACCCAGGTCTGGTGCGGATTCTTCGTGCTGAACGGCGCGTTTTCCGCGTATACGGCGCTGTACTGGAGCCGCGCGAGCTGGTCGCTGTACAACGGGATGATCGCTTATGGGTTGATCGGCGTGTTGCTGGCCGGCGAGTTCGCGTGGCGGCGCCTCGTCGTGTTGCCGCGTGTCGCGCGAGCGGGTTCGGAGGCGTCATGATCGCGCTGCACGATCTGTTGTCGGCCGACGCCGCGCTCGCTGCGCCTGACACGCCGGTCTGCCGCGACGGCGCCGCGCTGCTCGATCGCGCGGCATTTCGCGCGCGCGTCGCGACCCTGGCCGCACTGGTCGACACGCACGGCGCATCGCGTTGCGCGCTGTGCATCGACGATCCGTTCGATTTCGCCTGCGCACTGTTCGCGCTCTTCGCGCGCGGCAAGGCGCCGGTGATTCCGGCCAATGCGACGCCGGGCTATCTTGCCGATCTCGCGGGCGCGTACGACTTCATGCTGACGGACGCGGACCTGCCGCCGTTCGCTTCGGCAGCCGGCGCCATGCGCATCGATTTCGCCATCGACCCCCACGCGCCGCTCACGCTGTACACGTCCGGTAGCAGCGGCACGCCGAAGCCGATCCGCAAGACGCTTGCGCAATTCAACGCCGAGGTGCACACGCTCGAAAAGCAGTGGGGCGCGTTGATCGGCGCCGCGACGATGCTCGCGAGCGTGCCGCATCACCACATCTACGGTCTGCTGTTTCGCGTGCTGTGGCCGCTCGCGGCCGGCCGCGCGTTCGATCGCGCGATCGGCATGGAGCCGCTGCAGTTGCAAGGCCGCATCGCGCAATGCGGCGCGACGGCGATCGTGTCGACGCCCGCGCAACTGTCGCTCTGGCCCGCGTTGCCGGGCTTCGCCGCGCTGAATCCCGCGCCGCGCGCGTTCTTTTCGTCGGGCGGCCCGCTCGCGGCCGATGCCGCGCGGCACTATGCGGCGACTTACGGCGCCGCGCCGCTCGAAATCTACGGCAGTACCGAAACCGGCGGCATCGCGTGGCGCCGCCAGGATCAGGGCGATGCATGGCAGCCGGTCATGGGCGCGGAGGTGCGCCGCGATGAAGACGGCGCGCTCAGCGTGCGCTCGCCGCATCTCGATCACGCCGGCTGGCATCGTACCGGCGACCGCATCGCCTTCGATGCCGATGGCCGTTTCCGTCTGCAAGGCCGGCTCGACCGCGTGCTGAAGCTCGGCGGCAAACGCGTATCGCTGCCGGAACTCGAAGCGCGTCTCGCACTGCATCCGTGCGTTGCGCAGGCGGCGCTGGTGCCGCTCGAAGGCGCGTCGCGCGAACGCGTCGGCGCGCTCGTCGCGCTCACCGATGCGGGTAGCGCGGCGCTGCGCGACGCAGGCCGCGTCGCGCTCGCGAAAACGCTGCGCCGTCATCTCGCCGATTACTTCGACGCGGTCGTGCTGCCGCGTCACTGGCGTTTTTGCGTGAGCCTGCCGTTCGACGCGCGCGGCAAGCTGCCGGTGAGCGCCGTCGCCGCCGCCTTCGCGCCGCGCGCCGAAGGCATGGAAGTGCTCGCGCAGGCGCGCGGCGGCGACACGCTGCATTACGATCTGCGCGTGCCGCCCACGCTCGTGCATTTCGCCGGTCACTTTCCGGGCCTGCCGATTCTGCCCGGCGTCGTGCAGGTCGACTGGGCGGCGCGGCTCGCGGCCGCGCATTGGCCACAGGTGCGCACGCTCGCGTCGGTCGATCGTCTGAAGTTCATGGCGCCGGTGCCACCGGGCGCGGTACTCGAGCTCACGCTCAGTTACGACGCCGCGCGCCGGCGCGTGCAGTTCACGTACCGGCTCGACGGGCGCGAATGCGCGTCGGGCGTGCTCGTGCATCGGGAGGACGCGTAATGCGCTTCGCGCCCTGCATCGTGATTCCGATCTACAACCACAAGGACGCGATCGGCGCGACCGTCGCGCATCTCGCGGTTCACGGCCTGCCGATCTTCGTCGTCGACGACGGCAGCGACGCCGCGACCCGGCAGGTGCTCGCCGCGCTCGCGCGGCAGTACGCGCCTCAGCTCACGCTGCTGCGTCTGCCGCAAAACGGCGGCAAGGGCGCGGCGGTGATGGCGGGCTTGCGCGCCGCGCGCGCGGCACGCTACACACATGCGCTGCAGATCGACGCCGACGGCCAGCACGACGCGGCCGACGTGCCGCGCTTCATCGACGCGGCGCGCGCCGAACCGGCCGCGGTGATTCTCGGCCGCCCGGTCTACGACGACAGCGTGCCGAAGGCGCGTCTCTATGGCCGCTATCTGACGCACGTGTGGGTATGGATCGAAACGCTGTCGCTGACGATCCGCGATTCGATGTGCGGCTTCCGCCTCTATCCGCTCGCGCTCGCGTGCGAACTGATCGACAGTGTGCGGCTGCCGACGCGCATGGATTTCGACATCGAGATCCTCGTGCGTCTGCATTGGCGGCGCGCGGCGTTCCGTTCTATTCCGACGCGGGTGACCTACGCGGCCGACGGCGTGTCGCATTTCGACGTGCTGTGGGACAACGTAAGGATCAGCCGTAGTCACGTGCGGCTCGTGTTCGGCATGCTGTGGCGTCTGCCGCTGCTGCTCGCGCACAAGCTGATGCCGCGCCGTCGCGCGGTGACCGATGACACGGGACATGCAGCGGGAGAAGCAGCAGGCGAACCGGCAGGCGAGCCGGGCGACGAGTCCCGGCCCGACGCCTGGTGGCGCATCGCCGAACGCGGCAGCCAGCTCGGCATGAACCTGCTCGCGCTGAGCTGCAAGCTGTTCGGCCGCCGCTTTACCGCGCTGTGGCTGCATCCGATCGTCGCGTATTTTCTGTTGACGGGCCGCGCCGCGCGAGAGGCGTCGGACAATTATTTCCGGCATCTCGGCGCGGTCGCGCCGCAGGGCGGGATGCCGCGTCCGGGCTGGGTGTCCGCGTACCGGCATATGCTCGCGTTCGCGCAGTCGGGCTTCGACAAGCTCGCCGCGTGGACCGGCCGCATCGACGACACCGACGTCACGTTCGACGATCCGTCGGCATTCGAAGCCCTGATTGCGAGCGGCAAGGGCGCGCTCGTGATCGGCGCGCATCTCGGCAATCTCGAGATGATGCGCGCGCTCGCGGTGCGCGGCGAACACGCGAAGGTGACGGCGGTCGTCTATACCGGGCACGCGCGCCGCTTCAACCGCGTGCTCGCGTCATCCAGTCGCGACTTCACGCGGCATCTGCTCGAAGTCGGCGACTTCGGCCCGCAAACCGCGGTGCTGATGCAGCAGCGCATCGAGGCGGGCGAACTGCTGGTGATCGTCGGCGACCGCGTGCCCGCATGCGAAGCGGGGCGCACCACCGATGCGCAGTTTCTCGGCGCCAGTGCCCGGTTCGCGCAAGGCCCGTACGTGCTCGCGCATGCGCTCGGCTGCCCGGTCTATCTGTTCTTCTGTCTGAAAGAGCGTGACGGCTACCGCATGTATTTCGAGCCGTTCGCCGAGCGTATCGAACTGCCGCGCCGCGAACGCGCGCAGCATCTCGCCGCGTGGGCGCAGCGTTACGCGATGCGTCTCGAACACTACTGCCGCAAGGCCCCTTATCAATGGTTCAATTTCTTCGATTTCTGGGCCGGCCCGAAGCGAGGTGCGAATGGCCGAACATGATTTGAGTCGCGCGCCGGACGCGCGGTCCGTGGCTGCCAACGCCAATGTCGATGCCGACGCGGCGGTCGTGATCGGCGCACGCCGGCTGACGATCGAAGAGGTCGTCGCGATTGCCCGGCAGCGCGCGCCGGTCGCATTGAACGACGATCCGGGATGGCGCGCGCGCATCGAGCGCGGCGCGGATTTCCTGCGCCGCCAGCTTGCCGCGGGCGCAACCGTGTACGGCGTCAACACCGGTTACGGCGATGCCTGTGTCGTCGACGTGCCGATGGAACTGGTCGAAGCATTGCCGCTGCAACTGACGCGTTATCACGGCTGCGGCATGGGCGAATATCTCGACGACGAAGAAACGCTCGCGGTGATCGCCGCGCGCCTCAATTCTCTCGCGTATGGTTTTTCGGGCGTGCGTGCCGTGCTGCTCGAACGTCTCGCGGCACTGATCAATCAGCGCGTGTTGCCGCGCATTCCGTCGGAAGGCTCGGTCGGCGCGAGCGGCGATCTGACGCCGCTGTCGTACGTGGCCGCGGCGCTCGTGGGCGAGCGCGACGTGCGGCACGCCGGCGTGTTGCGCGCGGCGCGCGACGCGTGGGCCGAACTCGGCCTCGAACCGCTCGCGCTCGCGCCGAAAGAAGGCCTCGCGCTGATGAACGGCACCGCGGTGATGACCGGCCTCGCGTGTCTCGCGTTCGCGCGCGCCGATCATCTGACGCGGCTCACCGCGCGCCTGACCGCGCTGTCGACGGTCGCGCTCGAAGGCCGCGCCGCGCATTTCGACGCGACGCTGTTCGACGTGAAGCCGCACGCGGGCCAGGCCGAAGCGGCCGCATGGATCCGCGACGATCTGAGCGGCCGCGCCGACACGTCGGGGCATCGCCTGCAGGACCGCTATTCGATTCGCTGCGCGCCGCACGTGATCGGCGTCGCGCGCGATGCGCTGAGCTGGGTGCGCCGCGATGTCGAAAACGAGCTGAACAGCGCGAACGACAATCCGCTGATCGATCCCGACAACGAACGCATCCTGCACGGCGGCAACTTCTACGGCGGCCATATCGCGTTCGCGATGGATGCGCTGAAGGTGGCGGTCGCCAATCTCGCCGATCTGATGGACCGGCAGCTCGCGCTGCTCGTCGACGTCAATTTCAACAACGGCTTGCCGCGCAATCTGTCGGGCGCGGCGCCCGCGCGCGCGGCGATCAATCACGGCTTCAAGGCCGTGCAGATTTCGTCGTCCGCGTGGACCGCCGAGGCGCTGAAGAACACCATGCCCGCCAGCGTGTTCTCGCGCTCGACGGAAGCACACAATCAGGACAAGGTCAGCATGGGCACGATCGCCGCGCGTGACTGCCTGCGCGTGCTGGAGTTGACCGGGCAGGTCGCCGCCGCGCATACGCTCGCGACGGTGCAGGCCGTGCGTCTGCGCTTGCGTATCGACAGCGCGACGCCGGTGCCCGCGCCACTGCGCGCTTTTATCGACCACGTGGGCGCGCAATCACCGTTCGTCGACGAAGACCGCGCGTTCGAGGGCGAGCTGCGCGCGTTGAGCGCGCGCATTGCCGCGTGCGAACTGCTGGACGACTATCGCAAAGGAACCCACGCATGAGCGAGGCCGCGAAAGTGCCTGACGTGCCGAAAGCGCCGCGCGTGCTGAGCGCGAGCGCGACGGTCGAAGTGCCGTTTCACGACGTCGACGCGATGAATGTGTGCTGGCACGGCAATTATCTGAAGTACTTCGAGATGGGCCGCGCGGCGCTGTTGCGCGCGTTCGACTACGACTATCGCGAGATGCAGGCGTCGGGCTATCTGTGGCCGATCGTCGAGGCGCATCTGAAGTACGTGCGGCCCGCCGTGTACGGACAGCAGCTCGAAGTTCGCGCGCAACTGCTCGAATACGAAAACCGCCTGAAAATAGGCTACGAAATCGTCGATTGCGCCTCGGGCACGCGGCTGACGAAGGGCTATACGATCCAGGTCGCGGTCGATGCCGCGACCGAGGAATTGCAGTTCGTGTCGCCGCCGGTCGTCTTCGAAAAGCTGGAGCGCGTATGGGGACGATGAACCGGCGTCGGGCGAAAGCGGCCGCGTGGCGTGTCGGGCGCGCGATGAGTGCGATCGGCATGATCGGCGTTGCCGCGTGCGCCGGGTTCGTGTGGCCGGCCGCGCCGGCCCACG
>NZ_JASGFN010000004.1:0-409598 GCF_047605525.1 Paraburkholderia sp. | reverse complement strand
TCATCGAGCAGCGTATCGACAACAAGATCATCCGCCCGAGCGCGAATTACACCGGACCCGAGAATTTAAAGTTCGTGCCGCTAAATAGGAGAAAATAGCGGTCGCTGCGCGCTCCCCAGCGCGTGCAGTTCAACCCGCGCGGCCGCCGGACCGGTCGTCCGCGCACTGTTTAACTGATTTTAGATAGAAAGGTTTTCTCCATGAAAAAGCTGATGATCGCCGCCGTGATTGGCGCCCTGTCCACGACGATGCTGTCCGTCGCGACTGACGCCGCCGCAGCGGACACGGCCACCACCACCACCACGAAAAAGCCGGCCACCAAGGCCGTCGCGAAAAGGCCGGAACCGCGCCGCCTGATCAAGCGCAAACCGAATCCGGCGAAGGAAGCGAAGGTCGATCCGATCCCGGACGGCGCGGAAAAGTGGTCGTGCAAGGACGGTCTGGCTTTCGAAATGAAAGGCGACATGAAGCGTGACCAGATCGTCACCGTTCACTGGGCGAACAAGAACTACAACCTGCCGCGCGAAGCGACCACGACCGGCGCGGACCGTTTCCACGACGCCGCGACCGGTATGGACCTGGTCGTGATCCCGACCAAGGCCATGCTGTTCCAGGACAAGGACAGCTCGCGTCTCGCCGACGAGTGCAAGACGGCCGCGATGGCGCAAGGCGCGCCGGCTGCAACGCAATCGAACGCGATCAGCAAGACCAGCAACTGATCCCGCCGCCAGGAACGCTTCCAGATGTCTGCTCCGCCGATGTCAGCTCCGATTTCCAACGTACGACCCGCCCCGGACGCCGTCCTGGTCGATATCGTCGACTACGTGCTGGATTACCGGATCGACAGCGCGCTCGCGCTGGAAACCGCGCGTCATTGCCTGATCGACACGCTCGGCTGCGGACTCGAAGCGCTCACCTACCCGGCCTGCACCAAGCTGATGGGACCAATCGTGCCGGGCACGATCGTCCCCAACGGCGCGAAGGTGCCGGGCACGTCGTTCCAGTTGGACCCGGTTCAGGCCGCCTTCAACATCGGCGCGATGATCCGCTGGCTCGACTTCAACGACACGTGGCTCGCCGCCGAATGGGGCCACCCGTCGGACAACCTCGGCGCAATTCTCGCGATGGCCGACTGGCTCTCGCGCACCGCCATCGCAGCGGGCAAGGCGCCGCTGACGATGAAAGACGTCCTGATCGCGATGATCAAGGCGCACGAAATTCAAGGCTGCATCGCGCTCGAGAACTCGTTCAACAAGGTCGGGCTCGATCACGTGCTGCTCGTCAAGCTCGCCTCCACCGCGGTGGCCGGCCAGATGACCGGCCTCACGCGCGATGAGCTGATCAACGCGGTATCGCAGGCGCTCGTCGATGGGCAGGCGCTGCGCACCTACCGCCATGCGCCGAATACGGGCTCGCGCAAATCGTGGGCCGCGGGCGACGCGACCTCGCGCGCGGTACGTCTCGCGCTGATTTCGAAGACCGGCGAGATGGGCTATCCGTCGGTACTCACCGCGAAGACGTGGGGCTTTTACGACGTGCTGTTCAAGGGCAACGCATTCAGATTCCAGCGCCCGTACGGCTCGTACGTGATGGAAAACGTGCTGTTCAAGATTTCGTTTCCGGCCGAGTTTCACGCGCAGACCGCGGTCGAAGCGGCGCTCGCGCTGCATGCGCAATTGAACGCGGCGGGCAAGCGCGTCGAAGACATCCGCAAGATCACGATCCGCACGCACGAAGCGGCGATTCGCATCATCGATAAAAAAGGCCCGCTCGACAATCCGGCCGACCGGGACCATTGCATCCAGTACATGATCGCGGTGCCGCTGATCCACGGCCGTCTGACGGCCGCGGATTACGAAGACCCGGTCGCGCAAGACGCGCGTATCGACGAACTGCGCGCGAAGATGGAGTGCGTCGAAGACGCGCAGTTCACGAAGGATTATCACGACCCGGAGAAGCGTTCGATCGCCAATGCGCTGACGATCGAATTCAACGACGGGTCGAAGTTCGACGAAGTCGTAGTCGAATACCCGATCGGTCATAAGCGCCGCCGTGAAGACGGCATTCCGTTGCTGGTCGAGAAGTTCAGGACCAATCTCGCGCGGCGCTTTCCGGTCAAGCAGCAACTGGCGATTCTCGACGTGTCGCTCGATCAGGCCAGGCTCGAATCGATGCCGGTCAATGAATACGTCGATCTGTACGTCATCTAGGTTAAGTACTGTAGTTCCGCGATCCAAACCAAGGAAAACACCATGGCCCACAACCTCCACAAAACGCTCAAGGAATTCGACAGCGGTTCCGGCAAAGGCAAGTTCTACTCCCTGCCGCAACTCGGCAAGGCACTGAACCTCAAGATCGACCGCCTGCCGGTTTCGATCCGTATCGTGCTGGAATCGGTGCTGCGCAACTACGACGGCAAGAAAATCGCCGAAGAACACATCACGCAACTGGCGAACTGGAAGCCGACCGCCGCGCGCGTCGACGAAATCCCGTTCGTCGTGTCGCGCGTCGTGCTGCAGGACTTCACCGGCGTGCCGCTGCTCGCCGACATCGCGGCAATGCGCGGCGTCGCGAAGGCCGTCGGCAAGAACCCGAAGTCGATCGAGCCGCTGGTCCCGGTCGATCTCGTCGTCGATCACTCGGTGCAGATCGACCACTTCCGCGAGAAGAACGCGCTCGACCTGAACATGAAGCTGGAATTCCAGCGCAACAACGAGCGCTACCAGTTCATGAAGTGGGGCATGCAGGCGTTCGACACGTTCAAGGTCGTGCCGCCGGGCGTCGGCATCGTTCACCAGGTGAACCTCGAATACCTCGCGCGCGGCGTGCACAAGAAGGCCGACGGCGCGGACACCGTGTACTACCCGGATTCGCTGGTCGGCACCGACAGCCACACCACGATGATCAACGGCATCGGCGTGGTCGGCTGGGGCGTGGGCGGCATCGAGGCCGAAGCGGGCATGCTCGGCCAGCCGGTGTACTTCCTGACGCCGGACGTGGTCGGCGTGAACCTGAAAGGCAAGCTGCGCGAAGGCGTGACCGCGACCGACCTCGTGCTGACGATCACCGAACTGCTGCGTAAGGAAAAAGTGGTCGGCAAGTTCGTCGAGTTCTTCGGCGAAGGCACGCGCTCGCTGTCGCTGCCGGACCGCGCGACGATCGGCAACATGGCGCCGGAATACGGCGCGACGATGGGCTTCTTCCCGGTCGACGAAAAGACCATCGACTACTTCAAGGGCACGGGCCGCACCGATGCGGAAATTTCCGCGTTTGAAAACTACTTCAAGGCACAGGAGCTGTTCGGCATTCCGAGCGAAGGCGACATCGACTACACGAAGGTCGTCACGCTCGATCTCGGCACCGTCGCGCCGTCGCTGGCAGGCCCGAAGCGTCCGCAGGACCGCATCGAAATCGGCAACGTGAAGTCGACCTTCACCGAGCTGTTCTCGAAGCCGGTCGCTGAAAACGGCTTCGCGAAGAAGGAAGCCGATCTCGACACGCAATACACGACCAGCAACGGCGTCAACGTGAAGAACGGCGACGTGCTGATCGCCGCGATCACGTCGTGCACGAACACGTCGAACCCGAGCGTGCTGCTGGCTGCCGGCCTGCTCGCGAAGAAGGCTGTCGAAGCCGGCCTGACGGTCGCGCCGCACATCAAGACGTCGCTCGCGCCGGGATCGCGTATCGTCACCGAGTACCTGACGAAGACCGACCTGCTGAAATACCTCGACAAGCTCGGCTTCACGCTGGCTGCTTACGGCTGCACGACCTGTATCGGTAACGCGGGCGATCTGACGCCGGAACTGAACGAAGCGATCACGAAGAACGACATCGTCGCGGCGGCGGTGCTGTCGGGCAACCGCAACTTCGAAGCGCGTATTCACCCGAACATCCGCGCGAACTTCCTCGCGTCGCCGCCGCTCGTCGTTGCCTACGCGATCGCCGGCAACATCACGCGCGACCTGATGACCGAGCCGGTCGGCAAAGGCAAGGGCGGCAAGGACATCTACCTCGGCGACATCTGGCCGACCAGCGAAGAAGTCAACGCGCTGCTCAAGTACGCGCTCGATGCCGACGCGTTCCGCACGAACTACTCGCACCTCACCAAGAAGGGCGATCTGTGGAGCAAGATCGAGGGCGAGGAAGGCCAGGTCTACGACTGGCCGAAGTCGACCTACATCGCCGAGCCGCCGTTCTTCGGCAAGGAGTTCTCGATGACGCCGGCTGACAGCATCGCGCCGGTCAAGGGCGCGCGCGCACTGGGCATCTTCGGTGACTCGGTCACGACCGACCACATCAGCCCGGCAGGCTCGATCAAGGAAGATTCGCCGGCAGGCAAGTGGCTGAAGGAAAACGGCGTGCAGAAGGCCGACTTCAACAGCTACGGCTCGCGCCGCGGCAACCACGACGTGATGATGCGCGGCACGTTCGCGAACGTCCGTATCAAGAACCTGATGATCCCGGCGAAGGCCGACGGCACGCGCGTCGAAGGCGGCCTGACGATTCACCAGCCGAGCGGCGAACAGATGTCGATTTACGACGCAGCAATGAAGTACATCGACGCCGGCACTCCGACCGTCGTGTTCGCGGGCGAAGAGTACGGCACGGGCTCGTCGCGCGACTGGGCCGCGAAGGGCACGCAACTGCTCGGCGTGAAGGCCGTGGTCGCCCGCAGCTTCGAGCGGATCCACCGTTCGAACCTGGTCGGCATGGGCGTTCTGCCGCTGCAGTTCAAGGGCTCGGATAGCGTGCAGTCGCTCGGCATCACCGGCGAAGAAACGTACGACATCGAAGGCCTCGGCGACGACTTCAAGCCGCAACAGGAAGTCACGCTCGTGATCCACGGCAAGGACGGTGACAAGCGCGTTCCGGTATTGCTGCGCATCGACACGCCGATCGAAGTCGACTACTACAAGCACGGCGGTATTCTGCCGTTCGTGCTGCGCTCGCTGCTGGCTGCTTAAGTTCAGCGGCGACACAAACAGCCTCGCTGTTTTGCAGGGGCTGCGTCCTGTGGAGGGCGCAGCCGACTTTGAAGCCCGACCTCAGGTCGGGCTTTTTTTATTTCAATCAGCTCAAGAAACGACGACTGTAAATTCGACCCCCGATTCAAAGTCCAGCGTCGTGGTCGAAAAGCGCGGATCGTCGTCGAGGTACTGCTTGTAGGGCCGAACAGCGTCCTCGGCCGTGTACATGTTGTCGGCGAGAACGATAGATCCCGGGCGCAGCAGACGCTCAATTCGCTTGAATAGATCCAGATAGGTATTGGCCCATACGTCGATAAACACCATATCGAAAGTGCCGTCCAGTTCGGAAACGGTCTGGAATACATCGCCTTCTCGCAGGTCGACATAAGCGTCCACGCCCGCCGTTCTCACGTGGGCCCGGAGATGCGCGCATTTGACAGCATCGAGTTCAGTCGCTACAACCGTGCCGCTGCCCAACGTGCGCAGGGCTTCGGCGAAATACAGCGTGGATACGCCGCAGGAACTACCGAGTTCGAGGATTCGGGCCGGTCTGTGCGAAAGCACCATGTTGCGCAAAAACCTTCCCGTTTCCGCCGACACGGCTAACGATAAAGGAGTACCTTGCGAGGATTCGAAATCTTCGCTGGATAGTCCGAGCGTTTCGAGAAACCGTCCACGCAGTCGAGGCGCGAGTGTTTCGTATTCTTCCGCGAGAGTCAGAAACTCCTCGCTCGATCCCTGGAACTGCGCGCGTGCGCGGGCTATCACTTCTGTCTGGCTCTGTTCGTGAAGCCGCCGCAAAAGAATTGTGGTCGATGAAGCCATGTGCGCTCCTTGACGAGATCGATAATGCCGATGAAAACGCTATGCCGTTCTGGCGAGCTTGATCGCGCGTTCAGGGCACGCCGTCACGCAAAGACCGCACGACCGGCAGGCTTGCGCGTTCGGTGTGTAGGCGACTTTCATTCCATGCACGCGCAGCTTGAGGCGATGCATCAAAGCGAGGCCGACATAATCGACCTGATCGATGCGCCGGATCTCAAACACATTCTCGGGGCAGACTTCCTGGCAATCGCCCTTGCCTTCGCAACGTTTCAGATCAACGACGGGCACAATCACGCCCGGCTTCTGTTTGCAGTCGCCCGTTGATTTCTCGCGCATGTTCAATCTTCCTTGCGCCGGGCGCGGCCCGATCGCCATGCCGTCTGAAAATGCTCCCGTTCTTCGGGCGTCATCGCTTCCCATTTGCGCCAGTGACGCCGTTCGCGCCAGCCGCCGTGTCCGCGGAATCCGCCAAACAGAATGCGGCTCAAAACCAGCAAGCCCAATGCATGTGCGAAGTCGATCGCATGAGCGCCGACGAACAGCGCCGGAATCACCCAATTCCATAGAGTCATGACCACCCAACCGAGCACGCCTATGGCGACCACCACGAGCAGCGCCTTGCCCGCGCATCTGATTCGAAAATTCATCCGTCGACTCCTCTAAATACCCAGTTCGTCATAAATGGCCTGCAGTCGGGCGCGCAGATGCAAGACCGCGTAGCGTTTGCGCGCGAGCAGCGTATTGAGCGTGACACCACTTTCCGCCGCCATCGCCTTGAAGGATCGCCCCTCCAGCTCGTGCGCGATAAATACCTCACGTTGATTCGGCGGCAAATCGTCGAGCGCATCCTGTAAGGCCTCGAGCAATAGAGCGCGAGCATAGAGGGCTTCGGGACCCGCGTCGTGCGCCGGTAGCGCGAGGTCGAGGCGATACTCACTGCTGGCGTCGTCCTCGGTCTCGGACAGATCTGTCAGCGGCTGCTCTTTCTTCTTGCGAAAACGATCGATGATGCGGTTGCGCGCGGCACGAAAAAGCCACGCGCTCGCCTGTTCAATCGGAGCGGGAAGGCGGTAAGCCTGCACAAATTCGTGGAACACATCCTGCAGGATGTCCTCGGCATCGTCCGGGTCGCGTATTCGACGCCGGATAAAATTGACGAGCCTTGTGCGCTCACGCGCCACGGTCGCGGTGATGTCGCTGTCTCGGTCGGTCATCGGGTGCGAGGTGGGTGGCGGTTCCATGCGCCTGAAGACGTTTCAGGAACGCAAATATTGTGGCCAGCGCGAAAAATCTTTCGTCGAGCCACTGCCGGTTCGCTCGAAGCAGTGCGTAACCGTTTCAGAGAGAGCCCCAACGCCCTCCCGAAGTCTTCTTGCGTATATTCGCGGAAGCAGATCAGAGATCAGGCATACCGTTGTCTTTGTCGTGCCAAACACGCCGCTTACGAATGCCAGAGAGGACCGCCATGATGATCCCGAGAACAAAGAACAAAGGCGGCAACCACCATGAAAATCGTCGCAGTTCCGCGAGCGTGATGATCACCATGCCAAAAGCAACTCCGCACAGACAGCGGAATGTTTGTACCCACGCATCTTCGTCTCTCGGAATCTTCTTCATAGTCGACTTTACGAAACACGAGGAACCAGTAGTCAGCGATTTGATTGGAACATTCTAATTGAACGAAAGAATCGTAATAATAACCCTCGCGTTTTTACTTCACCCCCTCACCGCCCGCGCCGCATTCCTCCCCCGCAGCCACTCGAGCGCCAGCAGCAAACACGTCGAGAAAACAATCAGAATCGTCGCCAGCGCGGCAATCGTCGGGCTGATGTTCTCGCGAATGCCGGTAAACATCTGGCGCGGCAGCGTGGTCTGATCCGCGCCCGCGAGGAACAGCGTAACGACGACTTCATCGAACGACGTCGCGAACGCGAACAGCGCGCCCGAAATCACCCCCGGCGCGATCACCGGCAACGTGATGCGGAAAAACGTCTTCACCGGATTCGCGCCGAGCGACAAGCTCGCGCGCACGAGGTTGTAGTTGAAGCCCTGCAGCGTGGCCGCCACTGTCGTCACGACGAACGGCACGCCGAGCGATGCATGCGCGAGGATTAGCCCGATATAGGTATTCGCGAGACCGAGCGGCGCGAAAAACAGATACATGCCGACGCCGACCACCACGACCGGCACGATCATCGGCGAAATCAGGACCGCCATCAGCAGACCCTTGCCGCGAAAGTTCGCCTTGGTGAGTCCGATCGCCGCGAGCGTGCCGAGCACGGTCGCGACCACCGTCGCCGACGGCGCGACGATAAAGCTGTTTTTCGCGGCCATCCGCCATTCATCGGACGCGACGAGGTTCTGATACCAGCGCAGCGACCAGCCCGGAATCGGATACACGAGGAACGTGCTCGACGAAAACGACAGCGGCACGATCGCGAGCACGGGCAGGATCAGATACAGCAGCGTCAGCACCACGAGCACGCGCAACGCGAAATACCACACGCGCTCGACCAGCGACGTATGCGGTGCGAACAGGGGCCTGGCAAGTTTCATCGCGGTTTGCTCCGTCCGGTTCATGTCACCCCTTCAGCCGAGGCTCAGCGAAGAACGCGTGAAGCGTCCGTAGATCACGTACAGCACGAGCGTCGCCGCGAGCAGCAGACCGCCGAGCGCGCATGCCATCCCCCAGTTGATCGTCACGTTCGTGAAGTACGCGACGTAGTAGCTGACCATCTGGTCGTTGGGTCCGCCGAGCAATGCGGGCGTGATGTAGTAGCCGATCGCGAGGATGAACACGAGCAGAGCGCCCGCGCCGACGCCCGGATAAGTCTGCGGCACGTACACGCGCCAGAACGCGGCGAACGGATGGCTGCCGAGCGAGATCGCGGCGCGCTGATACGTGGGCGGAATCGACTTCATCACGCTGTAGAGCGGCAGGATCATGAACGGCAGCAGGATATGCGTCATCGAGATATAGACGCCGGTGCGGTTGAACAGCAGCGCGAGCGGATCGTGCAGCAGGCCGCTCGCGATCAGTGCCTTGTTCACGAGCCCCTCGCTTTGCAGAATCACGATCCACGCGGCCACGCGCACGAGGATCGAGGTCCAGAACGGAATCAGCACGAGGATCATCACCAGATTCGCGCGGCGCTCGGACAGCGTCGAAATCCAGTACGCGAGCGGATAGCCGAGCAGCAGCGTGAAGAGCGTCACGGCCGCGCCGATCACGAACGTGCGGCCGAATACTTTCAGATAGATCTGCTGCTCGGGATCGGTCGGCACGATGTTGCCGAATGCGTCCTGCTTGTGATCGAGCGCGGCGAGCAGATAGAACGGCGACAACGTGCCCGAATTTTTCGCGATCGCCTGCCAGTACGCGATGTCGTTCCAGCGCTCGTCGAGTTCGACGAATTTCGCGCGCGTTTCGTGGGGCGAGAGATGCAGCGGCTGGTTGTTGTCGTCGGCGAACGGCATCGCGCGCGCGGACTTCGCGACCAGCGAGCGATAACCCGGAATCTCGACGTTCAGACGCCGCGCGAGCGCGCCCATGCCGTCGCTATCGGCGATCGCGGTAAGGTCGGTGGCGAGCGCGACAAAGGCGGCGTCGGGCGGCGGCGTTCTGCGATCCCAGCCTCTCAGTGCCTGCAGCGTATGCGGCAGCGCATTCGCGACCTCGGGATTCTGCGCGGCGCGCGTGAGCAGCGCGCCGATCGGCACGACGAAAATCAGCAGCAGAAAAATCGCGAGCGGCGCGATCAGCAGCAGGGCCATCGCGCGCTTTTTCGCCTCGGCGGCCTTCAGTTCGCGCTTGAGCCGGCTGGCTGATTCAGGCGTCGAATCGGCGGCGATCGTCATCGTAGTCACACCTGTTTCTCCATCGATACCGCGCGGCCCCGCGTCATCGCGAAGCCGCGCCTTCTCACCAAGAGCCTACGAGCTCGAAAGCTCCGTCACTTCGACGCCCACGACGCAAACCGCTGCTCCAGTTCATCGCCATGATCCGTCCAGAACGACAGATTCTGCAGCACCGCGTTCTTGCCGTTCGCCGGCGAGTTCGGCAGATTCGCGAGTGTCTTCGAATCGAGCGACCTGATCGCCGCCACGTTCACCGGACCGTACGCGATGTGGTGCGCGTAATCCTGTTGCGGCTTCGACGTCAGCGAATAGGCGATGTACTGCTCGGCGACCGCCTTGTTCGGCGAGCCCTTCGGAATCGCCCAATAGTCGAGGTCGTAGATACTGCCGTTCCACACGACCTTCAGATTCTTGCCCTCGCGCTGCGCGGCATCGATCCGGCCGTTATACGCAGTCGACATCACCACGTCGCCCGCCACCAGAAACTGCGGCGGCTGCGCGCCCGCTTCCCACCACTGGATGTTCGGCTTCAACTCGTCGAGCTTTTTGAACGCGCGATCCTGGCCTTCCTTGGTGGCGAGCACCTTGTAGACGTCCTTCGGCGGCACGCCATCGGCCATCAACGCGAATTCGAGGTTGTAGCGCGCGCCCTTGCGCATCGCGCGCTTGCCGGGGAATTTCTTCGTGTCCCAGAAATCGGCCCAGCCGGTCGGCGCGGTTTTCAGCTTGTCGCCGTTATACGCGAGCGCGGTCGACCACACGAAGAAGCCGACGCCGCAGGTTTGCGGCGCGTCCGGAATCAGATCCGACTTCTTGGCGATCTTCGACCAGTCCAGTTTCTCGTACAGCCCTTCGTCGCAGCCGCGGCCGATGTCGCCCGACTCGACTTCCACCACGTCCCAGTTCACGTGCTTCGCCTCGACCATCGCCTTCACCTTGGCCTGCTCGCCGTTGTATTCGACGGCCGTCACCTTGTTGCCGGTGGCCGCTTCGAACGGCTGGTTGAAGGCAACCTTTTGCGCGTCGCCGTTCGCGCCGCCGAAATTGACGACCGTTATCTCCGTCGCGTTAACCTGCGCGGCGCCCAGCGCGAGCGTGACAGCACCGACGGCGATGGCGCAGCGCGATTTCCCGATCCTGTTCATGGTGTGGCTCTCCTTTGGTGATGTGCGTGATGTACTTGATGTACGTCGTGCCGGACACGCTGCGGTGGGTGACGCGCCGCCCGCCGCCGGCTTTGTTATGCCGCTGAACTCCCGCGCCGACGCCTCGCGCGTACGGCGCTTCGCGGCCCTGCCTGCCTCAGGCCCCTGCGAACACCCGCAGATGCTCGGGCGCAAACTCGAGCGCGACCGGCGCGCCGGGCGCAAAGGTGTCGAGCGTATCGGTGCCGAGCGGCACCTTGACGAAGCACTCGTCCTGTTGCGGCACGCCGCAGCGCATGCGCACGTGGTCGCCGAAATAGATGAGCCCGCGCGCCTCGCCGGCAAGCGCATTGGCGCCGGGCCGCGCGACGCCGTTCGCGAGCTTCATGCGCTCGGGCCGGATGCACGCGACCGCCGGCGAGCCCGCCCGCGCGCCGCCGATATTGCGGCCCGTCAGGCGCGTGCCGTCGCTCAGATGGAATTCGCAGTATTCGCCGTCGACATTCGCGATCGTGCCGCGCAGCCGGTTGCTGTCGCCGATGAAGTTCGCGACGAACTCGTTGCACGGCGATTCGTAGAGACGGTCGACGGTATCGAGCTGCTGCACGATGCCCTTGTCGAATACCGCGACGCGGTCGGACATCGTCAGCGCCTCGCCCTGGTCATGCGTGACGTAGACGAAGGTGACGCCGAGCTTTTCGTGCAGCGATTTGAGTTCGTACTGCATGTGCTCGCGCAGTTGTTTGTCCAGCGCGCCGAGCGGTTCGTCCATCAGCACGAGCTTCGGCTCGAACACGAGTGCCCGCGCAAGCGCGATGCGCTGCTGCTGGCCGCCGGAAAGTTGCGCCGGGTAGCGCTTCGCGAAGCTCTCCATACGCACCATTTTCAGCGCGTTGTGCACGCGCCGCGCGCGTTCATCGGCGGGAAGCTTGCGCACGGTCAATGGATACGCGACATTCTGCTCGACCGTCAGATGCGGGAACAGCGCATAGTTCTGGAACACCATGCCGATGTTGCGCTTGTGCGGCGGCACGTTGTTGAGCAACTGACCGTCGAGCCAGATCTCGCCGCCGGTCGGAAATTCGAAACCCGCCAGCATCATCAGGCAGGTGGTCTTGCCCGAGCCGGACGGCCCGAGCAGCGTCAGGAATTCGCCCTGATAGATATCCAGATCGAGTTGCTTGACGACCAGCGTTTCGCCGTCGTAGGTCTTGCGCACACCTCGAAAGCTGACGATCACGTCATCGGTTTTCATAGCCTCGTCTCCTCTGTCCAACGACTCCAGCGGGCGAAATGACATCCATCGCGTGGGTCACTATAGACCGTTACGGTTCTACAATATGGAACCATTTCATTATTCCGGATAGAACCACTTGGATACTGTGATCCTGTCGGACTGGCTCGCCGCGCGACTCGATCGCGGCGCCGCCGAACCGATCTACCGGCAGACGCTGCGGCTCACGCAGCAGGCCATTCTGACCGGCCGGCTGCCGCCCGGCACCAAGCTGCCGAGTTCGCGCACCCTCGCCGAGGACCTCGGCATCGCGCGCAACACGGTGCTGCACGTCTACGACCAGTTGACCGCCGAAGGTTACGTGATCTCGACCACCGGCAGCGGCACCTATGTCGCCGACACGCAGCCGGACACGGCCGCGGTAAACCGGCGCAACAAGCCCACGGCGGTGGCCCCGGATCCGGCAGACCCGTCCGTCGGTGATAACCCGCAGCCGCCACGGCCCGATCGCGGCGACCTGTCCGCGCGCGGGCGCCGTCTGGTCGATCAGGCGGGCGTGTCGGCGAAGCAATGGGGTGCGTTCATGCCGGGCGTGCCCGACGTCTCGGAGTTTCCGGCGCGCACGTGGAGCCGTCTGCAGGCGCGGCTGTGGAAGGAAGCCAATCCCGACCTGCTGACCTATGCGCCCGGCGGTGGCTACCGGCCGCTGCGGCGCGCGCTGTCGGATTACCTGCGCGTCGCGCGCTCGGTGAACTGCACGCCGGACCAGGTCATCATCACGACCGGTATTCATCAGTCGATCGATCTCGCGGTGCGCCTCCTGACCGACATCGGCGATCGCGCGTGGGTCGAGGAACCGTGCTACTGGGGCTGGCGCAGCGTGCTGCAATCGTCGGGCGTGGCGCTCGCGCCGGTGCCGGTCGACGGTGAAGGCCTCGATCCGCGCGACGAGGATCTGCAACAGCCGCCGCGGCTCGCGCTCGTCACGCCGTCGCACCAGTATCCGCTCGGCATGGTGATGAGCCTCGCGCGCCGCCGCACGCTGCTCGAATACGCGCGCCAGCACAATGTGTGGATCATCGAGGACGACTACGACAGCGAATTCCGCTACGGCAGCCGTCCGCTCGCGTCGCTGCAGGGACTCGACGAAGCCGGCCGCGTGATCTACGTCGGCAGTCTCGGCAAGATGCTGTTTCCGGGCCTGCGGATCGGCTATATGATCGCGCCGGCGCATCTGGTCGATATGTTCAGGACGGGCGTCGCGGAGCTGTACCGCGAGGGTCAACTGATGCAGCAGGCGGTGATGACCGACTTCATCATGGATGGCCATTTGACATCGCACGTGCGCCGCATGCGCGCGCTATACGGCGAGCGGCGGCAAATTCTGATCGATGCGATCACCGCACGCTTCGGCAACGAACTGCCGGTGATGGGCGACGAAGCAGGCCTGCACTTCGTGCTCGGCCTGCCCGATTATTCGGACGATCACGCGGTAACGGCCGCCGCCTATGACGCGGGCGTGATCGTGCGGCCGCTCACGAGCTACTACAGCAACGCGGCGCAGCCGCGGCGCGGGCTGTTACTGGGTTACGCGTGCGTGCCGAACGGGAAGATCGGCCCGGCATTCGATACGCTCGCGCGGGTGATCGAGCGGACCGCGCTGAAACGGGCGGCGGCATAGAGACTCACCGCGTCCCGCTCATTTCAGCCCAAAATCCACCCGTGTGGTCGCGCCCTTGTCCTTGATGCCGTCGGCATTCAGCTTCGGCGCGACGATGAATACGCGGCTGCTGTCGATCTTGCCCTCCAGATACTGCTGCACGCTTTGCGCGCGCTGCTGCGCGAGCTGCCGCAGGCTCGCGTCGTCGATCGGCGCGTTGGCCTCGAGCGCGCCCTTCATGTCGTCGTCGGGCAGTGTCTTGGTCATGCCGATGAAATTGCGCGGCTTCTTGAAGTCGGCCGACTTGTAGGCCTTGATCAGATACTTGTCGTAATCCTTCTGGTCGACGGTCACGGTGGACAGGTCGACGCTCTCACCGTTGCCCACCACGTCCTTGATCTTCTGCTGCTTGACCAGCCGGTCGACGTAGCGCGTACGGAGTGCCGGTTCGTCGATCTTCGGATCGACGCGGCCGATCAGGTCCATGCGGATTGACGGCTTGTCCGCGAGCGCCTTCACGATCGTATCGAGCTTCTGCTTGTCGGCATCGGTGAGCTGCGCCGAACCCGGCTCGAACTCGACGTAGCCGAGTTCCTCGCCGTTGCCGCCGAACGCGTTCGCGATCAGCGAGAACGGCGCGGTCACCGCTTTCTCGAGCAGATTGAGCACCGCATGCCAGATCAGACCGCCGATGCTGAACTCAGGGTTCGACAGCGAGCCCGACACCGGCAGGTTCACGTCGATTTCGCCGCGCGAGTTCTTCAGCAGCGAGATCGCGAAACGCACCGGCAGCTTGGTCGCCGTGTCGTTGTCGACGTGATCGCCGAACGTGAGCTGATCGATGAACAGATGGTTGTTCGCGTTCAGTTGATCGTTTTCGAGCTTGTAATGCAGATCGACGTTGAGCTTGCCCTTCGTGATCGGATAGCCCGCGTATTTCGCCGAATACGGCGTGAGATTGGTCAACTCGATGTCGTGCGCGGTCGCGGTCAGATCGAGCGCCGGTTTCGCGATCAGCGGATTGACGGTGCCGCGAATCGTCAACGGACCGTTGGCGGCGAGCTTCGCGGCGACGTCGACCGGCGCGGGCGTCGTCGATTCCGTGCCGAACGCGCCGACGGTGCCCTTAATGTCGACGAGATTCGCCGTGTAATTCGGCTTGATGAAGTTGTCCGTGTAAGTAACGCGGCCCTGCTGCAACACCAGTTGCCCGAAATGCAGCTTGACCGGGTTTTGCGGCGGCGTCGCGGCGGTCACGGTCGCGGGTGCGGCAGTGGCAGGCTTGCCCGGCGCGGCCGATGCGGCCACCGGCGCGGACGCGGCAACCGCTTCCGACACCGCCTGCGGCGTCAGCGGTATCGGCCTGGCGCCGCTCTTGTCGCGCGTGAGCGACTGCGCCTCGCCGCTTTCATGCGCGACCACGTCCTTCAGATTGAGCTTGCCTTGTGCGTCGAGCAGCACGCGCCCATAGAACTTCGAGAACGTGACGCGGCCCGCATCGACCACGGTGCCGTGTTCGTCATAGTCGGCCTTCAGGTTCGACAGCGCGAGCGAACCCCAGCCCGCGAACGGGTCCGAGGTCGCCTTGTCGATCATGCGCACGTCGACGAGCGCCATGTCGCCGTGATAGTTCGCCTTCAGCGACTTCGCCTGCGTCACCGCGAGATCGCCGTTCGCGTTGAGCAGCGCGCTCGCGATCGCCGCGTTCAGCTTGCTGCCGAAGTACGGCTCGAAAGCCGCCGCGTCGAGCCGGTTCGCGTTGATCTTGACGGCCAGTTTCAGCGGCGTCGCGGTGACGTCGCCCTTCACGGCCAGCGTGCCTTTCCTGTTCAGCGTGGCTTGCAGATCGACCGGCAACGGACGGCTCAGGTCGTCGCTGATCTGCTGCACCTTCAGTTGCAGCGGCGCGATGCTGAGCTTGACCGGCTGCGGCGTCGTGTTGTCGGTGAAATTGGCGGTCGCGTCCTTCAGCGTCAGTTCGCCGATCTTGTAGTGCCAGGCGGGGCCCTCGGCCTGCGCCTGCTTCGCCGCGTGGATCGCGGTGCGCTGCTGCGCCTCCTGATGCTTGCCTGCAAGCGAGCTCAGATTGATGCTGCCGTCCTTCAGGCGCTGCGCATCGACCGCGAGGCCGGTGGCGTCGACGCTCGTCACGTCGGCCGTGCGCGCCGCCACGTCCACCTGCTTGACCACGACGTTACCCTGCGCGAGCGAAATCACCGGCGCTTTCTCGCCGCGCGCCGCGAGCTTCAGCGACTGCAAACCGAGCTGCGTATCCGCGACCGTCACCGCCGCCGGTGACTTCGACCAGTTCGCGTCGAGATTCGTCGTCGCGGACAGCGCGCCGTCGACTACCTGCGCGGACGTCGCGGTGTCGAGATAAGGCTGCAATTGCGGCAACTTCAGCGATTTCAGGTCGAGCTTCGCGCTCGCGGTCTTCGCCGCGAGGCCGACGGTGCCGTCGGCGGCGAGCGAACCGCCGTCGTCCTTGAGCCTCGTGTTCAGCGTGTAGTGCGCGGGCGCCGCCGCGAGCGTCGAGAAACCGGTCAGCGTGACCGCGAGGTTTTGCAGACCGACGTCGACCGGACGCGACGCGGCTTCGTCGTGTACGTTCACCGTGCCGTCGTTGAGCGTGAAACGTTTGATCGCGAGGTCGAAGGGCGGCGCGGCTTTTTCCGCCGCGGCGGTTTGGGCGTTGGCCCCGGATTCGGCTTTCGCGCCCGATGCCGCGGCCGGTGTGCTCGCCGCCGCGGTGGTCGGCGCCGAAGCCTTGTCAGGCGCGGCCGAGCCGGCGGGCGCCGGTGCGAACATTTTCTCGACACTGAGCACACCGTCCTTGTCGCGCGCGAGGTTCGCGCTCGGCGCGTCGATGCGGATATCGTCGAAGTGATAGACGCTCTTCAGCGGCTCGAGTGACGCCGCCGCCACGTGCACCGCGCGCGCCGCGAAGAACGGCGCCTTGCCCTGATCCCGCACGTCGACGTCGTCCATATCGACGGTGCCCGCGACGCGCAGCGACGGCGTATCGTTTGCCATCGCGAAGTTGAGCTCCAGGTCGGTCGACAGCTTGCCCGACTGCACGATCACCGGCAGCTTCGTCGGCACATAGGAGATCAGCTTCGGCACGTCGAGCGCGTCGAAGCGCAGCGACACTTCGGATTCGCGCGACGCCGAGAACGGCTTGGTCTTGCCGTCGATCGCAAGCTGGCTGTTGCCGTCGATACGCGCGCGCAGCAGCGGCTCGACGAAGATATCGGTTTTCGAAGGCAGTGTCGCGATGAACGGAATGCCGAGCTTCCATTGATCGATCACGTGGCTCGTGCCGAGCAGCCGGTCGTCGAACGTGATCTGGCCGTTTTCGACGCGAATATTGGAAACGGAAAACTGTGTCGGCTTGCTGTTGGGTTTCGCGGGCTGGTTCGCGAACTTCTCGATCAGGTCGGTGAAATTGAAGCGCTGCGCGTCGTAACGAACGATATGAAAGCGCGGCGAATCGACCTGTACTTCATCGACGATCGGCGCGCCGCGAAACAGCGAACTCCACGACGGCTTGACGATGAGCCGCGAAATATCGACGAAGTCACCCGCGCCGCCGCGCTCGCCGATATGCACGTTATCGGCTTCGAATCTCAGCGTATAGGGATTGAGCGCGATACGGCCGATCGATGCCGGCCGGTCGAGCTGCTTGCTGAGCTGCTGGCTCGCGATGTGGCGAATTAGTGGCGGCGCCGCGAAAAAGCCGAGCAGGCCGAACACGACGACGAAGATCAGCAGGCCTATGAGGACACGACGCGTGCGGCGCGACTGCGCGGCGGCGCGCACGGTCTGCATGGAGGAGGCTAACGATGCTTTATTGAGGCTTGCCATGCTCGATCTGGATGAGTGCGGCGGCAAGCCCGCCGCGAAAAACACAAATCCTGCAAGCGGCAGTATAAGTCGTGAATCCGTTACGAGACAGGAATGTCAGGCGCGGCTTGACGATTCGCGCTGCTTGCCGAGGACATTTCTGGCGGCCCCTACCCGTGGCGCGCGACGACGAACAGGCGTCGGATCGAGGCATCGGACGCGCGTCGCTGTGATCTCGCTGACGCGCTTCGCCGATGCGTTTCGCCGGCTTTTTTTGTTAGCGTTTGTTAACGGCGCGCTGTTTATCGACGCGCCGCATGGCAAAGGTCCCCCTACTGCCTTACTGCCGCACGACCGGCGGCGGCTGCCAGCTGCCGTCGGTGGCCTGCGGCTTCGGCGCATACAGGCGCAGCACCAGTTGCATATCGGCGCGTGGCGCCGGCAGCCAGTTACCGGTCCGGCTGCGCGTCGACGACACCACCACGTCGAGCGAGCCGTCGCGATTGCGGCGCGCGCCATTGCGATCGCCGACCGCGAGCCGCGCCGGCGCGTTTTCGCTCAACGCGCCATCCTTCGTGTACGCGGTGATCGACCAGAAGCCGTGCACCGGCGGCAACTGGTTTGCCGCGAAGTGGATCACGTAACGGTTCGCGCCGTTCAGCATGTTGCCGTCGCTGTCCTGCGTGACGACCGCGCGTACTTCGTCATCCCGGGTCCCGATGCCCGGCTGCGTGCTCGCCGCATACGCGCGCAGCGCATAGTCGGGGCCGTAGTTGCCGACACCGTCGCCGAACCAGTTCCAGCCGTTCGCGCTCAGCAGGTTCGAAGGCGGTGTCGCCACGCGCTCGCGGCCATCGGCGAGACCGGCCGCGAGTGCTTCGGGCTCTTTCGGCAGCTTCACCGGATCGCCCGGCGTGACGCCGAGATCCGCGAGGAATTTCAGCGCATGCGGGTCGGCCGGTGTCGGCGGATTGTCAGGCAGCGCGTCGGCGAGACGGCTGAAAAAACCGCTCGCGTCGAGCGCGGCCACCTGCTGGGCCGGCGTGCCGTTGGCCCCCGCGATGCCGCTAGCATTGCCGCGCGGCGGCACGGCCGGCGCGGCGTCGCCCTCGTAGACGCTCAACGGCGCAACCCGGATAGCGCGTTGCAGCTTGCGGACCGCCGTCAGATCGCGCGCGCCGTTCGACTGGATGCGCACGCTCACCCATGCATTGCGGGTCGGCACATCGACGCGCTTCGCGCCCTTCGGCAGTTCGCCCTTCCAGCCGGGGCCGACGAACGCGATCGTCTGCGCGCGCAGGCCTCTCGCGCCGGCCGTGCCCGCCGCGAACTGCGGGCCGGTCGACCACACGACATTGGTCCACATGTCGAGCACGCGGGCGTCGACGTATCGGCCATGCGAATCGGGCAGCGACAGGATCACCGGCTCGTCGCCGATGTCGAGCCAGCCGGTCGAGTCGAGCGTATCGAGGCTCGGCTGCGGCGGATTGGCCGCGCCGATCGGCGGCAGCGCCTGCGCGTGACGCAGCGTGTTGAAGGGAGCCTGGCCGGGGTCGGTGCCGACCGCCGCGTCGCGCGCGGTGCTCATCAGCACGAGCGGATAGCCGAATACGTAGGAATCGGCGACCTCATCCTTGATCCAGCCGGTACTTTGTTGTGTCGCGGATGGGGCCGACGCGCAGCCGGCCAGAAATGCGAGGCCTGCGAACGATGCGCAGGTCCAGTGAAGCGAAAACAGCTCTCGGCGATTTTTTATCATTCTTCAGCGTGCGGAACGTGCGGTCCTATGGGAGATGCCGGTGCGCAGCGCCAGGACAATGCGCGGCCTCCCGAAGCCTTGCGCAGCCGATCCACGGATTGCGATTCCGACAACTTCGCGTTGTATCGTATCCTTGCTAACCAGGCAAGCACAAAGCGGGGAATTACGCCTGCTAACGCGCACGCAATGCATGGACGCGATAAACGGCACGCTTGCCGTGTCCGCATCGACGGCTCGCGCGCGAGTACGCCGTCGTTCAAAAAAGCGATTCTTTTCAATTCGCCCACACTCTTTCGCCGACCGTATCGGGAGCGCTTCAATGTACATGCCCACCTATTTCGAAGAGAACCGTCCAGAGGTTCTTCACCGCCTGATCGCCGAGCAGCCGTTCGGCGCGCTGATTACGAACGGCCCGAACGGGCTCGACGCGAATCATTTGCCGTTCGAAGCGCAGCTAGTCTCCACGGCGGGCGAAGCGGCAGCCACCGGTGAGCAATCGTCGCGCCTGGTGCTGCGCGCGCACGTCGCCCGCGCCAATCCGGTCTGGCAGGAAGCCGCCACGCATCCGGACGCGCTCGTGATCTTCCAGGGGCCGGCCGCCTATATTTCGCCGACCTGGTATCCGAGCAAACACGAAACGCACAAGCAGGTGCCGACGTACAACTATATGGTCGTGCATGCGCATGGCAGGATTGTGGTGCGCGACGACGAATCGTTCGTGCGCGGCCTCGTCGCGCGACTGACGCGCAAGATGGAAGCCGGCGAGCCGGTGCCCTGGAAGATGGGCGACGCGCCGGCCGACTTCATTTCGCAGATGCTCGGCGCAATCGTCGGTATCGAGATCGAGGTGACGCGGCTCGTCGGTAAATGGAAGCTCGGGCAGAACAAGGCGGCCGAGGACCGGCGCGGCGCGGCCGAAACGCTGCTCGCGCGCGATGGGAATCAGCAGAAGGCTGTCGGGCAGGCGATGCTGGATGCGCCGCCGGCGTTTTGAATTTTGAATCCTGAGCCGGGGTTCGACGTTTGCGTATTGGGGCGCTTCTGATACCGCGCAATCCGTCCTTGACCTTCCCATCATGGGAAGGTCAATACTGGATTCACGATGCGGCCCAATGCCGCCAGGAACCTCGCCTGCCATGACCGGACTTGCCAATCCGCAGCGCCCCGCCGACGCTGCCACTTCTTCCTCGCCCACGCGCGTCGTCGAACTCGATATCGACGGGATGACTTGCGCGTCGTGCGTCACACGTGTCGAAAAAGCACTGTCGAAGGTGCCTGGCGTCGTGCGTGCGTCGGTCAATCTCGCGACCGAGCGCGCCCATATCGAGAGCGACACATCGGTCGAACCCGGCCAGCTTGCCGATGCGGTGCGCAAGGCGGGATACGAAGCCACGTTCGCAGGCTCTGCCGATGGCGCGGCGCAAGCCGAAGCACCTGCCGCCACAGCACACACCACCACCGAACTCGCCATCGGCGGCATGACCTGCGCATCGTGCGCGACGCGCGTCGAAAAAGCGCTGTCGAAAGTGCCGGGCGTCGCGCGTGCGTCGGTCAATCTCGCGACCGAAACCGCTACCGTCCATCCAGCCGGTGCATCCGCCGACGCGGATGCGCTGATCGCCGCCGTCCGGAAAGCGGGCTACGAAGCCACGCTGATCGCGCCGCCAGCCATCCCAGGCACGCTCGACACGAGCGCCGCCGCCACTGCCGGCGACACGCCCTCCATCACCCCCGCCGAGCGCAAGCAAACCCAGGCTCGCCGCGAACTCGTCGCCGTCGTCGCCGCCGCGCTGCTGACACTGCCGCTCGTCGCGCCGATGGTCGGCGAATGGTTCGGCATCCACGCGATGCTGCCGCCGTGGCTGCAATTCGTGCTCGCGTCGATCGTGCAGTTCGCGTTCGGCGCGCGCTTCTACCGCGCGGCCTACCGGGCCGTGCGCGCCGGCGCGGGCAACATGGACCTGCTGGTCGCGCTCGGCACGTCGGCGGCGTACGGAATCAGCGTCTACGAACTCGCGATGCATCCGGGCGACACGATGCATCTGTACTTCGAGGCGTCGGCGGTCGTAATTACGCTGGTGCGCTTCGGCAAATGGCTCGAGGCGCGCGCGAAGCGCCAGACCACCGACGCGATCCGCGCGCTCAACGCGCTGCGCCCCGAGCGCGCGCGCATCCGCGACGGCGCGGGCGAGCGCGACGTGCCGCTCGCGCAGGTGCGGGTCGGCACCGTCGTGATCGTGCGGCCGGGCGAGCGCGTGCCGGTCGACGGCGCGGTGCTCGAGGGCCGCACGCATATCGACGAATCGCTGATTACCGGCGAGAGCCTGCCGGTGCCGAAGCAGGCTGGCAGTACGGTCACGGCCGGCTCGATCAACGGCGAAGGCGCGCTGACGGTGACCACCACCGCGATCGGCGCCGAGACGACGCTCGCGCGCATCATCCGGCTCGTCGAAAGCGCGCAGGCGGAGAAGGCGCCGATCCAGCGGCTCGTCGACCGCGTCAGCGAAATCTTCGTGCCGGCGATTCTGGCGATCGCCGCGCTCACGCTGATCGGCTGGCTAATCGCCGGCGCGGGCGGCGAAACCGCGATCCTGAACGCGGTCGCCGTGCTCGTGATCGCCTGCCCGTGCGCGCTCGGACTCGCGACACCCGCGGCGATCATGGCCGGCACCGGCGTCGCGGCGCGCCACGGCGTGCTGATCAAGGACGCGGAAGCGCTCGAAATCGCGCACCGGGTATCGATCGTCGCGTTCGATAAAACCGGCACGCTGACGCTGGGTCAACCATCGGTGACGGCATTCGAGCCGGTCGGCGGCATGAGCCGGGACGACGCGCTTGCGCTCGCCGCCGCGGTGCAGCGGCATAGCGAGCATCCGTTGGCGCGGGCGGTGGTCAGCGCGTATGAGGCGGAGCGGGCGGCGGCGGACCGTGCCGACGGCGCCCAAAGCGAAACAAACACCATCGCGGCAGCCACGCTTGCGCGAACCCAGGCCCTCCACGCCACCGCCTCTCGTGCAATCGCCGGCCGAGGCGTCGAAGCCGACATCGACGGCCGCACGCTCGCGCTCGGCAGCACCCGCTGGCTGCATGAACTCGGCATTGCGCTGCCGCCCGCGCTCGCGGCGCGCGCCCGGGAACTCGAAGCAGCCGGCAATACGGTCTCGTGGCTGATGGCGCGCGCTCCGCAGGCACCGGAAGCGCTCGCGCTGATTGCGTTCGGCGACACCGTCAAGCCCACCGCGCGCCCGGCGGTCGAGCGGCTTACCCGGATGGGCATTCGCAGCGTGCTCGTTACCGGCGACAACCGCGGCAGCGCGGCGAGCGTCGCGCAGGCGCTCGGCATCGGCGAATTCCATGCCGAGGTGCTGCCCGACGACAAGGCCCGCGTGATCCGCGACCTGAAGATCCGCCACGCCGGCATCGTCGCGATGGCCGGCGACGGCATCAACGATGCGCCCGCGCTCGCCGCCGCCGACATCGGCATCGCGATGGCGACCGGCACCGACGTCGCGATGCACGCGGCCGGCGTCACGCTGATGCGCGGCGACCCGGCACTCGTCGCCGATGCGATCGACATCTCGCGCAGGACCTGGCGCAAGATCCAGCAGAACCTGTTCTGGGCGTTCGTCTACAACCTGATCGGCGTTCCGCTCGCCGCGTTCGGCCTGCTGAACCCGATGCTCGCGGGCGCGGCGATGGCATTTTCGAGTGTCAGCGTCGTCACGAACGCGCTGCTGCTGCGCACGTGGCGCGGCACGCCTAGCCAGGCGACCGATCAGACGGGCTAGGCGCGCCGCCCAGCGCCGCGAACGGCGCCGTAAGAAAAAGATTTCAGAATTCAACGTCCAGTTCGTCGATCTCTTCCACTTCCTGCTGTGCCGCGGCGATCCACTGCTGCATTTCCGGCAACGCCATGATCCGCTGCGCGTAGGCGACGATCTCCGGATCGAGTTTCACGTCATAGGTAGCGAAACGCGTGACCACGGGCGCGTACATCGCGTCCGCCGCGGTGCGCTCGCCGAACAGGAACGGGCCGCCGTACTGCCTCAGACATTGGCTCCAGATCGTCACGATCCGCTCGATATCGGACTGCGCGCGCGCCCACACCTTGAAGCCGGGAAAGTGCGCCTTCAGGTTCATCGGCAACGCCGAGCGCAACGACGCAAACCCCGAATGCATCTCGCCGCAGATCGAGCGGCAATGCGCCCGCGCGCGAACCTCCCGCGGCAACAGCGCCGCTTCCGGTTTGAGTTCGTTCAGGTATTCGGCGATCGCCAGCGTGTCCCAGACCTCCACGCCGTCGTGCATCAGGCACGGCACGAGAATCGACGGCGACAGCAGCAGCAGTTCCGCGCGCGTGGCGGGATCGTCGAGCGGCACGACGATCTCCTCGAACGGCAAGCCGCTGAACTTCGTCAGCAACCAGCCGCGCAGCGACCATGACGAATAATTCCTGCTGCTGATAGTGAGCGTGGTGTTCGCCATACGTTTGTCCTCCAGATCGGGCACGCGCCCCGAGCTTGCCGGCGGCCATGCACGCCGCCGTGCATCGGCGCACCAAAGCGCGGCAATGCCGGCCCCTTTCGCAGACGCGCGCAAGTGCCATGCCAATGCATGCTCGCACCGCCAGTGCCCGCCAGCGTTGGCACATCACTTGCCTCTATCGGGGCTCCTTTCTTTCTGGTGCATGGTTGCGAAGGTCATGAACCCGTTCGCATATCCCGCTTATCAGACTTTGGCCGATATGCTGCTGCCGCTTCGGCACGGCGCGGCGCTGATGAGCCGTTCGCTCGACGCGTGGCCTGAATTCGACGCTACCCCGCAGGGACGCTCGATACGTGCCGCCTGCGAACTGCTCGTGCTCGGCGGGCTTACTTCCACGCGGCCGCCGTTCGGCATCGACAGCGTGGTCACGGAAGGCGAGCCGGTCGCGGTAGTCGAAGAAATCGCCGCGCGCACGCCATTCTGCTCGCTGCTGCATTTCCGCAAGGACATCGCGCCGGCGACGCCGCAACCGCGCGTGCTGATTGTCGCGCCGATGTCCGGCCACTTCGCGACCTTGCTGCGCGGAACCGTGCGCACGATGCTTGCCGAACACGACGTCTACATCACCGACTGGCACAATTCGCGCGACGTGCCGCTCAGCGAAGGCCGCTTCGGCTTCGACGAGTTCGTGCGGCATCTCATCGACTTCACCGGCAAGATCGGGCCCGGCACGCATCTGCTCGCGGTCTGCCAGCCGACCGTCGCGGCACTGGCCGCCGTCGCCTTAATGGCCGCCGACGACCATCCCGCGCAACCGGCCAGCATGACGCTGATGGCCGGCCCGATCGATACGCGCATCAATCCGACGCGCGTCAACGAGCTGGCCAAGAGCAAGCCGATCGAATGGTTCGAGCAGAACCTGATCAGCGCGGTGCCGTTCGGCTTCGCCGGCGCGCAGCGTCGCGTGTATCCGGGTTTCATGCAACTGGCGGCATTCATGTCGATGAATCCCGACCGCCATGCCGATTCGTTCGAGACGATGCATTACGAACGCGCGAAGGGCGATCCGCGGAAAGCCGACGCGATCCGTACGTTTTACGAAGAGTACTTCGCGACGATGGACCTGACGGCGGACTTCTATCTGGAAACCGTCGACACGGTTTTTCAGCAGCACGCGCTGCCTTTGCGCGCGCTTGAAGTGGAAGGGCGTCTCGTGGACCCGTCGAAGATCCGCCGGACCGCGTTGCTCACCGTGGAAGGCGAACGGGACGATATCTGCGCGGTCGGTCAGACGCTCGCCGCGCAGGATATGTGCGAGCGCTTGCGCCCGTATCTGAAGACACATCATGTGCAGACGGGCGTCGGACATTACGGCGTGTTCAGCGGAGGACGCTGGGAGCGGCATATCTATCCGCGCGTGCGGGCGATGATTTACGACAACGAGCCGCGCGCGGTGCTTGTGAGTTCGCGGGCGCGTCCGATCCAGCCGATGCCGGCCGCGATGGCCGCCGAAATCGCAGCGGCCGCGCCGGTTGCGGCGGCCGTAGTCGAGGTGGAAGTGGAGCCACGGCCCGCGGTTGGCTCGAATGGCGTTCATTCAGCACGCCATGCGGATGCGGACTCGGGTACGGCCCGGGGCACGGAGGACAACGGCGACAGCGCGGCGCAGCCGCCCCTGGCGCACTAGGCGCATTCCTCATCGAGCGCTTTCACGCCGATTCGACGTATGGGCACATGCGCGCAAGCACGGATCGAATCGCCGCCTGCCCCGCACCGTGACGTCAGGCCGTCGCGCCCTGCCACGGCGTGGGAGCCGGCACCGCGCAGGGACCTTCGACGTCGATCGACCGGAAATCGGCCGGCGACACGATCTCGAGATATTCCATGTCTTCCGAGTAATCGAACAGATAGTGGACGATGCCCGGCGCCTGATGCACGCAATCGCCGGCGGCGACGAGCGTCTCCTTGTCGCCGTACATGAAGCGCGCCCAGCCCTTCAGCATGATCACGATGTGGAAATCGGCCTCATGGCGGTGCCAGCCGGTACCTTGCTCTGGTGCGTGATTCGCCTTCACGAGTTGCGCGAGCACCTTGCCGCCGGTCGCCTGCGCGATGCCCAGATCGCGGTAAAGGAAAAAGTCACGCAGACCGTGATCCACGTAGGACGTGTCTTGCGGACGGACATGGCTGAATTGCGTGGCGAAGGCGGTGAGCATGATTGCGCTCCAGGAGGTGGGCCAGCAGTTGAAAAACGACGAGGTGGAGCGTCGGTTGCAAGCATCAAGCGCGCCAAAGGAGTGGCGGGAGCGGTGCGCTTCGCGGTGATGTTTCGCGGTGGTGTTGCGTGGCCGTGATACGTCGGTCGCCGCGCATGCGTGCGCGGCCACGAGTTGCTGTTTCCCGCGCGACGGGAGGTCAGGCCGTCGGCCGGATCATCTGGAACATCTCGCCGATCTGCGCATAGTCGGCGCGATAGCCGGCGCGCATGATCGGCTGCGCGGCATGGGTGTCGAACAGGCCGTCCTTCAGATACGCGTCGTCGATATGCACGCCGACCACCTGGCCGAGCGACAGATAGTTATCCATCGGCTTGCCGTCGACATCATGCAGCCGCACGATCTGCAGCAGCTTGCATTCGAGCGCGGCTGGCGACTCGGCGACGTGCGGCACCGCGACGTTGCGGCCCGGCGCCGGAGTGAGTCCAGCCAGCTCGAATTCGTCGACATGCGGCGCGACCGGCGCCGACGAGCGGTTCATCTGCTCGGCGAGCGGCCGGGTCGCGAGATTCCAGACGAATTCGCCGGTCGCCTCGATATTGGCGAGGCTGTCCTTGCGGCCCTCGCTCGAAAAACCGATGATCGGCGGAAACGTCGCGAACGCGCCGAAGAAACTGTACGGCGCGAGATTGAGCGTGCCCCCGGCGTCGCGCGACGAAATCCAGCCGATCAGCCGCGGCGCGACGATCGCCTTGAATGGATCGTGCGGCAGACCGTGACCGGCGGCGGGGTCGTAGAAGTAATGAGACATGACGTGGCGTTGGATTGGCGTGTGACGGGTGATGACGAAAAAGCAGCAAAAAAACGCGGCGAAAGAACCGGGTCGAGACTATTTATACCGCACTAGCCGCGCCCGATCACACGCTTGCGCCCTTCCCTGACGCGCGCGAGATGCGCGTCGTCCCATTCGTGGAAGCCCGCGCCGCTGCGCACGCCGACCCGCCCCGCGTCGACCTGCGCGCGCAGCAGGTCCAGCACGTCTTCGTCCTTCGCGAGTTGCGGCATCAGATGCGTGGCGATGTCGACGAACGTGTCGAGCCCGCCCATATCCGCGCTCTCGAACGGTCCGACGATTCCCCAGCGGCGTCCGAGCGACGCCTTCATCACCGTGTCGACCACTTCGGGCGTCGCCGCGCCCGAACGCACGATGTTCAACGCCTCGCGCAGCACCGCGAACTGCAGCCGGTTGCCGACGAACCCCGGAATCGCCTTCGCGAGCACGACCGGCTCCATGCCGATCGCGGACATCAGCTCGGCGGTCCGCTGCGTGACTTCCGGCGCGGTCGCGCTGCCGGGCACGACTTCGACGAGCGGGATCATATGCGGCGGGTTCCAGAAATGCGCGATCACGAAGCGCTCTTTCGCGCGCAGCGGCGTGGCAAGCTGATCGGGCGGGAAGCCACTCGTGTTGCTCGCGAGAATCGCGTCGTCGGCGAGCAGGCCGGTCAGCGTCGCATAGAGACGATGCTTGAGTTCGAGCACTTCGGGAATCGCCTCGATCACGAATTGCGCCGACGCGATCGCATCGAGTTGCGCGTGCGTTTCGATGCGCGCAAGCGCCGCGTGTTTCGCCGCGTGATCGATGCGGCCCGCGTCGATCAGCTCGTCGAGCACGGCTTCCGCTTTCGGCGCGACGCTGGCGAGCCGCGCCGGGTCGACGTCGTGGACGATCGTCCGGTACCCATGCAAGGCGGCTTGCGTCGCAATGCCGACGCCCATCAGCCCCGTGCCTACCACGCCCACCGCCACGTCCTGCATTGCCTTGTTCACGCGCGCTCCCGTTGCCATCGATGAAAGCTTCAAAGCATAGCGCAGCGCGCCGCGATAGCACGTCGAGACGCGCATATGCGGACTCGCCTCTCCAGACGCGACGAAGCCGGTCTTCCCGCGAGGGAAAGACCGGCTTCGTGGACTCACGCCGCTGCGCGCGGCGCCGTCATGCCCGCATTAATAACGATGCGGGGGCGGACGATGGTCGTCGTGATGGCGCGGATCGTAGTCGTGCGGATGATGGCGCATCCACTCGTCATGCTCCCAGTAGCGATGGCCATCCCAGTAACGATCGCCATGCCAGCCGATGCTGATCGACAAGCCCACCGGCATCATGTGCGGCTGACCGTACACGACCGGCGCCGGGCCATTCTGGATGACGACCCGTTCCTGGGCGAATGCGCTGCCGGCAGCGAGCAGTGCGCCGCCAGCGAGCAGAGTTGCGATAACCGAGCGCGATGCCTTGCTAAAGGTTTTCATAGTGAACCTCTCATCAAAGTTTTATTCCAGGCCAGCGTCCGCGGTCGTTCAGGTTTCACGCGGGTTTCACGATTCGATTCATTCGATTCGCCGGAGACCCGAACCAGACGCCGTACGCTTGAGAGCCACTTTAGCGGCCCGAATCTCGTGAAGACGTGAGCACTTGTAAGCGAGAATTTCATAGATGGGGACGGATGAGGAAGTCCCGTTTTTGCTTTCGAGCCCCGTTCTCCGAGCCTCACGGCGGCAGCCGGCGGCATGGCACCGCGAACCGGAGAGAAGGCGCCGTTACATTCATTTCGGCCGCGAAATATTTGCGCAAGCGCGTTGCATCACCGATGTTAGTTAGTTGTAAGAATTGCGAGGTTTGAGGTGACGTCCGCAGTTCAAAAATAAAAGCCGCGATTCGCGTGTGTGCGAATCGCGGCTTCAATAGATATGCGCACCCGAAGTGCGCGCCCCCCGATGCATTGCGCTCGGGACGGTGAGGCAGGCTTTAGTCGGTCAGCTTGATGCCGAACAGCGTGGCTTGCGCGCGGCGCTTACGTTCTGCTTCGCGGCTGCGCGCTTCGTACGAGTAGTCCGAATCCAGCGGCAGATGGGGCGACGCAAAGAGGTCGCTGACCTTTTGGAACATTGCAAAGATGTAGCTCATGGCGACTCCCGGTTAGTGATGCATTTGCTAGGGTTTTCCCTTAGATGCGATTATAAGGGTTTCCCCTAGTAAAAAGCTAGTGCAATGCAGCAATTTTTTAGGCAGGCGCAACGTCTCAGGTAAGTTGAGCCCTGATGCGTTGCATCATGACAACGTCCCCGATTTAACAATTCGGGGCGCAAGGGGGGATTCGACGAGCGTCGACGGGCTATAGCGGCTGCGCGCCGGTTTGGCGCGCAACGCTTACCGGGCTGGTGACGGCACGCGTGCTGACTGTGCTGCACGTGAAGCACGTCTACCGTTCACCGCGCCGCCCAGCGCACTGTCGGCACGGCGCGGATAACGGTCAGTTCGAGTGGAGCGCTTTCGCCTTGTGGCCGTGCGGCGTACGGGCGGCGCGTCGGTCGTGAAGCGGCGTCGCACCGGCCTGCGCAGGCGCGGCAGGCATTGTCGCGGCCGGCGCGGACGCGGCGTTGGCTGCCGCGGCGGCCAACGCCGTGTGCGTGTCGAGCAGGCTGACCATCGCCGCCTGCTGGTTCTGCATCATCTGCTCGATGCGGTACTGCTGCGCGCTGGTCTCGCGCGTCAGACGCATCAGCAGCAAGGTCTGCGCGATACCGATCGCCACCGTGACCAGCAGCGCGCCGACCACGATCGACAGCATCCATTTCATGCGGCGCGAATGATCGGTCGCGGCGCGGCGTTGATCCGCGATCACACCGTAGAGCGCATCGACGGTATCGGCAAACGCGGTAGCTCGCGCGCGATCGAGTTCCGGCTCGGCGTGCTGTCCTTCGCGCCAAGGTGCGGCGGATGCCGCGCGGGTGTCCACGGACGCGGAACGCTGCGGCGGCTTGCCGCCGCCAAACGTCGACGACGCTGCTGAACCCGTTTCGGCAGCCTGGCGCAATGCGGTCACGCTGCGCGCGACGGTCGCCGCCGCCATCGTCGAAGCAGGCGGCGTGGACTGATCGCGTGCGGACGCCGCGAGTTTGTCGCTGGCGGTTACCTCAATCTTCGGCGTGGCCTCGCCGGCGCTGTTCACCGCACCATCCGGCATCGCCGGCTCGATATCGAACCCGCTCAACTGCTCATTGACCGGCATCGGCGCATCAACTTTCGCCGCACGTGGCACGCGGCGCGCCGCCTTGTCGGACGAAGCGCCGTCATCCAGCGCGCCGACTGCCTGCAACACCACATCCGGCAATTCGAAGCCATCCAGCGTGCCCTGACGGACGTCGATATTCATCGCTTCGAGCGTCGCGCGAGTGGGATCGTCGGGGAACAGGTCGAGCGTGCTGTCGTCGCGGGGGACGCCGCTCAGTTGCGCGAGGCGTTGTGCCGAGCGCGCCGCGCGCGCCAGCTTGTTTTCGGTTTCGGTGGAGACACCGCCCTGGCGCTGCTTCTTCGAAGCGGCGCGCCGGGGCCTGGACTGCGGGGATGCTACGGAATCTGTCATGGAGAAAAAAGCAGTCGTCGCCGCAAACGCAGGCGCCGGATACTGCTCGTCATTGCCGCTGGAATTTTTAGAGCTCGCATTGTCGCATGGCGGTCCGCCCGCGCCGAAGCCATTGCCCGACGATTTGCGACGATTTCGCCTTTCACGACGACGGCGCGTCGTCCTGACGGAACTCCTTCACGCCGGGCAGTTGCCGCAGGCGCGCGCAGATCGACTCGTATTCGACATTCGACACGCGGTGCAGCGTGATCATCACCTCGTCGCATTCGGGTGCGTCGTCGCTCTGCTGCATCACGAACTGCTTGACGCGCGGACTCGCGGCGCCGAGTTCGTCGTGCAGCGTGTGAAACGTCAGCGCGCCGCGCTCGACGATCATCGTCAGTTGACGCCGCTGCTTGACCGTGATGAAGCGCCGCTCGAGCGGCTTGATGCCGGCGAGGATGATCAGAATGATGATGGTCGCCGCGATCGACGCCGTGTACAGTCCGCCGCCGACCGCCAGCCCGATTGCCGCGACCGACCACAGGCTTGCCGCGGTCGTGAGCCCGCGCACGATCTCGCCGCGCAGCAGGATCGAGCCCGCGCCGAGAAAGCCGATGCCCGACACGACCTGGGCGGCTATCCGCGACGGATCGAGCACGACGTGTTCGTCCTTCAGCACGTCCGAGAAACCGTACGCCGACACGATCATGATGAGCGTCGCACCCACGCAGACCAGCATGTGAGTGCGTAAGCCCGCCGCCCACGAGAGCCGCTCGCGCTCGAAGCCAATCACGCTGCCGAGCGCCGCGGCCAGCACGAGACGTGAGAAGAGTTCGAAATTGCCCAACATTGTTCCTCCTTATTTGAATGTTCGAATGAGCCGGCGCTGGTCGATGTCGCGTCATGCGCGCGTTGCATCGTGCGTGTGTGATGCGCCTGATATGCGCCGTGAGTTTCACATGATCGAGGCGGCGTGTCAGCGCAAGGCGTTTGCATTATGCTAAGCCGCACATCGCCGCGGCGCCGAACCGCGGCTTTGTATCATGACTTGAACCGCGACCTTGAATCGCCGCCCCGAACGCCGCCTCGACACACTGCGCGAGCCCGATCCGACCATGCCAAGCACGCCCCCCTCTCCCGCCACGACGACCACCGCCGCGACCGCGCTGCGCGAGCATTTCGCGAACGTGGTGCTGCCGATGTGGCGCGGACCCGGCTTCAACAGCGCGTTGAAGCTGCCCTACGAAGCGCTCGGCGCCGACGATCATCAGCCGCCGCCCGTGCAACGCTACCGGGCGATGGCGTGCGCGCGACAATTATTCACGTTCGCGCAGGCGGGCGACCTGGAGCACGCGCGCGTGCTGTTCGACTCGCTGACGCACATCTTTCAGGACACCGACCACGGCGGATGGTTCTATAGCGTCGACGCGCTCGGCGTGCCGCTCGACACGACCAAGGACCTCTACACGCACGCGTTCGTCGTGTTCGCGTGCGCGGAATATGCGCGCCGCTCGGGCAGCCACGACGCGCTGAAGCTCGTCCACAACACGACCGCGCTGATCCAGTCGAACTTCGCGGCCGACGGCGATCTGTTCAATGCCGCGCTGAGCGTCGACTTCTCGAAGGTCACGGTCACGCCGCTGCAAAACCCGCTGATGCACCTGACCGAAGCCTGGCTCGCCGCCTGCGAAACGACGCGCGACAACGTCTTCGGCGCCGCGTTGCGTCGCCTGGCCGTCGCGGTCGAGCGGCATTTCGTGCATGCGCCGAGCGGCTGCGTCGCCGAATTGCCGATCGGCGCGAACGACAACCGTCTGGAGCCGGGACATCAGTTCGAGTGGTACTGGCTCGCCAGGCAGGCGGGCGGCCTGTTCGACGGCACAGGGCTCGCCGAAGCGCTCGCGCGCGCCTTTACCTTCGCGCGACGGCATGGCGTGGACCCGGACAGCGGCGGCGTGTGCGCGTCGCTGGACGAAGCCGGCAACGTCAAGGACGCGACCCAGCGTATCTGGGCGCAAACGGAATATCTGCGCGCGCTCGCCTGCCACGACGACCCGGCCGTGCGCGCGGCGCTGCCGCGGCAAATCGGGCTCTTCGAGCGACGCTTTCTGCATCCACGCGGCTGGTTCGAATGCAAGACGGCGGACGGCGAGGTCGCGCGCGCGGACATGCCCTCGACCACACCGTATCACCTGGCCACTGCCTATGCGGCGCTGCCGGCCTCGGCGGAACCGGACACGCCGTCCTGAGCGAATCTGGACGACAATGAAAGAAGTTAGCGGGTTGGACAATCCGATAAAAAAGACACGCACTGCCGGACAAAGCCAGCCCGACTGTTTTTGCGGAAAGGCAATACCACTGGTATACCCTGGCAGCCCAAAAGTCCTCGCCAGGCCCGTCCAGGCGGTGAAAAAAACTCAAACCCGGGGAATACCCGGATACGGGTTGATTGGCGTCTGTCATAAAGACGTGATACAACTCTCCCCTCGCGCTTCGCCCTCACGTCGAGAAATAGCGGAGTGCGAATGCAACACACAACATTTATTGGATCAAAAATGGCAACAGGTACTGTTAAGTGGTTTAACGATGCAAAGGGCTTTGGTTTCATTACGCCGGACGACGGCGGCGAAGACCTGTTTGCACACTTCTCGGAAATCCAGTCCTCGGGCTTCAAGTCCCTGCAGGAAAACCAGAAGGTGTCGTTCGAAGTCAAACAAGGCCCTAAGGGCAAACAGGCTGCAAACATCCAGTCGATCTAAGTACCTTCTGGTACTTTGACACCGACCTGGACGTTAAAATAGGCGCCTCTCGAGGCCCCTGCGTCTAATGCAAAATGGCTCGCTTTATGCGAGCCATTTTCTTTTTTCGATGCCTTCTTTTTAAGCGTCGCCGCTTTAAGCGGCATGCATTCCGGTTAATCCGAATTGCGCATTCGCCGCCGACATTGCACCGGGATGTTGCGTGCGCAACACAGTTTCCGAAATTTCGAACACGGAAACGGCCTGCTTCAATTGCTGCGTCTGCTGATGCAGCGAAGCGGCCGCCGCGGCGGCCTGTTCGACGAGCGCCGCGTTCTGTTGCGTCATCTGGTCCATCTGCACGACCGCCTGGTTCACCTGCTCGATGCCGGTGCTCTGCTCGAGCGACGATGCGCTGATCTCCGCCATCATCTGCGTGACGCGCGAAATCGACGTGGACACGTGGCTCATCGCTTCGCCGGCGCGCTCGACGAGCGCCGAGCCGCCCTGGATCTCCGCGACCGACTCGCTGATCAGCGTCTTGATCTCCTTCGCCGACTGCGCGCTGCGTTGCGCGAGCCCGCGCACTTCGCCCGCGACGACCGCGAAGCCGCGGCCCTGCTCGCCCGCGCGCGCCGCCTCGACGGCCGCGTTGAGCGCGAGGATGTTGGTCTGGAACGCAATCCCGTCGATCACGGAGATGATTTCCGCGATCTTGTCCGAGCTTTGCGCGATGCCGCGCATCTTGTCGACCACCTCGTTGACGACTTCGCTGCCGCGCGAGGTTGCATCGAGCGCGGTCTCGGCCAGCGCGTTCGCTTCGCGCGCGTGATCGGCATTCTGACGCACGGTCGCCGTCAGTTCTTCCATGCTCGATGCGGTTTCTTCGAGCGACGCCGCCTGGTTTTCGGTGCGCGCCGACAGATCGGCGTTGCCGGTGGCGATCTCGTCCGCGCCGATATGGATCGAGTCGGCGGATTCGCGCACGGTCTGCACGGTGCGCGCGACGCTCGCCTGCATCGTCGCGAGGCCGGAGAACAGGCGGCCGATTTCGTTGGTCCCGCGCGCGACGATCGGTTGATCGAGGCGCCCTTGCGCGATGCGCTCGAAGTGGCGGGCCGCCTCCTCGAGCGGCGCGACCACGCCACGGCGCAGCGCCGCGTGGACCGTGAACGTGCCGGCCACGAGCACGAGCAGGATCACAACGCTGACGATGCGGAACGCCGCCACGCGCGCATCGATCGAATCGAGCGACGCGCGGCTCGCGGCGTCGCCGAATTGCGCGAAGTTATGCGATTCCGCGAGATAGGCGTCCTGGAACGACTGGGTCGGCTGATCGAGAAAGGCCTGGATGTTGTTCGAGTCGAGATACTGCGCGAGCTCGGTCAGCGCACCGTGCAGCGTTTTGTAACGCTCGGCGAGCGCGGCGGCGCGCGCGCTGTTTTCGCTGCCCGTTTTCTTCGCGCTCATGAAGGCGGCGAACGACTGATCGGCGGCGGCGAGCTGTTCGCGCGCGTGCTGCACGATGTCCGTGGGCTCCGCGCCGCCGCGCACCATGCGCGTGCCGGCGCGCGACAGGTTGATGCGCGCGTCCATCAGGCGCTGGGTCGTCTGGTTGACCGCGTCGACCTGCTCGAGCGCGATGTTCGACAGATCGCCCACGTCGTCGTGCGTGCGCGTCAGCGACCAGAAGCCGAGGCCCACCGTAACGAGCTGGAAAACACAGAACGCGGCCAGAACACATAGCAGGCCGGATGCGACCTTGATCTTGCTGAACATCGTGGACACCTGAAAGGCAAGGAATGACGGAGCTATGCCAGGGTTAACGGCAGGTCGGCGCGCGGCTTGAGGCCAATTCCCGCAAAAGAAGGCTTATATGCTGGTTTCATCGTCGATCGTCATGATTACAGCCGTTTTGCACAACAATGTGGCGCGCGCCGTGTGGAATCACCTTGCGTAGCGCCACCACGCTTCCTAGAGTGGGTAGGGACCGCACGGAGCACGCCGGCCGCTGCGGCGGCACTCACGCACCACAGGGCATTGCACGAAGGAATCACGATGACCGACCTACTCGACCGGGCGCGCGGCGCACTGCACGCCCAGCCGTTCAGCATGCTGCTAGGCGCGGAGTTGATGCACGCCGGCAGCAACGAACTCACCCTCTGTCTGCCGATTCGCGACGAGCTGCGCCAGCAGCACGGCTTCGTGCATGGCGGCGTCATCAGCTATCTCGCCGACAACGCGCTGACGTTCGCGGGCGCGCTGTCGCTCGGACCGAAAGTCGTGACCGGCGAATACAAGATCAACTATCTGCGCCCGGCGATAAGCGGCATGCTGATCGCGCGCGCGAACGTCGTGCATGCGGGCCGGCACCAGGCGATCTGCCAGTGCAGCGTGTATGTGATGGACGGGAATCGGGAAAAGCTCGTGGCGGTTGCGCAGGGGACGGTCAACCGGATCGGGGAGGAGGTGCCAGCAGGCGTAGTGTGACCCGCCTGATTTCTTCGGGTCATTCATCCTGGAAGGCGGCCTTGGTTGCCTCTGATCGGCGCCGCCCCGCACGCCAGATGCCGCCCTCTAGGCCACTTTCCGCTCGGTGGTCCACGACCAGAGATCCGCGGGCGACAACGCTTCAGAGAACAGAAAGCCCTGCAGTTCATCACAGCCGATCGTGCGTAAGATGCGCGCCTGGTGTTCGTTCTCGACACCTTCGGCGACCACCCGCAAGCCGAGTTCGTGGCCCAGTTCGATGATCGCGCGAATGATCGCGAGGTCTGCCGGCGCATCGAGCATGTCGAGCACGAACGCGCGGTCGATCTTGAGCCGGTCGAGCGGGAAGCGGTTCAAATAGCTGAGGCTCGAATAGCCAGTGCCGAAATCGTCGAGCGACAGCTTGATCCCGAGCGCGCGAATGGCGTTGGTCGTCGCGAGATAGTTCTCCGCGTTGTCCATCAGCACGGTTTCGGTGATCTCGAGTTCGAGCCGCTTCGCGTCGACCTGATGCCGGGCGAGACTGCCCTGGAGCGTGCCGATCAGGTCCGGATCGCGCAGCTGGATCGCCGAGAGGTTGATCGAGACACGCAGCGGCGGCAACCCTTCCGCGTCCCATGCGGCGATCTGCTGGCACGCTTCATCGATCACCCATGCGCCGATCGGAATGATGAGTCTCGTCTCTTCGGCGACCGGAATGAACTGCGCGGGCGACACGGCGCCTATCTGCGGACTGTTCCAGCGCAGCAGCCCTTCCACCGAAACGAGCTGACCCGTGTGCGCGTCGACGCATGGCTGGTACTCGAGCCGGAATTCGTGCCTCTCGATTGCAGCGCGAAGGCATGCTTCGAGTGTCAGCCGGTAGCGGGTGCGTTCGGCCATGTCGGACGAGAAGAACTTGACGAGATTGCGCCCCGCGCCCTTTGCCTGATACATCGCGGCATCGGCGTTCTGCATCAGCGTTTCGATGTCCGAGCCGTCGTCCGGAAACAGCGCCACGCCGACACTGCACGACACCTGCAGCGTCACGCCGCCGACCTCGTGCGGCTGGCGCACGAGGGGCAGCAAACGATCTTCGATCGTGCGCGTGACGTCGGCCGCGTTGCTGACGCCGTTCAGGATCACCGTGAACTCGTCGCCGCCGAGGCGGCTGACCGTGTCGTTGCTGCGCACGGCCTGCAACAGTCGCCGCGACACCGAGCGCAGCAGGTTGTCGCCGACGTGATGACCCAGTGAATCGTTGATGTCCTTGAAGCGATCGAGATCGATAAACAGCACCGCGACGCGCTGCCCCGCGCGGCGCGCGTTGCCGAGCACGATGCCAAGACGTTTGACGAACAGTTCGCGGTTCGGCAGCTCCGTCAACACGTCGTGCTCCGCGAGGAACTGGATGCGCGCCTCGCTCTTCTTGCGGTCCGTGATGTCGATCAGCGTGCAGATGTAGTGCGAAAGGTTCGCGCGTCGGTCGCGCACCGCGCTCATCATCAGCCAGGCCGGGTAGTCGCTGCCGGCGCGGCGCCGTATGTGCGCTTCGCCGTGCCACGTGCTCAGGCGATTGACGGAATCGATAACCCCCGGAAGGATGTCGTCGTGCTCCTGCGAGCCGAAGATGAACGTGGGCTCCTGGCCCGTCACGTCGTCGGCACGATAGCCGGTCGCGCGATAGAACGATGCGTTGGCGGTCACGAGCCGCCGTTGCTCATCGAGAATCAGGATCGCTTCGGATGAGGCTTCGAACACCTTGCCCCATAACTCGAGGCGCTGCTCCATCAGCTTGATCTGGTTGATCGGCGTGAACGCGGTCAGCACGGCGTCGCGTCCCTGAAAGTCGAAGCGGCGCGCCGACAACATCGCCCAGGTGGGTTCACCGACGGCTTTCCAGCGTACTTCGAATTCATCGACGGCGTCGCGGTCCGAGAGCTGCTGGAAGAAGCGCGCGCGCACCTCCGAGTCGAGACCGAAGCCCCACGGGTCGACCGTGCAGCCATTGAGCCAGTAGAGCGCGGGCTCGTTCGCGTGCAACACTTCATGGCCCGGGATCGCCGTGACGACCATCGGCACCGGCGTCGCCTCGACGAGCGCGTACTGCGCGGCCGACGCGCGCGCGGTCGCGGCGAGTTCCTTTTGCACGTCACGCTCGCGGTCGAGTTGCGCAAGCATGTCGTTGAAGCCGCGCACGAGCTGGCCGATCTCGTCCTGGCTGTGCCAGCTGGCGCGCAGCGAGTGGTCACCCGTGCGCCGCACCGTGTCCATCACGCGCGCGAGCTGGCGCAGCGGCCGCGAAATCTGCTGCGCGACGAAGTACACCATGCTCAGGATCGCGCATAGGAGAAACAGCGCGGTGCCCAGGTGCAGCCACATCCGCTCGAAGAGACCGCGTACCCGCTCGTGCAGCAGTGTTTCGAGCTGATTGCCGGTCACGCTCCAGGCGTCGCTCACCCCTTTGATTGCGCGCTGCTGCGCGGCGTCGAGAGCGGCCAGCGTGCCGGCATCCGCACCGGCATCGACTGCCGTGCCGGCCTCTCCACGAAATGCATCGACCGTGGCCAGCATGTGCCCGATCGCGGGGCCGATCGAACCGTTCAGCGTGCTGTTCGCCGCGGATGCCTCCGCATAGTCGGAACGCAGCTCCTGCAAGACAGCGTCGAGCTGGCCTTCCAGCACGAGGTAGCGGGTGCGCAGCTCATCGTGGCTCATCGGCGCGGCGCGGTGATTCGAGCCGGCATCGTGCAGGTGGCGGCCGATCTTGTTGATGTCGCCGAGCAGTTCCGGATAGCGCAGGATCGACAGAGACATCGAGTAGTAGCTGTCGAGATCCGGATCCAGGATCAGGTTCGACTGGTTGCCGACTCGCGTCACCAGGGCGCGCGCCGCGTCGAGACCGCTGTCCACCGTCGCGTCGCTGGCATGGGGCGCCGCCGTGGCTGCAAGCACGTTCAGGACGCGCGCATTGAGTTCGGCGCTTTTCATGTTGGCGCCGTAGCGGCTCTCGGCGTCGGCGAGCCGGTTCGCCGTGTGTTGCAATTGAGCTGCCGTCGGCGGCTGCCCGGCTCCGGCGAGTGCAAAGTCGATGAGCACGTCCTGCATCGCAGCGACGTAGGCGTTGCCGACCAGTTCCTTGTTGGAGAAGTCAATCGCGATGTACTTCTCGTGGATCAGGATGCCGCTGATATACAGCACCGCGCTCAGGTCCAGCAGATAGATCAGCAATAGCTTGCGGCCGACGCGAAGACGCGCGAGTAACCGGAAGAACAGGTTGTGTGTCATAAGCGTTGCGGTTCGCGCGCGAAGCGTGCGCCCCGGGTGCCGTAAGCCGGACGATTCACTGCGTTTTCTCCGTACGGGGGGTGTCGGATCTGATTTGAGTGCGAAAGGCGCGAAAGACCTCTGTTCAAGCTATCGGCGGGTTGATTTGTTTCTTGAGCTTTTGCTTAAAAGTCACCGAGACGGTGCTTGGTGTGCGACATTGCAGTGCAGAGGGTTGGGTTGGGGTGAGGGGTGGGGTTGGTTGTGGCGTAGGCTGACGACGCTCGCCAATCGAGGCCTCGGCTGCCTCGCGGTGGGCCTGGAACCGGTGACGCCGGTGGAATGATCGTGGCGAGCGGCACGCAGACTGAGTCTCGCTCGGAAAGGAATGCCGCATGACTGTGTATCTGCGGCAATAACTCATGGCGTGAAGTGGGAGGGGCAAGGCTATGCTTTGCCTGGGAGGTCGGTGGGGGTGTTGATCTGTATTGGACCGTGTTCGGCCAGGAGACGACAGTCGACATCGCCGTCACATAGCCATTCGAACGGCCGTTATTTCGCCGAAACTGGCCTCTTCCCTTCGTGTAGAGCCGCCGTAACACGCCTCGCCGTTGCTGACCTAGGCTCTCAGGTCGTCGCTTTGCGTAATCCTCTTGTACCGTGGCTGGCTATTTAGAACTGATGCAGCCTTCCCTAAGGAATGCCAGCGAATGGTCGCCAATACGCAGAGAGAAAACTGTAGAATCAAGAGTATGAGAAGTGCCACATGGACAAAGCGCGTGACGAACGATCACCATGACAGACATCAAAGCTAACGCACTCGGTGACACCACGGCAGAGAATGACAAGAAAATGCTCACTGAGGCATTCGTTGCAACTGCCGATTTTCGGACACTTATCGAGACAGACGAGCGTACCGTGGTGGTTGGGCGGCGAGGCACTGGAAAAAGCGCGTTGTACTTACAGCTTCAAAAGCATTGGGAGGGCGACAAAAAAATCGTTGTCCTCCCTTTCTCGCCGGAAGATACGGAAGTAATTGGATTCCGATCATTACTAAAACCATTTTCAACTTCGTTTAATTTGGCGCGGGCATCCACTCGCCTGCTTTGGCGGTATGCTATGCTCATGGAAATTGCCGCGTATATTCGGGGCAATTACAAGCTGGGGCATTTGGTAGAAAATGATGAGACACTTCGGGAGCATTTGAACCGCTGGGGCAGTGTCAAAGGGAATTTGCTGACCAAATGTCGACATATTGCAAAGGCCTTTTTGTCCAGCGCGTCCCCCGAAGAAGCAGTGGGAGATTTGCCTGGCAACCTCGATTTGAATCATATTGAGAGCAAGGTTATCTCCCTCACCGAGCTTTCTGAGCGGAGATTTGTTCTCTTATTGGACCGCTTGGACGAGGGTTATGAACCGGATGAAATTGGTATCGGCATCATCACTGGCTTGGCATACGCATCGATAGAGTTAAATAAACGGGCGGATAAAATACGACCAATTATTTTTCTGCGAGATAACATTTATCGTGCCGTTGCGAAAGAAGATCCAGATTACTCCAGAAATATCGAGGGCCAGGTAATTCGCCTGCATTGGGATTGGGCGCAATTGTTACTCCTGGCGGCCGCCAGAATGCGTGTGTGCTTCAAGCTTGACCTTGAAAAAGATCAGCGCATCTGGGATCGATGCACCGCGGGCGTATTGCAAGGACGAGATGGCTTCAAGCAGTGCTTGCAGTTCACTCTTTACCGACCGCGTGACTTGCTATCGCTATTGAATGAGGCCTTCTATAGTGCGTCTCGCGAGAACCGCTCTACCGCAATTTTTTCCGATTTGGAATTTGCGGCAAGATCTATTTCAGTAGCGCGTTTGGAGGATCTCTGGAAGGAATATCAAAAAGTATTCCCCTCTATTCAGACCGTATCAAACGTCTTTGCCGATGGAGAGCCAGAATTCGATGTCGCCACGGCAACCGAACTATTGGGTAGAGTCATTGAAAAACTCGACGAAGACGAGTCACAAGCTGTGCTGCGGGACATTAGACTTCTCGAACCAAGTGGAATACTTCAGGGGCTTTATAGTGTTGGGTTTCTCGGAGTCCAAGAGATAACTACAGGCACTTTTACGTTTTGCCATGACGGCAGAACCCCTGATGTGGCATTTGACGATAAGTCGCGGCTATTGATTCACCCATGCTACTGGCTTGGGTTGAATCTGAGCCGTAACGCATTAATGCCGGATGAGGCCGAAGAAATAACTGACGAGTACGACATAAAAGTCCAATCAGTCACGCCGGAAATTAGAAATGCGAGAATCGGCCAAACTGTCTCGAAATTGGAAAAAATCCCTGTCGGTTCGGACGGGCAAAGGGAATTTGAATTATGGTGCCTTGATGCATTAAGAATTGCGTTCGCTGCGCACCTGACGAACATACAATCCCATCCCAACGGGGCTGCTGTACAACGACGCGACATTGTCGGGCGCAACCGTGAAGAATCCGAATTCTGGCGACGAGTGAGAACTGACTATGGAGTTCGCCACGCAATCTTCGAAATTAAAAATTATGGGGAGCTAGGGGCGACGGAATATCGACAGCTCCAATCGTATTTAACTGGTATGTATGGCGCCCTTGGATTTATGATTACACGAGATCTTGATGAATATTTGCATAGCGGAAAAGATCTCGATTGGATTAAGGAAATGTACCAGTCTCATGGCGTGGTACTGGTGAAATTGCCCGCGAAATTTGTCTGTAAGATTTTGCAGAAATTGCGAAGCCCTGACAAACACGATGCCGTTGATCAACAAATGAATACGTTGCTCGACATGTACGAGAGGAATTATCTCGGGATTAAATCGACACGTGCCAAGAAGCGTTAACCGGCTACGTCCTCAAAGTCGAAAATCAGCGTAATTGGATCGGGAAAGACAAAATGACTTCCGGTAAATCGTGTTTGGCAGTAATAGACCCACGAACAGCCATTGATAGAGCGAGAGATGAAAGGCCGTTTGGGGTCGATTTCGGTCTTCCCCCTTCCCCGTGAGCGGCCATCTTTCAATGATCGGTTATCGCCCGAACAATTGCGGCAACAGCCAATAGCCCACCTACCAACTTCCACCTCGATTCAGCCCAGTGTGCAAAGAAATGCTCCTCACCTATCGCACCTTATCCAATCGGCCAAATCTCACCATCTAGCCCAACCAGTCAAATGTGAGATAACTCCTGCCGTATAATCATTCGGTCGTCGGGAAACACCCGGCGATCAGGTTTAGCAGCCTGAACGTTACGTCCGTACTCCCACTCAGGTGGGAGTACGTCTACCGCTGCACGTCTATATTTCTATGGGCGGGCTGTGGAGGGGGAGCCGCAAGGCTCGCTGGTTTGACGTAACGCCAGTCTGCTAACCCTTCCATGTGCCCGCTCACCCCCTTTCCGCAAAAGCGAGTGACCAGGCGATCCAGGAAGCAACAGGGAGAAGATCGCACCATGACCAGGTCCGTCAAAAACCAACCAGCTTCACGTCCCCCCGTCGACGCCCTCCAGTACGAAAAGCTTGCCCTTTCTGCATTCGATTTATGCGACCGTCAGGTAAGCCAACTGGACACCCTGATCACCCTCGCATCGTCGATATGTAAAAACCCGGCGATAACACGCGACGAAAGGCGCAACCGTCAAACGCTGCTCGAATTACTTCTGGATACAGCAGAGCAGTATCAACATGAACTCGAATGCGACCGTGAGCTATTCCAGGTGATCGCTCTCGACGCAAAGGGCGTCCCACACAGCCGCATCACCGCGAGCCATGCGGCGAGGCTGCTTGCCGAGGCATCGCAAAGCGCGAGAGCACAGCAAACGAAATTGCCTGTCTCCAGCGCGAACGCCCCACATCGCAACGACCCGACCGCGAAAGCCTCTGACACATTGCCCTCGAACACAGTGCAGTAATGCTCGACGCATCATAGTCGGCGATCAAAGCGATCGAGCATAATCACTTCCGGAGCCATGGTCGGCCAGGCCGGCCATCCCGGCATCGACGATCAACGCCTCGACGGCAAATTTGCGACGGAAACGAGCTAGAAGATTGCAAAAAAATGAAAGTTCTAGGCGTAATGCTTTATTTGATTGGACTACTTTCTGGAGTAGCCGCGCTCTCAATGACGTTGCTTCTCTGGGTTGAGAAACCAATTGGTCTACCGTGTCACACGGTGAGCTATGACGGAACGTTCGCCGTCGGGTCTATATTCGGCCGAAAGACAGTATCTTTCCTCGGCGATGGCGACCCTCTTTTGTTGGCTGGGGGAACGGGACATCGTCTCGGACCTTTTTCGATGACATTGTTTGACGGACTAACATCTGGATCACGCGCGCGCCTGGAATATTGCGACAGCACAATTGTGCGTATGAGCGCAGATGGCCGTGAGGTATATAGACACACTCAAAAAAACGCGGAGGATAACCGTTTGGCGGGCATACGGCAGACGGGATGGTTCGCAATATTCGCATTTCTAGCTGCGATATTGGGCCGGTTGTTAGTGCGGCTATGCCCTGATGTATAGAATCGACCTAGGCGCTCCCTTGAGCCCCGGCACTTCATTGGGCGAACCGGCGCAGGCGCGCGAAGCGAATCACGATTTGCGCTCCCCATCTTCGCGCACGCCGTATCGCGGAAGAAAGCGGCAGCTTTGGAGCGATATTACGAAAAAAAATCAGGACAGTCCAGCATCAATGATCAGTCATCGTCCTTGACGGGAAGCCGGTCAGCATCGACCTTCATCTCGATCTTCGTGTACTCGGGACCGAGTACCTGCATACGTTCGGTACGGCCTTGATCGTCAGTCATTCCAACGTATTGCCGCGCGCTGGTCGTGACACGGTAGCAGATCTCAGCGAGCGGCTCGCGCTTGCCCAGGTTGTCCACGCCAATCAGAGTCAACGACTTTTCCAGAGAGTTAACTCTTGAATTCTGAGTTCAATAAATTTGACTGCATCGTCGCGCAAGGTCAGAACAGTCTTTCTGAATTCCGCGTCGCTCATGTTTTCGCAGATAGGTGGCCCGCTTGTATCTACGGTTAAAGGCGATCTGATATGGCAACTGAAGCGGTCACAACACTGCGTCTCCCTTCTCTTTGAATGTTGAAATTTATTTTCCGTCGCAGCAATTATCAGGACATCCGGGTGACAACTCAATCTCGACACGTCTGATCTTTTCAGGCGATTCTACAGAATGAACCAAGGGTCGATATATTCCACCACGAATATCGTATGGAACCTGAGTGAGGCCAAATTGCATCAACATGGTCTTCGCTTTGTCAGCGCGTTGCAGTGCCAAATTTTCGGGTTCTCTTTCGTTTTCTTCAGCTAATCCTCTAATCGACAGCACCTCTTGAATGGGATACTTCAGGCGCATATCGATAGCCCAGTTAGCCATCTTTAAAGCTTGATCCGCAGATATCCGGGACGAATTCTTCTGGAAATAAAGGTCGATATTTTGACCGGGAAGGTTCTCAGCCGTGTTGCACGCTTGCGCGCTGACAGATAGCATCCCAATGGCTAGGGCGATCAATTTAATACCCATAGACGAACGTTATTTAATTGCCTTGTTATTAGGTATCACACGCGGGTCGTTGCAAAGACGCTCGCATCCGCCTTCACATATCGGAACAAGAGTTACCGCAATCTGATCGAGTGTTTCAATACCTTTGTCATCAGTATCCGGTTCCTTGATGATTCTCGTATCAAGCCAAATATTCCCCTCTTTCACACCAAGTTGGACCAGGTAGCTTTTGAGGATTTTTGCGCGCTCTGCTGCTATCGCCTTCGGATTTTGCTCTTTTATATATCCGCCCGCATAGACGATGCATCTAATTTCGACGTCCGGCCATTGCCTCGCAGCCAGCACCATATCGGCGATCTTAATACGATCAGAATTTTGAATTTCCGTCGAGTTGAGAGGTAAGCTGCTTATCATATCCTCGGAAATAGTACAGGCGCCTGCGTTGCCTACGCTCACAACCAGGCAAAACGCCATGAGATGGCGCGCCGTTCGGCAGGGAAAATTTTCTCCTGGCATTAAATTTTCCTTAATCTTGGAATCCCACATAACATGTCAAGCTACGCGCGCACCGACCGTCGCAAAAAGCAGAACCACCGCTAACTCGTCAAACTACCGGCCAGCAAGAAACAGTGAAATAGGCGATGGATGAAAGTGCTCAACCGCGATCTGAAAAATCGTCGATGAGCAAAAAAAAGCCGCTCCCGCAAAAACGGGAACGGCTTTTCCTGTTGCAACACTGCTTATAAAACCCGGCGTCTGCCTACCTGAACCCAAACGTCAGCCAAGGCATCCACGCATCACCCTATTCACTCCGCCGCATAAGTCTTCTGCGTCTGCTCACCCAACCCCTCAATACCAAGCCGCACCGTCTGCCCCGGCTTCAGATACACCGGCTCCGGCTTAACACCCATCCCAACACCCGGCGGCGTACCAGTCGAAATCACGTCACCCGGTTGCAGGCTCATGCACTGCGACACATACGACACGACCTTCGCAACATTGAAGATCATCGTCTTCGTGCTGCCGTTCTGATAACGATGGCCATCCACTTCGAGCCACATGCTCAGGTTCTGCGGATCGGCGACTTCATCGCGCGTAACGACCCACGGGCCGATCGGGCCGAACGTGTCGAAACCCTTGCCCTTGTCCCACGTGCCGCCGCGCTCGATCTGCCATTCGCGCTCCGACACGTCGTTGATCACGCAGTAGCCCGCCACGTAGTCGAGCGCGTTCGCTTCGTCGACATACTTCGCCGCCTTGCCGATCACCACGCCGAGTTCGACTTCCCAGTCGGTCTTCTTCGAGCCGCGCGGAATTTCGATGTCGTCGTTCGGGCCGGAAATCGCGCTCGTCCACTTGTTGAAGATCACCGGTTCGGCCGGCACCGGCAGGTTCGATTCCGCCGCGTGATCCGCATAGTTCAGCCCGATGCAGATGAACTTGCCGATCCTGGCCACGCACGGCCCGATACGCGGATTGCCTTCGACCACCGGCAACGAAGCCGGATCGAGCGCGCGCAGTTTCGCGAGGCTTTCATCGCTGAGCGCCGCACCGTCGATATCGCCGACCGCCTTCGACAGATCGCGAATCTTGCCTTGCGCGTCGAGCAGGCCCGGTTTTTCCTGGCCTTTCGGCCCATAACGAAGCAGTTTCATCGTTGCACTTTCCTTTGGTTCAGTTGTGTTCGGTTCGTCGATCGGATCGGCGGGACCGGATCAGTTCGACCAGCCGCCGTCGATCACGTGCGCCTGGCCCGTCGTGAACGACGACTCGTCGGACGCGAGATACAGCGCGAGCGCGGCGATCTCCTCCGCCTTGCCGACGCGGCCCATCGGCTGACGCGCGACGAACACGGCCTGCACCGCCTCGAGCGTCGCACCCTGCGCCTGCGCCTGGGCGGCGATTCGCTGTTCGAGCGACGGCGAGGATACCGTGCCCGGGCAAATCGCGTTACAGCGTACACCACGCGTGACGAAATCCGCGGCAACGGCCTTGGTCAGCCCGATCACGGCGGCTTTCGACGCGCCATACGCGAAGCGGTTCGGCACGCCCTTCACGCTCGACGCCGCCGACGACATATTGACGATCGAGCCGCTGCCCTTCTCCAGCATTGCCGGCAGGAACGCGCGGATCATCCGGTACATCGCCTTCGCGTTGAGATCGAACGCGAAATCCCAATCCTCCTCGCTGCATTCGAGGATGTTGCCCGCGTGCACGAAGCCCGCGCAGTTGAATAGCACGTCGACCGTGCCGACCTCGGCGGCCAGCGCCTTGATTGCCGCGCCGTCCAGCACGTCGAGCTTGCGCGCCTCGACCGGCTTGCCGGCCAGTCCGTCGATGCGGATATCGGTGGCGATCACGCGCGCGCCTTCGCGCGCGAACAGTTCGGCGGTGGCGAGACCGATGCCTTGTCCCGCGGCGGTGATCAGGGCCGTTTTGCCGGCCAGTCTTTGTGTCATCTACGACTCCAGTTCAATGGGCTGCTAACGTTGCAGAGTGGCCAAAGCGGCCAAAAAATCAAAGCCGGTAAAACGCGGCGGCGTTCTCGCCGAACACGGCAGCGCGCTCGGCGTCGCTCAACGACGCAAGCAGCGTGGTCGCCACCGAATGCCAGAGCAGATAGTCGCCATTCAGTTCGAGCACCGGCCAGTCGCTGCCCCACATCAGCCGCGCGGGGCCGAACGTATTCAGCAGATGCTCGACGTACGGCCGCAGCGTGTCCTCGGTCCAGCCGGGCGACGCCTCGGTGGCGAGACCCGAGAGCTTGCAATGCACCTGCGGCAGCGCGGCGAGCCGCGTGATCGCATCGCACCACACCTGATAGCCCGCCTGACCGTAACGGATCTGCGGCTTCGCGCCATGATCGACGACGACGCGCAGCGCCGGAAAGCGCTGCGCGAAAATCTCGACGTACTGGACGTGGCGCGCGTAGATCAGCGCATCGAAGGCGAGGTCGTGGGCGATCAGCGCATCGATTGCCGGCGCGAGGTCGGGGTTGGCGATCCAGCCGTCGTCGGGAATGTCCTGCAGCATCGGCCGCACGCCCTTGAACTTCGGCTCGTGCGCGAGCACTTCGATCAGCTCGGGTGCATTCGGCAGCAACAGCGGCACCCAGCCGACCACGCCGGCAATAGACGGCTCATGCCGCGCGATGTCGAGCAGGTAGCGGGTTTCGTCGAGCGTCGGCGCCGCCTGCACGACCACGGTCCGCTCGATGCCGGCCTGCTCGCGCAACGGCTGCAAGTCCGCCGGGCCGAACGGCCGGTAGAGGATTTTCAGCTCGGGCGTCAGCCACTCGTAATCGCCTCGCGCGGGGTCCCAATAGTGCTGGTGAGCGTCGATCGCCATCGTCGGGTCAATCCTCGGGCGCGGGCGCGCGGGCGTCGAGCAGGCCGGCTTCGCGCAACGCGGACCACAGCGCGGCGGGAATCGGCAGCTCGAACGACGCGACGTTCTCGCGCAATTCGTCGGCACTGCGCGCGCCGGTCAGCACGGTGGCGACCGCCGGATGCGCATACGGAAACTGCAACGCGGCGGCGGCGAGCGGCACGCCATGCGCGCGGCATACCGACTCCAGACGCGCGACGCGCTCGATCACCTCGGCCGGCGCCGCGCCGTAGTTGAACTTCAGATCGCCCGCAACGCCGCGCGCCAGAATGCCCGAATTGAACGCGCCGCCTAACAGGATGCTGACGCCGCGCGCCTCGCAGGCGGGCAGCAGGTCGTCGAGGGTGGTCTGTTCGAGCAGCGTATAACGGCCGGCGAGCAGCGCGCAATCGATATCGAATTCGGCCATTGCATCGAGAATCACAGCGCCTTCGTTGACGCCCAAGCCAACCGCCTTGATCGCGCCGCTCGAACGCAACCGCTCCAGCGCGCGAAAGCCGCCGCCTTCGGTCAGTTGCCGCCAGTAATGCGGATGCTGATCGCCGTGCGTGACGCGGCCGATGTCGTGCACGAGCAGGATGTCGATATCGACGATGCCGAGGCGCTGCTGGCTGTCCTCGAACGAACGCAGAATGCCGTCGTGCGTGTAGTCGTAAATGGCTTCGAAGGGCAGCGGATTCTGCCAGCCTTCGCGGTCGTCGAACGGCGAGGTGCGCGGCACGAAGCGTCGGCCGACCTTGGTGGACAGCACGTACTCGCCGCGCGGATAGTGGCGCAGCGCGGCGCCGAGCCGATGTTCGGCTTTCGTGTTGCCGTAGTGCGGCGCGGTGTCGAAGTAGCGCACGCCCGCATCCCATGCGGCGGCGATCGTCGCATGAGCCTCTTCGTCGGACAGGTCGCGGTACAGGCCGCCGAGCGGCGCCGTGCCGAGACTCAATCCGCTCACCTCCAGCGAGCCACGGCCGATGCGGCGCCGCTGCCCGATCTTCGATCCGGTCGATGCCGTCATTGAGGGCGTCTCCATGTTTTCTCGTGTTTTTACCATGCGCGAGCGGGAATTGCTTTCCAGATTGCCCGCCGGATTGCCGGCGGCCCCGCGCCGGCGCCTGCCCCGCTCACTGCTGCGCGAGCGTCACCACCCTCTGCCCCGGAACCGCATTCGACGGCAAGCACGCGGGCCCAACCGGCTCGAACGTCTTGTAAGTCAGGATGAACTCCTGATGCCCGAGCGATTCCGACTTCGACGCCGCGCCCAACGACACGGCCACCGTCCGCTCGAACACTTCGCGGCCCACTTCATCGAGCGTGCCGCGGCCTTCGAGAATGCGGCCTGCGTCGACGTCCATATCGCCGGCGAGGTTGCGGTAGGTCGCCGGATTCGCGCATACCTTGATGACCGGCGAAATCGCCGAGCCGACCACCGAACCGCGCCCGGTCGTGAACAGAATCACGTGCGCGCCGCACGCGATCAGCTCGCCGATCTCCGCGTTGTCGCTGATGTTCGGAAAACCGAAACGCGGCTCGCCGTCGGGCACGACATCGAGCAGATAGAGCCCGCCGGTCGGCGGAATATCGCCCGGCTTGATGATGCCGACGATCGGCGACGCACCGCTTTTCGCGTAGGCGCCGAGCGACTTTTCTTCCTGCGTGGTCAGGCCGCCGTCCGCATTGCCGACCGCGAAACTGCCGTGGCCGAGAATCGAGTAATAGCGCGCCGCCTTGGCAACGCAGGCGACGATTTCATCGCCGAGTTCCGGCCTCGCGGCGCGCGATTTCATATGGAACTCGCAGCCCACCAGTTCGCCGGTTTCCTCGAAGATGCAGGCCGCGCCGGCATCGATCAGATGATCGAACGCGCGGCCCACGGCCGGGTTCGCGGTAATGCCGCTGGTGCCGTCCGAGCCGCCGCAGATCGTCGCGACGACCAGTTCGCTCAGCGCCATCGGCACCTTGCGCTGCGCGGCGAGTTGTTCACGCGCACCGCGAATCCAGTCGACGCCGTATTGAATCGTGCTGCGCGTGCCGCCGTTTTCCTGGATCGTCAGCACTTCGACCGGGCGGCCGCTCGCGCGCACCACGTCGACCAGGTAGTGCTTGTTCATGCTTTCGCAGCCGAGCGAGACGAACAGCACCGCGCCGACATTCGGATGCGTGGCCAGGCGCTCCAGCATCTTCTCCGCGTACCCGTTCGGATAGCAGCCGGGAAAGCCGATCAGATGCACCGGCGGCTCGCGTTCGGCGGAGGGGTCGTCGAAGGCGTCGAGTGGTTCGCGAAACTGCGCGACGATTTCGTGCGCCACGTGATGCGCGCATTCGACCAGGTAGGCCACCGCGACCACGTTGCGGATGCCCTTGCGGCCGTCGCTGCGCGGATAGCCTTGCAGCATCGGCTGCTGCATCGCGCTTGCTATGGCGCTTGTTGCGGAGATGTCAGTCATGATCGTGTCGGTGATGAACGAACTCGTGGCCCGCGTCGTGCGTGTAGGTCGGCAGGTAGTCGCTCGCGAGGTTGTGCGTATGCAGATGCTCGCCGCGCGCCACCGCTTCGGTCACGTGGCCGATCGGCGCGCCGTAGCGCAGCACCTTGTCGTCCTGCGCGAGCGCGTGGCGCGCGATCTTGTGACCGAGTTCGATGGTCTTCGCGAGCGTGACGCGCTCGCCTTCGATATCGACCTGCGTGCCCGCCGCGAGCCGCGCCGCCGCGATCAGGCAGTTGTCGGCGGGACTCAGCAGGATCAGGCGCGAGTCGGTCGGCAATGGGTGCGAGGGATGGCTCGTCAAAGCGGTTCTCCGTCGTGCGTGCGCATCAGTTCTGGCCTTCGCCGCTCGCCAGACGTGCCACCATCAGCGAGCCGAGAATGATCGCGCCGTAAATCGCCTGAATCCAGAATGACGGCACCTGGGCGAGCGTCAGCAGGTTCTGCACGACGCCGAGCAGCAGCACGCCGGACAGTGCGCCGAGCATCGTGCCCTTGCCGCCATCGAGCGAAATGCCACCGATCACCGCCGCCGCGAACACCGTGAAGATCATGCCGTTGCCCTGGTTCGCGTTGATCGCGCCGACATAGCCGGTCACGATCAGCCCGCCGAGCGACGCGAGCACGCTGCCGAGCACGAACACGCCCCACGTGATGCGCTCGACGCGAATGCCCGCCGCGCGCGCCGCTTCCGGGTTGCCGCCGATCGCATACAGCGCGCGGCCGAGGCGGTGATAGCGCAGCATGAACGCGGCGATCGCGAAGGCCGCCACCGCGAGCCATACCGACAACGGCAGGCCGAGCACGATCGTGGTGGCGAGCGCGAAGAACGACGGCGGCATATCGAACAGCGTGCCGCCCTTGGTCGCGCCGACCAGCATGCCGCGCAGCACGATCAGCATCGCCAGCGTGACGATGAACGCGTTCAGCCGCAAGCGCACGACCAGAAAGCCGTTGATCAGCCCGATCACCGCGCCGACCACGACGATCGCGAGCAGCCCGGCCGCCGCCGGCCATTGCGTGCCGAAGCCCGCGGACGCGGCCGGCATCACCAGCATCGCGCCCACGGCCGGCGCGATGCCGACCGTCGATTCGAGCGACAGGTCGAACTTGCCGGTCAGCACGATCAGCGATTCCGCGAGCACGACGAGCGCGAGCGCCGCCGATGCGCCGAGCACGCTGATCAGATTCGCGCGCGTCAGAAAGCTCGGGCTCACGAATGCGCCGATCACGATCAGCAGCGCGAGCGCGGGGACGAGCGCCAGTTCGCGCAGCCGCGCGAGTTCGAAGCGGGCACGTTTGCCGCGCGCCGCGCTCGCGGCCGGCGCGGCCTGTTGCGACTGGGCCGCCGCCGCGCCGAACGCGGGGGTGGGCACACTATTCTTCATGGAGACTGACCCCTTCAACGGATGCGATCAGATCGTGGTCTTGCCAACCGGCGGGGAATTCGGCCGCGACGCGGCCACGGAACATCACGAGCACGCGGTCGCAGGTGCGCAGATCGTCGAGCTCGCCGGACACGACCAGCACGGCCTTGCCCTCTTCGCGCACGCGATCCACCACGGACAGCAATGCTTCCTTCGATTTCACGTCGACGCCCGCGGTGGGGTCGATCAGCACGAGCACGTTGGGATCGGTGGCGAGCGCGCGCGCCATCACCACCTTCTGCTGATTGCCGCCCGACAGCCCGGACACCACGTGCTCGGGCCCCTGCGCGACGATGTCGAGCGCGTCGATCATCCGGCGGCCGAACGCGTTCTTCTTCGCGGGCGGTGCGATGCCGAACTTGCCGAGCAGGCGCGCGATCGTCATCGAGGCGTTTTCCGCCACCGATTGCGTGAGCACGAGCCCTTCGTGATGCCGGTCCTTCGGCACGCAGCCGACGCCGTGCGCGAGCGCGGCCGGCACGTCGCCGGGCGGCAGCGTCGTGCCGTCGATGCGGATCGCGCCGCGCTTCGCCGCGCGCAAACCGGCAATCGCCTCGGCGACGCTCGTGCGGCCGCTGCTCGTCGCGCCGGTCAGGCCGACCACCTCGCCGCGCCTGACCTGAAACGACACGTCTTCGTAATCGGCGCCGGCGAGGGTTTCGACTTGCAGCGCAACCGGCGTATCGGCGGGCAACGCGGCGCGCAAGGCCGCGTCGTTCACCGCGAGGCCGCCGCGCTCGCCGGTCATCGCTTCGATCAGCTGCTCGCGCGGCAACGCCGCCACCGGCGCGCTGACGATATGCCGCGCGTCGCGCAGCACCGTGACGGCCTGGCAGATCTCGTACACCTCCTGCAGATGGTGCGAGATGAACAGGAACGTCACGCCTTCGCGCTGCAACTCGCTGATGCGCCGGAACAGCCGCTTGATCTCGTCGCCGTCGAGCTGCGCGGTCGGCTCGTCGAGGATGATGAAGCGCGCGCCGTACGACAGCGCCCGCGCGATCTCCACCAGCTGGCGCGCTTCGACCGTCAGGTCGCCGGCGCGCGCATCCTCGCGCACGTCGATCTTCCAGTGATCGAGCAATGCGCGCGCGTCACGGCGCATCGCATGCCAGTCGATCATGCCGCCGCGCCTCGGCTGCCGGTTGATGAACAGGTTCTCGGCGACGCTCAGCTCGCGGATGATCGTCGAGTGCTGATAGACGCAGGCGACGCGCTCGCGCCAGGCATCGCGATCCGCGATCGGCGGCGCGGCCTCGCCGCCGAAACGCACTTCGCCGGTATCGGGCTTGCGCAGGCCGGTGAGGATCGACACCAGCGTCGATTTCCCCGCGCCGTTGCGCCCGACGAGCGCATGCGACTCGCCGGGCATCACGCGCAGGCTCACGTCGTTGAGCGCGGCGTGCGAACCGAAGCGCTTGCCGACCCCGAGCGCCTCGACGACCGGCGGGAGTCCCTGCGGGGCCACCGCAGGGATCCCTTGCGGGGAAACTGGAGCAGTAGACATCTGGCTCATCTGAGCGCTCACTTGACGGTGTTGCCCCACAAGGCCTTGTCGTCGACGTTCGCCTTCGTCACGAGCGGCGCGGGCAGTTGGTCTTCGAGCAGGCCCGGTGCGAGCTGGATGATGTTGCTGCCGTGATCGGTCGGGCCCGGCTTGAAGGTCTGCCCCGCGAGCGCGGCCTTGATATAGAACAGGCCGTATTTCGCGTACGAATCGGCGGGCTGCGATACGGTCGCGTCGATCTCGCCGCGGCGGATCGCCTCGAACTCCTGCGGAATGCCGTCATTGCTGACGATCACGACGTGCTTCGCGTCGCCCGCCGGAAACAGCATCTGTTTGCGGCGCAGCGTTTGCAGCGTCGGCGACAGATACACGCCGCCCGCCTGCATGTAGATCGCCTTTACGTCGGGGTTCGCGGTCAGCAGGCTGTCGAGCGCGGTGGCCGCGACATCGCCTTTCCAGGCCGCCGGAATTTCGAGCAGCGACAGGTTCGGATAGCCCTTCAGACACGCGCGGAACGCCTCGGAGCGGTCGCGCCCGTTCACCGAGGCGAGGTCGCCCATGATCTGCACGACCTTGCCCGACTTCACGTGCTCGCCGATGTACTTGCACGCCTTCTCGCCGTACGCGTGATTGTCGGCGCGCACGACCATCGCAACCTTGCCCTGGGTCGGCGCGACGTCCACCGCGACGACCGGCACGTTCTTCGCCGCGGCGGCGTCGAGCGCGCGGCTGATCGCGGCCGAATCGAGCGGGCCGACCACGATGCCCTTCGAGCCGAGGTTCAGCAGGTTGTTCATGTCGGTGATCTGCTGCACGGGATCGCCGTTCGAATTGACCGGCGCGAGGATGTCGAGGCTCATGTCCTTCGCGTACTTCGGCAGGTAGTTGTTGTACGACTGCCAGAACGGCGAGGTGAGCAACGGCAGATCGAGGCCGATCTTGCCGGCCTCGGCGGCCTGCGCGGCACTACCGCTGGCGGCCACGCCGGCGACGCACGCGGCGGCGGCCAGCGCGGAAAGGGAGCGACGGAACAGACGGCGGCCCGCGCGGGGCCCTTGAACGAACGACATGGTTTGTCTCCTGCCAGGTGTTGGGGAACTGCGTGAGCCGGTCGTCGATGCCGGCGCTTCGTCCTGCGTTTTCTTTATCGGGTTATTGGCGTAGCGTTCATTCACCAATGAACGTATTATTCATAGACGAACTTTCTGAAGTCAAGAACGGGGCGCGGGGGAAGGCGTCCGGATTTTCCCTGGACGGGCCGGGTCTCCCGCCGGAATCGCTACGCACTTACACTTGCGCGCCAGATAATGAGAACTGCACCCGGAACCTCGCTGACGATCACGATGGACGCAGAAGACAAAGACGACGACCGTTACCGCGCCCCCGCGCTCGACAAAGGCCTCGACATCCTCGAACTGCTGTCCGAGCAGAAGGAAGGGCTCACGCGCGCCGAAATCACCAAGCTGCTGGGCCGCAATGCGAGCGAGATGTACCGGATGCTCGAGCGCCTCGTCGCGCGTCAGTACGTGGTGCGCTCGGCGGCCGGCGACCGCTACTCGCTAAGCCTGAAGCTGTATGCGCTCGCGCATCGTCATCCGCCGATGAACCGGTTGATCTCCGAGGCGCTGCCGCTGATGCAGCGTTTCGCCGACATGGCCGAGCAGTCGTGCCACCTCGTCGTCTACGATCGCGGCAACCTGCTCGTGATCGCCCAGGTCGACGGGCCGGGCACGTGGGGAATGTCGGTGCGGCTCGGCTCGCGCGTCGGTCTGATCGACACCGGTTCGGGGCGCGTGATGCTCGCGTTCCAGAGCGTCGAGCAGCGTCAACAGATGCTCGCGGAACACACCAGGGTGAAGGGCGAAGTGACGATCGATCGCGACGCGCTGGAGGCGGCGTGCGAGCGGATTCGCGCGGCCGGCTTCTCGCAGAAGGACAGCCAGCAGACTTTCGGCGTGACCGATGTGACGTACCCGATTCTCGGGCCGGCCGGTCAGGCGATCGCGGTACTCACGTGTCCGTATCTGCGGCGTATCGACGAATACGTCGCGCCGACGCTCGAAGCGGCGACCGCATTGCTGCGCGACACGGTGCAGGCGCTGTCGATGTTTCACGAGCAGGCCGCGTAGCAGCGTGCTCGCGCGCATGGTTTAGAATGGCGGCCCTTTCAAAATTACGCCGCATGCATCGCTCATGCGCGCGCATCGATTGAACAATGGCCAAACTTCTGACCGATTCCGAATTCCAGCGTTTTTCCGAACTCCAGCAGAAGCAGTCGAGCTTCACGATCACCCCCGAGGAAGCCGACGAACTGCGCGACATCGTCGCTCACGCGCAGAAGCGCCGCGACGATCGCGCCGCGGCGATGCACAGCATCGAGACTTTCATCCAGCAATTCGGCATCACGCCGGACGAGCTGTTTTCGCCCGAACAGATCGGCGAAGCGGCGCGCACCTACGGCCTGATTCCGGCCGCGCGCAAGGAGCGCGTGCTGCCGCCGTCGCTGACGTTCAACGGCAAGCCGTATCAATGGACCACGCGTGCGCTGCCCGACGAAATCCGCGTGCCGCTGTTCGATGCGTTCAAGGGCGGCGAATCGGTCAGGTCGTTTATCTCGACGCTGAAAGATGCGAACCGTTGCGCGGCGACGATTGCGCGTCTCGAGCGTGAAACCGGCGCGGTATATGCGCAGCAGTGGCTCGATGAACTCGCTGTAACGCGCGCGCAAGTCGACGAGGCCGCGGCGAAGCTGGCAGCTTGAGCTAATGATCGAGCTCGATGTCGGGTGCCATAAGAACTAAAAAAGCCCGACTCGCCTTTTGGACCGCCGCTGAGCGGACTCATTCGCTGCCGGACGAATTTGCTACCCAGCGTGCGCGATCGCACACACGTTGCGTTCGAATCGGGCATTCTCGACTCTCGGGCGTCGCCGCAATCCACCTGCCCAACCCCAGGGAAAACAATGAACGACGCGAGCGCGGCATACGAAATCGTCACCGAAGAAGCGGGCTTTCGCGCGCTTCAGCCCGAATGGGATGATCTGTGGGCGCGCTCGCGCGGATGGTATTACCAGTCGTTCGGTCATTGCTGGCTCGCGTGGGAGCAAATAGCGAAACCTCTTGGCAGAAAGCTGCACATCATCGTGCGGCGCGAAGCGGGCAGCGCCGTGCTGATCTTTCCGCTGATCACTCACAGACGGGCCCTTTGGACTTATCTCACGCCGTTGTCCTCCGAATCCGCGGATCTGACGAGCATTCTGGTCGAAGACAATGCACGCACCGCGGCACTTGTCGAGGGCGCGTGGGACGCGGCGTGCAAGCGTTGCAGCGCGGATTTCATCCAGATGCCCTATGTCCCCGACTCGACGGACCTGCACCGGCTCGCGCTGCAGCAACGTCACTTCGTAGTGCGTGAACATACGTCCCGTTATGTCGCGAAAATTAGCGAAGAATCTCAACGTTACGACTGGAAGGCCTTTTGCGATTCGCTTGGCACCTTTTACCGAAAAAAACCGGGCAAGCTCGAACAGCGCCTCGCGACGGCAGGAAGGGTTGCCATCGATGTGCTCGACTGGACCGATAAAACGCGAATTACCGCGGCGGTCGACACGATGCTCGCGTGGAAACGCGACTGGGCCGTGCGCGCCGGTAAGCAGGGACCGTGGCTCAATTCGGAGCACTACCGCAATTTTCTCGTTGCGTGGTTGAGCACCGAAGGCAACGCGGTCAGAAGCCGTGCAACCGTTATCGCCGTCGACGACGCGCCCATCGCCGTCGTGCTGGTGTGTTCCGACGCTCGCGCGGTGACAGGGATCATGACGAGTTTCAACCCCGCATTCGGAAAATGGTCGCCGGGTTTGCTGAGCATCGAACTCACCGCGAAGTGGGCATTCGATCTTCACCTCGATTTTGAATGCGGACCAGGCGCCGAGGAATTCAAGTCCTACTGGTCACGCGGCAATCTTAGCTATTGCTGTACGACGCTCAGCATCAATTCATCGTGGGGTCTTGCGGCGTTCCATATGCGCCGCTTGTTGCGTAATGTCGTGAGGCGCGCTCGCACGTCGGGGAAAGATATCGAAGCCTCGTTCCCTCAATCGCGTTGAGCGAAGTCAAGCCTCCTTACTCGAAAGCGCGCCAGTCCCATTGACTGCCCGATATGTCAGCGCAATTCCCAGGACAGTCAACACGGTGGCCGCCAGTGAAAAGGCCTGAACGGATTCCTGAACCGGCAGTCCTGCCATCCTTGCCAGATACAACGTCGCCCAAAGTCCCACGCAGGATGTGAACTGAATGAGGAAATGCGTGCGCTGCACTCTGGCGGCAAGGAAAATCTGCGCGAGCGGCAGAAAGATGATTTGCAGGGTGAACCACGGCAGCAGACGGAAGAACAGCTCGATCGTCTCATGCCAACTCGGACCGAAGGTGAGTCTCACGAGGGGTGCAAACAGCAAACCGGCACCCAACGCGTAAAGTGCGCCAAGCGCTGTCAACGTACGCGCATAGGCGGCATAGACCCGCCGCAACTCCATTCCCGTGCCATCTTCCGATATCGCCGCAAGCGCGTCCCGTCTGAAAACGCCTCCCAGGCTCTGCCCGATCAATGAGACCGGGAAATATCCCAAACGATAGGCCACCGCGAAATAACCGGCACTTTCTACGCCGTACCATCTGGGAATGACGACCGCCAACGCGCAGCCCACGAGCGATTCGCACACGGTCGATGGAAGAATGTAGATGGCGAAGCGCCGGTTTGCGACGAAGAAGTGCTTCGAAATCCGGAAAGAAAAACCTTCTTTTCGCGCGCCTCTGACGATGCTGATTACCATCACCAGAGCGACGCCCGCGCTGATCCACGAGTACCAGACGAAAGGCTCCGAGCCGCCGCCCCGCGCGTGAAAATGATCGAAAACCAGATAACCGATGAACAGCACGTTGATCGCCGTTCGGGGGATCGCGAGTTTTCCGTAACTGCGTAAGCTGTTGTAGTACAGCGACGCCGCTATCTGAATGAACGACGCCAGCGAGAAGAGAGCAATGACGTAGTACTCCGGGTCGCCGAGCAGATAGATGACCGGCAGCACGACCAGCACGACCATGACCGCCATGACGCTCGAATGAATGAACGCACTGAATGAGGCTGATGGCTGGTCGTCGGCGCAGGCGAGTTCAAAGCGAAAAGCGAGTATGGAGCTGGTAAAGGAGCCTATCGCCAACCAGTAGTTGAATCGCCCGAGCGCTCCTTGCCCGTGCCAATGGCCCAGCAGATACACGCAAACAAACATCGCAAGCTGCGCAGTAATGACTCCGCATAGCGACACCACGGAATCCCGTGGATTGATAACGGTTGCCGACTTTTGGCGAAGCATGCGAAATGGCCTTTACTGTGTGCGCGCACCGAAAACACTTCTTACCTGTTGCAGATATTCGAAACCCCACTTCTCCGTCGGCTCGATATACGAACCTTCCCCAAATTCGTTCCAGCAACAGATGACCACGGTGCGGCGTGTTTCGCCCGGGTATCTGTCGAGTAGTGACCTCGCGCTTTCCAGATGTTCCTTGAACTCGCGCGGAGTGCCATACGACTGGTCGTGCATCTTGTCCGGACTACCGCCCCACGGACGTTTATCCCAGCCGGAGGTGACCGGTACGAAATAAGGCAGTCGCGAATGCGCGAGAATCCAGCTCCAACTCTGAAGGTAGCCATCGGTCAACTCGCGATAGGAATGCGAAAGGGGAATGTCTACCGAATAGCGACCCGAGAGACCCATGTGATAGTTGTACGCACTGACGGCATCGTAGCCGGATGCCGGCAGATCATGCTGAATAGGCCCAGCGACTGCCTGGCTAGTCCCGACGAAATAAATTCCCGGAAGACCTGCGTTGACCGCTTTTCGACGTGCCCGTGCCAACAACTGTTCGACACCAGTGCCGAACGAAGCAGCCTTACGCTCGAGGCCATCGGGGGAAAAGATGAAAACGACAGGTACGCCATCGACGCGATAGTACGATTTCTGAGAAAAGTAATGACGGATCCAGTAGTCAACGATCGCATCGAACTGCCCGAGCGAAGATGGCGTATCGGTATGGTTTGCCCAAAGTATCGAAAATTTGACGGCGGAACGCGCCGGCGACTGCAAATAGGCGTCTATTGCCTGCGTGAGAACTGGACCGCCGTCATTGATCCAGTACCAGTCGTAGATCACAAAGTCGATACCGTACTCGTGCATCCATTGAAGCTGACGTGTCGCCGTGTCGATCCTTCCTTCGTCGTACCAGCCCAGAATCGGCTTGCGGCCACCGTATTTGCGTATCGCATCCCAAGGCGGCTCCTGGATCAACGGAGGGACAAACAGCCAGCCCGGATAGTAGTAGACGCCGACGCTGTAGTTTCTCGTTTCCGCGCCGAGCGCGGATACCACGAACGCGATCGCAAACAGCAAGGCTGCCAACGTGCGAAAGGATGTATGTGCGATTTTCATCGCGCACTCGCCACGTGATCGCCTTCTTCAATCTCGACCTCATCCGCGGCCGTGTCGCCTGATGACTCGTCGCCCCTGGCGTAGGCGGCCACGCTCACTTCATCGGAGAACAGCAGCACGAAGAAAATCACCGGCAAATACTTATAGAAGCCGTTCACAAAGGCAGCCGCGACAATATAAAAACCTAACATCGAAAGCAGCCTGGATGACGAGGCGATCTGGAAGGATCTTTTTATCGCCAACAGATGCGGGACGACATACGCGATGAAAACCCCAATACCGTAGGAGTAGAACACGCTCAAAAAATCGTTATGGAACCAGATGTATAGACCGATCTCACGCGCGTTGAAATCGAATGAACTCGAAAAATTACGACCGACGAAGAAGTCGAGCGCGTTGAACGACGAAATCGCCGAGAACCAGCTATTCCAGATGATCACGCGGCTCAACCGGTCGAAGTTGTCGTGCATCGTCTCGAAGAACGACACGTACTGGTACAGGAAACTTCCGAACAGGGCGTTCAGAATCTCCGTCATGTAGGCAAAAAGCAGCGCCGTGAGGATCACGATGCCCGCGGTGATCAACATCTCCCGTACACGGAGCCGGATGTTCGCGACAAGATAGGCTGCGCCCATCACGATCACCGGGGTTCTCGACCCCGTGTACAGCGTGAACACAAGAAACAGGGCGGCGAGCATCAAGTGCCGTGTCTTCCGGCTATACGTGGCAACGTAGGTCCACCAGAGGCTGCTGAAGGCGAGCATGTAAGACGCGACGTGAGGAAGCCGATATAAGCCCTGGTTGTAAACCCTGAGAAACTCGACGTCGGTGGATCCCGACCTGAACACGTCGACATCTTCACCGAAGCCGCTCGCGTTGATGCCGATCAATGCCGGCAGGAAAAGCAGCGCAAAGACGTAGGTCGCGTGACTGATCGCCGACGGACTGACGCGCGCATTCCGGGCATAAAAGAAAGCCGAAAAAAACTGTGCGAGGAACAGGATGTCGGAGACGTCTTCGATCGACATCCTGAACCGCGCAAAGTTGACCAGTACCGATGCCATCAGAAGCAGGAGGGACGCGATAAACCAGAGCCGGTCCATCTGGTCGCGCGTGAAACGAAACATCAGGAGTATCGATACGGGGATCGATGCGACATACACCGGCACCGCGGCAAAATAATTGACCGCGTTATCCAACGCAAAGGCACCGACGATGAAGTAGATCGGAAGATCATCAGGATCGCGGCGCATTTCGAGCGACCTCCCGCGCGGGATTGCCGACCACTACCGCGCCTCGAGCCACATCCCGGGTGACCACTGCTCCGGCGCCAACTTTCGCGTCATCGCCAATGCTGATATCTCCGATCACGATCGCACCTGCACCAAATTCGACGCGCTGCCCGACGCTCGGCGGAGCACTCTCGCCGTCTTTTCCCAGCTTGTTTCCTATCGTGACTCCATGCCGGATGGTGCAGCCGTCGCCGATCGTCACGCGGTCGTTGATCACGATACCCACGGAGTGATAGAGCACCACGCCCCTGCCAATCGTGACCTGGCACGGGATATCGATCCCCATTACCCAATCCACGACGAGCCGGTAAAGCAACCTGTACGGAGCCGTTAGCGCCCGCGTAAAGCGCCGCCGATCGTTATACGACGCGTGCGCGAGCCTGAAAAGTGTGAGAACGAATCGGGACTTGTAATGCGGATTGCAACGCCAGTCCTCCATGATGACGGACACCAGCGATCCGCGGTGCAAGCGATCCTCTTGGGCAGGAAAGCCGCCATTCAATGGACGTTCCTTACCGAAGTACCGGTCATGGACTCGATCGTTCATATTCATCTTCCTGGCCGATAAGCAACACGTCTTGCAATTTTTCTCGCGAGCTTCTGCGGATAGCACAGCGACGAGAGCCCGGCCCATGTGTATTTCGACACTACCGATCGCGAATCCAGGTAGTTCCGGTAGCACTTGATGAACCAGTAATAGGTGCGCACCTTCCAGCGCGGCGTATGTCCGCCGAAAATACTGTCGCGAAGCTGATAGGTGCGCAGAATCGTTGAATAGCGCAACCGCGCGGATGCACTCGTGTCATGTATCCGGTAACGGATCAGTGGCTCGGTAAAATTGCCAAATCTGGCTCCCCGCTTCAGGAATCTGGCGAAAATGTCGTAGTCCTCGGCGGGAACATTTTCCTGCATGTAGGGTTCGCTCCTGAAGAACGCGGCGCGACCCATCACCGTGGCGTGCAGCACGCCGTTCTCGCCCTTGATGATCGTCTTCTCGATGTCCGAATGATCCGACGGGAAGTTGGTCGAACCGATGGAAGCACCTGTCGAGCTGTGGAAAATGAGCGCGTTACCGCCCACTATATCGAGGTCGTGTCGGGTGATGTAGTCGTACTGGCGTTCTATGCGTGTGGGCAGAAGGATATCGTCGGGATCCATCCTCATGATGTAGGTCGCGGCGCTGCTTGCTATACCGGTATTCAACGCATTCGCAAAGCCGACGTTTTTCGGCAATGCAATGATCTTCATACTTTTCACGTCTTCTGCCGCACGGCGCGCGATGTCCAGCGAATCATCGGTGGAACCGTCATCGACGAAAATGATCTCTCGCGGTAACGCTGTCGAGCACAGGATCGAACGGAAAAATTCGTCGAGGTAGCGGCCATTGTTGAAATTGGCCACGACCATGCTCACATCCAACGTGGGCTTCGTATGCATAGGTGACTCGTGGACCGTATTCACGTGGAATTCCCTATATGTTCTGGCCATCTGCCATCTTCACCGCGTTGCGCAGCCGGATTCTCCTGATGCGCATATGCAGCCAGTTGCACTGCGGAGCTGCCGCGTTGATATCCTTTGCCAGTACGCGCGAGCTGATAAAGTACGGAATCGCCTTTTCCACGCCGGAAACCGATGGCCAAAGAAACTCTCTGAGTTTTCGGGTTTGAACCGTGCAACCGTGTTGTTCCAGCATTTCGCTCGCTATCCTGACGTGGGCATCCCGCTGACGGTCGATTCGTACGACGCTGACCTGCCCGCCATGCACCCTGTAACGCAGTAGTGGTCGCGGAATGTTGGCGAACTTCCCGAACCGCGCCAGTTCGGTCCATAGCCGGTAGTCTTCGACATATTCGGAGTCGGAGCGGTATACAAGGCCTTCCTGTTTGACGACTTGCGCACGCATCATCACCGTTGGATGTGCGAAGCAGCTCTCGATCATCAGCAGCGCCTTGCAATCCTCGTCGGTGCGCGGTGTGGGTACATATTGAGCCGCATCCCCAAACTTGACGAAGTCGGTTCCGCAAGCCACCAGCCGCGGCTCGGCTTCCATCTTCGCCACCTGCATCCCCAGCCTCAACGGATGTGCAATGTCGTCGGCGTCCATTCTCGCGAGGTACTTTCCGTTTGCGTGGTTCATCGCGTTGTTCAATGCCGCCACGATTCCGCTCTTCTCCTGCCAAAGAACATGGATGCGCTTGTCGAACAGACGCAGCCAGGTGGCGATCGCGTTGGTCTGATCATTCGATCCATCGTCGACAATCAACAGTTCAAAGTTCCGATATTGCTGCTGCAAAATGGAGTGCACTGCTTCTGCAAGGAATCTGGCACCGTTATGCACAGGCATCAACACGGATATCATCGGTTCTTGCATGTTGCGATTGCGGATGTAGAGTCGGCTCGTGACCGGCGATCGCCGCGGATGATCCTCGACGTCCGCCGAACTACCTGGTGAGTCTGGGAGGATCCTCGTACGTATAAGCAGCGTATCGATAGCTCCCGTAAATCGATCCAAAGCCGTAGCGGCCGAGATTCGGATTGACCCCGTTGAAAAGAACGCCGTTCGGCGTCACCCCATTCTGCGATAGCCGCTTTATCGACTCCTTCAGCTCGCCGGCTTTCGTCACCCCCGCCTTTGCGACAACGAATACAGTTCCGGCGGCCGGCGCCAATACCGTCGCGTCGGTCACCGTGAGGACCGGTGCCGCATCCATCAGCACAATGTCGTATCCGGCTGATAACTCGTCGATGAGTTCGGGTAAGCGGTCGTCCGTCAATAGCTCGGATGGGTTCCGCTGGATCGAACCTCTCGAAATGAAGTCGAGATTGGGAGCTACGGTTCTGACCGCGGCTTCGGGGCCCGCCATGCCCGTGATCAGATCAGTGAAGCCAACGGCGGTATGTCCGTCGAAGTAGCGGTGCAGACGTCCCTCGCGAATATCACAGTCGATGAGCAGGACCCGCTTGCCCGTCGCAGCCAGAAGCGCCGCGAGATTGGCCGATACGAACGATTTCCCGACGCCCGGCGTCGGTCCGGTCACGAGCACGATCCTGTTCGTTGTTTCGAAGAGTGCGAACTTCAAGGCAGTGCGCAAACCACGCAGGCTTTCCACGGCGGGATCATGCGGCGCTTCCAAAGCAAGCATCCTGACGCGCGGATGACGATCGCCTGTTCTTCGCGCGATGGCCGCCTGAATTTTGCTGAACGGAATCGTCGCGTACACGCGCAGACCCGTACTCTGTTCAATCTGCGACGCTGAACTGAAGCCACCAAACAGGACACTGCGCGCATAAGCCACGACGGTGGCCACTATCAGTCCAAATACCAGAGACGCGGCGAGCACGAGGGCCTTCTTCGGTTTGACCGGCTCGTCCGGTAGTGTCGGCGTGTCGACGAGTCTTACATTGCCCACCTTTCCCGCCTTGACCAGCAGCAGTTGTTGGGCGTTGGTGAGAAGCGACGTATACAGGTCCGTATTGACCTTCACGTCCAGCATGACTCTGGCCAGTTGTTGCTGTAGATCCGGCAATAGCTTGAGTTTCGTGTTTAATTGATCCGCCTGCTTCCGCAACACGTCGATCTGTTGATCGACTGTCAAAACCTCTTTCGAATCGGGACCCCAGTGAGCCGATAGTTCCTGCTTCTTCTGCTGGAACTGGATCAACCGCGTTCTGGTGTCGGCCGCCTGTCCGAGGATAAGCCTCGCTTCTTCATCGAGATCGAAAGTACCGTTCTGGTCACGCAGTCGCGTCAGGCTTTGCTCGGACGTTTGAAGCTGCTGCTTGAGCACCGGCAACTGGGCATCGAGGAATTTGAGCGACAACGCTGCGTCTTCGGATTTGCGATCGACATTCTGCTTGACGTATTCCTTGCCTATCTGTGTCATCAGATCGTGCAGGTACACAGCATCCCTGCCTTGAAGCGTGGCGATGACGACACCCGACTGTTTGACTTTTTCCTGAATATTCAGCCCCGCCTGGATGTCACGAATCGTCATGGGTCGCGAGCGGCGCTTCAGCACGAATGCCGCACCCGGTTTTCCCGTGACTGATTGAACGAGAAGCGAGATGGCGCCATTCTTTCCTTGAAACACTTCCTTCGTTCCGATTCTGCCCTGTACCGGCGGTTCGAGTCCCGGACCGGACAACGCATAGCGGCCCTCGCTCAGAAGCGTCAACGTAAAGTTCTTGCTTTCGCTTCGAACCGGTACATCGAATAGCGGAACGTCGATCTCCTCGGTGCCCCACGTGTAACCGCCCCACCCGAACAGCCCCGGATCCGCAAGTCCGGATGCCTGTTGCGCGATCAGGCGGCCAATCACGGGAAACCGCTTTGGCGCAGCGACGATATACGCATGCACCGCGTCGACCGCGCGAGTGACGACGAGGCGTGAGCCGAGTATCTGGGCTTCGGCGGCGGCAGTCGACTTCACGTCGAACAGCGCCGACACGTCGGCAAGCAGGCTCTTGCCCGCCGACGCCTCGGGACTGTCCTCGACCTGGACCATGATGTCGGCCTGATAGACCGGAGGAGCGAGGAACGCATATAACGCCCCGAGCAAAACGAAAATGAGCGTGATCAGAACAATCATCCGGCGCTGCTCGACGATGATATCGACGAGGCGGACCAGTCCATATTCTTCGGACTCTTGTGCACGATCTAACGGTCGAGGACTGCGGGCGTTCATGGTTGGGTACTCGGTCCGGATTTCGTTGATATCGCTGACACGCCTTGATTGGCCGGTGCGACTACTGGTGATTGACGACTTCCTTATCAACGAAGATCGCCTCGACTTCGAGATTCGCCACATGAGACAACGTGCTCGTCGCTACCAATGGTCCCGCCGCGGTCGCGGCTGGTTCGCGAACGGCATTGATCTGCGTCGGCGCGGTCGACGGCAGCATTGGCGACACTTTCTGCTTGCGCCCGCTTTGCAGATTGCGCTCGAGTAGCGCCTCGTACTGCGCAAGCACGCTATCCCAGCGAAAAGCACTGTCGAAACGCCGGCCGCTTGCTTCGCGCATCGCACGCACGGTGGCGGCATCGGCAAGCAGCGCCGAAATATGTAGATCGCAGTCTGATTCAGTCGAGAAAAAGCGGGCTTCGGGCCCGGCTACCCAACGGTTGAACTCGTTGTCGTGCGCGATGACCGCGCAACTGGCGCCCAGCGCTTCGACGAGTGACGGATTCGTGCCGCCGACCTGATGCCCGTGCAGATAAAAAAGCGCATGGCGTCTCAGCGCATTCACGGCGTTCTGATCGTAGATGGCACCGGGAAACAACACCTCCGGACCGGCGGCATCGACTACCTCGCGATGGTACGAGTTCTTCTGGGAATCATATTTGCCCAGCACGACGAGTTTGGCACCTCGAGGACGGCGTGAGAAAGCCGTCACGATCTCGAGTACCGAATTCTCGGGTTCGGGGCGCGCAATAACGAGTGCATAGGACGTCTTATCCAGGCCCAGTTCTTTGGGCAGATCGCCACTACGCTCGTCGATGCGGTCGGCGCCGTACGGAATCATCGTGATTTTCCGATGATTCACGCGCGTTCCAAGGTGTGCGGCAATGGACGGGTGATCGGCGATCAGATGATTGCCTGTCCAGCAACCGATGCGCTCGTTCATATACAGCCACGCGCGCTCGTGCCACCGCCATTTCGTGCGACGCCATTCCAGCCCGTCCATGTTGATCAGGTTCGTGATGCCGCGCCAACGTAGATAGGTGCAAAAAATCGCGGTGTTGTACCCCAACGTCAGCACAAGCGAACCCTCGTCTTCAGCGGCACTTCGAACCGACTTCCAGTCGAACTCCACGGTTCCCATCGCGCCGTCCCGCTTGATGGGTACGAAGATGCGTTTTATTCCGCACCAGCTATCCTCGGCGAGTTGCGTGCCGCCGGCCTGACCCTGGCAATAGACAGTCACGGCCCAACCGCGTCTCGTCAGATAAAGCGCGAGTCGCTCGGCGAATGTCTCGAAGCCGCCGTGTTGAGCAGGAATGCCCCGTGTTCCCATGATCAACAGATGCTTGGTTTGCATGTAGATTGCCCTCACGTTCCGAAGTCATGCTGCCGCGTCGTTCGGGGGTTATAGGGCCTAAGCCTATGGCAGGCAGTATGGCGAATTCGGTCACTGTCGTGATTGATTCCGCCAATGTAGAACGAACCCCTGGACTGGCCTCACGGGCGCCGGATAACGAATGCAGCGCGAATACAGCGCTTGTGACCTCCATATACGGACCTTGTCGGAATGGCCTCAAGATTTGACGTAAACGGACACGCACGCTTCATTACCATCGGCCGCAATGTGAGAGGAATCGATTGTCATGAAAAGAGACAGCGCTCCCGTTGTCATCGTGCCTGACGCCCTCAAGTCAAATACGGTCAAGCCGCGATTCGATAGATCTCTGGCGTCGTCACTTCGTCCTGATCCATTGATAGGACTAACAGAAAGATCGCTATTCCATGAACCATGGTGGTTGGATGCCACCGCGGGCGAAGATTGGCACATGGCTGTCGTGAAGTCGGGCGGCGAGATCATCGGCGAAATGCCGTATACGCTGACCAAAAAAGGCCTATGGCGAGTGTCGTATCTGCCGCCGCTCACCCGAACCCTCGGGCCGGTGATCAAGCGCCAACCCGCGCACGCCGGCGGTGCCGAATGGGTCCATCGTCTGGATGTCACGCGCGAGTTGATCGCCCAGTTGCCCCGGTGCGCGCACTTTCAGCAGCTTGCGGATCCGCTCGTATCGGAAGCCGAGGCAGCCGCGTTCGCGCTGGCCGGTTTCAAGGTCTCCGTGCAATTCACGCTCAAATTGCCGGCCAGCCTGGACGAAGAAACGGTTTGGAACAGACTTCGCCGGAACACACGCAATCACGTCCGACGTTCGTCGGAGCGATTCGTCGTACAGGAGATCGCGGACGTCGACACGTTCGTCGGCTTCTACGATTCGAACCTTTCCGCGCGCGAACTCGACAACATATATGGCTCCGCGATCATGCGACGGCTGCTGACCGAAGTCTTGCGACGGAAAGCCGGCACGATACTCGGCTCCTTTGATAACGATGGTTCGCTGACTGCCGCGACCGCGCTCGTATGGGACCGGGCCAACCTCTATTACATTCTGGCGACGCGCAAAGCTACCGCGCACGCCGGTGCAGTCGCGCTGCTGATTTGGCAAGCGATGAAGATCGCCCGCGAACGCGAGCTCGAGTTCGACTTCGACGGCGTTTCGACAGCGGGAATTCTGCAATTCCTTTCTGGCTTCGGCGGACAACTAGTGCGGCGATACGAGTTCGAATATATGCGGGTCGACTTCGCGCTTATACGCGGCGCACGTGCGCGTACACGCAAGCTTGTACAAGCGGCGCGCAGGAATGACGCGCGGCAAGCGGACGACTCAAACCCGGTTTGAGCGCATGTGTTTGCTCTCACAGCCTCTCATTCGTCGCACAGCGACACGACTGACTCGCCGGTTCAAAGTCGCGGAAGCCGATATTAATCTTCTCGTGGTCTGTGTTGCTGAGCCGGTAGTCTGTCGGTGTAATCGACAGATGTCTTTTAAATAGCTTTGCGAGTTGCCCGCCACTCCCGATCCCGCAACGGCGCGCAATCTTGTCCACCGGGAGTTGCGATTCGAGCAGCATGCGGCAGCTCAACCTGAATCTCGCGTTCTGAAGATAGTCCGACGGTGTCATGCCGATTTCAGCCTTGAAGCGACGCAGGAAGTTCCGCTCGCTCATGGCGGCCACATCGGCTGCCAACCCGATGGAGATCGGACGATCGACGTTCGCGTCCAGCCAGCGGGCGGACGCCATGATCTTGTCGCTGACGCGTGAAGAAGACGGCACATGCGCGGAAACGGGATCTGATGACGCTACACGCGCGAAGGGCAGCTGCGCGCGTGTAAGCTGTTTCGTCATTTGCGTGCCGAGGTCTTCCTTGATGACCTGGAGCGCCGTCTGAATGGGACTCGTTGAATTTTTCCACTGCTCCTGCTCGTGGATATGACATGCGCCGCACGGCTCATCGGGCGGCAGATCATATCGGCCCGTCAAGCCGACGGCATCCAGAATCAGTTTGCCTTCCGAGATCGGACACACGATGGCGCTGATTGCATAGCGTCGGCGAATCCAGCCGGAAAGCCGATCGTCGGATGCCGCCTGCTTCGCGCCCGGGCCTCCCGCAATGAACAGCAGAACCGTTGAATTCGTGGCAGTGTCGAAACTTGCCTTTTCAGTCCACACATGCACGGCGGATGAACTGGTTATCTTTCCGCCCGACGAGGACAGGAGCGAAACAGCATAGCGCGGTTGCTCATTAGCCTGCGCTTGCATCGACTCGTTGGCTCTTTGAAAGATTTCGATAATGACCGCGATCTTCGGTAACGAGAAGCCGTCGAATAGAACGATTTCCACTCCCGTAATATTTCTCGCCGCGGAAATATGAACTTCGGCGCGCTCGTCGGGCTGGGTTGAGTTCATTGCTATTCTCCAGACAGCAAAGCATGGTTGGCTACACGCGGTCCGGTACCTTCTCATCGCCCCCTTGAACAAAACATCGCAGGACATTATTACCGACTTCGTTGGCGGTCGGTATTTCGTTCGTCGATACGCTAAACGAATAAATTTGAGTTGTCGAGCATACTTTGATTCGCAAAAAAGAAATTCTGGATTCGGTATTGGGCAGTGGCACTATCCTGTTCAATGTTTTCAATTTATGTTTGGGCTTCGAGATATCGGAGAGGTCCTGTTTCCGCGGATCTTCATAACGTTTAGACAAATCGATCGCCAAATCGGCTTCGCAATACGAGTGGTCGCGCATAGTACTTTGCCGGGTAAATCCCAGGCTACGATAGAGGCGGCAATGTGGCGAGCCGGGTGAGCGCGAGATAATCAGCGAATTGAATACTTCCGAAGAACGACATTGAACGTACGAATACGCCAGCACATCTCCGTACTTTTCAGTGATGCCGATGATCAGCCACCGCCGTGCGCTACGGCTTTTTCACTACGATCATGACGAAGACTCGTGCTCTGGCCTGGCGACACTTTTCCAGATGACGACGTCTTGCCTTTCCTCGGTGCCGTAGCCAATTTCGCCAGGTTCATACGGCACGCAGCCGGACCAATCGCGCGCGAGCATCGGTGAAGCGTCAAACAGATGCGCACAGACCGGGTAGATATAGACTACCGTCAATGTTTCTATCGACCCGTCTGCCAACGCGCGCTCCAGATTGTTGAGCAGCATCGACATCACGCCCGAGCCAAACGGATTGAAGAGAAAGATGACCAGCTTGCGGTGGGTGAACCTGAGTTCGAGCGCATCCGCCGAGAACGCCCGCATCGGCGTGCGTTCAGGATGTGCACGCGCCACGATCCTTGCATTCCGGTTCGCGGTGTCCACGAGAGGCGCGGCGAGATCATAGCCAAGCACCGCGTCGAAAGGGAACTCGGTCGCCACGATCATTGGCCGCCCTTTGCCGCAGCCTACGTCGATGAAAGTATGCCCGCGTACATCGCCGAGTCGCGCAAGCACACGCCGCACGATGCTCGGCTGCGAACCCATGTACGGCAGATTGCCGCTCTCCGCGCCGAAGCCATCAAGCGGCTCGGGCGGAAAGATGCCGCCGGTATCCGTGCCGAGCTCACGATCGATCGGATGCGTGCGATAGCAGCCCGTATAAACAACGCGTAATACCGGCACACGCTCGCCGAAGCGTCGAACACGAGGGATGAAAAGCACGGACTGCAGGCTATCGGGGAGTAATGCCACGAGCGCAATCAACGGCCATTTGATGCGGCGTTTCACGCGAGTCTTGAGAGTCGCGGAAGCAGGCGTGCTCATCTGGATTCGACCTTGAAAGATAGTTCTGAATGGACAGTATTTTTTATGCTTGTCCATTAAGCCAATGAAGACAAAAGATGAGCTTCAGGCGCCACATTCGCCGGCCGTGTACCTCGATCAGGCTCTGTCCTGGACGCCCAAAAAGCTGGACACCGATCCACCTTTTGGGGGTGTTTTCATGAAGAAGTACAGTAAATAGTTAAAAATAAAAATGCTTATGCGGCACCGGCGCGCATTCAACGCATGGGCTGTTGCTGGTCTGTCGCCGGCCCGCTCTTCGTATCCACTCCCCCAGTCTCGTCGAGTGCCATCCGAAACCCGACCACGCCGGGATCTTCGGTCCGCGTAATCGTGAAACCGCTCGACTTCGCGAGCGAGATCATCGCGGCATTCTCGCGCAACGCCTCTCCGACCAGCCAGTGAATCCCGCGCACTCGCGCGTATGCGATGATCCGCTGCATCAGCAGTTGGCCCAGACGCCGTCCTTTCTGGTCCGAGCGCACGGCCACCGCGAATTCGGCTGTCTCGTTGTCGGGATCGGCTACCGCGCGCACCACGCCGAGCGTCTGCGTCACACCTTCGTCGTTGACGATAGTCGCGATTAGCGCCATTTCGCGGTCGTAGTCGATCTGCGTCATGCGCGCGAGTTGCGAGTGATCGAATGCGCCGACCGCGCCGAAGAAACGCAGCCGCAAATCCTCGGGGGTCATCGCCTGCACGAAATCGCGATGCGCGATTTCGTCTTCGGGACGAATCGGCCGCACCGTCACGCGCATGCCGTGCCAGTCGAGCGTCTCCTCGAAGCGGCGCGGATACGGCACGATCGCGAGGCGGCTGCGCTGCGCGCCCAGACTCAGCACGGGGTCCACCACCATCACATGGTCCCTGTAGACCCTCAGCGTCAACGCAAGCCCGACGATCTCGCGCACATTGCAAACCGCTTGCGACAACGCCGTCAGCGCAGCAAGCGTCGGCTCCGGCGCAACGAGCCGCGCGTAATGCGAACGCATGACGATATCGCGCGCGAGCATCGGATTGAGCGGCGGCAGACCGTAGACGCGCAACGCGTCGGACACGCCGTCGACCGGTGGCACCGTGAAGCGGAACACCGGGCCGAAGTTGTCGTCGTCATGCAGTTCGACGGCGAGATCGACGATCGCATTTGCCGTATTGTCCACCGCACTGCTCTCGCTGCTCCCCGCGCCCTCATCCCCACCACCGCCCTGCACCCGCAATCCGAACCTCGCCAGAAACCGCGCCGCCGCCGCGTCGCTGAGCTGCCGTTCCCCCGCCGCAAGCGCCTCCCGGACCTGCGCCTGGGCCGCATCGATCGCGTCGGGAATCTGCGCGGGCAAACCCTCCGGCGTTTGCATCAGCAGTTCGCGACCGAGCCGGTAATCGACCAGGCGCGCGAACGCGCGCGCGAGCCGCTGCGGCGTCGTGTGAACGGGGATGCCCTGCGCGTGCAGCGCATCGCGCATCGTCGCATCGACACCGCCGAAGAAGCACGCGAGCAGCCCGCGATACGCGAATCGCTGATGCGCGATCAGCGCCTGCGCGACCTCGTCGACCGGCGCGCCATGCGTCGATGCGTGGACCACGAACGCGGTGCCCGTGCTGCGATGCTCGGCGAGCAGCTTCAGCGCCGTGCCGAAGTGTTCGGGACGCGCGTCGTCGCCGAGTTGCAGCGGATTGCCGCCGACCGCGTATGGCAGCGCGTCGCGCAGCGCATCCGATGCCTCGGCGGGCCACGGCGCGAGCATCCCGCCGGCGGCGGCGAACGCGTCGCGGGCCAGGGTCGCGAGGCCGCGGTCGCTGGTGATCAGCGTCGCCGTGCCGCCGGCCGCCACGCGCCCCACGCCGAGCGTTTCGATTTCGTCGAGCAGATCGTCGAGCGCGTCGACGCGCACGAGGCCCGCGCGCCGGAACGCGGCGGTGTAGAGCCCGTCGGCGGGATCGTCGCGGCCGGAGCGCAGCGCGAGCACCGGCTTGTTGCGCGCCGCCGCGCGCGCGGCCGACATGAACTTGCGCGCGGCGCGCACGCTATCCAGTTCGAGCAGAATCGCGCGCGTGCCGGGGTCGCTCGCGAGGTAATCGAGCACGTCGCCGGCATCGACGTCGGCCTCCTCGCCGAGCGCCACCACCTGCGAAAAACCGAGCCCGCGCGCCTGCGCCCAGCCGAGCACCGCATTGGTCAGCGCATTCGACTGCGACACCCACGCGACGCCGCCCGCCTTGACGGTGCACGACGGCGCGCCCAGATGCGCGCCGAGCGCCGGCGACACCACGCCGAGGCTGGCAGGCCCGACGATGCGCAGCAGATTCGGACGCGCCGCCGACAGCGCATGACGCAGCGCGAGCCGGTCCTCGTCGCAACGCGCCTCGCCGACGATGATCGCCGCGCGCGTGCCCATGCCGCCGAGCCGGTGGATCAGCGCGGGCCACGTCGCGGGCGGCGTGCAGATCACCGCGACCGTGGGCGCTTGCGGCAGATCGCCGGCGTCGTGGATCACCGCGTGGCCGCCGAGCGTTTCGTACTTCGGATTGACGGGCCACACCGGGCCGGCGAAACCGCCTTCGAGCACGCGCGCCCACACCATCGCGCCGGTGCTGCCCGGCCGTTCGGACGCGCCGATCACGGCGACGGATTTGGGTCGAAACAGGGCATCGAGATTGCGAACGGTCACGGGCGCTCCATGCGGCAGGTAATGGAGAGATCAGCGGACCTCGCGGCAAGGCGAGGCGAGGCGTGGTTCCGTCAGGATAGGCGAAGTCCGGGGCCGGCGCGGGACGTTGTCGTGACAGTCGTCCGATGCGCCGGGCCGCGCATGGTGCGCGGAGCGACGGGGAGCGCCCGCGCCCGCGGATCCCACATGACATCGCGCCTGCGCATTTTGCGGTGCGATCGGGCATAAAACCGCGTGGCAGTGCGACAATCGTCGGCCAGAACACCCTGAGAGACAGAAGGTGATTTATGCGGCGCTTGCCCTCGCTGATCGCGTTGCGCTTTTTCGAAGAAACGGCGCGGCACATGAGCTTCAACCGCGCGGCCACCGCGTTGTGCGTCACGCAAGGCGCGGTGAGCCGGCAGATCAAGCTGCTCGAGGAATCGCTCGGCGCCAGGCTGTTCGAGCGCGATCACAAGGGGATTCGTCTGACGGCGGCCGGCATGCAGTTTCTGCCCTGTCTGACGGAGGCTTTCGACACGATCGAGCGCGGCTTTCGCGAGATCACCGTGGCGAAAGGCCGGCGCCGTCTGGTGGTCGCCGTGCCGCCCACTTTCGCGACGCAGTGGTTCTCGCCCCGGCTCGGCTCGCTGGCGATTGAGTTGCCCGACGTCGAACTGTCGATCCGCACGGAGCCAAGCGCCGACTGCCACTGCCAGATCCGCTTCGCGCGCCACGCGCTGCCGCACGCGCATTCCGAACTGCTGATGATGGAGCGCCACGTGCTCGTCGGCGCGCCGCAACGACTCGGTCGGCCGCTCGACGCGCTGCTCGACTCGATGCCGGCGCTGCACGTGCTGCACAACGACGCGCGCCTCGAACTGTGGCCTAACTGGCTCGCGAAGGCAGGACTGCCCGCGCGCTACTCGGAAAACGGCATCGAATTCTCGACGCTCGAACAGGCGATTCGCGCGGCGAGCAAGGGCGCGGGTCTGGCGATCGTCGATCGGAACATGATTGCCGACGAACTCGTTAACGGCACGCTCGCGCAGTTTTCCGACATCGAGGTGGCGGGGCCTTTTGGCTATTGGCTCGACATCGCGCAGGGGCATGCGGGGCTCGAATATGTACAGGCGTTTGGGAGCTGGCTGCGGGATGAGGTGTTGAAGATGCGGTGAGGCGATGCTTGCCGTACGCGGCGTACCGCATCCTGGAAAAACCGCGTCGGCACCGGGTACAACGTACAACGAGCGGCCACGCCGCGATCACTCATGCGCTTCGCGTTTATGCGAGAAATAGCGGCCGGGCGATTCGCCGAACGCCTTGCGGAACATCGCGATGAAGTTGCTCGGCGTCGCGTAGCCGAGCGCATCCGCCACCTGCGCGACACCCTCGCCGGCCGCCAGACGCTCGAGCGCCAACGTCAGCCGCGCCAGTTGCCGCCACCTTGAAAAGCTCATGCCTGTCTGCGCGACGAAGTACCTGCGCGCCGTGCGTCCGGAAAGTCCGAACGACCCGGCTAGTTCATCGAACCCGCGCGACTCCTCCGGATGAGCGATCAGATGATTCGCCAGCGCGAGCAGGCGGCGCTCGGCCGGGATCGGCAAATAAAGTTTCTCCTCGCGGCTCAAACGAATTTCATCCAGCAGCACCGCGACGATACGCGTCTGCTCCGCTCGAAGCGTATCCATGACGCGCCAACCCGCCACACGGCGCACGAGTGCGCGCAGCAATTCGCTCACGCCCATCACGCAAGGCTGCGTGGGCAGTTCGCAGATCACGTCCGGTCGCAGCATCACGCCCCAGCCGCTGAGCGCCCCGCTCACGCTCGCCTTGTGTTCGACGCCAGGTGGAATCCATCCCGCCCGTTGCGGCGGCAACATCCACGAGCCCCGCACAGTCTGCAAGCGCACGAAGCCCTGGTCGATGCAGAAAAGCTGCCCGCGCGCATGACGGTGCCAGTCGTATTCGCGCGTGCCGAGCCGGAACTCGCTGCCCGGCTCGTCACTGCCCCAGAAAGCCAACAACGCGGGACCGTCGGTGCGTTCACTCGAATCCACCATGCTTTTTGTCCACTCGACAGGAATTGGCCAGAAATCGTTAGTTTCTCTCCAATTGTCATTATCTGATAAGTACACGCCGAGGTTAGCCTTGCATGCATAGGGAGGCACGGTGACGGCTTCCCGCTCGACGAGGAAATCTCGATGTCATCTCCACATGTCTCGATTGCGGGGGCGGGTTTGGGCGGTCTATGTCTGGCGCAGGCCCTGAAGCAGTCAGGCGTCGATTTCGATGTCTACGAACGCGACGTGGCGCTCGCGAGCCGCAGCCAGGGCTATCGCCTGCGCATCGACGCCGATGGGCAGCAGGCTTTGGCGCGCTGCCTGCCCGCGCCGCTCTACGCACTGTTCCGGCAATGCGCGATCGTCTCGCAAGGCGCACGCCTGGTCGGGCGCGACCTCTCGCCGGCCCGCGCACTTGCTCCTGAACGCTGGCGTTCACCCGAACAGGCCGATTCGGAACGCGCTACAGCGCCGGACCTCTGCGTGCACAGACAGACACTGCGGGAGATCCTGCTATGCGGCATCGAGAATCGCGTGCATTTCGGCATGCCGTTCGAGCGCTTTCACACGCTCGCTGACGACACCGTGCGCATCGAATTCGCAACCGGCGAGTCGCGCACGTCGACGCTGCTGGTGGGCGCGGACGGCATGCATTCGCGAGTGCGCGCGCAACTGGTGCCCGACGCGCAGCCAACCGGAACGGACGCGCTGTGCATCTACGGGAAGACAGCCGCCACGCGCGAGTTGCGCGAGCGCATGGGCGCGGCACTCTGCGAGGCAACCTCCGTCGTCTTCGCCGATGAATTCGCGACGATCATCGATCCGATGATTTTTCCCGAGCAGCCGCGCGATATCGCCGCGCGAGTTGCACCGGGATTCGCGCAGGGATGCCAGCTTGAACCGGTGGACGACTACGTCTACTGGGCATTTATCGGTTCACAGGAGAGACTCGGCGTCGGCACGTTGCCCGCGGAACGCGATCTGCCGGCCCTCGTCGACGCGCTCGTAGCATCGTGGCATCCGTGCCTGCGCGCACTGTTCTCGCCGGGAGCCGCCACGGCCATGACGATCACCCGAGTGCGCAACGCACCGACGCCGATCGCCTCATGGAAGCCAGGCTGCGTGACTCTGCTCGGCGATGCCATCCATGCCATGAGCCCGGCAGCCGGCGCGGGCGCGAACACTGCACTGCGCGACGCAGCCACGCTGGCGGATGCGATCTCGAGGTCGACGGATCTGCGTGAGGCCGTTTCGATCTGGGAGCCCAGGATGCGCGAATGGGCGACGCGCGCGGTGCGTGCATCCGTCGAAGGTACCCGGCGTCTTTGCACTTCCGTGCCATTAAACCCGAAAGGCTAAAGTATGAATCAGCACATTGATTTTCATGTTCACGACGTGCAGGCGTTCCCGCTCGTATGGTCGCGCAGAAACGCCATCGAACCCGGCTACGCGGGGCCGTGGCAACGCGAGATGGATGCCCTGCTGGCGAAGGCGCAGCCGTTCGTCATCCTCTTTGAGGAAGGGCAACCGGAAGAGGCGCACGACGACCGCAAAACGCGCGGCATCTGGCTGAAGCGGAACAAGGTGGCGCTCGGCGAACGCTGTAAAGGGGTGATCGCCATCGAACCCGACGCGGTCAGACGGGCTGCGCTGAAAGCGCAAACGGCGCTGGCTTCACGCGCCTTTGGCGTGGCGATGGAAGTCGTAGCGTCACGCGCGGTCGCGGAAAGACGCGCGCGGGAATTGCTCACACCGGAATACTGATACGAACGCCGGTTAGCAAGCGAGTGCGTGGGCAAACCGGCGTCATACGCGTTACATCGCCTTCCTGAACGGCGCCCCCGAATGCTCGCGCAACTCGTTGAACACGATCTTCGGCCACGCCTTCTGCGCGACTTCGATCTCGGACACATGCGAGGCCAGATACGTCGGCGCATCGGATGCATCGAGCGCGATCCGCGCCGAGTACGAGTCGGTGAAGCGGCGCAGCTCGGCCGCGTCGTCGCAGGTCACCCAGCGCGACAGGCGGTAGCGCGCCGGCGCCATCCGCACGTCGACCTTGTACTCGGTCGACAGACGATGCGACACCACCTCGAACTGCAACTGCCCGACCGCGCCGAGAATCGTCAGGCCGCCGGCTTCCGGACGGAACACCTGGATCGCGCCTTCCTCGCCGAGCTGCTTCAGCGCTTCGCCGAGCTGCTTCGCGCGCATCGGATCGACCACTTCGACGGTCTGGAAAATTTCCGGCGCGAAGAACGGCAAGCCGACGAATTGCAGTTGCTCGCCTTCGGTCAGCGTATCGCCGAGACTCAGCGTGCCGTGATTGGGGATCCCGATGATGTCGCCCGGATAGGCCTCGCTGACCGTCTCACGGCGCTGCGACAGGAACGTCACGACGTTGTTCGCGCGGAAAGACTTGTTCGAGCGGGTGACCTTCACGGCCATGCCGCGCTCGAAACGCCCCGAGCACACGCGGATAAACGCGACGCGGTCGCGGTGCGCGAGGTCCATGTTGGCCTGCACCTTGAACACGACACCGGTGAACTTCGGCTCGTCCGGCTGCACCGGACGCTGCACCGTCATGCGCATCGACGGCGGCGGCGCGAGGTCGACCAGCGCATCGAGAATTTCCTTCACGCCGAAGTTGTTGATCGCCGAGCCGAACAGCACCGGCGACTGCTGACCGGCAAGAAACTGCTCGCGGTCGAACTCGGGCGTCGCGCCGCTGATCAGATCGATCTCTTCCTTCGCGCGCACCCACGCGTGACCGAAACGGCGTTCGCCTTCCGCGTCGCTCAGCGCCTGCAGCATTTCGACCGCGCCGCCCGCCGTATCCTGCCCCGCGCGGAATACGCGCACCTGATCGCGCTGGATGTCGTAGACGCCCTGGAAATCCTTGCCCATGCCGATCGGCCACGTGAACGGCACGGCGGACACGCCGAGATGCTGTTCGATTTCGTCGAGCAGTTCGAGCGGCTCGCGCACTTCGCGGTCGAGCTTGTTGATAAACGTGACGATCGGCGTCTTGCGGCTGCGGCAGACTTCGAGCAGCTTCAGCGTCTGCGCTTCGACGCCGTTCGCGCCATCGATCACCATCACGGCGGCGTCGACCGCGGTCAGCACGCGATAGGTGTCCTCGGAGAAGTCCTCGTGACCCGGCGTGTCGAGCAGGTTGATCACGCAGTCGCCGTACTCGAACTGCATCACCGAACTCGCGACCGAAATGCCGCGCTGCTTTTCGATCTCCATCCAGTCGGACGTCGCGTAACGGTTGCTCTTGCGGCCCTTCACGGTGCCGGCGATCTGGATCGCGCCGGAGAACAGCAGCAGCTTTTCGGTGAGCGTGGTTTTACCCGCGTCCGGGTGGGAAATGACCGCGAACGTGCGGCGGCGTTTGAGTTCGGAGACTGACATCGGGTCTGGCGGTCACGGAAAGGGGTTCAGGCGGTTCCCGGCGGCCTCGGGCGGCCGGTATGCCGCGCGTGGCGCGGCGGCGTCGAGCTGCGGGAGTCGGGCGAAGGCCCGGATCGACCGGCGCTCTCGCCCGCGTCGGAAACGGGTTGCGAACGAAGTCGCGACCCAACGCTCGACAGTACGGGAATCGCCAGCGCAGAACAGCGCAAGGTGCGAATGATACACGTGTGGGCCGATGCCCGGAGGAAAGGCCGCCGAGTGGAAGCCCCGGCGGCACGAGGACGGCCCGCATCAAGCGCGAAGCGCGCGTCGAACCACACGGTCCGTGCGCGCTTGCCCGCTCTCCCGGCTCGACGAGCCGGGATTGCCCAGTCCGACTTACCCCCCGCTCGCCTGATTCAGCGTCAGATGCCGCGTTTCAGGCGCCCATGCGATCGACACGACCGTGCCGAGCAGCAGCACCGCCGCGAGCGCCATCATCGTGAGCTGGAAACCGAGGTGGACGATGCCGAGTGGCAGCAGGAACGTCCCGACCGCCGAGCCGAGCCGGCTGCAGGCGATCGCGAGGCCGACGCCGCACGCGCGCACCTCGGTCGGGAAGCACTCCGGCGGAAACACGCCGACCAGATTCGAGAATGCGGACATCGTCAGCGTGAACACCGCGAACGCGACGATCATCGCGGCCGTTGCCGACGCCGGCAGCAGACTCAGCGCAACCAGCGATACGCACGTCACCGCGAACGAGCCGATCAGGAACACGCGCCGCGGCAGCCTGATCGTCAGCCAGATGCCGATCAGCGCGCCGAGCACGAGAAAGCCATTCAGCAGAAAGTCCGCGCCCGAATCGTGGCTCAGGTGAATCGCCTTCAGGATCGTCGGCAGGAACGTATAGATCGCGAAGTAAGGAATGACGAGGCACACGAAGAATGCGCAGTTGAAAATCGTGCGGCGAATCAGATCCGGTTTGAACAGGCGCATGAAGCCGCCGCGCGCCGGCGCGTGGTCGCCGCCGCTGATATCGAGCGTGACGTTCGCGCCGAAGTGCTTCGTGACGATCGCGCGCGCTTCCGCGCCGCGGCCTTTGCCATGCAGCCAGCGCGGCGACTCCGGCGTGCCCATCCGCAGCACGAGCACGCACAGCGCCGGCACGCCCGCCGATGCGAGCAGCCAGCGCCACGCATCGGGCGACGCATCCGCGTAGTGCATGCCGAGCACGTTCGCGATCACGTAGCCGACGGTCCACACGACGCTGAACGACCCGAGCAGCGTGCCGCGATGCTTGCGCGGCGAGAACTCCGCGAGAATCGCGTGCCCGACCGCGAAATCGCCGCCCATGCCGAAGCCGATCAGCACCCGCACAGACACAACTCCGCGGGCGAGCGCACATAGAACTGCGCAAACGCAGCCGCCGTGATGATCAGGAAACTCAGCAGGAAAATCTTCTGGCGTCCGAGCCGGTCCGACAGCCAGCCGAACACCAGGCTGCCGATAAAAATGCCCATCAGCGCGGAGCTGCCGACCATGCCCATCCAGAACGCGTCGAGCGGCAACTGGCGATTCATCGACGCCAGCGCATAGCCGATCGTGCCGAGCGCAAAGCCCTCGGTAAAGTGAGCGCCGAACGTGAGGCCGGCGATCTTCACGTGAAAGGCGTTCAGCGGAACGTCGTCGAGAGAAATGGGGCCCTGCGCGGCGGCCGACGCCGGCAGATGAGGGGCGAGGCCCAGAGTGGCCACCTGAATGTCCTGATTGCTCACGCTGTCTCCTTGTAGGTATCGATCCCTGATGCGGCGATGAAGATCAGCGTCCGAGGCCGCCCATCATCATGTATTTGAGCTCCATGTATTCGTCGAGGCCGTACTTCGAGCCTTCGCGGCCGAGCCCCGACTGCTTGACGCCGCCGAACGGCGCGACTTCGGTCGACAGAATCCCTTCGTTGATGCCGACCATGCCGCTCTCCAGCGCCTCGCCGACGCGCCACGCACGCGCGAGATCGCGCGTATAGAAGTACGCGGACAGGCCGAACGGCGTGTGGTTGGCCGCGGCGATCGCGTCCTGTTCGGTTTTGAAGCGGAAGCATGCGGCAACCGGACCGAAGGTTTCCTCGTTGGCCATCAGCATCGAATCCGATGCCTCGGCGAGCACGGTCGGCTCGTAAAAGGTGCCGCCGAGCGCATGCGGCTTGCCGCCGGTCAACACGCGCGCACCCTTCCGCAATGCATCGGCGACGTGCGCTTCGACCTTCTTCAGCGCCGCCGCGTTGATCAGCGGTCCCTGCTCGACCTCGCCCTGCAACGCATCGCCGACGCGCAGCTTGCGCACCGCCTGCGTCAACGCGGACGTGAACGCGTCGTAAATACCGTCCTGCACGTAGAAGCGATTCACGCACACGCAGGTCTGTCCGGTGTTGCGGAACTTCGACGCCATCGCGCCCTGCACCGCCGCGTCGAGATCGGCGTCGTCGAACACGATGAACGGCGCGTTGCCGCCGAGTTCGAGCGACAGCTTCTTCAGCGTATCCGCCGACTGGCGGGCCAGCAGTTTGCCGACGCGCGTCGATCCGGTGAACGACAGCTTGCGCACGACCTCCGACTCGGTCAGCGCGCCGCCGATCGCAACCGCATCTCCGGACACGATGTTGAACACGCCGGGCGGAATGCCGGCCCTCCCGGCGAGCACCGCCAGCGCGAACGCGGACAGCGGGGTCTCCTCGGACGGCTTCAGTACCATCGTGCAGCCGGCCGCGAGCGCGGGACCGGCCTTGCGGGTAATCATCGCGAGCGGGAAATTCCACGGCGTGATGGCCGCGACCACGCCGACCGGTTCGCGCGTCACGACAATGCGCGCGTTCGGGTTCGGACTCGGAATCACGTCGCCATAGGCGCGCTTCGCCTCTTCCGCGAACCACTCGAAAAAGCTCGCCGCGTAGCCGACTTCGCCGCGCGCCTCGGCAAGCGGCTTGCCCTGTTCGAGCGTCAGCAGTTCAGCGAGCGCGTCGCGGTTCTCGAGCATCAGCTCGCCCCAACGCTTCACACGTGCGCTACGCTCCTTCGCGGTCAGCGCTCGCCACGCGGGAAACGCGCGGGACGCGGCGGCGATCGCCTGGGCGGTTTCCGCCGCGCCGCCTTTCGCGACGTTGGCGATCACGTCGCCCGTCGCGGGATTCAGCACCGCGTACGTGCTCGCGCCGTCGTACCACTCGCCGCCGATGTAATGCGCTGTGCGCAGAAATTCGTTCATGCCGCTTTCTCCAGCGTGTCGACGAACACGCCCTGCGCGGGCCGCGGCTCGCGCGCGATACGGCGGCTCGCGGTGTAGTCGTTGATCAGATCGCACGGCGTGTAGTTGCGCTCGAGTTCGAACAGCTCGTCGTCGGAAAGCGTCGTGCCGAGCGCGGCCAGCGCGCTGTCGAACTGCGCGGGCGTATCGGCGCCGACCAGCATGCTCGCGACACCGCCGTGATTGAGCACCCACTCCTGCGCGATCTGCGCAGCCGACACGCCGCGCCGCGCCGCCACGCGGGCGACCGATGCCGCAATCTCACGCGACGCGCGATCGCCGTACATCTGCGCGGTGAAGAAATCGGTCTGGTTGCGCGTCGAATTCGGCTCGCAAGTCAGCAGACCGCGCGCGAGCGGGCTGAACACCGACACGCCGATGCCCTGATCCTCGCAGTACGGCATCATTTCGCGCTCTTCCTCGCGGTACGCGAGGTTCAGTTGCAACTGCATGTTGATCGGCTTGTGCCAGCCATTGCGCTCGCAAACCTGGATGATCTTCGCGAGCTGCCACGTGTACATCGTCGATACGCCGATGTAACGCGCCTTGCCCGCGCGCACGATGTCGTTCAGCGCGCCCATCGTTTCCTCGACCGGTGTGTTCACGTCGAAGAAATGCAGCATGTAGATATCGACGTAATCCATGCCGAGCCGCGCGAGCGAACCGTCGATGCCGTCCATGATGTGCTTGCGCGAATGGCCGCCCGCGTTCTGATAAGCGCCCATCTCGTAGCCGACCTTGGTCGTCACGACGATTTCCTCGCGGCGCGCGATGCGCTTCAGGATGCGGCCCACCACTTCCTCGCCGACGCCGGTCGAATAGAAATCGGCGAGGTCGATGAAATTGACGCCCGCGTCGAGCGCGTGACGCACGATCGGCTCGCTTTGCGCCTCGTCGAAGATCCACGGCTTCCATTGCGGCGTGCCCATGTTCATCGTGCCGAGGCACAGACGCGAAACCTTCAGGCCAGACTGGCCGAGGCGAATGTATTCCATGCTGCGTGTCTCCTTGCTGCGCGCATCGGGTTCGATGCGGCCGGGGTGTGCTGACGTTGGTCCAGGTACGTGACGCGCGCTGCGCGCGCCGCGTGCTCAACGCGGCTTCGGCGTATAGAACGGATTCGACACGTTGCGCGCGGCGGCAAACACGTCGTCGCGATGCGGCAGGCCCTTCATCGCCGCGAGAATCGCGTTCCTGCACGCGCGGTAGTTGTTCTCGTAGACGGCATCGAGATCGTCGGTGGCCGGATTGACCCAGTTCGCCGACACCACGACCCAATCGTTTTCCGCTTCGGGCGGCAGCGTGCCGTTCTCGAGCGATTCGGCGACCGCCTTCGCGATGCCGGCCTGCGATGCGCCCCACGTCGCGTTGCCGTGGAAGTCGCTGCCGATCTGCGCCTTGTTCACGTAAAGCGTCAGCGGCTTGGTCGGCACGCCCGGTCGCGCGATCACGACGAACGGCGCATGACCCGCCGACGGCGTCGCGAGCGCGGTCGCGAACGCCTGCCCCGCCGGGCCGTTGCGGGGACCTACCAGCACGTTGAGATGCGCGAGATTGACGCCCGGCCCTTCGAAGCCTTCGCCGATAAAAAGTGTTTGGTCCGTCGATACGCTCATGGTCTTTCCGTCGGTTTGAGTGGATGACCGATTGTGGCGTCGGGCCTTCGCGACCATGTATCGATGAGTTCTGATCCGGGGTATGAGGCGAACTCAACTCCGGGTTTGCCCCGAGCGGAGCGAGTGGCCCGTGATGTGGCACGCGCATAGGCATAGATGCGGCCGGCGCCGCGCGCAGTCAAAGGTGAGCGTTTTCGGGACTTGCAGCGGCGAGAGGGCCGATCGCGACGAAAGGTGAGGATCGCGAAGATCGTTCGCGCACCCGCTATGGTAGAGAGGACGCAGGGACAGGCGGCTGGGAAGCAGCGGCACAACCCCGTACGACGACCGGCACGCCGCGCCTCAACCCTTGGAAACGCCCGCCAGCAAAGGCTGGCGCGGCTTTCGGGCGATACGCGCGCGGCAGCGCAATGTGTCGGCGCCACGCAAATCAGGCGGTGCGGTGTGGTGCGCTATGCGACAAAGCCCGGCTCACCAAAGCAAACGCGCAGGGTTCCAGCGCCTCGGCAAATCTTGCGATGGGCGCTCGGGGGGCGGCTCAACGGTGAGGGTTTTCGGGACCCGCGCAGCGGTGCGGAATGAAACAGGCTTCGAGGAAGGCCTTGAAGCAGGCCATTGCATTCAACCGTCGATCAGGAAGCGCTCGCGATTCTTGCCGGCCAGCCATCCGGGCGAGCGTCCGCGGCCGCTCCACGTTTCGCCGGTCTTCGGGTTGCGGTATTTGGCGACCGAGCCCGAAGCGGCTTTGCGCCTCGGCTTGTGCGCGCTGCTCGTGAAACCCAGCTCTTCGGCGGTCAGATCGTATTCGTCGATCTTCTGTTTGATCTCAACAATGGCCTGTGCGACTTCCTTCTCACGGGCCGCTGCGACTTCCTTGTGGAGTTTTTCGAGTTGCGCAGTCAACTGTTTGTAAGAGGCCATGCCGGCGTTCCTCCATCGATTGGACTCATTGCGACGAACTGTGTGTGCGGACACTATCAGACGAATAAATCACAGGATAGTGAATCGCGCGGCCATCTGCATGTCATGAATACCGTGCAGGCCGCGCGGAACGCGCAATATATACCCAATATTGACGCACAGGCGCGCTCAATCGTCGATTGCGTCGGATACGCGACGTTCGAAGTCGATGGCCATCGGGAACGGGTCGTCGGGCAGGCCCGCGGCAAGTCCCGCTATGTGCCGTTCGCCCTGTGCCGGTAAAAGGAAGCGTCGGTGCGACGAACTTCCTTATTACCGACATTCAGTTTCGGCGTTCAGGTTTTCTGCCAGGTTTTCTGCCGTTTTTCCAGCGCGCAAAGCGCGGCATCCAGCCGTTTGACTCGAGTCGCCTGCGCCGGCACGAGAGCCGCACAGGAAACGAGTTCGATCCGGTTACGCCAATAAGACAGTGGAATACGATCTTCCGCCGAGATGTGAGAAATAATCTGCTCCAGATGTTCAATATCTTTTTCGAGTTGCCGATGATTCATTGCTTTTCCCCGGATTCTATTGAATTAATGTCGAAGCAAAATCGAAAGCATGGAGATGCGCCAGCCGGCAAAGGCCGGCTGCGACGCGTACCGCGAGCGGAAAAACCTTCCTGGACGTTTTCTGCGTCAGAACAAACCGGCAAAATCTGCCTGTCGGGGTTAAATCGCCAACGGTTTAAAAAGAATACCGCCACCAAACTTCGCGTTCCGTTAGCTTCCGCACCGACTGCGTTCGACATCGAAACGGCTGGCGATTATCGAGCCGGAGTGCCGCAAAATAATTACGAATCTGCGACTCAAACCCTTCAAAACGCCGCGCCTAAACCCAATACATATGCTAGCCGGTTATCGGACGCATATTAGGCACAGGGTTTTATGACGGCTATGCGCTTATCGGAATGACACGGGTGTGCTAATTGGGCGGATTTTCGCGCACGGGCATGGCACCGGCGCGACTGCGCTTACTTCGCGGCGACGCGACAGGCGTAGATCAGGCTGAGCGTGCCGCTTTCGCTCGTCTCGCGCACGACGTCGTACGCGCCGTTGCAGCTCGCGGCTGCCTGCTGCGAGCAGGAATCGGAGCCGACCCGGCATTGCACCAGCGTGGTCGGCCGCCCGTCGGACAGGAACAACGGCGCGCTGCTGCTGCAACCGCCGAGCACGGCGATGGCCCCGGCGGCCAGCATGAGGCTCGAGCGGCGCGCGAAGAAGGAAAGACTGCGTTTCATTGGAAACCCCGATCACGTCTTGTTGTTCGATCTCACGATTGTGCCACGCGCCCATTGCGCTGCGTCACTCGAAGCGGCATGGCCCAGTGGGCCGGGCAGCCGGCTAGCCGGACGCGGCGGTTCAGACGTCGATGCCGTGCGCGGCGATCTTCTTGTAAAGCGTCGCGCGTCCCATGCCGATCTGTTTCGCGGTGTCGATCACGCGGCCGCCGTTCGCGCGCAACGCGTCGCTCAGGAAGCGCTTCTCGAAAGCGGCCATCGCGTCGCTCCATGACGTGGGCCCGGCGCCGATGTCCGTCGTAACGGTGGCGGCCGTCGGCGTGGATGCATGCGCTTGTGCCTGTGTCCGCGTCGGCGCAACCGCGCCGCCGGGCTGTCCGCGCAACCCGCCGACGCCCTGCCCCGAGCCGATGAACGGCGCGAGCGCCCGCGCGTCGATCCGCTCGCTGTCGGACAACATCACGGCCCGCTCCAGCGTGTTGCGCAGCTCGCGCACGTTGCCCGGCCAGTCGTATGCGCACAGCAACCGCATCGCGTCGTCCTGCAATTCGAAATGGCCGCCGCCGCGCGCCTGCGCCGCGAGATCTTCCAGCATCGCGTAGGCCAGCGCCTCGATGTCGGACGCACGCTCGCGCAGCGCGGGCGCGCGGATCGTCAGCACGTTGAGCCGGTAGAACAGGTCCGCGCGAAAATGCCTGGCCGCGACGAGCGCGGGCAGGTCGGCCGAGGTCGCGGCGATGATCCGCACGTCCGCGCGCACGATCCGGTTCGAACCGAGCGGCTCGAACTCCTTGTCCTGCAGCACGCGCAGCAGCTTGCCCTGTAACGGCAGCGGCATGTCGCCGATTTCGTCGAGAAACAGCGTGCCGCCGTTCGCGAGCTCGAACTTGCCGACCCGTCCCTTGCGATCCGCGCCGGTGTACGCGCCGGGCGCGGCGCCGAAGAACTCGACTTCGAGCAGCGTGTCGGGAATCGCCGCGACGTTGACGGTCACGAGCGGCTGGTTCGCGCGCGCCGAGCCGCCGTGGATCGCGTGCGCGAGCAGTTCCTTGCCGGTGCCGGTTTCGCCGAGCAGCAGCACCGGCGCTTCGAGTTGCGCCGCGCGGCGCGCCTGGCGCTTCACTTCGAGGCTGGCCGCGCTGGTGCCGACGAAGCTGCCGAACGTATAGCGCGCGCGCCGCGCCTGCGCGAGCGACCGGCGCGTCGCGATCAGCTCCTGCTGGAGTCGCGAGTAGTGGGAAAAGATCGGCGTCAGCGCCTTCAGCTCGTCGAACAGCGCGAAACCGACCGCGCCGATGGTTGCGCCCGCGTCGTCCTTCAGCGGCAGGCGCGTGACGACGAGCGGTTCGCGATCCGTCTCCATGATGTCGAGCAGGATCGGCTTGCCGGTGTTCACGACCTCGCGCATCAGGCTGTTCGGAATCACCGCCTCGCAATCGCGGCCGATCGCCCGTTGCGGATCCGGGAAACCGAAGCGCGCCGCGTAGCGCTTGTTGATCCAGACGACGCGCGCCCCGGCATCGACGATGAAGGTGCCTTCGCTGAAATTTTCGAATGTGCGAAAGAGCGAATCCATCGCGCGGCGCAATACGTCGCCGTAAGTGGCGGGCAGGTCCGCCCAGTCGGTCATCATGCTGTCGCTGTCTCCGCGTAGGGTTCTGATTATGATTGTCTCTCTTTATGGACGAGATTATCTCCATATAGAGACAGCCAGCAAGTCTTATGCATCAATACTTACCTTGATTTCGGATTATCTTCGGCGGAATAAAATCCCGTTTCAGAGACATTTGGGTACAATCGGCGCGGTCGTCTTTCGGCCCTGATTCGCGCTTCCGGCTCGCGCCGACGTGCCTTGCGGCCGATGCAACCGGCGTGGCATGGAACCTGCGTTCCGCCCGCGCCGCGCCGTCGCTGCCTGGTCAGGACGGCGCACCCGTAGAACAACCAAGCTCTGGAGACTCAATGTCCTTTGTCATCGTCCTCGCCGCGCTGGCGTTCCTGATGTTTGCCGCGTATCGCGGCTACAGCGTCATCCTGTTCGCGCCGATCGCGGCGCTCGCCGCCGTCCTGCTGACCGAGCCCGCCGCCGTCGCGCCGGTGTTCACGAGCATCTTCATGGACAAGATGGTCGGCTTCGTGAAGCTCTATTTCCCGGTATTCCTGCTCGGCGCCGTATTCGGCAAGGTCATCGAGCTGTCGGGCTTTTCGGAATCGATCGTCGCGGCGGCGATCCGCTATATCGGCCGTTCGCGCGCGAATGCGGTGATCGTCGCGGTGTGCGCGCTGCTCACCTATGGCGGCGTATCGCTGTTCGTCGTCGTGTTCGCGGTCTATCCGTTCGCGGCCGAGCTGTATCGGCAGAGCAATATTCCGAAGCGGCTGATGCCCGGCGCGATCGCGCTCGGCGCGTTCTCGTTCACGATGGATTCGCTGCCGGGCACGCCGCAGATCCAGAACATCATTCCGACCACGTTCTTTAAAACGACCTCGTGGGCCGCGCCGACGCTCGGCGTGATCGGCTCGCTGTTCATCATCGTGGTCGGCCTGTCGTATCTGGAATGGCGCCGCCGCGCCGCGATGGCGACCGGCGAGGGCTACGGCACCGATCTCGTCAACGAGCCGGAGCGCGTCGAGTCGAAGGCATTGCCGCATCCGCTGCTCGCGGTTGCGCCGCTGGTGGTGGTCGGCGTCGCGAACTTCCTGCTGACGCGCTGGATTCCGACCTGGTACGGTCCGACCTACACGATCACGCCGGACATCCTGCCGGGCCTGCATGCGCCGGTCGAGACGACCGTCAAGACCGTAGTCGCGATCTGGGCGGTGCAGGGTGCGTTGCTGCTCGGCATCGTGATGGTGGTCGCAACCGCGTTCGGCCGCGTGGCCCAGCGCTTCGCCGTCGGCACGAAGGCCGCGGTGGCGGGCGCGCTGCTCGCGTCGCTGAACACCGCGTCGGAATACGGCTTTGGCGGCGTGATCGCGGCGCTGCCGGGTTTTCTGGTCGTCGGCAATGCGCTGAAGAGCATTCCGAATCCGCTCGTCAATGCGGCCGTGTCGGTCAGCACGCTCGCGGGTATCACCGGCTCGGCATCGGGCGGCATGAGCATTGCGCTCGCGGCGATGTCGGATCTGTTCATCAAGGGCGCGGAAGCCGCGCATATTCCGCTGGAAGTGCTGCACCGTGTGGTCGCGATGGCGAGCGGCGGCATGGATACGCTGCCGCACAACGGCGCGGTGATTACGCTGCTGGCGGTCACGGGCTTGACGCATCGGCAGTCGTATCGCGACATCTTCGCGGTCACGGTCATCAAGACGATGGCGGTGTTTTTTGTGATCGCGATGTATTACGCGACTGGACTGGTTTGAGCGTCGCGCGGGACGGAGCAAGGTGAAGGCGCGACCATAAATTCAAAAATGGTTTTTATGGTCGCCATACCCCGGTACCAACATAAGCTCGGCGAATTCGTGTTCCGGTTTCGTCAATTTGCCGGACGCATGGCATCACAGGTCGACGCGCAAGCGTGGTCCCACCTCGACGAAACCCGCGGATAAGTAAAACGCCAGCGTCCGGGACCAACGAGGCTGGCGAGGAGCGCCGACGTCGAGCCGTTTCCATCCCCGTTCCCTGCCGAACTTCACGGCCTCGCCGACCAGCGCCGCGGCCACCCCGCCAGAGCGGTATTCCGGCCGCACATATAGTTCGGTAATCTGCCCAAAGGCGCCGCCGGCATATATTGCGATGCCTTCCGTCATCAGAAGGACGCCCACCGGACTATCCCCTTCGAGCGCGAGATATCCGAAGCTGCGACTCGTCTGTTTCAGAACGGCTTCAGCGATAGACATCCGGTCCGCGGTATCACGCTCGCCATGGTGAAGCTCCGCCAGAAGCTCATCCACAAGACACGCGACAGAACCTGCGTCGGTTGGTGCGACCGGGCGAATACGCATCAAGGCTATATCCCCTTTACTCTTTCGCGCGGTGCCGGCAAAAAGCCGTTGACCCGACACTCATGCATGGCAATGCCTCATATAATGAAGAATCTTCCTTGAACGGCTCATTCACCGAAGGCACCATGGCAAAATCCCAGAATCGACCGCCCGCTGAAGAATCTCCGGATATCGAGGCAGCAGAAAAGCAGCCCGATCCCGCGGTAGAAAAAGTGTCCCGTGCTTTGGCCGCACAGATTCATGCCTTCCGGACATCAGCAGGAATTGCTTCTGGCACTCTCGCGAAAATGGCCGGCATTTCCCATTCGATGCTCTCCAGAATCGAAAAGGGAACGGCCACCCCATCGATAGAAACGCTTACGCGGCTTGCCAATGCGTTGGGCAAACCGGTGTCACGCTTCTTCGTCGACCAGAGTGAACGCCACGACTGCTCGTTCGTACCCGCTGGGCAAGGCGTGACGGTAGACAGGGAAGGTTCGTCGTACGGCCACATCTATCGGCTCGTCGGCCACGTATTGTCAGGAAACCTCTCCGTGGAGCCCTATATCATCACGCTCGACGAGAAGTCCCAGCCGTGGACAACCCATCAGACAACCGGCATTCAGTTCCTTCACGTACTGGAGGGCAAAATGAAATACCGGTACGCCAATCGGCTCTACGACGTGAAATCCGGCGATAGCTTGCTGTTCGACCCGAATGCGGCACACGGACCAGAAGAAATCGAAAGCGTGCCCGTCAAGTTTCTCGCAGTATTCTTCAATATCCGGGAATACAGCTAGAAAATAGAGGCAACATCCTCTCGTAGCGGCTCCCCAGCATCTATCCGACGTATCGGCTTACCGTTGCGCCCGCTGCAGTTCCGCGAATTGCCTCGTCACCACACTTTCCCGACTGGCGACAATGTCGCCCGCTCCAACGCGCTCCCGGCCGTACACAATCCAGGCGTCATCGGGCGAGCCGATCGTGGCATCTACCCGCAGCTTCTCCGGTTGCGAATCGAAATAGTATCGATAGACGAGCGCGGAATCGCATTCTCCCTTCATCAGCCGTTCGAAGGCCACTGGAATTGAAACCGCGGGAATCAGCCGGGAGTACGCACTGAGGTCTGCGTAATCATCGGTCGCGGGGGAAACAAGCGAGATTGTTTCGGGCTTGCCCACGTCCTTACGGGTGAGAATCGCCAACGTCTGACTCGGCGAGATAAAGGTGTCGACAACGAACCGCTCGCGAAAGTTACTGCCCATCACTCGCGGAGTATCGGGATGAACCGCGCACTGAACGAGATAGTCGATTTCGTCCGCGTCAAACGCAACCAGCGCATCGTCGAAATTGGCGAAGAGCCTGACTTCGGCATCGAGCCGGTGGAATTCAATGTAACGATGCGTGACGTACTCGTGGTTCGTGCCAGTGGGACCGAGGGTGCCAAACCTGATTGTGGCCATGCCTTACTCCAGAAAATTTTTAATATTGGACACTTCCGTTAGCCGGTGAGACCGGGAAGAGGTGATATCGCTCACTGCGGGCGAGGTGTCTCATGCCGCATTCATTTGTGAATCATCTGACTGAGGAATCGTCTCGCTCGTTCGGTCTTCGGCGCGTCAAAGAAACGAGCGGGTTCGTTGTCTTCCACGATTTCTCCCTGGTCCATGAACAGAATGCGATCGGCTACCGCCCTTGCAAATCCCATTTCGTGAGTGACGCAAAGCATGGTCATGCCGTCCTGCGCGAGTAGTGTGAGCGTGTCGAGAACCTCCCTGACCATCTCCGGGTCGAGCGCCGACGTGGGTTCGTCGAGTAGCATGATGGTCGGCGACATACAAAGCGCTCTTGCGATAGCAACCCGCTGCTGCTGACCACCTGAAAGCTGCGAAGGGTATTTGCCGGCATGACTCGCCACCCGCACGCGTTCGAGCATTTCAAGGGCCCGTGCTTCTGCTTCCTTCCGCTTCAGTCCACGAACACGCATCGGAGCCAACGTGCAGTTTTCCAGCACCGTCATGTGCGGGAACAGATTGAAATGCTGAAACACCATGCCGACATCGGCACGTACCATGCGCACGTGTTTCGCATCGTCGGTGAGTTCGATTCCGTCGACGTAGATATCGCCCGAGTCATGTTTCTCGAGCCGGTTCATGCAGCGAATCAGTGTCGATTTGCCGGAACCGGACGGTCCGCACAGAACGATCTTTTCGCCTCGTCGGACATTCAACGAAATGGAATTGAGTACATTGAACTCGCCGAAGCTCTTCGAGAGCTCCCTGATAGATATCGCGAGTGTGTTATCCGGTTCGGTATTCATGGTGCAAATCCTCCGCATCGCGCGACTCAGGCATCGAGCCGCGTAAGTGTTCGAGCATGGAATGCCCGCGCCGCCGGGCTCTCCTTCCAGGCCACCACCCGGCCTTCGGACAATCGCTCACGACCATAGACGATCCATGGGTCGTCGACGGTGCCGATTCGTTCGTCGATTCTGAACCGGGTCGGGTTCTCGGTAGCAAGGGACGAGTACGTCAGGCCGCTTTCGAATTTTCCCGACAGCAGTCCGTCTGCCACCGATGCTGTAGACGTCTCCGGAATGAGGGTCAACCCATCGGTATTGACATAGTCGCGCGTGGCCGGTTGAAGTGCGAGCGTTCGGGGCGTGTCGACATCAACCCGGGTCACGACCGCCATGTCTTTGCTGGGGGAGACGAAAGCATCGATTACGAACAGTTGTTTGCGATATTTCGCGACGATCTCAGCCGTCGAAGGATGCACTGCAACCTGAACGATATAGTCGGCCTCACCGTCGATCACCATTCGTGCCGCGTCGTCGAAGCTCAACACCAGAGCCATCGACGCCTGTCCTTCCAGACCGTGATGTTGAATGTATCGGGCAGTCACAAATTCGTGATTGCTACCACCTGGTCCAAGTGTCAGAAACCGAAGCAATTTGCGTTTCTCCATTAACTTTGCGTAAGGGGTTCAGGAGCATGGTCGACTCGTAAAAGCTCGCCATAAGAGGACTACGCTGCGTGAGCGTCTCCAGGATCTGAAGACTTCGACAGCGCGGATCGCTCAGGCTTTCGACGATCGACAACGTCGACGTCCTTTCCTGTTTTGCGTGCAATGTTCAGCTCGATGAGCCTGAATGCATGCGAAAGGAAAAACGTCATCGCGAGATAAACTATTCCAGCGCCAACGAAGATCTCATAAGGCGCGTATGTTTCACTAACCAGCAGCTTCGAGGTTCCCGTCAATTCCATGATGGTCACCGTCGACGCCAGCGACGTCGCCTTCAGATTCAGAATGGTTTCGTTCGCGTACGCGGGAAGTGCAATACGAACGGCAATCGGCGCCTTGATGCGAGCCAGTATCGAGGCTCGACCCAATCCTAGTGCTTCGGCGGCTTCCACGATGCCTTTGGGTACGGCGGACAGCGCGCCCATCAGAATACGCGCCGTGTACGCGCCCGAATTCAGTCCCAACGCAATGACCGCGCACGCGAATGGGTCGCGCAGGAGCGGCCAGACCACGGAGTGCCGAATAAAAGAGAACTGCCCGAATCCGTAATAGAGAAAGAACAGTTGCACGAGAGCCGGCGTGCCGCGGAATGCACCGATGTAAAACCTGACGCCGCCGCGCAGAATCGTGGACGAGCTCAATCCCACGAGTGCCGTGGGAACGCCCACGATAAGACCAACGACCACGATGGCGACAAACAGCTCGAGCGTGACGGGCAACGCGGCAAGCAGCCGCGGAAAACTCGATATGAGCAATGAGAAGTCAAACATGCGTCACCTCGCCAACGCGGTCGACGTCTTGCGACGAACCGTGCCAAAAACGTTCGTCAGCGCGAAGCTGAGGAAAAAGTACAGCACGCCGGCGACGAGGTAGAAGAAAAAAGGGCGATTTGTCGCCTCGACGGCGAAACCTGTTCGTCGCATCAGGTCTTCGAGACCGACCAGCGAAACAAGCGCGGTTTCTTTCAGTAGTACGGTCAACTGATTCCCGAAAGCAGGTACTGCAAGGCGCCACGCTTGTGGCGCAATGACGTGGACAAAGCTCCCTGCGCCCGTCAACCCCAACGCCGCGGAGGCTTCGAACTGGCCGCGCGGAACTTCGAGGATTGCACCCCGGAATATTTCCGTCGCATAGGCGCCGAATACCAGTCCCAGCGACACCGCTCCCGCACCGAACGCATTGATTTCGATTGGCCGGTCGAGGATGTGAGAGAGGGTCGCGCTGCCGCCGTAGTACACGAGGAAAATGACCAGCAGGTCCGGAACACCTCGTATCGTGGTCGTGTATGCGCCGGCAAACTGCCGGAAAATCCGCACTGGCGACAGCTTCGCAGCCGCCATCAGAACCCCGATCACCGAGCCGATAGCCGTAGCCGCGAGGGCGACCAGCAAAGTGGTCAAGGCTCCGAGCAGAATGAGTCCGCCGTAACCGTCTAGTGTGAAACTGGACATGCTGGCTCCTGCGTTACATCAGCGGGAAAGGGAAATACTTCTTTCGAATCTGGTCGTAGGTGCCGTTTGCCATGATGGCGGCCAGCGCCGCGTTAATGCGGTTACAGAGTTCGGAGTCGCCGAGTCGAACTGCAATTGCGTTGCCGTCGCCGAGTACGCCGCCTTTGAATTCCGGTCCGACGAACGCAAAGTCCTTCGAATCCTGTCGCTTGAAGAAGTCGGAATAGAACGTCGCCTTGTTGCCGATGATGAGATCGACACGGCCCGCGACCAGGTCCAGCTCCGGCTGACGGGTATCGTCATACAGCACGAGCGATGCCGTCTTGTCATAGCCGTTGGCGACCAGCCACTGATGCTGCGAAGAGCCGCGTTGCACGCCGATGCGCTTGCCTTTCAGTCCCGCGGGCGAGACGTCCTTTATCCCGCTGTCTTTCGCCGCGATGAAACTGGACGTCGTGTCCTTGTACTTGTTGGTGAACAGAACCTGTTTGCGTCGCTCGGGCGTCGTCGACATCGACGCAACGATCGCGTCGTATCGATTGGCCTGAAGACCGGGAATGATGCCGTCCCATGCCTGCGCGACGATTTGGCATTTCATCTTCATCTGCGCGCAAAGAGCATTCGCAATGTCGACGTCGAAGCCGTGGAGCTGCCCGGATGAATCCTTGAAGCTCCACGGCGGATAGGTGCCCTCCGTCGCGACCCTGAGCGTATCGCCGGCCGAAAAGGCGGGCGCCGACATGACCGCGGCCGTCGCTGTCAGGGCGCAAATGATCCATCCTCGAAAACGTTGAAACAGGGTGTGTGACATGGCATCTCTCTCGTCGCGATTTCTGCGCCTCCGATGTTCGGTCGCATTGGAAGTAAGGTAGCCACGCTTTAATTTAACGTCAATATTTTAATTATATGCAAATCCCCTAATCGGGTTTACCCGTGGCATTGGGTGGCCGCTTGCGGTTCGAGAAACCCGACAGCGCGAGATTTCCGGTGAAGAAACTGGAACGTCCGGGCGCGCCTCGTATTGTTCTGACAGATCGGCATTACTCCCACCTCGACAACGCGCGGCTGAAGCAACAGGATGGAAACCGTCAGCGCCCAACGTTGCAAGGGCAGGCTGACCCGAGTAACAACGGCGTTTAACGGCCCGTCCCGATTCGGACGGGCCATTTTTTGCCCGTGGTGAATGCCCGCTCGAAATGCGATGCGTGGCGCCGAAGATGAGCGGTATGAACCGCGCGGCGCAGGGTGAGGAAGTTCGGGAGCCAACGGCATGCGCGAGGCGACCTGCGGCCGCGCAAGGCCGCGTCCGCGGCTCTCACCATTTCCGGCAGCGACTTGCCCTATCCACGAGCAGCATGCCAGCGGCAATGCACACGGATGGAGCGGCGGCCGGCCGGAACGCAACGCACATTCAACGGTACGGTCGCGCACCCGGCCAGCGACGACGAGCCATGGCGAACGAACCACCACGACCTGAAAAACCCGCTCCTGCCTACCCCGCCCGTGCGTCACCGGCATGACAACCGGCAATGCGGATCGCGCCGCCGAGGGGCACGAAAAATGCATCCGTCATCACCGGGAGTCGCGTTAAACTGATTGTCACGCTCCCCGGGCCGGATACCGGCGGCATCATCGCCGGGCCAAATCCGGGTGGCGCGGAAACAGAACAGCACGGCGGCACGGCGCGGCAGACGGCGCTCATTGCTGCCCGTACAATGGCTCTCAACAACGGAAGAAGGACAACCTCGATGCGCATTACCGGGTCCTCCGGGTCAATGGCCCTGCTCACCGAATACGACGACGCAACGGGGCGCGAACTCCGCTCGCTGCGCCTCGAATCGTCAGAAGACGGCAAAGCCATCCTGCTGATCGAAGTCGATGAGCGCAAACCGGGCATACACCGCGAAGTGCGCTACGAAATCACGCCCGCCGAGCTGATTGCCGCTATCCGCGCGCACGGCGCCGAATTGCCGGGCGAACAGCACAATCATCGTTCGTGACTCATTGTTCGTGATATTGGCGGCGCGGCGGCCTGATTGCCGCGTGCGTTGCCTGCCTCCTCCGGCACTCGCGCCGCGCGTCGATCCAGGTGCCCGGCATTGTTCGCGCCTGCTTCGCCCGCGCGCGTCGATTTACTTTTCTTTGTTCCGCCCACGCCGCCAATCCGCGCTTTCCTACGGGTTTTAGCAGGCGTTGCCACGCTCGTCGCCGGGCGCGCCCGCGCAGCCTTCGGCGCACCGCGCTCGCGGTTTCCACGCTTGCCTGCGGCGCGGATCGCGGCCAGCCAGCGCATGCATTTTCGGGCCGTTTGCACGTCTCGAAAATACGTCCATAATCCTTGCATTCCCCTTTGCGTTCCTTACCTCGCTGCGCCCGCAAGGGCCGCGGATGTAAACCGATGCTACATGACCTCGTCGAGCAATATGGGCCCGCGCTCGTCTTCGTCAACGTGCTGGCCGCCTCGCTCGGACTGCCGGTACCGGCGATGCCGTCGCTCGTGCTGTTCGGCGCGATGGCCGCGATGCATCCCGGCTCCATCGGCACGCAGTTGATGCCGGTGCTCGTGCTATCGATCTTCGCCACGCTGCTGGGCGACAGCGCGTGGTATCTCGCCGGCCGTATGTACGGCGGCAATACGCTGAAGACGATCTGCCGGCTGTCGCTCTCGCGTGACACCTGCGTGAAAAAGACCGAGCGCTTTTTCGGCCGCTGGGGCGTGCGCGTGCTGGCGGTCGCGAAGTTCGTGCCGGGTCTGTCGATCGTGTCGATTCCGATGGCGGGCGCGATGGGCACGCGCTATCGCACCTTCCTCACGTACGACGGCATCGGCGCCGCGCTGTGGTCCGGTACCGGGCTCATCGTCGGCGCGCTGTTCGCGCGGCAGATCGACATGCTGTTCGCGATCGCCGGACGGCTCGGCCGCACGGCGGCGCTCGTCGTCGTCGCGCTGCTGGTGTTGTACGCGGTGTACCGGTGGATCCGGCGCCGTCAGTTGATCGCGAAGCTCGCGTCCGCGCGCATCGAGGTCGACGAACTCGGGAAGCTCTACGCGACCGGCAAGCCGCCGGTCGTGTTCGACATCCGTTCGCAGGAAAAACGCAAGCTCGATCCGTTCGTGATTCCCGGCGCGCAATTCGCCGACGAACGGCAACTCGACGGCATCGTCGCCACCTATCCGCACGATCAGAAGCTCGTGATCTACTGTTCCTGCCCGAACGAGATTTCCGCGGCATGGATGGCGAAGCAACTGAACGAGGCCGGCTTCTCCGACGTGCTGCCGCTGCGCGGCGGCATGGAAGCCTGGCGCGACTCGGGCAAGCCGGTCGACGCGCTGCCCGGTACGCCGCCGCCGGAAGTCGCGGTCGACGACGTCGCGCCCAAGGCCGTCTAGCGCGGCAGCGACCCTTGCGGTCCGGTCCCGCTCGCCTGGACCATTCGAAGAAGGCGCACGGCGTCGGCCATCCCGCCGCGCCGCCCGCTTTGCCCCCGTTCAATCCGGCAATGAACACCGAAGGAGCGGTTCAATGCTTTCGACTCAGGAAGTTTCGACTCAAGAGATGGAAGGACAGCAGGGAGTCGTCGCCGACGCGCCGTTTTCGTCGCTGTCGACGCGCATGCACCAGATGTTTCCCCCGCTCACCTGCGCGGAGATCGACCGGCTGCGCCGCTTCGGCGAGATCGGCCACTGGAAGTCCGGCGAGCTGCTGTTCGAGACCGGCCATACCGGCCCCGGCATGTTCGTGCTGCTCGAAGGACGCGTCAAGGTCTATCAACGCGACGGCATCGGCCGCGAGGTCGTGATCGGCGAGCATGGCGCGGGGCATTTTCTGGCCGAGGTCGGCCAACTGTCGGGGCGGCCCGCGCTGGTGAACGGCCTCGCGATCGGCGCCGTCGAAGCGCTGCTGATTCCGCCCGACCGGCTGCGCGCGCTGATCGTCGCCGAAGCGGAACTCGGCGAGCGCATCATGCGCGCGCTGATCCTGCGGCGCGTCTCGCTGATCGAAAAAGGCGCGGGCGGCCCGATCCTGGTCGGCAACAGCAGCGACGCGCGGCTCGTAATGCTGCAAGGCTTCCTGTCGCGCAACGGCCATCCGCATTCGGTGATCGACGAGCGCGACGAAGACGGGCTGCGTCTGATCGAGCAGTTCGCCGCGCAACGCGAAGACCTGCCGCTCGTGATCTGTCCGGATGGCTCGATGCTGCGTCATCCGAGCATGCCGGAGCTGGCGACCTGCCTCGGCCTGTTGCCCGATCTCGACGACACGCACGTGTACGACGTCGCGATCGTCGGCGCCGGACCGGCGGGTCTTGCCGCCGCCGTGTACGCGGCCTCCGAGGGACTTTCGGCGATCGTGCTCGACAGCCGCGCGCCGGGCGGCCAGGCCGGCGCCAGCTCGCGGATCGAAAACTACCTCGGCTTTCCGACCGGCATCTCCGGCCAGGCGCTCGCCGGCCGCGCGTTCGTGCAGGCGCAGAAGTTCGGCGCGCACGTCGCGATTCCGGTCAACGTGAAGTCGCTGCAGTGCGCGCAGTCGCCATACCGGCTCGAGCTGAAGTGCGGCGGACATATCTCCGCGCGCGCGATCGTCATCGCGAGCGGCGCCGTGTACCGGCGCCCCGCGCTCGAAGGGCTCGACCGCTTCGACGGACGCGGCGTCTACTACTGGGCATCGCCAGTCGAGGCGAAGCTGTGCAAGCGCCAGGAAGTCGTGCTCGTGGGCGGCGGCAATTCGGCCGGCCAGGCGATCGTCTATCTGGCGACGCATGCGGCCAAGGTCCACGTGCTGATCCGCCGCAGCGGTTTCGAAGCGACGATGTCGCGCTATCTGATCGACCGCATCCGCTCGCTGCCAAACGTGTTCGTGCATCCGAATTCCGAAATCGGCCGGATCGAAGGCGACGAGGACGGGCTCGCGTCGGTCACGCTGAAAAAGCCGCTGCCCGATGGCGTCGAGCGGTTCGACACGCGGCATCTGTTCCTTTTCACCGGCGCGGATCCGAACACCGACTGGCTACGCACCTGCGGCGTGCAGCTCGACCCGAAGGGCTTCGTGCTGACCGGCATCGGCACGGACGGCTCGGCCGCGGCCTGCGATCTCGCGACGACGGTCGAAGGCGTCTATGCGATCGGCGATGCGCGCGCGGGGTCGACGAAACGCGTGGCCGCGGCGGTCGGCGAAGGCGCGGCGGTGGTCGCGCAGATTCATCAGTTGCTGGCGGCATCGACGGGAGAAGCGGTGGCGTTGGGTGCGTGAGCTTCAGTGCAAGGCGGCCCAGCCGAGCGATAGCGAAAACACGCCGAGCACGATCGACGCGCCGCGCTGTACCTTCACCGGCTCGAGCCACCCGAGCCGGCCGCTGCCGAGCGCCGCGCCGAACGCGATCCACGCGCATGCGATCGGCGCGGCGAGACAAGCGAAGATCGATACCGAGAGCAGATAAGCGGGCGCATGCGTGAACGCGACGGCCGGAAAGATCGTGCCGCCGAACAGCAATGCTTTCGGATTGAGCAGCGTCGCGACGAACAGCGTGCGCACGTTACCCGCGCGCTGCGTCGAACCGGGCAGCACCACCGCCGCGCGCCACATGTCGACGGCCAGCCAGGCGATGTACAGACTCGCCGCCCCGCGCAGCAGCGACGGCAGCCACGGCCACGCATGCGCGGCGTGCGCGAAGAAGCGTCCCCATGCGGAGATCGCCACCAGATAGCCGGACAGTTCGCCGGCAATCAGCGGCAGCGCACGCCGCAAGCCGTGGCGCAAACCGGCAGCGGCGAGCAGCGTGTTGGTGGGGCCGGGCATCGTCAGGACAACGGCGATGCCGGCGGCGAGTAACGCAATGTCGGTCGCGGAGAGCATGAAAAAAGCGCACGGTGAATTACACAGTGCGCTTTTGTATCACAGACGCAGTTGCCGCAGCGTCGCGCGCGAACGCGCGTGTCAGCGGTCCAGTTTCGCGCGCAACTCGCGCGCCGCCTCCAGCAATCCCTCGTAACCCGAACGCGCATGCTCCGGCAGATCGGGATCGCCGACCAGCGCGCCAAGCGTTTCGATCAGGCTGTACACAATGCCCTTCGCCGCGCCCGACGCAATACCACCTGACGACACCTGCTGATCGACGTGACTGAGTGCCGCGTCGAGCTGCTCGATCTCGGGACGATTGTCGGCGGGCGGCTTGGGAGAAACGTCTTGCGTCATGATGAAACATCGCTCCTGTGAATGCATCGGTAAAACAACCTCGTCACGCTGTTATATACCGATCGCGCGCCGCCGTCCATTCGTGTTCGGCGCGGGGGCGATCCGCATCAAGGCGTCCAGCGATACATCAGGATCTTCGCGCGCGCATCGTCTTCCAGTAGCACCACGTACTCGCCGTTGTCGCGCTGCACCGCGCTGATGCCGAGATATACGTCGACCCAGCCGCTCGTGTTGCCGACGCTCGCGCCCGGCGTCATATAGCCGACCGCCGTGCCGTTGCGCGCGTCGTACACGTCGACTCTCGCGGTGTACAGCTCCGCGACGAAGATGTAGTTGCCCGCCACCGCGACGCCGACCGTGGTCGTCTGCGGATTGCTTTGCGTGTTCCACGGCAGCGAGATCGCGTACGCCTCGGTCGGCGTGCCGGAGCTCCAGTTGTCGTAGCGCGCGAGCACCGGGCCGGCTTCCTTCCAGTGCGTCGCGTCCCACGGAATCGCGCTCGTGAAGCCGGACAGGTACATCGTGTCGGTCGATGCGAAATAGACGAGCCGCGCGAGTCGCGTGAACGGCGCCGGCATCGCGAACATCTTCGCGCTCGCGTACGTGTAGACCGGATTGCCCGCCGGGTCGAAGCCTTGCAGCGGCATCTCGCGGATACCGCTCAACGGCGTGGCGAGCCACACGTTGCCCGGTTCGTCGACCCACCAGAAGCCGTTGCCGACCGTGCTGCCGGTCGACGGATTGCTGCTGATCTCGCTGGCATCGACGACGCCGTCGCCATTGCTGTCGCGCCACATCCATTCGCCATAGGCAGGCTGGCCGGCGGGCCACGTGCCCGGCAGCGGATTCTGCGCGAACAGGCCGGAAGGAATCGCGATCTCGCCATGCGCGGCGTCGAAGCGATAGACGTTCAGGTAATGCGCGCCCGGATCGAGCGTATAGAGAAAGCGCTGGCCGCCGAACCTGCGCACCATCGGCTCGCCGCGCACGCCGCGCGGCTGGTGAAACGCGGGGTCGTCGGGATAATCGAAGCGGTCGAGCGTGAATCCCGCATACGACCATTCGTGGCCCACTGGCTGGTTGTAGTCGAGCGTGAAGCGCTTCGAGCCCGTGTAGACGGACGCGGGCGTGGCCGGATCGAATGCGGCGCTATCGACGAACGTCAGGCCGTAGAGCCGCCAGTTCAGCACGCGCGAGCCATACACGTAGCTCTCCAGTACCGCGCCTTGCCCGACCGATGCCGAGCCCGGCGCGCGCGGCCCTTCGCCGTTCTGCGCGACGTACAGATTGCCGGCCGGATCGACGCCGATGCCCGTGATGCCGTTGAAACGCACGTCGCCCGGCACGCCGCGCACCGTATGGAAAATGCCGTTGCGCGTGCCGATCGACGTGGCGGCCTGCAACTGGCCGTCCGCGCCCTTGTTGAACACGAGAATCTGCTGCGCCGGGCCGTTGTCGGCGACGAGCAGTTGCCCCGACGGCGTGACCGTGATGTCGGCCGGCACGGTGCCCGCGGGCAGCGTCAACGGACCAGCGAGCGCGGTGCCGTCGGCGGCATAGTGCAGGATGCCCGGGTTGCCCGACGACACGCCGCTCATGACCCATAGCGTCGAATCGGTATCGATCGCGATGCGCCCCGGCGAACTCACACTCCACGAGCGCCGCGGCTGCATCGATTCCGCGTCGTACACCACGATGCGATTGCCGTAGGTATCGGCCACATAGAGTTCGCTGTCGGTCGCGGCGAGACCGCGAATGCTCGCGTCGGTGCCGGTCGCCACCGTTTCGAGCGGCACGAAACTGTTCTTCGTCGCGTTCGCGCTATTGCCGATGCCGCCGCTGAACGGCGCGCCGGCCGCCAGATTCGCGAGCGTGCGGCGCGTGATGCCGTACCAGGTCTGGTTAGCCGGCGGATAGTCCGCGCCGACCAGCGCGTTGCTCTCGTTGCCGATCGACATCGCCGCGTACAGGTAGGTGTGATTCACCGCCACCGCGTCGCCGCCGGCCGCGCCCCAGCCGTGCGTCGAGCCGGCCACCGCGAGTTTGTCGCCGGCGCGATAGGCGGCGATTTCGCTGCCGCTTTCGTCCCATGGCGCATTCGTATAAACGGTGCCGTCGACGCCGACGCTAATGGCCTGAATATCCTGCTGCATCCATTTGCCGTCGCCAAAGCCGAAGCTATTGCCGATCCACGAGGTCGTGTAATTGAGTGGGGATTGCGCATAAGTATTCGGCGAGATCAGGCTGTGGATTAAAACCACGGCCGTGCCAAGACGGGAGAGGAGCTTCACGGCGATATATCCTTGCGAGGCGCGAAGCACGCGTGGCCGGCTTGACCGGCGTGTCTTCGCCTGTAGTAGCGTTTTATCCTCTCACAGAAAAGTGTTGAATTAATTACTAAAAAAATCGCATTGAATGCGAAATCATTTAAATAATTCCAATCGCATAAAAACAGGTGCAACCGGTATTTAAACGATATTGGAGCCGGTAAAACCGGCTCCTGAAAAGACTCACCTGTCGCCGATTCAGTCGCTTTTTCTGCTCCTGTAAATACTCACCTTGAGCGATTCGTCACGATCCCGTCATCGAACGCCGCACGAAAAACCGCCGCGTCAGATCGAATGCGACCAGATTGCCGGCCACCACGAGCAGCAGGCCGACCACTGCCAACGCGGACCAGCGGTAGCCCTCGAAGATCGTCGATGCCGCCAGCGCGACGATCGGGAACAGCACCGTGCAATACGCGGCCCGCTCCGGACCCATGCGGCCGACCAGCATCAGGTACGCGGTAAAGCCGATCACCGAGCCGAACACCGCGAGGTAGGCGAGCGCGCCGAGGTAGCGCGCGCTCGGTTCGAGCGCGAACGAATAGCCGGCAAAGAGACTGCCGACGGTCAGGATGCCGGCGCCGATCAGCATCGCCCAGCTATTGGTCGCGAACGGATGCAGGCCCATCGACTGCATCCGGCTCGACAGCAGATTGCCGGCCGAAAAGCACATCGTGCCGAGAAACGCGACGCCCAGCCCGAGCCACGCGGTGTGATCGCCGAGATGACCGGCCATCTGCTGAACGAACAGACAGACGATGCCGACGAGCCCCAGCAACGCGCCCGCGATCGCGCTCGGCTGCAGCGGCCGGCCCATGAACAGCCGGCCGTTGATCGAGTTGAGCAGCGGCGCGGTCGAAAACACCACCGCGACGAGGCCGCTCGGCACGATCTGTTCGGCGTAGTAGAAGCACAGGAAATTGAGGCAGAACAGCGTGAAACCCTGAGCGGCGAGAAAACGCCACGCGGCGCGCGGCGGCCACATCGGCCGGCGCATGACGCGCAGCAGCGCGAACAGCAGCAGCGCGGCGATCCAGAAACGCCAGGCAATCGATACCGGCGGCGGCACGGAACCGAGTTGCCATTTGATCGCGATCCACGTGGTGCCCCAGATCAGCACGGTGGACGCATAAAGCAGAAGATTCATGGTCGGGCCTTGAAACGGCAATGACAAAACCCGACTATGCAGCCGCGCGAGCGCGCGCAATTGTCCAGGATTGCGCACTTTTTCGCGCCGATGCGCGGCCAGGCGGGGCTCGCCGTATACTGGCCGCTCAGCCATTCCATCGGAAAACTTCCGCTCGCCGTCGTGAACGCCAGCCCGTCCGTCCCCGTGATATCCGCCGCCGGCATGCCGTTCGGCCTGCAGTCGGTCTGTCACACGCTCGCCAGCGCCAATGCGAATCTGGACCGCTTCGCATGGCTCGGCGACGGGCTCGCGATTGCGCTATGGACGCGCGATACGAAGGAAGCCGAGACCGTCTACGAGCGGCCCGGCCATCACACGCTGTCGTGCTACCTGGACGGCGGCTATCGCACCGAGCGCCAGAAAATGCCCGGCCATTACGGCGCGCCGTCGCGGCTGTGCGCGCTGCCCGGCGATCACGAATCGCGCTGGTGGGTGCGCGGCCACATGCACTTCATGCATCTGTATTTCCTGCCCGAGCACTTCACGCGACGCGCGGTGCAGGAACTCGACCGCGAGCCGCGCGAACTGACGCTCGCCGATCGCACCTATTTCGAGGATCCGCGCATCGCGAGCCTGTGCCAGTCGCTCGTCAATGCAGACTGGGAGAGCCCCGATGATCTGCTGCGCACCAACGAGACCGCGCACGAAGTATTGAGCCTGCTATTGCGCGGGCAAGGCGTGCGTCGCGCGAACGTGTCGCTCAGGGGCGGCCTGTCGGCCGCGACGCGCCGCCGCTTGCGCGACTATATCGACAGCCGTCTCGCGCAGCCGCTGACGCTCGGTGAACTGTCGGGCGTCGCGGCGTTGTCGGAGTTTCATCTTGCGCGCATGTTTCGCGAATCGTTCGGCTTGCCGCCCGCCGCGTGGATCGCGCGGCAGCGAGTCGATCGCGCGCGCACGCTGCTGCGCACGACCACGCTGCCGCTCGCGCAGATCGCCGGACAGTGCGGCTATGCGAATGCCAGCCACTTCAGCCATCGCTTTCGCGAGGCGGTGGGTGTAACACCGGGTGCGTATCGGCAGATTATCGGCGTTTGATTGACGCGCTTGCGTTGGTACTTCGGTGCTTCGGTCCGGTTATCCCCGCGTCATTGCAACGCCATCGCCAGCACGCGCGCAACGTGGATCGCGTCGACGCCCGCGCCGTCGTGAATCTGATGGCGGCAACTGGTGCCATCGGCGACCATCACCGTATCGCCGTCGATTTTGCGCACCGCGGGTAGCAGCGACAGTTCCGCCATCGCCTGCGAGCTCGCGTAGTGCTCGGCTTCGTAGCCGAAGCTGCCGGCCATGCCGCAGCACGACGATTCCACCGTCGATACCTTCAGCTCCGGAATCCACTTGAGCACGGTTTGCACCGGCGTGAATGCGTCGAAGGCCTTCTGATGGCAGTGGCCGTGCACCAGCGCCTGCTGCATCGGCAGCGGCTTCAACGCAAGCTGCAAGCGTCCGGCTTTTTCCTCGCGCACGAGGAATTCTTCGAACAGAAACGCGTGCTGCGAGAGCCGCCGCGCTTCGTCGCCGAAACCGTACTGCAGGAATTCGTCGCGCAACGACAGCAGACAGGACGGCTCCAGTCCCACCACCGGCACGCCACGCTCGACGAATGGCCTGAACAGATCGAGCATCCGCCGCGCTTCCCGCTTCGCTTCATCGACAAGACCCGCCGCGAGAAACGTGCGCCCGCAACAGACCGGCCGTTCGCCTTTTCGCGCATTGAAGTGCACCGTGTAGCCGGCCGCTTCGAGCACCTTTTGCGCGGCACGCGCGTTGTCGGGCTCGAGATGATTGTTGAAGGTGTCGACGAAGAGCAGCACTTCTTTCAGCGTGGCCGCTTGCGCGGTTTGGTCCATCGACTTTGCGGACACCGCACCGGCCAGGAACGACTTTTTGAAGCGCGGCAAGCTGCGCTGCGGCGCGAAACCCACCGAACGCTTGAACCACGCCGACAGTACCGGCACGTTGTCCGCGAACGCCATCAGTCCCGGCATACGGCTCGCCGCGCCCGCATAGCGCGGCATGAAAGCGACGAGCCTGTCGCGCAGACTCAGCCCCCGCCGTTTGACGCGCGCCGCCCGCGCCTCGATCTTGAACTTCGCCATATCGACGCCGGTCGGGCAATCGCGCTTGCAGCCCTTGCACGATACGCAGAGATCGAGCGTGTCCTTGACGTCGTCGCTCGCGAGCCCGCTTTCACCAAGCTGCCCTGAAATCGCGAGCCGCAACGTATTCGCGCGCCCGCGCGTCAGATGCTGCTCGTCCTTCGTCACGCGATAGCTCGGGCACATCGTGCCGGCGTCGAACTTGCGGCAATGGCCGTTGTTGTTGCACATCTCGACCGCTTTCGCGAGCCCGCCGCTCAGATCGTCGCCGCTGCCGGGCACGCTTTCTTCGCCGGTCAGCGGATCGCGTTCGACATTCCACGCCGACCAGTCGAGCACCGTGTCGATGCGCTGTTCGCGATAGCCCGGCGCGAAGCGGAAATTGCGCGCGTCGTCCATCTTCGGCGGACGCACGATCTTGTCGGGATTGAAGCGGTTATCCGGATCGAACAGCGCCTTGATCTCGCTGAACGCTTCGTTAAGGCGTGGCCCGTATTGCCACGCGACCCATTCGCCGCGGCACAAACCGTCGCCGTGTTCGCCCGAATACGCGCCCTTGTATTCGCGCACGAGCGCGGCCGCCTCTTCGGCGATCGCGCGCATCTTCGTCGCGCCGTCGCGGCGCATGTCGAGAATCGGCCGCACGTGCAGCGTGCCGACGCTCGCGTGCGCGTACCACGTGCCCTCGGTGCCGTGCCGATGAAACACGTCGGTCAGCCGGCTCGTGTAGTCGGCCAGATGTTCGAGCGGCACCGCGCAATCCTCGATGAACGAGACCGGCTTGCCGTCGCCCTTCATGCTCATCATGATGTTGAGCCCGGCCTTGCGCACTTCCCATAGCGCTTTCTGCGCGTTCGCGTCCGGCATCTCGACGACCGAATCGGGCAGACCGAGTTCGCCCATCAGTTCGGTGAGCCGTTTGAGCGACGCAAGCTGCGCGGCGCGGTCCTCGCCCGCGAACTCGACGAGCAGGATCGCCTGCGGCTCGCCGACCAGCGCTTTCCCGATCACCGGACGAAACGCCGGATTGCTCAACGCGAGATCGATCATCGTGCGATCGACGAGTTCGACCGCGACCGGCTTCAGCTTGACGATGTGCTGCGTGAGCGCCATCGACTGCCGGAAGGTCGGAAAGTTGACCACGCCGAGCGTCTTGTGCGCGGGCAGCGGCGCGAGCTTCAGCGTGATCTGCCGGCTGAACGCGAGCGTGCCTTCCGAGCCGACCAGCAGATGCGCGAGGTTCGCGCTGCCGTCGTCGGTATACGCGCGCGGATTCTGGCAGTCGAACAGATCGATGTTGTAGCCCGCGACGCGGCGCAGCACCTTCGGCACGCGTGCGACGATTTCGTCGCGCTCGCGCGCGGCGATCCGCGCGACGCTCGCGACGATCTGCTGCAAACGCTCGCCTTGCGGCGGCTCGCGCAATGACCCGAAACGCGCTTCGCTGCCGTCGGCGAGAATCGCGTCGATCGCGTCGACGTTGTGCACCATGTTGCCGTATTCGATCGAGCGCGAGCCACACGAGTTGTTGCCGGCCATCCCGCCGATCGTGCATTGCGCGGCCGTCGACACGTCCACCGGAAACCACAGCCCATGCGGCTTCAACCACGCGTTCAGATGATCGAGCACGACGCCGGGCTCGACCGTGACCGTGCGCGCGTCGGCATCGAACGCGACGATGTTGTTGAGCCACTTGCTCGTGTCGATCACGAGCGCCTCGCCGACCGTCTGCCCGCACTGGCTCGTGCCAGCGCCGCGCGCGAGCAGCGGCACCTTCTCGCTGCGCGCGATCTCGAGCGCGATGCGCAGATCGTCCTGATCGCGCGGCACCACGACACCGACCGGCATGATCTGGTAGATCGACGCATCGGTTGCGTACCGGCCGCGGCTGGCGATATCGAACAGCACGTCGCCGCGCAGCGATTTGCGCAGATGCTGCGCGAGCGGACTCGTCACGCGCGCGGCGGAAGGGACCAGATGGATCGGCTTGACGAGCAAAGCGGAGGTGGGATTCGTCATATCGGCGGCCTTTGGGAAGCCTTTGGGAAGCGGCATGCGTGCCGCGACGGCGGCACGCCCCGGCAAGACGCGAGCTCAGCGATAAAAACGTGCTACACGCCCATGCTCGTGGAAACCCGCGGCTTGTCCGACGCGCTGAGTTCGAAGCGGCTTTCCGGCTGCATGCGAAACGCGAGCACGACACCCAGGCCCATCAGCAGCATGCTGCCGACGAACGGCAAGTCCCAGTTGCCGAAGTAGTCGATCAGAAAGCCGCCCACCACCGGCGAGATGATCGCGGCAAGCGCCGAGCCCGTGTTCATCATGCCGCTCGCGGTGCCGGAAAATTCCGGCGCGATGTCCATCGGAATCGCCCACATCGGGCCGATCGTCATTTCGGCGAAGAAGAAGCCCGACGCGAGACACGCGATCGACAAAGCCAGGTTGTGCGTGAACATCAGCGGAATCAGCGAGAGCAGGCAGAACAGCATGCAGACCGACACCATCCAGCTGCGCGCGCGCTTCAGGCTGCCGGTGCGCTTGAAGATCGCGTCGGTCACGATGCCGCCGAGCGTGTCGCCGATCACGCCGGCGAAGAACACGACCGACGCGAAGATCGCCGACTTCTGCAGTTGCAGATGATGGTTGCGCAGGAAGTACAGCGGAATCCAGCTCAGGAACAGCCACAGCGTCCAGCCATAGCAGAAGTAGACGATCGTGACCGGCGTCATCCGCCGAAACAGCTTGCCCCACGGCAGGCCGGTGACTTTCGGCTTGGGCTCGGGCAACACCGCGAGTTCTTCGGTCGTGATGCGCGGATGGTCCTTCGGATGTTCGGTGAACGTGAGCGCCCACACGATGACCCACAGCAGACTCAGCGCGCCGCAGATATAGAACGATTCGCGCCAGCCCCACGTCGCCATCACGAGCACGATCAGCGCCGGCGCGACCGCGTTGCCGATTCGCGATGCCGCGTGCGTGATGCCTTGCGCGAAGCCGCGTTTTTCTTTCGCGACCCAACGCGACATCGCCGAGGTCGCGGCGGGGAACGTCGCGCCCTCGCCGAAACCGAGCACGAGGCGCGCGGCGAGCAGCGAAGCAAGACCACCGGCGAGACCGGTGAACACCGTCGCGAGCCCCCAGATCGCGCCGCACACGAGCAGCGTGCGTTTCGCGCCGAAGCGGTCGCTGACCCAGCCGCCGATCACCTGAAACACCAGATACGGATACGCGAACGCCGAGAACACGAGGCCGACCTGCGTATGCGTGAGATTGAATTCCTTGCCGAAACCCGCGGCCGCGGTGCTGACGTTCACGCGGTCGAGGTAAGTGATGAAGTACATGACGCATAGCATCACTAGAACGATACGGGTCGCACTGGTCAAACGAAACCGCTTCATCGTCTCTCTCCATGGCATGTGTCGACGGCGCGCCTGAAATGGCGCGCCAGGTCGTCGCCCGTCGGCGGCAGAAGCCGTCGCGGACGTATTGCATGTTGTTCAGGCCGCGTTCTGCGCGCGGTTGGGTGAGGGAAGCGCTCCCTGTCTTTTCCTGTTGCCGGTTGCCGGTCACGGCGCGGCATTCAGGCCGCGGCTTTCAACCCCGACGTTTTCAGCGGCTGACTCAACCACTCCATCGCGGCCGGCATGCCGCTTTCCTTGAGCGGCACGCCGGCAAGCCGCAGACCCATTTCGCAGCCGGCGAGCGTCGCGAGCAGCGTGAGGTCGTTGCAATCGCCGAGATGGCCGATGCGGAACATGCGGCCCTTCACCTTGCCGAGTCCGGTGCCGAGCGACATGTCGAAGCGTTCGTAGATGAGCTTGCGCACCGCGTCGGCATCGATGCCTTCGGGCGTCATCACGCCGGTGAGCACCGGGCTATACACAGATGGATCGGCGCACTGGATCTCGAGTCCCCACGCGCGCACCGCGCGGCGGGTCGCCTCGGCGAGACGTTCGTGACGCGCGAACACGTTGTCGAGCCCCTCGCCGAGAATCATGTCGATCGCTTCGGAGAGGCCATACAGCAGGTTCGTGTTCGGCGTGTACGGCCAATAGCCGGTCTTGTTCATCTCGACGATTTCGGGCCAGTCCCAGAAGCTGCGCGGCAGCTTCGCGTGCTGGTTCGCGGCCATCGCTTTCGGCGAGATCGCATTGAAGCTGATGCCCGGCGGCAGCATCAAACCTTTCTGCGAACCCGACACGGTCACGTCGACACCCCATTCGTCGTGACGGTAATCCGCGCAGGCGAGACCCGAAATCGTGTCGACGAGCAGCAGCGCCGGATGGCCCGCGGCGTCGATCGCGCGGCGCACGGCGGCGATATCCGACGTGACGCCCGTGGACGTTTCGTTGTGCACGACGCAGACCGCCTTGAGCGCGTGCTGCGTGTCGGCGCGCAGACGTTCCTCGATCATGTGCGGCTGCACGCCGCGCCGCCAGCCTTCGATACCGGGCAGCCCGAGGAATTCCGGCTTCAGCCCGAGTTTTTCGGCCATCTTCTTCCACAGCGTCGCGAAGTGGCCGGTTTCGAACATCAGCACCTGGTCGCCCGGACTCAGCGTGTTGGACAACGCCGCCTCCCACGCACCGGTGCCGGACGCCGGATAAATCACCACCGGCTGCTGCGTTTTGAAAATCTTCCTGATGCCGTCGAGCACCTTCAGGCCCAGTTCGCCGAACTCGGGGCCGCGGTGATCGATGGTCGGATAGCTCATCGCCCGGAGGATCCGGTCGGGCACCGGACTCGGCCCCGGAATCTGCAGGAAGTGACGGCCAGCGGGATGGAAATCTAGCTTGAGCATCGGGCTCCTCCAATTGAATTTTGCATTCAAAAAACTATATCAGACGAACTTCGCTGCTCCCAAGGTGAAATTGGGCTGGCGGGGCCGGTGTTTACCCGCGTTTATCCGCTTGTTAACTAATCATTGGCGTTCCGTTAAAATCCCACATCATGTGAAGCCGAGGGTTTTTGTATGCAAAATCCGGATTTCAATGCCGGGATGGCTGCCGCGCCGCTGATGCCGAAGGTCGAGCGTCAGCGCCTGCACGACACCGTGGTCGAGCACATTCGCCGCTTTATCGTCGAAGGGGTGCTGGAGCCCGGCAAGAAACTGAACGAGCGCGAGTTGTGTGAAACGCTCGGCATTTCGCGCACGCCGTTGCGCGAGGCGCTGAAGGTGCTCGCGGCTGAAGGGCTGATCGAGATTTCGCCGAATCGGGGCGCGTCGGTGTCGAAAATGTCGGAAGCGGAAATGCGCGAGACCTTCGAACTGATGAGCGGGCTCGAAGCGTTCTCCGGCGAACTCGCGGCCGAACGGATCACCGCCGCCGAGCTCGCCGAAATCAAGGCGCTCCATTACGCGATGCTCGCGTGCCGCGCGCAGAACGATCTGCCGGGCTACTACAGCCGCAACCAGGCGATCCACGACAAGATCAACGAGGCAGCGAGAAATTCAGCGCTGCGGCAAACGTATGTGTCGGTGAACCGGCGCTTGCAGGCGCTGCGGTTTCGCTCGAACTATCAGACGCCGAAGTGGGACAGCGCGATTCACGATCACGATGAAATGCTGAAGGCGCTCGAGGCGCGCGATGGCAAGCGGCTCAGTGCGATTCTCAGGCAGCATCTGCTGGACAAGCGGGATGCGGTCTTGCAGGTGCAGTCGCAGGAAGCGGCGGTGGTGGGCGTGGCCGGTTCGGGGTTGAAGGCCTGACGCCGGGGATGGGTGTTCAACGCACCGCCGGGTCAGAAGGCGGCGGGAAAACTTGTCCACCGGAATTGTTCGCAAACCTGTGGACAACACGCTCACAGCCCAACTAAGTATTTGACGCACAGGCGTTATTTTCGCGCGGCGCAAGCATAGGCAGCATGCGCGGTATGGCGTCCATGATGCCAGGAAGTTCGGTTGGCAGGGATGCCGTATCTCGTGCGGCGAGTTCAGCATCCAGTTGTCCACATAATCTGGGAACAAGTCTGTGAACAATTGCCGCTGCAGCGCTTGCAAATCCGTACTATCCGTCATGAAATCAATCGCTACCAGTCTCATCAGGACGGGCACGCTCCGCTAGAATTCCTCCACGGTCGATCCGTTTGTGGGGAATGACGTGGGGAAACCAGCCAGACAATCCATCACCGAAGTCGCGCTGTCCCGGCTCACCGCAGCCGACGACAACCGTACCGTGCGCGATGGTTCCGGGCTCTCGGGCAAGGTCGACGCCACGCGCGACGATGCGGTGTCGGTCACGTCCACTACCGCTTCGACGGCAGCTCCCGCGAGGCGACGCTTGGGGACTGGTCCTGCCTGACGGCCCATGGAGCGCACACGATCCGCGCCGTACCGGCGCCACGTTCATGCTCCCCCGCGAAGTCGCGGACGATATGGTGGAGCGTTGCCTGAATTATGCCGTCACCACCAAGGCACGGATGAAACCGCTCAACCCGGTACTGCTGCGGACCTGTCATCAGTATGCCTACGAATGCGAAATGCGCGACACGTGGCATCGGCTCGGACCGTATCTGGAGCAGCTTGACAGTCCCGCTACGCCACGCATCGCTGCCCTTGGTACGGTGGCCGTCAACGATGGACCGGGAATGCTCGACGCAGCGTGAAAATCACAGGGTATGATTTTTCCGTACGCCGCCGCTCTGCCAGCATGGCTTTGCAATACGCGTCCATGCGTGCACACGCATCCACGAAATTCACGGACGGGCGCGCGCATCTGGGGTTGATCCACCAAGGCTTGCCCCTGTGTACATACCATCGCCAAACCGCATCCCTTGTAATCCCGCTGCCCCGGTCGGGGCATATGCTCCATACGTTTGACTCCTGTACAGCGCATGTTCGCTGCGTGGGTTGGACCGATACAGAGACGCGGGTGCACCACCGGCGCTCATCCTGAAAATTGCATGCAGCCAGCTGATTTGGTGTAATCGTTGATTCGTATAACCAACGAGGAAAAAACGATGGTATGGGTTTACAAACATGCGACCGGGGATCTGTACCACGACGACGAATTCATTACCGATGACGGATATGCAGGTAAGGGCATACACAAGAATAAACATGGTAGCCAGTATGTCCGCGACCTGGGACCGATACCCGTCGGTCTATACGAAATCCGGCCGCCGTTTACGCACGCTAAAACTGGACCGTTTTCGATGCGGCTTAACCCTGTCGCGGGAACGAGCCTAGGCGGGCGTGACGGCTTCATGATCCACGGCGACAGCACCAGAGAACCCGGCAACGCATCAAATGGCTGTATCGTTCTCAAAAGGCCATACCGCGAACAAATCTGGAACAGTGGCGACAGATTACTCAGGGTGGAGCATCCATGAAACACGCCTTTGCAGTTGTGCTGCTATCGCTTCCCGCATTATGCCTGGCCGAACCCAAGCCCTTTCCACCATGCGACAACTGGCCGACCAGGCTCGCCGAAGGGAAACTAAAAAGAAATGGCATCCTCGGCAATATCGACGATTCCCAAACCCGGGCGGTGCTTGTGTCTAATGAGAAAATCGGCAAATATGAGGACGGGCAGCAAATGTGGCGCCAGGTCTACCACATCACCTTTCACGACAAAAGCGGGAGAGTTATCAATGTGATGACTGTGAACCATGCCGGCGAAATCGAATGCTCGCTAACTGGCGTAGACGTATTTACCGTTACGCAACATTTTCCGTCAGAGGAGCGCCTGATTAAGGGACTCGACAACTCCGGTACAAAGCATTGACCTATCACAGGCCCACATTCCCGTGGGCCTCTTTTTTGCATCCGGTACTTTCGGACCGGTCAGCCTGGTCAGAATGCTCAATGAGGGCTGTTGAGGTATTTATAGTTTCGCGACATTTGCCACCAGTCAACAGACTGTTCAAGGAGATAGAGTAGCTGTTCATACGCCGCGCGCTTTTCCGGCATCGCCAGTAAGCGCGCGCGACTGACCAGGAAACGTCGTTTCCTACCGACTCACGACACGCGTAACGCCCGACAAGTCGAACACGGAACGATAAAGGCCGGTTGATTTCGCGGCAGTGGACAGTTATGACCCATGTATCCCCATCTTCCGCAGAACAGGATTGCGTCAAGTGCAGCGCGTGTGCGATATGGATTGCAACAGGAAGCATCGGGAAAGCGAGCCCGTCATGTTTCGGTATGGTTACCGTTGTCAGTCAACTTTCGAAGATGGAGGTGTGCGTGGGCTCTCTTTCCATTTGGCACTGGTTGATGGTCGTTGTTCTTATCGCCACCGTGGAGGTCATCCCGCTATGGATGATCCTGAAGAAAGCGGGATATGCGGGGGCATGGTCGCTGTTGGCCTTCATCCCGGTGGCCACAAGACGACCCTGACTGGTGAAGGCCAGCCGGGATGAACGTACTGACACGGCCGGCCGCTACCGTCACCCCTCGTATCGCCAGTACCTGCCGCAGGAGCTGCTGGACGAACTGTGCGCCGCTTGCATCCGACAGACGCCCGACGACCACCATGCAGATCGCGCCGCACACATAAGGCACTGCGCAAGGCCCCATGAAATCATGATCCGCACAATCCGCCGCCGCGCACCGACCGCCTGTTCGAGTTCGAGCAGCCGCTTGCTTGCTGCCGACACGACGATCGACTCGCGTTCGGCGGCACGCGTGAGCGTGCCTTCCTCGAAGACCGCGAGAAACAGCTGGAGCGTGGTGAGGTCGAGCTTGCGGAGAAGGTTTTTGATCGCCATGGCGCGGCGCCGCGTTGTCTGCGATGCGCGTATTGTGACGCGAGATGCGCAAAGCGGGTGACGCGCGCCGTCTATTGCCTGATCCCGCTCAATCCTTCCAGGACGAGCCGAGGATCATCGTGCAGAAGTTCTCGCGATGATAGTGCGGGTCCTTCAGCGCGAGCACGTCGGCCTTCACGTTGCCGAACGTCGTGTGCGGCTTGTGGATCGTGCCGTGCGCCAATGCGTCGATGATGCCTTCCTTGAAGTGCGCGCCGCGCGGATGCGCGTGGACGACTTCCTCGCGCTGGTGCTCGCTGAATTCGTCGTACGCGAGGCCAAGCACGTCCATCTCCACGCCCGCGGTAACGAGCGCGATCACCGGCTTCATATGCCGCGGAATACCGGGTGTCGTGTGCAGCGCGATCGAGGTCCACACCTGGTCGATATCGTCCTCGCCGATCCCATGACGGCGCAGAAAATCGCGCGCGGCGTTCGCGCCGTCCACTTCGAAGCGCTCATGCTCGCTGCTGTATGGCGCGACGAGCCCCATGTCGTGAAACATCGCACCGATGTACAGCAACTCGGGGTCGTACTTCAACTGCTTGCGCTGTCCGGCCAGCGAGCCGAACAGGAACACGCGCCGCGAATGGTGATACAGCAGCTCGGTTTCGGTGTCGCGCACGAGCTGGGTCGCTTCGCGCGCCATCATGCTGTCGGGAATCTCGATGCCTGCGATCGTCGTCATGTGATGTGCTCCGTGATCGATGCGAATGAACAGGACGCGCGGTGCAACTTCAATGCGCGTTTTGATATGCTGGTCCGCGCTGTGATGTGCATGCCTCGGGCCCGTGCTTCAGGCCGCGCGTCCTGTGAATCGAGTATTGGCCAGCACGCCGCCGCGAACAATCGCCGCGAACCGTCGAACACTGCCAAACGCACCGCGTTGACTGCCGTGGCGCGCGGAATCCGTTCCTCGTCAAAGGAAATCTTTCGATGCCCACCGTCGCGATCGCGATCTTCCCCGGCGTGCAGGCGCTCGACGTCGCGGGCCCCGTCGACGTGTTTTCCGAAGCGAACCGCTTCATCGCGCCGGGCCATCGATATGAGGTCAAGCTGATTGCCGCGGAGCCGGAGCCGCTGCGCGCGTCGAACAGCATGACGCTCGTTGCCGATGCGACGTTCGAACAGGCACGCGAGCCGGTCGATCTCGCGCTCGTCGCGGGCGGTCCCGCATTGCCGGGCAACGAAGTGCCCGACGCAAGGCTGCTGGAATGGCTCGCGAACGTCGCGACGCGCTGCGGCCGCTACGGCTCGATCTGTACCGGCGCATTCGCACTCGGCCACGCCGGGCTGCTCGACGCGCGCAACGTAACGACGCACTGGCAGCACGCGGCGCAACTCGCCGCGCGCTTTCCGCTCGCCCATGTCGACTTCGACCGTATCTATCTGCGCGACGGGCCGCTCGTGACGTCGGCCGGCGTGACGGCCGGCATCGATCTGTCGCTTGCGCTGGTAACCGAAGATCATGGCCCGCATACCGCGCTTGCGGTCGCCAAACGGCTCGTCGTATTCGCGCAGCGGCAAGGCGGCCAGTCGCAATTCAGCCCCTATCTGACCGCGCCCGTTGACGACACGTCCCCTGCCGCGAAAGTCCAGGCGCATGTGATGGCGCGCATTCGAGAGAGTTTCACGGTGAAGCAGCTCGCCGACGTCGCGGGCATGAGCGCGCGCAACTTCGCGCGCGTGTTCGTGCAGGAAACCGGCGTGACGCCGCATGAATTCGTCGAACGGGCGCGCGTGGACGCGGCGCGCAAACTGCTCGAAAGCAGCGGCGCGGCGCTCAAGGCGATTGCCTATGATTGCGGCTTCGGTACCGCGGACCGCATGCGCATCGTGTTTGCGAAGCGGCTCGGCGTGACGCCGATGCAGTATCGCGAGCGTTTTCGCCCGGCCTGAATGCGGCGGGAACGGTACGCCGCCAGCCACAGGAAGCCGTCACCCGCGCGTATCGAATGGCGCGTGAGAAAATGACGAACTTTGCAAGCCAACGATCACAAGGAACGACATGACCTCTTCTTCTCCGATTCGCGCGATCGTCACCGGCCACGCGCGCGGCCTCGGCGCGGCGCTCGCCGAACAACTGCTCGCGCGCAACGTCACGGTGCTGGGTCTGTCGCGCTCGCGAAATGCCGCGCTGAAGGCACGCTTTTCCGCGCAGCTCGAGGAAATCGAGCTGCAACTGGCCGACCCCGCGCGCGTCGCGCAATGGATCGCCACCGACGCGCTGCGCAACTTCGTCAGCGGCGCGCAAACGGTGCTGCTGATCAACAACGCGGGCATGGTGCAGCCGATCGGCCCCATCGAAGGACAGAACGCGGCGGCCGTCGCGGATGCGGTAAGTCTCAACGTCGCGACGCCGCTGATGCTCGCGAGCGCGCTCGCCGCCGCGGCCGTCGATGCAACCGACCGGCGCATCGTGCATATTTCGAGCGGCGCGGCGCGCAATGCGTATCCGGGCTGGAGCATCTATTGCGCGACGAAGGCCGCGCTCGATCATCACGCGCGCGCCGTTGCGCTCGACGCAAATCGCGCGCTGCGCATCTGCAGTCTCGCGCCGGGCGTGATCGACACGGACATGCAGGCGCAAATTCGCGGCAGCGGCGAAGAACAATTCCCGATGCGCGCACGCTTCGAAGACCTGAAACGCAACGGCCAACTAGCGACGCCCGAGCAATGCGCAACCCGGTTGGTCGATTACGCGCTTAGCGATGCGTTCGGCGAAACACCAGTGGCGGACATCCGCGAGATCGCAAAACCGGCCTGAACTCGCGATTCCAACACTCCCGAAAATCCTCACCTTTTGCACGGAGCGATGGCGAATCGGCGCCTGAAGCCGCTGCCATTGCTCCCGAAAACCCTCACCTTTCGACCTCGCGGCGGCGCAACGCCATGTTTGGACGGGTGGATCGAGCACCGCCCGCGTTGCTCCCGAAAACCCTCACCTTTAGATGCGCGCGAGTCGTTCGCCTGCCCGGCGCTGACCGCGCAAAGCATCATATAGCCTGGACATTCAACGGGTTACGTTACGCAATACGCGTGACGGATGCGCTTATTCGCGCCTGGATTGTTCGTACGGCACATGCGGCCAAGGCGGTTCGCGCGACTCCCGAATATCCTCACCTTTAGACGAATGGGCAGAAATACACGCGTCGGCACGATCATCTCGAAGGGCGGTTTGTTTCGCATAGGGCGTGTTCGAATGGTTACAAGGAACAGTCCACAGACGGCTCCCGAAAGCTCTCACCTTTCGCGCGGAAGATCCGCTTGTTCACGCACCGCGAGACATAATGCATCGTTAAACAAGGCGTTTAATGTGTTCCTGGTCACAACGCTAATCGCAAAAAGCGAGATTCGATGCGAGCACGCATCGCATACGGACACGACAGAATCCCGACTTCGAGCACCGTCCGACAGGCTCCCGAATTCCCTCACCTATTGGTTTGAAGTGCACGCACAGGTGCGCATATTCTCACCTCGCCAATTCCCGAATCTCCTCACCTATCGGCTTCCTCGCGTTCGCCGGATCGCGCTTCATCACGCGGATCGACTCGCTGATAAGGCAACCAGCGCTGTTCTATGACATCGCCGTGAATGCGCCATTCATGCAGTCGTCGCGGCATATAATCAGTGCCGACGGTCGACCACTCGTCGCGAGGCGGCATCGCGTTTCACCGCCTCTTCCCGCCGGCACCACGCGGCTCGAACGGCAGTTCCTGACAAACGGCAAAGGAGGAAGAATGAAAACAAATGGCGCGAGCAGAATCATCGGCGCGATGTTCGCGGTGGCCATCGCGACTTGCGCGACCTATGCGAACGCACAGGCAGGCGGCGGCATGCCGCCCGACATGTCCGCGCAAAACCAGTCGGTCGCGGCACGTCCGAATCAGAACCGCTCGGACAGCCAGATCGTCCGTGACGTTCGCCGCGCCTTCACGCGCACGACGGGGCTCAATTCCACGGGCATTCGCGTCGAGGCACGCCACGGCGTCGTCACGTTGACCGGCTGGGTGCCGCAGCGCTCGCAGATCCAGCGGGCCAGCAACGCCGCGCGATCGGTGCGGGGAGTCCGGTCAGTGTCGAACAGGCTGACGGTGCGAACGAGGCACTCCAGTGGCCATTGAGTAATACGTGGCGGCATCGGTCTTCGGTCGGATGCATCGATGCCGCCTTTGCGACTTCCAACCCTGTCCGCTTTGGCCCATCCGGCTGTTCATATCGTCAGCGCAAGCAGGATCCGCCGCGCTGAAATTCCACCGTTCCCAGCCCAGTCCATCGAGCCGCGCAGCGTTGTTCGCCGCACACGCTTTTTCGCCGTGCTCGAGAAACCGGTTGACCTTCGCTAAATGCGCCCCCTAGAATTCAAAAATCTTCACCAATGGGGCTTACGCCTTGGACACCTGCAGTAGCCGACTTTCGAACAGATTCGCTGCCTGACCGGCAGGACGTCCGTGCTCCCTTCTACAGCCGCCGTCTTGCCAGCAGGCAGACGGTGCGCGCCGCAGTATCTCTCCGTGCACCTGGTTAGCGTCATATCCGCGTTCATACGCCGATAGGGCGCCGCATCGCGAGCGTCGAGCTCGCGGTAGCGTACGCGCGCGTTTCGTCAGTTCAACGGAACGCGCGCGTACGCGTGGATAGGCACGCGTGTATCAAACGTGCGCTTACGTAATGCCGACAACAACCCGACAAGGAGCCGCCATGCCAGGCAGTGACAGTTATCCCTTACGCCGCTCACCTGCTCTTTTAACCGAGGAAAGCGAGTAGACCTCCGCCACGCTCCGACGCGTGCGGCCTCCGTGTCTGCTGGCTTTCCACCAGCGCGTCGGCTTCGACGCACGGAGACACATCATGCAATTCGGCCTTCTCCTTTCGCGGTTCCCGCGCGTGCAGGAATCGCGCGCCCACTACGACGCAATGCTCGTGCTGCATGCCCGCGAACGGCGTCCGCTCGCCGCCTTCTGGCGTCGTCTGAAAGCACTCGTTTCGTAGCGCTTCGCAAGCCGTCGCACGTTTCCATCGATAAACACAACCAGGAGAGAACGGCATGTCTACTCCGACGAATATTTCCTCCGCGCGCAGCGCCGTACTCGACACGGCGCATGTCGGCGACATCAAGGGCGCGCTCGGCACGATCGCTCATCATGACATCGCGCCACGCACGACCTGGTGGGCGCGCCTGCGCACGCTGCTCGCGATTCTCGGCCCCGGTCTCATCGTGATGGTCGGCGACAACGACGCGGGCGCTTTCGGCACCTACACCCAGGCGGGACAGAACTACGGCACCACGCTGCTGTGGACGATGCTGTTGCTGGTGCCGGTGCTTTTCGTCAATCAGGAGATGGTGCTGCGGCTCGGCGCGGTGACGGGCGTCGGCCACGCGCGCCTCATCTTCGAGCGTTTCGGCAAATTCTGGGGGGCGTTCAGCGTCGTCGATCTGTTGATCCTCAACGCGCTGACCATCGTGACCGAGTTCATCGGCATCACGTTCGTACTCGACTTCTTCGGCGTCTCGAAGATCGCGGGCGTGTGCATCGCCGCGGCGCTGACGATGGCCGCCGTCAGCACCGGCGACTTCCGGCGCTTCGAACGCTTCGCGGTCGTGCTCTGTCTGCTGAGCCTGCTGCTCGTGCCGGTGCTCGTGTCGATTCACCCGCCGGCCGGCCAGATCGCGCGCGACTTCTTCGTTCCAAACTGGCCCGCGCATTCGAAACTCTCCGACGTGATGCTGCTCGTGATCGGCATCGTCGGCACGACCGTTGCGCCGTGGCAGTTGTTCTTCCAGCAGAGCTACGTGGTGGACAAACGCATCACGCCACGCTTCATGAATTACGAAAAGGCCGACCTGTGGATCGGTATCGTGTTCGTGCTGATCGGCGCGGTCGCGATGATTTCGTTCAGCGCCGCGCTTTTCGACGGACGGCCGGAGTTCGGCAACTTCACGGATGCGGGCGGCGTCATCGCGGGTCTCGAAAGATACGCGGGGCGAACCTCGGCGGTGCTGTTTGCGGTTGCGCTGCTGGACGCGTGCATCATCGGCGCGGCGGCCGTGTCGCTGTCGACTGCCTACGCGATCGGCGACGTGTTCAGGATCCGGCATTCGCTGCATCGTGGCGTGTCGGACGCGAAGGGTTTCTATCTCGTGTACTTCGCCATCGTGGCGGCGGCCGCGACGCTCGTGCTGATTCCGGGCAGCCCGCTCGGTCTTCTGACCGAAGCGGTGCAAACGCTTGCCGGCGTGCTGCTGCCGAGCGCGACCGTCTTCCTGCTGCTGCTTTGCAACGACCGCGCCGTGCTCGGTCCGTGGGTCAATTCGAGGAAGCTCAATCTGTTTACCGGCGCCGTCGTCTGGACGCTCGTGATGCTGTCGATCATCCTGACCGCATCGGTGATTTATCCGGACATCGCGGGTGAAACGATCATCGCAATGCTCGCGGGCGGTACGCTGCTCGCGGTCGCCGGCTATGTCGCGACGATCGCGGTTCGCAAGCTGCGCGGCGAGCCGGCCGCCGAACCCATGCCGGTTTATTCGAAGGAGATCCGCAATACGTGGCGCATGCCGCCGCTCGACGAACTGCCGCCACCGAATCTGACGCTTGCCAAACGCGTGTGGATGGGCGCGCTGCGCGGCTATCTGCTGCTCGCGATCGGCCTCGTGATCGTCAAGGTCGCGCAGATGGCTTTTCTGAAGTAGCGCGAACGGTGAGATGTTCCAGGAGATGACGCGTCAACGACGTCAACGGTGAGGATTTACGGGAGCCGCGGCAAGCGTGGCCGCCGGTCATGCGCGACACGCCCCGTGGCCTCGTTGCAACCCGTCGTCAGGCGATCGGCGCGTACCGGCTTTATCGCTTCGAATTCTGACGGCTTTCCGATCCAGTCCCGCCGCATTCGTTCTGATTCTCCGCGCATTCAGCCCGGAAGTACGGGCAACCTCGCTCGGCGTGGTCTACGCTATGAGTGTGACGCTGTTCGGCGGTTTCGCGCAGCTCATCGTGACAGCGCTGTGGCATTGGTCGGGCAGTTTCTACGCGCCGGCATGGTATGTGATGGGTTGCGGCGCGATCAGTGTTCCTGGTGTTGTTATCTTCAACGAACCCAATGAAGGGGGTGCCCCCCATCAGCGCGGCTGAAATCAACGCGGCCGGATCGCGGCACGTGTTACCGTAGCTGACGACGCATCCGTGACAGATCTTCATCCACACCATAGGATCCCTCGCCATGCAGAATGAACCGAAAGACGGCGTCGATCGACGCGACTTCATGAAGTCTGCGATTGCACTGGTCGGCGCCTCATCCGCCCTCGTCGCGCAGGCCGGCACTGCGTACGCGCAGAACGCGAATGCGCCGGCCGCCGGCGCGGGTACAGCGCACGGCACGGTCTATACCGGCGATGTGATCAATGGCAAGAAGGTGATCAGCGCGCTCGACGTCAACGATCTGCCGCCCGGCACGAAGCAGATGCTCTATTTTCAGGGCGTGCAGATGCCGACGGGGCAGCATTGGTACGTGTCGGTGATCGTCGTGCGCGGCGCGAAGCCGGGCAAGCGCGTCGCGCTTATTAGCGGCGTGCATGGCGACGAGATGAGTCCGGTGCACATGATACAAACCGTCGTGAGCCAGCTCGACCCGGCCCAGATGTCGGGCACGGTGCTCGCGGTGCTGGACGTATCGCGCCCCGCGCTCGAAGCGATGGAACGCAGATGGCCCAACTCAAGCCTGGGCATCGGCCTGATCGACATCAACCGCGAATGGCCGGGCAACGAGAACGGCTCGAGCGCGCCGAGCCGGCATGCGGGGCTGATATTCAACCGGCTGCTGCGTCCGAACACCGACTACGCGCTCGATTGTCATACCAGCACGACCGGCATGGATATCACGTCGTTCAATCTGGCACGAATGGAACTGCCCGAAGCGCGTGCGATGGCTGAGCTGTTTCCGATCAAGCAGATCTTCGATAACCCCGCCTACCCGACGCTGCTGGCGAATGCGCTGATCAACGTGGGCATTCCCGCGATCACACCTGAGATGGGTCCGCCACGAGTTCTCGATCTCCAGATGATTCCGTCGTTCGTCGAAGGCACGATGAATGTGCTCAAGCGCTACGGCGTGATTGCCGGACCGATGGGGCGCACCGGGAAAGATGTCGGGATCTTTGTCGGCAATAGCGCTCATACGGTCATGTCGTCGCATGGCGGATTCGTCGAGTTGCTGGTCAAGCCGAACGACACGGTCTCGCCCGGGCAGAAGGTCGCGATCCAGCGCAACACGTTCGGCGAAGTAGTCGCGGAGTATACGGCCGGGACGGCCGGCCAGGTGACGGGGTTGCGCACCGATGCGACCGCGGAGCCTGGCATTCCGCTGGTGATGATTCTTTATCAAAGCGCCGGGCGGGAAAATCCGGAGGATTACTCCGAGTGAGTGCGATGGGTTGAATTGCGAATGGTGAGGATTTCCAGGAGCTGAAACATAGGTGAAGCGGGTTCACGCCTTTCGGATCACCGGACAATCGGCCGCCGCGCTCCCGAAAACCCTCACCTTCAGAACTTCACCTTCACCTGAAACCCGATCGTAAAAGGCAGGTTATCCGAAGGAATCGGCGGTATCACAATGAAGTTCGCGCCGACGCGCTTGTACTCGACCATCACGATCGGCGCGACCACCGGCCCGATCGTATGATTGCGGCCAAGTCCCCAGTTGCCGTAGTTGTAGCCGGAAATGATCCCGCCTATCGCCGCGATCCGCACGAAGCCCCAGTGCGCGAACTCCGGCGCCCAGACGCCGCCGCCATAGTAGGAAGGCCGGCGCAGCGAGTTGCGAAAGCCGCCGGCCGTCAGCGCCCATTGGTTGTTCAACCAGCATTCGACGCCGAGGCCGGGATTGAACTGTTCGAAGTCAGTACCGGGATCGGGGTTGATGTGATACGAGCCGAGCATCGCGTCGACCCATATGCCGCCTTCGCACCAGTTGCCCGCATGCGCGGCGCAAGCCGCCAGGCCCATAACGAGCGCCATCGCGGCGTGCAGTATCTTCTTGTTCATCTGCCGAAAGTGCATGTGTTCTCCGTCACCGGTCGGGCGCCGGTGTCATTGGTGTTCTGGCGATCTGCTTGCCGCCCGTCGCGCACTGTACCTCAACCCGCGCGGGCGAAGTCGAGAACACGCTCGAATGGCCGGGCACGGCACGTGCCGCGCGGCTGGAACCGCAACGATAAAGGAGAACCGATGGCGAAGTGATGAATCAGCGGCGATGAACGCAAGGGCGCGTCTACAGACCGAGATCCGACAGGCTCGGATGACCGTCCGGGCGGCGACCGAGCGGCCAGCGATACAGCCGGTCGGCTTCGCGAATCGGCAGATCGTTGATGCTCGCGTGACGGTGCGCCATCAGGCCGTGCTCATTGAACTCCCAGTTCTCGTTGCCGTACGAGCGGAACCAGTTGTTCGAATCGTCGTGCCATTCGTATGCGAACCGCACCGCAATGCGGTTGCCAGTGAACGTCCACAGTTCCTTGATCAGGCGATAGTCGAGTTCCTTCGCCCACTTGCGGCGCAGAAAGCCGACGATCTCCCCGCGGCCCTGGACGAATTCGGCGCGGTTGCGCCACACGCTATCCGTGGTATAGGCAAGCGATACGCGCTCGGGTTCGCGCGTGTTCCATGCGTCTTCCGCGGCACGCACTTTCTGGATTGCGGTTTCGCGCGTGAAAGGCGGCAGCGGCGGACGGGTTTCGGTCGGGTCGGCCATGATGGTTCCTCTGTCAGGTGGCGGTGCGCCGGGATGGCGGCCGTCTGGTTGCGGGTTGGCTTGTGCGTTTGCCTGCGGGCTTTTTCTTCGGGTTATCCGCGGACTTCGTTTCCTCGACATCGAGCAGGGTCCGCGCGGTAGCCTGTGCGTCGAGTGCCGCATCGGCTTCGCCACTCACAAGCGCGACCGCGATCGCGCCGTCGAGCAGAACGAGCCACTGCCGCGCGAGACGCGCCGCGCGGCGTGCATCGATAGCCGATTCCATCGCGAATGCATCGCATTGAATTCGCACGAAATCGAGCAGACGCCCCTTGTGTTTGCGCGCAACGGCCCGGATCGGATCGTCGCTGGACGCAATTTCCCCCGCCGCATTCAGAAACGCGCAGCCGTGAAAATCTTCCGATGCAAACCACTCGCGCAGTACTTCGAACATGCCGAGCAGGCGTTTGCGCGCGGTCTTGCCGCGTTGCTGCGTGCCGGCGATAAACCAGTTCATCCAGCGTTCGTCGCGCCGTTCGAGTGCGGCGGCAACGAGTGCATCCTTCGAATCGAAATGCGTATAGAAGCTTTTGCGCGCGGTGCCGGACTGCCGCACGATCGCATCGACGCCGGTTGCATGGATGCCGCCTGCGTAAATCAGCGCTTCGGCGGCATCGAGCAGGCGCTCACGTGCACTGCCGGGTGGCACCGAATCATTCGAGGTTTCACGTATCATGGACGAAAGGTAGAACGACCATTCTCCTTCGTCAAGTTTTTATAGTCTTTCACCAGGCGTCTGCGGCATGGATAAGCTTGCTGCTATCGTGGCGAAGTTCGCTCAACCGGAATAGTTTCGATGAACTCATCCTCTGTCCGCACCGCCTGGGTGCGCGCGCTGCTCGGCGCGATGCTGCTGACGGCCATGGCCTGCACACCGGTGCAGGTGCTCACGCATTCGGTCAGTCAGAACGAGGCGCGCGTGCCGCCTGGCCGCTACGACATCGATCCGGACCATACGAGCATCACGTTCGACATCGATCACTTCAGGTATTCGCGCTTTACGATGCGCTTCGACCGCAAGCACGGGCAGCTCGACTGGCATGAAGGCGGGCTCGAACGGAGCACCGCGTCGGTCACGATCGACGCCGCGAGCATCGACACGAACGTGCCGCTGCTCGACAGGATGGTGAAGAGCGACAGCATGCTCGGTGTGTCGCAATATCCGGAGATCCACTTCGCGAGCACGCGCTTCGAGCGCACTGGCGAATCGCGCGGCACGCTCACCGGCGATCTGACGATTCGCGGCGTCACGCAACCGGTCACGCTCGACGTCACGTTCAACGGCTTCGCACCCGATCCGCTAACGAAAAAGGACACGCTCGGCTTTTCCGCGGACGGCCATTTCAGCCGGGCGAAGTTCGGTTTGGCGACGTGGTATCCGGCTGTCGGTGACGATATTCACGTGCGCATTCAGGCGGAATTCGTGAAAACGCCCGCAGGCGCGTGAGCACCGTGCGGGCGTAAAAGAACCAATGGTGTTGCGCCGCTGACTCAGGCAGCAGTCCAGTCGAGAATCACCTTGCCACTCTCGCCGGAGAGCATCGTCGCGAATGCCTGCTGATAATCGTCGACCTTGAAATGGTGCGTGAGGATCGGCGACAGATCGAGGCCGCTTTGCAGCATCGCGACCATCTTGTACCAGGTCTCGAACATCTCGCGCCCGTAAATACCCTTGATTTCAAGGCCTTTGAAGATCACCTGGTTCCAGTCGATCGCGGTTTGCGCGGGCGGAATGCCGAGCAGCGCGATCTTGCCGCCGTGGTTCATCGCTTCGAGCATGCTCGTGAATGCACTCGGCACGCCGGACATTTCGAGGCCGACGTCGAAGCCTTCGGTCATGTGCAGATCGTGCATCACGTCATGCAACGATTCGCGCGACACGTTCACCGCGCGCGTCGCGCCCATCTTGCGTGCCAGCCCGAGGCGATAGTCGTTGACGTCGGTAATCACAACGTTGCGCGCGCCGACGTGCTTCGCAATCGCGACCGCCATGATGCCGATGGGTCCCGCACCGGTAATCAACACGTCTTCGCCGACGAGATTGAACGACAGCGCCGTGTGCGTCGCGTTGCCGAACGGATCGAAGATCGCGGCCAGATCGTCGGAAATTTCGGGTGGAATCCTGAATGCGTTGAAGGCCGGAATCACCAGATATTCGGCGAACGCACCTTCGCGATTCACACCGACGCCGACCGTGTTGCGGCACAAATGCCGGCGCCCCGCGCGACAGTTGCGACAGAAGCCGCACGTAATATGCCCTTCGCCCGACACGCGATCGCCGATCGCAAAGCCGCGCACTTCCTGCCCCATCTCGACGATTTCACCAACGTACTCATGGCCGACATGCATCGGCACCGGAATCGTCTTTTGCGCCCAGTCGTCCCACTTCCAGATATGAATGTCGGTGCCGCAAATCGCGGTGCGCGTGATGCGGATCATCACGTCGTTATGGCCGACTTCCGGCTTCTGCACGTCGGTGAGCGTGAGGCCCGGCGCCCGCTCGAGTTTTGCCAATGCTTTCATCTATCGCTCCTTGCCGATCACGCGGGAATCACGCCGAGTTCGCGGGCGACGCGCGCGAACGCGGCGACCGCGCGGTCGATCTGTTCAGGCGTATGCGCGGCGCTCATCTGCGTGCGGATGCGCGCACGGCCGCGCGGCACCACCGGGAACGAGAAACCGATCACGTAGACGCCCTCCTTCAGCAGCGCATCGGCCATCTTCCCTGCGAGTTGCGCGTCGCCGAGCATCACCGGGATGATCGGATGCTCTCCCGGCACGAGCGTGAAGCCGAGCGCGCTCATCGCGGCGCGGAAGTGTTTGCCGTTTTCGCGTACCTGTGTACGCAATTGCGCGCCTTCGTCGCTCGCGAGCAGTTCGAGCACTTTGAGCGACGCCGCCGCGATGCTCGGTGTCAGCGTGTTGGAGAACAGATACGGACGCGAGCGCTGCCGCAGCAGTTCGACGATCTCCTTGCGCGCGGCGACGTAGCCGCCGGATGCACCGCCGAGTGCCTTGCCGAGCGTGCCGGTCACGATGTCGACGCGCGACATCACCCCGCAATGCTCGGGCGTGCCGCGTCCGTGTTCGCCGACGAAGCCGACCGCGTGCGAGTCGTCGACCATCACGAGCGCACCGTATCGGTCGGCCAGATCGCAGACGCCGGCGAGGTTCGCGATGATGCCGTCCATCGAAAACACGCCGTCGGTGGCGATCAGCTTGAAACGCGCGCCGACCGCGTCGGCTTCCCGCAGGCGCGCTTCGAGATCGGCGAGATCGTTGTTCCTGTAGCGAAAGCGCTTCGCCTTCGAGAGCCGCACACCGTCGATGATGCTTGCATGATTCAGCTCGTCGCTGATGATCGCGTCGTTTTCGTCGAGCAGCGTTTCGAACAGGCCGCCGTTCGCGTCGAAGCAGCTCGAGTAGAGAATGCAGTCGTCGGTTTGCAGAAACGCCGCGAGCGCCCGTTCGAGTTCCTTATGCACGGTTTGCGTGCCGCAGATGAAGCGCACCGACGCCATGCCGAAGCCATCGTTGTCGAGCCCTTCTTTCGCGGCTTCGATCAGACGCGCATCGTCGGCGAGACCGAGATAATTGTTCGCGCAGAAGTTCAGCACGTCCGAGCCGTCGGCGAGACGCACGCCGGCCGATTGCGGACTCGCGATCACGCGCTCGCTCTTGTAAAAGCCATCGGCACGGATCTGCTCGAGGGTGCCGCGCAGATGGGCAAGGTATTGGTCACGCATGAACGGAACTCCTGGTGGTGCGGCGCCCGCGTGTGTATCCGTCATCCGTTCATCGGCACGGGCGCGCATGGTTGACATGGTTGCCGGCGAGGCGGCCTGTTATAGTCGGCTGTCAGCTTTATCGGATATTTTCGATTTTTCGAACTAAAATCCAATATATCGAACAACTCTAAACGATGGGTCAGGAAATGGCAAGTTCGGGTACACGCCGCGGCGCGGCCAATGCAACGGCCAAAGCGCCGCCCGTTTCGGGCGTGGCGGTGGCGGCGCCGGCGAATGCGGCGCCGCCGCGCGTCGGCGAACAGATCCAGCGCCTGCGCGCCGAGCGGCGCATGACGCTCGACGACTTGTCGCGCGCGGCGGGCGTGTCGAAATCGATGCTCTCGGAAATCGAGCGCGACAAGGCCAATCCGACGATCGCGGTCGCGTGGCGCCTGACCAACGCGCTCGGCGTGAGCCTCGATTCGCTGTTTGCGCCGCCGAAGGCGCCGGAGGCGATCGCCGTTTCGGGCTCGCACGATATTCCTACGCTAAGCGGTCACGACGCGAAATACCAGTTGCGCGTGTGGGGCCCGATCGAGCTGGCCGGCAAGTTCGAGTGGTACGAGTTGACGCTGCAGCCGGGCGGAGCACTCGTTTCGAACGCGCACGAACCGGGCACGCGCGAGCATCTGACCGTGCTGAACGGATCGATTGAAATCGAGGCGGCCGGCGCGACGAAGCGGCTGAAGGCGGCGGACACCGCGCGCTACGTCGCGGACGAGCCGCATGCGATCCGCAACGCCGGCAGGGGTGAAGCGAAAGCGCTGCTGGTGGTGATTCACGGCTGAGCGCCCGGTGACGGGCTGTTGGCGCCGCTGTTGGCGCAATAGGCCGTTCAGCCGAGGTTGCGCCGGACACTGTATGTTTGTACAGTATCCAGTATCGACTGGAGCCGATAATGAACACCCTGAAAACCGATCCTACCGATCAAGCTCTGGCCGCGTTGCGCTACCAGACCGCCGCGCGCGATCTCGAACACATCGTGCGCAGCATCGCGGCGCGCTACATCGCCAAACAGGTGCCGCTCACGTGGCGTCTGCTGCACGCGATCGAGGCCGAGGCATTGGCCGACCTCGGCTTCGCGAGCCGGCACGACGCAGTGATGCTCGGCCTGTTTCAGCGGCCGTCCGATCTGCCTTATCCCGAAACCGACGACACAGTGGATTTCGGCACGTCCAATGCGTTACCGGCTGTTTTTGCGTTTGCCGTCAATGCCTATGAGGAAGCCGCGCGCGAGGCGGCACGCCGTGCGGCGCAACAGCCGGTGCCTGGCGAAGCACCGCTGAAACGCGCGCGGGCGTGGGGTGGATGAAGCAGCGGCCCAAACTTTCGTTCACCTGCCCGTCAGCCTGTTCCCCCGTTTGTTCGTCGGCGCTTCGTGAGTCGGCGCCTACAATACGCACAGCAAGAGGCGCAACTAACCGAAAGATTGCCCATGTCACCTCCTCACCTGTCCGATCCTGTCCCCCGCCCCGCCCCATCTACCGATCTCTTCGATCAACAACGCGAAGACTGGCGTCGCGACCCGCAGATCGCTTTCGATGCGTGGCTCGCAAAGCAGAATTTCAGACGCTCTTCCGCGCTGGTCTATCAGGCGCAATGGGGGCAGTTTCTTGACTGGCTCGGGGCGCGGCAAAAAAACCTCGTCACGGTCGACACACCCGCCATCGCCGAATTCGTCGCCGGACTCGAGATCAAGAAAACACAACGGATCAGGTATTTGCGGCTCATCGAACGCGTGCTCGATCATGTCCGCGAAATCGAATCGGCGGCGACCAATCCCGCCCGCTTCATTGCTCAGGATGGTGAGGCCGCGTGGCGCAACGCGCGCGACAATGAACCAACCAGCTTTCTGATACATGCCGAACGGACCGCGTTAATCGCGCAGTTGTTCGCACCGTTGCCGGATCTATCGACGGCGCAGCGCTGGCGGGAGCGGCGCGATCGGGCGTTGATCGCCGTGTTTCTGGGGGGTGGACTGAAGACCGGCGAAGCCGCGGCGCTTACGGTTAGTTGTGTAAGAGTGGGCTCGCCGTGGGTAACGATCGAATCGGCAAACCCGATGTTGACGCGGCGCACCCGGCTCGCGCCTTTTGCAACGGCGATCCTCGACGCGTGGCTTACCGAACGGCGTCACACGGAACTGGCCGGCAATCTCGTGTTTCCCGCGTCGCCCTCCGGACGGCCGATGCACAAGGCCACGATGCTGCGCGCGGTCGACGCACTCGTCGAAACCGCGGGAATTGCCGCATCGCGGAAATCGCGCGCAAGTCCGCAAACCTTGCGCAACACTTTCGCAGCGGACCTGTTTGAGAGCGGGGTGGAGGCGGAACAGGTTGGTCAATGGCTCGGCTTCGTGCAGGCGGTGTCCTCGAACCGGCTGTATCGCGCGTGGCAGATGTGGGTGGATCAGCAGGATTCGCCGGTGACGGAAGAACCGGATCCGGCGGCGGCGCCGTTGGCCGCGCCGAGGCAGGACGGGCGTTTGACGAGGAAAGCGGGAGACGGCGAGCCCTGAAAACCCTCACCTTCGGGCTCCCGGATTTCCTCACCTTTGGCGTTTTATTTGCTGATTGCTTCGTCAGCGCACCGCGCCGATGGGCCGTGCGGATGGCGCGGCCCGATCATTATTCGACAGAAACTGGCTGACCGCGGCCAGCCTTGATTCGCCGGGGCCCGACGAGTGTTCGCATTCCGGGCAGAGCAGTTCGAAACAGTGATCGACCTGCGACAGCTCCGGCTCACCTTCTTCGCATTTCGGACAACGCGCGGGCAGCGTTACGTGGCCGTCCGCCGCGGTGCCGATCATGCTCAACTCTTCTCTCGTGAGCCGGCCGGCACTGACCAGCGAGCACAGCAAAGCGGCAATTGCCGGATCCATGCCCTGCTGGCCGCGCAGCGCGGCCACTTCTTTCGTCAACGCGTCCACGTCATCCGACTGCTCGCGCAACTGCGCGTCGAGCCGGTCCCCGCGCGCCTTGGCCGCGGCAAGCTGCTGGATAAATTCGAATTCCTTGCGGCTCGCGTCGCGAACGCCGGACTGATAGGTCGCGGCCATGGTCCGAAGCGAATCGAGTTCGACCAGCATCGGCTTGACGCGCCGCTCGGCTTCGGCGACCGCGTCCTTGATCTGTTGCGCATAGTGCTCGGTGCTTTGCCGCAATTCGACGTGCAATGCATCGATCCGGTCGCGCAGCCCGGCATTGGTAGTCTGCTCAGTTTCGAGACGCTGACGCAGCGCTTCGTTTTCCTGCTCGAGCCGGCGCGTGGTCATTTGCAGGCCTTCGCGGTGGACATTGCCGTGCGTGGTTGCGCTCGATAGCTCGGCTTCCAGCGCGCGAACCCGTTCCCAGGCGGCTTCGGCGCGGGCTTCACTACGCCTGATCGCTTCGTCAGCCGCGTCGCGGCGAATTTCGGCGTCCCGCGTACGCTGGTCGGCTACGGCGAGTTGCGCGTGGATTTCCTCGCGTTCGCTATCGAGCGCCATTTTTGCCTGCGCGATGGCTTCTTCGAACAGCGCACCCAGCAGCTCGCCCGCGCGATCTTCGAGTGCCTTGGGGATCGCGCCCGCGCCAATCTTCACGCGCGACGCATTGCGGATACGTTCCCAGAAATGGTCGATGTCTTTCGGAATATCGCTCGCACTGCCTGTCTGGGTCAGATCGCGAACCGCCGCCATTGACGGACGGATGCCCAGGTCGAAAAAGAGCCGCTTACATGCGTGCAGTGAAAGATCCTGCCGGCGCATCCCCTGAGTGCGCATCGTTTCAAGCTCATCACGAATGGTTTGCCGTTCCTGATCCAGATTCATGTTTACCTCGATGTCGCTCGAATTGGATGGATCATAACAATTTACGTAGCGTTTGCTACTGATTTGTTCGTGGCGAGGGAATTGGCGGAAACAGACGGTTTTTGCTGGGTGAACTGCGATGGTAAACGCGTGCAGGCAGATTTTTTCCGTGAAACAAAACGAAGAATAGCTGATAACTTATTGTAAATAAAGCAGTTTGCTTGATTTCTTCTTGATCGAGCACTGTTTCACGGATGTGAGGTGATGGTGGGAGGGGTGGGGAGCGAATGTTTTCAGCGCTCGCGGGGGAAAGCTTGAGAGTAATAAAAGTAAACACCCTTGAACCCTTGTTAAAAACGTTAACGCCTCGGCAAAACGTTACCTGGCAGGCATTCCAGCCTGGCAAGGTGAAGCTTTGCGGGAGACGTGGTGAGAGTGTGCGGGAGGGTCGAGTGATGGGGTTCGGGGAGCTCGGTGAGTGGCTGCGGGACAGAACGTGAGCGGGTTCAGGGGACATCGTAAACGCAGGGTTCCAGCAAAGGTGAGGTTTTGCGGGACCTGGAGGCGGTGAATTGCCCGGCAGTGTTCAAAAGTCCCCGGTCGGGTTGGCCGGCGCAAAGGTGAGCGCTTTCGGGACGTTCATGAGTATCGATTTTAGAGGCTGTTTTGAGGCGGTTAACCCGATTGGTGAGCCGGATCGGGAGAAAACGCGAACCGAAGGTGAGGTTTTACGGGAGTGGCCGGCCGTTTTTGCCTCAAATCTGGGCGTTTGACATGCTGAGGTGAGCTTTTACAGGAGCACAGATGGATTTCTCGAGGAAAAAGGCCGCGGTGCGTTAGCTGAACTGCGTGGCCGCGGCTGGAAAGGTGAGCGGATTCGGGATTTCGGCGGTGGGGTGGATCTGTGAAGTGTTTGGGCCGGTGATTCACGACAAAGGTGAGACTTTTCGGGAGGTTTGGAAGCGGATGCTATGGGCTAGGGTGAGGAGATTCGGGACAGAAATGGGGTTTATCGGCCGGAAACGCCCGGCTGATGGTGATAGCGACAAGCATGGTTTACCGGTGCTGGATTTCAAAGGTGAGGATTTTCGGGAGGGTTGATGGCGGTAAGCGGAAAAGCCGGCACCGCTGAAAATCGGTTTGAGGTGAGGGTTTTCAGGAGTTGCGGGAAATTATTGGCCGACGCATGGCTATATAAGCTATTGAAAATGTTGATATTTTTTATTTTCGACATCAAAGGTGAGTGTTTTCGGGATCGGGCGGGGAGAATGAGTTTTGGCGCCGGTAAGCCCCAACGGTGAGGCTTTTCGGGATGATATTTCGGTGAAGGTCGGTGCTGACGGGGCTTGAGCGCGTGTCGTTGTATCCGGTTAGCGGGCGTTAAGGTGAGCTTTTTCGGGGGAATTCCGGTAGCAGCGATGGGGTTGTCGGTCGGCAGGAGACCTCAGGCGCTTCGCCGGAGCTGCCGAGGCCCCAATTCCGTCGGTTGGCTGACGCTTCCACAGACGTTTGTCATCATGGCCGACACATTGCCCGCGAACACAGCAAAACTTGGCCGAAGCGCCACCGCCGGGTGACTACGCAGTCAAATCCTCCCGTTTACGCGACGCCGGGGAAGAAATTCGCAAAATTTTTTTGAGGTGAGAAGATTCGGGATCAATTGCTCTCCGTTGGCGCGGACCCCGGAATCGTCCAGATTCGGAAACGCCGCTACCTGCAAGGAACCCCCGAACCTGGCGGCAGACGCGGAAGGTGAGGGTTTTCGGGAGCGGCCCGAGGTGAGTCGCGCTTCGTAAACTCGCTTCACCGGCAACGGTGAGATAGACGCTATAGACGCGTATCACCACAGCCGGTATCCTCTCGCAAAATCCCTCCTCTGCCCCGACGCATGGCCACCAAGCGCGCTAAAAAGACCGACGTAGTCAGCCCGAGTTCGGCTGAATTGCGCAAAGCCGTCGAGGCAATCGCAATCCAGCCGAAGAGCGGCAAGATTACGCTGCTCACTCGCAAGCTGTTCAACGTGCTGCTCGCCGTGGCGCAACAGGCCGACGAATCGGGCGATACGTATCGGGCGCTGCTGTCGGACATCGTGGCCAATTCGGCGTTCGATTCCAACGATACCGCGCTCGTCAAGGAACACCTGCGCCGGATGGTGTCGGTGCAGGTCGAATGGAGCACCGGCACGTCGAGCCAGAAGCCGGGCCGCAAATGGGGCATCTCGACCCTGATCGCCGACGCCGAAATTCTCGAGGATCCGACCACCCGCCGCGTCTGGGTCGAGTTTTCGTTTGCGCCGAAGATCAAGAAGAAGCTGCTCGACCCGGTTCAGTATGCACGTCTGAGCCTGCAGTTCCAGAGCCAGTTGCGCAGCAGCGCGGGCCTCGCGCTCTACGAGATCTGCGTACGCTATCTGACCAACCCGAGTCATCTGACGATGCGCGAGACGTGGGAATGGTGGCGTCCGATTCTATCGGGCACGCCGGACACCGAAGCGGGCGACGAGGCGAAGCGCGAATACAAGTACTTCAAGCGCGATTATCTGCGCCCGGCTATCGCCGAGGTCAATGCCGTCACGAATATCTTCGTCGAGCTGCTCGAGCATCGCGAAGGTCGGCGTGTCGCCGAAATCCAGTTCCGCGTGACCGAGCGCAAGCAGCCGATGCTCGCGCTCGACGAGCATCCAAACGTGTTCGACAGCACGCTCGTCGACCGGATGGTGAAGATCGGCATCCCGCTGAAAGAAGCGCAGACGCTATATGCGGACAGCGAGGAAAACCGTATTCGCGCCGCGTTGCAGATGACCGAGCAACGCATGCGCAGCACCTCGCTGCCGCCGGTGCGCAGCGCGCCGGCGCTGTTCAAGGATGCGTTGAAGAAAGGCTATGCGCCGCCTGTCGAGACGCTGCCGTCAGCCGGCGGTGTCGGGAAAGTGGCCGCGACGCCGGCCGACGATCTCAAGGCGCGTCTGCTCGGTGAATACTCCGCGTACCGTCGCAAGCAGGCTTACGAGTTGTACAACGAGCAAGGTGAGTCGGAGCAGGATATCGCGCGACAGTCGTTCGAGGAAGAGGAACTGCCGGGACTCGGCTCGCACATGCGGGACGACTGGCGCCGTCGTGGGCTGGATTCGAAGATCGTCGAAACGGCTTTCTTCGATTGGCTTGCGCGCAGAACCTGGGGTGAGCCGACCGATGGCGATCTGCTTGCTTTTACGCTGAGCCAGTCGCGTGCGGCCTGATGGTTGTCGGTGACGGACCTGCCGGTTGAGGGCGGCGACGAACGCGTGCCGCCCCCTGCCAGCTTTACTTCAGCATCTTTTCAATCTGCCTGAGGATGTCGTCGCGTTTTTCACGCGAGAGACCCTTCAGACGTAGCTCGAGCCGATCGTCTCCGTAAGACTTCAGATCGCCGACCGATACCCCATCGAGCTTGATTTCCAGACGTTGCGCGTAGCGTTGCCGGCCGGCCGGCTTGGGGCTTTCCTGCGCGGTCGCCCGGCCCTTGACGATGTCGGCGACCTGCCGCGTGCTCAGATCGTCGGAGAGAATCCGGTTGATCAGCCGCAGCGTTGCGTCCGCCCCCCGAGCCGTGTGATAGCGGCCCACCTGATACGCCATGTTCGAGCCGAACCGGTCGGTGCGTGCGACCATTTCCTGCATGACGGCTTCCGGCAGCTTGGCGATGGACAGTGCGACCGCGATGGTCGATTCGTCGAGCCCCAGATGCTCCGCAAGCTCCTTCTGGCTCTGGAAATGCCGTTCGTCGAGAAAGCGTTTCCAGACGACCGCGTTATCGAAGACCGTCTGCGAGTCGCGCTGGACGTTGAGGTCGTAGCCGAGCTTGTAGCTCTCGATGCCGATCGGCAGATCGACGACGATCGCTTTCACCGTCTCCTTGTTCGCCTCTTTCAGTGCCCGCACTCGCCGGCCGCCATCGCTGACGAAGTAGGTGCCGGGGTTGTCGTAGTCGGGGATGACGTGAATCGCCTGCTGTTGCCCCTGCTTCGCCAGATTGACGGCGAGCTCGGCAATCGACGATTTCAGATAGAAGTGCCGCGGATTGAATGGGCTCGGCTTGATGGTTTTGAGCGCCAGCTCGATGACCTGGCCCGGTCGATAGCCGTGTTCGAGCCTCCACGCGCGGTAGGCCGCCGATTCGTTGGCTGTGTCGACGTTATCGACTTCCTGCAGGCGCGACGGCACGACGGCCGGAATCGCCCGCCCGGCGGTTACGGCGTTTTTGGGCTCGTTTCTGACCAGTCCGTCGATCGCATTCAGGCGATCAAGCGCGGTGCGCTTTTCGCTGCTGGTGGTATCAGGACGTGCTTGAAAGCCTTTGGCGAATTGGGACGGTTTCATTCAGGGTCCTTTATGCGCATAAATTCACGGGAGCAAGGCGGCGATCTCGTTCGCGCACGCCCGTACTTCGATAGCGGCGAGCTTGGCGCCGCGGTCGTTCATCTGAAGCACCGTCTGTCCGAGCGCCATCGCCTGTTTGTAGGCTTCGCGCGTCGGAATCTGGGTCTTGAGCAGAGGGAAGCCGAGTTCCTCCAGCGCGCGCTTCAGTTCACGCGTCAGCATCCGTTTCTCTTCGGTCTTGTTGAGCAGGAAGACGGCGCGCAGATCTTCGTTCATCACCTGGGCTTGCTGAACCAGCTTGACGAGACCGATGCTCGACCAGTAGTCGGCCGGGGATGATGATGTTGGGATTACCGCGACGCTCGCCGCAAGCAGGACAACGCCAGAGACCTTTTCGGTGATGGACGGCGGGCAGTCGACGACGATGATGTCGTAGTCAGCCACGAATTTCTTGATTTCGCGATGGATCTGGCTACCTGCTTCAGAGAGGTTGACGACGTGGAATGGGATGCCGATGTCGCCGTCAGAGGAAGCGCTGGCCCAGTGGATCAGGGTGTTTTGGCCATCCGCGTCGACAACGAGAACGCGTTTGCCTTTCTCGTGAAAGGCAGCACCGAGATGCATCGCGATTGTGCTCTTCCCGACCCCGCCTTTTTGCTGTGTTACCGCGATGATTTCCGCTGCCAAATTTCACCTCCTCTTTTAGACGCAAATGGATTTTACCTGGATGAATTCCTATTTCAAATGATTTGTGTAAACGAGATAGAAATTAGCCGTTCGGCAGAGGGTTTATGCGCATAAAGAGGACGGGGGTGCGTCGCTGGATAGTTAGGCACGTGATGTGGTGAGTGATGCGCTTGCCACATGCGCGGTTTTCGGAGAGCGCCTGCCGCTGTTGACGGAAGGATGCGGCCGACTCTCGCGCACTGGGCACCGGCGTGGAAGCGACTGTCTTCGATTGTCTGGTTAGGGTGCGCGTGAGAGCGATGCACGCCAGGTGCGCGTTGGAGAATGCGAGACTTTATGCGCATAAAGTCCCGACGTCATCGCCGTGGAGAGGATGGTATTCGTCGGGGGTTCAAGCTACGTCGCCTGATGCGGCAACCGGCAAACGTGCCGTCGCACTCTCATCGGCTTTGGGAATGGGTATTGAGGTGCTGTCTTACGCTGGTTTATGCGCATAAACCGGAGAGATCCAAATATCCCTCAGAGGGCGGGCCGGCGCCGCAGTCGGCCAATGCCATCCATACCGCTCACCCGCTATAAAATCTCCTGACGCTCCTCGTGCAACACCCTTCCCACAACGCAGACCTCAAATCCGCAATGATCACCATCTACCACAACCCCCGCTGCTCCAAATCCCGTGCTGCCTGCGATCTCATCACGAACACCTACAACAGCGCGAACGAAGCAACGGAAATCGTCGAATACCTGAAACAGCCGCTTACCGTCGCCGAGCTCAAGGAACTCAATGCCCAGCTTGGCTGCCCTGTCCACGAGATGATTCGTGACACCGAAGCCGAATACAAGGAACTCAATCTCGCCGATCCGTCGCTGACCGACGCGCAGCTATTTGAAGCATTGGCGAAGCATCCGATCCTGCTGCAACGTCCGATCGTCGTTAGAAACGGGCGAGCCGTTATCGGCCGCCCGCCGGAAAACGTCGTGACGCTCTTCGCCTGAGCGGGTGCGTGTCGAAACAAGGTGATTCGCGTGGCGGTGATCCACGCGACGGCGCTAGGCCTTGCCCGGCAGCGCCGCATCCTTCGTGACGATCTTCGTCGGGATAAGGTGCAGTTCGGTGAACGTATCCGCGATGCGTTGCTGTTCCGCAAGCACGCTCGCGTCGATGGGTTTGTAGATATGCGCGTAATGGCGCAGGCCTGATTCGATCACGCTCGCGTCGAGCCCCTGAATCGGCGCGAGTTGCGCGGCGGCCTCGCTGTAATGGCCGCGCACCCACTCTCCCTCTTTGCCGACTTCATTCATCGCGATCGCGAGTACTTCGCCGTTTTGCTGCGCGAATGGCCGGGCGCTCAGAAAAAACTGATGGTGATTCACGATACCTTCGGCATCCGCAAGCAGGCGCGCGTTCGGCTGTCGCTTCGCGGCTTCGAGGAACGGATCCCAGATCGCCCACGCATCGATTGCACCGCGTTCGAATGCGGCGCGAGCATCAGCGGGCGGCAGATAGACGGGCTGAATCTCGTCGTATTTCACGCCGTTTTTCGCTAATGCGGCGACGAGAAACCAGTGCACATCCGAACCTTTGTTCAGCGCGATTTTCTTTCCCTTCAGATCGGCCAATGTTTTGATCGACGCATCCGGATGGACGAGGATGCCTTCAGCATGCGGCGTTGGAATTTCATAAGCGGTGTACACGAAGTTCGCCCCGGCGGCTTGCGCGAACACGGGTGGCGCTTCGCCTACATAGCCGAAATCGATTGCGCCGACATTCAGCCCTTCGAGCAATTGTGGTCCAGCCGGAAATTCGGTCCATTTGACTGCGATGCCGAGCGGCGCGAGCCGCTTTTCGAGCGTGCCGTGCGCCTTGAGCAGCACAAGAGTGCTCGCGGCTTTCTGATAGCCGATGCGAAATTCCTTCGCATGCGCATCGGCGGCAAAAGCGGCGGTGGAGACAACGGGCAACGCGGTGGCGGCCAGCGAAGCGCCCACGCCGGCAAGAAACGCGCGGCGCGTGAGCAGCGGGTGACGGGACATAAGAATGCTCGTTAAAAAGAAAATGACGGGCATAAAACGGCCCGATTGGCTCCGACGATAATTCGTCCGCCGTTCTGGACGAACCGATAAATTCGGATAAGCAAATCACGCGCGCACTGCGAAGCATTGCCCGCCCTTACACTTGCCCATAGCAAGCCCAAGCCCGCCTCGCTGCGGCGAGCCGCCGCGCACCGCTACAATCAGCCAACCGCGCGAAAGCGCGAAAGCCACCGGACAACCACGCAAGATCACCTCCGCGTCAATCGATAAAAAAGGGAAAAGAAACACCGTGCCGCTAACGACAACACTCACCCCGTGGGCCGCCCACGATACGCAGCTCATCCTGTCGTGCGTGCTCGGGCTCGCACTGATCATCGTCTTCATCAGCGTGCTGAAGCTCGCGCCGTTCCTGTCGATTCTGGTCGGCACGTTCGCGGCGGGTTTCACGGCCGGCCTGCCGCTCGAAGCGGTCGCGAGCGCATTCAGCAAAGGCGCCGGCGCGTTGCTCGGCGACGTCGGCATCATCATTGCGCTCGGCGCAATGCTCGGCGCACTGATGGCCGAATCGGGCGCGGCTGACCGGCTCGTGTCGACGATCCTCGAGCACTCGACCCCGCGCACATTGCCGTGGATGATGGCCGTCGTCGCGTTGCTGATCGGTTTGCCGCTGTTCTTCGAAGTCGGTCTCGTGATGATGGTGCCGATCATCTTCGTGATGGCGCGCCGTTCGCAGCAGCCGATCCTGCGCATCGCGATTCCCGCGCTCGCCGGTATGACGACGCTGCACGCGCTGCTGCCCCCGCATCCGGGGCCGCTGATCGCGGTGAGCGCGCTGCACGCCGACCTCGGTCTGACGCTCGGCCTCGGCCTGATCGTCGCGCTTCCCGCAGTGATTCTCGCGGGCCCGCTCTATGGCATCTGGCTGTCCAAACGGATGCACGTCGTCGAGCCCGAGGAAATGGGCAAGCTGTTCACCGCGCAGCAGAACGGCGCCGAGCCTCCGGGCTTCGCGATTTCGCTGATCACGATCCTGCTGCCCGTCGTGCTGATGCTCGGGCGCACGGTCGCGAAACTGCTGCTTCAGCCCGAGACTTTCCTGTTCAACGCGCTGAATTTTCTCGGTGAGCCACTGGTCGCGCTTGGCCTCACCGTACTGCTCGCGGTGGTCGCGCTCGGCTGGTCACGCGGCATGGCGCGCGAGCGCGTCGGCGGCATTCTGCGCAAGAGTCTGCCGCCGATCGCCGCGCTATTGCTGACGATCGGCGCGGGCGGTGGTCTGAAGCAGGCACTCGTCGTCGCGGGTATCAGCACGACGATCGGCAAGATCGCGGTCGGTGCGCATATCCCGCTGATTCTGCTTGCCTGGCTGATCGCCGTCGCGCTGCGCCAGGCCACCGGCTCGGCGACGGTCGCCACGACGACGACAGCCGGCATCGTCGCGCCGGTCGTGGCGGGTTTGAGCACGACGCACAATTCGCTGATGGCGCTCGCGATCGGCGCGGGCTCGGTGTTTTTCTGCCACGTGAACGACGCGGGCTTCTGGATGGTCCGCGAATATTTCGGGCTGCAACTGAAGCAGACGGTGCTGGTCTGGTCGGTGTTGCAGACGATCGTATCCGTCGTTGGACTCGCGCTGACGCTCGTGTTGTGGACCGCGTTGACGTGACGCGTCGTGCGCAAGCCGTGCGCATCCTCGCCGGCCGCTGAGGCACGCGGCGCCGCTCGCTTTTCGCGGCGATGAGTACCGCTTGAACTGGCTGGCAAGCGATGCGCACCCCAACCGCCGCATCCCGATACCTCAATCCTCGCGCTGCTCTCCCGCCTCATCCGCTGTCGCAATCCCGCTCACCGCATGCGCCGCCATCCGCAGCAGCCGGATCTGCTTGCGATAGTTGCGGCAACCGCTGCAAGCCGGCAGATGCAGCCGGATCGCGATCCACTCGCCGGTCGTCAGCGAGCGGTCGAGCGCATCGGATAACAGGCGCGTGATGTCCTTACACTTCCCCATTCGCATCCTCGCTCGATAGGCCCTTTTCGCTCAGGCACGTGCGCAGCCGCAGGCGCGCGCGATAGATCAGCACGCTGCAATGATTCGCGTTGATTTGCAGTTCGGCGCAGATGACCGCGATTTCGAGATCGAGGAACTCGCGCATCATGAACACGCGCCCGATATGCTCGGGCAGATGCTCGAGGCACATCTCGAAGAGGGTCCAGAACTGCTGCTGTTGCAATGCGGTTTCGGGCGTCGGCCATGGACGCGGTTTTGTCGCGCGCGACCAGTGGCCGTTGTCCTTGAAGAGCTCGCGGTCGAGCAGCGCTTCGCCGTCGAGTTCGGATTCGAGCGCCGACAGATTGACCGTGCGCTGCCGGGCACGCAGCGTGTCGACGAGTTTGTGACGAAGGATGCCGAACACCCACGTCTTGTGCTCCGATTGCGCGGCGAACCGGTCGGCCTGGGCCCAGGCGGCCGTCAGTGCTTCCTGAACGGCGTCCTCCGCAGCCGCGGCATCGCGCAACTGCAGACGGGCGAAGCGCACGAGGTCGCGCCGCAATTGGGCGAGATAGACGGGATCGTCGAACGCCGGGCCGCCTACCTGCGCCATCGCGTACTCCGTGGGCGCGTCGGCCGCTGTGTGCGGCGCCGGGCGTGTTGTCCTGAAACGTGGTGATTCTCGTGGTTCATGAGCGAATGGTCGTCCTCGCACGGTCTGCGGATGCGTGCGCCATTCTCTCTCACCAGCGCGTCAAACGGGCCTCGCGATCGACGCCCGGCCTACCCGTCGGCCAACACAGCAAGCCGTTCGCAGCAGAAAGCGCGCAAGCAAAAAGAAAAGGGCGCCAGATAACGAAACGGCGCCCTTTTTGCATTCAGCGTGACCACGGCGGGCGGCGCGCAATGCGTCACCCACTATCCCGCGCCAGCTCTATCCACAACCGCGCGGCTAGCGCGTCGGCGCCTTCCCGCCGCCATCGAGCCCGGCGCCCGTTCGCCACACCTGCTTGCCTTGCTCGGACAGCTCGCCGCAGCTATGCGTGCGATCGGCTTCGGTCCCGTCGACGGCCATTTTGCCCCCCGACGGTTCCTGCGCGCGCTGCTTGGTCTTCTTGCGCGCGGCGACTGCTTCATCATGCGACTTCCCTGCGTAATCCAGACTCATGGCTCGGTCCTCCAGAGTGTCATGGTGGCGATTTGCCTCAAATCATCCCGACCCGATGGCGGGCTTGATTGACAAGGCAAAAGTCTCACTTATCCACAAGGTTATTCAGCGAATCTGTGGATAACTTGGGGGCCCGCGCAGTTATCCACCGGCGGCCCTCGCGTCACCTGTCCGTATCCGCCAGGCGCTGGGCGGGACGTCCCAATTTGCCGCCTGCATTCTGCCGCCTGCTTTCGCCACTCGCGCGGCTTTTGCCTATGATGGACAGGTCCTACCCTTCGCGCGTCGAGCGCCCAATCCGAGGAAGCGAACCATGGCCTATCACATTGCAGTCGTCGTCGGCAGCCTGCGCCGGGACTCGTTCAATCGCCAACTGGCCCAAGCGGTGATTTCCCTTGCTCCGGCTGACTTCACCTTCGAATTCATCGATATCGGCTCCCTGCCGCTCTACTCCCAGGACTACGACGCCGACTATCCGGAAGTCGGCAAGCAGTTGAAACAGCGCGTCGAAGCCGCGAACGGCCTGCTGTTCGTGACCCCCGAATACAACCGCTCGATTCCCGGTGTGCTGAAGAACGCGCTCGACTGGGGATCGCGTCCGTGGGGCACGAATTCGTGGGGCAACAAGCCGGGCGCGGTCATCGGCACGTCGGTCGGCGCGACCGGCTCGGCTCTCGCGCAACAGCATCTGCGTAACGTGCTGGCCTATCTCGACGTCGCGACGATGGGCCAGCCCGAGGTCTTCATCAAGCACGATCCGGCGGTCATCAACGACAAAGGCGAAATCCTGAACGACGGCACGCGCAAGTTCCTGCAGACGTTCGTCGACCGTTACGTCGCGTGGGTCAAGCGGCAGACGGCGGCGTAACGTCCGACGCTCGCGCTGTCATTGCCGCATCGATCGCTGGCCGCCGGCGCCGCATTCGCGGGGCCTAAACATGATGATGTCCGGTCACGCGCTCCCAGCCATGACGCACCGCGAGCTTGAAGCGCTCCCACGTGCTTTCCGGCGACGTGGTTTCCCAATGGCGTCGCGCTTCGGGCTCGATGTCCTCCCACGGACGGTCGTGGAAACGCGCGTCCTTGCCGATTTCCGCGCCATAGCGATAGGCCGGCACGTAGTCTTCGTAGCGCGTGTTCTCGGCGGCGTACTGCTCGTCGTAGTGCGCGCGGAAATCCTCTTCGTATTCCAGATACTCGTTCGGCATCTCGCCGCCCGCGTCCGCGGGCGGCTGACCGCCTTCGGGGACGCTCCCGGACGGCGCCATCACCGCGCCTGAACCCGGCACCGACGCGGCGGCAATCGCGCTGCGGCCCGCGTCGCCGGTGAGCGGATCCACGACGGGCTCGTTCACCGGATCCGTCAGCGGCCGTTCGCCGAGCGGCGGCGGCACGAACGGCTCGGCGTGAGTGCTGCCCGCCGGCGCCGTGTAGGGCGGATCGGACGCCGGTGTGGCGGTGGGCTGCGTGGCACCCGTCACCGAGGCCGCGCCGGTCGCTCCCGCAATGCCTGTCGACTCCGGCATACTCGCTGCGCCCGCCGCCGCAGTCGTCGCGCTCGACGTGCGCGGCGTACCCGGCATCACCGCGCCGACGCCCAGTTCGTCGAGCACCGAATGCTCGCGTGCGCTCGCCGTCCGCGTTTCCGCGTCGGGCAACTGGTTGCCGATATCGGTCGCGCCGAGCCGCACGAGCGTGTTGCGCGCGAGTTCCGCATGCGATTCGCTCGCGGCATGCACGCACACCAGCACCGCGCCGCGCCGCATCGCCTCGGCATAGCGCGCCGTATCGGGCTCGCGCGAACTGGTCGAGAACAGGCTGGACAGAAAGCGCTCGATATTCGCAAGGACGCCGCCACTGGCGACTTCCCCGGTGGCCGAGCCGAGGGACGGTTCGGGGTTCGCCTGCAAATCGATCTTGTCGCGTGCAAAACCGGTTTGCACGAGCGTGTCGCGCGCGCTTTCGGCTTGCATGTAGGTATCGAATAGGCCAATCACGGTATGTTGCATGGTCGTCTCCCGGCATGTTCTGGCGGAACGCGCAATGTCGATGGCGTTGTCCCACCTTCCTCCGGTTTGTCCCGCAACGATCATGCCGGAGCGCAACCGCGCGCCGTTGCGGCCTTTCGGGCGCTCGCGGCACGGCCCGTCCAGGCAAAAAAGCGCGGCATGCCGCCGCGCTTTTACAAGTTCTGGTAAATGACGCCATGCCCGGGCACGCCGTGCGCCGGGCCTCGGGAGCGCTACGTGTCCGCCGGATGCGTCGCCTGATCGGTGTCCGTCTGCGCGACGTTGCGCTGGATCGTTTCGAGCAGCTTCTCGAGCAGACCGATATCGAACGGCTTGGAGAGCACGCGCACGTTCACGTGCCGCGCGCGGTCGAGTTCTTCCGCATAGCCGGTGACGAGAATCACGGGCAACTGGGTGTCGAACGCCAGCACCGCTTCGGCCAGATCGATGCCGTTCATCTTGCCGGGCATGTGAATGTCCGACAGCACGAGATCGAACGGCAGCGGCTCGCCCGTGCTCGCGCGTTTCGCGCGGGCTTCCTCGAGCAGACGCAGCGCGAGGTCGGCATTGAATACGCAGGTGACCCGGTGGCCCATCATCTGCAACAGTGCCTCGGTGCCGGCGGCCACTTCCTGGTTGTCCTCGACGAGCAGCACGCGCAGCCCTTGCGGCGCGTCGCTTTCCGGCGCGCCCGCTTCGGCCGGGTCGGCCGTCTGCGGCTCAGTCGAGGCACGCGGCAGATAGAGACGCACCGACGTGCCCGCGCCGACCGCGCTGTCTATTGCCGCGAGGCCGCCCGAGCTCTCGCAGAACGCGAACACCTGCGGCAGGCCAAGGCCGGTGCCCGCGCCCTTCGGCTTGGTCGTGAAGAGCGGCTCGAAGGCGCGCGCGAGCACGTCGGGCGTCATGCCGGAGCCGGTGTCCTCGAGCGACAACTGCACGAAGTCGCCGGTGATCGGGAAGCCGTCCTCGTGACGGAACACGACATTGCTCGCTCGCACGGTGAAGCGGCCGCCGTTGACCATCGCATCGCGCGCGTTGACGGCGACGTTGATCAGCGCGAGTTCGAGCTCCGCGACATCGACGCGCACCGGCCATGTGTCGGCGCCGCTGTCGATCACGAGCGACACCTTCGCGCCGAGCGATGCGCGCAGCAGTTCGCGGCAGGTCGGCAGCCAGCGCTCGAGCGATAGCGTCTCGGTGCGCAGCGGCTGCTTGCGCGCGACGCCAAGCAGTTGCCGGGTGAGCGACTGGCCGCTCTTGAGCGCGCGCTCCATTGCCGACAGTTCGCGCTCGAGCCCATTGATGCCGCGCCGCCGCACGATCTGCACGTTGGCCGACAGGATCATCAGCAGGTTGTTGAAGTCGTGCGCGACGCTGCCGACCAGCGTGCCGAGCGCTTCCATCTTGCGTGACTGGCGGTACGCGGATTCGATCGAGCGGCGCATCGACGCTTCGGCCTGCCAGCGCTCCCACGCCTCCTCTTCGGCACCGAGGCGCCGCAGCGACAGCCAGATCACGCACCACAGCGCGATCGACGGCGTGAACATCGACAGGATCAGCACGGTCAGGTGCCGATACCAGGCGCTCCAGATGGCCGACGTGCGATAGCCGCACAGCACGTACACCGGATACGAGCCGACGTGGCGGAACGCGACGATCAGATTGCCGCCGGCGAGGATCGAGTGCATCCGCACCACGCCGGCTCCCCGCCCCGCGGCGACCGCCCGCGCGAAGGGCGAATCCGGGGCCATCGCAGCCGGTTCGCGCGGGTTGCGCGGGTACTGCGCGAGCACCGCGCCATCGGTACGCACGAGGCTCATGACGATCGGCATGTCGTCGTCGCCGCCGAGCAGTTCGCGATAGAACGCGTCGAAGTAGCCCGGCCGCAGCGCGATCGAGACGATGCCGGCGAACGAGCCGTCGGCGGTCTTGCGCTCGAGGCCCATGTTGAATACCCGTTCGCCGGCTACGTGCCCGGTCATCACCTTCGACACATGCTCGAGATCGTTGCCGCCGCGGATGCCGACGAAGTCCTCGCGCTCGCCGATCGACAGCGCCGGCGCCGGGTAGAAGCGGCTGCTCGCGAGCAGCGCGCCCTCGCGCCCGAAGATCGACACGGCGGCCACCTGCGGATAGCCGCCGCCCATCGTGCGCAGCTTGTCGTGGATCGTGAATTCGCGCGCGCGGATGCCGTCGTCGTCGAGGTCCTCGGTCAGATCGACGATGCGCGAGTTCAGCGCCTCGTTCATGTCGAACACCTTGAGCGCGTGTTCTTCCGCGACGCGCACCGTGCGCAGCGCCAGGTCGGTTGCGTCGGCTTCGCGCGAGCGCAGATCGGCGAGCGCCATCGCCGCGACGTAGACGAACGGCAGCACGACGGCCACGACCAGCAGCACGATCAGCGTGATGCGCCGCACGTGGAAATTCTGTTCCGGTACCGCGGGGAACGACGTGTCGTCCTGCTCGCGGGCGGAACGACGGGAAGGGCGGCTCGCGCGCGTCGACTCGACGCGGTCAGATGTCATTTTCGTTAATGCCAAAAAAGCGTTCGGAGCGGGCAGCCCCGTATCGGGCCGGTATCGGCACCTCGCTGCCCTCAGAAGAAGCATAGACGGCGGCTGAGGAAAATTTGACGCAAAGCGTGGAGGTCTTGCGTTCGCCGCCGCGGCTGTTCGTAAAAAGTGGCGTTAAAACAGCGATGAATCGGAAAGCGCAAACGTACACAAAAGTATAAATAATAAAAAACCGTTACCAAAACCATTTAATCATTTTTAAAATCCGGCCTGAATGAAAAAATTTCTTTAACAAAATCTGTTCTGGCGAGTTGCCATTGGCACGGGTTTGCTTCGACAATCCATGCCACGATAAAAAGGCCGTCGCTACGTCGTCTGTGCGCCGGATCGTCAAGGTCCGCCGAACGCGTCCTGTCGCGCACGCTCTCCTCTCGCCGGGCAATCCGCATTTCAACAGGCGTTACTGTACCTGGTCGCGGGTCGGTCGGCCTTGTGCCGAAGCGAGCCTCTATCCGTTGTCGAGACGAACACGAACGCGAACACAAACGAGCCGATTCCGCTTTCCGACCCGCCCATACCGCCCGACTTCCCATTGCCATGCTGCCCATTGTGATCGCCGACGATTCGCTGCTCGCGCGCAAGCTACTCACGAAGGCACTGCCGCCGGACTGGGACGTCGACGTGTCCTATGCGACCAACGGTCGCGAGGCGCTGGCGCTGTACCGGGAGGGCAAGGCGTCGGTGATGTTCCTCGATCTGACGATGCCGGACATGACCGGCTACGACGTGCTCGAAGCGTTGCAGCACGAGGATCTGAACACTTTCGTGATCGTCGTTTCGGCCGACGTGCAGCCGCTTGCCCGGGCGCGCGTGCGCGAGCTCGGCGCGCTCGCGTTCATCGCCAAGCCGGTGACGCCCGAGGCGGTCCTGTCCATCCTCAAGGAGTACGGCTTGTATGCCTGAGCCCGCCTTCACCGAAGACCAGCGCGACGCGCTGCAGGAGATCGCCAATCTCGCGATGGGCCAGGCGGCGACGCGCCTCGCGCGGCTGCTCGATTCGTTTATCGAGCTGTCGGTGCCGCGCGTGCGCGTGGTGGCGGTCAGCGACGCGGCGCGCGCGCTGCGCGAGATGACCGGCATCGACGAGACGGTCAGCGCGGTGCGTCAGGGCTTTCGCTCGGACATCAAGGGCGAGGCACTGGTGATCTGCCGCAGCGACGGCATCGCGCAGCTATGCTCGCTGGTGAGCGACTCGTACGCGCGCTCGAGCTACGAGGCGATCGGCGAGCGGGAACTGATGCTCGACGTCGCGAACCTGCTCTGCGGCGCGTGCGTGTCGTCGATACTCGACCAGCTCGGCCGCACGCCGGTGTTTTCCGCGCCGGGTCTGCTCGGCGAGGCGCTCACGCTCGACGAAGTGTTTCAGCCCGGCATGCTGCAATGGCGCAGGGCGCTGCTCGTCGAAGTGAATTTCGCGCTCGAGACCGGGAGTTTTCGCGCGCATCTCGTGATGCTGATGGCCGAAGAGTCGATTCACCATATGAACGAAGCGCTCGACGCGCTGTTGTCCAGTCTATGAATGCATCCGTGGAATCGTTGAGCGACCTCGTGGTCGAGCGGGTCGGCTTCGGCATTTTCGTGCTCGACCGCGACATGAACGTGCTGATGTGGAATCGCTTCATGCAGGACCACAGCGGGCTCCCGGCCGCACAGGTGGTGGGCCGCCCAATCTTCACGCACTTTCCGGAACTGCCGCGCGTGTGGCTGTCGCGCAAGGTCGAGAGCGTGTTCCAGCTCGGCAGCTTTGCCTTCAGCTCGTGGGAGCAGCGGCCATACCTGTTCAGATTCGATCACGACCGGCCGATCACCGGCGGCGTCGACTTCATGCAGCAGGACTGCACGTTCATGCCGCTGATGCGCGAGCGCGAAGTGGTGGCCGTCTGCGTGACGATCTCCGACGTCACGCACGTGAGCATCGTGCAGCGCGAACGCGAGGAGGCCGTCGCGAAGCTGCAGGCCTACGCGAATCTCGACGGGTTGACCGGCATCGCCAACCGGCGCTTCTTCGAAGCGCGCCTGCGCGACGAGTTCACGCGCTGGCAGCGCTACGGCGGCGACCTGTCGATGCTGCTGTTCGATCTCGATCACTTCAAGAAGATCAACGACCAGTTCGGCCACGGCGGCGGCGATACGGTGTTGCGCGTGATGGCGCAGCGCGTCGCCGGCGTCGTGCGCGCGCAGGACACCTTCGGGCGCTTCGGCGGCGAGGAGTTCGCGCTGCTGCTGCCGTGCACGCCGCTCGACGACGCGATGCACGTAGCGGACAAGATTCGCCGCGTGATCGCCGAAACGCCGGTCGAGCTGCTCGGCACCAGCGTGGCGGTGACGGCGAGCCTCGGCGGCGCGGCGGCGCACGCGGGCGTACCCGCGTACGACGTGCTGATCAACGAGGCCGACGCGGCGCTGTATCAGGCGAAGCGGCAGGGACGCAACTGCTCGGTCGCGTTCCGGCCCGCGGAGGTTGATTTGTAGCGCGGCGAGCCGCGCTGGTCCGTGCCGATCCGCCGTCCGTCGCCCCTCGCCGGACGGTCTTCCTCTCCGTCCGCCCATCCGGCCGCGAAACTGCGGCGACCGGCAAAGATTGCTATACTTTTCGCCGTTTCCGGCCACCCAGCCGGATGTTCTGCGCGTGTCCGCGCGCGCGGGTCCACTTGCCCTGCGGGTCGGCATAAAAACTTCTTTGAACGCCTTTCAGCGGGCGCCTCCAGCGGAGATCGTCTTGGCTGTTTCCAATCTTGTCGTGGACGATACTGAAATCGACGCCGCTGCCGCCACGTCCGGCAGCTCGTTTTATCTCGCCATGCGCATCCTGCCGGCGGCGCAGCGCGATGCGATGTATCAGGTCTACGCCTTCTGCCGAGCCGTCGACGACATCGCCGACAGCGATCTGCCGCGCGCCGAACGCGCGGCCGCGCTCGAGCAATGGCGCGCCGACATCGACGCGTGCTATGCGGGCGCGCCGCGCGCGTCGCTGCGCGCGCTCACGCGGCACATTCATACGTTTCATCTGCAACGCGAGGATTTTCACGCAATGATCGACGGCATGGCGATGGACGCCGCCGCCGACATCTGCGCGCCCGACGACGCCACGCTCGACCTCTATTGCGACCGCGTCGCGAGCGCGGCGGGCCGTCTGTCGGTGAGGATATTCGGGATGCGCGAAGAGCCGGGCCGCCTGCTCGCGCATCACCTTGGCCGCGCGCTGCAGCTCACCAATATCCTGCGCGACATCGACGAAGACGCCGATATCAACCGCTGCTATCTGCCGCTCGAACTGCTCGCGCGCGAGGGCATTGCAGTGACGAACCCGCACCAGATCGCCGACGATCCGTCGCTGCCGCGCGTTTGCGCGACGCTCGCCGAGCGCGCGAAGCAGCACTTCGCCGAGTCCGACGCGATCATGGACCGCGAACCGCGTGCGCAGGTGCGCGCGCCGCGCATCATGTCGGGCGTCTATCGCGTGCTGCTCGACCGTACACTCGAGCGCGGCTTCGACATGCCGCGCACGAAGGTCGGCAAGCCGAAGCTGCGCCTGCTGTGGATCGTCGCGCGCTACGCGCTCTTCTGAGCTGATGCCGAAGCTCGTTCACGTGATCGGCGCGGGCGCGGCCGGTCTCGCCGCCGCCGTGCAGTTGCAGCGGCGCGGCGCCCGGGTCGTTCTGCATGAAGCGCGGGACTACGCCGGCGGCCGCTGCCGGTCGTTCTACGACGCGAAGCTCGGCGCGACGCTCGATAGCGGCAACCACATCGTGCTGTCGGGCAATACCGCGACGCTGAACTACATGCGCGCGATCGGCGCCGCCGACGAACTGGCCGGCCCGTCGCTGCCCGAGTATCCGTTCGTCGATCTGGCCACGCGGGCGCGCTGGACCGTGCGGCTGTCGCCGGGGCGGCTGCCGTGGTGGATTTTCGATCCCGACGCGCGCGCGCCGAACACCCATCCGGCCGATTATCTGGCGCTCGTGCCGCTGCTGTTCGCGAAGCCGGGCCGCAGCGTCGCGCAGACGATGCGCTGTAACGGCCCGCTGTGGGACCGGCTGCTCAGGCCGTTGTTGCATGCGCTGCTGAATATCGAGCCGCGCGACGCGTCGGCCGAGCTGACTGGCGCGATGGTGCGCGAGACACTGCTCGCGGGCGGCCTCGCATGCCGGCCGCTCATTGCGCGCAACGGGCTCGGCAGCGCGTTCGTCGATCCGGCGCTGCGGCTGCTGCAACATGGCGGCGCGACGATCCGGCTCGGTTCGCGTCTGCGCGACGTCACGTTCGCGGCCGATCCTGCTCGCGTGCAGGCGCTGCATTTCGTCGACGAGAGCGTGACGCTCGGCGCGAACGAGGCTGTGATCCTCGCGCTGCCGCCCGAAGTGGCGCCGACGCTCGTACCGGGGTTGCGTGCGCCCGACCGCTTCGCGGCGGCGATCAATGTGCATTTCGCCGTCGAGCCGCCGTTCGGCTTGCCGCAAGTGAGCTGCCTGCTGAACGGAACGGCCGGATGGCTGCTCGCGTTCGATGGGCGTCTCTCGGTGACGCTCGCCGATGCCGGGAAGCTGCTCGACACGCCGCCCGATGCGCTCGCGGCAACCGTCTGGGCCGAAGTCGCGCGGGCGGTCGACCTGCCGCCCGCGCCGCTGCCGCCGTGGCAGGTCGTGACAGAGCCGCGCGCGACGTTTGCCGCGCTGCCCGGACAGGAAACGCAGCGGCCGGGCACGCGCACCCGCTGGAACAACCTGATGCTCGCGGGCGACTGGACGGCTACCGGCCTGCCCCCGACGCTCGAAGGGGCGATCCGCTCCGGCCAGAAGGCCGCGGATACGCTGCTGAATCAACCGATGGAACGCTGATGAACGATTTATCTCAAAGCCAGCCGCTCGACGCGGTCCTGCCTGAGTCCGCCGACGCGGTGCCTGATGCGGCAACCTCCGCCACCCCGCTCGACACCTCGATCGCGCGTGCGACCGACGCGATCCTCGCCGCGCAGCAGCCCGACGGCCACTGGCTCTACGAACTCGAAGCCGACGCGACGATTCCGTCCGAATACGTGCTGCTGGTTCACTACCTCGGCGAAACGCCGAACCTCGAACTCGAACAGAAGATCGCGCGTTATCTGCGCCGTATCCAGTTGCCGAACGGCGGCTGGCCGCTCTTCACCGACGGCGCGTTCGACGTCAGCGCGAGCGTGAAGGCGTACTTCGCGCTGAAGATGATCGGCGATCCGGTCGACGCCGAGCACATGGTGCGCGCGCGCGATGCGATCCTCGCGCACGGCGGCGCGGAACACGTGAACGTGTTCACCCGGATCCTGCTCGCGCTGTTCGGCGTGGTGTCGTGGCGCGCGGTGCCGATGATGCCCGTCGAAATCATGCTGTTGCCGATGTGGTTCCCGTTCCATCTGTCGAAGGTGTCGTACTGGGCGCGCACCGTGATCGTGCCGCTGCTCGTGCTGAACGCGAAGCGTCCGCTCGCGCGCAACCCGCGCCGCGTGCGCATCGACGAGCTGTTCCGCGGCGCGCCGGTGAACACCGGCATGAACGAGCGCGCGCCGCATCAGCACGCGGGCTGGTTCGGCTTCTTCCGCTGCGTCGATACGGTGCTGCGCGCGGTCGATGGCCTGTTGCCGAAGGCGACGCGTGAGCGCGCGATCCGCGCGGCGGTCGCGTTCGTCGACGAGCGGCTGAACGGCGAGGACGGCCTCGGCGCGATCTTCCCGGCGATGGCCAATTCGGTGATGATGTACGACGTGCTCGGCTATCCGGCCGATCACCCGCATCGCGCGATCGCGCGCAAGTCGCTCGACAAGCTGCTCGTCGTCAAGGAAGACGAGGCGTATTGCCAGCCGTGTCTGTCGCCGGTGTGGGATACGTCGCTGGTCGCGCACGCGCTGCTCGAAACCGGCGACGCGCGTGCCGCGCGGGCGGCCGAACGCGGGCTCGAATGGCTGCGTCCGCTGCAGATTCTCGACGTGCGTGGCGACTGGATTTCGCGCCGCGCGAACGTGCGCCCCGGCGGCTGGGCGTTCCAGTACCACAATGCGCATTACCCGGATGTCGACGATACGGCCGTGGTCGTCATGGCGATGCATCGCTCGGCGGCGCTCACGCAATCGACGGCCTACCAGGAAGCGATGGCGCGCGCGCGCGAATGGGTGGTCGGCATGCAGAGCAGCGACGGCGGCTGGGGCGCATTCGAGCCGGAAAACACCCAGTACTACCTGAACAACATCCCGTTCTCCGATCACGGCGCGCTGCTCGATCCGCCGACTGCCGACGTGTCGGGCCGCTGTCTGTCGATGCTCGCGCAGCTCGGCGAATTGCCGCAGGCCAGCGAGCCGGCGCGGCGCGCGTTCGAGTACATGCTGCAGGAACAGGAGTCGGACGGTAGCTGGTACGGCCGCTGGGGTCTGAACTACATCTACGGCACGTGGACCGCGCTGTGTTCGCTGAACGCGGCCGGCATGCCGCACGACGATCCGCGCATGAAGCGCGCGGTGCAATGGCTCGTGTCGATCCAGAACGAGGACGGCGGGTGGGGCGAGGGCGGCGAGAGCTACAAGCTCGACTATCGCGGCTACGAGCGCGCGCCGAGCACCGCGTCGCAGACCGCGTGGGCGCTGCTCGGTCTGATGGCGGCGGGCGAGGTCAACCACGAGGCGGTGGCGCGCGGCATCGACTATCTGCAGCGCGAACAGCGCGAGCACGGTCTGTGGGACGAAACGCGCTTCACCGCGACAGGTTTCCCGCGCGTGTTCTATCTGCGTTACCACGGTTATCGCAAGTTCTTCCCGCTGTGGGCGCTGGCGCGCTTCCGTCATCTGAAGCGCAACGGGCTCACGCGCGTCGCGGTCGGAATGTAGCGGATGCCTGGGTCGACCACGCCATCCGCCGGGGCGGGCGCCGGCAGCTTGCCTGTGATCGTCGTGACGGGCATGGCGTTCGAGGCGCGCATCGCGCGCGGTGACGGCGGCGATCGTGTCGAGGCCGTGTACGCGGCGCGCGCCGATCTGCTCGAACGCGCGCTGAGCGCGGCGGTCGCGCGCGGCGCGGCGGGGATCATCAGCTTCGGTACGGCGGGCGGGCTCGCGCCGGACCTGGAGCCGGGCGCGCTGATCGTCGCGGATGCCGTCGATGGGCCGTTCGGGCGGCTCGAGACCGATCGCCAGTGGGCGCACAGGATCGTTGCCGCCGTGACCGCCGCCGGGGCGGCGGAGGGGCTTGCCGGGCGTCTGCGGCGGGGCTCGATGGCGGCGGTCGCCGCACCCCTCATCACCGCCGACGACAAGCGCGCGCTGCACAGCTCAACCGGCGCGCTCGCGGTCGATATGGAATCGCATATTGCCGGCGCGACGGCCGCCGCGCATAGGCTGCCGTTCGCGATATGCCGCGCGGTCGTCGATCCGGCCTGGCGCACACTGCCGCCGGCCGCCACGGCCGGTCTGCGCGACGACGGCAGCACGGCACTCGGGCCGATTCTGCGGGAATTGCTGCGGCAGCCGTCGCAGCTCGGCGCGCTGATCCGTCTTGCCGCCGATGCCCGCGCCGCGCGGACCACGCTGATGCAGGCGCGCCGGGCAATGGGCGAGGGCGGGGTGCTGCGGATGCCGGCCATCGTTTGATGTAGGGGACCTGCGCCGCGATCGATTTTTGTTGTTGTATTCGGCGTTGTCGTGTGGGCAGAAGATGCTCATGCACGGCATTCGTTCTGGCAACAAATGCGTACTTTGTGTCGGCAACGCGCCCTCGTCGTCACTGACTTAGACGTTGGCTGTCCCATACACCGAACTCGATAGCGCGCTGGAGCATGCCAATTGTCAGTATTTCTTTTGGCGGTCTTTTGACTTTATGTCGACGCTCAATCCATCGGGTGATAAACGATAGTCCCAGTTCAAACCCTTCCGGACCAAAATATCGCGCCTCATCGTAATCACCAGGATCAACATTGAAATGCTGGAAAAATGCTTCCATGAATTCGCCCGCATCTATTCCTGTCACCCCTAAATCACGTTCAATCGTTGTGGAAGCTACCAGGATATGCTGTCGCCATAATCCTGCCTGTTTATTTATGAAACTCAAAAGATTATCCGAGAGTTCCAGTGGTTGCGTCATTTATTCTATCCTCCGGTTTGGCAATGTTGTTGTAACGCATGGTCGTTTTTATACTTATTGATACAACATCATAAACGCCAATTACCCACCCGATTTCAGGAATCGTTCTCCCAACGAAAGCCCCTATGTGATTAGTCCACGATAGTTTCAATGTTCCCAGGGTTCCTGTAATAGCTGGCAGATAGGCTTTTTTGAGCCGGATATCAAGCAATTCCCTGCATACAAGCGAAACAATCGATGTTCCTGTCGTTGCCCCGTTTGGTTTGGCTTTCGTCATCAAAAAAGGATATCCAAGAATGATAGCCATTACAGATGCAATATCATGAATTCCTAGTTGTTCCAGCATTTCTTCTGCCATAAGGCATAGATATAATTCCTGAGGCGTCAAATCCTCAAGCGTACCGTAGCTGTAGAGATTGATTTTCTCAGGACTCGAACTGGTGATTAGAAGCTCATATTCATTCATGACCGGTCACTCGTCAGGCGATGTATTCTGTTTAATATCGATAATTGACATTACCGTGCCTGCGCTACTACCGGTAGCCCTCTGGATTGTATATTCCTGTTTTATCCTCGCGAAACTGAGGCTTACATGTTCCATATCGAGTCCCTGACTCCCTGCCTGCTCGACGTGCGTGATAATCACATCACACATGGAAATCCTCAGATATTCGAACGGCAGACTTCCGGCTTTGCGCATGGTCAACACGGCTTGCTTAATGTGTTTTCCCTGAAAACAGAAAGCAGCCAGATTCGGAGTTGCCTTGTCGATTTGATGTACAAAGTGCAAATCTGAAACGGTGGCTTTTGCCGCGCCGCCGCTACCAGACTGCACGCCGTACTTCCGGGTTACGCTCCAGTTCCAACCGACGACTTTAATTTCATCTGGATGTGTGGCGTCTTGTGATTCGCCAGCGATACCGTCAATCTTGATAAAAATGTCTGCCATTCTCGCGCTTTTTAGGTAAAAAATCAGCCTAGCCGAATGTGCGCGTCGAACGAATCAGACAAAACTTAAAAAATTAACCCCAGGCTTCGACGTAGTTACCTTCTGCGGAGCTTCCATTGCGGGCGCCCCGCTGCGCATTGAGCGCCGTTGTTGAAACGCTACTGCGCGGCCGGTGCGGCGGCCGGCTGTCTGGTGTCCGCTGGCGCGGCCTGGGGGGCAGGCGTTTGCACGGCCGATGCGCCGACTGGCGACGCCGCTGGCGGGGCACCCGCTGCGCTGCCTCCCGCGGTATCGCCGGGATCGACGTAGTTGGGCACGTCATTCGGCGAGTCCTTCGCGGCCCCACCCGCCCCACCCGCCCCAGATGCGCCATTCGGTGCCGGCGTCGCCTCCCCCGGATCGGTGTAATTCGGCAGATCACTCGGCGACGCACTCTTCGCCCCACCCGCCCCGGAAGCACCATTCGGTGCTTGCGCCGCGGCACCCGGATCCGAGTAGTTCGGCAGCCCCCCCGCGGCCGGCGCGCCGGCTGCGGGCGCTGCGGCGCCCGTATTCCCCTGATCTTCGTAATTCGGCAGCGGCGCATTGTTGTCGCTCGTGCCGCGCAGACGCGCGCGGCGCTGCTGCGTATAGGCGTCGCGCACGAACGAGTATTTGTCGAGCGCGGCCTGTTGCAGCAGATCGGTCGCGCCGAGCAGGTCCGAGCGCGTGCTCACGAACTGCAGCACGTACAGCGGATTACGCGTCGCCGGTTCCATGTAGTTCAACGGATTGAACTTCACGTCGACGACGAGCCCCATGCTGTCGCGCACCGTGCTCGGCCCGAACAGCGGCAACACGAGATACGGGCCCGACGGAATGCCCCAATGCCCGAGTGTCAGGCCGAAATCCTGGTGATGCTTCGGCAATCCCGCCGGCGTCGCCCAGTCGAGCAGGCCGCCGATGCCGAACACCGAGTTGAACGCGAAGCGCATGATGTCTTCGGTCGCATCGGTGATCTTCAGTTGCAGCAGCGCGTTCGCGGCATTGGTGAGGTCGCCGAGGTTCGAGAAGAAGTTGCTGACGGCGGTGCGCAGCGGTTGCGGCGTCACCTTCTGGTAGCCCTTCGCGACCGGCACCGCGACATAGCGGTCCAGGCCGTCGTTGAAATTGAAGATGACCCGGTTCACGGGCTCGAACGGATCACCGGGCTTGCGGTCGGGCGCGGTTGCGCAACCGGAGATCAGACCCGCGACGGTGAGCGCCAGCGTGGCATTACGTAGTTTCATGCCTAAATTCCCTTTTGCTTCCCGCGACGTTGGCGCGGCTTGCCCATCAGCACCGGCTGAAACACCACCGCGCCGATCAGCGTGCAGAACAGCGACAGCGCGAGCAACCGTCCCATGCTCGACGTGCCAGGATGATGCGACAGCCAGAGGCTGCCGAACGCGGTGGCCGTGGTCGCCGCGCTGAACAGCACCGCGTGCGTCAGGCTCGATTGCAGCAGGCTGGTCTGGCCGTGGCGCCACGCCATCACGAAGTAGATCTTGAACGCGACGCCGACGCCGAGCATCAGCGGCAGCGCGATGATGTTCGCGAAGTTCAGCGGCATGCCGAACACCACGCACAGTTCGAGCGTCACGAGCGCGGAAACCAGCAGCGGCACCAGCGTGCGCAGCATATCGCCGACGCGCCGCAGCGCGATCCATAGCAGTACCGCGATCGACAGCAACGCGTAGACCGCCGCTTGCAAAAACGCCTTGATGATCGTGTCGGCCGAATGCAGGATCGAAATCGGGCCGCCGATCGCGCCCGGCTCAGCCTTTTTCACCGCGTGCGCGAAGCGGGCGAGCATCTGGTCGTCGTTCGGATCGACGCCGGGCGGCACTTTCGGCGCGATGTCGACGAGCGCGCGGCCGCCCTTGCCGATCCACGTCGCGGTGATCTCCTTCGGCAGGTTCTCGCGCGTGATTTCGGTCGGCTGCAGCAGGTTCTCCAACTGCTTCAACGCGAAGCGCAGCGTGTCGGACATCGCGACTTCCGCGCGGTCGCGCGTCGCGGCGTCGGCGCTCGCGAGTTTCTGCAGCGTCGCCGACAGATGCTGAGCTTCGGCGGCGCCCGGCCCCGGATGATCCTCGGCGGCGAGCGACAACTGGTTCGCCGCGCGCTTCAGGGCGGCGACGCGCACGTCGTCGGTGGCCCGCGGCGCGGGCTGCTGCTGCAACGCGGGCAGCAACTGTTGCGCGGCGCTCGCGATCAGCATCATCTTCTGCTGCTGATCGGTGGGCACGAACGTGCTCAGCGTCGTCACGCGGCCCACTTCGGGCAGCTTGCGCAAACGCTCGGCGATCGCATCGGCATCGGCGAGCGACGGCGCGAGCGCATGCACGTTGTTGACCGCGGCTTCGGGCGAATCCTTCAGCGACAGCAGCGTCGCCATCGACTCCGTATGCGGGTCCTTCAGGTGCAGCGGATTGAAATCGAAGCGCAGATGCGTGAGCAGCGGCGTCGCGCCGAGCACGACGATCAGTGTGCCGATCAGCACGGGCTTGCGGTGATGATCGAGGAAGTCGTCGACGGGGGCGAGCCGCTTGAAGCCCGGCGAGCCGGCTTCGCCGGGCGGCCTGAGGACCTTCAGCAGCGCCGGCAGCAGCGTCATGTTCGTGAAGTACGCGACGAACATGCCGACGCCCGCGATCTGGCCGAGCTCCGACACGCCGCGGTACGCGGTCGGCAGGAACGAGAAGAAGCTCAGCGCGACCGCGACCGCCGCGAGCGTGAGCGGCACGCCGATGCTGTGCGCGGTGTGCATCAGCGCGGCCGACAGCCGGTTGTCGCGATTGCGCTCCTCTCGATACTTGACGCCGAACTGCACGCCGAAATCGACACCGAGCCCGACGAACAGCACCATGAACGCGACCGAAATCATGTTGAGCGCGCCGACCATCATCAGACCGAGCGCGGCGGTGATCGCGAGGCCGACGAACAGCGTGATGAACACGGCGAGGATCATGCGGCCCGAGCGCAGAGCGAGCCACAGAATGACGAGCACGACGATGAAGGTGCCGATGCCGTTGAGTACCGCGCCGTCCTGCACCGATGCGAACTCTTCGTCCGCGAGCGGCTGCTCGCCGGTCAGGCGGATCGTCGCGCCGTAGCGCGCGTCGAGGTGCAGCGAAGCGGCCGTCGCGCGGATCGATCTCGATGCGCTCGCGCCCGGTTCCAGCGCGTCGTAGTTGACGACCGGCTGTACGACGACGAACGCGCGCGCCGGGTCGGTGGCAACGCTTTTGTCGACCAGCGCGCGCCACGAGAACGCGGCCGGCTGGCCAGCCAGCACGCGATCGAGCGTATTGGCGCTTTGCGAAAGCAGATGGCTCATGTCGGCGAGCTTCACCTGGCCGAGTTGCAGCGGCAACAGCAAGCTCGTTGTCAGGGTGCCGGCGAGACCGGTCAGGCTCGGATCGTGCGCGAGGGCATTGACGAGCGGGCGCGACTGCACGAGCTGCGATGTGGTGGACATCACCTCGTCGGTGGACGGGAACAGCAGGCCGTTGTGTTCGAAGAACGGGCCGCCGGCGGGCTGCGAGACCGACGTGAACTCCTTCGGATCGGCCCTGAGCGCGGCGGTCAATGCGTTGGCGGCGGCGTCGGCGAATTCGGGCGCGCGCGCCTCGACCACCACGAGCACGGTGTCGCCGCGCTCGGGGAACGCGGCGTCGAGCGCGTTCTGTAACGCCGACCACTGCTTGTCGGTTTCGATGAGACGGCTGATGTCCGTATTGATCTTGAAGTTATGCGCGACGTAGACGCCGCTCAGAACGGCGAGCACGAACGACAGCGCGATGATCCTGAACGGATGACGCACCGAGTACGCGACGAGACGGACGATAGATGACTTCAGCATGTAGGCGGACGTGGCCTTATCACGGGTGTTGTTTTTGACAAAGGTGCATAAGTATACAGAGCCGGGGCACCGCAACCCGACTTCGGTAGCAAGTCCGGCGCCCGCCGGCGCCGGCCGGGATGGGAACACAATCCCGGCTATACTGGTCTACCCCTCTTTAGCCTCGGGCTTCCTGGCCCGCCGGTGCTACTTCTTTCTGGTCTTGACGAGCGTATGAAACGATATCTGTCTGCTTTCCTGGCTGCGGCCGTGGTGTCCACGGCGGCGTTTGCGCAAAGCGCGCCCGACACGGTGGTAAAAAGTGCCGTCGAAGGCACCGTTACCGCGATGAAAACGGACTCACAGGCGCGCGGCGGCGACATGGCGAAGATTACGCAAATTGTCGAGACGCACTTCCTGCCTGCTACCGACTTCCAGCGCACCACGCGTATCGCGGTCGGCAAGCCCTGGTCGACGGCAACGCCGGAACAGCAGAAGCAGTTGTACGAGCAGTTTACGCTGCTGCTCACACGCACTTATGCGGCGTCGCTGTCCCAATTGCGCGACCAGGACGTGAAGTTCAAGTTTATGCCGGTGAGCGTGCCGGGTGGCGCCTCCGACATCGTCGTGCAATCGCACGTAATCAGCAACGGCGGCGACGATGCGATCGACTACCGGCTCACCAAGGGACCGTCCGGCTGGAAGATCTACGACATCAACATGATGGGCGCATGGCTGATCCAGGTGTATCAGACGCAGTTCGCCGACCAGATCAACAAAGGCGGTATCGACGGGCTGATCAAGTTTCTGACCGCGCACAATGCGCGCGGTGCCTGAGAGTCGATACCATTTGAGGCGGTAAAAGAAAGGCGGTAAAGAAAAAGCGCGGTGGCCCTGATTGGTCACCGCGCTTTTTTTATGCATAAGGAATCGTGCGCAACGCAGGACGGCGCGCGGCCGCCCTGGTCGAACCGCTCAGTGCGCCGCGGTCGCGGTCTGCACCTTCTTGCCCGTGCCGGTGCGCTTGATCTCTTCGAGCTTGATCTCGACGTGACGCGAGAACACGTACTCGGCGGGACGCTGCTTGTCGAGCGGAATGTCCTTTGCGAACGCGCCCGTGGTCTTCGGGCCGCGCATGCTGACCTTCAGCGCCTTCAGCGGATGCGCGACCGTATCCATCACGGCCGTCGCTTCGAAACCGCAGTGGACCATGCAGTCCGCGCACTTCTCATAGTTGCCGGTGCCGTACTTGTCCCAGTCGGTGGTTTCCATCAGTTCCTTGAAGGTCTTCACGTAGCCTTCGCCGACCAGATAGCACGGCTTCTGCCAGCCGAACACGGTACGCGCCGGGTTGCCCCACGGCGTGCATTCGTAGCTCTGGTTGCCGGCGAGGAAGTCGAGGAACATCGCCGACTGGCTGAACGACCAGTTCTTGCCGTTGTTGCCGCGCTTGAAGATTTCGCGGAACAGCTGCTTGGTCTTGTCGCGGTTCAGGAAGTGCTGCTGGTCCGGCGCGCGCTCATAGGCATAGCCCGGCGACACCGTGATGCCGTCGACGCCCATCGGGCCCAGCGTGTCGAAGAACTTCGCGACGCGCTCCGGCTGCGCGTCGTTGAACAGCGTGCAGTTGATGTTCACGCGGAAGCCGCGGCGCTTCGCTTCGCGGATCGCGGCGACGGCCTTGTCGTACACGCCTTCCTGCGACACCGAGTGATCGTGCGCTTCCTTGTCGCCGTCGAGATGGACCGACCAGACGAAGTACGGATTCGGCTCGTAGTCGTCCATCTTCTTTTCCATCAGCAGCGCGTTCGTGCACAGATACACGAACTTCTTGCGCGCCATGATGCCCTTGACGATCTGCGGCATTTCCTTGTGCAGCAGCGGCTCGCCGCCCGCGATCGACACGACTGGCGCGCCGCATTCGTCGACGGCCTGCAGGCACTCTTCCAGCGACAGACGCTGGTTCAGGATGGGATCCGGATAATCGATCTTGCCGCAGCCGTTGCAGGCGAGATTGCAGCGAAACAGCGGCTCCAGCATCAAGGCGAGCGGATAGCGTTTGTTGCCGGACAGATGCTGGCGCATGATGTATGCGCCGACGCGGACTTTCTGTAGCAGCGGAATAGACAAGATGTCCTCCTTAAACTTCGCGTGCAGCGAGTGGTTGCATCAGTTTCGATGGCAACTTGAATTCGACTTTCTCTTCACGGCCCGCCATCGTCGTGACATCGACGGGCCCCAATGCGCGCAGCGCATCGATTACGTTTTCGACCATCTCTTCCGGTGCCGACGCGCCGGCCGTGATGCCGACCGTCTGCACGCCCACGAACCATTCCGGCTTCACTTCCGAGCCATCGGCGACGAGGTGGCTCGCCACGCCGCTCTCGCTACCGATTTCGCGCAGCCGGTTCGAGTTCGAGCTGTTGGTGGCGCCCACCACGAGCAGCACGTCGACTTCCTTGCTCAGCTCGCGCACCGCCGCCTGGCGGTTCTGTGTCGCGTAGCAGATGTCGCGCGTGTCCGGACCGACGATGTCGGTGAAGCGGCGCAGCAGCGCATCGATGATGCCGCGCGTGTCGTCGACCGACAGCGTGGTCTGCGTGACGTAGGCGAGCGGCGTGTCGACCGGCAGCTCGAGCTTCTCAACCTCCGCCTCGCTTTGCACGAGCAGCACCTTGCCCGGAATCTGGCCGATCGTGCCTTCCACTTCCGGATGGCCCGCGTGGCCGATCAGGACCAGCGTGCGGCCGGCGGCGACATACTGGCGGCCTTGCACGTGAACCTTGGTGACGAGTGGGCAGGTTGCGTCGAGCACGTCGAGACCGCGGGCTTCGGCGTCACGCTCGACGGTCTGCGCGACACCATGTGCGCTGAATATCGCCACCGCGCCTTGCGGCACTTCATCGAGTTCCTCGACGAAGCGCGCGCCTTTCCGGCGCAGATTGTCGACCACATGACGGTTGTGGACAATCTCGTGCCGGACGTACACGGGCGCGCCGTGTTGCTGTAACGCACGATCGACGATTTCGATTGCGCGGACAACGCCCGCACAAAAGCCGCGGGGCTGGGCAAGGATGACTCGCATAAGTTGGCGAACTCCGACTGACGCGGGTTTCGAAGAAATAGTCAAAACTGACTACTTTATTCGCCGCGCTCATCTAGATTAGTTGACGTCTTGAGCCCCGGCGACCGGCCGGTACAGCAAAACCAAACGCGCATTCTAACGCTATCGGGGCCGCTCTGCTTTCTGGCACGGCCGCCACGACCGCACGCTGCGCTGCCGCGGCGGAACCCTTAAACTACCGATCCTTGCGGCATGCATAGCGCGCCGTATTACAGAATGGTTTCGAGGCTCGCCGGATGGACGTCGACCAGCACGAAAATTTCCCGATCGCGAGCGTGTTGCTGCCGAAGGCGCTGCGCGCGCCTGTCGGCATTATCTACCAGGTTGTGCGCACCGCGGCCGATATCGCCGGCGAAGGCGACTGGAGCGCCGCCGAGCGGCACGCGCGCCTCGCGGATTTCCGCGCCGGGCTCGACGCGATTGCGCAGTGGCGCGCGGCGCCGGTGCATCCGCTGCTGTTCGGCAAGCTGGCCGGCGTGATCGCGCAATATAAGCTGCCGCTCGCGCCGTTTTACGATCTGCTTGACGGCTGCGCGCAGGACATCGACACGAACCGCTACGAGGACCGCGCGGCGCTCATCGACTATTGCCGGCGCTCGGCGCATCCTGTCGGGCATCTGATGCTGCATCTGATCGGCGCGGCGAGCCCGGCCAATCTCGCCGATGCCGATGCGATCTGCACCGCGTCGCAACTGATCAGCTTCTGGCTCGATGTCGCCGAGGACTGGAAAAAGCAGCGGGTGTATCTGCCGCAGGCGGACTTGCGGCGTTTCGGCGTCACCGAGACGCAGATCGCCAACGGTGTCGTCGACGCTGCGTGGCGCGCGCTGATGGCGCACGAAGTGGCCTTCGTGCGCGGCACACTGGTACGCGGCGCGCCGCTCGCGCTGCGCATTCCGGGGCGGCTCGGCATCGAGCTTTGCGGCGCCGTGCATGCCGGCCTGCGTTTTCTCGAGCGGATCGAGCGCGCGGACTACGACGTGTTCCGCGAGCGGCCGGTGCTCACCATGTTCGACTGGTGCGTGGTCGCGGCGCGCACCGTGGCAATGCAACTGTCCAGACGCGTCGGCGTGGCGGCGCGTTCAATCGAGGGTAATGCTTAATGGCGGCGGTTCTGTTTGTTCTTTCGGGTGTTTCCCTGCTGATCTGGTGCGTGCTGCTGTTCGCGCGCGGCGGCTTCTGGCGCGCGCGTCCCGCCGCGCCGCTGAGCGTCGCGGCGCGCGTCGCGTGGCCGGCAGTCGCCGCCGTGGTGCCGGCACGCAATGAAGTCGACGTGATCGCCGGAGCGGTGACGTCGCTGCTCCAGCAGGACTATCGCGGCGCATTCCACGTGATCGTGGTCGACGATCACAGCGCCGACGGCACCGCCGATGCCGCGCGAGCCGCCGCGCTGCAACTGCAATGCCCGGAGCGCCTGACGGTGCTGAGCGCGAAGCCGCTGCCGCCGGGGTGGTCCGGCAAGGTGTGGGCGCAATCGCAGGGCATCGAGGCGGCGCGCGCGCTCGGTCTGCCGGCCGATTTCCTGCTGCTGACGGACGCCGACATCGGCCATCCCGCCGACGCGCTCACGCAGCTAGTGGCGCGCGCGGATGCGGAAAAGCGCGACCTCGTCTCGCTGATGGTCCGGCTGCGCTGCGATTCGTTCTGGGAAAAGGCGCTGATTCCGGCCTTCGTGTTCTTCTTCGCGAAGCTGTACCCGTTCGCGTGGGTCAACAATCCGCGCAACCGCACGGCGGCCGCGGCGGGCGGCTGCATGCTGGTGCGCCGCGCGGCGCTCGAGGAAGCGGGCGGCATCGAGTCGATTCGCGCCGAATTGATCGACGATTGCAGCCTCGCCGCGCGCATCAAGCATCGCGGCACCGGGCGTCATCCGATCCGGCTCGACGTCGCGGCGAAGAGCGTGTCGCTGCGTCCGTACGACAGTTGGCGCGAGATCTGGAACATGATCGCCCGCACCGCGTTCACGCAGTTGCGCTACTCGCCGCTGCTGCTCGTGGGCACGCTCGCCGGCATGGCGATCATCTATCTGCTGCCACCCGTCGCCGCGCTCGTGCTCGGGCCGCTCGGCTGGCCCGCATGGCTCGCGTGGGCGGCGATGTGCTGCGCGTATGCGCCGATGCTCGTCTACTACCGCCGTTCACCGTTGTGGGCGCCGTTCCTGCCGCTCGTCGCGCTGTTCTATGTCGGCGCGACGTTCGCGTCGGCGGTGCGCTACTGGCGCGGCAAGGGCGGGCAGTGGAAGGCGCGCGTGCAGGCGCCGGTGCAGGAGCGTTGAGGCGGGACCATCGACGGAATCGGCGGGTACAAAAAAAAGCGGCTTCGGCCGCTTTTTTCGTGCTTCTCGTGCATCACGCGTTGGTGAGCATCATGTACATCTGAATCACGACGTCCGGCGAAAATGTGAACGGCACCCAACCATGACCGGTGTGGCGCATCACGAGCAGGCGGTCGCCGTTGGACTGCTTCTGCACCGCCATCACCGGGTTCTTCGTCGATACGAACTGCCAGCCTGGCGGGACGCCCATCGGCTGTTCCGGCGTCATCGACGCGCGCGCGTTCGACAACTCCTCGATCAGCTTGCTGATCTGATCCGGGCGAAACGAGACCATCTGGTTGCCGATCGTCATCGTGATTTCGTCGCGCGTGGGACGGCCGACTTCGAGTGTCGGCTGGATCTGCGGGACGGACGGATCGGTGTCCGCGGGCTGTCCGGAGGCTGCGTCCGTGGCGGTGGCCACCGTTTCGGCCTGCGTGGCCACGACAGCCTGAATGAGCTGATCGACGCCCATTTCCAATGCGCCGAGCTGTTCGTGAAGATTCATGCGAGGTTTCTCTGATAGGACCCGCGATTTTACCTGCTGCGCGCGGGCTTTGACCCGTCGCCGATGCGGGACTTGTAACAAAATGCTTACGGCTTCGCTCAGCCCTTCAGATATCCCGCCTGCCGGAACCATTCGAGCGCGTCCGCCAGTCCCTCGCGATAAGGCCGCGCGCGATAGCCAAGTTCGCGCTCCGCCTTCGCCGACGTGAAATACATCTTGTTCTTCGACATTTTCAGTCCGTCGACCGTGACGAACGGTTCGCGCTTCGTGAATTTCGCGACCGCCTCGGCGCCCATCGCGAGCGGATACAGCGGCCAGCGCGGCAGGCTCAGCGTCGGCGCCTTGCGGCCGGTCAGCGCCGCGATATCGGCGAGCATCTGCTGCAGCGGCAGATTTTCGCCGCCGAGGATATAGCGCTCGCCGATCCTGCCGCGTTCCAGCGCGAGGAAATGGCCTGCCGCGACGTCGTCGACGTGCACGAGGTTCAGGCCGGTATCGACGAACGCCGGGATCTTGCCGAGCGCCGCCTCAAGGATGATGCGTCCGGTCGGCGTCGGCTTGACGTCGCGCGGACCGATCGGCGTGGACGGATTGACGATCACCGCGGGCAGACCATCCTCGGCGATCATCCGCTCGACCGCGCGCTCGGCGAGCACCTTGCTCCGCTTGTACACACCGATCGCCTGGGCGGCCGTGAGCGGCGAGGTTTCGTCGGCGGACTGGCCGGAGCTGGTCACTTTCAGCGTCGCCACGCTGCTCGTGTAGACGATGCGCTCGACGCCTTCCTTCAACGCCGCGCGCATCGTCGCCTCGGTGCCTTCGAGATTCGAGCGCTCGATTTCGCTCGGGTCCGGTGCCCACAGCCGATAATCGGCGGCCACGTGCAGCAGATAGCGCACGCCGCGCAGCGTGCTGCGCATCGACGCTTCGTCGCGCATGTCGCCAACGACGATTTCCGCGTCGAGCGACTCGACGTTCTTGCGCGGGCTCGTCGCGCGCACGAGTACGCGCACCCGGAACCCCTTGCTCTGCGCGATGCGTGCCACCGACGAGCCGACGAAGCCGGACGCGCCGGTCACGAGCACGAGATCGCGATTCTGTTCGGTCATTCTGTTTCCATTTCCATGACGGTCGACGGATTGTACGTGGCGCGTTCGCGAAATGGGCGTTGGCGGGCACGGCCGCCGCGACGCGACTAGAATGCCCGCTTGAAAGACTGTCAGGCATCAAGAGGAGAGAGCGGCATGGCCCCGGATCTGGACGAGCGGATCGAAACATATTACGTGCGCGTGCGCGGCATGGTGCAGGGCGTCGGCTTTCGCCACGCGACCGTGCGCCAGGCGCACGCGCTGGGCATCAAGGGATGGGTTGCGAATCTCGACGATGGTTCGGTCGAAGCGATCTTGCAGGGACCGGCCAATCAGGTCGACCGGATGCTGTCGTGGCTGCGTCACGGGCCGCCGGCGGCGCGCGTGACTGACGTGAGCGGCGAGGAGCGTTCGACGGACAAGCGCTACGAGCGGTTCGAGCAGCATTGAGCGCAATGGTACGAGAGTACGAGACGACGGTAGATCCGACGTGAAATCGTGGTGAACCCGCTGTAAGCGCGCGTTGAATCAGTAAAAAGGCGGCGCGCTATCCGGAAGAGGGCGCGCCGCTCTTTCTGGTTTCTCCTGCTTTTGCCATGTCGTGCGCGCTTCCCGGTGCGCACCGTACTACTTCCAGCGCTTATCGCGCCACCAGTAAACTCTCCGCGAAGCCCCACTCTTCCTCGATCCACTGATGGCTGCACACGAAGCCGGCATCGTCGGCAATCGCGGGCAGTTCCTCCGCGCGATACTTGTGGCTGCTCTCGGTCCAGATCGTTTCGCCTTCCTTCAGCGACACCGTCAACTGCGCCGCGCGCACGTGCGCGGTGAGATCGCGCTTCGCGCGCAGATGCATCTCGATGCTGCGCGCGTCCGGATTGAAGCGCGCGACGTGCTCGAACGCGTCGAGTGGAAAGTCGCCATCGAGTTCGCGATTGATGCGCGCGAGCAGATTCAGATTGAACGAAGCCGTCACGCCGATCGCATCGTCGTACGCGGCGATCAGCACCGGCGTCGGCTTGATCAGATCGGTGCCGAGCAGCAACGCGTCGCCGGGTGCGAGCATGTTGCGGATATCGCGCAGAAAACGCGTGGCCGCGAGCCTGCCGAAGTTACCGATCGTGCTGCCGAGAAACAGGACGAGTAACCGGTCGCCCGGCGCGCGTTGCCGGCTCACTTCGGCGAGACCGGCCAGATAATCGCGCTCGTAACCGACGATCGAAATCCGCTCGATGTCGCCGAGTTCGCGCCGGCACAACTGCAATGCACTGCGCGAAATTTCAATCGGGCAGTAAGAAGTAGGGCGTTTTTTACACAACGCTTCGAGAATGCGGCGCGTTTTACGGCCGCTGCCGCTGCCGAGTTCGGCGACCGTCACGTCATGCGGCAAATGCTCGACGATATCCGCCGCGTGCTTGGCGAGCAGCCGTTCCTCGGCGCGCGTGACGCCGTATTCCGGCAATACGGTAATCACTTCAAAGAGCGCGGAGCCGACTTCGTCGTACAGATACTTCGACGGCAGTTCCTTCTGTGGCGTGTGGGTCAGGCCGGCGCGCACGTCGGCGGCGAAGGCGCGGCGCAGTTCGGAAGGCGAGTTGCCAAGCGATAGGGCTGGCTGGGTCATGCTGTCTCCAGTAGTCACATTCGATGAGCGGGATCGCTGCCGGGCGGTGGCATGCGCGGTAAACGCGGTTGACGCATGCCGTGGGCGAGAAGCGCGGGTGGGTCCTCGCGGCTGCCTGAAAACTGCGCTCAGGACTGCATTCACCGGCCCGGCTCGTGGGTGCTGCCCGGTAGTCCCGTCTGAACTGTCGTGAACGACGGGCGAGCAGCGTGCAAAGCTTCGTAGCAAGATTCACGCACGGGCCGGCCCTGAACCGGAATTGATACCTGACGGAACCGGAACGCGATTCGCCCGCCGCGGCGCATGAAGTTATGTTCTAGTGCATCGATGCGCGATGCGCACGACTAATTGCAGCCGATCGACGGGAAAAAGCGCAAACTCCGTGCGCCGATAACCGTCTAGAATGCCCGTTTCGCGCCCATCCGCGCTGTCGATTCCAAACGACCGAGAACAACAACGCAGCGTCTGTCTGCTTATGAGACGTCACATTTCATGACCATAACGAATGCCGCGAACGCCGCGCGCCCGCCTGCGCAATGAACCACAACGACTTCAGGCGCGGCATCGCTCTCGCGGTCGGCGCATCCGCGATGTTCGCATTACTGTCCGCTTACGCGACGCTGCTCAAGCCGTTGAGCGGGCTGGACATCTTCGCGTGGCGCATCGTGTGGACCGTGCCGGGCGCGCTGCTGCTCGTCGCGGTGCGCAAGCGTCTGCCGATTCTGCGCCAGCTTGTTGACCGCATGGTGACGGAGCCGAAGCTCGGCGCCGCGATGATCGTCACCTCGGCGCTGCTCGGCTTGCAATTGTGGCTGTTCCTGTGGGCGCCGCTGCATGGGCGGATGCTCGAAGTGTCGCTCGGCTATTTCCTGCTGCCGCTGGTGATGGTGCTGGTCGGGCGCTTCCATTATCACGAGCGCCTCGACATGTTGCAGTGGCTCGCGGTCGCGTGCGCGGCCATCGGTGTCGGCCACGAACTGTGGGTGACGGGCGCGTTTTCGTGGCCGACGCTGGTCGTCGCGCTCGGCTATCCGCCATATTTCATATTGCGTCGCAAGATCAGGCAGGATTCGCTCGCGATGTTCACCGTCGAAATGGTGCTGCTGTTGCCGGTGGCGGTCGTGTGCATCGTCAGCGGCGGATCGCTGCAAGCGATCGCCGGCCGCGTGGAGATGTGGTGTCTGCTGTTGCCGGGTCTCGGCGCGTTGAGCACGCTCGCGCTCGCTTCGTATCTGAAGGCGAGCCGTCTGCTGCCGGTCGCCTTGTTCGGCATTCTCGGTTACGTCGAGCCGGTGCTGCTCGTGTTCATATCGATCACGCTGCTGCGCGAAACGCTGAGCGCCGCGCAACTGGCCACCTACGTGCCGATCTGGATCGCGGTCGCGCTTACCGCGCTGCATAGCGTGCGGTTCGTTCGCTTCGCGTCGGATTGAGCGGCGCGATGCAAATGCACGGGCTGGTGTAACGCGACCGATCAGCGATGCGCTGCGGCACGCCCGGCGTTGATGCGCGTCGGGCCGACCTGTGCGTCGATCGCTTCGCGTAGAGCGGGGCGCCAGCCGAATCCGAACAGCGCTTCGGCGAGCACGAACAGCGGTCCGATCAGGAGGCCGATCACGTCATCGACGAATGCCGGCTTGCGATGTTCGTACGCGACGTGGCCGACGAACTGGAACACCCAGCCGATCACGAACAGACCGATGCCGGTGGCGAGCCAGACGAGTGTCGACTGCGCGGCGATCCACTCGCCGAACGCGACGCACAGCGCCGAGACGCAGGCCATCGCCACGCCGAGCGGCACGTCGAGCGCAAGGTAGTAGACGGTCGCCGCGACGAACAGCAGCCACGCGGGCGACAACGTCACGGGTAGCAGGCCACCGCCGAAAGCGGGGCGGCTCAGCAGCACGGCGAGCGCGAGCACGATCAGCGGAATGCCGACGAAGTGCGTGGCGATATTGCGCCGGTCGCGATGGTAGGCCGCGTATTGCGTCAATTGCTGTGTCAGCGTTCGCATCAGTGCCGCTCCTGTGTCAAAGTCAGCATAATCGCGGGCTGCGGAATTTGAAACCATCGGCTACCCGACAATCAGCGACAGTCGACAACCCTTGCGCACGGATGCCGTCCCATGACTGAGCGTTTTTCATCGAATGAACTGGCCGTGCTGCTCGCGCGCAGCGCGTGGTTTCGCGCGGCGCCCGCCGATATGCAGGCGCGCTTGACCGAAACGGGGCGCGTCGAATGCCTGGCAGCCGGTCAACGGCTCTTTACGCGCGGCGATGCCGATGACGGCCTCTATGGTGTGCTCGACGGCCTCGTGAGAATCGGCGCGGCAAGTCCGACGGGCAAGGAGGCGTTGCTCGCGGTGATCGAGCCGGTGAACTGGTTCGGCGAGATCGCGCTGTTCGACCATCGCCCGCGCACGCACGACGCGTATGCCGAACGCGATTCCGCGCTGTTTCATATACCGCGCGCGGCGCTCGCCGCGTTGCTCGAACGCACGCCGGCTTACTGGCATGTGTTCGGTCTGCTGCTCACGCACAAGCTGCGTCTCGCATTCGAGGCGATCGAAGAGGCCGCGCTGCTGCCTGCCGCGCCGCGTGTCGCGCGACGCCTGTTGCTGATGGCGGGCGGGTATGGCGAACCCGGCGCGTTGCGGCGCGTGCTCAAGGTGCCGCAGGAAGATCTCGCGATGATGCTCGCGTTGTCGCGACAGACGATCAATCAGGTGCTGAAGCACTTCGAGACGCAAGGTGCGTTGAAGCTGCGCTATGCGGAAATCGAAATCGTCGATGCCGACAGGCTGCGTGCATTGGCCGACTTACAGGTGAGCGACGCCGAGCGGAATTAATTAATGTGCGCTGGCGGTGCTGACGCGACGCTTCAACGCGCCGATCGTCGCGGCCGGCAGCGTGGCGAGTAGCGTGTGCAAGGTGAAGTCGAGATCTTCGCGCGCGATGTCGAGTTGCACGCGGATTTCTTCGCGCACGGCTTCCGTGCTGATGACGTATACGCCGAGCGGCGAATGAAGCAGTGCGCGCAATTGGGTGCCGGCGTGATCGTGAGGCGGGTGGGGCAGCGTTACGTGCAGAAGCGCACGTGTCGAAGGAAACGGAATGACGTTGTTGCGTTGAACCTGCCGGTTGGCGGATTTGGCGGATTGCGGTGCGAACGTGTCGAGCGATTGCGTGAGAGCCATGTGGTGCGGCGTTCGGGTGACGCCAGGGTGAGTCGGGACAGTTCGAGATTAAACGTCCGCGAGTAAACACGGTACAAAAATTCCGCTGCCTGTCGACAAAATGATACGGCGTGGAAGCGCGCGCATTCCCGAAAGTACAGGGAGCTTCATTCACTCACACAGAAAAAAAAGGCGAGTCATACGACTCGCCCTCCCTGAACGGCACAGCCCGGCTTCGATCAGCTTTTATTGGAACAGCACCTGCATGGCCGGTAAGTGCCGGAACCGGTCACGTGTTATTGCGTGCTGGTCGTGCCGGTTTGTGCGCCACCGGCTTTTGCCGGGGCAGTGCTGGCCTCTTTCGCACTCTCCGTTTTAGTCTTTGCGGCGCTCGTATCGACGGCGTTTTTCTTGCTGGTCTTGTGAGTCGTCTTCTTCGTATGGGCAGCGGTCTTTTTCACCTGTTTCTTCGGTGCGGCTGCGGCGGGTGCCTTCGTCGCGGCGGCGCTTTCGTTCGTGGCGCCGGATTGCGCGGTTTGCGCGGATTGTTCGGTTTGCGTCGTGGACGGCGCGGCCGTTTGAGCGAATGCGGTCGACACGAGCAGGGCGGAAGCGAGAGCGGCGAAAAGCGTCTTCATGAGATGACTCCTTGTTGAACCGGTGGGTTCTTTTGTCGCGGCTGAATCATTTCAGCGCTGCCGGTTTAACGTGGGCCGGAATACGGAAGTTGACGCTGTCGTGGTGACAAAACGTAACTACTGCGTCGGCGCTGAAACATGTTGGTGCGTCGAATCGGAGAGCGCCGCTAACGCAGGGAAGAAGTGAAAAAAAGAAGGCGGGAGAACTTCTCCCGCCTCTTAACAGTATTTTGCATTGGCTCATGCCGTTGCGTTGGCTAATACGTCGGCATCGGCTAATGCGTGATTAAGTCGTGGTTAAAGCCACGGACTTCATTGAAACGGATTCTGCACGACACCCGGCTTCGCGTCCGGCTCGTCCTGCACCTTCGCCGGCAAATCCTTGCGTGCCTGCAGATTCGCGACAATCGCATCGACCGCTTCCTTCAATGCAAGCGCCGCCTTCAGTCCGCGCTGGTCGCGCGTCAATTCGAGCGTACCGTTCAGCACGACGCGCGTGGTGCCGTTGCTGAGCGTGAGCGCATCGCCCTGAATGTTGAGTACGTCGTCGTCGTTCGAATAGGGTTTAAACACCTTTCAGTCCTCCTGGCCGCTGATCCTTGAGGTTTTCCGGAATGCCCGGAAAACGGATGCCCGATACCGCTTCGAGTTCATGAATCGTCCTGATGTCGTAGCGACTGGTCGAGACATTATCGACCACGATCGCGAATGCCAGCCGGCGCGACGGCACGTAGACGACCTTATACAACTGCGTCGGCACGAATACGCGCGTGGGTCCGATGGTTTGCAACTGCTGGCCGGCGAACAGCGGTCCGGTGACGACGTACGTATCGTCGTAGGAGAGCGCGATCCTGCGCACCGCGGTTTCGATGCGGGCCCACAACCGCTGGTTATTCTGACGGTTCTGCGGCACGACGTTGGCGAGCGAGAACGATTGCGCCATCGCTTCCTCATTCCAGCGATTGCCCGCCGGGCTCATATGACCACGATCGAAGCCGCTGCGTTTGTAGTCGGCGAGCGTCGCGCCTTCGCCGTCCGGCAAGCGCGCGTCTTCGAAGAACTTGTTGGTGCGCACCATATCTTTCGCTTCTTCGATGTGATCGCGCGTCAGATGCTCGGCGGACCATAGCGGGCCGTGCGTGATGCCCGAATGCAGAACCGCGAAATCGCTATAGCAAAGCAGGCGCGTTTTCGGCGCCATCTTCTGATTGGTCAGGACGGGCCATTGCGCATTCGGCGTGAACTGGGTGCAGGAAGGTGCCGCGCTCGCATGAGCGGCGACGGCGAATAACAGACAGGCGAGCCACTTCTTCATGTGTCGGTCGTTCGATGGATGGGGGCGCAAGTATAGCGTTGCGGCCACCATCGGGCGACCCGCAACGCAAGGGCGGCAAACGCGCAGGAATGAAGAGGAGAGAAGCGGTGCGAATCGAGCAGGCTACGACAGTGCCGGGTTCAGTATTGAATCGGCGGCACCCGGATTCGCGACGCAAAAAAATGGGCCGCTTTGCAGCGACCCGAATGCGTGGACTTCCGACTCTATGCACACAAGCTTAAGAAGGTCTTAAGCAGCGCGACAATATGCCGCCGACGTATGTATGCGTTCGCGTACGCACACGTCGACGCCTGCGAGCGACCGCCCGCGCGCGAACCGGAAGTTTCGACCGAAATGCTGACGCGCAACAAAATCGCGCTAGAACTTAATTACCGAAGACGCTGTTTTCTGCGCGGACTTTCTGACGGTCCACTGCCTGCAGGCGCCAGAAGCCGCTCGCCGGCTTTTGCGTGCGTAGCGCGGTCCACGCGGCGGCGCCTTGCGCGGCGCTCACGCGCTCCTTGCGATCGACGTGCAGGCCGCGCAACGTGCAAAGCGGCGCACCGGCACTTGGCGCACAGAGCGTGGTCACGCCGTCTTCATCGTGCAACTCACCCCAGGGGGGCAGGTCGATCCCTTGATGCGCCTCTCTCGACCACCGGTGCTCATCGGTGTCGAGCCAGAGCACAGCGTAATCGTGGCTTACGGTGGGATCGGAACCGTTGATCAGGATGGTCAGTCGCATGTCAGTTCCGTACAAAGTGCGAAGTGCTTTATCAGTCTAGGTGGCGCCGCGCGTTATGCAAGGCAAAGGCATGACGCGCGAGATGAAAAGAAAAAAATTATCGGGGAATGACGTGTCGGGATATAGCGGATGCTGATGCGCTGCGGCATACGCGGTGTGCGTGCCGCATCAACCGCGGGCACACCGCGAACAGCAGGGAACCCGATCATCCCGACGCAACGCTCAGGCGAGATCGAGCGCGGCAGTCAGATCGCCGGGCGGCGCGAGACCATTGTTCGCAAACGCGTTGTCGCGCGCCACTACGCCGTCGAGCGGCGCGAGTCCATGTATGCGGCTAATGAAACGCAGAATCGAGTTCGTGTCGTACACCGTGTGATCGACGTAACCCTTCTTCGCGAAGGGGGAAATCACCAGCGCGGGAATCCGTGAGCCCGGACCCCAGCGATCGCCGATCGGCGGCGCGACCGGATCCCACCAGCCGCCGTTCTCGTCGACGGTGACGATCACGACCGTGTTCGGCCATTGCGGGCCGCGTTGAATATGCTCGATCAGCGTCGCGATATGACGGTCGCCCGATTCGACGTCCGCGTAACCCGCGTGCATGTTCAGATCGCCTTGCGGTTTGTAGAACGTGACGGTGGGCAGACGTCCCGCATCGATGTCGGCGATCAGCCGGTTGGTCGACGCGTCGTTGCCCATACCGCCATCGCGCAGATGACGGCGGCGTGCCGCGGTGCCCGGCGCGTAATTGGCGAAGTAGTTGAACGGCTGATGGTGATACTGGAAGTCGGGCACCGCGCCGGTATCGCGGTGCTCGAGCGCGTATTGCCACGCGCCGCTATACCATGCCCAGTCGACGTCCTTGTCCGACAGCCGGTCGCCGATCGTCGCGTAATGCTGCGGCGGCAGCACGCGCGGATTCGCCGCATCGGCGAAGGCCGGGTCGCCGCCCTCGGCCGGGCGGACGTTGCTCGGCTGATAGGGTGGCGCCATCGTGTTGACCGCGTAACCGTCGGCGGTAAACGCGCCGTCGTTGACGAATTTCGGCGGACCGTCGAGCGCCGACGGCGGCGAATCCGGCGCGAGCTTCAGGCGTGTGCCGGTCGGATCGTCGCCTTCCACCACCGACACCATCTTCTTCGCCGGGCTGTTGTGAATGTCCGGGTAGTACGGCGCCTGCGCCGAGATCAGGAAGATGTGATTCAGCCACGAACCGCCGAAAGCAGCCATGAAGAAGCTGTCGCACAGCGTGTACTGCTGTGCGAGATTCCACAGGCGCAGCGAGTCGGCGGAATTGCGGTAGTGCCCCATCACGAGGCCGCCGGAGTCGCCCCACGCGGCAAACTGGTTGTTGCGCCCCGCGTTGATCTGCATCTGGTTCTGATAGAAGCGGTGCACGAGATCGCGTGTGATCACGCCGTTCGGCAGCGGCGCGCCGTGCGCGTCGACGATGCGGAACGGCCGGTTGCGCAGATGATCGAGGTCCTTTTCGCCGATCATGTAGCGCTTGCCGTCCACTTCCTGCGCCTGCGGCACGAGCCCGCCCCAGATGGCCGGCAGGCGCGGCAGCGGCGTCTTGCCGTCGCGGTCGAGCTGCACGTAACGATCGGCGCTCACCGCATCGAGCGGATACTGCACGCCCGGATAATTGCCGTACAGGTTCGCGAAGCTGCGATTCTCGGCATAGATCACGACGATGTGCCTGACCTGATCGTGCAGTGCAGCGTCGAGCCGCAGATCGGCGGCGCTGCGCGGCGGCGCGTTGCCCGCGATGCCCTCGCCGGTCTTGCAGCCGGTCAGCGCGAGGCCGATGCCGACCGCCGCGAGACCGGTCAGCACGCGGCGGCGTTCGGGATCGTCGGGGGCGTCGGCGTTATGGATCGGGTCGAGGTTGTCCGGATTCGGCGGCAGGTAAGGATCGTGGTCGGTCATCGGTCAGTTCCGAAGTAGACGTGACGCTTGCATCTGCGACGCTCTGGGCGGCGCTTGCGACACCGGTTGCGGATCCGGCGAGGCCGGCTGGCCTCGCGGCTTACGGCAGCCTGCGCTTCACGCGCCAGCTGTGGTGCGTTGCATCGACAGCCAGGAGTAGCCAGTGCCGTGCGTTGACTGGATGACGTTTTTGCGTCGCATAACCGTCGACCGCCAATTCGAGTTCGTCAGGCGCGCGCAGATGGCAGGTGCCGTGCGCGCCCGAACCATCCGCGAATTCGACGAGCGCGTCGGTCGCGGCGGCCGGTTCGGGCAGATGCGCGATGCGCACCGTGCAGCCCGGATAGAGATGCGAGTCGGCGACCTGAATCTGGATCGAATCGGACATGACGTGGCCTCCCTGCGCTTCTTTGGCGGCGAGTGCGCGACGTGGGGGCGCCGCGCTGTTGGACCGGATCAAAGCATAGCACCGCGTGGCCGATTCGCCGCATGCTTCGCGCTATCATGACGAATTGACTCAATGAACCCGTACAGAAACGGCAGCCAAGATGGCAAAAGAAGAGCAGACAGGAGTGGGACGCAGGCAGGCAAAGCCCCGAGCAGCAGCCGCTTCGGACTCGCACGACGAAACGGCGCAATCGCTCGCGGAGGGCGCCGACGTTTCCGCCTCCGCCGACGATGAAAGCGCCGGCGGGCCCACTTATCTGGTGCCGGGCCTCGAACGCGGCCTGCGCATCCTCGCCGAATTCAGCGCGCGCGAGCCGGTGCTCGGCGCGCCCGAATTGTCAAAGCGGATCGGCATTCCGCGCACCACCACATTCCGTTTGCTGCAGACGCTCGAGGCGCTCGGCTTTCTCGAACGCGTGAACGGCGACCGCTATTTCAGGCTGAGCGTCGCGGTGCTGCGGCTCGGCTTCGAGTACCTGAGCTCGCTCGAGTTGACCGACGTCGGCACGCCGATTCTCGAGCGTCTGCGCGACGCGACCGGTTTCAGCACGCATCTGGTGATCCGCGATGAGCGCGACGTCGTGTTCGTCGCGAAGGCGCAAACGCACGCGCCGATGTTCAGCTCGGTGAAGGTGCATGTCGGCACGCGCCTGCCGGCCCATGCGACCGTGCATGGTCAGGTGCTGATGGGTGACCTGAGTTTCGAGGAATTGCGCCAGCTCTATCCCGAGCCGCAACTCGAACGCTTCACCGAGCGCACGCCGGCTACCGTCGAGGAACTGTATGGCCGGGTGCGCGAGAGCGCGGCGCTCGGTTATGCGGTGAGCGAGGCGTCGTTCGAGCGGGGGATTTCGGTGGTGGACGCGCCGGTGCGCGATCAGGCCGGCAAGATCGTCGCGGCGTTGACCGTGACGATTCCGCGTTCGGATATCGGCGTCGCGGCGGAGCGCGACCCGCTCATCACCGCCGTGTGCCAGGCGGCACTCGAATTGTCCGAGCGTCTGAGCTATCGCCCGAGGCCGGACGATCCGACCACGATGCAGGCGCGTCGCGGGCAGGTCGCCGCGAACTGACTGTGTGGTGGATGGCGCGCGGTTATTTGATGCGCTTACTTCACACGCCTTTCACATCCATTGACTTCACATCTGCCGGCGAGTCCCGCTGCATCGCGCAGCCGGACTCGCCGTTTCACGTCGTCGGGTAATCAGAACGAGTGGTGAATGCCGCTCAGGACGATCGCCTGATTGCGGCCGCTCGACACGCCCGCGGTGAAGAACGCCGCATCCGTGTTCGACCCCGCGCGCTGATACAGCGCGTTGATATACACCTGCGTCGACTTCGACAGCGCATAGATGTTGCCGATCATGAATTGCGTCCAGCGATGTCCCGCCATCGTCGTCGTCGCGGCGCCGCCGGCGATCGTGTTGAACGGCGTGACCTGCCAGTTCGCGCCACCGTCGTAGCTCTGATAGGTGTCCGAGTGGCCGGCGCTTTCGAGCTTCACGCGGGTGTACACGCCGTGCACGAGCACGCTGCCGAACTGGTAGGACAGACCCGCGCCCATGTTCTGCAGCTTGTCGGCCACATAGGTCGCGGCCGGCTGACCCTGGAAGGTCGCGATGCCGGTCGTGACGATCGACGGCGTACGGTTGTTTTCGTTCGAGTAGGTCGCGCCTGCCTTGAAGCCGCCGTTCGCGTACGTCGCCGCAAAGCCGTATTCACGGCCGGTGGCGAAGTTGGTCTGGTTGCCGAGGCCCATCATCGCGCCGACGCTGAAGCCGCCGAACGACGCCGAACGGAATTTCACCGAGTTGTCATACGGCACGACCGCGGTATTGGCGAGCGCGTCGATGTTGCCCGGGTGGAACGCGTACCAGCTCGCGGCCTGATAGGCGGTGCTGAAGGTGCCGAGCACGTCGAAGCTGAACGGCGTCTGATGACCGAAGGTCAACGTACCGATGCTGTCGGACGCGAGGCCCACATAAGCCTGGCGGTTGAACAGCACGCCCGCCTTGGCCATCGCGCCGGTGTTCGTATAGAAGCCGTTTTCGAGCTGGAATACCGCCTTCAGGCCATTGCCCAGATCTTCCGTACCCTTCAGGCCCCAACGGTCCGGCTGCATGTTGCCCTGTTCCTGAATCCACTTCGAGCTGCCGCCCACGTTGCTGATATACGCGACACCGGCATCGAGGCTGCCGTATAGCGTCACGCTGCTCTGCGCCCACGCGCCCGTGGCCATGCAGGTTGCCGTCAAGCCGGCTGCAATGATTTGCTTCACCGTTGGTTCTCCTGATCTACGACGTTGACACTCGCCGAATGCGCCGTCCCTGATCTGTTCTTGGGGTTGAGACGGTTCTGGTTTCTTCGCCAGAACCTTGCCGCGATATGTTATGTTCCACCTATGGACAAACGTATCGCATATGGAAAGTATAGTGAAGCTGAAAATAATCAAAATAAATTTTGAGATCGGTACAAACCCGTAGCCGCCCAGTTGCCTTCGTCTGAAGATTCCGTCTGGGCCGCGTCCGGCAAAGTCCCGCGTGGTATGAGGTTTCGCGGGAAGCGGGTGGGCCGGATGTGTTGCAAATACGACAGTCGGTGTTTTCCCCTAACAGGCCATTTTTTTATTTTCTCCGCCCAAAACGACTCCTATAATTGCCCATATACGAACTGACGTTCCTTGTATGGAACATCAAGGCTCAGGAGAAGGTGAGAAATGACTGAACAATGGCGCTGCGCCGGACATGCCGGCGATCTGTCCGAAGACACTCCGCTCGAGTTCAAGCTCGACGACACGGAAATCGGCATCTACAAGGTGGGCGACGAGATCTACGCGATGGAAAACGTTTGTCCGCACGCATACGCATTGCTGACGCAGGGCTTCGTCGACGGCGACACCGTCGAATGTCCGTTGCACGAAGCCGTGTTCCATATCCCGACCGGCAAATGTCTGAAAGAGCCGGGCGGCCGCGACCTGAAGATGTACTCGGTACGTCTCGCAGGTGAAGAAATCCAGATCAAGGTGGAATGACATGCGAGAGGTAGCCGTGAATTTCAATCCCTTCCTGAAGCCGTGGCTCGCGCCGCAACCGAACAACGTCGCCGGCAAGGGCGTGATCGAGAAGCCGGGCGAAAGCGCCAACATGGTGTGGCAGAACCGCAAGGCCGAGCCGACCCAGTATGAAAACGACTTCGGCGACGCGCTCGAACGCGTTTTCGAAGATGGCGCGACGGAATTGCAGGAAGTCGTCGACGGCCTGAACCGCGATGGCTTCCGCACCCCGGAAGGCGCGCAGTGGAACGCCGAGCGTCTTGCCGCCGAACTCCGTCTGCTCGCTGACTAAGCGGGCTTTCCTGAACACGTTTCATCGCATCCGTACTGGAGCCTCTTCATGACGTCCCCCACTACAACTGAAGGCACGGCCGATCCGATCAAGTCATATCTGGACCGCGGCCTGCGTAACTACTGGTATCCGGTCGCGCCGAGCTGGCAGGTCGGCAACGCGCCGATTGGCGTCACCCGTCTCGGCGACCAGATCGTGCTGTGGCGCGATGGCGAAGGCAAAGTCCACGCGCTCGAAGACCGCTGCCCGCACCGTGGCGCGCGTCTGTCGCTCGGCTGGAACCTCGGCGACCGCGTCGCCTGCTGGTATCACGGCGTCGAAGTGAACGGCGGTGGCACGGTCATCCGGGTGCCGGCCGTCTCGGCCTGCCCGCTCGAAGGCCAGACGTGCGTGAAGTCGTATCCGGTCGAGGAACACGCCGGCGCGGTCTTCCTGTGGTTCGGTGACGACGCGCACAAGGAACCCGCGCCGCTCAAGCTGCCGGACGAGCTGGTGGGCGAGGAGTACGCCGCCTTCCTGTGCATGTCGAACTGGAAGTGCAATTACCAGTACGCGATCGACAACGTGATGGACCCGATGCACGGCGCGTATCTGCACGCGACGTCGCACTCGATGGCCGAAGGCGACAAGCAGGCCGACATGCGCGTGCGCAAGACCGAAACCGGTCTGATGTTCGAGAAGATCGGCCAGCGCGACGTGAACTTCGACTGGGTCGAACTCGGCGATACCGGCGCGCTGTGGATGCGCCTCGCGATTCCGTACAAGAAGAAGTTCGGGCCGGGCGGCAGCTTCGGCATCATCGGCTTCGCGGTTCCGGTCGACGGCGACAACTGCCAGGTCTACTTCTGGCGTACCCGCAAGGTGCAAGGCTGGCAGCGCGACGCATGGCGCTTCCTGTATCGCAACCGTCTGGAAGGTCTGCACTGGGACGTGCTCGAGCAGGATCGCTACGTCCTCGAAAGCCTCGCGCCGAATGCCCGCGACCACGAGTTCCTGTATCAGCACGACGTCGGCATGACGCGCGTGCGCCGCATGCTGCGTCAACGCGCGCAGCAGGATCTCGCCGCGCTCGACGCGCATCGCGCCAACGCGGCGCCCGCCGCCACCGAAGCCGGTCACAGCCATGCATAACGACGCACTCGCAGCGCTCAAGGACCGGCGCGTCCTCGTGACGGGCGGCGCGCGCGGTCTCGGCGCGGCGTTCGTCCGGGCGCTCGTAGAGGCCGGCGCGCAGGTCGTGTTCGGCGACGTGCTGCACGACGAAGGCCGCGCGCTCGTGGCATCGCTGCGCGAGCAGGGCCACGCGGCGACGTACCTGCCGCTCGACCTCGCCGATGCGCAAAGCGTCAAGCAGTTCGCCGACCAGGGCGCGGCGCAGCTCGGCGGTCTCGACGCGCTGATCAACAACGCGGCGATCACGAATTCCGGCGGCAAGTTCGCGGACGAACTGTCGGTAGAAACGTGGGACGCCGTGATGAACGTCAACGTGCGCGGCACCTGGCTGATGAGCACCGCCGCGCTGCCTTATCTGCGCGACTCGGGCCGCGGCAGCATCGTCAACATCGCGTCGGATACGGCGATGTGGGGCGCGCCGAAGCTGCTCGCGTACGTTGCCAGCAAGGGCGCCGTGATTTCGATGACCCGTTCGCTGGCACGCGAATTCGGCGCGCACGGCGTGACGGTCAACGCGATCGCGCCGGGCCTCACCGAAGTCGAGGCCACCGCGTACGTGCCCGCCGAGCGTCACCAGTATTACCTGCAAGGCCGCGCGCTCACGCGCGCACAGGTGCCCGACGACGTGACCGGGCCCGTGCTGTTCCTGTTGTCCGATGCCGCTCGCTTTGTGACCGGCCAATTGCTGCCGGTCAACGGCGGCTTCGTGATGAATTGATCTTGTCGAATCGAAAGGAGAAAGAGATGGCCGACGCCGATAACGAACGCAAATCCTGGGAACAACCCGCCGACGCAAGCTTCCAGCAGTGGCTGGACAGCCGCGTCGCGCGCCTCGAAACGCGTCGCTACGACTGGGACGCGCTGAAGTTCCAGGCCGACTACGACCCGAAGTACCGCCGCGCGCAGATGCGCTATGTCGGCACGGGCGGCACGGGCGTCGCGAAGGACGTCAACACGGTGCCGGCAGGCAGCTTCACGTTCTCGACGATGGTGATTCCGGCCGGCAACATCGGCCCGAGCCACATCCATACCGATGTCGAAGAAATCTTCTTCGTGCTGCGCGGCAAGATGAAAGTGATCTGCGAGCGCAATGGTGAAACGTGGGAAGCCGTGCTCGGCGAGCGCGACCTGATCTCGGTGCCGCCCGGCGTGTACCGCACGGAAATCAACATCGGCGAGGAAGACGCGCTGATGTGCGTGATGCTCGGTTCGTCGAAGCCGATCACGCCGACCTATCCGCCGGATTCGCCGCTCGCGAAGATCAAGCGCTAAGCGGTTGACGCGTTTCCACGCAGTTTCACGTCATGTCACTCACGAACGAAGGAAATCATGTCCGTCGCCCCGTCCGCCAACGCCGATCAGCATGCCGCGCTCGAAGCGCGTCTCGCAGGCTATCCGGCGCAGCAAAGCAGCCTGGCATCGCAACGCGTATTGAGCTATCGCGAAGTCGATCGCGCCGGCAACGATGCGTTGCCGCTGGTGCTGCTGCACGGTATCGGTTCGGGCGCGGCATCGTGGGTGCAGCAGTTCGACGCGCTCGGCGCATCGCGCCGCGTGCTGGCCTGGGATGCGCCGGGGTATGGCGCATCCACGCCGGTCGCGGCGCTCTCGCCGGCCGCTCGGGATTACGCAGCCGTTCTGAAGGAATGGCTCGACGCACTCGGCATCGAACGCTGCGTGCTGGTCGGGCACTCGCTCGGCGCGATCGTCGCCGGTGCGTTTGCCGCGGCTAACCCGGGGCGTCTGGCCGGTCTGTTGCTGTTGTCGCCCGCGGGCGGCTACGGCGCGGCACCGGCTGAAGTACGCGACGCGAAACGCGCCCAGCGCCTTGCGATGCTCGCCGAACTCGGCCCGCAAGGTCTCGCCGAAAAACGCAGCGCCAACATGCTGTCCGCGAACGCGAGCGACGAAGCACGCGCATGGGTGCGCTGGAACATGTCGCGCGTGATTCCGCACGGTTACGCGCAGGCGACGCATCTGCTCGCCAACGCCGATCTCGCGAGCGACCTCGCGCGCTACGACGGCCGCGTCGACGTCGCGGTCGGCGGCGACGACACCATTACGACTCCCGCGGCCTGCGAAAAGATCGCCCAGGCCGCGCGGACCCGGTTGCAGGTCGTGCCGCGCGCGGGGCACGCCGGCTACATCGAAGCACCCGCCGCCTATACGGCGATCATCGACACGTTCTGCCGCGCCAGCGGCGGACAACGGAGCCAATGACATGACGCCCGACATTCTTGACGCCGACAGCGACACGCTCGCCGAGCACAAGGAAATCAGCAGCGAGAGCGGCTACCGCGTGCCCGGTCTCGAACGCGGCTTGAGGATCCTGATGGAATTCTCGCCGCGCGAGCCGGTCCTCGGCGCGCCCGAACTGTCGCGCCGCCTGAAGATTCCGCGCACGACGGTGTTCCGTCTGCTGCAGACGCTCGAAGCCCTCGGCTTTCTCGAACGCGCCGACAAGGACCGCAACTATCGCCTCGGCATCGCGGTGCTGCGCCTCGGCTTCGAATATCTGAGCTCGCTGGAGCTGACCGATCTCGGCCTGCCGATCATCGAAGGGCTGCGCGACGACACCGGCCTCACGAGCCACATCGTGATTCGCGACGGACGCGACGTCGTGTTCGTCGCCAAGGCGCAAAGCCATGCGCCGATTTTCAGCTCGGTGAAGGTCAACGTCGGCACGCGCCTGCCCGCGCATGCGACGACGCACGGCCAGGTGCTGATGGGCGACCTGACGTTCGACGAACTGAAGAAGCTCTATCCCGAGCCGGAACTCGAACGCTTCACGATGCAGACGCCGGCCACGCTCGACGAACTCTACGAACGCATTCGCGACGACGCGCGGCGCGGTTTCGCGATCAGCGAGTCGTCGTTCGAACGCGGTATTTCGGTGGTCAGCGCGCCGGTGCGCAACGACACGCGCCGTATCGTCGCGGTCATCACGACGACGATTCCGCGTCGCGAGATCGACGCGGCACTGCTCGACGGCGGTCTCGTCGACAAGGTGCGCCGCGCGGCGGACGAACTGTCGCAGCGGCTCAATTTCCGGCCGAAGTCCGAGCCGAATGGCGGCAACAAATACATGAAGGCACTGGGGCTCTGATGATCCAAATCGACTTGACCGGACAGGTAGCGGTGGTGACGGGCGGTTCGTCCGGCATCGGCCTCGCGACCGCCGAACTGTTTCTGCGCGCGGGCGCCTCGGTTGCGATCTGCGGCCGCGACAGCGCGCGTCTCGAACAGGCGCAAGCCGCGCTCAGCGAAAAGTTTCCCGGTGCGCAACTGCTCGCGCATCGCTGCGACGTGCTCGACGCCGCCGACGTGAACGCATTCGCGCAGGCCGTGCAGCAGCGCTTCGGCCGCACCGACATGCTCGTGAACAACGCCGGCCAGGGCCGCGTGTCCACGTTCGCCGACACGACCGACGACGCGTGGCGCGAAGAACTCGACCTGAAGTATTTCGGCGTGATCCGCCCGACTCGCGCGTTCCTGCCGATGCTGCGCGACGCCGCCGGCGAAGGCAACACCGCGAGCATCGTCTGCGTGAATTCGCTGCTCGCGTTGCAGCCCGAACCGCACATGGTGGCGACCTCGTCGGCGCGCGCGGGCCTGTTGAGTCTCACGAAGTCGCTCGCGGTCGAACTCGCGCCGCAGCGCATCCGCGTCAACTCGATCCTGATCGGCATCGTCGAGTCGGGTCAGTGGCGCCGCCGTTACGCGACGCAGGCGCAACCGGGTCAGAGCTGGGAAGACTGGACCGGCGAACTCGCGCGCAAGAAAAACATTCCGCTCGGCCGCTTTGGCCGTCCTGAGGAAGCCGCTCAGGCGCTCTTTTATCTGGCTACCACGCTGTCGTCGTACACGACGGGCAGTCACATCGATGTTTCTGGAGGCGTTGCACGACATGTCTAATAAAACCACCGTTGGCGAACTGATCGCCGCCTTTCTCGAGCAATGCGGCGTTCAAACCGCATTCGGCGTGATCTCGATCCACAACATGCCGATCCTCGACGCGATCAACACGCGCGGCAAGATCCGCTATGTCGGCGCACGCGGCGAAGCCGGCGCCGTCAACATGGCCGACGGCCTCGCGCGCGTCTCCGGCGGCCTCGGCGTCGCCTTCACGAGCACCGGCACCGCGGCGGGCAACGCGGCGGGCGCGATGGTCGAGGCGCTGACGGCGGGCACCGCGCTCCTGCACGTCACCGGCCAGATCGAAACCGAATACCTGGACCAGGACCTCGCGTACATCCACGAGGCGCCGGATCAACTGTCGATGCTGCAATCGATCTCGAAGGCCGCGTTCCGCGTGCGTTCGGTCGAAACCGCGCTGCCGACGATCCGCGAAGCCGTGCGCGTCGCGCAAACGGCGCCGAGCGGCCCGGTCAGCGTCGAGATTCCGATCGACATCCAGGCTGCCGAAGTCGAATGGCCGAACGATCTCGGCGCACCGCACGTGACGACGCTCACGCATTGCAGCAAGCGCGTCGCGCAACTCGCCGAGCAGTTGACGAAGGCGAAGCGCCCGCTGCTGTGGCTCGGCGGCGGCACGCGCCATGCGCGCGCGGCGGTCGAGCGTCTGGTGGCGCTCGGCTTCGGCGTCGTGACCAGCGTGCAGGGCCGCGGCGTGCTGCCGGAAGATCATCCGGCGACGCTCGGCGCGTTCAACGTGCATCCGTCGGTCGAAAGCTTCTACAAGACCTGCGACGCGCTCGTCGTGGTCGGCTCGCGCCTGCGCGGCAACGAAACGCTGAAGTACAAGCTCGCGCTGCCGCAGCCGCTGTATCGCATCGACGCCGACGCGCTCGCCGACAACCGCGGTTATCGCAACGAGATGTTCATCCACGGCGATGCATCGGCCGTGCTGAACGAACTCGCGACGCTGCTCGAAGGCAAGCTGAAGATCGATCCGGCGTTCGCGCAGGATCTGGCCGCCGCGCGCGAAACCGCGGTCGCCGACGTGAGCAAGGGCCTCGGGCCGTACAAGCGCCTCGTCGACGCGCTGCAGGAAGCCGTGGGCCGCGACTACAACTGGGTGCGCGACGTCACGATCTCGAACAGCACGTGGGGCAACCGCCTGCTGAAGATTTTCTCGCCGCGCGCGGGCGTGCACGCGCTCGGCGGCGGCATCGGCCAGGGCATGCAGATGGGCATCGGCGCGGCGCTCGCGGGCAATGCGGCGAAGACTGTGGCCCTGTGCGGCGACGGCGGCCTGATGGTCAACGTCGGCGAACTCGCGACGGCCGTGCAGGAAAACGCCAACGTGATGATCGTGCTGATGAACGACCAGTGCTACGGCGTGATCCGCAACATCCAGGACGCGCACTACGGCGGCCGCCGCTGCTACGTCCAGTTGCATCAGCCGGATTTCGCGCAGTTCTGCGAAAGCCTGAAGCTCACGCACTACCGCATCAAGTCGCTCGACGACGCCGCCGCGATCATCCGCGAAGGGATGCAGAAGACCGGTCCGGTGCTGGTCGAAGTGGACATGCTGTCGATCGGCTCGTTCGCGACCGCATTCGCGGGCCCGCCGGTCAAGAAAGAGGAGCCGGAACATGCATGAGGCAGGCTACGCGGGACAGCACGCGCCCGTCGACGTCGCGATGATCGGCTTCGGCGCGATCGGCCAGGCGGTGTATCGCTCGGTCGCCGCCGATCCGGCGGTACGCGTGTCGCACGTGATCGTGCCCGAGGCTCAGATCGCGTCGGTGCGCGAAGTGGTCGGCGCGTCGATGGATGTGGTGTCGTCGGTGACGGCGCTCAGCACGAAGCCGCAGTTCGTACTCGAATGCGCGGGCCACGGCGCGCTCGTCGATCACGTCGTGCCGCTGCTGAAGTCCGGCGTCGACTGCGCGGTCGCGTCGATCGGCGCGCTGTCCGACGTCGGCCTGCTCGAATCGCTCGCGGCCGCGGCCGACGAAGGCGACGCGACGCTCACGCTGCTGTCCGGCGCGATCGGCGGTGTCGATGCACTCGCGGCGGCCCGCTTCGGCGGTCTCGACGAAGTGCTGTACACGGGCCGCAAGCCGCCGACCGGCTGGCTCGGCACGCCGGCCGAAGCGGTCTGCGACCTGGCCACGCTCAGTGAAGAGAAAGTGATTTTCGAAGGCAGCGCGCGCGATGCGGCGCGGCTCTATCCGAAGAACGCGAACGTCGCCGCGACGATCGCGCTCGCCGGCCTCGGGCTCGACAACACGACGGTGCGGCTGATCGCCGATCCGAACGTGACGCGCAACGTGCACCGCATCCTCGCGCGCGGCGCGTTCGGCGAGATGTCGCTCGAAATGAGCGGCAAGCCGCTGCCGGACAACCCGAAGACGTCCGCATTGACCGCGTACAGCGCGATCCGCGCACTGCGCAATCGTGCGGCGCGCTGCGTGATTTAAGACCCGCCAGGCCCCTGGCCTGACAGTTAACGGAACGACCGACATGACTCACTTCGATACCAGCCTCGTGCCCAACGGCGATATTTTCATCGGCGGCGAATGGCGGCAAGGGCGTGGCAACCCGTACAAAAGCCTGTATCCGGCGGATCAGTCGGTCAACATGGAAATCTCGACGGCCAGCGCGGACGACGCGCGCGAAGCCGTCGAAGCGGCCGACGCCGCATGGCGCAAGCCGGACTGGTCGGGTCTGAAGCCGCATCAGCGCGCGCTGATCCTGTATCGCATCGCCGATCTGATCATGGCGCGCCACGAAGCGCTCGCGAATCTGCAGCGCCGCGACAACGGCAAGCCGATCGGCGAAACGCGCGTGCTGGTCGCCAGCGCCGCGAACACGTTCCGCTATTTCGCGGCCTGCCTCGAAACGCTCGACGAGGAAGTCACGCCGTCGCGCGGCGACTATCTGACGATGAGCCTGTACGAGCCGATCGGCGTCGTCGCGGCGATCACGCCGTGGAATTCGCCGATCGCGTCCGATGCGCAGAAGCTTGCCCCCGCACTCGCCGGCGGCAACGCGGTGGTGCTGAAGCCGGCCGAAGTGACGCCGCTCGTATCGCTCGCGCTGGCGCGCATCTGCGAGGAAGCGGGCGTACCGAAGGGCGTCGTGAGCGTGCTGCCGGGCAAGGGCTCGGTGATCGGCGACGTGCTGGTGCGTCATCCGCTCGTGAGGAAGGTGTCGTTTACCGGCGGCACCGAAGTGGGCCGCGGCATCGCGCGCATCGCCGCGGACAAGCTGATGCCGGTGTCGCTCGAACTCGGCGGCAAGTCGCCCACCGTCGTGTTCGACGACGCCGATCTCGATCACGCGGTCAACGGCGTGCTGTACGGCATTTTCAGCTCTTCGGGCGAGGCGTGCATCGCTGGCTCGCGCCTGTTCGTGCAGCGCTCGATCTACGACACCTTCATGCAGCGTCTCGTCGAAGGCGCGCGCAAGTTGCGCGTCGGCGATCCGTCGCGTGAAAACACGCAGATGGGTCCGCTGATCACGCAGGCGCATCGCGAGACGATCGAGCGTTATGTCGCGCTCGGCCTCGAGGAAGGGGGCCGCCTGCTGTGCGGCGGCGAGCGTCCGGTCGGCGACGGCCGCGAAGCCGGCACCTACTTCCAGCCGACGATTCTCGAAGGCCTGAACAATAGCGCGCGCATCTGCCAGGAAGAAATCTTCGGCCCGGTGCTGGTCGCGATGCCGTTCGACGACGAAGCGTCGCTGCTGAAGGAAGCGAACAACAGCGTGTTCGGCCTCGCCGCCGGCATCTGGACGCGCGATTACAAGCGCGCGTACCGGATCGCGCGCGGGCTCGAAGCCGGCACCATCTGGATCAACACCTACAAGCTGTTCTCGATCTCGACACCATTCAGCGGCTGGAAGGAAAGCGGCATGGGACGCGAAAAGGGCCGCCTCGGCATTCGCGAGTACATGCAACAGAAGAGCCTCTACTGGGGCTTGAACGAAGCGCCGCTGGCGTGGGCGAACTAAAGAGCGGCAAGGAAGAGGCACGTTATGACGATTCTCGGCATTGAACAGATTACCTACGGCGTGACGGATCTCGCCACCTGTCGGCACTTTTTCGCGGACTGGGGCTTGAAGGAAACCGCCCACGACGACAAACACGCGCGCTTCGAAACGCAGAACGGCTGCACGGTCCTCGTCGTCGACGCGAACGAGCCGTCGCTGCCGCCCGCGTTCGAGGAAGGCCCGACGCTGCGCGAAGTGACGTGGGGCGTGGCGACGAAGGCGGAGCTCGACGAGCTGCGCGGCCGCTTCGCCGGTCAGCCAGGCCACTACGAAACCGCCGATGCGGTCGGCTGTATCGACCCGAACGGCATGGCGATCCGCGTCGAAGTGACCCGCAAGCGGCCGCTCGACGTGCAGGGTTCGCCGTCGAACGTGTGGGGCAACACGCAGCGCGTCGATCGGCCGTCGCCGATCTACGAACGCGCGGAGCCGATCGAAGTGGGCCACGTCGTGTTCTTCACGAACAACCTCGCGGAACAGGAAAAGTTCTATCACGAGCTGCTCGGTTTCGAGACCTCGGACCGTTATCCGGGCCGCGGCGCATTCATGCGCTGCGCGCCGCACGGCGGTCACCACGACCTGTTCCTGCTCGCGCTGCCGAATGGCAAGCGCGGCCTGAACCACGTCGCGTTCACCGTGCGCGACATCCACGAAGTGTTCGGCGGCGGCATGCACATCAACCGTTGCGGCTGGGAAACGCAGCTCGGGCCGGGACGTCATCCGGTGTCGTCGGCGTACTTCTGGTACTTCAGGAATCCGGCCGGCGCGCTGATCGAGTACTACGCGGACGAAGACCAGTTGACGCCCGAATGGCAGCCGCGCGATTTCGAACCGGGTCCGACCGTGTTCGCCGAATGGGCGATCGAGGGCGGCATCGACGGCAATACGCGCCGGCAGAGAGACGCGAAGGCGCCGGAAGGCAAGTTCATGACGGAGCGCAAAAATGACTGACGCTGCTACCGAAAAGGCGCAAGCCGCGCACGCGGGGCTCGAAGCGCCGCGCACGATCGTCGTGATCGGCGGCGGTCAGGCGGCCGGCTGGGTCGTGAAGACGCTGCGCAAGGAGGGCTTCGACGGCCGCCTCGTGATGATCGCCGACGAAGTGCATCTGCCGTACGAGCGTCCGCCGCTGTCGAAGGCCGTGCTGGCCGGTGAAGCCGATATCGAAACGGTGCGGCTCGTGAAGCCCGACGACTTCGACGCGCTGAACGTCGAGGCATGGCAGCCCGATTGCGCGACGTCGATCGATCGCGAACAGCGCATCGTGCGCACGAAGTCGGGCCGCGAAGTGCAATACGACCGCCTCGTGATCGCGACCGGCGGCGCGGCGCGCCGTCTGCCCGACGCGCTCGTGAAGACCTCGCATCTGGCTTACCTGCGCACGCTCGACGAAGCGGTCGCGCTCGGCGAACGGCTGCGCGCCAGCCAGCGCGTGCTGGTGGTGGGCGGCGGCTGGATCGGTCTCGAAGTCGCGGCGACCGCGCGCAAGCTCGGTGTCGAGGCGAGCGTCGTGGAAGGCGCGCCGCGTCTGTGCATGCGCTCGCTGCCGCCGATGGTGTCGGACTTCCTGCTCGAGTTGCATCGCGCGAACGGCGTCGACGTGCGTCTGAACGCGGCGCTCGTCAAGCTCGAAGACCATCCGAACGACGCGAACCGCATTCGCGCGACGTTCGCCGACGGCTCGACGCTCGACGCCGATTTCGCGGTGGCCGGCATCGGTCTCGCGCCGCACACCGCGATCGCACAAGCGGCGGGTGTGAAGGTCGAGGACGGCATCGTCGTCGATCACTTCGGCGCCACCGACGACCCGCGCATCTTCGCGTGCGGCGACGTCGCGAATCATCCGAGCGCATGGCTGAAGCGCCGCGTGCGGCTGGAGTCGTGGGCCAACGCGCAGAACCAGGCGATCGCCGTGGCGAAAGCATTGCTCGGCACGTTCGAACCGTACGCGGACATTCCGTGGTTCTGGTCCGATCAGTACGACGTGAACCTGCAGATTCTCGGCGACATTCCGCCCGCTGCGCAGCTCGCGGTGCGCGGCGACCTGCCGGGCAAGCGCGCGACGCTGTTCTATCTGGAAAACGACGTGATTCGCGGCGTGATCGCGATCAACACTCCGCGTGAGCTGAAGCTCTCGCGCAAGTGGATGAACCAAGGCCGGACCATCGACCTTGCCACCCTGACTGACGCCTCGACGGCGCTTGCCTAACCATTTTTACGGACGGCACCTTGGCATGAGAACCATAGACAACACGACAGGAGACCGCAGCAGCGCAGGCGTATCGGCTGCTGTCACCCCCGGCTCGATCATCGCGCGTCTCGAGCGCCTGCCGCGCAACCGGATGCAGGTGCGCGCGCGTATCCTGATCGGTCTCGCGACGTTCTTCGACGGCTTCGACGTGATCGCGATCGCGACGACGCTGCCCCTGCTGATTGCGAAGTGGCACCTGACGCCGTGGGACATCGGCTTTCTGCTCGGCTCCGGCTCCGTCGGACAGTTGATCGGCGCATTCCTGTTCCCGTGGTATGCGGAGCGCGCCGGACGCGTGAAGGCGATTGCGCTGAGCTCGGGCATCATCGGTATCACCAGTATTGCGTGCGGTTTTGCGCCGACGTTCGCGATATTCGTCGCGCTGCGCATCGTCCAGGGTCTGGGACTCGGCGGCGAACTGCCGGTGGCCGCGACCTACATCAACGAGATCAGCCGCGCGCATGGCCGTGGACGTTTCGTGCTGCTGTACGAAATCGTCTTCCCGATCGGGCTGCTCGCGTCGAGCGCAATGGGCGCGTGGATCGTGCCGCGCTTCGGCTGGGAGGCGATGTACTTCATCGGCGGCGCGCCGCTCATCCTGTTCTTCACGCTGCGCAGGCTCGTGCCGGAATCGCCGCGCTGGCTCGCCGTGCGTGACCGGATGGCCGAAGCCGATTCCGCGGTGCTGGCGTTCGAACGTGCCGCGAAGGTGCCGCTGCCGCCGGTGGCGAATTCGGCCGAATTCGACGAGCTGGTCAATCGCCATCCGAAGCGCCGCATCGCGGACCTGTTCGGCGCCGCGTATCTGAAGCGTTCGATTGCCGTCGCGATGCTGTGGATTACCTGCGGCTTCATCCAGTACGGTCTGTCGACCTGGCTGCCGACGATTTACCGCACGGTCTATCACGCGCCGCTGCAACTCGCGCTGAACCTGGCCGTGGCGGCTTCGGTGCTCGGCGTGATCGGTTCGCTGGTCTGCGCGCTGCTGGTCGACATCGTAGGCCGCAAGCCGATCATCAGCATCTCGTTCGTGCTGTGCGCGGCTTCGCTGGCGGCGGCCGGCGTGCTGCACAACTCGTCGGTGTATGTGGTCGCGACGTTCTGCGCGCTGGCGCTCGGCTTCCTCGCCAGCGGCTTCATCACCGCTTACGTGTATACGCCGGAGTTGTATCCGACCAGCATCCGCGCAATGGGCTGCGGTGTCGGCGGCGCGTGGCTGAAGGTGGCGGCGATCTTCGCGCCGACGATCGTGTCGAAGACGATGATAGGCGGCAACCTGGACGTTGCGTTCTATATCCTCGCGTCCGTGCCGTTCCTCGCGGCGATCGCGGTGTTCCTCCTCGGCATCGAAACCAAGGGCAAGGTGCTGGAGCAGCTCGAGGCCTGACGCAAGCCCGATGAAACGAAAGGCGCACCCCGCGGTGCGCCTTTCGTCTTTGTGGCCCCGGTTTTTTTGCCGGTGCGGCGCGTCACAACGCCTTGCGATAAACCACGAAGCCGGACTTGTCCGCGACCTTGTCGTAAAGCTGCATCGCGGTGTGATTGGTCTCATGCGTTTGCCAGTAGACGCGCTCGGCGCCATCGGCTTTCGCGCGCGCGTACACGGCCTCGATCAGCGCGCGCCCGACGCCCTTGCCGCGCTCGCGGTCGAGCGTGTACAGGTCCTGCAGATAGCAGATCGGGCCGGCCATCGTCGTGTGCCGGTGGTAAAGGAAATGCACGATGCCGACCAGTTGTCCGTCGCGTTCGGCGACCAATGCGTGCATCGGTTCGTAGCCGTCGAAAAAGCGGTTCCACGTGATCCGCGTGATTTCGCGCGGCAGCGCGGTTTCGCCCGAGCGGCCGTAGAACGCGTTGTACGCGTCCCATAGCGGCAGCCATGCGTCGAAGTCTTCACGGGTGACGGCGCGAATCTGAGGCGGGGCGGACATGTCGGCGGTTCCTCGTCGGACGGGCGGGCAGCAGCGAGCCCGCTGAAAACGGTCGAACCGTCAGCATAGAAAATTCGCGGCGCGATTGTTAGCTCCACGATTCGCGCGAAATCTGGAGCCACGGGCGGGATCGCGCGTCACCGCGCGCTTTCGTCGGAGCAATCGTTCTGGCGGGAATAGCAATAGCGCGCCGGCTGCGGACTGAGCCGTGGGGACGGGCGACGCCGCCAGGCCCCCGCGCGCATCACCCGATCAATGCTTGCGATGCGAATGGCGAAGCTGATCGCGCACCTTCTTCGCGGCGAACAGCGGCACGTAATCGAGCACGCGCGCGTCGTGCCGGTAATCGGCGAGCGTATCGGCGTACATGCGCGATACCGTTTCGGCTGGTGTGTCGGTTTCTTCGGCGATGCTTTTCACCACTTCGTCTATGTTTGTCTCGGGCTGCGACATGGATCTCTCCGGGTGGGGCGGCGGGCTGGATGGACGGAACGTGAACAGCAGGTGTTCATTACAGGATGCGATCCGCGACCATGCCAATTGAATCGGCCTATCGCACGATCCGTTCCACAGAGATTTTTATCTTGCACTGCGAGAAGCATCCGCGTGACGGGGCCGCGCGGAAAATCAATGGGTATGGCGGTGGTGAATGTCCGGGAAATGCGCATGAGTATGGGTGAGCGGCGCATGGTGATGCGGATGGGTGTGCGGTTCCTCACCGTTCCATGCGAAATCGTGCTCGTGCTGATGATGCGCGTCATGCCGATGGCGATGCGTATGGTCGAGCGCCTCGTGCGTGTGCGTATGCTCGTGGCGCTCGCGAATGTGCAGCCATACGCCGAGCGCCATCAGCGCGGCCGCGAGCCAGAATTGCCGGGTCGGCAGTTCGGGCCACAGCAGCCACGCGAGCGTTACGCCGAACAGCGGCGCGACGGAGAAGTACGCGCCGGTGCGCGCGGTGCCGAGATTGCGCAGTGCAACGACGAACAGCACGAGACTGACGCCGTAGCCCGCGAAGCCGGTCAGCATCGCAAGCGCGACGCTCGCTGGGTGCGTGCCGGTGCCGTGGGGCCAGCTTGCACCGAAGGCGAGCGCGAGCGCCACGTTGACCGAACCCGCAACGAGCCCCTTCACGCAGGCGATGAACGTCGCGTCGTGCATCGAGACCTTGCGGGTGAGGTTGTTGTCGACGGCCCAGCACGCGCATGCGCCCGCAACCAGCAGCGCGCCGGCCGGCAGGCCGGCCGTGGCAGCCGTGCCGGGTTGCCAGGACAGCACGACGCCGCCCGCGACGATCGCGAGCATGCCGAGAAACACCGGTGCGTCGACGTTCTCGCGAAACACGAGCCACGCGATCAGCGCGGTGAACACGCCCTCGAGATTGAGCAGCAGCGACGCGGTGGCGGCCGGTGTGGTGCCGAGGCCGAGCATCAGCAGCACGGGGCCGGCGACGCCGCCCGCGGCGATCGCGCCGGCGAGCCACGGCACGTCGCGCAACGGGAAGCGCTGTGGTCCGGCCGGCTCGGCCGGCTGAGCGACGCCGCGTTGCATGATGCGGCGCACCAGAATCACGACGGCCAGGCCGGTGCCGCTGCCGAGATAAAACAGCCCCGCGAGCAGAAACGGCGGCAGTGAACCGAGCAACGCCTTGGCAAGCGGCGTGGTGGCGCCGAACAGCGCGGCGGCGAGCAGAGCGGTGAAGGCGGCGCGATGGCGGGACGGCATCGGTGCACCATGGGTGAGAGCAACGAGGATGCGCACACGATAGCGCGATTGTCGTGGCGATGGGCGGTCCTGGCCGGACCGGCTACCGCGACGGAAGCCGCAAGTCCGCGCCGCGCGTCGCTACTTCCCCACCTTCTCCGCCACATGCGCGATGCGGTCCCGCACGATCCCGATTGCCTGCTTCAGCGCGTAAACGTCCTGAAAGTAGCGATACGGAATCCGGATCTGGCTTGCATTCGCGTCGATGCTTTCGATGTCGTCGTTCCATTGCGCGATCTGCGCGCGGCTCGGATGGCTGTTTTTCCATACTTCGTCTTCGAGCGCTTTGATCTCGCGATACCAGACCACGAGCCGCTTTTTCATGCGCGTCTCGAGCATGCGTGGCAATGCCTGCAGGAGACCGATCAGCAGCGCCATGAACGGCAGCAGGATCAGGAGGCGGCGCTCGATCAGACTCGCGAGCCAGAACGGCAGGTAGCGGTACAGGAACGGCCGGCCTGATTTGAAATAGCGGATGCTTTCGTCGGAGAGCGGGAATTCCTGGGTCCTCAGGTTCGGAAACGTGCCGAGCGGCGTGAAGTAATCCTCGCCGCCGTGGACCGTGCGCGCCGCGTCGAGCAGCAGATACACGAGCGCCGGATGCAGCGTGTCCCTCGAAACCAGCAGCGCCGTTGCGGCGAGCAGCGTGACGTCGTGGGGCGGCAGATCGTCGGCGACGCTCGTCGATGCGCGCGGCAGGACGATTTTCGACAGCGACGGGAATTTCTGCACGAGTGCATCGGCCTGCGCAAAGCTCATCAGCTTCAGATTGCTGGTGAGCAGCGTGCGCTGCATCTCGGCATCGGGTCTGCCGATAAAGAACGCCGCGTCGACCTGACCGCTTTCGAGCCCCTGGTACGCGGCGTTCGCATCCATTTGCAGCAGCGTCGAGTTCTGGCTCGTGATGCCGCTATAGCCGAGCAATACCTGCGAGACGTTGAGCAGCCCGCTACCGGGCACGCCCAACGAAATGCGCTTGCCGCGCAGTTCCGAGAGCCGGTCGATTGTCGTGTCGCCGCGATAGAACACCCAGATCGGTTCGTACGACACGGCGGCGATCGTTTGCAGGTTGTCGGTTTCTTTCGGATTGGTCGTGCCCGACTGGATGAAGCCGACTTCGTAAGCGCTGTTCGGGTCTGTCAGCCGCTCGTAATTTTCGACCGAGCCTGACGAGCTGCGAATGTCGAGCTTGATGCCTTCGTGCTTCAGGAGCGGCGCATAGCGATCGGCAAAGCCGCGATAAATGCCGTTGTCCGCGCCGGTCGTGATGACGATCGTGCGCTGGAACGCGGGCTGAAGCACGCTCGCGAGAATCCATCCGAACGCGGCGAGCAGCACGATCGCGGCGGCGATCAGAAGGCGCCGGCGCCTGCGCGACATGGGCGTGTGCTGGCTGCGGTGAAGCGCGGGATTATGTCTGGGCATCGTTACCCGTCTCTGGTCGGATTCGCCCCTGGTGCGCTACGGGCGGGACTCGGATTTTGGTCCCGTAACTTTACGATATTGGAACGTTTTATTCGATGGTGGGTGCTATGCGGGTGGGGGGTGCGGGTTGGCCTTACTGAGGTGGAATCATTTCCCTGGTTGTAACGGCAATTGGATTTTGGTCACATATTGCGCGGCCAGCGAAACGCTGCTTCGTTTTCGATTGCGTCCGTATCCCATCGTCCCCGGTGCATCGCGAGGAGCAGCATGCCAAGGGTAAGAGGATGCTCCGATTCGTGCCTTTTTCCCGTCAAGACAAACCTTCGAATAGCTTGTCGACGAATTCAATCGCGTCCATACCGGACACGCGTAAATTCTCTTCCACGCGAGTTAGCGGCGTAAGAGAGAGCTCCTTGCCGAATAGTGAGCGACCGATTTCCGCGTAAGTGAACGCCTTTAGCTGCTTCCACAGATCGTAATCGTCGGTCATAGCCGATCCTCCGGCTTAACCATTGACCATGCTCAATAAGACAACTCGGAAAGCGAGGCTGGACGCGTGCCCGTATCAGATCGTTTTCTTAGGGAGCAACTACGCCAGATCCCCCGCTTCGCTCGTCAAATCCCGCGCAATAAACTCAACAAACGCCCGAATACGATTCGACATCTGATGCCGCGGCGAATACACCGCAAAGATGTCGGCGTTCGGCGTGTCGTGATCGGGCAGCAACTGAACCAATGAGCCGTCCGCGAGGTACTGCCTGATGTCCCACTCGGCGCGCATCAGGATGCCGTGTCCTTCCAGCGCCCACTTCACGGCGATCTCGCCGTCGTTGGTGGTCAGCGTGCCTTTGATGCGCACCGCTTCCGTCTTGCGCGCGGCGCCGCGTCCCGAGGTCAGACGCCACACGCCGTACGCCTCGTCCCCCTGACGGATGCCGATGCAGTTGTGGCGCGTCAGATCGTGCGCGGTGAGCGGCATGCCATGCGCTGCGATGTACGACGGCGCCGCGCACAGCAGACGCCGGTTCGGCGCGAGCCGGCGCGCGACCACGCGCGTGTCGGGCGGCTCGCCGAAGCGGATGCAGACGTCGTAGGTGTCGTCGGTGAGCGGCGGGGGCGTCACCGAAAGCTGCAACTGCACCGACACCTGCGGATACCTCGCGACGAAGCGCGAAATCGCGGGGCCGACGTGGCTGCGTCCGAAGCCGAGCGTCGCGTTTACGCGCAGCAGACCCTTCGGGGTCTTCTTCGCCGCGCCGAGCAATTCGGCCAGTTCATCGATTTCGTCGAGAATCCGCCGCGCGTGCGCGAGGTATAGCTCGCCTTCGGGCGTCAGCATCATGCGGCGCGTGGTGCGGTTCACCAGCGCGACGCCCGCGCGCTGCTCCATCTGCGTGAGACGCTTGCTGATCGCGGCGGCGGTCAGCCCCAGCTCGCGCGCGGCCGCGCTCAGGCTGCTGCTCGCGGCGAGCGTCGAGAAAAAGCTCAGATCCGACGGCTGGACGGTATCGCTCATCGCCTTGTCAGCGCCTTTTCACTTGTGAATTGAAGTTAAAGATGCTTTGAGTTTAGCACCGGTTTTTACCTGCGGGGCGGAGCTAAAGTTCACTTACACCCTTCACAACGCAAAGGACGGAGACATGAAAACCTATCGCATCGCAACCATCCCCGGCGACGGCATCGGCAAGGAGGTCGTGCCCGCCGGCGCGCAGGTGCTCGAGGCGCTGGCGAAGAGCACGCGCGCATTCGCGTTCGAGTTCGAAAACTTCGACTGGGGCGGCGACTACTATCGCCAGCACGGCGTGATGATGCCGGCGGACGGACTCGACTCGATCCGCGACAAGGACGCGATCCTGTTCGGCTCGGCGGGCGACAAGGACATTCCCGATCACGTCACGCTGTGGGGGCTGCGGCTGAAGATCTGTCAGGGCCTCGACCAGTACGCGAACGTGCGACCGACGCGCATCCTGCCCGGCATCGACGCGCCGCTGAAGTACTGCAAGCCCGAGGATCTGGACTGGGTCATCGTCCGCGAAAACTCGGAGGGGGAGTATTCGGGCGTCGGCGGCCGCGTGCATCAGGGCCATCCGATCGAAGCCGCGACCGACGTGTCGATTCTCACGCGCGCCGGTGTCGAGCGCATCATGCGCTTCGCGTTCCGCCTCGCGCAGTCGCGTCCGCGCAAGCTGCTGACCGTCATTACCAAGAGCAACGCGCAGCGTCACGCGATGGTGATGTGGGACGAGATCGCGCTGGAGATCTCGAAGGAGTTTCCGGACGTCACGTGGGACAAGGAACTCGTCGACGCGGCGACCGCGCGCATGGTCAACCGTCCCGCGACGCTCGACACGATCGTCGCCACCAACCTGCACGCCGACATTCTGAGCGATCTCGCCGCCGCGCTCGCGGGCAGCCTCGGCATCGCGCCGACCGGCAACATCGATCCGGAGCGCCGCTATCCGTCGATGTTCGAACCGATTCACGGCTCCGCGTTCGACATCATGGGCAAGGGCCTCGCGAATCCGGTCGGCACGTTCTGGTCGGTCGTGATGCTGCTCGAACACCTCGGCGAATCCGACGCCGCGCGCCGTGTGATGCAGGCAATCGAAGCGGTCACCGCGAACAGGTCGCTGCACACACGCGATCTCGGCGGCACGGCTACGACCGCGCAGGTGACGGCGGCGGTTTGCGCGTTCATCGAACAGGCGGGGACGCCCGCGGCGAACGCGGCCTGAGCAATCGGCTCGGGGTGAACCGGGCGGGAACCCGGCGCAATTCAGGCGCAATTCAGGCACGCGGTCTACGCGCCGGCCACGGTGTGGCCGGCACACAACCATCACTCGACTAACGCGGCCCGACGTCGGCCCGCGCGGCTCGCGCGCGGCCCAATGCCGCGCGCCGCAGGAGGAGACAATGATTTCCGGACTCGAAAACCGGGTGTCCCGCAAGCTGATGCTGCGGATCATCCCGTTCGTCATGCTGCTGTACTTCGTGAGCTTTCTCGATCGCGTGAATGTGGGCTTCGCGGCGCTGTCGATGAACAAGGCGATCGGTCTTTCGCCGACCGCGTTCGGACTCGGCGGCGGGCTCTTTTTCATCGGCTACTTCCTGTTCGAAGTGCCGTCGAACCTGATTCTTCACAAGGTCGGCGCGCGCCGCTGGATTGCGCGCGTGATGGTGTCGTGGGGGCTCGTGTCGCTCGCGTCCGCGTTCGTGGTCGGACCGACGAGCTTCTACGCGCTGCGCTTCATTCTCGGCGTGGCGGAGGCGGGCTTCTTTCCGGGCATCATCCTTTACCTGAGCCTGTGGTTTCCGACGCGTCAGCGCGCGGTCGCGGCGGCGTGGTTCATGGCCGCCGCGCCGATCTCCACCGCGATCGGCTCGCCGATTTCAGGCGCGATCATGAAGCTGCCGCCGATCGCCGGGCTCGCCGACTGGCAAATGCTCTATGTGCTCGAAGCATTGCCCGCGATCATTCTCGGCTTCTGCGTGCTCAGGTACCTGACCGATAAGCCCGCGCAGGCACAGTGGCTGCAGCCGGAAGAACGCGACTGGCTGATCGCGAAGCTGAAGCTCGAAGCCGAGGCGCGGCATGCGCATGCGGGCCACACGGCCGGCGCGCTCGGCGCGTTGCGCGATCCACGCGTGCTTGCGCTTGCGTTGATCTACTTCGGTACGTCGGCGGGGTTGTACACGCTGGGTTTGTGGGCGCCGCTGATCATCCGCCAATACGGCTTCGGCTCGTTCGAAACGGGGCTGCTGGCGGGCGTGCCGAGTGTGCTTGCGGTGATCGCGATGGTGTTGTGGGCGAAGCATTCGGATCGCAGCGGGGAACGCACGTGGCATGTCGTCATTCCTTGCGCGCTTGCGTGTGTCGGCTTCGTGTTCGCGGGTAACGCGACTACGGCGTTGATGATCGTGCTTGCGCTCGTGGTCGTGAATGTCGGGATCAGCGCGGCGAAGGCGCCGCTATGGGCGATGCCGAGTACGTTCCTGTCGGGTGCCGGCGCGGCTGCGGGCATTGCGATGATCAATTCGATTGGCAACCTGGGCGGTTTTGTCGGGCCGTTTGCGATTGGCTGGCTCAAGAATGTGACCGGTGGTTATGCCGCGGGGCTGTATGTGGTCGGCGCGACGTTGGCGGTGTCGGCGGTCGTGACGTTGCTGTTGAGCCGGCAGACGAAGACGAGGCATGCGCCGGTGACGGCAGGTGAAGGGCACGGGCGTTGAGCGCAGCTTGCCGTGAAACGGCCGCCGGTGTAGCAACCGGCGGCCGTTTTTATCGAAGCACGCTTGCGACTGTTTGCGATGGACTGCGTGAGTTACCGCATGAGTTACCGCGGCGTGCTTTCCACCTGCGTCAACGCCGCCTGACGACGATAACGCGCGAAGTACATCACGCTCAGCAGCAGGAGGAACGGCACGCCGAAAATCAGCGTCATGTGAAACTCCGGCGTGAAGTACGTCGTCACCATGATCGCCAGCATCAGACCCGCGCCGAGCAGCGTCGGCACCGGAAAGCCGGGCATGCGGAAGCGGCCCGCGGGGATGCCGTTCGCGGCGCGTCGACGGCGGAAGAAGTAGTGCGTGACGAAGATCATCATCCACGTGAACAATGCGCCGAACATCGAGATCGCCATCATGATCGTGAACGACGCGTTCGGATAGAGCACGCTCACCACCGTCGCGATCGCGATGCCCGCCGTCGACAGCAGCAGCGCGCCGAACGGCACGCCGCGTTCGTTGACTTCGCCGAGGCTGCGCGGCGCGTAGCCGGCGCGCGCGAGGCTGAACATCATGCGCGTCGTGATGTAGAGCTGGCTGTTCATCGCCGACAACGCCGCCACCAGCACGACGAAATTGATCACGCCCGCCGCGGCCGGCAGATGAACCGCGATCATCATCTTCACGAACGGGCTTTCGTCGTGACCGGCCGCGGTCCAAGGCACGATTGCGAGCATCAGCGCCATCGTGCACAGATAGAACAGCACGAGACGCACGACCGTCGAGCGGAACGCACGCGTGACGGCCTGTTCCGGATTTTCCGCTTCGCCCGCGGCCACCGCGATCATTTCGATGCTCAGGTAGCTGAAGATCGACACGATGACGGCGACCCACATGCCCCACATGCCCTTCGGAAAGAAACCGCCGTGATCGAAATAGTGATGAAAGCCCGCGACGCTCGCATCCGGGTTGCCGCCACCCGCGACGAGCGTCGGGTTCACGAACACCACGTACGAGCCGATCACGATGAATGCGACGATCGCCGTGATCTTGATGACCGAGAACCAGTACTCGACCGAACCGAATACGTCGACGCTCAATGCATTGACGAGCACCAGCACGGCCGAGAAGCCGATGATCCACATCCATCCGGGTACCGTGGGAAACCAGTACTTCATATAGAGCGCGATCGCGGTCACTTCGGTGCCGACCGCGAGCACGATGCACGCCCAATACGAGTAGCGCACCAGGAAGCCGGCCCATGGGCTCATATAGTGCTCGGCATACGCGCCGAACGAGCCCGACGTCGGATGAGCGATCGTCATCTCCGCGAGGCAGCCCATCAGCAGCAGCGAAATCAGCGCGCCGATCGCATAGCTGATCAGCACGCTCGGGCCGGCGAAGCTTATAGCGAAGCCACTGCCGAGAAAGAGCCCGGTGCCGATGGCGCCGCCGATCGCGATCATCGACATCTGACGCGCCGTCAGCGTGCGGCGAAGACCCGTTTCACGCGCGGCGATCTGTTGAAATTGTCCTTCTGAACTCATCGAATATCTCCTCCAACCTTCCTGATGCGGAGCGCGGGCCGACGCTGCTACGTCGCTTGCCCGCGCGAACGACTCCAGCCGGGCGGTCGAGGCGGCCGAAAAACCGCGGCTCGAACGACGGCATCCCACTGCGATGCGCCGGTTAGAACATGTGGCGAATGCCGGCTGCGATGCCGGTCTGATTGCTCCTGCCCGGCAGCTCGGTGTACGCGCCGCCGGTGACCTTGTTGTAGTCGACGGTGCCGTACACCTGGGTCGCCTTCGACAGCGCGTACTCGGCAACCAGCACGCCGGTGTAGCGCTTGCCGCCATTGCCGGCGATCGCGTTCACGTCGCGCATCGAGTCGTAGTAGAACGCGCCCGACACGGTGACGGCCGGCGTGACCTGATACACGACCCCGGTATAGCCGATCGACTCGCGGCGCGGGTTGGTCACGTACGAACCGGGCTGGACGTTGCGGCTCGGGTCGGTCAGGTCCTGATCGATTTCGCCCGTCGAATCCTTGCCGCCGATATAGCCGAGGAACAATTGCGCCGGTCCGACGACATAGCGCGCCGCCGCGCCCCACATCTGCTGCGAATGACTCTGCATGTCGCGCGTCTGCTGATACACGCCGCCGAGCGTGAACGGGCCGTGCGTGTACGACGAGCGCAGACCCCAGTACGCGTTTTGGCTCATGCTGCCCGCCTGGCCGCCGAAACCGTAGCTCGCGCCGACGTCGAGACCGGGGATCGTCTTGTTGTTGTCATAGCTGACAACGTTGTTCGCGTAGCCCTGCGTGAGGAAGTACGGCCAGGAGTTGGCCGTGTAGTTGCCGATCGTCAGCGGATCGAGATCGCCGAACAGGTTGAAGCCTTCAGTCGTCTGACGGCCCATCTTCACGGTGCCGAAGTTGCCAGACAGGCCGACATACGCATAGCGGCCGAACAGCAGGTTGCTGTCCAGCTTGCCGTTCTGCGGCTCGAAGCCGTTTTCGAGGCGGAAGATCGCCGACAGACCGTTGCCCAGGTCTTCCGTTCCTTTCAGGCCCCACCGGCTATTCGTGATCGCGCCGTTGGCCATCTGCACGCTGCCGTCGTTGTCGGCGTTGGCGTTCGTCGTGTAGCGGATGCTCTGATCGACGATGCCGTACAGCGTGACCGAACTCTGCGCGAATACGCCTTGAGAGATCGCGAGACCGAGCGTCGTCTGTAAGGTCAAGATTCCAAACCGGTTAATGTGTTTTTTCATGATGTATGTCTTCTGATCAGCCGGGGCCTCCGGCCTGCCGGCCGAGCGCCACGTACGCAACCAGTTCGATGCGCATGTCCGGATGCGCGAAGCCCTGCACGGCGACGCAGGCCCGGTTCGGATAGGGCGCCTGAAAGAACTTGCGGTACTCGGCATCGATGATCGGCATGTCGCGCGCGTCGGCCATGTACATCAGCACCTGCGCGACGTCCTCCATGCGCGCGCCCGCCGCCCGCACGGCGAGAGCGAGATTCGCGAACGTCAGGTGGGCCTGCTCGGCGATGTTTTTGCCGGCGATCGCGCCGGTTTTATCGACGGGGCCGTGGGCCGTGAACATCATGCCGTTCGCGTGCGTGGCCCATGAAAAGGGCTGACTGGGCTCGGGCAAGCCCACCGGGATCTGCTGGGACATAAGAACTCCTTCGATGAGCTTACTTGCGCGCTTTCAGCACGTTGCCGATCGCTTCGGCGACGTAGCCGACGTTCGCGTCGTTGAGACCGGCCATGCACGCGCGTCCCGAACGCAGCAGATACACGCTGCTCCGCTCGCGCAGCGCGTCGACTTCGTGCGGCTCGAGGCCGGTGTAGCTGAACATGCCGCGCTGCGTGACCAGGTAGTCGAAAGACATGCCGGGCACGTGCGCGTCGAGACATGCCTTGAGCGCGGCGCGCATGCGCCTGATGCGCTCGCGCATCGCGGCCACGTCCGCTTCCCACTGCCGCGCGAGCGCGGGATCGTCGAGCACCGTCGAGATCAGTTGCGAGCCGTGGAGCGGCGGGCTCGAATACATGCGGCGCACGTTCGCCTGCGCCTGACCGAACACGCGCACAGCCTCGCTTTCGTTCGGGCAGACGACCGACAGGCCGCCGCAACGCTCGCCATAGAGCGAGAAATTCTTCGAGAACGAATTGCTGACGAACAGCGACAGACCCGCATCGGTCATCGCGCGAATCGGCCACGCGTCGTCGGCGAGCTCGCCGCCGAAGCCCTGGTATGCCATGTCGAGGAACGGAATCAGGCCGCGCTTCACGCACAGTTCGGTGACGGCGTGCCATTGCTCGCGCGACAGATCGATGCCGGTCGGGTTGTGGCAGCACGGCTGCAACAGCACGACGCTGCCGGCGGCGAGACCCGACAGCGTGGCCATCATGTCGTCGAAGCGGATGCCGTTGGTCGCCGGGTCGTAATACGGGTACGTGTGAACGTCGAGGCCGGCCGCGGTGAACAGCACGCGATGGTTGTCCCATGTCGGATCGCTGACCCAGATCGCGCTGTCGGGAAAGTAGCGCTTCAGCAGTTCCGCGCCGAGGCGGATCGCGCCGGAGCCGCCGACGGTTTGCAGCGTCGCGATGCGCCGGTCGCGCAATGCCGCGCTATCGGCGCCGAAAATCAGCCGTTGCAGCGCGTGGCGGTAACTCGGCATGCCTTCCATCGGCAGATAGGTGTGCGGGGTGTCCTGAGCAGCGAGGCGGCGCTTCGCGTTGCTCACGCTCGGCAGCACCGGCAGCTTGCCGGACTCGTCGTAGTAAAGACCGATGCTCAGATTGACTTTGCGGACTTCGGGGTCGCGCTGGAAGTCCTGGAAAAGCGACAGGATCGGATCGCCCGGATAGAGGGGAATGTGTTCGAACATGGTTTCAACGCGTCAGGAAAGGAGTGGTGCGATGGGGGTCGGCGCCGTGAGGCCACACGCCGATGTCTGAAGCGCATGTTATCGACGACAAATTGAAATGTGCTTCGGTAATCGTGCTTGGCGGCGCATCAACGTGGTAGAGTCTGCGAATCTGAAAATCTATTACGAAATTTTCTTCGATATGACACTCGATCGAACGGATATGCGCATCCTTCGGCAGCTCGAGAAGGACGGACGCATCAGCAATCAGGACCTCGCGAACGCGGTTGCGCTTTCGCCGTCAGCGTGTCTGCGGCGGGTGAAGTTGCTGGAAGAGGGGGGCTATATCGAGGGCTACCGGTGCGTCATTGCGCCGAAGCGCATCGGCGTGGAATTCGAGGCGCTCGTGCATGTGTCGATGCGTCCCGATGTCGAAGACTGGCACCAGAAGTTCGTCGACGCGCTGCAGTCGTGGCCGGAAGTGGTGTCGGCGCAGGTGGTGACGGGCGCGTCGAATTACGTGTTGACGGTGCGCGCGCGCAGCCTCGATCACTTCTCCGACTTTGTCATGAATCACTTACATCGTGCGCAGGGCGTGATGTCGATCAATTCGAGCATCGTGCTCGCGACGCTGAAGCGGGATGGCTCGGTGCTGGATCTCGCGAGCAAGCCGGCCTAGTGCCGGGTTTTCGTATCGCGTTCCGGTGGCTCACGCGAAAACGTAAGACAAATAGGCTGGTGGGCGTCTATGCTGAAGTACGCGAAGCAGGGACGGTTTGCCCGAGCCGTTGCGTTTCGCATGCCCAACGTCGCACCGTGATGTCACGGAATACGGAGACGAGATGACCACGCACGACGCTTCGCAGCCGCTCGATCCCTCGGACTATGTCGCCCGGCATCTGCAGAATTTCTCGACGCCGTCGCCGGTTTCGGCCGCTGCCGCTGCGGGACATCATGCGGGGTTCTTCATGTGGACGCCGTACGCGCTCATTCTGGCGGGCGTGCTGTTTGTCGTGCTGATCTGCATTGGCGCGCTCAGGGATGGAAGCGCGCTGTTCAGCCTGGGCCGGAGCATCAGCGTCGGCCGGCGCCTGTATGTATGGTGGTCGTGTGCGTGGCGGCAATGGCTCGCGAGCACGCTGCTTTTCGTCGTTGTCGTGCTGGCGTTTCATTTCCTGGCCCCGACGACGGCGGCGCCGGTGATGAAGTTCTCGCAGGATCTGATCACACCCGATCTCGCGCGGCATTCGCCGGCGTGGTCGACTGCGATTGCCGCGATGCCGGCAATCATTGCTTTGCTGATTTATCTGCTGGTGAGCCTGCCGCTTGCAGGGTATATGGTGCGCAGCGGCCTCGCCGCGCATGCGTTGCGCGGGTCTGAGCGTTTCGGCTTCTGGAACGCGATCGTGCTAGGGCTGACGACGTATGTGTGGTCCGTGCCCGGAAGTCTCGTGATTGCCGACCTGGGGATGTCGTTGCCGGACTATGCTGCGGACGTGCTGCGGGTGATTTTTATCGTGACATGGGGGATGTATATCGTGTTGCCGCGACAGGTGAGAAGGGTTCGGAGATTGGATTTGGCGTACGGCAAATAATTGACCCTTGGAAATCCAGGGGGCATTGCTGTTATGCGAGAACGAGAAGTCCGGTTGGAATTCCCCAGGCGAGTACACCTTTGTTGAGAATGTAGCGGAGCATTTGATTTTCAGATTGTTCCTGGTACGCGGCTGCTGCCCGCGGCCTCGCCGGCGCGAATCCCGATTCGACCGGACTGCGCGTGGCCGATCCCGGAAGTCGAGCCCGTAACGAGAGCAACGGGTGCCGCGGTCGATGATGCTGTCATGAACGGAGCGAACGAATCGAGCCTGCGAACAAGGGCCGACGACACCTCATCGTTTCAATCGCCCGGCAGACGATAGGCGAACTCATAGGAATGCGCGCCATCGACGACCTCGATTTTGAATTCGCCCTCGATACCGGTCAGCTCTCCGGTTCCCGAGTCCGGCACGACGGTCACGGACAGCGACGAAGCGCCGCGATTCATCACGCCGACGTGCTGCAGCACGAACGAGCCCTCCTTGCCCGCCAGCGTGCCGCTGACCTGCTCGATCGCAACATAGCCGGCCGAGCCCTTGACGTTCGTCATCGCGCTCAGCATTTGCCCCTTCGTGGTCGCGGCGAGATCGCCGGATATCTGCTTGTCGATCGACATGCGGCCGAGTTTCGCTTCGGCGTTCGCGTTTTCGAACGGCATCGGCTGGAGCGAAACGACGAAAGTGCCTTTTGCGGTGTGTGTCATCGGAATTTCTCCTTGAACAGGACGGTGGCGAATCCACGGAAGGGGCAGCGCGGATAGTCGAGCCGAAACGGCTGCGCTGCTGAAACGTAGCACACGTTGCTGTCAGAAAGCAGTATGCGTGTCGCCGTTCATGCCGAACGCATCGGCAAACTCGCGTTTCAACCACGCGAGTCCCAGATCCTGGTCGCGGGCCGCGGCCCACATCAGCGACACCTCGTACCCCGGCACGTCGAACGGCAGCGGACTCATCGCGAGATCGAGCGTGTCGCGCCACACGCGGCCGATGAAGTCGGGCACCGTCGCAATCGCCGCCGTGCGTCGCACGATGAACGGACTGGTTGCGAAATTCGAACTGGAAAACACGACATTGCGCTTCAGGTCCTGCATTTCGAGCCGTTCGTCGATGAAGCCATGCAGGCCGGCGCTGAACGAAGTCAGGATATGGCGGTGGCGCAGGAACTCGTCCATCGACAGACGCTTGCGGCGCGTCCTGACGAGCCGCGGGTTATAGACGCTCACGAAACGCCACGAAAACAGCGGCGCGCGCCGCTGCCACGGCACGCATTCGCGGAATACGCCGACCGCGAGTTCGATCGTGCCGTCGTCGAGCATCGCGGCGGCGCGCGTCGAATCGGTGGAGCGCGCGATCACTTTCACGCCGGGTGCTTTTTCGGCGAGGCGCGTCATGATGTCCGGCATCAGCAGGACCTCGAGCGAATCGCTCAGGCCGATCCGGAAGACCCGCTGCGCGTGCGCCGGATCGAACACGGACGACTGCGTGAGCGCCTGATGCAGCGATTGCAGCAACGGCTCGATCTGGCGCGCGAGTTCGAGTGCGCGCGGCGTCGGCGCCATGCCTTGCGGCGTGCGCACGAACAGCTCGTCGCCCAACGTTTCGCGCAGGCGTTTCAGCGCGCCGCTTACCGCGGGCTGACCGAGAAAGAGCCGCTGCGCGGCGCGCGTGACACTGCGCTCTTCGAGCAGCGCGCGGAAGGTCAGCAGCAGGTTCAGGTCGAAGCGGCGAAAATCATTTTCAATGATGTTGCCCATGACATCAAACGATTTGAATGATATGCGGCCAGCGGCCATTCTAATGCAACGGCAACGCAGGAAGTCTGCCGTTCATCCACAGGAGCAATGACATGGACTGGCAAAATCAGAAGGTCGTGGTGCTGGGCGGCTCGTCGGGCGTCGGGCTCGCGACCGTGACGCGGCTCGCGGCGGCCGGCGCGAGCGTCGTGGCGGTAGGCCGCGACCGCGTCAAGCTGGACAACGCGCTGAGCCGCATGAGCGGACAGGTGACGGGCGAAGCGCTCGACTGCACCGATCGCGCCGCGCTCGAACGCTTCTTCGGCGGCCTCGGCCGCATCGATCATCTGGTGATGACGCTCTCCGGCGGGGAAGGCGCCGGGCCATTCGCCGAGCTCGATCTGGCGGCGCTGCGGCGCGGTTTCGAGGCCAAGTTCTGGCCGCAACTCGAAGCGGCGCAGGCCGCGCTGCCCGCGCTGCGCCGCGACGGCAGCCTGACGTTTCTGACCGCGATATCGGCGCGCATCGCGAACCCCGGCACGGCGGGGTTGGGTGCGATCAACGGCGCGCTCGAAAGCATGATCGGCACGCTCGCGCGCGAACTTGCGCCGTTGCGCGTCAACGCGGTTTCGCCGGGCGTCGTCGATACGCCGTGGTGGGACAGATTCCCCGCCGGCGTGAAGACCGAGCTGTTTCGTCAGCAAGCCGATACGTTGCCGGTGCGGCGCGTCGGGCAGGCCGACGACGTGGCGCACGCGCTGCAGTTTCTGCTGGAGAACGGCTTCATGACGGGCGCGGTGATCGAATGCGACGGGGGTTTGCGGCTGCTATGAAGCTGAAGCGCGGCGCACGCTTACGCGGCCTCGCCGCTTGCGCGCGCCACGCCGGCGGATTGCGCCTGCGCGAGATGACGCAGCAGCTTCGTCACCATCACGACAACGACGAACGCGACGGCCACGAAGAACAACGCGAGCGGCGCGAGGATCTGCACCGACACGAAGCCGGCCAGGCCCATCATCGCCGACGACACGAGCAGCAGCGCGCAGCCGAGAATCGCGCTCGTCAGACCCGCGATGTGCGGGAACAGCGAATTGCCCTTGGCCATCAGCGTCGGATACATCGCGCCCGCGCAGAAGCCCATCACCAGCACGGGCGTCGCGAGCGTCCACACGCGCAGGCCGACCGTCAACGCAAGCAGCAGCATCACCACCGATGAAGCCGCCATCAGCCGCGCGCCGATGCGCAGCCGCTGCTCGGCGGTCGGCAGACGCGGACCGTGCAAACGGTTCGACAGACCACCGAGGAAATACATCATGCCGATGCCGAGCGCGAGGTAGCCGAAGAAGGTCGGCGGCTTGTGCAGCGTGTTCTGCACCATGAACGGCCCGATGATGTTGAACACGAGCAGGATGCTGTAGCACAGGCCCTGCGCGAGGAAGCAGCTCTGGAACACCGGGCTCGAGAGCACCTTGCGCGCGTTCGCGATCAGCGTGCGCGGCTCGAGATGCACCGGCTTCGGCAACGTCTCGCGATAGCGCCACAGCAGCGCCCACATCACCAGCGAGTAAATCAGCAGGAACACGAGGCAGGCGCGCCAGCCGAACAGGGTTTGCAGATGCGCGCCGATCACCGGCGCGATGATCGGCGCGAGCCCCCATGCGATCGACATGTACGTGAACGCGTGCATCAGCGCGTGGCCGGTGAACGTGTCGGTGATGATCGCCTTCGAAAGCAGGTTGGTGGTCGCGATGCCGAAGCCTTGCAGCGCGCGGGCGAGGATGAACGTCTCCAGATTCGGCGCGGCCAGCGACAGCAGGCAGCCGATCGTGAAGACGACGAGGCCGAACGCGAGCACGCGCTTGCGGCCGTATGCGTCGGCGATCGGACCGAAGATCAGCTGGCCGAACGCGTAGGCGGCCATGTAGCCGGTGACGCTCGTCTGGATCGCCTGCGGCGAGGTGGCGAAGTAACGCGCCATCGCGGGCAGCGCGGGCACATAGATGTCGATGGCGAGCTGCCCGGCGGAAGCGAACAGGCAGATCAGGAACAGCAGGAAGCGCGGCGAGTTCGGGGCGGAGGCGGAAGGAGCGGCGTGGTCGGCGGTAGCGTGGGTCATGACTGCATCGAAAGGGAATTCTGGCGGCGCGGCATCGGCGTGTTTGGATATCGAACGAAACAACGCGGGATTCCCGGCATTATCGCCGGGTATCGTGCCTGGGGTATCGCGGGGAGTGGGATTTTCCCCTGGCAGGGGAATGGATTGTGGGCATCTTTGCAGCGTGGCCGCCAGACCACGACCGGCTCCTTTTCAAGCCGGCTTCACTTCGAACACGCCTGAATGGACTGCAGTAGCGCACTCTGATCCGCGGGATCCTGGAAGAACGCCTCATCGAGGCTCTGATGCCAGTTTGGGCATGGCCTGGCTTTCACCTGGGCGCCGGGTGTCGTCCAGATGACCGCGCCGCCGACAAGGGTGGCAAGCAGCGCGGCAGTCACGGCCAGGCCGATCAGCCACGGCCTTGCATCGTCACCGGTAATGGCTTCGTGTCCGTGCGAATCCCGCCGGGATTCAGCGCTGCGAATGGAGGATGGATTCATGCCGATGGCCTTTGACAGTTCACGTTGAAGAAACCCGCGTCACCATCTTCCATCCGCGCGTAAGATTGGAAAAGTTGAGTTTACTGACTGGTAAATTCAGTTTTTCTGACCGACGCTATCCCAATGAGAGAAATCAGCCTCGATCGCTTGCGCACCCTCGTTGTCATTGCCGACCTGGGCTCCTTCGCCGAGGCAGCACGTGTGCTTCATCTCGCTCCGCCAACGGTGAGTCTGCACATTGCCGATCTCGAGAGCCGCGTCGGTGCTCCGTTGTTGTCGCGCAAGCGCGGGCAGGTGCGGCCGTCCGCGATTGGCGAGTCGCTGATTGCCTATGCCCGTCAACTGCTGACCCAGGCCGAGCAGGCGCTCGAGGATGTGCGGCGGCAAGTGGAGGGTCTGGGCGGCCGCGTTCGGCTCGGCGCGTCCACCGCGGCCATAGCGAACCTGCTACCGCGGGCGTTGGAGAAGTTGGCCGCGGAGCATCCCGGAATCGACGTGCAGATCGCCGTGCTGACTTCTCAGGAAACACTCGGCAGACTGATGGACGAATCGCTCGACGTGGGTATCGTGGCGCTGCCTCAAGCGCCGGTCAGAGGACTCTCGATCGAACGATGGCGCCGCGATCCCGTCGTCGCGTTCATGCCGGCAAGCTGGCAGTGTCCGGCTCGCGTCACGCCGCAATGGATCGCCGCCAGACCGCTGATCCTCAACGACTCCGGCACCCGGCTCGCGCGTTTGACGACCGAATGGTTCAGCGCCGCGGGCCAACATCCGACGCCGCGGATCCAGCTCAACTATACGGATGCCATCAGGAGTCTGGTGGCGGCGGGATACGGCGCGGCGCTGCTGCCGCAGGAGGCCGGCAGCGCGGCTCCCGACGCGCGTATGGTCACGCGTGCGCTGCGTCCGCCGCTATGGCGGCAACTGGGGCTTGCATACCGTGCGGGGGCGCCGGAGCGTCCCACGCGGCATGTTCTGGACGTGTTGCGAAGCTTGCGATTGAGCTAGCAGGCGTCTTCAATCAGGCAGTCTCCGCTTTCCGCCTCTGCTGTTCCTCGCGATAAAGCGCCAACTCCTCGGCCAACGCCTTCTGCACGGCAGGCCGGCGCGCGATGCGTTCGTAATACGCCTGCACCGCCGGCCACTGCGCAAGCTCGACGCCGCTATAGCGCGCCCAGTTCAGCACGGTGACCAGATATGCATCCGCCACCGTAAAGCGATCCAGCAGAAATTCGCGCTCGTGCAGATGCCGCTCGAGCAGATTCAAACGCAACGCCACCTTCTCGCGCGTATAGCTGCGAACCTCGTCCGGCGCGAGCGGATCGAGCAGCGGCACGAACACGGCCTTATGCAGCTCCGTGCTGATGAACCCAAGCCACTCCTGCAGTTTCGCGCGTTCCGGGGTGCCGGCCTTCGGCGCGAGCCGCGCGGCCGGAAACGCGTCGGCGACATACGGCAGGATCGCGGTGTTTTCCCGCAGCAGCCAGCCGTCGTCGGTACGAAGCACGGGCACCTGGCCGAGCGGATTGATCGGATAGAAGTCGGCGCCGTCGCGCAAGCGCTTCGATTTCATATCGACTTCGATAAAGCGCGCGCCGGTGCCGGCCTCGTAAAGCGCGATGCGCGTGGCGAGCGAACAGGCGAGCGGCGAAAAGTAAAGCTCCATGCTGATGGCCCCATCGTCGAAAATGTTTTTGTACTATAGTGAACAAAAATCAACGGCGCCAGATATTTTTATGCATACCGGTACAAAAAATGAAAAGCGGCCGCGTGGGCGGCCTCGCAACTACGATTCGCGTCAGGCGTTGAACGATGCGCGCGACGCGTTCTGGCACGGCGGCTACTCCGGCACGTCGCTCGATGCGCTGAGCGAGGCGACGGGCATGAACCGGCCGAGTCTGTACGGCGCGTTCGGCGACAAGCACGCGCTTTATCTCGACACGCTCGATCGATACGTCGAAGTCGGCCGCAATGCGATGGAAACCGCGCTGCACGGCGATCGTCCGTTGGCCGACGCGTTGCTGGCCGTCTACGACGGGGCGCTGGCGCTTTATCTTCCGCCCGGCGAGGTGCCGCGCGGCTGTTTTCTGATCGGCACGGCGGTAGTGGAATCGAGAGCGGACGCCGAAGTACGCGGCAAGCTCGCGAGCGGCCTCGCTACGTTCGACGCCGCGTTCGAGCGGCGGCTCCAGCGCGCGCAAGCGGAAGGCGAACTCGATGCGTCGGCGAATCCGGCACTGCTCGCGAAAGTCGCATCGGCGATTCTGCACAGCCTCGCGTTGCGCTCGCGCGCCGGCGATTCGCGCGATTCGCTGCGAGCGACGGCGCAGGCCGGTGTCGCGTTGATCTGCGGTACGTCGGGCACATCGGGCGCATCGGGCACGCAGAATGCGTCGGGCAAGCGGCGCAAGCCGACGCGCTGAGCTTCTTTTAGCGTCGCGGCCGCGGCGCCACTCGTGGGCGGCCGCTCACCCAGGCTGGCAAAAACAGAGATGGTTGCCGAACGGATCGGCGATCCGCATCTGGCGTCCCCAATCGACCGTTTCCACACCGGGCCGTGCATACGTGTACTGCTTCGCTTGCAGTTCCTGATGCAGCGAGTCGATATCGTCGACCGGCAGAAAGACCGCGGAGCCGGGCGTGCTGTCGCCGTAATGTTCGCTCAGGTGGAAAACGACGTTCCCGCGTTTGACCTGCGCATAGAGCGGTAAATCATCGGCGAAGCGATGCTCCCATTCGAGCGTGAAGCCCAGATAGTCGAGATAGAACTCGTAGGCCTTCTCGACCGAGAAGATGCGGAGAATCGGAATGGCGTCGCGGAGAGTCATGGCATCACGTCCCTGGGTGGTGGCAAGTGCCGCATGCGTGGCCCGTCTGATGTCCGGCACGGGCCGGTGCGCACGTCGCCGGAATCCGGATTGTTGACGAGCCGGTGGTACATGTCCAACGTTTCGACAATGCCGACTCGTCGCCAAGGGAGCCGCCAAAGGAACCGCCAGGACGGGACGCGTCATCCTTTCATTCGGTTTTCAGCGTGCCTTTCCTGATCGCAACGGAGACGGGCGCCGCCGGCGAAACTGCATCGCGGCCGCGGCAGCGCCGATAATAGGCACTCGCACGCTACGTCTTGTCCCTTCTTCGCCATCAGTGCCACCGGACGGAACCGCCATGACCGCTCCCATCCCCTTCGTCCCCGACCGCTTCAAGGACAACGCTGCCCACTATCTGATGGGCCGCCCCGCGTATTCTCCGCAACTGATCCGCCGCGTCGCGCAGTCGTGCGAGTTGCGCGGCTCGCACAGGCTGCTTGATCTCGGCTGCGGGCCGGGGCAGTTGTCGCTGGCGTTTTCGTCGTGGGTCGGCGCGGGGCTCGCGCTCGATCCGGGGGAGGACATGCTGCGCATCGCGGCAGGCCTCGGCGCGGGCCTCGCGCCGAACATCGCGTATCGCAACGGCAGTTCGTACGATCTGTCGCCCGCGCTCGGGCAGTTCCGGCTCGCGGTGATCGGCCGCGCGTTTCACTGGATGGACCGGCCCGACACGCTCGCGCGTCTGGATGCGCTGATCGAGCCGCACGGCGCGGTCGCGCTGTTTTCGACGTCGCTCGTCACCGATGCGCCGATTGCATGGCTCGCGCCTTATCGCGCGCTGATCGAGGAATACGGGAGCGACGATCCGGCGCGCATGCAGCGCAAGACCGAAGGCTGGGAGGACCATGAGGCGGTCCTCGCGAAGTCGGCGTTTGCGGCGCTCGAGCGTATTGCGGTCGTCGAGACGCGGCGCGTGTCGGCCGCAGCACTGCGTGCGCGGCCGCTGTCGATGTCGAGTCTGTCGCGTGAGCGGCTCGGCGCGCGGCTCGACGAACTGCTCGCGCGCATCGACCAGCTACTCGATGCTCATGCAACCGGTGACGGCTGGTTCGACGAGCGGATCGAATCTACCGCATTGATCGCGCGGCGGCCGCTCGGTGCGCCCCTCAGTGCGCCCCTGAGTCATGCATGACGCGATGCCCGAAACACACTGAAACATGCGCGTTAAGCGCTTCGAGGAATAAAGAGGCACACTTGGGCGTTAGCCTGACACAGGCGGCACCGTGGTTCGCGCAGCGGGCGCGGTCCGCGCCACGCAACCGGATTTTCAAACAGCTTTCGCAGCCTTCATTGCTATCGCGGACAGAACAGCCATGAACACTCGTGCGGACTCCCTGACCGATTCGACCGCGGCGCCGCCGCAGCGCTACACGCGCACGGCGATGGCGCTGCACTGGCTGATCGCGCTGCTGATGATCGTCAACGTCGCGCTCGGGCTCAGCGCGGATTCGCTGCCCGACGACTGGGTGCGTCCGGTGATCGATACGCACAAGTCGATCGGCATCACGGTGCTCGGACTCGCGTTGCTGCGCATTCTGTGGCGCGTGTCGCACAAGCCGCCGCCGTTGCCGCGCGAATTTCCGTCGTGGGAGAGGGTCGCCGCGCATCTCGCCCATTTCGCGTTGTATCTGCTGATGATTGCGTTGCCGCTGTCCGGCTGGCTGCACGACTCCGCGTGGAAGGACGCGGCCACGCATCCGATGCATTGGTTCGGCCTGTTCCAGTGGCCGCGCATCGGCTACGTGATGAATCTCGATCCGACGCTCAAGGAGAGCCTGCACGATCGCTTCGGCGCGCTGCACACGTGGCTCGGCTATGCGCTCTATGCGTTGCTGGCGATGCATATCGGCGGCGCGCTCAAGCATGAGTGGATCGATCGCAAGTCGGTATTGAAGCGCATGAAGCCGTGAAGCACCGCGCAGTTTTTACTCATGCACCGACGCATCGAACACATCCGCGCATCCGCTTTCCAACCGCAACCTCGACGAACCCGGCAATCGCTTTGAAGAAGACTCTCGAACAGGCACTCGCTCTCACATCGCCGCGCATCCTGCCGCGTCGCGCAACGCTGTCGAGCACGCTGATTCACGCGAGCGTCGTCGTGCTGTGGCTGCTGCTGTTCGCGCGCGCGTTCTTTCTGCGCGGCGCGCTCGCGTGGTCGACCGGGATTGCGTATGTGGTGTACGACACGCTGCTGCTCGCGTTCGTCACGTGGAAGTCACTGCCGCTGATGTGCCGCGCGCGGCCACTCGAAGCCGACTACGAGCGGCGCGCATTGCCGGACATGGGCGTGATCGTCGCGTCGCATAACGAGGCGGCGGTGCTGCCGGTGACGCTCGCCGCGTTGCTGCGGCAGACGCACGGCCCGGCGCAGATCGTCATTGCCGATGACGGCTCCACCGACGGCACCGGCGCACTGCTCACCGAACGCTTCGGCCTCGCACCCGCCGCCGAGGGCGTGCTGAGCGCGCCGAGCGCGCTTTATCCGAACCTGTTCTGGCTGCGCGTGCCGCACGGCGGCAAGGCGCGCGCGCTGAACGCCGCGATCACCGTGATGACCACGGAAACGGTGATGACGGTCGACGCCGACACGCTGCTCGACGACGACGCCACCTACGCGATGCGCGCCGCGTTCGCGAGCGAGCCGAAGCTGGTCGCGGCGGCCGGCATTCTCGTGCCGGTCTGCGGCAAGTCGGTGTCGGGCCGCGTGTTCCAGTGGTTCCAGACCTACGAGTACATGCGCAATTTCATCGCGCGTTTCGCGTGGATGCGCGCGGACAGCCTGCTGCTGATCTCGGGCGCGTTCGCGTCGTTCCGGCGCGACGCGCTCGTCGACGTCGGCGGCTTCGATCCGCAGTGCCTCGTCGAAGACTACGAGCTGATTCACCGGCTGCGCCGCTACTCGGTCGATCACGGCCTCGGCTGGGACGTGCGCGTGGTCGGCGAAGCGCATGCGCGCACCGACGCGCCCGGCAACCTCGCGAGCTTCCTGCGGCAGCGCCGCCGCTGGTTCGCGGGCTTCCTGCAAACGCAGTACTGGAACCGCGACATGACCGGCAATTCGCGCTACGGCACGCTCGGCACGCTGATGCTGCCGGTCAAGGCGTTCGACACGATGCAGCCGATCTACGGGCTGACCGCGTTCGGGCTGCTGCTCGGCTTCCTGTTCGGCGGGCACGGCGCGATCGTCGTATCGATCTTCAGCGTGATCGGCCTGAAAACGGCGATCGATCTCGCGTTCTATCTGTGGAGTATCCATCTGTACCGGCGCTGGACCGGCGAGCGCAGCGGCAACAGCCTCGGCATGGCGATGCTCGCGGCGCTCGCCGAGCCGTTCTCGTTCCAGCTTGTGCGCCATCTCGGCGCGGCGCTCGGCTGGCTGCATTTTTTACGCGGCGGCAGCGCGTGGGGTGTGCAACGCCGCTCCGGACTCGTCGCGGGCGACGACCGCTGAGCGTCGCATCCAGGTCATTTTTTCCGTGGCACGCGCGCGGCGAAGGTAGCTCCTTCACGCCCAGGCGCGCGCGCCTGCGCACCGTGCGCGGCGGCACGTCGTACGGACCGCGGGCGGACCCAGGCGGCGCTGCTTCGAGTAGACTGGCGACGATGCCGGCCTCGACGTTCGACGTTCGACGTGCGAGGCGGCAACCTCCTTCTATTCGCTCGCGCACGGAGACTTGACCTATGCATGCTGTCCCCCCGCTCGAACAGGATATCGCCGACGCAGCCGTCGCCGCGGCGCCTTCCGAGACGGCGTCGCAGAATCCCGCTTCCTCCGCTTCTTCCGCATCGCAAACCGGCGAACAGACGCACGCGGCGAACGGCGCGCCGGTGCGCGATCTGCGCCGCGTCGGCATTCATCCGGATTACTGGTACCCGCTCGCGTGGTCACATGAAGTGAAGCGCGGCAAGACGCATGGCGTGACGTTCGCCGGCGATCCGATCGTGCTCGCGCGCACCGAAAGCGGCAACGTGTTCGCGCTCGAGGACCGCTGCGCGCATCGGCAGGTGCCGCTGCATCAGGGTGTCGTCGACGGCGAATCGATTCGCTGCGGCTATCACGGCTGGACCTACGACTGCTCGGGCAAGTGCATCGACGTGCCGTATCTGGGCCGCGACCGTTTGCCGAACGGCGTGCGCTCGTATCCGTGCCGGGAAATCGAGGGGCTGATCTTCGTGTTTCCGGGCGACGCCGCGCTCGCCGAACAGCGGCCGCTGCCCAGTTTCGGCTCGGTGTCGGACCCGAAGTACAAGACGCGCCGCTTCGGCCGCGCGGTCAATTGCCACTACTCGTTCATGCACGAGAACCTGATGGACATGAACCATCAGTTCCTGCATCGCCGGCAGATGGGCAAGATGCGCGCGCGGTCGGTCGGACGGCGGCGCGGCGAGGGCTGGGTCGAGGTCGACTACACGTTCGCGCGCATGGAGGGCCAGCAGCCGATCGGCGAGGCGATCGTGTTCGGCCAGAGCCGCAAGAGCGGCGGCGACAACGACAAGGACGTGATGACGATCCGCACCGGGTATCCGTACCAGACGCTGCAGATTCGCAATGCCGAGCAGACGCTGGTGATGGATCTGTGGATCGTCTACGTGCCGCTCGATCGCGAGCAGCGCACCAACCGTACGTTCGGGCTGCTGTCGATCCGCAAGCCCGGCATTCCGGGCGTGATGCATCTCGCGTGGCCGCTGCTGGTGTGGTTCACCGAGCGCATCTTCAAGGAAGATCGCGAGATCGTCGAGGCGGAGCAGCGCGCGCACGATTCGCAGGGCGCGGACTGGAATCACGAGGTATTTCCGGTCATCAACGAATTGCGCGCGCTGCTGCGCGAATGCGGCGCGCCGGATCAGGTGGTGGGCGCGGGTACGGGCGACACCGCGGTGATCCGCTTCTGGGATTCGCGCCACGGCAATCCGCTGGCGAAGACCTGAGCGCGGGCGGTAGTTTGCGACCGGCGTCGCGCGCCGGTCCTGCCTGCGATACAGCGCCGGCCGCGCAGGTTTCCCCCTCGCCGGGAATTAATCCATCTCCTCACGGTAGACAATGCGCCGCGCCCGAGCGGCGATAATGTCGCCCGGTACTTTATTGCGCGCGAGTTTGCGCCAATCGACATGCGCGTCATCCGCGCCCGTGTACCATTGCGCTTTTTCCGAACTTCAAGAAACGCCCGTGACCACGCAACACACCCCTTCCAGCTCGCGTAAATCCCTCACTTTGCTGCAACTGCTCGGCCTCGTCGGCGGCGCGGCCCTGATCGTGTCGATCGCGCTGAATCTGCTGGTCCAGGCGCGCTGACGCACCGGCCTCCCCGATATTCCGATTGCCATGTACAAGAAGGGCGTAGCGGTAGAAATCCAGTTTTCCCCCGAGCGGCTCAACGACGGCGCGGGCGATCCGTACTGGATCGATCTGACGCAGGACGAGGCGCAGCGCCTGCTCGAAAGCCTGCAGGCGCGGCTCGCCGGGACCGGCAGCGGCACGGTCGCGCCGCTCGTCGTCAGTCTCGACGCGACGCCGCGGACTGCCGCGCCGCCCGCGGAAGACGTGGCCGCGGCGGCGTCCGCTACCGTGGCTGCAGCCGACGATTTCAGGCAATGGGTCTGTGTGATCTGCGGCTGGGTCTACGACGAAGCGGCCGGTTTGCCCGAGGAAGGGATCGCGCCGGGCACGCGCTGGGCCGATGTGCCGGCCGACTGGCGCTGCCCGCTGTGCGACGTGGGCAAGGAAGATTTCGCGCTGGTCGAGTTTTGAAACGGCGCGGCGCGTAGGCGGAAAACGCCGGGCTTCGGACGGCTCAACGGCTCGGAAGCTCAGGGGCTCAGCGCCGCGCAGCCCCAGCGCCGATCACCTCTCCCTCACGCCGCGCCTTGCGAATAATCCGCGCCCTCGGTCGTCGCCTTCCACGCGTCAAAATCGCCGCGCATGAAATCGAGCTTTTTATAGGCAAGCTCGAGCGCGGCCTTGCCGAGCAGCAGACGCAGCGGCGGCTGGTCCGACAGCGCGGCATCGATGATCGCCTGCGCGGCGCGCACCGGGTCGCCCGCCTGGTTGCCGCTGCGCGCTTCGGTCTGCTTGCGGCGCTCGCCGGCCGTTGGCGCGTAAGCGTCGATCAGCGTGGCCGACTGCTTGATCGACGGCCCCGCCCAGTTGGTGCGGAACGGCCCCGGCTCGACGATCAGCACGCCGATGCCGAGCGGCTTCACCTCCAGCGCGAGCGATTCCGACAGCCCTTCGACCGCGTATTTCGTGGCGTGGTAGTAGCCGGTCGCCGCGAAACTCGCAATGCCGCCAATCGACGACACGTTGACGATCAGGCCACTGCGCTGCGCGCGCATGATCGGCAGCACCGCCTTCGTCATGTCGATCAGGCCGAACACGTTGGTCTCGAACATCGCGCGGACTTCGCTGTCCTCGCCTTCCTCGATCGCGGCCAGATAGCCGTAGCCCGCGTTGTTGACGAGCACGTCGACGCGGCCGAAATGGCGCTTTGCCTGCTCGACCGCGCTATCGATCTGCGCGCGATTCGTCACGTCGAGCGGCAGCACCAATGCGCGCTCGCCGTGCCCCTCGGCGATGTCCTTCACTTTCGACGCATCGCGCGCGGTGACGACCGCGCGCCAGCCGCGTTCGAGCACGAGCTTCGCGAGCTCGCGGCCGAAGCCGGTGGAACAGCCTGTAATCAGCCAGACGGGATTGTCTCGATTCATCATTTGGGCAACTCCTGTTGATGGTCTACGACGTTTGACGACTCCGATACGGCGCGGCCGCGCGGTGTGCGCGGCGCGTCGGTGATCGGTGTGCGGGTGATGATGTCAGCGTGAAGCGTGCCTGGGCCGCGCGGCGGACGGCATGGACGGCGGTTTGCGGGAGCGCGCGTCGTGCGGCGCTTATGACCGCCGAAACTGCTGTTACCGTCCCGGCCCGGAATGGCGTTTCAATTGTAGTCGCAGCGCGGCGGCTTCGCTTTGCAGCGCGCCGACGAACGCGGGCGCGAGCGGATGCGCGGGCCGGTGCTCGGGATGAATCACGCTCACGCGAAACGGCAGCGACAGCGCGAGCGGCCGGATATGCAGATGGCGGCCCGCGAAGTCGATGGCGGTCAGCGGATTGACGATCGCGATGCCGAGGCCCTGCCGCACGCAGTTGCATACGGAGACCGCGCCCGGCGTTTCGATCAGCAGGCGGCGCGCGATGCCGGCCTGCGCGAACGCTTCGTCGATCTGGAGCCGGTACGGATCGTTCGCGGACAGGCTGATAAAGGCCTGATCCGCGAAATCCTTCAGGCCGATCACGCGTTTCGCGAGCAACGGATGTCCGTCGGGCAGTACGCACACTTCATCGACTGCGAGCAGCGGCGTCAGACGCGTGCCGGGCGGCGGCGCGCCATGTTCGGTCAGGCCGAGATCGTAGCGCTGCGCGGTCAGCCATTCCTCGAGAAACGGCGACTCCTGCGTCGCGATCGACACACTCACGCCTGCTTGCATGTCGTGAAAGCGTTTGATCGCAGCCGGCAGGATCGATTGCGAGAATACCGGCAGCGCGATCACGGAAAGCTGGCCGCCCTTGAATTCGCGCAGCGCGGCCGCCGTCGATGCGACGTGTTCGAGCCCGACATAGGCGCGCCTGATTTCGTCGAACAACGTCAACGCGGATTGGGTGGGGCGCAGCCGGCCCTGCACGCGCTCGAACAGCGCGAAGCCGATGCTCTGTTCCATGCGCGCGAGTTCGCGGCTCACGGTGGGCTGCGACGTGAACAGCATGTCGGCCGCTTTGGTGACGCTGCCCGCGGTCATCAGCGCGCGGAAGACTTCGATATGCCGGTGCGTGAGCGCCATGGTCAGGCCTATATCAGGAATGAATAGGTGAGCAAGAAATTGGTATTTTACTGAATGATGGCTGCGCCGCATCATGGCGGCTATCGCAATGCAATGCGCCGCCAGGCTTCGACATGGAAACCATCGTGACACCGTTCGATCCGCACCAGCTCGCCGAACTCGCACGCCAGCATGGCACGCCGCTGTGGGTCTATGACGCCGGCGCAATCCGTCGACGCATCGCGGAACTGCACAGCTTCGACACGATCCGCTACGCGCAGAAGGCCTGTTCGAACGTGCATATCCTGAAGCTGATGCGCGACGAGGGCGTGGTGGTCGATGCGGTGTCCGTCGGTGAACTCGCGCGCAGTTTTGCCGCGGGCTTCAAGGCCGACACCGCGGCCCAACTCGCGGTTCAACCCGCGACAAACGCCGCCGACGGCGTCGTCTTTACCGCCGATGTGCTCGATCACGCGACCCTTGCCGCAGTGCTTGCCCAGCGGATCACGGTCAACGCCGGCTCGCTCGACATGCTCGAACGGCTCGGCCGGCACGCGCACGAAGGCCATCGCGTGTGGCTGCGTATCAACCCCGGCTTCGGCCACGGCCACAGCAACAAGACCAACACCGGCGGCGAGCACAGCAAGCACGGCATCTGGCGCGACGACGTGCCGCGCGCGCTCGATCTCATCCGGCGCTATCGGCTGAAGCTGGTCGGCCTGCACATGCATATCGGCTCGGGCGTCGACTACACGCATCTCGCGCGCGTCTGCGAAGCGATGGTCGATGCGGTGATCGGCCTCGATCACGATATCGAGGCGATTTCAGCAGGCGGCGGCCTGTCGGTGCCGTATCGCGACGGCGAGCCGCGCGTCGATACCGCGCATTACTTCAGGCTGTGGGACGACGCACGCCGGCGCATCGAAGCGCATGCCGGGCATAGCGTGCGGCTCGAGATCGAACCGGGGCGTTTTCTGGTCGCGCGGGCGGGCGTGCTCGTCGCCGAAGTGCAGGCATTGAGCCGGCGGCCGTCGCGGCAATTCGCGCTGATCGACGCGGGCTTCAACGATCTCGTGCGGCCCTCGTTTTACGGCAGCCATCACGAGATGAGCGTGCTGAAGCCCGACGGCACGCCGAGCGACGCGCCCGTCGGCTCGTTCAGCGTGGCCGGTCCATTGTGCGAAGCGGGCGATGTGTTCACGCAGGCCGAAGGCGGCGTCGTCACGAGCCGCGCGCTGCCCGCGCCGGAAGTGGGTGACTTCATCGTGTTTCACGACGCGGGTGCGTACGGCGCGTCGATGTCATCGAACTACAACAGCCGGCCGCTCGCTCCGGAAGTACTGGTCGAGAATGGCGGCGCGCGGCTGATCCGCCGCAGGCAGCGCATCGACGAATTGCTGGCGCTCGAAACGTCGGCCTGATTGCCGCGTCACTGCCGGCGCTCAACGCGCCCGCACCGTGCGCGTGTACGACGCGATCATCGTCGCGAATTCCTGCGCGGCCGGCGTCAACGGAATCGCCGCGCGTTGCAGCAGGCAGACGTTCTGCTCGACGCCGCGCTCACGCACCGCAATCGTCGTGAGCACGTCCGCGAACGGCCCGCGCCTCGCGACGACCGACGATTCGAGCGACAGGCAATCGGTCGCGCCGACCAGATGCAGTGTTTCGTACAGCCCCTCGACGGTCGCGACGATCCTCGGCGGCGGCAGCCCGTGACTGTCGAATAGGTGGCTCAGCCGGTTGACGTGCGGCTCCTCGGTCAGATTCGGCGAGCGTGTCGTCACCCATGTGCAATCGGCAAGCTCGGCAAGCGACTTCGCACGCGCCTTCGGATGCCCTTTGCGGCACACGATCACCGGATCGGACGGATAGAGCGGCGTGACCGACAGATCGGCGGTATCGGTCTGCTTCGACACGAGCGCGACCGCGAAATCGAGCGTGCCTTCGCGGATCCACGAAATCATCATGCGCGACGTGCCGGTGCGCAGATGCACGGCGACGCGCTCGAAGCGCGCGCGAAATTCCATCAGCACCGGCGCGAACGCGTCGACGAGCGGCTCGGTCGTCATGCCGAACGTGACTTCGCCCGCGTAGTCGCCGCGCAACTGCCGCACGTCCTGCTCGGCGCGCTCGCATTCGCCGAGGATCGCGCTGGCCCGTTGCAACAGCCGCTGACCGAGCGCGGTCAGTGCGATGCCGCGATTCGTGCGCGTGAAGAGCGTCGCGCCGAGCATCGATTCGAGATTCTGCAATTGCTGCGTGATGCCGCTCTGCGCGATGCCGAGCGCGCGCGACGCCGCGCGGATGCTGCCGTGCTCGGCGACCGCGGTGAACGCGCGCAGTTGGGAAATCGTCAATGCCATGACGTTGTCGTTCGGTGATCGGTAAAAGTGATCATGATAGTCCGAACGGGGCTTCTTTAAGGCGCGGTGGCGGCATAGGATTGCGCTGTCCCCATCCGCCCACACCCGGTTTCCATGAAAATTCCGCTGACGATTCTCTGCGCCGCGCTGACCTTCAGCAGCGGCGCGTTCGCCGCCGACGCCAACACGTTGCGCCTCGGCATCGACCCGACCTATCCGCCGATGGACTCGAAGGCGCCCGACGGCAGCCTCAAGGGCTTCGACGTCGATCTCGGCAACGAGATTTGCCGGCGCATCCACGCGCATTGCCAGTGGGTCGAGCTGGAATTTTCGGGGATGATTCCGGCGCTCCAGGCGCGCAAGATCGACGCGGTGCTGTCTTCGATGGCGATCACCGAGAAGCGCGAGCAGCAGATTCTGTTTTCGTCGAAGCTGTTCCAGTTCAAGTCGCGGCTGATCGCGCGGCAAGGTTCGACGCTCGCGCCCACTGCCGCCGGGCTTGCCGGCAAGCAGATCGGCGTGCAGTCGGGCACGCAGTTCGAGGGCTATGCGCTGAAGAACTGGACGCCGCTCGGCGCGCACGTGGTGGCCTACAAGAGCCAGGACGAAGTGTTCGCCGATTTGCAGAACGGCCGGCTCGACGGCGCATTGCTCGGCACGGTCGAAGCCGATTACGGCTTTCTGCGCACGCCGGCGGGCAAGGGCTTCGCGTTCGTCGGCGAGCCGCTGTCGATGGGCGATCGCGGCGTCGGCATCGGCCTGCGCAAGGATGAAACCGCGGTGCAGGCGTCGATCAACGCGGCGATCGCGTCGATGCTGAAAGACGGCACCTATGCGCGGATCGCGAAGAAGTACTTCGACTTCGATCCGTACGGCAACTGATCCCCACGTCCCACTTTCCTATTGCGACTTTCCGTTCATGAACAGGCAATCGATTCCGCTTCTCTCGCCGGCTATCGGCACGCACCGCGAACTGGTGTCCTTTCATTTCGGTCCCGCGGGCGACACCCACGGCGGCCAGAAGATCTATATCCAGGCGTCGCTGCATGCCGACGAAACGCCGGCGATGCTGACCACCGTGCTGCTCAGGCGCCGTCTGCTCGAACTCGAGAAAACCGGCGCGCTGAACGCGGAAATCGTGCTCGTGCCGGTCGCGAATCCGGTCGGGCTCGGCCAGTACGTGCTGGGCCAGTTTCTCGGCCGCTTCGATCTCGGCAGCGGCAAGAACTTCAACCGGCATTTCGTGCAATTCTCGAAGCTGGTCGCACATGCAAAGGAAGCGCTGGGCTCCGACGCGAACGAAAACCGGCGCATCGTGCGCGGGCTGGTCGCGGCCGAACTCGCGCAGCAGAAGCCGCTGACCGAATTCGAGTCACTGCAACTGGCGCTGCTGAAGCTGTCGTTCGACGCGGACGTCGTCATCGATCTGCATTGCTCGCTCGAAGCGGCGATGCATCTGTACACGAGCGAAGCGGCATGGCCGGAATTCGAGCCGTTGTCGCGCTACCTCGGCGCGCAGGCGTCGCTGCTCGCGACGGACTCGGGCGGCGGCGCGTTCGACGAAACGCATAGCCTGCTGTGGTGGACGTTGCAGCAGCAGATGCCCGCGGACAAGCCGGTGCCCACGGGCTCGATCGCGGTGACGGTGGAGTGCCGCGGCCAGCGCGACGTGTCGTACGAAGTCGCGCAGCAGGACGCCGATGCGATCGTCGATTACCTCGTGTGGCGCGGCGCGATTCGCGGCGAAGCGAAACCGTTGCCAGCGTTGCGGTCGGCCGCGACGCCGCTCGCGGGCAGCGAACAGTTCTATGCGCCGGTGAGCGGGATTCTGGTGCACCGCGCGAAGATCGGCGACACGATTCGCGTCGGCCAGCCGCTATTCGATATCGTCGATCCGTTGACCGACGAGACGACCACGATCGTCAGTCAGACCGAGGGGGTGCTGTATATGCGGCGCGCGATCCGCTTCGTCACGGCCGGCGCGCCGCTCGGCCGGGTGACGGGCACGCGGCCGATCAGGACGGGGGTTCTGCTCGGCGCCTGATCGAGCGAGGCGGGCGTGCCGCGGCATGCGGGACGCCACGCCTCGTGGCCACGACATCCTCCCGGATGGGTCCTGTGCCGGAGTCGGCATCGGTGCGTGCCGCAAGCGTCACGTGAGGTTGTCGCCACAGCCAGACCCTGTCTTGGTGCAAACCCAAAAACCCGGCCAGGTCCGGTGATTTTGCGCCCCGGCGATTGTGCAGATTTAATCTCTTTCGGCTACGAAAAAGCCCAAGCCCACCCGAAGATAAAAGCCGATACTCGTTGCCATACATCAACAGGTGTCGGCGCGGCCGGCGTTTTGAAGGAGAGGGGCACAATGAGCAAGGCTATCCAGTGGAGCGGTGTGTTTCCCGCCGTCAGCACCCAGTTCAGGCCTGACTTTTCGCTCGACATCGACGCGACGCATCGCGTGGTCGGCAATCTCGTGAAGGACGGCGTGTCGGGCCTCGTGGTCTGCGGCACGGTCGGCGAAAACACGTCGCTGAGCACGTCGGAAAAATTGCAGGTGATCGAAGCCGCGCGCGATGCCGCCGGCGGCAAGGTACCGGTCATCGCGGGTGTTGCCGAGTTCACGACCGAGTTCGCGCGCCAGACCGTGCGCGAAGCCGCGCGCGTCGGCGTGGACGGCGTGATGGTGATGCCGGCGCTCGTCTATTCCGCGAAGCCGCACGAAACCGCCGCGCATTTCCGCGCGGTCGCGACCAGCACCGATCTGCCGGTGATGATCTACAACAACCCGCCTATCTACAAGAACGACGTCACGCCGGACGTGCTGATCGCGTTGCAGGACTGCGAGAACATCGTCTGTTTCAAGGATTCGTCGGGCGATACGCGCCGTTTCATCGATCTGCGCAACGCGGTCGGCGATCGCTTCGTGCTGTTCGCCGGCCTCGACGACGTGGTGGTCGAAAGCATCGCGGTCGGCGCGCAAGGCTGGGTGTCGGGCATGTCCAACGCGTTTCCGAAGGAAGGCGAGACGCTGTTCCGGCTTGCCACGCAGAAGCGTTACGACGAAGCGCTGTCGCTGTACCGCTGGTTCATGCCGCTGCTGCACCTCGACGCGCGTCCCGACCTCGTGCAATGCATCAAGCTGTGCGAGGAACTGCTCGGCCGCGGCAGCGCCGTCACGCGTCCGCCGCGTCTCGCGCTGCAGGGCGACACGCTCGCAGAAGTGAAGGAGATCGTCGCGAAGGCGGTGGCCACGCGTCCGTCGCTGCCGGACGTCGGCATCTAGTCAGAGCGATCGCTTTCGCGAATTGCGTCAATGCGCGTGCCGCTCGCGCCGATGCGGTTCGATGCCGGCGACGATCGATGAACGAAGGAGCCAGCATGACCGCTGATGCGACGGATGTCGTGCTCACGCTCGACGAAGTCCACGACCTGTCGTTTCGTGTATTGACGCGGCACGGCATGTCCGACGCGCACGCCGACGCGATCGCGCGCGTGATTACGCAGGGCCAGCGCGACGAATGTCATTCGCACGGCATCTACCGGCTGCTCGTGTGCACGCGTTCGCTGCGTATCGGCAAGGTGAATCCGCGGGCCGAGCCGACGTTGCGCGACGTGTCGGCGAGTATCGTCGCGGTCGATGCGCACTACGGCTTCTCGCTGCTCGCGTTCGAAACCGGCTTGCCGGTTCTGCTCGAGAAGGCGCGGCGCCAGGGCATCGCGGCGATGGCGATCAACCATTGCTTTCACTTCTCGGCGCTGTGGCCCGAGGTGGAAGCGATCGCGCGTGAAGGACTCGTCGGCCTCGCGATGAATCCGAGCCATAGCTGGGTCGCGCCGGCCGGCGGTAAGCAGCCGGTGTTCGGCACGAATCCGCTCGCGTTCGCATGGCCGCGGCCGGGGCGCGAGCCGTTCGCGTTCGACTTCGCGACGAGCGCGATCGCGCGTGGCGATATCGAGCTGCATGCGCGGCAAGGCAAGGCGATTCCTTCGCATTGGGCGATCGACAGCGAAGGCCGGCCGACCACCGATGCGCAGGCTGCGCTGCAAGGCGCGATGCAGACGTTCGGCGGCCACAAGGGCTCGGCGCTGGCGGCGATGATCGAATTGCTGGCCGGCGCGTTGATCGGCGATCTCACGAGCATGGAGTCGCAGGCGTTCGATGAAGGCGCCGGCGCGACGCCGTGTCATGGCGAACTGCTGATCGCGCTGGATCCGAAGGTGTTTCTCGGCGATGGCTACGAGGCGGGGCTGGCGCGCGCCGAAAAGCTCTTCGGCGCGGTGACCGGGCAGGGCGCGCGGCTGCCTTCGCAGCGGCGTTTCGATGCGCGCGGGCGCAGCATGCGCGATGGCGTGAAGATTCCGCGTGCGCTGTATGACGACGTGCTCGCGTTGCTCGATTGAAGATCAAATGCAAGTAAAAACACCGGCATGAAATGAAATCGGCATCCTGTCCGCCGCACGGGCGAAACGGGATGCCGAATCACGCTACAAGAGCCTGCAAGAGTCGTAAGCGAAAACCTCAGCTCACCACGAGCACCGGCGCGACCGCCGCCGGATCGCTGATGCTCGGCCGGCCGTTCTCGACGTGACCGGCGAAGCGGCGCGAAAAGCTCGCGTCGTCGCTGCTCGTCACCGTCAGGTCGTACCAGTGATGGCTCGACGCGAGCACCCAGCCTTCCTCGATATGCGCATGCGCCGGCACGAGCACGGTGCGCGGGCGCGCGCCGTACGCGTTGTCGGTCACGGCGAGGCGGGCAATGCCGCCGCCGTTGTTCGTGAACTTCAGGAACACGTTGCCGTTGGCGACGTCGTATTGCGCGGTCACTTCGGGCTTCGCGGGCGTGCCATTGCCATGTCCGTGGCCGCGGTCATGTCCGTTCTGCGTGCTTTGCACGCTCGCCTGCGTATTGCCCGCGAACTTGCGCACGAAGCCGTTCGGACCGAACACCTCGAACGAATACACGCCGTTCGTCGCGCTCAGATCGAACGTATCGCTGAGCGACTTGCCCGCCTCGACCGTATAGCGCCACGGACCATCGGTGCGATTCGACGCGTATACGTAGAAGTGCGCGCCCTGGTCGCCGGTGTTGCCGAACGAGATCTCGAACGTGTTCCTGCCCGCATCCGCCGAGCCGTTCACGTGCAGTTCATACGGCAATGCGCGCGCGAAACGGATGCCCGCTTCCTGCGCATCGACCGGGCCGGGCGTCGTGGGTACGGTCGGCTTCGGCTGGGTCGCGCACTGGTTGTCGGCGATGCTCTTGTAGTTGCTCGTGTCCGGCAGCGGCGGCATCTTCGAGTCCGGCGTGCGGAAGTCGAATGCGGTGGTCAGGTCGCCGCACACCGCGCGGCGCCACTGCGTGATGTTCGGCTCATGCACGCCGAAGCGCGTTTCGATGAAGCGGATCACCGACGTGTGATCGAACACCTGCGAGCAGACGAAGCCGCCCTTGGTCCACGGCGACACGATCGTCATCGGCACGCGCGGGCCGAGGCCGTACGGCAGGCCGTCGGCGGTATAGCTGCCGCCGCGCAGCGGATTGACGACGTCGTGGATCTCGCCGTCGGTCGTGACCGTCGACTTGCCCTGCGCGGACGTCGTCGGCGGTTGCGGCGGCACGATGTGATCGAAGAAGCCGTCGTTCTCGTCGTACATGATGAAGAGCACCGTCTTGCTCCACACCTCGGGGTTCGACGTCAGCGCATCGAGAATCTGCGACGTGTATTCGGCGCCGTATGCGGGCGTGTAGCTCGGATGCTCCGAGTACGCGGCCGGCGGGCACAGCCACGACACCTGCGGCAAGCGGTTCGCGAGCACGTCGGCCTTCAGGTCGTCGATCGTGCGCACGGTCTGCGCGCGCTCATAGAGCGGCGAGCCCGGCTGCGCGTCGATGAAGTTCGTGAAGTTCTGCAGGATGTTGGTGCCGTAGTTGCCGTTCAGCGGATCGGCGCCCGTCAGGCCCTGCTGATAGACCTGCCACGAAATGCCCGCGGCCTGCAGGCGTTCGGGATAGGTCGTCCACGACAGCAACTGGTACTTCGGCGGTAAGTCGTTGTCCACGAAATCGTTGTTGTCGAGCAGCGGACCACCCATCGTGCCGCTCGGATCGACCATGCCCGTCATCAGATACGCTCGGTTCGGGTGCGTCGGTCCCGGCATCGAACAGAAGTAGGCGTCGCACACCGTGAACGCATCGGCCAGCGCGTAATGGAACGGGATGTCGCCACGCAGGTGGTAGCCCATCGTCATGTCCGTCTTGTACTGCGGCCACTGGTTGTAGGCGCCGTTGTTGATCGCGTAATGCGTCGGATACCAGTTGTGATCGAGATCGCCGACGCACTGCGCGCTCGTCGTCTGCGTGTTCAGGTGGAACGGCAGCACCGGTTTGGTCGGGTCTTCCTTCGACGGTTGATACCAGACCGGTTGCTGGCCGCCCGGCAGCGGAATCGGGAAGCGGTCGTTATAGCCGCGCACGCCGCGCAGATGGCCGAAGTAGTGGTCGAACGAACGGTTCTCCTGCATGAACACTACGATGTGCTCGACATCGCGGATCGTGCCCGTGCGCGAGAACGCGGGTATGGCCAGTGCGTTGCGGATCGACTCGGGCAAGGCGGTCATCGCGGCGGCGGCGCCCGCCGATGAAGCCACGGTCTGCAGGAAACGGCGACGGCTGGTTGATGTCATCGGATATCACCTTCTGCGTTGGGGAAGAATAGCGCGCGTGCGCGCGCCGGGGGGACGTCGGATTCGTCGTGGGGTCCGGGTTGCCGGCTAGTTGCTCGCGCTGTCGCCGGGTGCGTAACGCATCACCGGTGCGACCTGCTGGCTGTCGGCCGCGAGATTGGCCTGCATGTTTTGCGCGATCGGGTCGGAGGCGGCGCTTGCGCTGTTTGCCGCGTCGCTGATGCCCGGTGTGGAAGCGCCGGGAAGCGCGGCGACTGCCGAAGGCGCCGGTGATGTTGCCGTCGCCGTCGCAGGAGGCGGCGCCGCGTCGTTAGCGGCGGAGTTCGTCGTTGAAGGAGTGCTCGCGGACGATCCGTCGTCCGCGCCGCAACCGTTCAACGCCATCGTTGCGAGTGCAAGCAAGGTTGCACTCGCCATGAGCCTCGTCTTTCTCATGTCTGCATCCGGTTCGGTGAAAGCGGATGCAGTCTCCAATCCTTTCAAGAAATAATTGTGAAACGTTTGCGCGTGGCATAACTTTCGTCAATTCGTTGGGTTATCGAAAGTAAATGGAAAGTGGCGAGAAGGACAACGGTCACGGTATCGCCATCTATGACATCTGCGTTATGGTCTTGTGCACGACGTTTTTGCATGGGCACGCATGACATGACACGCATCGAATCACCTCTCGACCTCGCGCGGCTCGAAGACGAATGGCTGGAAGCGGACAGCTTCGGCGGTTTCGCGTCGGGCACGGTTGGCATGCTGCGCACGCGCCGTTATCACGCGTTGCTGCTCGCCGCGACGCGCGCGCCGGGCGGGCGGATGGTGCTCGTCAACGGCGTGGAGGCGTGGCTCGAAGCGGGCGGGCAGCGGTATCCGTTGAGCATGCAACGCTATGGGCCCGACGTGATCTATCCGGATCTGCGCGGCAGCGTGGTCAGCTTCGATACCGCGCCGTGGCCGACGTGGCGCGTGCGGGTCGATGCGCGGACGGTGGTGATAGCCGAAGTGTTCGTCAGCAAGGCGACCTGCGAAACGGTGCTGCGCTGGCGGCTCGAAGGCGGCGATGTCGATGCGCCGGTGCTGAAGGTCAGGCCGCTGCTGTCGGGCCGCGACTATCACGCGCTGCATCATGAGAATCCCGCGTTCAACTTCAATGCGCGGGCGAGCGACGACCAGTCGTGCGTGAACTGGCAGCCATACGGCGGCCTGCCGGTCATCCGTGCGGCGACGAACGGCACTTACACGCACGCGCCCGACTGGTATCGCAACTTCTGCTATGTGCGCGAGCAGGAACGCGGGCTCGATTGCACCGAAGATCTCGCGACGCCCGGCGTATTCAGCTTCAACCTTGCCGCTGGCGACGCGCTGATGATCCTGAGCGCGTTGGGCATCGCCGCAACGGAGAACGCAAGCGATAAAGCCCAAACCGCCGCGCACGCCGACGCGCTTGCGCGCACCGAACAGCAACGCCGCACCGCGCTCGGCTCGCGCCTGCAACGTTCCGCCGACGCCTACGTCGTCACGCGCAACGAAGGCCGCACGATCCTCGCGGGTTTCCCGTGGTTCACCGATTGGGGGCGCGACACCTTCATCGCGATGCGCGGCTTGCTGATCGCGTCGAATCGTCTCGCCGACGCCGAAGCGATCCTGCTCGAATGGTCGGGCACGCTGTCCGAAGGGATGCTGCCGAACCGTTTCCCCGATTACGGCGACACGCCCGAATACAACTCCGTCGATGCGTCGCTGTGGTTCATCGTCGCCGTGCACGACTATCTGGCGACGCCGCACGCAAGCACGGCCACGCGCGCGCACTTGCAACAGGCGGCCGAAGCGATCCTCACCGGCTATACGAACGGCACGCGCTTCAACATCGGCGCCTGCGCCGAAGACGGCCTGCTGCGCGCCGGCATCCCCGGCGTGCAGCTCACGTGGATGGATGCGAAAGTCGGCGACTGGGTGGTCACGCCGCGCATCGGCAAGCCGGTCGAAGTGCAGGCGCTGTGGATCAACGCGCTGCGGATCGCGTCGGCATGGAACCCGCAATGGCGGCAGCAGGCGGAGCGCGCGACGCTCGCGTTTCATCGGCGTTTCGTCGATCCGGACACGCAGGCGCTGTTCGATAACGTCGACGTCGATCATGTGCCGGGCACGGTGGATCGCGCGATCCGGCCGAATCAGATTTTCGCCGTCGGCGGCTTGCCGTTTCCGCTGCTCGAAGGCGAGGCGGCGCGCGCGGTGCTCGGCCAGGTCGAAGCGCAACTGCTCACGCCGCTCGGGCTGCGTTCGCTCGCGCCGTCCGATCCCGCCTATCGCGGCCGCTATGGCGGCCCGCCGCTCGCGCGCGACGGCGCCTATCATCAGGGCACGGTGTGGCTGTGGCTGATCGGTCCGTTCGTCGAAGCGTGGCTGCGCACGCATGGCGCGAGCGCTGAAAACCGCGCGCAGGCGCGGGCGCGTTTTCTCGATCCGCTGTATGCGCATCTCGACCATGCGGGGCTCGACCACCTGTCCGAAATCGCCGATGGCGACGCGCCGCATACGCCCGCGGGCACGCCGTTCCAGGCGTGGTCGCTCGGCGAGCTGCTGCGCATCGAGAACCTGCTGGCCCAGGCGGAGCGCACCGGCGCGTAAACCGCGCTACGATGTGGGTCCCGTCTCGCCAGGCCTGTTGCAAGGATTCCCTCATGCCCCCGCTGCGCCCCGCCAATCTGCTTGCCACCATCGAAGGTTCCCGGCTGCATTCGGCCGACTGCGGCCGCTGGCAGCGCTGGGGCCCGTATCTGAGCGAGCGCCAGTGGGGCACGGTGCGCGAGGACTACAGCCCAAATGGCACCGCGTGGGACTCCTTTCCGCATGACCATGCGCGCAGCCGCGCATACCGCTGGGGCGAAGACGGCATTGCCGGTTTCGGCGACGACCGGCTCAACTGGTGCGTGTCGCTCGCGCTGTGGAACCGCAAGGACCCGATCCTCAAGGAGCGCCTGTTCGGCCTCACGAATTCGCAGGGCAATCACGGCGAGGACGTAAAGGAGCTGTACTTCTATCTCGACGGCACGCCGACGCATTCGTACATGCGCATGCTCTACAAGTATCCGCACGCGGCTTATCCGTACGAAGACCTGATCGAGGAAAACGCGCGCCGCGGCGGCGATATGCCGGAGTACGAGATTCTCGATACCGGCGTATTCGAGGATTCGCGCTATTTCGACGTGCAGGTCGAATACGCGAAGCACACGCCCGACGACATCGTGATGCGCGTGACGATCGAGAATCGCGCGGATCAGGCCGCGTCGCTCGACGTGCTGCCGCAGATCTGGGCGCGCAACTCGTGGTCATGGAGAGAGAACAGGGACAAGCCGAAGCTCGTGATGAGCACCGACCATGACGGCGCGGTGCATCTCGTCGGCCATCATCACGTGCACGAGCCGATCGTGGTGACCGCATGGTCTCCCGACGTGCCGCGGCTTGCGTGGCTGTTCTGCGAAAACGACACGAACGTGAAGCGCCTGTTCAACATGGACGGCGCGGGTCCGTTCAAGGACGGCTTCAACGACTATCTGGTGCACGGCGACGCGAACGCGATTCGCCACGACGCGGGCACCAAGGCCGCCGCGCATGCGGCGCTCGAACTCGGTCCCCATGCGCGCTCGGTCGTGTATCTGCGCTGGCGCTCGCAATCCGCTGCCGACGACGCACCGTTCGACGCCGACGCGGTCTTCGCGCGCCGCATCGCCGAGGCCGACGAATTCTATGGCGCGCTGCAACACGAGATCGCCGATCCCGACGCGCGCCTCGTGCAGCGCCAGGCGCTCGCCGGCATGCTGTGGTCGAAGCAGTACTACCAGTACGACGTGCAGCGCTGGCTCGACGGCGATCCGTTGCAGCCGCCCCCGCCCGCCGAGCGCAAGCACGGCCGCAACGTGGACTGGCGGCATCTGTGCAACGCGGACATCGTGTCGATGCCGGACAAATGGGAGTACCCGTGGTACGCGTCGTGGGACCTCGCGTTTCACGCGGCGGCGTTCGCACTGATCGATCCCGCGTTCGCGAAGAAGCAACTGCTGCTGCTCGTGAAGGACCGCTATCAGCATCCGAACGGGCAGTTGCCCGCGTACGAATGGGCGCTCAGCGACGCGAATCCGCCCGTGCATGCATGGGCCGCGTGGCGTGTGTACGAGATCGACCGCGCGCTGACCGGCAAGGCCGATCGCGATTTCCTCGAACTCGTTTTTCACAAGCTGCTGCTGAATTTCTCGTGGTGGGTGAATCGCAAGGACGCCGACGGCCACAATATTTTTCAGGGCGGCTTTCTCGGGCTCGACAACGTCGGCATTTTCGACCGCTCGTCGCCGCTGCCGACCGGCGGCCATATCGACCAGGCCGACGGCACCGCGTGGATGGCCGCGTATGCGCTCGACCTGATGCGCATCGCGCTCGAACTCGCGTATGCGAACCACGTGTTCGTCGATATCGGCGTGAAGTTCTTCGAGCACTTCCTGTACATCGCGGAAGCCGTCAGTTGCGACGATGGCTGCGATACGGGCCTGTGGGACAGCCAGGACGAGTTCTTCTACGACAAGCTGCGCCTGCCCGACGGCAGTAGTTTCCCGATGCGCGTGCGCTCGATCGTCGGACTGATTCCGCTCTTCGCGGTGCACGTGCTCGAGGAGCGTTTGCATGGCGGTTTGCCGGGATTGCGCGAGCGGCTCGTGTGGTTCCTCGAACATCGGCCCGATCTCGCGAGGCTCGTGTCGCGCTGGAACGAGCCGGGCAAGGGCAATGCGCTGCTGCTGTCGCTGCTGCGCGGGCATCGGATGAAGGCATTGTTACGCCGCGTGCTCGACGAAAGCGAATTTCTTTCCGATCATGGCGTGCGCGCACTGTCGCGTTTCCATCGCGATCAGCCGTTCGTGTTGCAGCACGACGGCAACAGCTTCTGCGTCAAATATCTGCCGGCCGAGTCCGACACGCGCGTGTTCGGCGGCAATTCGAACTGGCGCGGCCCGGTGTGGATGCCGGTCAACTATCTGCTGATCGAATCGCTGTATGAATTTCACCGCTATTACGGCGACGATTTTCGTGTCGAGTATCCGACCGGGTCCGGGCAGAAGTTCTCGCTGAGCGAAATCGCCGACGAACTCGCGCGCCGCGCGACCACGCTGTTCCTGAAGAACACGGACGGCGAGCGGCCGGTAATGGGCACGTATCCGCTATTGCAGGCGGACCCGCGCTCGCAGGATCTGATTCTGTTTCACGAGTACTTTCACGGCGATAACGGGCGTGGGGTGGGCGCGTCGCACCAGACCGGCTGGACCGGATTGGTCGCGTTGCTGCTGCAGCCGCGCGCGATGGGGGCTTCGGGCAATGTGCCGCTGGCGGGCGAGCCGGTGGCGCGGGCACCGATTCCGGCCGGGGCTGGGGTGACGGCGGCTCCCGTGGTTTCCGCGCCCACGCCAGCGCAAGAAGCCGCGCCGTCACTCGCGGCCACGACGACGAAGTAAGCGCGCCACGGCCGCGGTTGTCGCACTCACGCGCGAGATTACATACGTCATACAAGCGGAATGCCGCACAGCTTGCATGATCGTGATTGAACTGTGCGGGGCCGTGCGCGGTCTTTCACGTATCCATTGGCTCGTCCAGGTCCAAGTGAATCTCATGTCGACTACACCCAACCCCTCCGCTTCTTCTTCTTCTTCTTCTCAACCCGACACAGCCTCCGCGCGTAGCTGCAAGCTCAGCGCGAGCCCGCACGATGCGCTGTCGTCGCCGGCCGGCAAGAAGCCGGCGCCGCCGTGCACGCTGGTGATCTTCGGCGCCGGCGGCGACCTGACCCGGCGTCTGCTGATGCCCGCGCTCTACAACCTCGCGGTGGATGGGCTGCTCGACGACGGCATGAAGATCGTCGGCGTCAATCACGGCGAGCGTGAAACCAGCGAATGGGTGGAGGATCTGCACAAGTCGCTGCAGCAGTTCGCCGCCGACAAGGCCAGCACGTTCCACGCCGGCAAACTCGACGACAACGCGTGGAATTGGGTCGCGCAACGCCTCGAATACATGGCGGGCGAATTCGAATCCGACGATACGTTCGCGCAGCTCAAGCAGAAGCTTGCGCAGCAGCAGAGCGGCAACGTGATTTTTTACCTCGCGGTCGGCGCGCGCTTTTTCAAGCCGATCGTCGATCGTCTCGGCAAGGCCGGTTTGCTGAAAGAAGGCGACGGCGCGAACGGCGGTTTTCGCCATCTCGTGATCGAAAAGCCGTTCGGTACCGATGCCGCGTCGGCGCGCGACCTGAACGCGCATATCCTGTCTTGCGCGAACGAGTCGCAGGTGTATCGCATCGATCATTTTCTCGGCAAGGACACCGTGCAGAGCATTCTCGCGGTGCGTTTCGCAAATGCGCTGTTCGAGCCGATCTGGCGGCGCGAATATATCGACAGCGTGCAGATTACGGCGGCGGAAACGATCGGCGTCGAAGGGCGCGGCAGGTTTTACGAGCAGACCGGCGCGTTTCGCGACATGGTGCCGAACCATCTGTTCCAGCTTCTCGGCATGGTCGCGATGGAACCGCCCAATTCGTTCGACGCCGAAGCGGTGCGCGACAAGAAAGCCGACCTGTTCGACGCGATCCAGCCGCTCACGCGCGACGACGTGGTATTCGGCCAGTACGAAAAGGGACCGGCCGGGGTCGGCTATCGCGAAGAGCCCGACGTCGCGCCCAACAGCACGACGGAAACCTACGCGGCGGCGCGGGTGTTCGTCGAGAACTGGCGCTGGGCCGGCGTGCCGTTCTATCTGCGCACCGGCAAGCGGCTCGCCGCGCGCCGCACCGAGATTTCGGTGCAGTTGAAGCCGGTGCCGTTTCGCCTGTTCCGCGACACGCCGGTCGATGCGTTGACGCCGAACGTGTTGACGTTGCGCATCGATCCCGCGCACGGCACGAGCTTCGATTTCAACGTTAAAACACCGGGACCCGTGATGCAGGTCGGCGCGGTGCAGTCGTCGTTCGACTACAACGACTTCTTCGCCGAGCGCGCGAATGTCGGCTATGAAACGCTGCTGTACGACTGCATGCTGGGCGACGAGACGCTGTTCCAGCGTGCCGACAGCATCGAGACGAGCTGGTGCGCGGTCGACGATGTGCTGCATCCGAAAAGCGGCGGCGCCATTGCCGTGCACGGTTATGCGGCCGGCAGCGAAGGGCCGGCGCAGGCCGATGCGCTGCTTGCGCGCGACGGCCACGCATGGCGGCCGTTGCAACGCGATACGGTCGAAAAGAAGTAATGCCACGGCAGTTCAACACACGTGCTAACACTCGCATTCACGCAACGGGGGATATCGTGACAACAGGCAGAAAGAACGCGGCAGCGAAGAAGGGCGCGGCAACGAAGAGCGCGACGAAAGGTACGACGAGGAGCGCAACGAAGAACACAGCGAAGAACACGACGAAGCGCGCGGCGACAGGTGGCGCCGAAAACATTCTGGCGATCGACGTCGGCGGCACCGGTTTGAAGGCCGCGATCATCGGCGCCGATGGACAGATGAAGACCCAGCGCGTGCGCGTCGCGACGCCGCATCCGTGCACGCCGGATCAGCTCGTGGACACGCTCGCGCAACTGGTCGCGCCGCTCATCGAGCAGGCGCCGCCCGCGATGATCTCGATCGGCTTTCCGGGTGTCGTGCGCGACAACCGCATCCTGACCGCACCGCACTTCGGCATCGAGGGCTGGCATGACATCCCGCTCGCGGATTCGCTCGCGCAGCGCCTCGGCGGTCTGCCGGTGCGCATGATCAACGATGCGGAGATGCAGGGCTTCGCCGCGATCGAAGGACACGGCCTCGAATTCGTGCTGACGCTCGGCACCGGCGCGGGCACCGCGATGTTCCGCGACGGCGAGCTGATGCCGCATCTGGAGCTGGCGCACCATCCGGTGAGCAAGAAGGGTGTCGCGTACGACGAATACATCGGCGAGGCCGCGCGCGAGCAGATCGGCAACAAGCGCTGGAACCGGCGCGTCGAGAAGGTGATCGGCATTCTGAATTCGCTCGTCAATTACGACAAGCTGTGGATCGGCGGCGGCAACGCGGCGCGTATCAAGTTCGAGTTGCCGGCGAACGTGGCGACCGTGTCGAACGACGCGGGCATCGAGGGCGGCGCGCGCTTGTGGCATCCGCTGTCGGTGCGCGAGACGCGGCAGTTGCCGGAGGCGACGCAGAAAATCGGGCGGTTCAAGTTCAGGTGACAAGGAGCGTGCGACCTTCCCGCCACGGAGACTCACGATGACGACTCGAAGCAATCTGAACTTTGCGCGGCGCCTGCTCTCCGTCGGCATCTGCGCGGTGCTCGCTTACGCGAGCGTGCATGCGTATGCGGTGCAGGCATTCGCGGTGTCGTCGCCCGGACTCGCCGACGGCGGCACTCTCGATGCCAGCCACGCCGCGAGCGCCAACAATTGCGGCGGCGGCAACGTATCGCCGGCACTGCAATGGCGGAACGCGCCGGCCGGCACGAAGAGTTTCGCGGTGACGATTTTCGATCCCGACGGCGCGAAGGGATTGGGCATCGTTCATTGGATCGTGTACGGCATCGCGCCGACCACGATGGGACTCGCCGCGGGCGAGGCCGCGCCGCACGGCAGCGTCGCCGGCACGAACCGCACCGGCGGTCCCGGCTACTACGGACCATGTCCGCCGGTCGGCGACGTGCCGCATCACTACGTCGCGCAGATCTATGCGCTCGATCTGCCGCCCGACGCATTGCCGGCCGGCTTGACGCGCGACGCGTTTCTCGCGGCGATCAAGGATCACGTGCTCGCCGCGACGAGCACCGTGCTGCGCTATGGGCGTTGACGGCGCGCCGTCTGACGCGCCTACCGCGCCGCGTCGCCCCAACGGTATTGCACGCTCGCTTCGTCGAGCTGCGTCTTGAGCGCGCCATCGAGCACGAAATCAGCGGCCGCGAGCGTATCGCTCAGTTGCTCCGCCCGGCTCGCGCCGATAATCGCCGACGTGATCAGCGGATTCGCCAGCACCCAGGCAAGCGAAACCTTCGTCAGCGATTCGCCGGTCGGCGCGACGATCGCCTTCAGCTGCCCGATGGTCTCGAACTCGCGCTCGTGCCAGTAGCGCTCCTGATACATCGCGCCCGCCTTGCCGACCGTTTCGGTGAAACGCCCTTCGGCGGGCTTCGCATCGTGCCGGTGCTTGCCGGTCAGCAGCCCGCCCGCGAGCGGGTTATACGGCATCACGGCCAGTTGCTCCTCGGCGGCCAGAGGCAGCAACTCGCGCTCGATCTGGCGAAACAGCAGGTTGTAGCGCGGCTGCACCGACACGAAACGCGCGACGCGCAGCACGTCCGCGCGTCCTAACGCGCGCGCGAGCCGGTACGCGAGAAAGTTCGACACGCCGATATAGCGCGCCTTGCCCGCTCGCACGATCACGTCGAGCGCTTCGAGGGTTTCGTCGAGCGGCGTTTTCGCGTCGTCGGAATGGAGCTGGTACAGGTCGACGTAATCGGTGCCGAGGCGGCGCAGCGATGAGTCGATCGCATCGAGCAGATGCTTGCGCGACGCGCCCTGATCCCATGCCGCCGGCCCCACCTTGCCGACCGCCTTGGTCGCGACGATGAAGCGTTCGCGCTTGCCCTTCAACCAGCGTCCGATGATTTCCTCGGTACGTCCGGCCAGATTCTCGCCGCCGCCGAGCGGATAAACGTTGGCGGTGTCGATGAAATTGACGCCGGCGTCCGCGGCCGTGTCGAGAATGCGGTGCGATGCGGCTTCTTCGGTTTGCAGCCCGAAGGTCATGGTGCCGAGACACAGGCGTGAAACGGTCAGGCCGGTGCGGCCGAACTGGCGGTATTGCATGGGTCGACTCCAGAAAGGAACGGGAATAGCCGGCAACGAGGACGCTCGCGAACGTGTCGCCGGCGATGGTGTTGTAAAAAGGATAAACGCAGTCGTGGTTCCGCGTGCGCGGCGTCTTTTTCGGTTCGTTATTGAATTGAAAGATGGGCTGTAATGTTCTGCTGAATAACAAGCTTACGCGCAATAAGATTTCTCGTGATCGAAGAATCGTGCGTTGCTGTTCGATATGGACACCGCGATTCAACGGCTCAATGCCACGCATGCCGATGAGGCCGCCCGCGGACAGTGAGAACGACGCGCACGAGTTGCGGCGGCTCGATGACGATGAGCTCAAGTCGCGCCAGCAGCGCTCGCGCCGCGCGACCTTCATCAAATGGCTGCGCAAGGTGCACGGCTGGGTCGGGTTGTGGGGGGGCCGCGCTCGGTCTGTTGTTCGGCACCACCGGGTTCTTCCTGAATCATCGCGGCGGCCCGCTCAGGGTGTCGACTGGGAGCCGCAGGTGTCGGTCGTGCAGATGCCGCTGCCGCAACCGGCGCCGGAAACGCCGCGCGAGCTTGCCAGCTGGCTGAAGGGCGAACTGAAGATCGCCGGCAATCCGGGGCGCGTGCAGAAGGAGCCCGAGCGTCGCGTCGCATGGGGTGATCGTAGCGTGATGCAGCCCGAGCATTGGCAACTGATTTTCGCGTCGCCGCGTGAGAATACGTCGGCCGAATACTGGGTCGGCAATAACTATGTGACGGTCAAGCGCAGCGAGAACACCTTCCCCGCAATGCTGACGAACATGCACAAGGGCGTGGGCCTGAGCGTCGGCTGGGTACTGCTGATCGATACGTTCGCGTGCAGCCTCATTCTGTTGTCGCTGACCGGCGTGCTGTTGTGGACCGAGTTGAACAAGCGCAAGACCGTGGGCGCGATGCTCGGGCTGGGGTCGATTGTCGCGATCGTGTGCCTGGGGTTGCTGTAAGCGCGGCTTTTTCCGCCACACTCCGTCAATTACACACTACGTATTGCATCGCGCGGATCATCGCGCTCCGGCGACCTGTGTGCTTGCGCGCGGGCTTTGACCGGCACGCGCTAGAATCGTCGCAGACCCACTTCGCTGGCGCTGCCGCCATCCGCCGATGCCCTCTCCCGCCAATCCTTCCAATCCTGTCGATGCCGCGCTGATGACGCGGCGTGCGGTGCGCGCGTTTCTGCCGACACCGGTGCCGCGCGCCGACATCGAAGCGATTCTCGAAGCCGCGAGCCGGTCGCCGTCGGGCACCAACACGCAGCCGTGGAAGGTGTACGTGCTGACCGGCGACTCGCTCGCGCGGCTGTCGCGCGAACTGCTTGCCGCTTACGACGATCCGCAACGCGACGCGCTCTATCGCGAGGAATATCCGTACTATCCGCAGCAGTGGCTGTCGCCGTTTATCGACCGGCGCCGCAAGATCGGCTGGGATATGTATGGGCTGCTCGGCATCGGGAAGGGTGACAAGGCGCGCATGCACGCGCAGCATTCGCGCAATTTCCGTTTCTTCGATGCGCCGGTCGGTCTGCTGTTCACGATCGACCGCAGCCTCGAGCTCGGTAGCTGGCTCGACTACGGGATGTTCCTGCAGGCGATCATGACGGCCGCGCGCGGACGCGGGCTCGATACCTGTCCGCAAGCCGCGTTCATACCGTTTCATCGATTGATTGCCGAACATCTCGGCTTGCCCGGCAACGAGCAGTTCGTGTGCGGCATGTCGCTCGGTTTCGCCGACGAAAGCGCGCCGGTCAACGCGCTGCGAACCGAACGCGAACCGGTCGAGCGATTCGCGCGGTTTCTCGATTGAGCATTCGCCAGTCCCCATCCGGAGCCACACGAAAATGAAAACATCACGTCGCCAATTTCTGCTGCTGAGCGCGGGCGTCGGCTCGTCGCTCGTGTTGTCCCGCGCCGTGTTTGGTGCCACTGCCGCCAATACGATTAGCGAGAGCGATCCGCAGGCGCGGGCGGTCGGCTATGTCGCGGATGCGTCGAAGGTCGACAAGGCGAAATTCCCGAGCTTCGCGCCGGGGCAATCGTGCGCGAACTGTTCGCTGTTCCAGGGCAAGGCTTCGGATGCGTACGGCGGCTGCACGTTGTTCGGCGACAAACAGGTGGCGTCGCGCGGATGGTGTAGCTCGTATTCGAATATCTAGGTCGGTCCGTACCGGGGCGCAGGGCGTGTGGCGCCGGCTACATCAACGCTTTCAACACCAGCTCATACGAACGCCCGATCCACACCGCCGCGTCGCGATGATCGCGCAGCGCGTCGCCGGTATTCGGATGCAGAAACACATCGAGCGCGCCGTGATTGAGCGTGAGCCAGCCGACCACGTCGGCGAACTGCGCGTGCGTAAACGCAAGCTGATACGACCACATCGGATGTGGGCCGACCGGTCGTTCGTGAAAGCGGCCGATCTGCAACCTGTTGCCCCAGTGCGCCGCGATCTGCTCGCGAAACGCCCATGCGGTGTCGCGGCTCGCCGCATCGAAATAAATGTGCGCATGCCAGCTTTCGATAGCTGACAGATCACGAAAAGTCATATCAGAGTTCATCACGTATCAGTCTTTATCCGACATTGGTTCTGCTTCGCTTTCCGCCGGCGCGCACGGTGCGAGGCGCATATGAAACTGTGCTTCATCTTCGCCGACGATCTCGAAGCCGAGCCGATCGTACAGCCGTTTCGCGGGATTACCCTTGAGCACGTCCAACGCGACCGGCAGCGCGTCGGCCACGGCGGCGCGCAGGATCGTGCGCAGCGCCCGCTCGCCGATGCCGCGCCCTTGCAGTGCCGGCGCGACCTGCAATTGCACGACGAACCACCCGGCGTCGCTGCGATGCGCCTTCAGCAGACCCGCGGGTTCGCCGTCGACGCAGATCACCTGCGCCGCGTCGTAGCGATGCAAGAGGCGCGCGCGATGGGCATCGTCGTCGGTCGGTTCGCCGGCGCGCGTGAGGTGTTCGGTCATCGTCGCCTTGCGCAGCTCCAGCAGGAACGCTTCGTCGTCCGGTTGCGCGGGGCGCAGGATCAAGTCGGGTTGTTGGGCTGGCGCTCGGGCGGACATGTCGACAAGTTTGCGGCGCGCGCTTGGCACACGGTTGGCACGCGGTTGTGGTGCAAGGCGCGAGTAAGAATTATCGTCGATTGTCGCGCGCGCAGCGCTTTTTTTCCACCCGCGCGCAATGACTGAGATGTACATCGAGGGGTCAACCAGCGGGCGTAAAACAACAGATGTGAGGCAGTGGCGCAACAACGGCGGCCCCTGCGAGTTTCATACGGATTTTCCGGCGACGTTCGAGCGGCACGGCGAACGCCGCAACCCATGTCGGGAGGTGGGCCATGACGACGATCGAGGCGGCGGCCAGCGTCTCGGCAGATGGACGCGCGGTGATTTTCCAGTTTTCGTCGCGCGGACGCGATCTCGAATGCTCGGTCACGCGCGAGGCGCTCGAGCAGTACTTCTGGCTGCAAAGCGGCGCGGGCGAAGCGCGCGTGCTGCAGACGTTCGCGGATGGACGCAAACGCATTACCGCGATCGCCGAGCGAAAAATGCTCGCGCGTCCGGGCGAGAAGGTGCTGCTGACGATCGACGATTTTTCCACGCGCGGTTGAGGTGCGTTGCGCCGTCGCCGCCGCGCCTGTTCAGCTTGAAGCGGCCGGCTTCGCAAATTGCGCTTTTCGTTTCTCACCTTGCGTTTCGGACTACCCGTCCGCGCGTCTTGCCGCGCTGTTACATCGATTCGTCAAATTAACCCGCCAATGCCCCTCGCTTCACGCAATTGCATCCGCGCTTGCGCGCCTACACTGTTTTCCATGGAGCGACGAATCACCGAACTCCATCGACGCGATCTTCCCCCGCGTCGTGTCTGAACCGTACCGTTGATGGTAGTAAGTCACCCGCAGTAGCAGTAACGTAAAACGCGCCATCCACATCACGGAGTAACGCAGTAACCCGGTAGATGTTGCAATCGCAATAGCACTAGCGGTTTGAATCGATAGATAGTTGAAGTCAGCTTTGAAGCAGTGGGTTTGGCTAAAAAGAAGTCGGCAGGCATCCACGCGCATGGTCGACTGTTTCATCCTGTCAACCCTGTTCCCCGCGGAACAGGGTTTTTTTCGTTGGGGCGGTTCGCTCGTCTTGTATCTGGCGGGTTCGAACCGATATGCGGGCATTGCATCCTGCGATACGGTTCCGATCAACGGCGCGCCGCGTGTCGTGAACTGTCGGGCGGGAAAAGCGTCGGACGACTTTGAGCGCCGCGTTTGCCGTCGCCGCGTGCCGAAGTCCGGCCGCGCAGCAGTGACAAGGAGGTTGAATCGATATGCCCAGTAAATCGCGAGTTCGCAGGCACGGCCAGTCGGCCCTGTCCCCACTATTGCGCGCACTGACCCTCAGCCGCACCGCGCACGAGCCGGTCACGCAGACGATGCTGCTGCAAGCCTACGCCGCACTCGACGCGTTCCGCCGCGGCCACGGCGCGCGCAATCTGCACACGACGCTGAGCCGGCATTTGCTGGTGGCGCGGGAACTCGCACGTATCGGCCTCGGCGAAGACGCGCTCGCCGACATCGAAAGCGCGCACGCGGCGATGGTGCGGCTCGACCTGCGCGAGCGCGAAAACGGTCGCTGGTCGCTCGAAGACGACGAATATGCGCGGCTTTGCACGGCGCTCGCGACTTTCGACGGGCAGTTGTCGGCGGCGTCGTTGAGCGAGCTGGCAAGCGCGGAAGCGCGCATGATCGAAGGTCTGGTGAAGTCCGCGCAGGTGCGGGCATTCGCGGACGCAGCGGTTTGAGCCGAAAACGGACGCCGCCACACCCGGATACCGGGCGAAAAACGCCCCACGTTGAATCGCCCCCGCGCGCGATCAACCTCGGCAACGTCAGTCGTTGTACTTCGTGATGTCGTAGTACGCGGTGCCGTTCTGGCCGCCACCCAACTGAATGAGCCGCGAGCCGCCCGTGGTCAGCGCCGGGAACGGGCAGTTCGTGCAGGCCTGCGCACCCGACGAATCGACGCCCGCGCTGACGGTCGTCTGATATTGCCCGACCGTCGTGTTGTTCATCGGGCCGACCGAGAATCCGTCGGCTTCCACCAGCCCCGCGTTCGACTGCGCGGTCGCCTGAATCTGCACCGAGTTGACCGGAATCGCCAGGTCGAGGCCGTTCACGAGACTCGACCACGTGACGCTCAACGCGTACTGCACGTCGGCGAGTTGCGTGCCCGGCGTCAGGAACTGTTTCGTCGCGTCGTTCATCAGCAACGACGGCCACGCGACCGAGCCACCGGCCGCCGCGCCGAGCGGGCTGCCCGGATTGATCACCGACGACTGGCCGAGTTGCGCGCCGTTCCTGTCGTAGAACGTCACCGTATAGGTCGAATAGAGCGGCACGCTGGTCGCGTCGATCGCTTGCGCCGCGTAATAGCCGGTCGATGCCGGCGGCGTGAAGCTCGCCGTCGACGACAGCGACTGCCACGACCAGCGGTACAGCGACGTATTGCTGCTGGTCGTCGCGGGCGCGACGGGCGGCGCGCTCAACGCGGTATCGGCGAGACCGAGCGAACTGCTGCCGGATGCGGTGCGCGGCATCAGCCACACCGGCGCGGCGAGACCCGGCCCCGTGACCGATGCCGAATACACGGTCGGATTCGACGCGCCCGGAATCGTGATTTCGAGCCCCGATTCGTAGCGGTTCACGTCGTTCAGCCGCGTATCGAGGAACGTGCTGCGCTGGATTTGCGATTTGATCGCCACCGCGAACGACGACTGATCGCCGATCAGATCCCAGCCGAGCTGCGTGCCGTTCGCGAGCGTCACCGGCGTCGCGAGCTGTTGCGCGACGCTGTAGAGCACGCCGGGGTTGCCGCTCGCGAGCGTGAACGGCAACTGCACGAGCGCGAGCTGCTTGCCGCCGCGCGTGAAGAAGGCGAGCGTCTTCGGCGAGCCGAACACCGCGCCGGTCACCACCGATTCCGTCAGCCCGTGCGCGATCGCGAGATCGGTCGAGCCGCTTTCCTTGTACGCGGTGTCGATGGCGGGCGAGCACGACGTGTTGTCGAGCGCGCCGTTCGCGGCACACGCGGTGAGCAGCGACGCGAGCGGCTCCAGATAATTCGCGGCGGCTGGCGGCGCGGCGAGCGCGACGCCCTGCGCGGTCTTGCTGTTCAGCGTGACGGTCGTGCCAGGCGCCGCGTTCGACACCAGCGACAGCCCGCCGTTGGCCGCGGTCACCAGCGATACGGTGTCGATCACCGCATCGGCGCCCGTGTGATTCGGCGTGAACGCGGTGCCGACCGGATCGAAGCCGGCCATCTGGATGCCGTTCTGCTGGAGGATGTTCGCGAGGATCGTGTCGAGCGTGATGGTCGCGATTTCGACGGACGGCAATGTGACTTTCGCGAGCGCCGTGCTCGACGCGAGATCGAGCGGATTGCCGGACGCGGTCAGCATCGCGGCGAGCGCGGTGGTCAGCGTGGTCACGTTGGCGACGGCCGGCGCGGTGCTGTTCGGCAGCTTCGCGACCACGGAGACGAGCGGCGCGGACAGACCGGCCGCGTCGTTCGCGACGATCAGGAACGGCAACGTCATGCCCTTTACGGAGAGGCTGTACGCGCCCTGCGCGTCGGTGGTCGCGGTGGCCTGCGCGCCGGTCGCGTCGATCAGCGTGACGTTTGCGCCGACGAGCGCGGTGCCGGATGCGACCGTGCCGCCTACCGAGGTCGGCGTGGGGGCCGGCGTGCCCGACGAGCCCGTGCCGGAATCGCCGCCGCTGCCGCAACCGCCGAGTTGAAAGAAGACGAAGGCGACGGCGGCTGCGATGCCGGTGCGCACGATCGATCGATGCATGAAATTCCCCGCTGCTCGGATTATTTGAATTGTTGCCGGTGCGGCCGACGAGGCCGCCGTGACTCCACGCTAGAACGGCTGTTTCAGCGCGGACTTGAATGGATTTCGGAGAATACTTCAAAGCGGCGTCGGCGTGTCGCGTATCGCGTATCGGGGTGAACGCCATACGAGTGTCCGTAGATCGGATATCCGCCGATGCCGGCCAGAAGGCGCCCGCGCGCGGCGTGAAAGCCGAACGAAGCGCCGGGCCCCGCGTTTGCCGCTGTCATGCGTGCTTGCTAGACTGGCTTCGCCTGTTTTCCGCTCGCGCCGACTGGCCGTTGCGTTCATCGCCGGACGCCGTCGCGCGCGGCGCGAGCCAGCCCGCCAACCGGAAACGAACCGGAAACGAATCGGAACCAATCGGAGACGCCATGTCCTACATGCTGCTCATCGTCGAACCCCCGAATCAACGCGCCGAGCGCGGCGAAGCCGCGGGCCGGCAAGTCTATGACCAGATGGTGCAATTCGCCGCCGGCCTCAAGGAGCGCGGCAAGCTGCTCGCGGTCGAATCGCTGACCTCGCAGAAGGACGCGGTGCGCGTGCAGGTCCGCAACGGCCAGCCGAAGCTCGTCGACGGTCCGTTCGCCGAAGCGAAGGAAATGATCGGCGGCTTCTTCCTGCTGAACTGCGACACGCGTGAGGAGGCCGTGGCGATCGCGCAGGCCTGCCCGGCGGCGACGTGGTGCACAGTCGAGGTGCGCAAGCTCGGGCCGTGCTTCACGTAGCCGCGTCTGAAGGCGAACGCGGTTTTTTAGGTACTTTCCCTGGGCATTGACGCGCGTGTCGATCCGGCCGCGCATCGCTCGTCGTGTGAATAAGAAGCGGGCCGGCGCGGCTCGTTTCGCGATCGATTCACTGCATCCACTCACAACCAACTCATAAAAAAGGAGCAACGACAATGCGATTCATGATCATCGTCAAGGCCACGGCCGCGAGCGAAGCCGGCGAGATGCCCGAGCCGTCGCTGATCGCCGCGATGAGCGCGTACCACGAAGAACTCGCGAAGGCCGGCGTGCTGCTCGACGCGACCGGCCTGCAGCCGAGCGCGAAAGGCTGGCGCGTGCGCTACAGCGGCGGCAAGCGGACCATCGTCGACGGACCGTTCACGGAAACAAAGGAACTGATCGCCGGTTACACGCTGATCCAGGTGCGCTCGCGCGAGGAAGCGATGGAATGGGCGCGGCGCTTCCCGGCGCCGTTCGGCGAGAACGCCGATGGCGAAATCGAAGTGCGGCAGTTGTTCGAACTGGACGATTTCGAACCGGGCCCGGAAATCGAGCGCTTCCGCAAACTCGAAGAAGGTCGTCGCTGAACTGAACCCCCGGCCAATGCCGATTACCGGATTCCATCATGCACAAACAGATCTACGTCAATCTCGCGGTCGATAACGTCGCGCGTTCGAAAGCTTTCTTCACCGCGCTCGGCTTCAGCTTCGAGCCGCGTTTCAGCAACGAACGGGCGGTGTGTCTGATCCTCGGCGAGAACATCTACGCGATGTTGCTCGTCAAGGACATGTTCAAGACCTTCACGCCGAAGTCGCTTGCCGACGCGAAGGCGAGCACCGAAGTGCTCGTGTGCCTGTCGTGCGAGAGTCGCGAGGAAGTGGACTCGCTGGTCGCGAAGGCGCTCGCGGCAGGCGGCGCCGTGCCGCGCGCGCCGCAGGACCACGGCTCCATGTACGTGCACGGCTTCGAGGATCCCGACGGCCATATCTGGGAGCTCGCGTACATGGACCTTAACGCGCAGCCTGCGGCCAGCTAGGGTCAAGCTCGTGACGACGCAGGCCACCCATCGTGCGATCGAGGCTGTCTGGCGGATCGAGTCCGCGAAGGTCATCGCCCACGTCGCGCGGATCGTGCGCGACGTCGGGCTCGCGGAAGAGCTCGCGCAGGACGCGCTGGTGGCCGCGCTCGAGCATTGGCCCAGCGCGGGCGTGCCCGACAACCCCGGAGCATGGCTGATGACGACCGCGAAGAACCGCGCGCTCGACCGGCTGCGCCAGGAAGCGCTGCATGCGCGCAAGCGCGAGGAGCTCGGGCACGATCTCGACGCCATCGACGCGCATGTCGTGCCGGATTTCGTCGATGCGCTCGATGCCGCGCGCGCCGACGACATCGGCGACGATCTGCTGCGGCTGATCTTCACCGCGTGCCATCCGGTGCTGTCGACCGATGCGCGCGTCGCGCTGACGCTGCGTCTGCTCGGCGGCCTCACCACCGATGAAATCGCGCGCGCGTTTCTCGTGCCGGAGCCGACCATCGCGCAGCGGATCGTGCGCGCGAAGCGCACGCTGTCGGCGGCGCGAGTGCCGTTCGAAGTGCCGCAGGCGGATGCGCGCGCGCCGCGTCTCGCGTCGGTGCTGCAGGTGATCTATCTGATTTTCAACGAAGGCTATTCGGCGACGGCCGGCGACGACTGGATGCGCCCGGCGCTGTGCGAGGAAGCGCTGCGGCTCGGACGCGTGCTCGGCGGTCTCGTTCCGGACGAAAGCGAAGCGCTCGGCCTCGTCGCGTTGATGGAGATTCAGGCGTCGCGCACGCATGCGCGCACCGACGCGCAGGGGCGTCCGGTGTTGCTGCTCGATCAGGATCGCAGCCGCTGGGACCCGCTGCTGATTCGCCGGGGACTGGCGGCTTTGGAGAGCGCGCATGCGCTCGGCGGCGCGAGCGGGCCGTACGCGTTGCAGGCCGCGCTCGCCGCGTGTCATGCGCGGGCGCGCCGCGCCGGGGATACCGACTGGGCGCGCATCGTCGCGCTATACGATGCGCTGGCGCAGGTCGCGCCGTCGCCGGTGGTCGAATTGAACCGCGCGGTCGCGGTGGGGATGGCGTTCGGGCCGGCGGCGGGTCTCGAGATCGTCGATGCGCTTGCCGCCGATGCGGCGCTCGCGAACTACCACTGGCTGCCGAGCGTGCGCGGCGATCTGCTGGTCAAGCTGGGGCGCGTCGATGAAGCGCGCGCCGAGTTGGAGCGCGCCGCGGCGATGACGCGCAATACGCGCGAGCGGGAGTTATTGCTGGAGCGTGCGCGCGGGCTTGCGGATTGAGCGTTGCGTGGATGTCAGGGTTGGCGTTCGCGCGCATGCACATGAACGCACGCCGCGATAAGCGCATCGCAACGAATGCCGCCTCAACGAATCAACTGCCGCACCCCCAACGCGACAATCAATCCGCCGCACACCCGATCCACCCACGCCTTGCCGCGGCGGTACGCCGACGCGATCCGCGCATGCGACAGCGCCAGCGCGACGAACCCATACCAGCTGCTCGCGACGACGAACACCACGCCGAGCATCGCCGCAAACGTGCCGGTGCCCACGTGCGCGGGCGCCGCCGACGAGAACACCGCGGCAAAAAACGCCATCGACTTCGGATTCGCGATATTGGTCGCGAAGCCCTGCGCGAATGCCTGCCGGAAGCCGCCCGACGGCGCTTTGCCGAGAGCCGTCTGCCTGGCCGCCGACGCGTTGAAGATCAGCCGCCCGCCGAACCACAGCAGATAACACGCGCCCACGAGCCTGACCACGAGCGCGAGCCACGGAAAGGCGGCGAACACGAGGCCGACGCCGAGAATCGCGCAACTCGCCCAGAACAGATTGACGAGCACGATGCCGGCGACTACCGCGAGCGCCTCGATGCGCGTCGCCGACGCGGCCTTGTGCGCGACCGCGACGAAGTTCGGGCCGGGGCTCACCACGCCCGCGATATACACGGAGAAAACGCCGAGAACGGCGGAGCCATCGATCACAACACACTCCTTTGAAACGGGCTTTTCCTGTTGTCGCCGGGCGGGGCGGGAGCCCGGCGGGCCCCAATCTTAACGTGTCGCATGCGGCGGCAGGCCGCGGGATCCGGGATTCAGCGAATGATTCAGTGCAGGCCCGACGCGAGCCACGTGCGCACGAACGGAATCAGATGTTCGCCGCCGACCATGCCGAGCAGCCCGACCAGCGCGACGGTCGGCGGCGCGGGCGATTTCACGTTCATCACGCTATAGAGCAGCCCGACCAGCACACCGGCGGCGAGCGAGAGCAAATACGCTTTCATGTTCGTGGTACCTGTGGGGAAGGGAACGGTGCCGGCTATTCCATGCGAATCACGACGCGCCCGCGCGTGCCCGCGGCCACCGCCTCGTAGGCCTCGCGCGCGTGGGCCAGCGGGAACGTCTGTGCGATCGCCGGCGCGCTCAGCTTGCCGCTGTCGAAGCCTTCGACGAGCGCCGTCATCAGCGGCGCCGATTCCGCGACGCCGAGCTTCGCGCTGTCGACGCCGAGCAGTTGGGTTTCGTTGTGATAGAAATCGATCAGGTCGAATTCGACGCGGCGCTTGCCGGTGCCGCTGATTTCGAGCACACGGCCGCGCCGCTTCGCGAAGCTCAGCGCGGTTTCGAATGCGACGCCGCCGACCGTGTCGTAGACGACTTCCGCGCCCGCGCCACGGGTCAGCTCACGCAGGCGTTCGGTCGCGTGTTCGTCGAACGGCACGTGGTCGTCGATCAGACGGCCCGCGGGCGTCGCCGGATCGAGCGGCCGGCGGTCTACGGCAATCACGCGCGCGCCGCGCGCTTTCGCGATCTGCACGACCGCGCCGCCGACGCCGCCGCCCGCGCCGAGCACCACGACCGTTTCGCGCGCGCGCAACCGCGCGTATTCGACGGTGCCGAGCCATGCGACCACGAAGTTCACGCCGATCGCCGATGCTTCGGCGTGACTCAACGCAGCGGGCTTGCGCGACAGCGCGGCGAGCGGAACCTGAATGTATTCCGCGTGCGTGCCGTCGCGCGTGAAGCCGATGTCGCCGCCGGTGCCCCACACTTCGGCGCCGAGCCATGCTTGCGGGCCGTCCGTGACGACCCCGCTGAAGTCGCGGCCCGGTGTGCGCGGCAGGACCGTGTGCGCGAAATGGCCGGAGACGTTTTTCACGTCGCTCGGATTGACCGAGGCCGCCATGACGCGCACGACCGCGTGGCCGGCATCGGCTTGCGGCGTCGGGAGGTCGACGTATTCGAGCACGTCGGGGGTGCCGAAAGACTTGAACTGGATCGCTTTCATCGTGAGTGGCTCCGCAGTGGATGGAGCCTAGTCTAGGTGACGCGTGAGCCGGTGTCAGGACAAGGGCTTTCGAATTTCGGACAATGGGGAGCGGATTTCAGGCCCATCTTTATCGACACCCGCACGCGCCGCGGCGTGCGCGTCCCGTACATCCGCCAATGTCTCGCCCGGATCGAACGCGCTCGGCGGCGCGCCGAGTTCGCGCCGGAACATATCGCTGAAGCTGCTCGGCTGGAAACCGAGCGCGCGGGCGATGCTGCTGACCGGCCGCCCTTCGGCCAGTCCCGACACGGCCACCGCGAGTTGCACCTGACGCCGCCATTGCGCAAAGCCGACGCCGAGTTCGCGCATGAAGAGACGGGCCAGCGTGCGCACACTGGCGCCGACCGACGCCGCGTGCTGCTCGAAGCTGATCGCATTGGACGGGTCGTCGATCACCGCGCGGCATAGCGCTTCGAGCCGCCGGTCCGAGGTGCCGGGCAGCGCGATGCGCAGCGACGAGCGCGGCGCGTGCGCGAGTTCGAGCATCGCGAGACGGTAGGCGGCGTCGAGATAGGTCCGGTCGCGCGCGTCGGTGCGCTCGTATTCGGCAATCGACGCGATCAGCTCGCGCAGCAGCCCGTTGACCTCGAACACGTCGCTGCGCCGGCTGAGATGGCCAACGTTGCGCTCGTGCAGATAAATGTTGCGCATCTCGACGTCGCTCATCATATGGATCGAGTGCGACGTGCCGGCCGGCAGCCACACCGCGCGCTGCGGCGGCACGACCAGCGCCTCGCGGCCGACCTCGACCCACATCACGCCGGACACCGCGTACAGCACCTGCGCCCACGTGTGCGAGTGCGGATCGATGCGCAGTCCGCGCGGATAGCGGCGCGCGAGGGAGCGGGCGTTGGCGTCGTCGTCGAGTTCGGGTGGGCGGGCTTGGGGCACGGCGGGTGGTCGCGCGGCGCGCGTCAGGGAGTCGCGAACCTTCGCGGTTCGTGTGCGAAGGATAGCGCGTGGCGGGCGTGGGCGGGGCCTATGCGCGATGCCCCATCACCATCAACAGCAACGACAACGTGAGCACCGAGCCCACCGTCGACAGCAAAATCGTCCGCGACGTAATGTGCGCCTCGCGCTCGTAGAACTCGGCAAGCATGAACGGCCCGGTGCCGGTCGGCAGCGCGGCGAGCACGACGGCCATTTCGACCAGCGTCGGCGCGAGGCCGAACACGCGCGCGGCGAGCCACCAGGTCAGCGCCGGCTGCACGATCAGCTTGACGCCGGTCAGCAGCAGCGAGATGCCGCCCGCGCCGGCTTCGGTGGGACGCTTTTCGGCGAGGAACAGCCCGAGGCTCACGAGCGCGCACGGACTCGCCGCGCCGGCCAGCAGCTTCAGGAACGTCTCCGCGCTCGCCGGCAGCGTGACGTGCAGACTCGCGACCGCGGCGCCCGCGAGCGGCGACACGATCAGCGGATTGCGCGCGAGCGAGCCCAGCACCTTGAGGCCGAGCTTGTGCGGCGTGCGCTCGGTCTGCAGGCCGATTTCGATCAGCACGATCGCGAGCGCGAACAGCACGCATGCGACGAGAATCGTCGCGATCGTCGTCGGCGTGAGGCTTGCCTGGCCGAATGCGATCACGCCGAGCGGAAAGCCGATGTAGCCGGTGTTCGGATACGACGCGGCGATCGCATCGACGCTCGCATCGGCGAGATGCCGGCCGCTGCCAAGACGCATGACCAGGATCAGCGCGAACACGCTCACGCACGCAATCGAAAACGTTGCGACGAATGCCGGCTGGTAGAACTGATGCCACGTCGCGTGCGCCATCGTGTCGAACAGCAGCGCGGGCAGCGCGAGCCAGACCACGAAGCGATTGAGTTCGGATGCGGCGTTCGGTCCGAGCACGCCGCGCCGGCGGCACGCGAAGCCCGCGAAAATAAGGCCGAAAACGGGAAGCAGGATTTCGAGGGTGGCTAACATCGGTGCAGGGGAGCGGGCGTGCGAAAGCAGGTGCTGAATGAGACGAAATGCGACGAAACGGACGATCCGCCAGCGTAGTGAATTGCGTTGATACAATCCAATACCGTTTAAAGGTTTCAACGATACCTTTTTTGCATCGTCAATCCGCGGAGGCGTCGTGATTGATGTCAAACCGCTGCGCTACTTCGTGACGCTCGCCGAAACGCGCCATTTCGGCCGGGCGGCGGCGCGGCTGAATCTGTCGCAACCGCCGCTGAGCCGGCAGCTCGCGGCGCTCGAGGCGAGCCTCGGCGTCACGCTGATCGAGCGCAGTCCGCGCAGCGTCACGCTGACCGCGGCCGGCGAACGTTTTTACGCGGATGCGAAGGCGATCCTCGCGGCGCTCGAGCAGGCGGTCAGCAACGCGCGGGCCGCCGCGCACGGCGAGGCGGGCAAGCTCGCGATCGGCTTTACGATGTGCTCGGCGTATAGCGTCGTGCCCGGCTATGCGCGGACCTTCGGCGCCGCGTATCCGGAGGTCGAATTGAAGCTGCGCGAGGTCGTGTCGAACGACCTGACCGAACAACTGCTCGCCGGCCATATCGACGCGGCGATCATGTTCCCGACCGCGACCGACAAGGCGCTCGCGACACGCACGGTGCTGAGCGAGCCGTTGTGCGTCGCGCTGTCGCGCGGCCATCCGCGCGCGCGGGCGCGGCGCCTGAAAATCGCGCAGTTGGCCGGCGAGCCGTTCGTGCTCGCATCGGAAGAGGTTGCGCCGAGCCTGCGCGCGACGATCCTCGAACATTGCCGGCTGGGCGGCTTCGAGCCCGACATCCGTTTCGAGGTGCAATTGCAGCAGACGGTGCTGAGCCTCGTCGATGAAGGCGTGGGCGTTGCGCTGGTGCCGTTGTCGATGCGCAAGGCGCAGCTTGCGGGCGTGGTGTTCCGGCCGCTCGTCGATGCGCCGTTGATCGAGCAGGTATTGGCGTGGTCGCCGGCGAACCGGAATCCCTGTTTGAAGAGGTTTCTGGAGTTGGCGTGAGGGGCGCTGCAAAGACGTTCAGGGACTGGCCGGTGAACCAGCGGCGCGCCTGTTGGAGCCAACGCGCTTACGCGTCTTTTTATGCCGCCGCTCGCCGGCGCGCGATCAGATCCGCCAGCTTCTCGATCTGCTGCCCCCGCGCGTCGAAATTACCCGCGTCGAGCCACTGCGTATAGCACTCGCGCAGCGCGGGCCATTCGCTATCGATGATCGAAAACCACGCGGTGTCGCGATTGCGTTCGCGATATACGATCGCCTGGCGAAAGATCCCCTCGAACGTGAATCCATAACGCAGCGCCGCGCTGCGCGACGGCTCGTTCAGCGAATCGCATTTCCATTCGAAGCGCCGATAACCGAGCTTGTCGAACACCTCGCTCATCAGCAGGAACATCGCATCGGTCGCGATGCGCGTGCGCTTCAGACGCGGCGAGTACGTGACGTGGCCGACTTCGATCACGCCGTTCGCCGGATCGATCCGCATCAGCGAGAGCGTGCCGACCGGCTTGCCGGTCGCGAGGTCGATCACCGCGTAGTGCAGCGGATCCTTCGACGCGGCCATCCGCGTCAGATGCTCGCGATAGGCGGCGAGGCTGTCGAACGGGCCGACCGCGAGATAGGTCCAGTCGCGGCCGTCGGCGGCCGAGCTATACGCGTCGAACAGGTCCGTCGCGTGGCGCTCGACATCGACCGGCTCGAGCCGGCAATAGCGGCCCGTCAGCGGTTCGCGGCCCGGCGGTTGCGCGCCTCGCCAGCCGGGCACGGGCACGCCGATCGGCTGGCCGTATGCGTTTCGTTTTGGTTCCATGTCTGTTCTCCTGTCGGCGCATGCCAGGGGGTGTCGATGGGGAAACGATACGGCAATCGTGGTATGTTCAAAAGATCCACGACACGCCCAATCGATAGGTCCAGCCAATATATGATCGAGATCATCGGAGCGCTCGTCCATGCGGACGATGCCACCGCCGCGAACGGTACCGCGCGGCCCGCGCCGCTGCAAAAGCAGTTGATCGAACGTCTGCAGCAGGCGATTCTCGCGGGCCGCCTGGCGGCCGGGTCGCTGCTGCCGTCGTCGCGGTTGCTCGCGGCGGAGATGGGCGTGTCGCGCAACACGGTCGTGATCGCCTACGAGCATCTGGCCGCGGTCGGCTACGTGATCGCCGACCGCCGGGGCACGCGCGTGAGCCCGTTGTCGAACCCTGCCGCGCGCGGCGAGCCGGCGGCGGCATCCGTCGCGCCCGAGGTGGCGTACGCGGCGCGCGTCGGCCAGTTCGCGGCGTCGCACGCCGCCGCCGACAACGCCTACGCGCTGACTCCCGGCACGCCCGCGCTCGACCGTTTTCCGCTCGCCGCGTGGCGGCGCGCGCTCGAACGGGCGATGGAGCGCGCGTTGCCGCAGGCGCTGGGCTACGGCACCCCGGCCGGCGAGTCGGCGTTGCGCGACGCGATCGCCGCGCATCTGCGGATGGCGCGCGGCGTACGCTGCGACGGCTCGCAGGTCGTGATTACCGAGGGCGCGCAGGAAGCGCTGAACCTGTGCGTGCGGCTGTTCACGAATCCGGGCGATGTCGCGTGGGTCGAGGATCCCGGCTATCGGGGCGCGAAGGCCGCGTTCAACGCGGGCGATCTGCGCACGCTGCCGGTGCCGGTCGACGCCGAGGGCATGGCCGCGCCGGACGATGCGTGGCGCACGCATCCGCCGAAGCTGATCTACGTGTCGCCCGCGCATCAGTATCCGACGGGCGCGGTGTTGTCGGTGGCGCGGCGGCTCGCGCTGATCGCGCAGGCGCGGCGCCGCGGCGCGTGGCTGATCGAGGACGATTACGACGGCGAGGTCCGCCATACCGGCGAGCCGATCGCGAGCATGCAGGGCCTCGTCGACGACGCGCCGGTGCTGTACGTCGGCTCGTTCAGCAAGACGATGTTTCCGGCGCTGCGCATCGGCTTCGTGGTGCTGCCGCGCGCGATCGCCGCGCGCATCGCTGTTGCTCTGCAGGAAATGCTGCGCGGCGGACATCGGCTGGAGCAACTGGCGCTGGCGCATTTCATTGAAAGCGGCGAGTTCGGGCGGCACCTCGGACGCATGCGGCGGCTGTACCGCGAGCGCCAGCAGGCGCTGCGCGACGCGCTGGCCCGGCATTTTCCGGCGACGCGGATTCTGGGTGGCGATTGCGGGATGCATTTGACGCTGCTGTTGCCGCCGGGGATCGACGATCGGGCGCTCGCGGAGCGCGCGCAGGCGCGAGGGCTCAATCCGCGTGCGCTGTCGGGGTTCGCGCTGGCAACGTCGGACGAAACGAATGGGCTCGTGATCGGGTATGGCAATACGGCTGCGGAGCGGTTGGCGCCCGCGGTCGAGGTGCTGGCGGAATTGGCGCGGGAGATGGAGGCCGCGGCGGGATCTGTCGTCGTGAAACGCGCGGCGAAGGCCGCCGCGCAACCGGCGGCCAAAGCTGTGCCGGAAGGCATGGCCAGATCTGCCGCAAAACGGGCCGCCACGTCCGCCGCAAAACCCGCCCGGCGGCCCGCCCGGCGAGGCCGCACGGCCGCGGCGTCCGGCGTGTAAGTTTTACGTTTGTCCGCGCGGCCCATGTCGCGCTATCGTGTCGTCTATGCGCGGCGATTCGGCGTTGCCGATGTCCTGTTCTGCCCGCATGTGTCGCCGTTGCCCGGCCCGCCGCGTCGCGGGCGCAGCGCCGCCGGCAATGGGCACGAAGAATGCCTTGAGTGTGGTTATCGATGACGATTTATCCGACCGGAGAAGACATGAAGGAAATCGAACCGACCCCGTGGTTTGACCTTGCCACTCATACGCCCGTCCGCGAAGGCTGGTACGAGGTGCAGTTGACGAGCGGGGACACGGCGTTTGCGAAGTTTGGCGACGGCGTCTGGACCGAAAAACCGTTGCTCGTGTTCACGCACTGGCGCGGATTGTCCGCTGACCCGTCGAGAGCCGAGGAGGGCGCGGCCGAATCGATCAGTGCCGAAGCCACCGCGGCGCAAGGCGTGCGCGCCGCATGGAACGCGTTCTTCCCGGGACTCGGCGAAGAGCAGCACAAGCCGCACGATGCGCTGCCGAACGGCAAAGCGCCGCATTGAGATTCGCGCGGGCGGCAGCTTGCGGGCTGTCGCCCGCAACGCTGCTTGCAAAGCGGGCGGCTTTTCTTCGAACGCTTCCTGCCTGAGCGCGACGGATGCCACTCGCGCGTGATGGCTGCCAGGCCGACATGGCTACAATCAGCGTCATCTCTTCCGACGCACACCAGCAGATATGAACCCCAGCCGAGAACCCGTGGAGTTGTCGCGCGCGACGCAGTTGCTCAATCATGGCCCGGTCACGATCATCACGAGCGCGCACGGTGGCCGCACGAACGTGATGGCCGCGTCGTGGGCGATGCCGCTCGATTTCAACCCGCCGAAAGTGGTGGTCGTCGTCGACAGCCGCACGCTGACGCGGCGGTTGATCGAAGCAAGCGGTGTGTTCGGGCTGCAACTGCCGAGTCGCGGCTTTGCCGCGCAGACGCTCGCGGTCGGCACGCACGCGGGCGTCGAACTCGATAAATTCTCCGCGTTCGATCTCGAGACGTTCCCCGCGCAAAAGATCGACGTGCCGATGCTCGCCGGCTGCATCACGTGGATGGAATGCAAGGTGATTCCGGACGACAGCCAGCGGCATGATCTGATCATCGGCGAAGTGGTCGCCGCGTACGCGGATAGCCGCGTGTATTCGCACAACCGCTGGCATTTCGGCGACGATCCGGACCTGCGCACCTGTCATTACGTAGCGGGCGGCACGTTCTTCGCGACGGGCGATGCATTCGAGATCGCGCCGGCGAGTGCGTCGTCCGTGGAGTGATGGGAATGGGCGTCGCCGCGCCAACTCGCGAATACCTGTTCAACGCGCGTATCACAAAGGCTTTGCGTGGCTGAATAGCGATGCTGCGTGCGGCTTATGCGTTTCCTTCGGCAAACGCCTTCAGCGCATCGCCCGCGAGACGGTAACGCACCCATTCGCTCTGCGGGTTCGCGCCGATCGACTTGTAGAAGCCGATGGCCGGCTCGTTCCAGTCGAGCACGCTCCATTCGAAGCGGCCACAGCCGGTCTCGCAGGCGATCTGCGCGAGATGGCGCAGCATCTGTTTGCCCGCGCCGCTGCCGCGCGAGGCGGGCGACACGTATAGATCTTCCAGATAAAGCCCCTGCTTGCCGAGCCACGTCGAATACGAAAAGAAATAGACGCAAAAGCCGACGGGTTCGCCATCGATTTCGCAGATCAGCGCTTTCGCGGGAACGCCCGCGGAAAACAGGCTCTTTTCGATGTCTTTGACGGTGGCGACGACTTCGTGCTCGGCTTTCTCGTACACCGCGAGTTCGGTGATGAAGCGAAGGATCAGGGTAGCGTCGGAGGCGGTGGCGGGGCGGATGTGGATGGTCAAGGTTTTGAATGCTCGGTGAGTTGAGTGGTGGATCGTGGCCGGGCAGCCATGCATGGAAACGAGCCGGCGTCGAATCGGACGTACATCGTAGCGTTTATCGCGTCGTCGTGGCCAGCGCGGCACGCGTGCATTCGTCATGACGATTGACGTACCAGTACCATTTCGCGTATTTTCGACACATGCACTTCCACTCGATTTCCCTCTCCGCCGTCACCACCACGACGACCACCTTCGCAGGCGGGTCGTCTGGAGGTTGCGCGCGCTAGAAGCTGGAGAACAGCGGAATCAGTGGCAAATCCCCAAGGGCCCCGCCGGAAACGGACGGGGCCCTTGGCGTTTGTGGCTTCTCCGTTTGCGGCATTCATCGTGACATTCGAACCAACGGAGCATGACCGTGAACGACATCGATCATCGTGTACTTGGCAATAAACTCGATCTCTTCCATCAACAGGAAGAAGGCCCCGGCATGGTCTTCTGGCATCCGCGCGGCTTTACGCTTTATCGCGTGCTGGAAGATTATGTGCGCGAGCGCATGCGTCGCGCGGGCTTTCGCGAGATCCGCACGCCGCAATTGCTGGCGCGTTCGCTGTGGGAAAAGAGTGGCCATTGGGAGAAGTTCGGCGGCGCGATGTATTCGCTCGACGATGCCGAAGAAAACCGCGCGCTTTGCCTGAAACCGATGAGTTGCCCTTGCCATGTGCAGGTGTTCAGCCAGCGCGTGCGTTCGTATCGCGAGTTGCCGATGCGCTATAGCGAGTTCGGCGCGTGTCATCGCGACGAACCGTCCGGATCGCTCGAAGGTTTGAAACGCACGCGCGCGTTCGTGCAGGACGATGCGCATGTGTTTTGCGCGCCCGCGCATATCGAGGCGGAAGTTGGCCGCTTCTGCGCGTTGTTGCGTTCGATGTACGCGGACCTCGGCTTTCCGGCCTTCAGGGTCGCGCTGGCGACGCGCCCCGCGCAGCGCGCCGGCAGCGATGCAACGTGGGATCGCGCGGAAGAAGCACTCGCTAATGCCGCGCGCGCGGCCGGTCTTGCGTTCGACGTGCTCGTCGGAGAAGGGGCTTTTTATGGACCGAAACTCGAATTCCATCTGACGGACAGCCGCGCGCGAAGCTGGCAATGCGGCACGATCCAGCTCGACCTCGTGCTGCCCGACCGGCTCGATGCGGTGTACGTCAACGAGCGCAACGAACGCGAGCGGCCGGTGATGATCCATCATGCGGTGCTCGGCAGTATCGAGCGTTTCATCGCAATGCTTCTCGAACATCATGAGGGATGGCTGCCGATGTGGCTCGCGCCGGAGCAGGTGGTGGTCGCCACTATCAGCGACGCGAATCTCGCCTACGCGAATGAGGTCGTGCAGGCGCTCGACGATGCGGGTATTCGCGCGATGCTCGATGGCCGGCCCGAGCGCCTGGAGAAGAAGATCGTCGATGCGCGCGAGAAGCAGGTGCCGGTTCTGGTCGCCGTGGGTCCGCGCGACGAACGTGACCGTACGATCAGTGTTCGGGCGCGTGACGGGCGGCAATCGATATTTGCGCTGGCGGAGGGTGTCGAGTACTTGAGGAAGATTGCGCTGCCGCCGATTCCATTGAAATGACGATGCGAGGTTTGCATCCTGCTGCACTCAGTCGAGACATCCGCTTCCACTGAGTCGTCGCGACTCGTCCCTGCCTGTAATAGTCGGTAACGAGTGCTCCGGTTTCTCGGCCGGAATAAACGCAACTTCGCGAGCGTTCATCCTCAGCGTCAGCCTTTCGACAGGTATTCGTTGGCTCAAAGGCTGACCGGAAAGGAGTGCACCGGCAGAACATCGCATCTGTTCTCGACGGAAGAACCAGGGGCCCGGTGGAATCAATAACGGGGCAAATTGCATTCTAAAAGTTAAACAAAAATCGTTATCAGTTGCATTTCTGGTTAAAAGTCGGAGCAGTCTCGTGACAGATCAATGTGTCATGGCGGCGAGCGCAAATCAGTTCTGCAATTGAGAAGCGAGCTGGAGGACTTGCAGTGAAGAAAACCCGCATCGTTAGGATCGGCAAAGAGGTGGCGTGGGGATTGACCGCGCCGCTGCTGGTCATCGCACTCGTTCATCCCGCGACCGCGCAGGAGTCGCCAACGACTGGCCCCGGAAAGTCGGGGCCGCCGGACGCTACGACCTTGCCGCCCGTCGAAGTGCGCGCGACCTCATCGAATCAGGCTCCAGTGGTCGACAACGTCAACGATCCGGATCAGGTCACGGGTCTGAGCAAGACGGGAACCGCCCTGAAGGATTTGCCCGCAAGCGTGCAGGTCATTCCGCGCGCACTGATGACCGAGCAAGGCGCGACGATGCTGCGGCAGGGCGTGGCCAATGCGAGCGGGGTCAATGTCGGCGGTCAGGACACGAAGGGCTACTACGATCACTTTCTGATTCGTGGCCTCAATGCGCAGATCTATAACGACGGGTTCTCCGACGGCGATCTGCTAGGGGGCGTCTCGCATTCACTGAATGGCGTGGAGCGCATCGAAGTGCTCGAAGGTCCCGGCTCAGCGCTTTTCGGCAGCGGGCCTCCGGGCGGCACGATCAACATCGTCCATTACACGCCGTCCGCCGATTTTCATTTTGGCGGCGATATCCAGTCCGGCTCGTTCGGCACGATCGGCGGCAGCGGCTACGTCACGGGGCCTACGGGGATCTCCGGACTGAACTACCGCGTGGACGCAACCGTGTCGCGATCAGATGGGTTTCGTGATCTGGCGAGCCGCGACGAAGAGATCCGGCCCGCATTCGAATGGAAACTCGACAATCACAGGATTAATTTCTCCATCGACGCGCGTGACATCCACGAGACGCCCGACTCGTATGGTCTGGTTTACTTTCACGGCTCGCCCATTACAGGCGTGCCTATCGATGCAAAGTACTCGACGCCCTTTGCTTATGCACGTAGTAACTACGTCCGCCCGACACTCACCGATGAATGGAAAGTCAGCGATATTCTGACCATCAACAATCGTTTTTCGTATCTGCATCGCAGTCTCGATGTGCTTGGAAACGGCGATAGCACGAGTACCAAGGTGAGCGGCAACGAGGTGGTCGGCCGGCAACTCCGGCAGCAGGACGATTCGGACAACAGCTTTGATTATCAACTGGAGCCTGTCTGGCGGTTCGGTACCGGCAGCGTCAAACACACGTTGCTGACGGGTTTCGAGTATCAGCATCAGACGATCGACACGGAGCGCAGCACGGCGGATTTGCCGAACATTCCGGATGCATTTGCGCCCGTGCCGCCCGAGACTTCGCTTGCCGGCCTGACTTTCCTGTGCGATGCAAAGCACTCGTGCGACAACGATCATCTCGTCGCCAATTACTACAGCCTGTATGCAACCGATCAGATCGACGTGACCGACAGGCTCAAGGTGAGAGCGGGCATTCGCAAGGACTGGTGGGACACGTCGCTTACCCCGAACATCACGGTGCCGGGGCGATTCGATACGCAGGGTCAACCTCTCGTCGCCGGTGTGACGGACTCGCGCAACGACGCTCCGGTCAGTTGGAACATCGGCGTGCTCTACAAGGTACTGCCGTGGATGTCGCCATACGTCGGCGTGTCGAAGAGCCATCTTGCGAACTTCAATTCCGAGAACACGCAAAACGGCATTGGTGCACCGGAGTCCGCGCTGCAATACGAAGTGGGCGTGAAGTTCTCCTTTCTCGATGACCGGTACGTGTTGAACACCGCGCTATTCGACGTTTCGCGCGACAACGTGGCGACGCTGACGACGATCAACAGCGCGGAAAGCGTGGTCTTCGACAGTCAGAAGACGAAGGGCGCCGAGGCGTCATTCGATGCGAGCATTACGCCACGGTGGCATGTGGTTGCCAATTTCACCGCGCAGGACGCAAAGATTACCGGCAACCCTCAAGCGGTGGGATCGATCGGCAATCGGCCGCAAGGCGCACCGGCGTATCTCGGCAATCTGTGGACCACCTACGACTTTTCGATTGCCGGCATGCCGGGTTTCCATGTCGGCGCGGGCATCAACTATGCCAGCAAGTCGTACAGTGACACCACGAACGTGAATTCGATTCCTTCGTACGTGATAGCGAATGCCGCATTCGGCTATGAGACGTCGCGCTGGGGTGTCGATCTGAATGTTCACAACATCACGGACCGGCGGTACTTTATTGCCGCAAACGCTGCGGGCGCGTATGTCGGTGAATCGCTCAGTGCGTTCGTCAGGCTGCACGCGAACTTTTAAGTCGGAGAGGGCGCCGCATCAGGGTTGTTCTCGGGGCGGTGCAGTAATTGTTGTTCGCAAACCGGGGCGCAAACGCCGTTCTTTCCGTCATCGCGTCAGCGCGATACGACGGATAAGCGCCTCGGCCTTCAGCTCGCCCGCGCCGGTGTGTCCACCGGGCTCAACTGAGCGAGCCAATGCCCGACTGCTGATAATTCTCGATGCCGATCTTGTCGATCAGGCCGAGCTGGGTTTCCAGCCAGTCGATGTGATCCTCGGTGGCGTCGAGAATCTCGACGAAGATCTCTCTCGACACGAAGTCCCGAACGGATTCGCAATACACGATGGCTTCCTTGCATTGCGCCTGTGCGGTCTGTTCGAGCTTGAGGTCGCACTCGAGTATCTCGCGCGTGTTCTCGCCAATGAGGAGCTTGCTCAAGTCCTGCAGATTGGGCAGTCCGTCGAGCATGAAAATCCGCTCGATCAGCTTGTCCGCGTGTTTCATCTCCTCGATCGATTCGTCATACTCGTGCTTGCCGAGTGCATCGAGACCCCAATGCTTGTAAAGCCTCGCATGCAGAAAATACTGATTGATCGCTGTCAGCTCGTTTTTCAGTTCGGCGTTGAGATATTCGATAACCTTCGGATCAGCTTGCATGGCTCCCTCCTGGGCTCGGTTCCGTTGCGGCGATGGGGCGATTAAAAAGAGCATAGACATTTGACGCCGGCATCGCGCGAACAATAGTGTCAATGAGAAGAATTCCGCTTCCCATCTTTCGCACGTTCCGGCAGAGGTAGGGCGCCGCCTTCCGAGGTTGCCGTCAACCGCCTGCATTCCCAGGTTCGCCGAACCATCGCGATAGTGCCTGTCGAACGTCTTCATCGTCCGGGGCCGCTTCGGTTGCCCAGGCGACGAACCCGTCGGGACGCACCAGCAGAGTGCGCAGGCCTAGCCGATCCCTGACGTCGCCTGCTACATAGGTGACCCGCTCCCGCCAACGGTTTGTCAGCGTCCGAAGCGATGGGCGTGGGTCGAAGTCCAGCAACAGGCCCTTTCCTTCGCGCAGAAGGCTGCCGACCCTGGTTCCGTCGACCAGTTCGAAATCAGGAACGCTTAGGCCCATCAGCGGATGAGCGTCGCCAAAATCGTAGCGGAGCGAAACCCCCCACATGCGCTCGGCGAAATACGTCGCGCCGTCGCGGGTCGCGACGAGATCACGGATGACGGCTTCGAGCGCGCGCGTGCTCGGCGTGGGCCGCATCAGTGCAACTTGCGCGCGCGACCAGTCGAGAATGCGCGCGCCCACCGGATGCCGCTCCTGCTGATAGCTGTCGAGTAAGCCGGCCGGTGCGTCGCCACGGATCGTGGACGCCAGCTTCCAACCGAGGTTCAGCGCGTCTCCGAGCCCGAGATTGAGCCCTTGACCGCCCAACGGAGAATGGATGTGCGCGGCATCGCCGGCGAGCAGCACCCGTCCTTTCCGATACGCGGTCACCTGACAGGCGCGATCCGTCCAGGTGGTGGCGAGCTGAAGGCCTGTCAGGGTGACGTCCGTGCCGGACACGCGGCGCAATACCGCCTGCACATGCTCCAGCGTGATCGGCTGGATGCGGTGAAAAGCGCCGCCGTCGAATTCGACCATCGCGATCGTGCTGGGACGCGCATAGGTGTACATGCCGGTCGGCGTATAGTGCCGGCCGGGGCGGAGCGCTTCCGGATCGGCCATCCGGGCTTCGACCGAATAGCCGGTGAACTCGGGATCGGTGCCGACGAATTCGAAGCCGCCTGCCTTGCGAATCGCACTGCGGCCGCCGTCGCAACCGACGAGCCAGCGTCCACGAAAAGTCTCCCCGCCGGCGTGAACGGTCACGCTTTCGTCCGACGCGAGGAAATCGTCGACGCCGAAGCCGCGCCGGATTTCGGCTCCCATTGCACCGGCTCTGCGGGCGAGAATGGTTTCCAGTGTCTCCAATGTGACTGCCATGCTGGTGCCAGCCGGGCTCGGCAACCGATACGGCCATCTGGAGGTGTCGACGTCGTCGTGATAGAACTGGATGCCCGCGAAGTGGCCGGCTGGCCGGCGCGGCTGCTGGATCCAATGCGCGGCCGCCGCGGTCTTGCCCGCGGCATCGTCTGTGCGCTGCGCCGCGACCAGCTCGTCGAGCAAGCCGCGACGGTAAAAGGCTTCAAGGGTGGGCGCCGACAGGCCGCGCATGCCGAACGGAAGGCGCTTCAACGGGGAGTGTGGGTCGTGGGCTCGCTCCAGCACCAGGACCGACAGGTCCAACAGGCGAAGCTCACAGGCGAGAAACAGGCCGACGGGGCCGGCCCCGGCGATTACGACGTCATAGATATCCGGATGGCGGTTGTGCATGAACGACTCCTCTGTCGATGTTCGACCGGAGCGTTCCTCAGGATGAAAACCGCGCGGACGAACGACTGGACGCTTCTACAGCGCCCGATGTTCGTCGTGGGGATCTCATGCACGAGGCCAAAGACCAGAGCTTTCGTTACCGAAAGGACTTGGGCTTACCAAACCAAGTCTGCCTTTTCCGACACGGCTTTATAACATTGCGGCAATCGACGCGCAACGAGTGGTGGCGCCTGGCGCCATTACATCAATCATCCGGCAACGCGGATTTACTCCGCCGCTTACGTGGCTTCGGCTCGACGCCCACACGCGGATCGCGAGCCAACACGAGCGCCGTCATCTTTTCCACAGTACTTTCAAACGCAGGATCTTCCTGCGGCACATAAAGCCACTTCCCAAGTACCGGATGCGGCCGCAATGCAGGCATCTCGGCGGTGAGCGACGCGTGGCGCTCCTGCGACGTACACACCAGCAGCCCATTCCATGGCTTGGCGCGATCGGCGGCGACCAGGCACAACAGGCCGTCGATATAAGCAGCGTCGGAGCCGAACATCCGCCTGCGGACGTAGGTCGGATCGCGCTCGAACGCGTCAAGGATCCAGAGAAGCGAATTGCTGATCGAGGAGGGCATTGGCGAGAGGACCCAGGTGGCGGAGGAAGCGGAGACAGGAAGCTTACATAAATTCCCCCGGCCCGGCAGCTACGCCGATTGAAGATCGAGCAGGCGCGACCCGGAACGGAATTCTGCTCCCTGCGAATAGCCACCTGAGCAAGATTTCTGGCGTACCAGTCCGATCGCCCCAACGACAATCGAAAGGCGCTTTCACTGGCCATGCTGCGTGCCAGGACCGGAACCCCGCAATGTACTCATTGTCAATACAAATTGTCACCCGCGCTTTTGGGGAGATATCAAATGGCCGCCACGCAATCAGGGGCAACACCCCTCTCCAATGAGGAGGCTCGGCGCCAGTTGCGCCGCGCTGTCATCGCCAGCACGATCGGCACGACAATCGAATGGTATGACTTCTTCCTGTACAGCACGGTCACGGGTCTTGTATTCGCCAAGCTGTATTTCCCCGAATCGGATCCACTCGTCGGCACTCTCCAGGCTTTTCTGATCTACGCCGTCGGCTTCATCGCGCGACCGGTCGGCGCGGCGATTTTCGGCCACTATGGCGATCGCATCGGACGTAAAGCCACCTTGATCGTGACGCTATTGCTGATGGGACTCGCCACGTTTGCCGTGGGTTTTGTTCCGACCTACGCGACGATCGGCATCTGGGGGGCGATCGTGCTCACAGTGCTGCGCTTCATTCAGGGCGTGGGCGTCGGAGGCGAGTGGGGCGGCTCGGTGCTGATGTCGATGGAATGGGCGCGCACCAACAGGCATCGCGGGTTCGTCGCGTCGTGGCCGCAGTTTGGCGTACCGGCCGGATTGTTCGTGGCGAACCTCGTGGTGCTGGCCATGAGCCGGATTTCCGGCAGCGCGTTTCTCACGTGGGGTTGGCGCGTGCCGTTCTTCCTGAGCATCGTGCTGGTCGGGATCGGTCTTTATATCCGCTTGAATATTCTCGAGACGCCGATCTTCACGAAGCTTCTCGCCGAGCGCAGGATCGAAAAAGCGCCGATGCTCGAGGTATTGCGTCGCCAACCGAAAGACATCTTTCTGTCAGCCTTTGCGCGCATGGCGGAACAGGCGCCTTTCTACATTTTCACGGCCTTTATCTTCACCTATGGCGTGATGACGCTAGGCGTGACACGCGACCTGTTGCTGACGGCGGTGCTGGTGGCTTCGGTGCTGGAATTCGTCACGATCCCCTTCTTCGGTCACGTGTCCGATCTGATCGGGCGGCGGCGCATGTACATGATCGGCGCCGCTGTTGTCGGCATATTTGGCTTCCTCTACTTTTTCATGGTCGGCACGAAGAACCCGATATGGATCTTCGCAGCCATCGTGCTCTCGCTGGTGCCGCACGCGATGATGTATGGTCCGCAAGCCGCGTTGATCGCCGAATCGTTCACGGGGCGCATGCGTTACAGCGGTGCGTCGATGGGCTACCAGTTAGCTTCCATCATTGCGGGCGGTCCGGCGCCGTTGATCGCGACGGCGCTCTTCGCCTACTTCCATTCGGGCTTTGCGGTGGCGGCCTATATCCTCATATGCGCGGTGATCAGTCTGGGCGCCGCTTCGCGACTCGGCGATTACACGAACAAGGACATTTCGCGGGAATACGACGACGCGCAAGCAACGCATGACACGCGGCATGCCACGCCGTGATCGATCAGGCGAATGGCCGGCCACTCCCCGGTTATTCGCCGCATCGACCATCAGCTCTTCAACGGCAACCAGATCTCGACGCCACCTATTCCCGTCACCGGATCGAACTGTTCGCCATATCGCTCGAATTGCGGCGCATCCTCGGGCACATGTCCGGACGCCGGCAACCACTGATTCCAGATCGTGTTCATCGTGCGGCGAATTCCCGAGATATGCTCGCGATGACTGAACACCGCATACCGTTGCGCGGCAATACGCACGCGGCTCAGTTCAGCCGGCAGCCCCGAAAAATCACTGACTTCGACGCCGCACATATAGTCGAAGTTGCCGAGGTCATCGGCGTTATAGCCGACGCCATACGCCACCTTACCGACCTGTCCCGGCACGCTGCCGTACCACGCGCCAAAGCGCTGCCATTGCGATGGAATCGCCTTGCTGCTGTCGCACGTATAACGCTCGCTCAGGCCGGCGACGAGAAACGCCCGGCCGTCTTCGAAACGCGGCGGGTCCAGATGCATGAGAAGGGTTTCGTCCATTCTGATCGGCTCCACGAGGGCAAGATTGTCGAGATGACCACGCGCGCGCAGCGCTTCCGGCGTGATGCCGAACTGCTCGCGAAACGCGCGCGTGAATGCCTCGTGAGAGCCATAGCCGGCGTCGAGGGCGACCGCGAGGATATCGGGCGCGCCATCGGCGAGACGTCGCGCGGACTCGCTCAGACGCCGCGCGCGAACGTAGCGCATCACCGGAATTCCGGTCGCCGCTTCGAACGCGCGCGCGAGGTGGAAGCGCGACACGCAGCCACAGCGGGCGATATCGTCGAGCGTGAGTTCGCCCGCGAAATGGCTTTCGATAAACCAGAGTGCTTTGCCAACCGGGTTCATATCGGCTCTCATATCAGCATGAAGCCAGCATAGCGGGCGGCGCAACCGCGCATTTGATCGCGCTTGCGCTTCCGCGCCGGAACGCGGCAACGCGGCAACGCGGAAACGGGATGACGGCGCGCGCCGCTCAGCAGTTCTCCGTTGCCGCCCGCGCATCGCGCGAAGACTTTGCCGGCCGCGTATCAACCGCCTCTACCGGATGCGCTTCACCAGCCGGCCCCGGTCGCAACAGCAACCCGCCGAGAATCCCCGCCATCGCGGCGAAAATCGCACCGAAGAGAAACGCGACGTGATAACCGCTATTGAGCGCCGCGTCCGCGTTCATCGACGCCTGCATCGCATCGCTGCGCGCGGCCGCCAGGCTCGCGAGCACCGCGAGGCCGAGCGCGCCGCCCATCATGAACGACGTGTTGACGATGCCCGACGCGAGGCCCGAGTCGGCCGGATCGACGTCGCTCATCGCGGCGAGCAGCAGCGGATTGAACGCGATGCCCGCACCGAAGCCGAGCAGGATCATGCCGGGCAGCACGTCGGGCACGAAGCTGCCGTCGACGGGCGCGCGCGCGAACAGCGCGAGCCCGCAAGCCGCGATCAGCAGACCCGCGGCGAGCGGCCGGCGCAGCCCGAAGCGCAGCACCACGCGCGCCGACAGACCGAGCGAAAAGAAGCCCATGATCAGATTGGCGGGCAGGAACGCGAGCCCGACCTGCAACGGCCGGTAGCCGAGCACGCGTTGCAGATACAGCGCGGAAATGAAGAACCATGCGAACATCGCGGCCGCCCACAGCACGCCGACCACATTTGCGGTTGCCACGTTGCGCAAACGCAGGAGACCCGGCGGCATCAACGGATGTTCGACGCGCGTTTCGATCAGCAGGAACACCGCGAGCAATACCAGCGCCGCGCCGAGCAGGCCGAGCGTTTGCGCGGAGGTCCAGCCCGCCTCGTTGCCGTTGACGACCGCGTAGACCGCGAGCATCAGCGACGCGGTCACGCTCACTGCGCCGGCCACGTCGAGCCGTTCGCCGTGCGCGTGTCCGTGCGCGGCCGGCAGCATCGCGAGACAGAGCGCGTACACCGCGATGCCGATCGGCAGATTGACGAGAAAGATCCAGTGCCAACTGAGCAGGTTTGTCAGCAGTCCACCGAGCAGCACGCCGATGCTGCCGCCGCCCGCGCAGACGAAGCCGTACACGCCCATCGCTTTGGCGCGCTCGCCGGGTTCGGTGAACAGATTCATGATCAGCGACAGCGACACCGCGGAGACGATCGCGCCGCCCAGACCCTGCACCGCGCGTGCGGCGATCAGCAGGATCTGCGAGTTCGCGAGTCCGCAGGCGAGCGATGCGAGCGTGAACAGCGTGATGCCGCCGAGAAAGAGGCGCCGGTGTCCGTACAGATCGCCCAGCCGTCCGCCGAGCAGCAGGCAGCCGCCGAACGTGAGCATGTATGCGTTGACGACCCACACGAGCGAGGTTTCGCTGAAGTCGAGGTCGGCGGCGATGGATGGCAGCGCGACGTTCACGATCGTCGTGTCGAGCACGATCATCAGCACGCCGAGGCACAGCACGATCAGCGCGAGCCAGCGTTGCCTGCCGTGAAGGGAATGGGTCATGCGGGCGCTCCTGTGCCGCGAGGGGGCGGGGGCGGCGTGAATCGCGCATAAACGCGGCATGCGGATGCGCATATGCATGCATGGGCGTTCACGCGGGTTTGGGCGATTCGCGCCACTGCCGACGGTGGGGTTTTTGAGTCTAGCACCCGCCTGTTTCGCGTCACAACTACGAAATCCTGGGCGTTCGGCGCGACGCAGTGCGCCGGGCCGGGTCAGCCGCCGAGGATGTCGTATTTGCCGCCGCGTTCGAGCGCGCGTTGATACGCAGGACGCGCGTGAATGCGCTGCAGGAAGCCGGCAATCGCGGGCAATTGCGATTGCAGACCACTGCGCGCGGCGGCGGCTTCGAGCGGGAAGCTCATCTGCACGTCCGCCGCGGTGAAGTCATGACCGACGAACCAGCCGGTCGCGCCGAGTTCCTTGTCGATATAGCCGAGATGCAGTTGCAATTGCGGATCGACGAAATTCGACTGCAGCGTCGCGGCGATCTTGCGCGCGATCGGCTTCGCGAAGAACGGCATCGGCGCAGCGGCGATGCGTTGCGCGACGAGCTTCAGCAGCAGCGGCGGCATCGCCGAGCCTTCCGCGTAGTGCAGCCAGTACGTGTAGCGTAGACGCTCCGGCGTGCCGGGTGCCGGAGCGAAACGTCCCGCGCCGTACCTGTCGACCAGGTACTCGATGATCGCGCCCGACTCGGCGATGGTCAGGCCGTCGTCGGTAATGACAGGCGACTTGCCGAGCGGATGCACGGCGCGCAACTCGGGCGGCGCGAGCAACGTGTTCGGATCGCGCTCGTATCGACTGATCTCGTAGGGCACGCCGAGTTCTTCGAGCAGCCACAATACGCGTTGCGAGCGGGAGTTGTTCAGATGATGGACGGTGAGCATTGGGCGGCGGCGGTTGGGGGGAAGCCTCACATCATAGGGATGTTGTGCCGAGGCGTGGCTCTAGTTCACGAGACCGGCCGCCGTCGTGCTCAAACCTTCGACTTCCCGCCCATCAACTGATTCGACGGCAACGTCTCGTCGAGCAGCTTGCGCGCGCTCTCGATTCCCGCCACCGGCAGTCCCTCGGGATCGAGCAATCCCACCTGCACGAGTACCGAAGCCTGATCCCAATAGATGTGCTCGTTATAAAGCTTGTCGCCGCGGAAGCACACCACCGCCAGCATCGGCACCTCGAAATATTTGCCGGTCGGTGCGACGCCGGGCAGCAGCCAGTCGATTTCGCAGCTATGCGTGCAACTGAAAATGAATTCATCGACGACGCGGTCCGAGCCGATCGTGCGCGAAATCGGAATCAGCTTCGTGTCGGGCGGATTCGAGTTGACGAAGTGATGCGTATAGAAATGCTTGAGATTGTCATGACCGACGCCGCCCGTCATCGTCGGAACGTGATTGACGTAGGGCTCGGCGACCATCGTCGGCATCACCGCATCGACGTCGCGCGTCGCGAACTCGTGATAGCAGTGCGCTTCCCATAGCGCGTTCAGATCGTAGACCGGACCCAGCACCTTGCGCAGCAGCGCGAGCGTGCGCGAATACGCCATCATCGCGGCGGGCTTGTCGTACTGCGCGCGCTGCGGCGCCGCGAACGCGTGATCGCAGCCGGGATACACGTATTGCTCGATCTGCGGCCGCGTGCGCAATGCGGCGCTAATGCGCTCGCGTGTCGCGGGTGGGCAGTGTGCGTCGTTTTCGGGGAAGTGAAACACCATCGGGCTGCGAATCGCCGGCACTTCGTCGAGATGCGCTTCGAGGCCCACGCCGTAATAACTGACCGCGCAATCGACGTCGGTGCGCGCCGCGCCCAGAAACGCGAGCTTGCCGCCCAGGCAATAGCCGACGATGCCGACCTTGCCGGCCTGTTCGGGCATCGCGCGCAACGCCGCGATGGTGGCGGCAATGTCCTTGACCGCGAGATCGGCGTCGAACCGGTCCAGATAACCGAGCGCCTGTTGTATGTCGGCTTCACCGTAGCCGAGCTCGATGCCGGGCTTGATGCGCCAGAACAGATCCGGCACCAGCACGACGTAGCCCTCTTCGGCATAGCGGTCGGCGCTCGCCTTCATCGTATCGTTGACGCCGAAGATTTCCTGCAGCAGCACGAGCCCCGGACCGGAGCCCTGCGCGGGGCGCGCGACGTAAGCGTTGAAACGGCCGCCATCCTGGGCGACGACTTCGATGAAAGAGCCGGCCATGCAGTCTGTCTCCATGCAGCGCATTCGCTGCAAAAGAAGTGCGTTATGTGATCGTGCGCAACTCGAAACGTTTGAGCTTGCCGGTTTCGGTGCGCGGCAGCGCGCCGACGAAGTTGATGACGCGGGGATATTTATAAGGCGCCACACTATTTTTAACGAAATCCTGAAGTTGCGCGACCAGTTCGTCGTTGGCCGTGTAGCCGGGGTTCAGCACGACGAAGGCCTTGACGATCTGTCCGCGTGTTTCGTCCGGCACGCCGATCACGCCGCATTCGGCCACCGCTTCGTGTTGCAGCAGCACGCTTTCCACTTCGGGGCCGGAGATGTTGTAGCCGGCCGAGACGATCATGTCGTCGGCGCGCGCCTGATAGAACACGTAGCCGTCCGCGTCGAGATAGACCGAATCGCCCGGCAGGTTCCAGCCGTCGCGCACGAAGCGCAGTTGCCGTTCGTCGGCGAGATAGCGGCAACCGGTCGGGCCGCGCACCGCGAGCTTGCCGATCGTGCCCGGCGGCACCGGCCGCATGTCGTCGTCGACCGCCTGTACGATATAGCCCGGCACCGCGCGGCCGATTGCGTTCGGCCGGATTTCGGCGCCCTGCGACGAAATGAAAATGTGGATCAGCTCGGTGCCGCCGATGCCGTCGATCATGTCGATGCCGGTCGCATCGCGCCATAGACGCCGTGTCGAATCGGGCAGCGCCTCGCCGGCCGACACGGTTTTCTTCAGCGACGACACGTCATGCGTGGCAACGAGCGGCGCCATCTGCCGGTAGAAAGTCGGCGCGGTGAACATGACAGTCGCGTGAAAGCGCTCGACGACTTCCAGCAGGGTTGGCGGTGTGAGCTTTTCGATCAGTACCGTCGCGGCCCCGACGCGCAGCGGAAAACACAGCAGGCCGCCGAGGCCGAACGTAAACGCGAGCGGCGGCGTGCCGCAGAAAATATCGCTCGAAGACGGCTTCAGCACGTGGCGCGGGAACAGATCGCACATCGCGATCACGTCGCGATGGAAATGCATGCAGCCTTTCGGCAAACCGGTCGTGCCGCTCGTGAACGCGATCAGGCAGACGTCGTCGGCGGCGGTATCGCACGCGGTGAAGTGCTCGGGCTTGTTGACCGCGAGCGTTTCGAGCGAATCGGCGGAGTCGTCGTGAAAGCGGCGCGTCTGCTTCAGCGTCGCGCAGTAGAACTCGTCTCGCGGATCCGTGCAGCGTTCGAGTTCGCCGGTCAGGCGCGCGTCGCATAGCGCGGCGCCGATCTGCGCCTTTTCGATGATCTGTTTCAGTTCCTTCGCGCGCAGCAGCGGCATGGTCGGCACGACGACGAGACCGGCCTTCAGCGCCGCGAGCATCACGACGGCCATCTGCAGCGTGTTCGGGCCGCGCAGCAGCACGCGGTTGCCGGGCCGCAGACCCATTTCATCGACGAGCACGTGCGCGCTGCGGTTCACCAGCGCGAGCAGTTCGCCGTACGTGGTTGCCTGCGGCTTGCCGTCCACGTCGGACCAGATTGCCGGCCGGTCGCGATGGCCTGCTTCGATGGTGCGCTCGAGCAGTTCGGTCGCGCAGTTCATCCGCGGCGGATAGGCGACGTCCGGGTTGTCGAGCAGAAAGACAGGCCATTGATCCTGCGGCGGAAGATTGTCGCGCGCGAAAGTATCGACGTGTGCTGACGGTTCCATCATGGTCTCCGGAGGCGTTGAGCCGGAAAATGCGCTTCGTTGGGCGTGAGAAGGCGTGAGAGGGTGTGAGAGGATGTGCGCGGGTTCTCGATGCTTGAAACGTTCAGTGCGGAATCACCGCGGTGGCTTCGATCTCGACCTTCGCGCGGTCTTCCATCAGCGCGACGACCTGCACCGCGCTCATCGCGATGTCGTAGTCGCCGATCAGCTCGCGAAACGCGCGGCCGATGTCCTTCAGCGACGCAAGGTATTCGCGCTTGTCGGTCACGTACCACGTGAGGCGCACGAGATGCTCGGGCTTGCCGCCCGCTTCGCGCAGCACGGCCAGCAGATTCTTCAGCGCCTGTTCGGATTGCGTGGCGAAATCGTCGGTGTGGAATTGCGCCTGTTCGTCCCAGCCGATCTGGCCGGCGATAAACACCTGCGTGCCGACGGCCGCGACACCGTTCGCGTAGCCGCGTGGTTTGATCCAGCCGGCGGGAAGGAGAGCTTTTTTCATGAGCGATGCGCCTCGATGGATTGGGACGGAGGGACGAACGCCGCGAGCGCGCTCGCGATGTCGCCGGGAATATCGATGGATTTGCCGGTGTCGAACGACATGAACACGAGCACCTGTTTCGAGCGAAAGCGCGTTTCGCCGTTGCAATGGCCGCGAATCCCGATGCCGATCGAGCTGCGGCCGATGGTGGCGACATCGAGCGTGAGCAGAATCGTTTCGCCCATCCGGCTCGGCCGCGAGAATTCGCAGTCGAGCTTGACGATCGGCAGGCCGACCCTGCGTTGCCCGATCATGTGCGCGTAGTCGATGCGCAGCCCCTCGTTGAACCAGTCTTCGACGAGCATGTTGGTCATCACGAGGTACTGCGGAAAGTACACGATGCCCGCCGGATCGCAGTGCGAGAAGCGGATGCGCACGGGCCGCTCGAACGACGTGCTCATGGCGCGTTCCCGTTCGCGGCGGCATGCGCCTTCAACAGATCGCGGCCGACGATCAGTTGCTGCACTTCGGTCGCGCCTTCGTAAATGCGCAGCGCGCGAATCTCGCGGTACAGCATCTCGACCGCGGTGCCGCTTTGCACACCCATGCCGCCGTAGAGCTGGACGGCGGCGTCGATCACCTGCTGCGCGCCTTCGCTCGCGTGCCACTTCGCCATCGCCGCTTCGCGCGTGACGTTCTCGCCCTGATCGCGCAGCCACGCGGCGCGATAGACGAGCAGCGCGCTGCTGTCGATCGTCAGCGCCATCTGCGCGAGCTTCGCTTGCGTGAGCTGGAAGTCGCCGAGCGTTTGCCCGAACATCTTGCGCGACGATGCGCGCGCGAGCCCTTCGGCCAGCGCATGACGCGCAAAACCGAGCGATGCCGCCGCGACCGACGTGCGGAAAATATCGAGCGTGCGCATCGCGATCTTGAAGCCTTCGCCGGGCGCGCCGAGCATCTGGCTCTTCGGCACGCGCGCGTTCGCGAAGCGCAAGCGCGCGAGCGGATGCGGCGCGATCACGTCGATGCGCTCGGCGATTTCGAAACCCGGTGTATCGGCATCGACGACGAACGCGCTGATGCCTCGCGCACCCGGCGCCTCGCCGGTGCGCGCGAACACCACGTAGAAGTCGGCGATGCCGCCGTTCGAAATCCACGTCTTCTCGCCGTCGAGCACGTAGTGGCCGCCGTCCTCGCGCGCCGCGAGCGCCATCGCCGCGACGTCCGAGCCCGCTTGCGGCTCCGACAGCGCGAACGCGGCAATCGCCGTACCGCTCGCGACGCGCGGCAGATAGCGCGACTTCTGCTCATGCGTGCCCGCGAGCGAGATCGCACCCGAGCCGAGGCCCTGCATCGCGAGCGCGAAATCGGCGAGGCCCGAATAGCGCGCGAGCGTTTCGCGCAGCAGACAGACCGCGCGCATGTCGATCGTGTCGCCGTGGCCGCCGTACGCGACGCCGCCGACGCCGTATTTCAGCCAGCCCGCCGCGCCGAGTTCACGCACGAGGCGGCGGCAGGTCGCATCGGTGTCGCCCGGCTCTTCATGCGCGAGATGCGCGCGGCACCATGCGTCGATGCCGGTGGCGAGTTCGCGGTGGCGCGGCTCGAAAAACGGCCACGCGAGCGGGCTATGCGGATCGATGAGGTGGTCGTGGTTGTCGGCGCTCAACTCAGTCTCCTTCGAACACCGGGCGCGTCTTCGCCGCGAACGCGTTGTAGGCGCGCTCGAAATCGCGCGTGCCCATGCAGATCGCCTGCGCCTGCGCTTCCGATTCGATCGCTTCGTCGATACTCATGCTCCATTCCTGGTGCAGCATCTTCTTCGTCATGCCGTGCGCGAAGGTCGGACCGGATGCCAGGTCGGCAGCGAGCTTCCGTGCTTCGTCGAGCAGCGCGGTCGGTTCGCACAGGCGGTTGTAGAAGCCCCATGCGTGGCCTTCGTCGCCGCTGGCCGAGCGGCCGGTGAACAGCAGTTCGGCGGCGCGCCCCTGGCCGATGATGCGCGGCAGCATCGCGCAGGCGCCCATATCGCAGCCGGCGAGACCGACGCGTGTGAACAGGAACGCGAGCTTGCTGCGCGCGGTGGCAATGCGCAGGTCGGAGGCCATTGCGAGAATCGCGCCCGCGCCGGCGCAGACGCCGTCGACGGCCGCGATGATCGGCTGCGGGCAATGGCGCATCGCCTTGACGAGGTCGCCGGTCATGCGCGTGAACAGCAGCAGTTCCGGCATCGGCAGATCGATCAGCGGCGCGATGATGTCGTGCACGTCGCCACCGGAGCAGAAGTTTTCGCCGGCGCCGTGCAGCACGACCGTTTTCACGTCGGTCGCGTACGCGAGGTCGCGGAACAGGTCGCGCAGTTCCGCATACGATTCGAAGGTCAGCGGGTTCTTGCGCTCCGGGCGGTTCAGCGTGATCGTCGCGACCTTGCCGGTCACCGACCAGCCGAAGTGCTTCGCCTCGTAGCCGGCGAGCGTCAGGCGGTTGCCGGCCAGCAGTGCGTCGGCGTTGGATCGTGTCATGGGTGTCTCCAGCGGTTCCGAATGGTTCGGCGTGGTTCGGTACGAGGTCAGCCTTTCAGACTGTCGAGCAGATGCTGCTTGAGCTTGCCGAGCTGCTGATGCGTCTGCATTTTTTCGTCGAGGCTCAGGCCGCCGAACATCTCGACGACCCATTGCTCGTGCGCGACCGCCATCCTGTCGAACGCCTTGCGCCCGGCCGGCGTCAGGCACACGCTGATCGAGCGACGGTCGTTCGGATCGGTGTCGCGCGCGACGAGCCCTTCCTTTTCGAGCTGGTCCGTAATGCCGGTGACGTTGCCGCCCGTCACCATCAGACGGCGCGACAGCTCGGTCATCTTCAGGCCTTCGGGATGGCGCTCGAGTTGCGCCATCAGATCGAAACGCGGCAATGTGATGTCGAATTCGTTGCGCAGACGCTTGCGCAACTCGGCCTGCACGAGATTGGTGGTGGTCAGCATACGCAGCCACAAACGCAGACCCATGTGACTGTCCGCGCCAGTACTCATTTCGAGGTCCACGACGTTCTCCGCGGGTTGGGCGACGCCTTTGCGCGGCGGCTTCGCTGTGCCGGCCGCCGTCGATTTCCGGATTGGGGTCGATTTGCTCACATTACTTCTCCGCCCGAGATGGAAATGGATTGCCCCGTGATCGCATCCGAGCCGGGGCGGCATAGCCAGAGCACCGCGTTCGCGACCTGTTCCGGACTCACGAAGCGGCGCTGCGGATTCGAACGCAGCAGCGTTTCGCGCGCCTGTTGTTCGGTACGCGAGGTCTTGCTGGTGATCTGTTCGAGCGATGCGTGCAGCAGCTCGGTTTCGGTGTAGCCGGGGCACACCGCGTTGACCGTGATGCCTTTGGTCGCGGTTTCGAGCGCGAGCGAACGGGTGAGACCGATCACGCCATGCTTCGCGGCGCAGTACGCGGCGACGTACGCATAGCCGATCTGGCCGGCCGTGCTCGCCACGTTGACGATGCGCCCGTGGCCGCGTTCGAGCATGCCGGGCAGCACCGCGCGCGTGCCGAGAAACACGCCGGTCAGGTTCACGTCGAGCATGCGCTGCCACAGCGCCATGTCGGTGTGCGAAAACGGCGCGGCCTGTGCCTGGCCCGCGTTGTTGACGAGGATATCGACCGCGCCCGCCTCGCTGAATGCACGCGCGACCGAATCTTCCTGCGTGACGTCCACGCTGATGCACGCGACGTCGCCGAGCGCCGCGCATTGTTCGCGCTGCGCTTCGAGGCGTTGCGCGTTGCGGCCCATCAGCGTGACGCGCGCGCCCGCGCGCAGCAGCGCCTGCGCGATCGCCGCGCCGATACCGCCGCCGCCGCCGGTCACGACCGCGTGCTGTCCGGCGAGAGTGGTGTCCGATGTGTTCACACGGTTCCTTCGGCGCGTTGCGCGCGTTGTTGCGCGGTGAGACCGGCGTTCGCGATGGCCTGGGCACGCTCGCGTTCGAGGTTGCGTTCGAGCTGCATTTTCGCGGCGGTGTAGGGCTTCGGCCAGGCCACGTCGAGATAGCCGATCTTCGCGGCTTCGTTGAGCGTCCACGATGGATTCGCGAGGTGCGGGCGCGCGATGGCGCACAAGTCCGCGCGGCCCGCCGCGATGATGCTGTTCACGTGATCCGCTTCCGAAATCGCGCCGACCGCGATCGTCGCGATACCGGCTTCGTTGCGCACGCGGTCGGCGAACGGCGTCTGGAACATGCGGCCGTACACGGGCTTTTCTTCCTTGCTGACCTGACCCGACGATACGTCGATCATGTCCGCGCCGGCCGCCTTGAAGGCTTGCGCGATCTTTACCGCGTCGTCCGGCGTGTTGCCGCCCTCGACCCAGTCGTGCGCGGAAATCCGCACCGAAATCGGCTTGTCTTGCGGCCACACCGCGCGAATCGCATTGAACACGCGCAATGGATAGCGCAGACGGTTTTCGAGCGAGCCGCCGTATTCGTCGGTGCGTTGATTCGTCAGGGGCGACAGGAAGCTCGACAGGAAATAGCCGTGCGCGCAGTGTAGTTCGAGCCAGTCGAAGCCCGCTTCGACCGACATACGCGTCGCGTTGACGAACTGCTCTTCGATTTCGCGCAGCTCCTCATGCGTGGCTTCGCGCGACTGCTGGCTGATGCCGTGCAGGTACTGCTGCGGCGACGCGGAAATGAGCGGCCAGTTGCCTTCGGTCAGCGGCTGATCGATGCCTTCCCACGCGACGCGCGTCGAACCTTTCGCGCCGGAGTGGCCGAGCTGGATGCCGATCTTCGCATCCGACTGATGATGGACGAGATCGACGATGCGCTTCCAAGCGGCGAGATGTTCGGGCGCGTACATGCCGGGACATCCCGGCGTGATGCGCGCTTCGGGCGACACGCAGGTCATCTCGGTCATCACGAGCGCGGCGCCGCCCATCGCGCGGGCGCCGAGGTGCATCAGATGATAGTCGCCGGCGATGCCGTCCACCGCCGAGTATTGCGCCATCGGCGACACCATCACGCGGTTTTTCAGCGTGACACCGCGCACCTTGAACGGCGTGAACATCGGCGGAATCGAATGCCTGTCGGGCGCGCGCTCGACGCCCGCGCGCCGCGCGAGCCAGTCCTCGAAACCGGACAGATACCGCGAGTCGCGCTCGCGCAGGTTCTCGTGCGAGATGCGCTGCGAGCGCGTGAGCAGCGAATACGCGAACTGTTCCGGCTCGAACGACGTATAACGGTCGACGTGTTCGAACCATTCGGTCGAATTGCGCGCGGCGTTCTGGATGCGCAGCACGTCGACGCTACGTACTTCGGTGTAGTGCTGGAGCGCGGCGGCGAGGTTGCCGGGATCCGTGCCCGGATGCGCGCTCATGCTGTTCGCGAGTTCGATCGCGTCTTCGAGCGCGAGCTTGGTGCCCGAGCCGATCGAGAAGTGCGCGGTATGCGCGGCGTCGCCCATCAGCACGATCGGGGTTTGCGTGCCGTTCGCATTGGTGCGCCAATGCACCCACTCCTTGTTGACGACGCGTGGGAAGCGGATCCACTGCGACGAACCGCGCAGATGCGCCGCGTTCGACATCAGCGCGTTGCCGTCGAGGTACTTCGCGAACAGCTTTTCGCAGAACGCGATGCTGTCTTCCTTGCTCATTTCGTCGAGACCGGCGGCGCGCCACACGCGCTCCGGCGTTTCGACGATGAACGTCGAGGTCTGATCGTCGAAACGGTATGCGTGGGCCTGGAACCAGCCGAATTCGGTTTCCTCGAATGCGAACGTGAACGCGTCGAACAGCTTCTTCGTGCCGAGCCACACGAAGCGGCAGTCGCGCACGTCGATGTCCGGCTGATAGGTGTGCGCGTATTTTTGCCGGATCACGCTGTTCAGGCCGTCGCTCGCGATGATCAGGTCGGCGTCGTACGTGCTGTCGTCCACGACCTGGGTTTCGAATACGAGCTTGACACCGAGTTCTTCGCAGCGCGCTTGCAGGATATTCAGCAGGCGTTTACGTCCGATGCCGCAGAAGCCGTGGCCCGACGAGCGGACGCTGCGGCCGCGGAAATGGATCTCGATGTCGTCCCAGTGGTTGAACGCGTCGAGAATCGCGTCGGCGCTGGGGGCATCGGCGGCGCGCAGGTTGCCGAGCGTCTGGTCGGAGAACACGACGCCCCAGCCGAAGGTGTCGTAGGGGCGGTTGCGCTCGATCACCGTGACTTCGTAGCCGGGATTGCGTTTCTTCATCAACAGACCGAAGTACAAGCCGGCCGGACCGCCACCGATACAGACTATGCGCATGCTGGTTCCCCAAAAATGAACTCTGCCGTGCGATTAATTTAGGTTTAGATAATTTAGATGTCAAGTAAATTTTTGGGAAACGCCGGTGAGACGGGGCTGGGGTTGTTGCCTTGGCTAAAGAGGCTTGCTTTGATTAAAAACACCCGTTGGCGATCACTTCGGAACGCCGGTTCGCGGAACGCCTCACTTGCGCTAGACTGGCTCGAGCAATCAGAAGGAGACCTGGATGATACGCAAGACGCTCAATGCTTCGCAGCTACAGCAGGAGGTCAATCGGCGGATCCATCGACTGCGGGAAATCGTCGATGATGGCGTGAAGATTCGTGTGCCGCGGCCGCAGTTGCAGGAGGCTGACAAGACAGGCTGCAACTGGAACATGACTCACTTCGGCAACGCGGCCGGCTTCGAGCGCGACATCGAGAGCGTGCTCAAGACCATGCGTGCGGAATACAACCTCAATACCGAAGTGAAAGACATCGGCAATCCGTTCGGGGACTAGCCGCGAAAGATATCGATTCCTTGTTCGTTTTTGGCGTGGGCGCTAATGGTGCGCTTACCTCAAATGGTCTGCCTTGCGACGCCCCTACCATTGGGACGGGGCGCAATGGCTGATTACGAGTCATCACTCGTCGGCGATGCCGGAGAAGCAGTGACAAAAGTGCCCGCCGCCGACAGCTCCATGCGCCTGCGTTGCAGGAACCGGCGCACGGCCGGATCGCGCGCGAGGCCGATCGCGAGATCGTATGCGCCGAGCGCTTCGGCCGTCGCGCCGGCGCGCGCGAGCAGATCGGCGCGCGCGGCCCAGTACGGCTGGTAATCGGCGAGCCGCGGATCGTCCGCATACGGTTCGAGCGCGGCGAGCGCCGCCCGCGGGCCATCCCGTTCCGCCAGTGCGAGCGCGCGGTTGACCGCGACCACCGGCGACGCCGCAATCGCGAGCAACGCATCGTAAAGCTGCACGATTTCGCCCCAGTTCGGACGACGCGTCCGGCAGCGGTGCACGTGCGCCGACTGCAGCGCGGCTTCGAGCTGAAAGCGCCCGATCGCGTTGAATGCGCTCGCGCGCCGCAGCAGTGCGTCGGCTGCGTCGATCATCGGCGTGTTCCATGTCGCGGGATCCTGAGCCGACAGCGGCACGTAGTCGCCGGCCGCATCGCGTCGCGCGTCACGACGCGCCTGCGCGTACAGCATCAGCGCGAGCAGACCCAGCGTCTCCGGCTCTCCGGGCAGCAATTCGGCCAGCAACTGCGCGAGAAACAGCGCCTCGCCGGCGAGATCGCGCCGCTCGGTATCGCTGCCGACCGGGTCGGTCCACCCTTCCGCGTACACCGCATAGACTGCTTCGAGCACCGCGGCGAGCCGCTCGGGCAACTCCTCGCGCTCGGGCACCTCGAACGGAATGCCCGCTTCGCGGATCTTGTTCTTCGCGCGCACGAGGCGCTTGCTCATCGCGGCGGGCGACATCAGGAACGCGGACGCGATCGTCTTCGCTTCGAGTCCCAGCACCACCTGCAGCATCAGCGGCGTGCGGATCGCGGGTTCGAGCGCGGGGTGTGTGCACGCGAACAGCAGCGCAAGCCGCTGGTCGGGCAACGCGCCGGCTTCGCGCTCGTCGATTTCGTCGGCGAGGATCGCGAGCTGGTTCGCGACTTCGTCGCCGACCCGGCGATGACGCGCGCCGTCGATCGCCCGGCGGCGCGCAACCGTCATCAGCCACGCTTCGGGATTGGCCGGGCAGCCGCGCGCCGGCCAGTCCGCGAGCGCGGCCGCGAACGCATCGGCCAGCGCGTCCTCGGCCGCAGCGACGTCGCGCGTGCGCATCGCCAGCAGCGCGACGAGCTTGCCGTAACTGCGGCGAGCGACCGCCTCGGCAACCGCATGCGCGGCGCCGTCGACGTCACGGCCGCCGCCGCGCGAACTCATGCGGTATATCGCGCGTCGGGGGACGCCACCCAGACCGGACGCACTTCCAGGAGCCCGTGCGCTGCGCCAGGGCAGCGCGACGCCCACGTAATCGCCGCATCCAGGTTGGGCACGTCGATCAGGTAATAGCCGGCGAGCTGCTCCTTCGAATCGGAATACGGACCGTCGAGCACCTGCGGCTTGCCGTCGACGAGTCGTACCGTAGTGGCCGTGCCCGTATGCTGCAGCCGGTTCGCGCCCACCAGCGCTCCCGCTTTCCGCAACGACTCGGTGTACGCCTGATAGGCGGCGACGCCTTGCTGCCGCTCGCTGTCGCTCATCTGGTTCCAGCGGGTTTCTTCCGAATAGATCATCAACAGGTATTGCATATGAGCCTCCGTCATGGGGTTGAGGCGGGTGGATTGCATCGAGCCGCCATTTCAATGTCGCTCGGGACGCATGCCGACGGACAGGTCGCATCGAAAAAATTGCGGGCGCTCGCCGATTTCAGCGATTCCGGCGAAGATAGCTGACTTTAAACCGCCCCGGTCCAGACACCCGGAAATGCCTGCCGTATTGCACTTTTGGCGCGAGATTTGCGGGGTTCGCCGTGCGTTGAAAAACTGGACCATGACTGGAAAATCATTCAGCAGACTTTTCGACAGGGGGCAGGATGCTGCCGTCGTGGCTCGTGCGCGAGCGCGCGCAGGCGGGCATACTCGTACAGTTGCCGCGTGACGAGCCCGCTTTTCCCTACGATGCGTACGCGCTGCCTCGCGTTCATGACGTGAGCGCGATCCGCCGCCAGCGGCCCACCACCTCATTCGATGTCAGGGAGCGAAGCAAGCAATGACGAGCGTGACGATGCGCGACGGCCAGCCCGATAACTGGCTCGTCGCGCGACGCGATCCGGAGACGGGCATCGAGGGTCTGCGCGCGCATTTCAGCGGCCACGCGTACGATCCGCACGATCACGACGACATGCTGATCGGCTACACGGAGCAGGGTGTGCAACGCTTCCAGTGCCATCGCTCGCTGCATACGAGCGTGCCGGGCCGCGCGATCCTGATCGAGCCGGGCGCGCTGCACGACGGCCACGCGCCCGAGGCGGGCGGCTTCACTTACGCGATGCTGTATCTGCCGCAAGCGTGGGTCGAGCGCGCGGCGCGCCGGCTCGATCTGCCGGGCCTCGGCGGCGTCGAGGCGGCTTTCGGCCAGACGCTCGTCGACGATGACGGCCTCGTCGACGCGATCCGGCAGGCGTTTCTCGCCATTTACGACGACGAGGGGCGGCTCGCGCGCGACCAGTCTCTCGATCGTCTGCTGATGCGGCTCGGCGGCCAGTTGCGTGACGCGCCGATCATCGACGGTCTCGCCGCGCCGCCCGCGATCGTGCGCGTGCGCGGTCTGCTGCACGAGCATATGGACGGCAATCTCGGCCTCGACGAACTCTCCGATATCGCCGGCATCGACCGGTTCCAGCTCACGCGCCTGTTCCAGCGCGCGTTCGGCACGTCGCCGCACGCGTATCTGGTGCGCTTGCGCCTGCGGGCCGCGCGCAGACTGCTGGCGACCGGCCGCACGCCGGCGCAGGTCGCCGCGGAAGTCGGCTTCGCGGATCAGAGCCATCTCGGCCGCTGGTTTCGCCGCGCGTACCGGATGACGCCGGCAGCATACCGGCGCATGTGTACAAACGTTCCAGACTGAACGCGGCGGTTCGCCGATCATGATGCGCTCAACGAGGAGCCATCATGTTCGATACCAAAGTGGCGCTGATCGTGCGCGACGATCTCGCGGTCTGGCAAAAGCTCAATGTGGTCGCGTTTCTCGCGACCGGCATCGCGGCGGAAGCGCCCGAAGCGCTCGGCGAGCATTACGAGGATGCCGCCGGGCATCGCTACGGCCGCATGCTCGGCCAGCCGATGATGGTGTATGCCGCGGATCTGTCCGGCCTGCAAGGCGCGCATCGACAGGCGCTGTCGCGCGAACTGACGATCGTGCCTTACGTGCACGCGATGTTTTCGACCGGGCACGACGCGGCGAATCGCGAGGTCTTTCGTGCCGAAGACGCGGCGAATCTCAACCTCGTGGGCCTCGCGCTGCACGGACCCAGAAAGGCCGTCGACAAGGCGGTGAAGGGATTGGCGTTGCATGGGTGAGTGAGGGGGCTGGCGCGTGACTTCGCGAATTGCATGCATTTCTCTACCCGATGGCGGCGCACATGGTTAACCTATGCGCAATCTGTCATGTGGAGCGAGGCAATGGAAAACCACATTACCGGCTCCTTCCGGTGCATGGCTTTGGCAATCACGCTTGCGGCGACGTGCAGCGGCTGCTCGACGGACGGCCCGCGGGCAGCCGCGCCCGACACATATAGCCCACAGTCGCCGTTTCCCGGCACTGAATGGTCGGTGGCCGCGCCTGCCACGCAGGGTTTCTCGCAGCAGGGCATCGATGCGGCGATCGCGTACGCCAAACAGAGCGGGGCGACGTCCGGCATGATCGTCCATAACGGACTGGTCGTGGGCGAGTGGGGAGACGTGGCGAGGAAATCGAACCTCTATTCGGCGCGCAAGAGCCTGCTGAGCGCACTGATCGGGATTGCGGTCGCGCGCGGACAGATGCACCTCGACGACACGCTCGCGCAACTCGGTATCGACGACAACGAGCCGTCGCTGTCGCCGACCGAGAAGCAGGCCACGATCCGGATGATGCTGGAGGCCCGCTCGGGCGTCTACCATCCGGCCGTCTACGAGACCGCCGCGATGCAGGCAGCCAAACCGCCGCGCTATAGCCATTCGCCGGGTACGTTCTGGTATTACAACAACTGGGACTTCAACACTGTCGGCGCGATCTACGAAAAGGCTACCGGCGAGGCGATCTTCACGGCGCTGAAGATGGACATCGCCGACCCCATCGATATGCAGGATTACCAGCCTTCGGACGGACACTACGTGTCGGGCGGCCCAGCCACGCGCTATCCCGCGTACCTGATCGATATGAGCACACGGGATCTTGCCCGGTTCGCGCTGTTGTATCTGCATGACGGCAACTGGCGCGGCCGCCAGGTCGTGCCGGCCGGCTGGGTCGCCGAATCGACGCGGCCGTACTCCGATACGTCCACGGGTGGGTATGGCTACATGTGGTGGACCAGCGCGCCGGCCGTGGGACCTCGTGGCGCCAATGCGGCGTTGTTACGGCCCGCCTACTGGGCCGATGGTCACCTCGGCCAGTACGCGGTCATCGTGCCGTCACTGGATCTGGTGGTGGTGACCCGGGTCGATTCGCAATTGACCTCGAAGCGGATCGGGCAACTCAAGATGGAGAAGCTGGTCTGGCTGGTCGAGTCCGCGGGAAACGCGAGCGGCATCGGTCCTGAACCCGGGAAGAAGCCGCCGGCGTGACAGCGGTGAGTCGGCTCGTTCAGGCTGCTGTCAGACTAGCGATAGTTGACGAAGTTGATGATGTCGTTGAGGAACCACGGCAGGATAAGTTGCGTGTCGGAATAGCTGGTGCCGACTGTGAGTCTCGGTGGTCTTGACGCGTAATTGGCGGGTGGTGCGCCGTAGGGAGCGTGCAGCATGTAGGCGTTCGTGTCGTCCACCGTCTGAGGATTCGCCGGCGACGAAGTCGAAGCGCAGCCGGCAGTGAAAATGGCGAGCACTGCTGCGAAGCAGAGGGACTTCATGAGGGGTGAACTCCGGCGACGTTTTCAACATTATGGCCGAACTCAGTCGAATACCGGGGAACGAACCGCAGCCGCTATTACAACTCCACCACCGCGACCCCCACATCCATCCGATCTGAAGCGCTCGCGCGATTTACGGCAGAGGGAATTGATCCGGCTTCACGCGCAAACGCTGCTTCACTTCAGGGTGATACATCGAGAGTATGCCGAGCGCACAGGCCCCGAGGCGGTTGGCGACATTCTCTGTCAGTTCACCGCCTGGAATGGCGTCAAGCCGCCAGGGCGCGACGAGGGCGTTCTCGCGCAGTTCCGCCAGATCTGAATCTTTGAGCGAGCACATTTCGAATTGTTGAAGTTCCTCGTTGAACGAGATAACGAAAGAGTGTGGTGCTGGAATAACCTGGAATGATTCCGGAGCGATTGCCCCACCTTCGATCACCAGATGCGCTGCATCCACTCCAGGCGCGAAGAAGCGCCAGTCCTCGTCATCTTGAACACCGTCAGGGATCACGACAAGGCTATACCCTCGCGAGAACGAAACATCCACGCCGCCCGCATCGTCCGCTGATACTGCCTCGACCTTGGTAGGCCCTTGTCCAATGAGCATTTCATGCAAGCGCCTGGCTGAGTCGTGCGCCTTTTCATCGGTACCACGCAGATCATCGCGGGTCGCAATAGTCTCGCCCTCCCGCTCGAGCTTCCAGGCACATTGCACGTGAAGCGCCCACGCCCCGCCCTCACGATCCCTGCCCCTGAGCGTGTACCGCCTTTGCGGGCCAAACTGCATGGTGAGCATGTCTCCCGCGTGGCTGACCCAGCTCGTATCGAGCCCGATGAGCGCGGAAAGCCGCGTCGTAATTTCTGTCCTGGTATCAGTCACTACCGCCTCCAAACAAATCCTGCCCACGCTTCAGCATCTCGTGATAGCCGAGCCCCTGCTTGCTTATATCGTCGTGAAGCTGCCTCGCCTGATCCTGATTGAGTCTCAACGCCTTTACGACGGCCTTGAACTGCTTGTTTTGCGCGTGATTGTTGCGGGGAGTTCCCTCACTGCCCGCCAGATCTACCACGTCACCACTCACCGCATCCGGTGCATACTCGAACGCTTGCGCATTACTGAGGTTCTGCGGCACGCGTGGGCTGTTGCCATATTGCGAGCTTGGTATGTCCGCGTCGGCTGGTTGCTGCGCGCGCCCGTTTTCTGTTGCTCCATTGGACTCATCATGAAATTTCTGGCGATACCCGGAGAATTGACCATCGAAGCGGATCACGGTCAACCGCTTTAAATTGGGATAAGGCCGTTTTGACAAAACATGACGATTGTTTCGGGCATCTCGTTTTTATTGCATATTCCTGCTTACGCAGGATGATTAAGAAAAGCGGCATTGAGCGGTAATGCCGTTCAGTTAAGGTCTCTTTTGAGGACTCGAACGGTATAACGAAATGGTCTGGATTTAACGGCCCGAGCGAGGTGCGTCCCAGGCCGTTTCTCCAGCGCTGTCCCGCGCCGCACTACCGCGCCTGCCGTGGACCATATCCTCCACGGCCATCTCGTGAGGCGATGGCTTCATCACCAATGGTCAACAGCGCCGGCGCGTAATATGTCTATGCTCTCTTCACGAATCGTCGATGCAGGCGATCGATCGTACGGAGGAGACAATGAAACGGGCGTATCAAGCGCTTTGGCTCGTCGCGTTCATCGTGGTTGCAGGTTCGGCAAACCGGTCCGCCATCGCCGCGCCGGCGAACTGGCGTTGCTATACCTATCTGCCGTCATCGACTGATCCTGCTTTCCAGGCGCTTTCCAGACTCGCCCGCGACATCGAATCCGCCACTGATGGCGCGGTGCATATCACCTGTAATGTCGGCGGCTCGCTGCCGATCAAATCGAGCACGATTCCAACCGCGATCCGTGACAACGTTTTGCAGTTCGGCCTCACTGATTCCGGCTCTTACACCGGCTTCGTTCCGATCGCCGGCCTGCTCTCGCTTCCCGGTCTCTACCAGAACGATGCCGCGCTCGAACGCGGTATTGCGCTACTCCGACCCACGCTCGACAAGCAGTTCGCCGCGAAGAACGTGAAATTGCTCGGTGTCGCGTACTACCCGCCGCAGGTGTTGTGGAGCACGCAGAAGCTGACCTCGCTCGCCGATCTCAAAGGCCAGAAAATCCGCGTGACGACCGCCGAGCAGGCCGAATTCGCCAAGCGCGCCGGCGCGGTGCCGGTCAGCATCGATACGCCCGAGGTGCCCGCCGCGTTGCAGCGCGGCATCGTCAGCGCCGTGCTGACGTCGAGTTCCGGCGGCGGACGCCTGTGGCACGACCTTCTCAAGTCGAATCTGCGCGTCGGTGCGAACTATGTCGCGGTGATCTTCACCGCGAACCTGCAGAACTTCGAGAAGTTGCCGCCCGCCACCCAGCAGAAAGTTGCCGCGCTAAGCGACAAGGCCGCCACCGACCTGACGCAACTGCTGCGAAACAACGAAGCGTCACTGACGGCCGGCTTCCAGAAGGAAGGCATGACCGTCACGCCGGGCAGCGATGCCGACGCCAGATCGATCACGTCGATGATGCGGCCGTACTGGAGCGATTGGGCGAAATCGCGTGGCCCGGAAGCTGAAGCGCAATTGCAGCAATTGCGCAGCGCGCTCGGCGAATGATTCCCGGATTTTCTTTCTGATCGTTCTGGAGACACTCACATGTACGCAGCGCCGCCGCTTCTGGAAACTCACGTGTTCGCGAAGGTACCGGTCGATCTCGAAGTCCGCGACCGCTCATCCGACTGGCTCGCCGGCCGTCATCACGGCCGTCCGACGTCATTTCTCGAAGGTCCGTCGTTTGACCGTGAAGGCAATCTGTACGTCACCGATATTCCGTATGGCCGGGTGCTGCGCATTTCGCCGGCAGGCAGATTCGAGGTCGTCACCGAATACGATGGCGAGCCGAACGGTCTGAAGATCCACAAGGACGGCCGCATTTTTATCGCCGATCAGAAGAACGGGATCCTCGTGCTCGAACCCGGCGATGCGAAGCCGAAGCCGTTCTTCGTGCGCGCCAATCTGGAGCGCCTGAAAGGCCCCAACGACCTGGTGTTCGCAAGCAACGGCGATCTGTATTTCACCGATCAGGGTCAGTCCGGCCATCACGATCCGACCGGCCGCCTCGTGCGCGTGCGCGCCAACGGCGAGGTCGACATCCTGCTCGACAACGTGCCGAGCCCCAACGGACTCGTTCTGAACCTCGACGAATCGATGGTGCTGCTGGCCGTCACGCGTGCAAACGCGGTCTGGCGCGTGCCTCTGGTCGGCAGCCGCGTGAGCAAGGTCGGCACCTTTATCCAGATGTCGGGCGGCGGCGGTCCGGACGGCATGGCGATCGACGAGCAGGGCAATCTGGCGGTCTGTCATGCGGGGCTCGGCAGCGTGTGGTTCTTCAGCCCGCTCGGCGAACCGCTCTACCGGATCACGTCGTGCACCGGCGGACGGATGACGACGAACCTCGCGTACGGCGGCCCGGAGCGCAAGACGCTTTTCATCACCGAATCGTCGACGGGCACCGTCATCACGGCACAGATGGATGTGCCGGGACGCGCGATGTATTCGCATCAATGATGCGGCGCGGGATTTTCATCAAGCACTTTCGGAAGGGATAGTCATGTCCAGAACGTTCAAGCTGGTGGCGGCAACAGGCATGCTCGGCTCGGGTTTTCGCGCCGAATCGATCGACAAGGCGATCGAGCTGGGCGCCGAGATGATCGGTTGCGACGCGGGCTCCACCGATTCGGGCCCGAACGGGCTCGCCCAAGGCAAGAGCCATTTTTCGGTCGCGGCGGTGCGGCGCGATGTCAGCAATATCCTCGGGCGCGCGCTGAAGGCGGGTATTCCGCTCATCATCGGCTCGGCGGGGACGTCGGGGTCGGACAAGTCGCTCGCGTCGCTGGTCGAGATCGTGCGCGAACTCGCGCGCGAGCAGGATCTGCATTTCAGGCTTGCGATCATCCACTCGGAGCTGAGCAAGGACGTCGTGCTGGAGCACGTGCGCGCGGGCCGCTCCCATCCGTTGACGCCGTCGCAGCCGCTGACCGAAGCGGAAGTCGACGAGTCGCTGCACATCGTCGCGATGATGGGTGTCGAGCCGATCCAGGAAGCGCTGAAGGCGGGCGCGCAGGTGGTGCTCGCCGGCCGCAGCAGCGACACGTCGATCTATGCGGCGCTGCCGCTGATGAAGGGCTTCGATCCGGCGGTCGTGTGGCACATGGCGAAGATCCTCGAATGCGGGGCGGCGGCGGTGGCGGTGCGCACCGCGCCGGACAGCATGATGGCCGTGCTGCACGAAGATTCCTTCGATGTCTTCCCGCTGCGCGACGACTATCGCTGCACGCAGCAAAGCGTCGCGTCGCACACGCTCTACGAGAACGCCGACCCGTTCGATCTGAAGGAGCCGTCCGGCACGCTGATCACACGCGATTCGAAATACGAAGCGATTTCCGATCGCGCGGTCAACGTATCGAATTCGCGCTTCGTGCCCGCCGACGAGTACACGATCAAGATCGAGGGGGTACGTCAGCGCGGCTATTCGACGATCATTCCCGGCGCGATCCGCGATCCGTACATCATCGGCAATCTCGATCCGTGGCTCAGGCAGCTCGACGAGAGCATCAAGGTCCGGCTGTCGAATACGATCGGCGACAAGCCCTACGAAATCGTCACGCGGGTCTACGGTCGCGACGGCGTGATGGGCGAGCTCGAACCCGATCCGACCATCAAGGGACACGAGATCATGATCCTGTGGGACGTGATCAGCGAATCGCAGGAACTGTCGCATACGATCGCCAGCAGCGTCTCGCATCTGGCGGTGCACAATCCGATTCCCAAATGGAACGGCCTGATTTCCGGCGTCGCGTATCCGTACTCGCCCAACGAGATCAATCGCGGGCCGGTGTACGAATTTCACCTGAATCATGTGCTGGTGCCGGACACGCCGACCAGCCTGTTCTCGACCGAATTCGAGGAGATCTGATCATGGCAAGAACCATCGGCGATCTGGCGGTGCTGGTGCGCTCGAAGAACGCGGGGCCGTTCTGGCTCACCTTCGACGTGATGTTCAACGACGAAGCAGTCTACCGGCGCGTGCGCGACAGCCGCGTGATCAACGCGAACGACGTCGCGCGCGCGTTCCATCGACGCGAAGACGAGGTGATCGTCGTGAATCACGACGCGGCGCTCGCGGTGAAGGTCAGCTTCCCGCGGCCGCAAAGCTCGGGATCGAAGCTCGACAACGACGTGTACGGCGGCCAGCAGTACGCGCCGCTGCTCGCGCTGGAAATCCCCGACTAGCACGACGATCGTGAATCGCGGGACCGGCGCGCATGAACGCCGGCACGACAATAACAGGAACAGCAACCATCTTTCATGGGACCGGAGTAAGCGCTAAAGCGCTCACTCCGGTCGACACAGGAGACATTCCCATGAGCCGACACGACGAGTCGGACGACGGCGTGCCCGCGGCGCGGGAGAACGTCGACGCCGAGCGCCTCGCGCTTCAGCAGACGCTGCATCATGGCCATAGTCCATACGCACCGGACGCGAAGCCCGGCCTGATCGAGAATGCCTTCATGTGGGCATGCAAGCTGATCATCGTCGCGATGATCGCGATCATCGGCACCGAGCTGGTGACGCGCAACCTGTTCCACTTCTCGTTTCAACTGTCCGACGAATTCGGCGGCTACCTGCTCGCGGCGCTCGCGTTCTTCAGCTTCTGCGTGTGCCAGTCGCGCGGCTACTTCCATCGCGTCGATTTCGTGCAGGCGCGCTTGCCCGAAGCGGGGCAGGCGCTGTCGATGGTGATCTTCGACGTGCTGTCGCTGGCGTTCGCGCTGGTGCTGTTCTGGCAGATGTTCCTGCTCGAGCGCGGTTCGTGGGAAACCGGCGAACTGGCGTCGACGATCCTGATGACGCCGCTGTGGATCCCGCAGTTCGCGCTGCCGATCGGCGCGGCGGCGCTGTGCGTGTCGGTGAGCCGCAGTCTCGTCGCGAACGTGCGCTGGTTCATCGGCGCGCTGGCCCGGCGCAGAGGCTGAGCCATGTCGCCGGAACTCCAGATCGCGCTATCGTTCGGCGCTTTTCTGCTGTTTCTCGCGTGCGGCATGTCGGTGCCGTTCGCGATCGCGGTGCCGGGCACGCTTTATCTGCTGATGCAGAGCGGTATCGACGGACTGCGCGGAATCGGGCTCGTCACGTGGGGCAGCATGGACAGCTTCACGTTGACCGCCGTGCCGCTGTTCGTGTTGATGGCTGAAATCATGCAATTCAGCGGGCTGAGCTCGCGCATCTATCGCGGCCTCTCGCGGCTCGTGTGCCGCGTGCCGGGCGGGCTCGTGCAGACCAACATCGTCGGCTGCGCGCTTTTTGCGGCGATTACGGGCTCGAGCGTCGCGACCGCTGCGTCGATCGGTGGCGTCGCGCTGCCGCAACTGCTGCGGCGCGGCTATGACCCGCGTCTGGCGGCGGGGTCGCTGGCGGCGGGCGGCACGCTGGGCATTCTGTTTCCACCCAGCGTGGCACTGATCATCTACGGAAGCCTGACCGACACGTCGATCGCCAGGCTGTTCGTTGCCGCGGTGATTCCCGGGCTGATGCTGACGCTGATGTTCATGTTGTATGTGGGCGCGTACGCGATGCTGCGGCCGGGCGCGACGCCGCCCGAGCCGCCGCTGATCTCGCTGCGCGAGTTCCGCGAGGCGCTCGTCGACGTGGTGCCGTTCGTGCTGCTGATCGGCGGCACGATGGGCAGCATGTACTTCGGCCTCGTGACGCCGGTCGAAGCGGCGACCGCCGGCTGCATCTTCGCGACTATCCTGGCGGTGCTGCTCGGCGATCTCACTTTCGACAGGCTGCTGCAGGCGCTGCGGCGCTGCGTGCTGATCGTCGGCAACCTGCTGTTCATTATCTACGCGGCGTTTATCTTCGCGTATGCGATCGATACGTCGGGCATGGGAGAGGTGCTGACGGGCTGGATCGTCGGCCTGCACCTGACGCGCGGCGAATTCTTCATCGCGCTGTTCATCCTGTACACGGCGCTCGGCTGTCTCGTCGAGAGCGTCGGCATGATCGTCATCACGGTGCCGCTGTTGCATCCGGTGCTGGCGCAATACGGCATCAGCACCGTGTGGTTCGGCGTCATTCTCGTGATGTATATCGAGCTCGGCCAGATCTCGCCGCCGATCGGCATCAACCTGTTCGTGATTCAGAGCATCTGGACCGGCGTGCTGCGCGACGTCGTGCTCGGAACGATGCCGTTCCACGTGATCATGTTCGTTTTGCTGTTGATTCTGTCGGTATGGCCGGACTTCGTGCTCTGGTTGCCGGGCCGCATGTAGCGGCTTTTGTGTAGCTTGCGCGGTTCGGGTTTCCGGCGCGGCCGCCTTGATATCGGGCGCGCTAGGACAGCAAGTCCCCCGCGCGGTCCTGCTTGCCGAGAACGTGTGCGAGCATCAGGCGCGCGGCCGTCGACAGTTCGTCCGGCTGACGGACGCACACGCGATGCTCGCGTCGCGCCCACGGTTCGAGCAGCGGCCGTACCGCGAGTCCCATCGCTTCAGCCAACAGCAGGAGCGAAGTGCTCTCGGCCACGATGCCGATGCCCACACGTTCGTTTGCGAGCTGGCACGCGAGATCGAAACCGCGCGCCCGCACGCGGATGCGCAGCGTGCGCCCGTAGATCGCCGCCTGGCGATTGAGCAGGCTGCTCAGCGCGCCATGTTCGTCATCGCCGATGACTTCGTGATCGAGCAACTGGATCAGTGTGACGCCCGGCATCGATGCGAGGACGTGATCCTTGTGCATGACCGCGATGATCTGGTCGCGAAAGCACGGTCGTACCCATAAGCCGCCGGGCGGCAGGTCCGCGGCGCAGATCCCGAGATCACCGCCGTGTTGTTCGATTGATGCGATCACGTCCGCGCTCCCGCGCTCTTCGAGATCGACATGCACGGCAGGGTAGCGTTGCACGAACTGACCCACGATCTCCGGCAGGTATCCGACGAGCGTGGTTTCGCTCGCGACGATCTTCACGTGTCCGTCGACGCCCGCGGACAGGCGGGCCAGCTCGGCGTCCAGCTCCGTGGCTTCGTGAATGAGATTGCGTGCGCGCCGCAGCACGATCGAGCCCGCGGGCGTAATTTCAACGCCACTTGCTCGCCGGGTCAAAAGGCGATGGCCAACGCGCTGTTCGACTTCGCTTATGCGCTTGCTGACCGCGGAAGGAACGATGTTCTCGCGCCGTGCAGCTCCGGCGATACTTCCTTCTTCAACAACGGCGACAAAAAGGCGCGCTGTAACGATATCGAGGAAATAAGACATGGGCGGGGTTTATCCGGTCACCAGATACCGCTGCTGGGATCGTTGAAATTATATGGCAGGTGTCTGTCCGGAGACTTCGAGCTGGTGGCTCGTATTCGTCGTATTCATGCATAGCGTGCGAGGAACATATCCGCGGCCGATTCCGCGACCTGCCTTTGCTGCTGTTCGCCGAGCGGCGCCTGGCCCATCGTCACCTGTGGCCAGAACGCAAAAGCCTTCACCAGCGCCTGCAATTGCAGCGCCGCCAGCAGCGGATCGTCGGTCTTGAGACGGCCATCCGCGGCGGCCGCCCGGACCCACACCGTCAGATCTTCCTCGCGTTCGCCGAGGCGCGCGACCATGTCCCGCGCCCGCTCCGGCGAATGGATTCCGGCGGCGATTGCCACGCGTGCAAGCGACAGAAACGACTCGTCGTTCAGTAGCCGGAGCTTGCGGCCCAGGAGATCGAGCAACTGGGCGCGCAACGGTTCGTCGGCGCGGTAGGCGGGAGCATCGCCTCCCTCGCTTGCATCCCATAGTTGATGAAGAATCGCCGCGAAAAGCGCTTCCTTGCCTGGAAAGTGGTTATAGACCGTACGTTTCGAGACGTTCGCGCGGGCGGCGATACGGTCCATGCTGGTCGCGTCGTAACCGGATGCGAGGAATTCCTCGATCGCCGCCGCGACGATAGCGACACGCTTGCGGTCAGTCAGCCGTTGATGGGTGGTACCGGAATTCATGGCTGGATTTTACACCGGGCAGTTTACTTTTCTTGAAAATAAACTACACTGCCGGGTGTACATTTTTCCGGATGACCTGTTCATGACGTCGCTTTTCACTGTTGTCAGCCGCATGCTCGGCGTGAGCGCCGCGCAACGCGGCCGGGCATTGTCCAGTCATTCGCCGCAGCATGACGGCGAGCGTTTTCGCAACGTCAGGCCACGTCCCGTGGAAGGCCTGCGCAAGATGCTCGGCATCGCGTGGAACATGCTGTTCAACAAGCCGCGCGGCACCGTGCCGACAGACGCCTTTCCCATTAATGCGCTCACACGTGAACAGCTCGATGCGGCGCCCGACCGCAGCCTCTACCGGCTCGGTCATTCGACGATGCTGCTGAAACTGCGCGGCCAGTTCTGGCTGACCGATCCCGTGTTCGCCGAGCGTGCGTCTCCGTTCCGGCATCTCGGCCCGAAGCGCTTTCATGCGCCGCCGATTGCGCTCGCCGATTTGCCGCCGCTGCGAGGCGTGATCCTGTCGCACGACCATTACGACCACCTGGACCGCGAAACCGTACTGGCGCTTGCACAGAGTACGGGGGTGTTTCTGACCCCGCTCGGCGTCGGCGACCGGCTGATCGAATGGGGCATCGACGCTGCGAAGGTGACGCAGTTCGACTGGTGGCAAGGCGTCGAAGTAGACGGCGTGCAGTTCACCGCCGCGCCCGCGCAGCATTTTTCCGGCCGTAGTCTGTTTGACGGCAACAGTACGTTATGGGCGTCGTGGGTGATCGTCGAGAATGATCTGCGGATGTTCTTCAGCGGCGACACCGGCTACTTCGACGGCTTCCGGACGATCGGCGAGCGCCTTGGGCCATTCGACGTCACGCTGATCGAAACGGGTGCGTACGACGCGCAATGGCCGTACGTTCACATGCAGCCGGAAGAGACCGTGCAGGCGCATATCGATCTGCGTGGCCGCTGGCTCGTGCCGATTCACAACGGCACTTTCGACCTCGCGATGCACCGCTGGCAGGAGCCGTTCGAAAGAGTGACGGGGCTGGCGCTCGCGCGGGGCGTCGCGCTGTCGACGCCCCGCATGGGCGAGCGGCTGGATCTGGGCGCGCCGCATCGCGGCGAATCGTGGTGGCGGCATGCCGTCGAGAACATCGCCGCGCCGAAGGCCGGATGGCGTTTGTGCTCCGGCTCCCGTTCCGGATAACCCTGCTCCGCCGGCCGGGGCCGTCAGCGACGCTGCGTCCCGAACATCCGGCCGAGCATGCGCGCGAGTTCCTTGACGACCGGATCAGCGGTCGGGCGATGCAGCAGGGCGATGTCCATCGTCTCGATGGGCGGCAGTCCGCTTTTGCTCGTCAATACGACATGTTCCGCGGTGACGGCGCGCGCGGGAAGAAGACTGATGCCGAGGCCGTCGGCGACGGCTGCCTGAATGCCGCTCAGACTCGAACTGATGAAGCTGATCCGCCAGCGGCGTCCGAGTCCTTCGATCGTGTTGATCATGTCGTCGCGGTATAACCCGCGCGGCGGAAACGCGACGAGCGGAATGGGGTCGAGGTGGATCGACGGGTTCTTCGCGCTGTCGATCCACCTCAACTGCTCGGGCCAGCATGCGACGGTTTCGCGACTGTTGCGCCGTTGCTTCACGAGAATCAGGTCGAGGTCGCCGCGATCGTAGCTGCTGGTCAGATCCCGGCTCAACCCGCTGGTCACTTCGAGCTTCACCTGCGGATGCTTGCGATTGAAGGTTGCGAGCATATGCGTGGTGGGCCCGCCGACGAAATCTTCCGGCACGCCGAGCCGGACCGTCAAACCCACCGTCGCACCCGATAGCGCTTCGATCATTTCATCGTTGAGCGCGAGCATCCGGCGCGCATAGCCAAGCAGCATTTCACCGGCATCGGTCGGACGCGCGTCGCGACTTCCACGATCGAGAAGCTTATGCCCGGCCATGTCCTCCAGCCGCCGCACTTTCTGGCTGACGGTGGACTGGGTCGAATGAAGCCGTGCGGAAGCGGCGGTGAAGGTGCCGCAATCGGCGACCATGACGATCGCTCTCAGCAGATCCAGATCGAACAGCGGTCTGCGCGTTTTTGCACTGTTTCTCATCGAACTATTCGATATTCGAATGGATTAGCCGCCTTGTACCACGCAAGGGGACGGCCGGCAATCTCGCTTCGCCCGAGGATCCACAAGCCTACGTCTTGCTTACACGGCGGAATCCCGCGCCGGGAGGCGTGCACGCGCATTTCCCCACTATTCGGATTTCAACTGGGAACCAGTGGAACATTTCATTTTTGAATGTGATGTGGTCTGGATAACATCCAGTGGCTGACGAGGCGGCATGGCAGCGTGCAGGCAAACCCGGCCACGAAGAAGGTGGCCGGACACGAACAGGAAAAAGGCGGCAAATGAGGCAACCAGTGAGGAGTCGAATGGACCGGAAGGCCGGAATCGCGTCCCGCGCAACAGGTTCGGCGTGGTTCGAGGACCGGCCACGCGTGGGGGGTATATGAAACTCCGGCTTTTCCTCGCCGCGTTGCCCTTCGTCGGCATGTATTCGGGCGGTTCGCTCGCCGCGCATCTGCCGATGCTGTTCGGGATGCCGTTCCTGCTGTCGTGGAACCTGATCTGGATGGCCGGCACGGCCGCTGTTCTCGCGCTCATCCTTCATCTCGACACCCGCGCTGAAGCGACGAACGCGGACAGCGGGACCGGAGACCCGCGATGAACGCAGCCCTGATCGTCATCATCCTGTTCGCGGGGTTCGCGCTCGGCATCGGCCTGCTTGCGCGTCGCGGCAAGAAGCTGAGTCTGGAACAGTGGGCGGTGGGCGGCCGCGGTTTCGGTTCGCTGCTCACGTTCCTGCTGATGGCCGGTGAAGCGTTCTCGACCTTCACTTTCCTCGGCGCGAGTGGCTGGACGTACAGCAAGGGCATTCCGGCGTTCTATATCCTGTCGTACGGCTGCCTCGCGTATGTGATCGGCTACTGGATGCTGCCCGCGATCTGGCGCTACGCGAAAGAGCGCAATCTCGTGTCGTTCGCCGATTACTTCGCGTCGCGCTACGACAGCCGCGGTGTCGGCGTGCTCGTGTCCGTGGTCGCCGTTCTGGCGATGGTTTCGCTGCTGATCATCCAGTTGCGCGGGCTCGGCATCATCGTGTCGGAGATGTCCTATGGCTCGATCTCGCCGTCCGTCGCGATCTGGATCGGCGCGATTCTGATGACGATGTACATGACCGTATCCGGCATTCACGGCTCGGCGAGCATCGCGGTCGTCAAGGACGTACTGATTCTCGCGCTCGCGATTTTCCTCGGTATCTATCTGCCGCTGCACTACTACGGCGGCATCGGCGAGATGTTCACGCGCATCGACGAGGTGCGCCCCGAACTGCTGCGCATGCCCGAACACGGCTTCAACCTGAGCTGGTACAACTCGACGATCCTGCTGACGTCGCTCGGCTACTACCTGTACCCGCACGGCTTCACCGCCGTCTACGTGGCCCGCGACGCGAAGGTGCTGCGCCGCAACGTGGTGATGATGCCGATCTACCAGGTTCTGATCGCGTTCCTGTTTCTCGTCGGGTTTGCCGCCACGCTGACCGTGCACGGCCTCGAAGGCGCGCAGACCGACCTCGCGCTGCTGCGGCTCGTCAAACAGACTTTCCCGTCGTGGTTCGTCGGCGTAGTCGGCGGCGCCGGACTGCTGACGGCGCTCGTGCCGGGTTCGCTGATCATGCTCAACGCGTCCACGACAATCGCGCGCAACGTCTATCGCGAAGGCTTCGCGCCGCACGCCACCGAGCAGCAGGTCGCCCGCGTCGCGCGCATCGCGCTGCCGCTATTCACGCTGGTCGTGGTCTACTTCACACTGATAGGCGGCGCAACGTTCGTTTCGCTCGCGATCTTCTCGTCGAGCCTGCTGACCCAACTGGTTCCGATGCTCGCGTCGAGCTTTCTGAAACGCCCGTTCGGCACCCGCGAGGCCGCATTCGGCGGGATTGCCGCGGGCGCCATCGTGCTTGCGCTGGCGAACTGGCGCGGCATGACGCTGTCGTCGTTGTTCCCCGGCGCGCCCGACGCGTTTCTTTCAATCAATACGGGCCTCGTCGCGCTGCTCGTGAACGCGGTAGTCTTCATCGCGATCAGCGCCGCGCAACGCGCACTGCGAGCCCGTATAGCCACTCCCGTCAAATCATCATGACATCCTCTCTCCCGTCTCTCGTCATTACCAACGTCCGCCTGTCCGGCGGGCAGCCGGTGGCCGTATCGATCGCAGCCGGCCGCATCGCGGCGCTCGGCGCGGACGTCGTGCCGCCACCCGGCGCCGTGGTGGAAGACGGCGGCGGCGCGCTGCTGCTGCCCGGTTTCGTCGAAGGGCACACACATCTCGACAAGACCAACTGGGGCCAGCGCTGGTATCGCAACGAAGTCGGCGCCACCTTGCTCGACCGGATCAACAACGAACGCCGCTGGCGTCGGGAGTCCGGTCACGACGCCGGTGCGCAGTCGCTTGCGCTGGCTCGCGCGTTCGTGCAGGCGGGCACCACGCGTCTGCGTACGCACGTCGACGTCGATACCGATGCGGGGTTGCGCTACATCGAACGCGTGCTTCAGACCCGCGAGACGATGCGCGATCTGCTCGATATGCAGATCGTTGCGTTTCCGCAATCGGGCCTGCTAGGGCGTCCGGGCACGGACGAACTGCTGGCGCGCGCGCTTGCCGACGGCGCGGACGTGCTCGGCGCGCTGGATCCGGCATTGATCGACGGCGATCCCGTTGCGTCGCTGGACGCGACGTTCGCACTGGCCGGACGCTATGGCAAGCCGATCGATATCCACCTTCACGAGCCGGGCGAAGTCGGCGCGTTCACCTTCAGACTGCTGCTCGAGCGCGTCGAGGCGCTGGGCATGCAAGGGCAGGTCGTGGTCAGCCATGCGTTCTGTCTTGGCGCGTTGCCGGAGCGCGAGCGCGATCTGCTGCTCGAACGGATCGCGCGCCTGAACGTGGCGCTTCTGACGTCCGCACCGCCGTCGCGGCCGGTTCCTCCGTTGAAGATGTGCAGGCAAAAGGGCGTGACGATTTTTGGCGGCAATGACGGTATCCGCGATACATGGTCGCCGTATGGCTCGCCCGACATGCTCGAACGCGCGATGTTGATCGGCATGCGCTACGACATGCGCCGCGACGACGAGCTGGAGATCGCATTCGATTGCGTCAGCGCGGCGGCGGCGCGCGGTTGCGGGTTCGGCGACTACGGGCTGCATGCCGGCGCGCGCGCCGATCTCGTGCTGGTCGACGCGGACACGATCGCGCATGCGGTGGCCGCGCGCCCGAAGCGCAAGCTGGTGGTGTCCAATGGACGCATCGTCGCGCGCGACGGCGAGCTGGCCGCGGCGGTCTGATGCAGCGGCCCGATGCGAGGCTAAAGCAAACAAGGAATCCGGCTATGGACAATCGTGAACGGGTCGACATTCTGGTCCGGAATGGCTGTGTAGTTACCGTCGATCCGCGGCGCCGTGTAATCGATGATGGCGCCGTCGCCGTGAAGGGCGAGCGCATCGTCGCCGTCGGCGAGACGTCCGTGCTTGCTTCGCAATACGTTGCCGATCGCGAGATCGATGCGCGCCGCAAGGCCGTGTTGCCCGGCTTTATCGATGCGCACGCGCACGCGGGACACGCGATGCTCCGAACCATCGGCGGCGCGGATGGCGATGCCTGGACGGCCGCGTGCGAGGCGATTTATACGCGCGCGTCCGACGAAACGTTCTGGGAGGTCGAATCCCATCTGGCGGCGCTCGAACGGCTGAAGGCCGGCGTCACGACCGGAGTGTCGCTGCTTGGCGGCGGAGACTCGATCATGCGCGTCGACGACCCGGTCTATGCGCGGCGTCATTGCGATGCGGTGGTCAGAACGGGCACCCGCTCGATCGTCGCGGTCGGCCCGTCGCGCCCGCCCGCGCCCGCCCGCGCCGCGTGCCTATACCCGTCATACTTCGGACGGCAGCGTCACGCGCGACGTCGATTTCGACACGATGTACGACGTTTGCAAGGACATCGTCGATGCGTGCGACGGCGACGCGAACGGCAGGATCGGCATCGCGCTGACGTTGCCGGTCTATGCACCGGAACACTATTCCTGGCAGCTCGCGTACGAGAGCGTATTTCGCGCGCAGGCCGAACGCTACATGGCGCTCGCCCGCGAACGCGGGTTGCGTTTCACGCAGGATGGGCATCGCGCCGGCACGCTCGCTTTCGCTCATCGCGAGCTGGGGCTCCTGAACGGGACCTCGTTCATGTCGCATTCGATCGATCTGACAGACGACGACATCGCGGCGTGCGTCGAAACCGGGGCCTCGATCGTGCACAACCCGAGTGCGATCATGTCGATCGTCGGACGTTGCCCGGTGCCGGAACTCATCGATGCGGGCGTCAATGTGGCGATCGCATCCGACGGCGCGGCGCCCGATCGTGGCTACGACATGTTCCGCCACATGTGGCAATGCATGCACTACCATCGCCGGCATTTCCGCGATCCGGACGTCCTGCCGCACGGCAAGGTTCTCGAGATGGTCACGATCGATGCCGCGAAGGCGCTGTCACTCGATGATCGGCTAGGTTCGCTCGAAGCCGGCAAGCTGGCGGACATCATTCTCGTCGATCTGTTCAAGCCGCATATGATGCCGATGAACATGCCGGTCTATCGCGTCACGTGCTTCGCGAATGCTGGCGACGTGTGCATGACGATGGTCGGCGGCAAGATCCTGATGGAGGATTACCGCGTGCAGACGGTCGACGAAGGCGAGATACTGGAACGCGTCACTTTAGCCGCGCAACAGATGCTCGATCGCAGCGGCTTGCATCATCTGCTCGATGCGCCATCCACGCTTTGGCGGCGCAGCCACTACTAGACCCGCCAGATCAAAGATGCCGGCTTTCCGCAGGAGGATTGTTCCAATCGTTCTGCAGGCGACGCTTGCGCGCAGAGTGCATGCGAATACTGATCGAGCGCGAGAGTAACGTATCGTCGCGTAGCGCGATTCGGGTCCGTGCCACGTGAGCACTCAAATTCTATTTGTATCGATGCAAATAAGCATCTAGTCTTCAGTCGATCTCGTCCGGTCAAAACCACAACTACTCATACCCGGCGTGTCAGCAATTCAAATCCGATATCTATTCTCTTTTTACGTGACGGTTTTATGACGTCGCCGGAATTTCGGCATAGCGACGTTACGAATCAAGGACGGGGCATGCGAAGCAAAGTAGAGCATGGCGGCTTGACCGCGCAGGCTGTAGCCGGAACGCACGTAGTGCTGCTCGGATGGGATATCGAACCGGCACTTGAAGCCGGTTTATTAGGATTCGCCATTCAGCGAACGGATCACACGGAAGGTGAAACATACTGGCTTCGTGGAATGAAAACGTTTCCAGATACGGTGCCCAAACTTGCGCCGGGTGGAACCGTATCGAGTCAGGACCAGCCATTCCAGACATTCCAATGGGGCGACTACTCCGCGAAACCAGCCCATCAGTACACGTACAAACTGATTGCGATGTATGGCAGACCCGGTGCATTGGAGCGAGGCGTCTCGATGGACATGTCGATCGACACCGAAGTGGAGGATGGAGCGCGCCATAGCGTCTACTTCAATCGCGGGGCGATCGCATCGCAGGAATATGCGCGCCGCTTCCAGGACAAGGCGCCTGACGTGATCGGCCAGGCTGCCTACGACTGGCTATCGCGTGGCCTGCTCGAAGCGATTACGCGCTTTATCGGCAAGGCCGCCGATCACACGTTTGCTCTGCGCGTCGCTATCTATGAGTTTCAATGGCCCGCCGTGCTCGACGCGCTGAAGTCCGCCACGGCGCGTGGCGTGGACGTGAAAGTGATCTTCGATGCGATCGAAAACGCGAAGGAAGACCCCGTCGCCAAAAACGAGGAAGCGATAAATCGCGCCGGAATCAGGAACATGTGCGTGGGCTTTACCAACGGCAAGATCATGCATAACAAGTTCATCGTTTTGCTGAAAAACGATGTCGCGATCGAAGTACTCACTGGCTCGACCAACTACACCGAGAACGGAATATTTGGTCACTTGAACTGCGCGCATGTGGTGAACGATCGAGACATTGCCGATGCCTACCTTCAATACTGGAGCAAATTGTCGACGAACCCGGAACTTGCGGAAATGCGCATCTGGGACGATGAGGCAACGCCGGCCCCGGACGTTCCTCCGCCCGAGGGGACCAGCAAGGTTTTCTCTCCGCAAAAAGGTACTGGGACCCTGAAGACCTATGCGAATATCGCGGCGCTGGCTAAACGCGCGTTGTTCATGACCTTCGCGTTCGGCATGAATGCGGACTTCCTGCCCGTCTACAAGGAAGGTGGCGGAGTTTTGAGGTTCGCGCTGATGGACAAGGAGGGAGCCGGGAAAGGCCTCGCTGCCGCGAAGGAGCAGATTGCGGAAATCCGCAAGGTCGACGGCGCCGTCGTCGCAATTGGTCAGAACATCGCGACGAACGCATTCGATCACTGGCTGCGCGAACGCGACGGTCTGGCGCCGGGGGAATACGTGCGCTGGGTACACACGAAGTTCATGCTGGTCGACCCGCTCTCGGATGATCCGATCGTTATTACCGGTTCTGCGAATTTCAGCGACGCGAGTGTCGAAACCAATCATGAGAACATGCTCGTGATTCGCGGCGACAAGCGTATCGCGGATATCTATCTGAGCGAATTCATGCGGCAATTCTCCAGCTATGCGTTCAGAGATGCAGTGGCGGCTTCGCATGCGGAAGATCCGGAGAATTTCGAACGGCAATCCCTTGCGACAGACAACGCGTGGATCCGCCGCTATAGCAAAGCCGGGTCAGCGGGGGCACTGCGTCGAAGCTATTTCGCGGGCAGGTAGATATCCCTTTTCCAACCTGTGTTCCGACGAGGCCGGCGCGTCGTCGCACGACCCCGCGTTGGCGCTGCCGGGCCGCCGGTAAATCCGTGTGCTGCCGAACCCGCCCTGTTTCGTCGGACGTCCATGATTTACCGATAGCTGTCTTCCCTTTCAGGCCACTGTCCGAAAGCCCCGGCCGGCGCGGCCTCGGCCGGATTCCGACGAAGGCAATATGGGTTCGCGAATAGCGAGCCGCATTCCGGCTATCATCTATGAATACGAGGCCGCGCGTTCCCGTTTGGCATGCGAGGTCCCGACGTTCTGTAGTCGCCGCTTAGGACATCGCGTCGGGCCTTGGCACGCGCGGTGGAGTTCGTCACTCTTCAAGAGTTCGGTGTTCGTCACCGGGATTTCCGGGTCTGGGTTGGACCGTTGCAGACAGGCCTGGATCGGGTCTTCCGCTTAACCACCACTTCACAGGACGGCAATATGTCACTCCGCATCAATGACGTCGCGCCAAACTTCACCGCGCGCACCACGCAAGGCACCATCGATTTCCACGACTGGATTGGAGACCAGTGGGCCATCCTGTTCTCGCATCCGAAGGATTTCACGCCGGTTTGCACCACCGAGCTGGGCTACATGGCGAAGATCGAGCCGGAGTTCACGAAGCGCAATGCCAAGCTGATCGGCCTGTCGGTCGATCCGGTCGAAGATCACGAAAAATGGGCCGCCGACATCGAGGAAACCCAGGGTGCCGCGGTCAAGTACCCGATGATCGGCGACACCGATCTGGCGGTCGCGAAGCTGTACAACATGCTCCCGGCGGACGAGGGCGGCACGAGCGAAGGCCGCACCGCCGCTACCAACGCCACCGTGCGCTCGGTCTTCATCATCGGTCCGGACAAGAAAATCAAGCTGATGCTGACCTATCCGATGACCACGGGCCGCAATTTCGACGAAATCCTGCGGGTGCTCGATTCGATGCAATTGACCGCGAAACACAGGGTGGCGACGCCGGTCAACTGGAAGCATGGCGACGACGTCATCATCACCGGCGCGGTCAGCAACGAAGAGGCGCAGCAGCTCTTTCCCGGCTTCAAGACCATCAAGCCATATTTGCGCACCACGAAGCAGCCGGGCTGAATGCGGGCACGGCGCGTTGGAACCGTTCGCGGGCCATCGCCGTGCCTTCTTTCCTTCAGAGGTTTGCGATGATCTTTCGTCAGCTATTCGATCCTGTCTCGTCCACTTACACCTATCTGTTGGGCGACAGCGGCGAAGCGCTGCTGATCGATCCCGTCTACGAGCAGGTGCCGCGGGACCTGGCGCTTTTGCAGGAAATGGGTCTGCGGCTGCTCACCACGCTCGATACCCACGTGCACGCCGATCATGTGACCGGTGCATGGCGCTTGCGTCAGCGTTGCGGCAGCGAGATCGCGCTTGCCGCGGTGGTCGAAGCCGACGGCGTGACCCGCCCGCTGCGGCACGGCGATCGCATCGATTTCGGCACGCGTCATTTGACCGTGCGTGCGACGCCCGGCCATACCAATGGCTGCCTGACCTATGTTCTGGACGACCAGAGCATGGCCTTTACCGGCGACAGTCTGCTGATTCGCGGCTGTGGCCGCACCGATTTCCAGCAGGGTAGCCCGCAGCAACTGTTTGCGTCCGTGCGCGAGCATATCCTGTCGCTGCCCGACGATTGCCTGCTTTATCCCGCGCACGACTATCGCGGCATCACCGTGACCAGCGTGGCCGAGGAGCGGCGTTTCAATCCGCGCCTGGGCGGCAATGTGGACGTCGGCGACTTCACCGGTCATATGAACAATCTGAATCTGCCGCATCCGAAGCTGATGGCGGTGGCGGTGCCCGCGAATCTGCGCTGTGGAAAGCCGGAGGGCGGAGCGGATCCGGTGGAGACACCGGATTGGGCGCCGCTGACGCTGCGCTTCAGCGGTGTGTGGGAAATCGAGCCGATGGCCTTGCTCGAGCATGGCGCGGCGTTTCAGATCGTCGACGTGCGCGAGGCGCCGGAATTCATCGATCGTCTGGGCCATTTGCCGGGTGCAAAGCTGGTGCCGCTGTCGCAACTGATGGGCCGTATCGACGAGCTGGATCGGGAGCGCCCGATCGTCGCGGTGTGCCGCTCCGGCGTGCGCTCGGCTCAGGCCAGCGTATTGCTGAGCAAGGCGGGTTTCGGCAAGGTGGCCAATCTCGCCGGCGGTATGTTGCGCTGGAAAATCGAGGGGTTGCCGGTGGCGTCGGATAGTGTTTGAAGTGATGTTGCCGGACCTGGCGACAGACACCATCAACTCGATCATCAGATTGTCGGGCGCTACGCGATAACAAACCGCATAGCCAGTTCCACCTGTTTCGTTTCGTCGTCCTCACCCGGAATCCCCCGGCGACCGTATCTCCTGTTCAGTCCCAGTGACCCGTGGCAGGCCCACGGTCCATCTACTCCCGCCCCACGCGAAATCTCCGTCACGAGTGATGTCACGTCAACTGGCATCGCCTTGCGCATAGATTCCGGCGCAGTCTTTTCTCGCGGCATTTTCCTCTCCTCTTTCTTATCGCGCGCGATTAGCAGATCGGCATTTCATTTCAATGAAGCACTCCGCCCGCACTCAATAAAACTCCGCGGAAAAGCGGCTCAGTAAAGGTTCCATGTCACAAAAAAGGAACATATCCACTCGATAATTCGCTGCATAAAAATTCACGGATTTATTCCGTTTGGGCGGGAAAAGCAGTGCATTCAAACCAACAGGGGTCCCACAATGCCGGTCAGTCCATCACGTACCACCCTTCTTTTAACATCGATCGCGGCAGCCTGTGTCCTGGCCGCTTGCGGCGGCAGCGACGATAATCCGTCGACGGCCAGCAACGGCGGCGGTACCAGCACGCCGCAACCGACGACGTTCGCGGGCGTCGTGACCGCCACGAACTTCGTTCCGGGCAGCACGTCCGGTAATCCGGACATCAAGGCGGGCTACTACGCCGGCGCGACCGTGTGCCTCGACGCAAACGGCAACGGCAAGTGCGATACGGGTGAAGCGAACGCGACGACCGACAGCAGCGGCCACTTCTCGCTGCAATCGACGGCAAGCGGTCAATTGATTGCCGACGTCAGCACGAAGGCCACCAACACCGCAAGCGGCGCAGCCGTTGCGAGCCACGTGATCCTGCGCGCTTCGGCTGCGCAGATCGCCGACCAGGGCACGTCGAACATCGTGATCAGCCCGATGTCGAGTGAAGTTCAGCGTCTCGTCGAGGCGAACGGCACCGACTATGCAACCGAGAAAGCCAACCTCGCGTCGCGCATGAGCGTTGCGGCTCTGGGCGCGTCGTCGGTGACGGTCAGCGCGGCCGACGCGCTCGGCGACGTGAACAAACTCTCCGGCGCCGAGCAGCAGTCGATGCTGTTCGAAGACAACCAGCTCGCCAACCGCTACACGTACGCGACGACCAAGCTCGACCGTGGCGATATGTACCCGGACAACCTCGCGATGGCGGGCGGCGATCCGTCGCTCGTCGGCGCATCCGGTGTGAGCGCCGCGACGGCCGTGAAGCCGGCGCAGCAACAGGCGCCGATCACGTTCGCGCAGGCTCAGCAGGCCGCGTTCAACGTCGAAGGCGTGCCGCGCTACGACAACGTGTTCATCATCATGCTCGAAAACCACAGCGTGGGCCCGACCCCCGGCACGCCCGGTATTTTCGGCTCGAACAATGCACCGTTCATCAACCAGTTCCTGACCTCGAACAACCAGTTCACGACCTACTACGCGACGGGTAACCCGAGCGAGCCGAACTACACGGCACTCGGCGGCGCGGACGACTGGGGTATCGTCGACGACAACTGGTGGGGCTGCGGCGCGGGCACGACCGGCGCCAACGCACCGACCGACAAGCCGTTTGCCGGCGGCATCGCGTCGGACGGCCAGCCGCTCGTCGCGACCGGCGCACTGCCGCTGCTCGACACGAGTCACCTGACGGGCTACACGACGACCGGCACGTGCGCGTCGACGACCGCGATCGCGAACCACAACATCTCGGCGCCGAACCTGTTCACGCTGCTGTCGCAAGCCGGCATGACGTGGCGTACCTACAGCGAATCGATGAACCCGGGCCAGGATCCGCGCGCGGACAGCATCGCCGAGCCGACCATCTCGGACAGCTACAAGGGTCCGGGTACGACCGGCACGGCCTTCACGATGCCGGGCGCGCTGTACAAGACCAAGCACAGCCCGGCGATGGCCTACCAGACGGCGCGTAACCTGCCGGAGTTCTTCGCCGACAACCGCACGTTGTTCGGTACGCAGTACCCGGCCGCCGACCTGGCGACCTCGAAGGATTACCCGATCCCGGCGAACTACAACTATGACCAGTTCAGCACCGACCTCGCGAACGGCGACGTGGGCAACCTGAACTTCATCATGCCGGACCAGTGCGACGACATGCACGGCACGGGTTCCGATCCGTCGTGCGCGGGCGGCAGCACCGCGATCGTTCAGCGCGGCGACGACTACGTGCGTCAGGTGGTGGGCAAGATCGAGGCTTCGCCGATCTGGACCAACCCGAACCACAAGGTCGCGATCGTCGTGATGTTCGACGAAGGCGAAGGCAGCTCGACCTCGTGCTGCGGCTGGAATCCGGTCACGTCGAACGTGAATCAGGCGCCGCTGACGTTCACGAACGGCAAGTACTCGCCGCAGACGACGACGCTGTACAACCAGGGCAACCATGGTCACGGCAACTCGGTGTTCGGCGTGGCGACGAACCAGGCCAACCCGAATGTCGTGGATAGCGACGAGTACAGCCACTTCTCGTTCGTGCGTACGCTGCAGGACATGTTCCAGGTCGCGGACCCGGTTCAGCCGAACACGTACCTCGCGCGCGCGAAGTACTCCGAGTCGTTCATCGCGACGAATATCCTGAACCTGCCGGAACTCGCGGGCAGCGCGGATACGCACTTCGATTCGGTGCGTCCGATGAACCACGCGTACATCACGCCGGCGACCTACACGCAGAAGCTGAACCCGGTCGACGTGACGACCACCTCGCTGGCATCGCGCGGCCCCGGCCCCGACCCGACCCAGACCAACATCTGGTCGCTGAAGTCCGCGAAGTAAGCAGCCGACAGCAGACGGGCAACGCGGTTCGCCGCCTTGCATCGCAGCCGGATGCGTAATCGCTCGCTGCCGGACCACGTTTCGTGTGGTCCGGCAGTTTCCATTCCGTTCGTCCCATTGCCATGCGGCCTCAGCTATACCGCGCTTAGCCAGGACCGTCCGGCAATCGGACCCAGGTAAGAACATCGACATGCGAAAACTTTCCCTCGGCGTGCTTTGCGCGCTTTCCCTGATATTGACCGCCTGCGGCGGCGGTGGCAGCGATGGGGGCAGCGGCTCGACCCAGACGTCGTCGTCGGGCAGCGGCGGCACGAGCAGCGTTGCACCGCCCGCCGCGGTCACGCTGAGCACCGCGGCACAGGTCGGCAAGCAGCTGTTCTTCGACCAGAGCCTGTCGGGCGGCAAGAACATGTCCTGCGCGACCTGCCACAGTCCTCAATATGCGTACGGACCGCCGAACAGCCTGTCCGTGCAGCTCGGCTCGGATCCGTCGCTGGCGGGTCAGCGCGCGGTGCCTTCGCTGCGCTACAAATCGATGACGCCGCCGTATAACGACGTCGCCGACAATCCGGACGGCATCACGCAGAACGCGCCGGGCGGCGGCTTCATGTGGGACGGCCGCGCGACGACACTCGCGACCCAGGTGTCGTTGCCGCTGCTCAATCCGCTCGAGATGAACAACTCGTCGCCGGCATCCGTGGTGGCGGCCGTGAAGAGCGCGTCCTATGCGCCGCTGTTCCAGCAGGCGTTCGGCTCGGGCGTGTTCTCGAACACCGACACCGCGTTCGCCGATATCGGCCTCGCGTTGCAGGCGTATCAGCAGGAAGACCCGAGCTTCGCGCCGTATTCGAGCAAGTTCGACCTGTTCGAAGCCAACAAGGTGGGCGGCGCGCTGACGCCGGCGGAACTGCGCGGTCTCGCGCTCTTCAACGACACCGACAACGGCGCCGGCTGCGTGGCCTGCCACTACGCGGGCGCGAACTTCAACGGCTCGGTCGGGTTGATGACCGACTTCACGTATCAGGCGATCGGCGCGCCGCGTAACGACACGCAGATTCCCGACAACCCGGACCCGATCCCGAGCAACGCGAATACCTCGTACTACGACATGGGACTGTGCGGCCCGCTCAACTCGATCCACACACCGGGTACCGCGAATAGCGGCTCCGGGCCGGATTCGTTCACCGGCGTGAACGTGCCCGATCCGTACTGCGGCCGCTTCAAGGTGCCGACGCTGCGCAACGTCGCGACGCGCACGGCGCTGTTCCATAACGGCGTATTCCACTCGCTCGTGCAGGTGATCAACTTCTACAACACGCGCGACACGAACCCGGAGTTCTGGTATCCGAGCACCGGCGGCGACAGCACGCATATGATCCAGAACCCGTCGTTCGCGCTGTTCCCGCAGGTGGCATCGGGCGCCACGGCCACGCCGTTCAACGATCTGCCCGTGGCGTACCAGGGCAACATCGACGAAGAACTGCCGATGGGGCAGGGCCAGACCGACGCGGGCGGCACGACCGCGGCGGACGGCGCGAAAGCGCGCGCGGTTCACTCCACGCCGCAACTGACCCAGCAGAACATCGCGGATCTCGTCTGCTTCCTGAACACGCTGACGGACGGCTATCAACCGCCCGCGACGCCGCCGACGAGCGGCGCGTGCGTGAACTGACGCAACGGCGCGGCGCGCGGCATATGTACATTTCACGCGTACCTGAGTACGCAACCGAATTACCCAACCGAACTACCCAACCTGAGCAACAACACCATGATGCGACGCTCCACCGCCGCCCGCCTTGCCGGCGGCGCGCTTTCCCTGATTGCCCTGACGCTGTTCGCCGGCTGCCACGACAGGAGCCAGGACGCCAATCAGGAAAACTTCACGGCCGCCATCAACGACTTCCTCGGTCAGCGTGGTCACCTGTGCCTCGCCAAATACGACTGGCCGATCTACACGACGACCGAAGATCAGGCCGCCGGCACGCGCGACGCGGTGCAGATGCCGGTGCTCGAGAAGCTTGGTCTCGTGACGGGCAAGGACGTGATGGTCGAACGCGTCGACGCGGACGGCAAGAAGATCACCGCGTCCGCGCGCCAGTACCAGTTGACCGATGAAGGCAGGAAGTACTACCTGCAGATTCCGGAAGTGGTCGCAACGGCCACGTCGCGCGTCACGCATCCGGCCGATTTCTGCGCGGCCACGCTGAAGCTCGACAAGGTCGTCGGTTGGGAACGGCCGATGCAGATGGACGGCAAGACGGTGACGTCGGTGGTGTACACGTACAAGGTCGACCCGGCGCCGTGGGCGAAGGACGCCGACGCGCAGCGCGTGTTCCCGATGGTCAGGCGCGTGATCGAAGGCGCGGGCACGATGCAGTTGCGCGAGGGCGTGCATCTGACGTCGGAAGGCTGGGTGGCCGACGAGGTGTTCCAGCGTTGAAGTTGCCGTTGATCGAGGCGGGCTGAGGTGACTGAAGGGACGCCGCGCGCGACGCGCCGTCCCTCTTAACGTTACTCAGAAGTTAGTCAGCCCTGATTGCGCGGCACGAAGCGTCGCGTGCGAATCCATTTGGTGGCCACCCACTTTTCACCCGAGCGCAGCGGCGTGCTCGCGTGCAACGAGCCCGGATCGGACAGCCCGAAGCGGTTGCCGTATTCGAAGTAGAGCGCGTGGCCGCGCTGCGGCGCGACCGACCAGCCGAGCTGCGGAAACACCGTCTCGCCACCGCTTTCCACATCGTTCAGATACATCAGCAGCGTACCCATGCGCTGGCCGCTGCGCGCGATCGACTCGCGATTCGCCTCGTTGCCCGCGATCAGATAGTCGACGTGCGGCGTCGACTCCGCGCCTTCCTCGTAGTGCAGCATTTGCAGGCCTTCGCCGTTCTCGACCGGCGTGCCGGTCAGTTCCGCGATCCGCGCTTCGAGGCGCGCGATCAGCGGCGTTTCGCCCAGACGGAAAAACATCCCGTGACTGCTGCGATGACCGGCGACGACATTGCGGCCCGTGACCGGATCGACGACGGTCGAGCGGTCGAGGCGCGGATGCGCGAGCGCGATCAGTTGCTCGCATTCGTCGGCGCTTAGAAAGTTGGCGAGATGCACGGCGGCCGGCCGTTGCAGACGCGACAGCACCCACACCGCGCGCTCGCCGAGCCGGATCAGCGGACCGTCGGGCACGCGCAGCGGCTCCGCCTGATAGCTGACCGGCGCACCGCCGACTTCGAGCTTGTCGCCAGGCAGCGGGGTGCCGTACAGGAACGCCGCGGAGATCGCATCGACCATCGCCGACGCGAGCTCGACCGCGTTGTTGCGGTTGACGAGCTCGTTCACGATCGCTTGCGGCGCGACGCCGCGCGAGAGATTGGCGGCGATCCAGTCGCGCACTTCGGCGGGGAAATTGACGGTTATGGACATCGGGGTGGTGCGCGATGGCTCGCGATGGTGTCGCGAGAAGGTTGATCCTGGCGAGCATGATACTGGGGGATTGTTACGGGCTGGAGAAGGGGCGAGGCTTCGCGGTGGTATTGAAGGATGTACCGGCACGGTGAAGAGGTTGACACGCTCACGCGAGAACGCGCCATCCCGATAACACGAATACTGTGTCACTTCCCGAATGTCACCTTTTGCAATGTTCATTTGCAGTATATGAACCTTGACGTGATTTTACATTCGGCATATTGCGTCGCTGGCGATATTGCAGAAATATCGAAGCATCTGGACACGCGATTCATTCACTTCAACTGCCTGCTTTGCCAGCCGGCACCGCTGGTGCTTTTTCAGTAGGTAGCGTGCTTCAGTTTCACAAGCTGTCGTTGTAGATAGCACATAACGAGAATGGAGTTGTCATGAGAGACGAACGGGGGCGCGAAGTTGCGCGACTGGGTGACGGAACTGATCACGGTGGCAGGGTCGTTCAGGCTGCGGACGACCTTACCCACATGGGGCGGCGCGTAGCACTCGACGGCCATCTGGTCGAGTGCCCGAAATGTGGTGGCGTGTTCCCGATCAAGGCAACGGGAGAGCGTACGCACGGGGGCGTACGTATCGCGTTTACTGGCGACAGGACCGCGTGCGAGGCCACGCTCATCAGGGTGTGAGGCGCGTATGACATGGGATATCCAGACGCGCAGCATCGGGTTCACCTGCCCCGCGCTTCCCGAAATGGTCAGTCGCAGCCCCGGCGGCGAGGAATTCCGCGAACCGATGCTGGCCACACGCCGTATCAAGGGATGTGAAGCGGTGGGTGAGCTGTTCGAATACCTGGTTGTGGCGGAGAGCCAGCCCGATTTCCTGCAAAACCCGGTCGACGCCGCGCAGATCGATCTGGAGGCGATCGTCGGCACCCACGGCACCGTTGCGATCGAGCTGACCGGTATCGGCACGTTCAGACCCGGCCAGCACGGGAATACCGGGCGCGCAAATATCGGCGCCGATACGCGCTACATCAGCGGCGAGATCGCGTCGGCACGAATCCGGTGCGTGGAAGATCGCGCGGTGGTCTATGAATTCGTGCTGCGCCCGTTCGTCTGGCGCGCGACGCAGAACTGCGATTCCCGCATTTTCAGCGGTTCGGTGACGGACGTGCTGCGGGAAGTTCTCGCGAAGTATGCAGGCATGGTCGAATGGCGCATACGCGGCCCGGCAGGGGGAAAGGGTTACTATCCGCCGCGCGCCATGGTCCGGCAGGCGTGGGAGTCCGACTGGACGTTCGCGCTTCGTCTGATGGAGGAATGGGGCCTGGTATTCTGGTTCGAGCACCGGCAGGATTTTCACAGCCTCGTGATTTCCGATTCGCCCGGCGGCTTCCAGCCGCACGGCATCGCCTATGAAACGCTGCGCTATCACACGGGTAGCCGGATCGACGAGGAACACATCAGCGAACTGGCCGTGACGTACACCGTCACAGCGGGCCAGGCCACGGTCAACGACCACAACTACATGCAGCCTCGCCTAGGCCAGGGCAGGGAGCCGAACCGGGAGGAGTATGAGGACGCGAGCGGCACCGCCAGCCGCGAAATCGAGATCTATGCGGCCGCCGGGTTCGCGCAGCCCGAAGCGCACCGCGCGCCCGAACCGCATGACATGCGCGAGGAGGGCCGGCATCTGGCGCGGGTGAAGTTGCAGGCGGCACGCTGCGGGGGGCGCCGCGCGAACGGCAAGGGCTGTCTGCGTGGACTCCAGCCAGGCCGCACCTTCACGCTGGTGGACTATCCGCAGGCGAGCGCGAATCGCGAATATACAGTGCTGGCCTGCGAGCTGGACATCACCGAAGCCGGTACGTCAACGGGTACACGGCGTACGTACACGGTCAGTGCGGAATTCGAGCTGCACCCGGTGAACGAGCCTTACCGGATGCCGCAGGCGACGCCGAAGCCGCGCGTCGAGGGCTACGAGTATGCGGTCATCGTGGCGCCGCAGGACCATGAAATGTGGATTGACTACCGCAACTGCCTGTTCATCCAGTTTGACTGGGACCGTCGGGCCCGGTTTGATGGCGCCACGTCGATCTGGGTACGGGCGGTGACGCAATGGCAGGGGAGCGAACTGGGCGTCGTCACGCCGGGGCGGGCGGGGCAGATGGTGGTCGTTTCCCACGTTCATGGCGATCCCGACCGGCCGGTTATCTCGGGATTCGTCGTGGACCGGTTCAACACACCGCCCTGGGAACTGCCGGCAAACGCGGCGCTGAGCGGCATGCGCAGCAGGAGCCTCGAGCACGGCGTGGAGTCGAATCATCTGGCGCTGGACGATACGCCTGGCAGGCAGCAGGCGCAACTGGCGAGCGATCATGCGAAATCAGGCCTGAGCCTGGGCTTTATCACGCGGATCGACGGCAACAAGGGGCGGCAGGATGCGCGGGGTGAGGGCTTCGAACTGCGTACCGATCGTTGGGGCGTGCTGCGCGCTGCAAGAGGACTGCTGGCGACGACGTTCGCACGGTCCAATGCGGCGGGCAAGGCAAAGGACATGTCCGAGACGCATGCGCACCTGACTGAGGCGCGTGGCATTCACGAGCACATGGCGCAACTGGCACGGCGCCACGGTGCGCAGGACGCGACGGATAACCAGGGCAACGTAGCGAAGGCCATCAGGGATACCAATGCGGCTCTGCGTGGCAACGCTGCGCCCCGTTCCGACGATTTTCCCGAACTTGAAAATCCCGATATCGCGATCTCGAGCGCGGCCAACGTTCATATGGGCGCGACGGCCAGCACGCACATTGCGAGCCGCGAACACACGGCATTAACCACGGGCGGGAACGTCGCGATTGCGGCGCTGAAGTCTCTTTATGCTTCGGTTGGCGAGCGGATAGCGCTGTTCGCGTCGAAGGCGATTACGGTCCTGACGCCGGGGCGCGTGCGTGTCGAGTCGCAAACTGATGATGTCGAGCTGATTGCGCGGAAGGTCATCAGCATCCTGAGCGAGCAGGATGAAATCAGGCTGACGGCGAAGCGCATTGTCATGAACGGCGGCGGCACGCAGTTGACGCTTGGCTCCAATGGAATTCTCGGGCACACCGCCGGTGCGTTTCTCGTTCACGCAACGTCGCACGCAACGGAGAGGCCACTGGATGTTCCGGTAAAGGCGCCTATGACAGATATCAGCGCCGCAAAAATCGCCGAGCCGTTTGCGCTGGTGGACAACGTGACCGGCCTGCGCATCGCGAACCAGCCGTACCGGATCACGCTGGAGGATGGCCAAATCATCAAGGGCATGACCAATGACGCAGGCGAAACAGCGCTGGTGCTGACCGACACGCCGCAGTTTGCGACCGTCGAGGTCTATCACAACGACGGGACCGACAACCCGATAGGCATCTTCAATTCGTTGCTCACGCAGCATGCCGATGTGGCCAAGTCATCGGACAATACGTCGATGCCGCCGTCGCATGTTTCTGAAAAGCGATCGGTGCAAAGGGTTGGCTCACGTGATCTGAAGGTGAACGATGATTCGCCGTCATCATCGGGACATGGCCTGAACTACGCACTGTGCCAGCCGTATAACTGGGGAATGCGTTACAGCACGCGTAACAGCAAGAACCCCAGGCAGCTTGAATTTCCGGTGGCGAAGCAGTTTGCACTTGATCTTTACAGCGTGCTGGTCGAGAAAATACAGTGGGGTTCCAACTACTACGGGAATGAGAAAGATAAATCGAAGAACCCGGAATGGGTGTTTAGTGCGTTTCCACTTGGCGAGACAAACTGTAACAAGCTTGCTCTTTTAATTGCACCAGTCATACAAACTGCACTGACGACGCCACAATCAGGGGCATTTGCGCTTCCAGTTCCGGCAGTACCGACTGTAGTTGTGACGGATGCTCCATTGGTTGATGGAGCCAAAGGAACATTTAGCGAAAACACATGGACGCTTACCATTGCGACTACTGCGCTGGTGGACCTGTTCAAGCCGTATGACGGCAGCCGGGGTACCCGGTTGGTTCATGTCAGGAAGCAATTGCAGGATTTGACCGACACGATTTTTCATGAAACACGACATTGCCAGCAGTATTTTTGGGTATTCGCAATGATGCAGCAGCAGGTGAGGAATTTTCCTGATACACCGAATATTGCCAGATTCCCTGCTGTCGATACTGGTGTACAAAGCGATGCAGGCGAGGGCAGGTTGCTTGCACAAAAAGTCGTTGAATTGACCGCAAGTCATGCCATTCCCGCAGATACGGCTGCACTGACAGGTATCAAGCAGATGGCAGTCGCCATCTACGTAGAAGTTCTGGCGTACTGGAGATTGCAGGCCAAACAGGCGGAAGAAAACAGCAAATCACCTTTTTTCCCGTCCTTCGCGCCCGATAGAGCATCGCTGGAAAATGAATACGAGCGGGCCTACCGGCAGGCGCAAATCTTTTTAACCAATGCGGGAGCGGGAGGAACACCGGTTGATGTCGACAAGATGGTTGATCAAAGCCAGAACGGAGGGGCAGGCTATCTGTCGCGCCCGTGGGAAAATGATGCGATGTTTTGCGGAAATATCGAAGGCGATTACTGGCTCGTTGGTCATCCGGTTGATGTGGATTCTGATAGTCAATGCAGCCGTCTGTATGCCTACACCTACAATGTCGGCGAGTTTTCCGGCGGCTCGACCACTGTCGGGAGCAAGTGACACGGCACAGACGTCAAAGCCGTATCCGTCATGGCCCGCGCAGCGAGACATGACTCCGGAACAACGCGATGAACTTTTTCAGGTATCCGCAGTTGGCCTGCAATGGATAGCGGGAAAAATCACCATTGAGGATGCGCAAAAGATGCTCGGAAAAATGGATGATATGAACGTGGGCGGCACGCATTCATATTTTCTAGACGGCCATGGATTTGCAGCGGTGTTTAGCCGGAAAGAGCAACTGGAACAGGCCAGGGATGGCATCGCAAGCGAATTCCACCTGGGTGTCGAGGCATGGCTTACGTCGACAATTCCGCGTGATATGTTCGATTCCCGTTTGGATCTGCAGCGCGTGGTGCCAGGGGAACTGATTGATGGCGTGCGCAGGGAAGGTGGTCACTATTTCAATCCACATAATATTTCCCCGCGTGGTGATCCAGACATGGTCACGTTGCTATATCGATATCAAATGCCGAATGACTCTCTGTTTGACGTGACCGCCAGAATCGACTACATGGGACAAGGGACTGATGAGAGTCTGGATGATACGCAGAATTTCCGTCGCCTCACGTTCTATCGTGACTATCTTTCCGCGGATAAACAACGACAACGCGACGAGGCGAGACAGTACAAATAGAAAATTTCCTTATCTCCACCACACTTCGGTCAAAAGCTTCCCTGTACGGTCGCTCAAGTGAGCTGATAAGCACGCACCGGCGCGACCGGCGCCGGGATCGGGCACCCGCACAGTTCGAGAATGGAGCGCTCGATATTGCGCGACATCGCGTCGAGCGCGAGCGCGTTGGGGGTGGTGCTGAACGGGTCGGCCACTTCGCTTGCGATGGCTTCGAGCGCGATCAGCGTATAGGAGATGAACACGCAGAGCAGCGGCGTGAAGAATTCGGTCGAATCGACGAGACCGAACGGCAACAGCACGCAGTACGCGTAGACGGTACGGTGCAGCAGCACGTTGTAGGCGAACGGAATGGGCGTGGAGGCGATACGTTCGCAGCCGCCCACGACCTTGCCCAGCTCGTTGATCTGCGCATCGAGTATCCATAGCTTCGTGTCCGAAGTATGGGCGCGATGACGAGGGCTCGCCACGTCGCGGCGGATTTCGTTGAGGATCGCGATGGGCTTGTAGCATTGATCGCGCAACATGCCGGTCTCCTCGCATCCGAGCAGGCGCAGCAGGTCCTCGGTAGGGTCTGTGCCGCGCAACTCGTGCTTGAGGGCATAGACGAAGCCGATGAGCTGCCGGGCGACGCGCAGGGTGTCGGCGCGCTCGGGCACGTAGCAGAGCATCTGTGACGTGAGCGCGCGCGACGCGATCAACAGATTGCCCCACAGATGGCGCGCCTCGTTGAAGCGCTCGTAGCTGGCGTTGTTGCGAAACGCGAGGAAGATCGCGAGCGCCACGCCGAACAGCGTGAACGGCGCCGTATTGAGCGGAATCTTTTCTCCCAGCACGCGGCCGTGCGTGAAAACGGCGAGAGTGCTGACGATCGCCATGAAAGTCAGTTGCGGAATGATCGACGGCAGCACGGAGCCGTTCCAGACGAACAGCAGGCGGAACCAGTTTTCCCTGGGCCTCACAATCATGATGCGCTCTTGTCGTTTATCGAATCATCAGTGATAGCCCGCGTCCCCTTCGCGAACCTTGCCGCGGAATACCCGATACTGCATCGCGTTGTAGACGAGAATCACCGGCAGCACGATCACGGTGCCGACCAGCGCGAAGAGCTGGCTCGAGTGGCTCGAAGAAGCCTCCCAGATCGTCAGCGAGGGCGGAACGATGTTCGGCCAGATGCTGATCACGAGCCCGGTGAAGCCGAGGAAGCAGATCGCGAGCGTGAGGAGGAACGGCGACGCATCGTGCCCGAGCCGGACCGTGCGAAAGATGCCCCACACGCAGGCGACCACGAGCACCGGCACCGGCAGGAACCAGACCAGATTGCCGCTCGCGAACCAGCGCGCCTCGACGGCCGGCAAGCCGAGCACGGTCCACAGACTCACGAAGACGATGGCCGCGAGCAGCACGGCCGCGAGCGGACACATCAGTTGCCGCATCTTGCGTTGCAATTCGCCTTCGGTTTTGAGGATGAGCCAGCCACAGCCGAGCGTCGCGTAGGTGACGAGCACACCGAAGCCGCAGAACACGCTGAATGGCGAGAACCAGTCGAACGGGTCGCCCGCGAAGCGGTCGTCCACGATCCGGATGCCTTGCAGCAGCGAGCCGAGCACGATGCCCTGGCACATGGCCGCGAGCGCCGAGCCGCCGATGAACGCGAGCTCCCACGCGTGCTGCGTGCGGGTGGCTTTCGCGCGCAGCTCGAACGCCGCGCCGCGAAAGATGAGGCCGACGACCATCAGGATGAGCGGCATGTAGTTGGCCGGCAGCAGCGTCGAGTACACCACCGGAAACGCGCCGTAGAGTCCCGCGCCGCCGAGCACGAGAAACGTTTCGTTGCCGTCCCACACCGGCGCGACGGTGTTGAGCATGACCTCGCGATCGGCCTTGCCTTCGAAGAACGGAAACAGCAGGCCGATGCCGAGATCGAAGCCGTCGAGCATCACGTAGAGAAAAACGCCGAGGCCGATGATGGCGGCCCAGACGACGGGGAGATCGAGGTACATGGCGTCAGTCTCCTGTCACGGCGTCGAGCGCGCGGTTGTGCAATCCCGGGTACTTGAGCGACTCGCTGCTTTCGATACCTTGCGCCGGGCCCTTCTTCATCATCTTCAGCATGTAATAGACGCCGGCGCCGAACACGAGAAAGTACACGATGACGAAGACGAGCAGGGACACGCCTGCCTGTTGCGCGCCGATGGGCGACATCGAATCCGCGGTGCGCAGGACGCCATAGACGGTCCACGGCTGGCGGCCGACCTCGGTCGTGATCCAGCCCGCGAGAAGCGCCACGATGCCGGACGGTCCCATGCAGAACACGAACCACTGATACCAGCGCGTTTCGTAGAGGCGTCCGCGCAGCCGCAGCCACAAACCCAGCAACGCGGTCAACAGCATCAGCATGCCGAGACCGGCCATGAGCCGGAACGTCCAGAACACGATGGGCGAGTAGGGGCGATCCTGCGGCGCAAACTCCTTGAGCCCGCGAATCTCGCCGTTCCAGCTATGCGTCAGGATCAGGCTGCCCAGATGCGGAATCCGGATCGCGTAACGCGTGACTTCCGCGTTCATGTCCGGCAGGCCGACCAGGTTGAGCGCCGTGCCGCCATGCTCCGTTTCCCAGAGCCCCTCGATGGCGGCGATCTTGGCGGGCTGGTATTCGCGGGTGTTCAGGCCGTGCGCGTCGCCCACGACGATCTGCACGGACGCGAGCACGAGCAGTATGCCGAGCGCCATCGAAAAGCTGCGCTTGACCGGCACGTCGCGCCGGCCGAGCAGCAGATGCCACGCGCCGCACGCCGCCACGATGAACGCGGCGACGATGAACGCGGCAATCGTCATGTGCGCGAGCCTGAACGGAAACGACGGGTTGAAGATCACCTTGAACCAGTCCACCGGCACGATGCGGCCGTTCTCGATCGCGTAGCCCTGGGGCGTCTGCATGAAGCTGTTCGACGAAAGAATCCAGAACGTCGAGATCAGCGTGCCGATCGCGACCATGACCGTGGCGAAGAAATGCGCGCGCGGACTCACGCGGTTCCAGCCGAACAGCATCACGCCGAGAAAGCCTGCTTCGAGGAAGAACGCGGTCAGCACCTCATAGGTCAGCAACGGCCCCGTGATGTTGCCCGCGATCGTCGAAAAGCCGCTCCAGTTCGTGCCGAACTGGTAGGCCATCACGACGCCCGAGACCACGCCCATGCCGAAGCCGACCGCGAAGATCTTCGACCAGAAGCGGTACATGTCCTTGTAGGCCGCGTCGCCCGTCAGCAGCAGGCGCCATTCGAGCACGGCGAGAAAGCTCGCCATGCCGATGCTGATGGCCGGAAAGACGATGTGAAAGGAAACCGTGAACGCAAACTGCAACCTGGCGAGATGAAATGCATCGAAGATTTGCATGATGGGTCGGAGTTCCAGGTAACGCCTGCGTGAGCCCGAGCCGCGGCACCGCGCGGCCGAAGGGCAATGAGGCCGCCAGGATCGCCGGCGGGCTGACTAACCCGCCGCGTGCACGACGCGCACGGGCACCGACTTGTACGAAGGCGTGCCGCTCTCCTTGTCGATGTAGTCGAGCGGAACCAGCACGTTCGCTTCCGGATAATACGCCGCCACCGATCCCTTCGCGATGCTGTAGACGATCGCCGTGATGCCTTTCAGGCGCAGCGTCCGTCCGGGCGTGAGCGTTTCGATATCGACCACGTCGCCGTGCTCGATGCCTTGGGCGGCCATGTCCGCTTCGTTCATGAACAGCACGTCGCGCCGTCCGAACACGCCGCGATAGCGATCGTCCATTGCGTAGATGGTCGTGTTGTACTGGTCGTGGCTGCGGATCGTGATGAGGCGCAGCACGTTCCCGGCGCCCAGCACGTCCGCGTCTTCCTTCACGCCGCCGTAGACGGAGAACTCGGCCTTGCCCGACGGCGTGTGCCATACGCGCTCGGTGGGCGGCAGGGGCAGACGGAAGCCGCCCGGTATCCTGATGCGCGCATTGAAGTCCTCGAAGCCGGGAATGACGCGCGCGATGAGATCGCGGATCCTGTCGTAGTCCGCGATCAGCTCCATCCACGGCACCTTGCTATGCGGTAGCGTCGCGCGTGCGATGCCGGCGACGATCGCCGGCTCCGAGCGCAGGTGTTCCGAGGCGGGCGTGAGCTTGCCGGCGGACGCGTGAACCATCGACATCGAGTCCTCCACCGTGATCGACTGCCGGCCGCCCGCCTGCATGTCGAGCTCGGTGCGGCCGAGGCACGGAAAGAGATAGGTTTCCTTCGAAACGAGCAGATGCGTGCGGTTGAGCTTGGTGCCGATGTGCACGCCGAGATCGAGTCCGGCCATGGCCGGGAAGGACTGCCCGGAGTCGGGCAGCGCCACCGCGAAATTGCCGCCGAGGCAGATCAGCGCCTTCGCGTCGCCCGCGATCATGGCCTGCATTGCCTGGACGGCGTCGTGACCGTGCGCGGCCGGCGGAGTGAAGCCGCAGGCGTCTTCGATCAGCTTGAGAAACGCCGCGGAGGGCTTCTCGGTGATACCGACCGTGCGATTGCCTTGCACGTTGGAGTGTCCGCGCAGCGGGCAGATGCCGGCGCCCGGCTTGCCGAAGTTGCCGCGCAGGAGCAGCAGGTCGGCGATCAGGCGGACATTGGCGGTGCCCTTGTTGTGCTGCGTAATCCCCATGCCGTAGGTGACGATCGTCGCATTCGACTTCGCATAGGCGACGGCGACGTGCTCGAGGTCGGCGCGCGTGAGGCCGCTGGCCTTTTCTATGTCGTCCCACGACGTCGCATCGAGGTCGGCCGCGAACGCATCGAAGCCCTGCGTGTGCGCGGCGATGAATGCCTTGTCGAGGACGGTGCCCGCTTCGGCCTCCATCGCGAGGAGCGCCTTCATGACGCCCTTGAGTGCGGCCGCGTCGCCACCGGCATCGAGCTGGAAATACGTCGAGGCGATGCGGGTCGAACCGAAGGTCGCCATCTCGAGCACGCTCTGCGGATCGGCGAAGCGTTCGAGCGCGCGTTCACGCAACGGATTGAAGACGATGATCGGGACGTTGCGCCGCGACGCCTCGTGCAGCGTGCCCATCATGCGCGGATGATTGGTGCCGGGGTTGTGGCCGATGGAGATGATGAGCTCCGCCGAATCGAAATCCTCGAGCGAAACCGTGCCTTTACCGATGCCGATCGACTGCGGCAGCCCGACGCTCGTCGGCTCGTGGCACATGTTCGAGCAATCGGGGAAATTGTTCGTGCCGTATTCGCGGGCGAACAGTTGATACAGGAAGGCCGCTTCATTGGACGCGCGCCCCGATGTATAGAACTCGACCTGATCCGGCGAAAGCGAGCGCAGAATTTCCCCGATGCGCGCGAACGCATCTTCCCAGTCGACCGCGCGGAACGTATCGGTCGCGCGGTCGTAGACGAGCGGATGCGTGAGCCGTCCCATGTCTTCGAGCTCGTAATCCGTTTTCTGCAAAAGCGCCGTGACCGTATTGGCCGCGAAGAATTCGGGCGGCACGCGTTTGGTCGTCGCTTCCCACGTCACGGCCTTGGCGCCGTTCTCGCAGAACTGGAACGTCGAGCGGTGCTCCTTGTCGGGCCATGCGCATCCGGGACAATCGAACCCGTCGGGCTGATTCGTGCGCATCAGCATGATGGGCGCCTCGATGCTCTCCATTTGCTGGTGAATCGCCTGGGCGGTGGCCCGAAGCGCACCCCATCCGCCGGCGGGCCCGTCATAGGGGCGCACGCCCGGTACTTCGCGTTGCTTGGTCATAGGAAACTCCAGGCGGTGCCGTTAGAAATCGTCGGGATCGTGGCGATGCGGGACGCGGTGCCGGATAGAAGCGAGAATGCCCCTCGCGTGATGATGCGATTTATTTTAGGGAATCCCGATGGCTAAACAAGATGGGTTAATGCGATTCTAATAATCGGTAAATTCGTTGTATTTTCCCGGATATATCGAATGAAAAGCCAATGCGTCGACGCGGCGTCCGTCTTTAAAAATACTTCTGGCAATAACGGCTGCCGCGTTGCTCCAGTCTGATTATTTGGCGTTCGCTTCCGGTTTGTGTTCGCCGCGTTTCTTGCGCCCCTTTCCCGTCGTCGGTGCCCCGGCAGCCGCGGGCTCGCCGGCGTCCGCCGCCGCTCCGGCACCGTTGGCGGCCTTATCCTGGCGAGGCGTGGAAGCGGACGATGTTTTGTTGACCCGGACCTCGCCGCTTTCCTTGTCGTAGTCGATTTCCGCGCTGTCGCCGGGCTTCAGCGCATCGCCGAGTATTTCCTTCGCGAGACGCGTTTCCACGCCCTGGCGAATCTGTCGTTTCAGCTCGCGCGCGCCGAATTCGGGCTGATAGCCGACTTCGACCAGATGATCGAGAAGGGACTCGCCCATCTTCAGCGTAATGTCCTGCGCGGCGGCCGTGCGCGTCACGCGGTCGAGCTGGATTTGCACGATCGAGCGAATGTTCTCCTTCGAAAGCGCGTGGAAGACGATGACCTCGTCGATGCGGTTCAGGAACTCGGGGCGGAAGTGGCCCTTGAGCACCTTCATGAGTTCCTCGCGTAGGTCCTTTTCGCTCTTGCGTTGCGCCTCGGGCTGCTCGAGGTTGTCCATGATGATCGCGGAGCCGAGGTTGCTCGTCGCGATGATGATCGTGTTGCTGAAATCGACCACGCGGCCCTTGCCGTCGGTGAGACGTCCATCGTCGAATACCTGCAGCAGCACGTTGTAGACGTCCGGATGCGCTTTCTCGATCTCGTCGAGCAGGATCACGCTGTACGGGCGCCGCCGCACGCGTTCGGTCAACTGGCCGCCCTCGTCGTAGCCCACGTATCCGGGCGGCGCGCCGATGAGGCGCGCTACCGCGTGACGCTCCATATACTCGCTCATGTCGATGCGGATGATGGCCTGCTCGTCGCCGAACACGCTTTCCGCCAGCGCTTTCGCGAGTTCGGTCTTGCCGACGCCCGTGGGTCCGAGGAACAGGAACGTCGCAATCGGCCGGTGCTCCTGGCCGAGGCCCGCGCGCGAGAGCCGCACGGCGTCGCTCACCGCGACCACCGCATCGTTCTGGCCCACCACCCGCTCGCGCAGCTTGTTCTCCATCTCCAATAGCTTCTGACGCTCTTCCTGCGTGAGTTCGGTGACGGGAATGCCGGTGAGCCGCGACACCACTTCCGCCACCGACGCGACCGTCACTTCGAGTGTTTCGGAGCCCGTCTTGCGCTGCCACGCTTCCATCTGCTCGTCCAGCAGCTTCTGCTTTCCGGTGATGCGCTCTTCGAAGTCCTTGGCCTCGTCGAAGCGCTTGCGCGACGACGCATAGTCCTGCTCGCGCTTCAACTGCGTGATTTCAGCTTCGAGCTCCTGGATATCGGCGGGCCGCGAGGTCGCGCCGATACGCACGCGCGCCGCGGCCTGGTCGATCAGATCGATGGCCTTGTCCGGCAGGAAGCGCTGCGTGATATAGCGGTCCGCCAGCTCGGCGGCGGCCACGAACGCATCGTCGGAGAACGTGACCTGGTGATGAGCTTCGAGCTTGTCGCGCAAGCCGCGCAGGATCACGATGGTTTGCTCGACGCTCGGCTCCGGCACGAACACGGGTTGAAAACGCCGCTCCAGCGCCGCATCCTTCTCGATGTACTTCTGGTACTCGTTGAGCGTCGTCGCGCCGATCAGGCTCAATTCGCCGCGCGCAAGCGCCGGCTTGAGCACGTTGGCGATATCGAGGCCGCCTTCGCCGCCGCCCTGGCCCGCGCCGACGATCGTATGCAGCTCGTCGATGAAGAGAATGAGTTCGTCCTGTTTGGCCGTTACCTCATCGATCAATTGCTTCGCGCGTTCCTCGAATTCGCCACGGTATTTCGCGCCCGCGACCATCGAGTTGATATTGATCTCGACGAGCCGCTTGCCGCGCAGCACTTCGGGCACGTCGCCGTTGACGATGCGCTGCGCGAGTCCTTCGACGATCGCGGTCTTGCCGACGCCCGGCTCGCCGATCAGCACCGGATTGTTCTTCTTGCGCCGCGCGAGCACTTCGATCGTGCTCTCGATTTCCTGTGCGCGGCCCAGAACGGGATCGAGCTTGCCTTCGCGCGCGAGCGCGGTGAGGTCGCGCCCGAACTTGTCGAGATTCGGCGTACCGGTAGGTGTTTCGACGCGCCCGTCTTCCGCGCCTTTGCCGACGACCTTCACCACTTTCTGGCGCAGCGCTTCCGGCGTCACGCCGTACTTCTTGAGCAGCGTGCCGGCCAGGCTTTCGGGTACCGCGGCAAGACCGATCAGCAGATGCTCGGGGCCGACGTACGAATGACCGAGATCGCGCGAAGCCTGAAACGCGAACTGAAACGCTTTCTTCAGCCGCGGCGACACGGTCATCTTTTCGACAGACGCGTCGTCGCTCGCAGTGCCTTGCTTGGCATGCTCGTCGATATAGCTGCGGATGTCCTGCGGCGAGAGCTTCAGCTCCTTCAGCAGCGCCGCGCATACGTCGGTATCGGCGAGCACGTACAGCAGATGCTCCGTGTCGAGCTCGTTGCGATGCAACTCGTGCGCTTTTTCCGCGGCGCGCTGGAGAATTTCGAGGGTTTGCCCGCTGAACGCGTCGGTGGCGTCGACGGACTCGCGCGGCACTTCGGCCGCGAGGCCCGCGAACGCGTCGTCGTGATCGCCTTCGCCGCCCATGCCGCCGAAGAAGCGCGACAGGCCGCTTCCGCCCAGCAGCGAATCGAACGGATTGAGCATGCTTTGATGACGCATCAACTGCCGGTAGTGGTAGTCGCAGATCGACAGCGCCTTGCGCTCGCCGTTCTCGGTGACGACGACGCGCGCGACGGCGGGGCGGGCATGGCAGATATCGCAGAGTGTGGACATGATCGGGTTACCTCTAACCGTGGGAAGTTTCGTCCTGCGAGGGTTCGCGTGTGCCCGCCGCGCTCTCCGGACGCGCGCCCGGCGAGCCGGCGGCTTGCGCGCCGGGTTCGACGAGCGCTTCGAGCATATCGGCCGAAGGCACGAAAAAGAGGCCGCCTGTCACGGCGCGGCTGAAATCGAGCAGCCGGTCGTAGTTGCCCGGCGGCCTGCCGATGAACATGTTTCGAAGCATCTGTTCGATCGGCGCGGGGGAGCGTGCGTAGCCGATGAAATAAGTGCCGAATTCCTTGTCGCCGACCCGGCCGAACGGCATGTTGTCGCGCAGAATCTTGATCTCTTCGCCGTCTTCGTCGAGCGTGGTCAGGGAACTGTGCGAGTTCGTGGGCTTGACGTCGGGGGCGAGCTCGATATCGGAGAGCTTTTTGCGGCCGATGATGTTCTCCTGCGTCTCGACCGGCAGCGCATTCCAGCCCTTCATGTCGTGCAGGTATTTCTGCACGATGACGTAGCTGCCGCCCGCGAACGCGGGGTCCTCCTTGCCGATGAGCGTGAACTTCGCGGCATCGCGGCCTTCCGGGTTCTCGGTGCCGTCGACGAAGCCGATGATGTCGCGCATGTCGAAATTGCGAAAGCCGTGGACTTCGTCCGCCACTTCGACGGCGTCCTCCAGCCGCTCGAGCAGTTGCGTCGCGAGCTCGAAGCACAGGTCCATGTGCGACGCGCGAATGTGCAGAAGAATATCGCCGGGCGTCGATACCGCCACGCGCTCGCCAGAACGGATTTCCTCGAACGGATGCAGCCCGGCGGGACGCGGCGCGCCGAAGAGGGTGTCCCACGCCCGCGAGCCGAACCCGCAGACGCAGGCCAGGTATCCCGAGGGCACGCGCTTGCCGACCGAGCGTATCAAGGCGGCGACGTCGCCGCACCATTCGCGCACGGTGGCGGCATGGTCGTCACCGGGTTTGAGCGTCGCCACGATGAAGATGGCGGCGGCGGTGACGGGGGTGATCACGGCTTGCGGCACGGGATCGCGCATAGGCATTGGACGACTCCTGTAGAAACGGCAACGGGAGCGCCTCGCCGAACCCGCGGGCGCCGCCGGGCAACGGACGGCAATGGAACGCACGTGTTCCGCGGTCCCCGAGCGGGCCAACCGGACGTTGCAAGCGGTATCCCGATGCGAATTACAAAAAGGGACACTTTGGTCGTTGAATTCTATGAAGCAATTCCACGGCTGTGAACCTCTGTGCAGCCGATACTAGATATCGGACAGGGTGTGTCACATCGAACGCGAACGAACCTATATCCACTATCGGATCGCGCCGGGCGTTGCGCTCAACCGGTTTGGATGTACGATGGCGCGAACATGAAGGAATGCCGCTACGCCATTGTTGCCCTGTCTCGCATGGCTACTTTCGCATCATCGCCATGACGAGGAAATGAAACGGCAGGACAAGCAGAACTGCGCCGCCGAAACCGACGCACCACAGAATGGCGACCCACTTCAGGTCGTGCAGGAGACGGTGCCGGCGGTTCGCCGGATTGCGTTGCGTGGCTGGCTTCATGGTCAACTCCTCGACTCGGTGACTCGCTTCGGGGCGCAGGTTGCAATTCATCGCGTGGTGATCGAAAGGACAAGGAGCGAGCATGGCAGCGCACGAACGTATCGAGTGCCACGGGTTCGACATCACGGCGCAATCGCGGTGCAACCAGCGTGGCGGATGGATCGCGCACGTGGATATCCATCACAACGGGCGTCTCTTCGCGACCTGCAGCCCCGATACCGTTCAGCCCGAGTGGCTGACCGAGGCGGAGGCGAACCGCGATGGAATCGAGCGGGGCTGCAAGTTCGTCAGCCGCATGATGAGCGATCCGCAGGATCACTCATGGGTGGCCCTGCGTGCCCATGCGGAAAAATGGTTCTTCACGATCGTCGAATCGCGGGAATCCGAACAGATTCTGCGGGATCTGCTCGCGAGCCGGGGGAGCACCGCATAGCGGCGCGTTTTGCGGATGTTTTGCGGATTCCATCAACTGTCGTCGACGTTGTCCGCGTAATGGTCGATCGCGACCTTGCATTCGTCCACGATGACCTGGAGCGCGTCGGGGTTGAGCGATTCGACCCAGCGCTCCGTGTGCAGGAAGCGGTCGGTGCCGAGCCCGGCGATACGCGCGGGATCGGTGGTGGTGACGGTGACCGTCGCGAGTCCGTGATGGTTCGGCAGCGGCGTGAGCGTCGCGACAATCTCGAACCGGCGGTAATGGGTATTGGCTGACACGGCGGCTGACCTCATGTCGAAGGGTTGCGGGATGAGCGGGCCGCGTCGATCACCACGATAGCGGCTGGGTGAAGAGCTTTCCGCCGTAGCCTAGCACGACGTTTTCCACCTCGTATTCGGGCGGCTCCGTCGTTTCGAGAATGAGTGCGACGCTGCCGGGCCGAAGCTCGCCCTCGATCGCGGTTGTCATCTTCCTGTCGAGAACGTGTTCGATCGCATGGCCCGTGAGCGCGGCGCCGGCTCCCGCGGCAGCGCCGGCGACGATGCCGAGGGGGCCGCCGATGATGCCGATCAGGCCGCCCGTCACCGCGCCGATCGCCGTTCCCCAGTACGACTCGGTGTACTGCCTGAGCACGGCGAGCTGGCCGTCGGCATGTTTCTGGACCATTACGCCGCTTTCGATCTTGAAGCCATCCCCATCCTTCACGAAATTGTCGAGATCCCGTGCGCACCGTTGCGCGACGTCCAGATTATCGAAAGTCGCGACGATCAGCTTCTGAGACATTTTGCACTCCTCGTTCGATGAGCTGTACCCATTCAACATAGCAACATAGACAATGGCAATCCACCCGCCAGCGTTAATCGTCCGATATGAACTATCGGTCCATGCCCAGTTCTTCGACGACATAGTTCTTCAGCATATCGACAATCTTGCGCACCCGAGCCGGGACCGGGCGCTGTGGCCGGATCAGCAGATTCAGCGCGAGCGGCGGCACCTCGTAGTCCGGCAGGAGCCGCACGAAGCGCCCTTGCGCGATGGCTTCCCTGCACGCGGGGGCTTCGAGTACGCCGATGCCCAGGCCGGCCCTCACCATTTCGAACATCGGCCGCCAGTGCGTCGTCTTGATGGTCGTCTGGATGGGCACGCCGTCGACGCGGTCGGCCACGGCGGCACCGGGCGCGCGCGGGGCGAGCGGCAGCAGGTCCGCGTCGAACGCACCCTTGACGCGGATGAAGCTGTGGCTTGCGAGGTCCGCCGCTTCGGCAATCGTGCCGTGCCGTTTCAGGTAATCGGGCGACGCGACGAGCAGACGCTCTACCGGGCCGAGGGGAGAGGCGATGTATGCGCCGTCGCCGAGCGGCCCGAGACGGAACGAGATGTCGACGCCCTCGGTCACGAGGTCGGCAACCTTGTCGTTCAGCACCAGTTCGATGTCGAGCTGCGGATAGCTCTCCCGTATGCGACGTACGCCCTCGGGCAGGATGGTTTCGCCGAAGCAGTGCGGCGCGGCAATGCGAATCGTGCCCCTGACCACCTGCCCGTCGTTCGACACTTCGGCGACGGCCTGTTCCACCGCGCCGAGCACCGACTTGCTGCGTTCGTGGAAGATGATCCCTTCCGGCGTGCACTTGAATACCCGCGCGTTGCGCAGCAGCAATTGGCAGCCGAGATATTTCTCGAGCCGTTCGATGCGCTCGCTCACTGCGGGCTGGCCGATCTCGAGATCGCGCGCGGCCCCGGATATGCTGCCTCGCTCCACCACTCTTACGTAAATCCGCATCGCCTCCAGCAGATTCACATTGCGCTCCCTGCCGTGGCCGGCCGTATGAGCGTTGCGTGCGTCAGCGGGAAGCGTGGACATATGACCCCTTTCATTCCATGGCTCCAGATTCCGGCGTCGCGAATCGTTGCGGCGACGCGTCATGGGATAAGAGTAAGGGCAGGTCTGCATGTCCGGTATGCACAGATCGGCCCGGCGTCGCGCAGTACAGTTCTGCTACGATCGGCGTCGCGCAAGGACGCCGGACGACGCGCCGAACGACGTGCCTGACAACGCCGGGGAGGGCGTTCGATGAAACTTTACGAAAAACTTGCGGATGAAATCGAAACGTCGATCCGGCAAGGTGTGTACCGTCACGGCGAAAAACTGCCCTCGGTGCGCCAGATGGGCCAGCAGCACCGGCTCAGCGTCGCGACCGTGGTGCGCGCATACATCCTGCTTGAAAGCCGCGGCCTGATCACGAGCCGCCCGCAATCCGGCTACTTCGTGAGCAGCGAGGATCACGGCGCGGATGGCGGCCGCATTCCGGCGCTGCGGCCGTCGCGGCCGCAGCCGGTTTCGCGGCCCGTGGATGTGAGCCGCCTCGTGCTCTCCACGTTGCGCTCCATCGGCGTGGACGACGCCGTGCCGCTCGGCTCGCCGTATCCCGATTCCCGCGCGTTTCCGTTCGACAAGCTCAACCGCTACGCGTACGACGCAGGCCGCGGCCAGGCCGTCTGGAGCGTGACGGACGCGTTGCCGCCCGGCAATGTGAGGCTGATGCGCCAGATTGCCCGCCGCTACCTCGAAAACGGCATGCCGATCGACCCCAACGAGATCGTCATCACGGTGGGCGCGACGGAAGCGATCAATCTGTGCCTGCAGGCGGTGGCGAAGCCCGGCGACACGATTGCGGTGGAGTCGCCGACCTTCTACGCGATGCTTCACGCGATCGAGCGGCTGGGGATGAAAGCGATCGAAGTGGCGACGCATCCGGATTCCGGAATCGATGTCGATGCGCTCGCCGAAGTGATCGCGTCGCATTCCATCGCGGCGTGCATGGTCATGCCGAACTTCCAGAATCCGCTGGGCTTCCTGATGCCCGACGCGAACAAGCGCGCCTTCATGGATCTCGTGACGGCAAACGATATTCCGGTGGTCGAAAATGGCGTCTATAACGAGCTGTATTACGGCGATGCCTATCCGACCACGCTGAAGTCTTTCGATACGAAAGGGCTCGTGCTTCATTGCGGCACGTTCTCGAAGAGCCTGACCGTCGCCTACCGGATCGGGTGGGCGCTGCCGGGACGCTACCGCGACCAGGTCGAGAAACTGAAATTCCTCAACACGCTCACGTCGCCGACGATCCCGCAGATCGCCATCGCCGAGTTTCTGGAACGCGACGGCTACGAGCACCACCTGCGACGCGTGCGCAAGACCTACGCCCAGCAGGCCAACCTGATGAGGACGATGGTCTCGCGGTTCTTCCCGAAGGGCACGCGCATGTCCCGGCCGGCCGGCGGCTACGTGCTGTGGGTCGAGTTGCCGAAGTCCGTGGATTCGCTGCGCCTGTACAAGCTCGCGCTGGAGCAGGGCATCACGATCGGGCCCGGATACATGTTCTCCGTCTTCGAGAAGTCTTACCGGAACTTCATCCGGCTCAATTACAGCAGTCCCTGGACGGACGAAATAGAACAGGCGGTGATCACCGTCGGCAAACTCGCCGCAATGTGCATGCGCGGCTGACGTGGGCTGGGCAGCCATGCGGGTCGCCATTCACCGGCCTGTTACTGGATATTGCAATCTTTCCCCCTGCTTTTCCCTTCCAGTTCGCCCACGACCCCATCCATCCAGTCCCGGCTGGGCTCGCGAACCCTTTCACCCCCCCGACATGTTGCACCGCTGTAACTCAAACCCCGCGCAAGGCAGTTACATTGGCGCCATGCCGGCGCCCCGACACACGGCCCGTTTCCTTACGTCCAGATAACAGCGCATCCCGAGGCTCGCGACTAATGACAACGCGCGCGAACCATGGCACTTTTGCGCAGTCCCGACACAGGACGGCCAGCCGCCCGATCATCATCTACACCAATATCCGCACCCGGAGATCAATATGAGCGAAACCGTGTCCCCGCCGCCGAAGCGTTCCCGACGCGGGCTCATCGTATTCGCGGCGATCGTGCTCGTGCTGATCGCTCTCGTCGTGGTCCATCTGCTGACCCGCAAGAAGCCCGCGCGCGAGAACGCGGCGATCGTCGTCACCGTGACCCGCGCGACCACCGGCTCGATGCCGGTCACGCTGAGCGAACTCGGCACGGTCACGCCGACGGCGACCGTGACCGTGCTGCCGCAACTGAGCGGCTACCTGACCGAAGTCGGCTACCACGAAGGCCAGGAGGTGCAGAAAGGCCAGTTCCTCGCGCAGATCGATCCGCGTCAGTATCAGATCAGCAAGCAGCAGGCGCAGGCGACGCTCGCGAAGGACCGCGCGTCGCTCGCGCAGGCGCGCGCCGATCTCGAGCGTTACACGCAGTTGAACGAGCGCAAGTCGATCGCGCAGCAGACCTTCGCGGACCAGCAGTTTCTCGTGCAGCAGGACGAGGCGGCGGTGAAGTCCGATCTCGCCAACATCGCCCAGTTCGACCTCGACCTCGCCTATTGCCGCATCACCGCACCGATCGCCGGCAAGGTCGGCTTGCGCCTCGTCGATCCGGGCAACTACGTGACGGCGTCGTCGACGACGGGCATCGTCGTCATCACGACGGTCAAGCCGACCACGGTGCAGTTCACGGTGCCGCAGGATTCGCTCGCCTCGATCGTGCAGCGCCTGAACACCGGCGCGAAGCTGCCGGTGACCGCCTGGTCGAGCGACAACGCGCGCGAGATCGCGACCGGCACGCTGTACGCGGTCAGCAACCAGATGGCCACGTCAACCGGCACGGTGACGCTGCGCGCGACGTTCGCCAACGACGACGAAGCGCTGTTTCCGAACGAGTTCGTCAACGTGAAGCTGCTCGTCGACACGCTTCAGAACGCGGTGCTCGTGCCGACCGCCGCGGTGCAGACCGGCGCGCCGGGCGACTTCGTGTATCTCGTGAATGCGGACAACACGGTGTCGGTGCACAAGGTCAAGCTCGGCCCGAGCGACGGCGGCAACACGGTGATCCTGTCGGGTCTCGCGGTGGGCAACGAGGTCGTCACCGACGGCATGGACCGGCTGTCCGACGGCGCGAAGATCCAGCCGACCAGCGCGAAGCCCGCGGCGGCGGCGAGCGGCGCGGCCGGCGTGCCCGCTTCCGGCGCGGCGCCCGGCGCCGCCGCTTCGGGAGCCCGCCCCGCGGCATCATCGACCGACGCTGCTTCGTCGTAACGGACCGCCGCGCCGATGAATATCTCGCGTCTCTTCATTCTTCGACCGGTCTCGACGCTGCTGCTGATGATCGCGCTCGTGCTCATCGGCCTGATCGCGATGCGCGTACTGCCGGTGTCGTCGCTGCCGAACGTCGACTATCCGACGATCCAGGTGCAGACCTTTTATCCGGGCGCGAGCCCGAGCGTGATGGCGACCACGGTCACCGCGCCGCTCGAGGTGCAGCTCGGCGAGATTCCGGGCCTGCAGCAGATGACCTCGTACAGTTCGGACGGCGCGTCGGTGATCACGCTGCAGTTCGATCTGTCGCTGAACCTCGACATCGCCGAGCAGGACGTGCAGCAGGCGATCAACGCGTCGAACAGCTACCTGCCCTCGGGGCTGCCGGCGCCGCCCACCTACGCGAAGGTCAATCCCGCCGACCTGCCGATCCTGACGCTCGCGGTCACGTCGAAGTCGATGTCGCTCACGCAACTGCAGGACGTCGCGAACAACCGCCTCGGCACGAAGATTTCGGAGGTATCGGGCGTCGGCGTCGTCACGACGAGCGGCGGCAACGTGCCGGCGATCCGCGTCGAGGCCGATCCGCACAAGCTCGCCGCCTACGGCCTGAACATCGACGATCTGCGCACGCTGCTCAGCTACGTGAACGTGAGCCAGCCGAAGGGCAATTTCGACGGCCCCGATCTCGACTACACGATCAACGGCAACGACCAGATCACCGATCCGAAGGACTATCTGGACACGGTGATCGCGTATCAGAACGGCTCGCCGGTGTTCATGCGCGACGTCGCGCGCGTGAGCCAGGCCGCGCAGGACGTCGAGCGCGGCGCGTGGTACAACGGCTCGCCCGCGATCGTGCTGAACGTGCAGCGGCGGCCGGGCGCGAACGTGATCCAGACGGTCAACCAGATCATGAAGGAGCTGCCGCAGCTCGAATCGACGCTGCCGGCCGGCATGAAAGTGACCGTGGTGTCGGACAGCACTGGCGTGATCCGCGCGTCGGTCGCGGATGCCGCGTTCGAGCTGATTCTCGCGATCGTGCTGGTGGTCGCGGTGATCTTCGTGTTCCTGCGCAACGTGCCGGCGACGCTGATTCCGAGCATCTCGGTGCCGGTCTCGCTGATCGGCACGCTCGCCGTGATGTACCAGCTCAATTACTCGATCGACAATCTTTCGCTGATGGCGCTGATCATCGCAACCGGTTTCGTCGTCGACGATTCGATCGTGATGATCGAGAACATCGTGCGCTATCTGGAAGAGGGCATGACGCCGCTCGAAGCCGCGCTCGAAGGCGCGGGGCAGATCGGTTTCACGATTCTGTCGCTGACCGTGTCGCTGATCGCGGTGCTGATTCCGCTGCTGTTCATGGGCGGCGTGATCGGCCGGCTGTTCAGCGAATTCGCGGTGACGCTGGCGGTCACGATCGTGATCTCGGCGGTCGTTTCTCTGACGGTGGTGCCGATGTTGTGCGCGCGCATGCTGCGCGCGCAGGCCGAGCGGCATCCGAGCCGCTTCGAGCGCATCAGCGAGGGCCTGTTCGACAAGACGCTGGCCGCCTACGAGCGCGGCCTCGCATGGGTGCTCGATCATCAGACGCTGACGCTCGCGGTCGCGGTCGGCACGGTCGTGCTGACCGGCATCCTCTACGTGGTGATTCCGAAGGGGCTGTTTCCGGTGCAGGACGTCGGCGTGATCCAGGGGATCAGCGTGGCCGACAACTCGGTGTCGTACGCGGCGATGGTGCAGCGCCAGAGCGCGCTCGCCGACGCGATCCTGAAGGACCCGGACGTGACGTCGCTCACTTCGTATGTGGGTATCGACGGCGTCAACACGACGCTGAACAACGGCCGCTTCCTGATCAACCTGCGCGATCGCGACAAACGCTCCGACACCGCGCAGGAGATCGCGCGGCGTCTCGCCCAGGAAGTCGCGCACGTGCCCGGCGTGAAGCTCTACATGCAGCCCGAGCAGGACCTGACGCTCGACACCACGGTCTCGCCGAACCAGTACAGCTTCGTGCTGCGCGGGCCGAATCAGCAGGCATTCCAGAAGTACGTGCCGGACCTGGTGGCGCGGCTGAAGAAAATTCCGTCGCTGGAAGACGTGCAGAGCGACCTCAACAGCGACGGCCTCAGCGTGAACGTCGAAGTGAACCGGCAACTGGCCGCGCGCTTCGGCATCACGCCCGCGACGATCGACAACGCGCTGTACGACGCGCTCGGCCAGCGCATCGTGTCGACGATCTTCGAGCAGTCGAACCAGTACCGCGTGATTCTCGTCGCGAAGCCGGAAACGATGCCCACCGTGCAGTCGATCGGCAATCTCTATCTGCCGAGCCAGACCAGCAGTACGGGCCAGGTGCCGCTGTCCGGCATCGCGAAGATCGAAATAAAGAAGGCGCCGCTCGTCATCAGCCATCTCGCGCAGTTCCCGTCGGTGACGATCTCGTTCAATCTCGCGAAAGGCGCGTCGCTGAGCACGGCGGTCAGGGAGATTCACGCGGCCGAGCAGGCGGTCGACCTGCCGCCGTCGATCACGTCGTCGCTGCAAGGCGCGAGCGCCGCGTTCGAGGATTCGCTGTCCAGCGAGGTCTATCTGCTGATCGCGGCGCTGGTCGCCGTGTATATCGTGCTCGGCGTGCTGTACGAGAGCTTCATCCATCCGGTCACGATCCTGTCGACGCTGCCGTCGGCCGGCATCGGCGCCTTGCTCGCGCTGATGCTCGCGGGCAGCGATCTCGACGTGATCGGCATCATCGGCATCGTGCTGCTGATCGGCATCGTCAAGAAGAACGCGATCATGATGGTGGACTTCGCGCTCGACGCCGAGCGCAATCACGGCAAGGCGCCGCGCGACGCGATTTTCGAGGCGTCGCTGCTGCGCTTCCGCCCGATCCTGATGACGACGCTCGCCGCGATGCTCGGCGCGCTGCCGATGCTGCTCGGCACCGGCACGGGGTCGGAATTGCGTCGGCCGCTCGGTCTCGCGATCATCGGCGGGCTGACGCTGAGCCAGATGCTGACGCTGTTCACGACGCCGGTGATCTATCTGTTCTTCGACCGGATGGCCGCGCGCGTGAAGCGCTGGCGTGAAAATCGCAACGCACGCGGCAGCGGCGGCGAGCCGGACGGGAGCCCGCCTGAAGGCGGCGCGGAGGGCGCGCCGTGAACATCCCGGCGCTCTTCATCCGGCGGCCGGTCGCGACCACGCTGCTGGCCATCGCGATCCTGATCTCCGGCACGCTCGCGTATTTCCGCATGCCGGTCGCGCCGTTGCCGAACATCGCGTTTCCGGTGATCGTCGTGCAGGCGAACATGGCCGGCGCGAGCCCGGACATCATGGCGTCGACGGTGGCCGAGCCGCTCGAGCGGCGGCTCGCGACGATCGCCGACGTCGAGGAGCTGACGTCGATCAACAACGTCGGCTCGTCGCTGATCGTCGTCGAGTTCGGGCTCACGCGCGACATCAACGGCGCCGCGCGCGACGTCGAGGCGGCGATCCAGGCCGCGCGCGCCGATCTGCCGACCACGTTGCGCAGCAATCCGAGCTACCGCCAGTACAACCCGGCCGACGCGCCGATCATGGTGCTGTCGCTCACGTCCGACACGCTGACGAAAGCGCAGCTCTACGATTCCGCCGATTCGGTGATCCAGCAGCAACTGTCGCAGGTGCGGGGCGTCGGGCAGATCACACTCGGCGGCGGCGCGCTGCCGTCGGTGCGCGTCGAGTTGCAGCCGGGCAAGCTGAACAGCTACGGCATCGGCATGGAGGACGTGCGCGCGGCGATCAGCGCGGCCAATGCCGACAGCGCGAAGGGGCATCTCGACGTCGGCGACCAGCGCTACGTGGTCACCTCCAACGACCAGATCACGCACGCGGCGCCGTACCGCGATCTGGTGGTCGCGTATCGAGACGGCGCGCCGGTGCAGTTGCGCGACGTCGCCGAGGTGCGCGACTCGAACGAAAACATCCGCAATGCGGGGCTCTTCAACGGCAAGTCGGCGATCCTGGTGATCGTCTATCCGATGCCGGGCAGCAACGTCGTGCAGACCGTGCGGCAGATCCGCGACGTGCTGCCGTCGATCGAGGCGACCTTGCCGAGCAGCATTCACGTGGGCGTGGCGATCGACCGCTCGGTGTCGGTCACGTCGTCAGTCGGCGATACCGAGCGCACGCTGTTCATCGCGGTGCTGCTGGTGGTCGGCGTCGTGTTCATCTTCCTGCAGTCGCCGCGCGCGACGCTCGTGCCGGCGGTGGCGCTGCCGCTGTCGATCGTCGGCAGCTTCGGGCCGATGTATCTGCTCGGCTATAGCATCGACAACTTGTCGCTGATGGCGCTGACGATCGGCACCGGCTTCGTCGTCGACGACGCGGTCGTCGTGCTCGAGAACATCGTGCGGCACATGGAGCTGGGGCTGAGTCCGAAAGAGGCCGCGTTGAAGGGTGCGGGCGAAGTCGGCTTCACGGTGATCTCGATGAGCCTGTCGCTGATCGCGGTGTTTCTGCCGATCATTCTGTTTCCGGGCATCGTCGGCCTGATGTTCCATGAGTTCGCGATTACGCTGTCGATCGCGATCATGATTTCGCTGGTGATCTCGCTGACGGTCACGCCCGCGATGTGCGCGTACGTGCTGAGCCGCAACAACGCCGGCCACTCGAAAGCGCGCTGGGCACGCTGGGTCGAGCGGCAGTTCGACCGTTTCAAGGACGTCTACGCGCGCTCGCTGACGGCGGTGCTCGATCATTCGCTGCTGGTGATCCTGCTGCTGTTCGGGCTGCTGGTCGGCAACGTGTTCCTGCTCAAGCTGGTGCCGGCGACGTTCTTTCCCGAACAGGACACCGGCATCCTGATCGGTCAGATCATCGCCGACCAGAGCATCTCGTTCACGGCGATGCAGAAGAAGCTCGCGCAATTGCAGGCGATCGTGCAGAAGGACCCGGCGGTCGAGTCGGTCGCGGGCTTTACCGGCGGGCGCTCGCTCAACAGCGCGAGCGTGTTCATCGAACTGAAGCCGCTCGCCGAGCGTCACGCCATCGCGACCGAGGTCGTGAACCGGCTGCGGCCGAAGCTCAACGAAGTGTCGGGCGCGCGGCTCTTCCTGCAGGCGCAGCAGGATCTGCGCATCGGCGGACGGCAGTCGGCGGCTGAATACCAGTACACGCTGACGAGCGACGATTCCGCCGCGCTCTTCAAATGGACGCCGAAGCTCGTCACCGCGCTCTCGAAGGAGCGCGGGCGGCTGCTCGACGTGAACTCCGATCTGCAGCAGAACGGCTTGCAGACCTATGTGACGATCAATCGCGCGACGGCGGCGCGCTACGGCTTCGCGCCGAACCAGGTCGACAACGTGCTGTACGACGCATTCGGCCAGCGCACGGTGTCGACGATCTATAACCCGCTGAACCAGTACTTCGTCGTGATGGAGGTGGCGCCCGAGTACTGGCAGTATCCGCAGACGCTGAGCCAGATTTATCTGAGCACCGCGTCGGGCAATCCGACCGGCACGGCGGCCACGCAGATGCCGGGCGGCACGGTGTCGGCGACGACGAGCGCGGCAAGCACGAGTACGTCGGCGAATACCAACGCGCGCAATGCGAACGCGCAGTCGAACGCGACGAACAACAGCATCGCCAACAGCAAGGGCGGCAGCTCGACCGGCAGCGCGGACAGCACGGCCGCCGAAACGATGGTGCCGCTTTCGGTGATGGCGTCGTATTCGAACAGCCATACGGCGACGCAGGTGAATCACCAGAGCGGCCTCGTCGCCGCGACGATCTCGTTCAACCTGCCGCCCGGCGGTTCGTTGAGCCAGGCGGGCGCGGCGATCGAAAGCACGATCCGCGAGCTCGGCATGCCCGCGAGCATCCACGGTTCGTTCGCGGGCGCGGCCGCGGCCTATTCGCAATCGATGGGTATCGTGCCGCTGCTGGTTCTCGCGGCGCTCGGCGTCGTCTACATCGTGCTCGGCGTGCTGTACGAAAGCTCGATCCATCCGCTGACGATTCTCTCGACGCTGCCGTCGGCGGGCATCGGCGCGACGCTCGCGCTGCTGATCTTCGGTACGCCGTTCTCGGTGATCGCGATGATCGGCATCATTCTGCTGATCGGTATCGTCAAGAAGAACGGCATCATGATGGTCGACGTCGCGATCCAGTTGCAGCGCCAGGAGCGCATGCCGGCGCGCGACGCGATTCATGGCGCCGCGCTGATCCGGCTGCGGCCGATCATGATGACGACGTTCGCGGCCGTGCTCGGCGCGGTGCCGCTCGCAATCGGCATCGGCCAGGGCGGCTCGCTGCGTCAGCCGCTCGGTATCACGGTGATGGGCGGGCTGATCCTGAGCCAGATGTTTACGCTGTACACGACGCCGGTGATTTACCTGTACCTCGACCGCCTGCGCGCGAGGCTGGTCAGATGGTCCGAGGGTTTGCGCTGGAACCGCGACGCGAGGCAGCCGGGAGAACCCGGGCAGCCGGATACGAAGGCATGACGATGAAGATTTCCATTGAACGTTTGGGGCCGCGCCGCATGGCGACACTCGCCGTCGCGACGCTGGCGCTGTTCAACGCCGGCTGCATGGTCGGCCCGGATTATCACCGGCCGCAGGTGCGCGTCCCCGCGACCTACTCGGAACTGCCGGGCTGGACGCAGGCCGAGCCGAACGCGAGCGCGCCGAAGGGCAACTGGTGGACGGCGTTCAACGATCCGCTGATCGACGAACTCGAACCGCTGGTCGTGGTGTCGAACCAGACCGTGCGCGCGGACTACGCGAACTATCAGGAAGCGCTCGCCGAAGTGCGGGCCGCGCACGCGAGCCTGTTTCCGACGATCGGCGCGACCGGCTCCGCCACGCGCGAACGCGCGGGGAGCGGGTCGGTGAGCTCGGCGGGAACCCTGGTGAACAGCGCGGCGGCGCGCGTCGTCAACTCGGGCTCGCTCGAAGGCAACGTCAGCTGGGCGCCGGACCTGTGGGGCCAGGTGCGGCGCACGGTCGAGGAAAACGCGGCGACCGCGCAATCGAGCGAGGCGACGCTCGCCAACGCGACGCTGTCCGAGCAGGTCGCGCTCGCGACCGCGATCATCGAGCTGCGCACGACCGATGCGAACATCGACCTGCTGGAGAAAACGGTGGACGCGTATCAGCACTATCTCGACGTCGTCACCGAGCAGGACCGCGCGGGCACGATTGCGCCGAGCGACGTGATCACCGCGCGCAGCCAGCTCAATACCGCGAAGTCGGATCTGATCGCACTCGGCGTCGCGCGCGCGCAGTACGCGCATGCGATCGCGGTGCTGGTCGGCAAGAATCCGGAGGAACTCGAGGTCGCGCATAGCGCCGCGATGCCGGCGCTGCCGTCGGTGCCGGTGGGCGTGCCGTCGACGCTGCTGGAGCGCCGGCCCGACATCGCCGCCGCCGAGCGCAAGATGGCCGCGCAGAACGCGGCGATCGGCGTCGCGGTGTCCGCGTATTACCCGGAGATTTCGCTGTCGGGCGCGGCCGGCTTTACGCAGTCGCCGCTGTCCGGGCTGCTGAAGATCGCGAACTACGTGTGGTCGCTCGGCGGCAGCGCGAGCGAAACGCTGTTCGACGGCGGCCTGCGCAGCGCGGACGTCGACGCGGCGAAAGCGGCTTATGACGCGACCGTCGCCAACTATCGCGGCACGGTGCTGGGCGCGTTCCAGAACGTCGAGGACGATCTGTCCGGCTTGCGCATTCTCGCCGAGCAGGCGGACGTGCTCGACGCGGCGGTGCGCGACGCGGATCGCGGCGCGGAGATCGCGTTCAACGAATATCAGGCCGGCACCGTCGACTACACGACGGTTGCGACCGCGCAGGCTACGCAACTGAGCACGCGGCAGACCGCGCTGAACGTGCAGGAATCGCGCTTGCTGCACGCGGCTTCGCTGTTCGGCGACCTCGGCGGCGGCTGGTCGACCGACGAGTTGCACGATCCGCGTCATCCGGCTGCGCCTGCCGCCGCTGCTGCCGGGTCCGTGCAAGGCGGCGCGACATCCGCGGGTAGCGGTGAAGAGAAGGTGCAATGACGGGGTTTTGCGCCGAGGGCTCCGCGCCATTACGGCTATGATGCGAGGCAGCCGGAATCACGAACGATCGCCAGAACGGGACAGGAGGAGCCTTGACCCAAGCCACCCACGCGGACGACCTCGGCGAGCCGCCGTCGACACGCGAAGACGTCGCGCAACACGACGACCCGCCGCCCGGCAAGATCACCTCGCTCGGGCTGTTCCTGATCTTTGCGCGCATCGGTTTGACGAGTTTCGGCGGCGGCCTGAGCGGCTGGTTCATGCGCGAATTCGTGCATGACCGGCACTGGATGAGCGAAGACGAATTCCTCAACGGCCTTGCGTTGTCGCAGGCGCTGCCGGGCGTCAACGTGAAGAATCTGGCGATCTGGATCGGTTACCGGCTGCTCGGCTGGCGCGGCGCGCTTGCCGGGTTCTGCGGCATCATTTTTCCGCCGGCCGTCGTGATCATTCTGCTCGGCGTGTTCTTCTCGGCGATCGCATCGTTTCCGCTCACGCATATCGCGCTCGCGGGCGCGGCGGCCGGCGCGATCGGGCTGTCGCTGTCGATGGCGCTCACCGCCGCGCGCAGGCTGCCGCGACGGGTGTTCCCGTATCTCGTGCTGATCGCGACGTTCGCCGCCGCCGCGCTGTTTCGCGTGTCGCTCGTGTGGACCGTGCTGATCGCCGGCGCGCTGAGCATCGGCTACGAATACGTGCGTTCGCCGCCGCAGCCGTGACCGTCGTGACTGCCTCGATCGCCCCTGGTCAAACTTCAGAAAAGCTTCTCACGTGTCCAGAACACTCATCGCCCTGTTTTCGGTTTTTGCGCCGCTGTCGATCGTGACCGTCGGCGGCGGTCAGGGGATCATCGCCGAGGTGCAGCGGCAGGTCGTCGACGTGCATCACTGGATGACCCATGCGCAGTTCCTGAGCGACTTCGCGATCGCGCGGCTCGCGCCCGGTCCCGGTTCGCTGCTCGCGACGTTGATCGGCTACCAGGTCGGCGGCCTCCCCGGCGCGCTCGTCGCGACGCTCGCGTTGTTCGGGCCGACCGCGTTTCTGATGTACGGCGTCGTGCACGTCTGGAACCGGCACGAAGGCGCGCGCTGGCTGAACGCGTTGCAGGCCGGTTTGCGGCCCGTCGCCGCGGGGCTGATTCTCGCGGCCGTCTATGTGCTGATAAAAGAACTCGAAGGCGGCTGGATTGCGTGGCTCACGGCCGGGATCGCGACCGTGCTCGTGATGAAGACGCGCATCAATGCATTGGTGCTGATCGCGGGCGGCGCGGTGCTGTTTGTGCTGGTGCATTTCGCGGGGTTGCTGTAGGGCGGCAACGGCGGCCTAGCCGTTTTTCTCTCCGCGCCATCACGCCTGGCTTACCGCGCCGCAGCACGCCAACTAGGGCCTCGGTGCCCCGTATTTTTAGCGATGAATGCACTAGGACAATAATTTCCCGCCCCGTTTTTGCCTCACTATGGAGACGGCGCGGCTTTACACGGAGTCGCGGCCGACCCTAACGAAGGAGCAGCGGTGATCGAGCAGTGGCGCGAAGCCGTGCGCGCGGTGCACGGCGTGGAATCGAAATACAAGCGGCTGGTCAAGGCGATTGCGGGCGATATCGAAAGCGCAACGCTGCCGCCGGGCGCGCGTCTGCCGCCGCAGCGCGACGTCGCCGCGGAACTGGCGATCAGCGTGCAGACCGTCACCAACGCGTACAAGGAGCTGGAGCGGCAAGGGCTGATCCGCTGCGAGGTGGGGCGCGGCAGCTTCGTCGCGGCACGCGTCACCGAAACGATGTCGAGCTATATGCTCGATACGGCCGAACGCTCGGTGGTCGATTTTTCGATTGCGCGCATCATCCATACGCCCGAACACGATGCGATGTGGCGCAAGGTGTGCGCGACGCTGTCGACGCTCGACGATCAGCCGTGGATTCGCGCGTTCCGCCCGATTGCGGGCTTCGAGCATCATCGGCAGGCGGGCATCGCATGGCTCGCGTCGCTCGGCATGCCGGCTTCCGCGGATACGCTGCTCGTCACGAACGGCGCCGCGCACGGCATTTTTCTCGCGCTCGCTTCGCTGGTGGGACCGGGCGACACGGTGCTGTGCGAAAGCCTCACGGATCACGGCGTGATCGGCTCGGCGAACGTGCTCGGCTTCACGCTGAAGGGACTCGAAATCGACGAGTACGGCATTCACCCCGAGCACTTCGAGGAGATGTGCGACAGCGAGCGCGTCTCGGCACTCGTCTGCACGCCGACGCTGAACAATCCCACCGTCGCGCTGATGCCCGATTCGCGGCGGCGCGCGATTGCGAAGATCGCCGAACGCTACGGCGTGTACGTGATCGAGGACGATGTCTACGGACCGTTGCCCGCGAAACCCTCGACGCCGATTTCGAGCCTGATTCCCGATCTGTCGTTTTACTGCACGAGCCTGACCAAATCGGTGATGGCCGGCTTGCGCATCGGCTATCTGACGACGCCGCGGCGCCTCGCGCTGCGCGCCGAAAGCGTGCTGCGCGTGAGTAGCTGGATGGCGACCCCGCCGATGGCCGAGATCGCGACGCGCTGGATCTTCGACGGCACGGCTGCGCGGCTCGTGGAAATCCAGCGCGAACGATTGGGGCGGCGTCAGGCGCAATTGCGGCAGACGCTCGGCAACTACGTGCTCGGCGCGCATCCGCAGGCGCTCTCGGCATGGCTGCGCGTGCCCGATCACTGGCGCACCGATCGTCTCGTGCGCGAGCTGCGCAATCGCGATATCGCGGTCACGTCGCCCGATCCGTTTCTCGTGCGCGAAGCGGACCGGCCGAATGCAGTGCGGATCTGCGTCGGCGCGGAGGTCGGCGAGGACACCTATAAGTCCGCGCTCGAAACGATGCGCGACGTGTTCGAGCAATATCCGCAGGTGCACGACTTCACGTGAGCTTCACCGTCAGGCCCGTGCATGTTTCGCGCCACGCGATCCGAAATGGACTAGGACAATAGAAATCCCTTTTTGGAACACTAGACTGGGCTGCATGAAAAGCGATGCGGCCACGAACGTTCTGCCACTGCCTGCGAAAGTTGCGACTGCATCGAACGAAACGCTTTGATGCAGGGCCGAGTCCATGTCCGTTCAGCCGTCCGATCTGTCTTTAGCCGATATCTATCGTGCGCGCAGCCGTATCGAAGGGCGCGTATGCCGTACGCCGCTGGTCGAATCGCCGGGCCTGTCCGCGCTGGCGGGCACGCCGGTTTATCTGAAGCTCGAAACCGTGCAGCCGACCGGCAGCTTCAAGGTGCGCGGCGCGACCAATGCGCTCGCGCGGCTCGCTCAACAGGGCTGCCGTCGCGTCGTGACCGCGTCGACCGGCAATCATGGCCGCGCGGTGGCGCACGCGGCGCGCGCACTCGGCATCGAGGCGACGGTTTGTCTGTCGCGGCTCGTGCCCGCAAACAAGGTCGAAGCGGTGCGCGCGCTCGGCGCGCAGGTGCGCATCGGCGGTAAAAGTCAGGACGAAGCCGAACATGAAGCGCTGCGTCTCGCGCGCGAAGAAGGCTTCGCGTACGTTTCACCGTTCGACGATCCGCACGTGATCGCCGGACAGGGGACGATCGGACTCGAAATCGTCGAAGCCGTGCCGGATGTCGCGAACATCGTCGTGCCGCTGTCGGGCGGTGGTCTGTTCGCGGGTATTGCGCTCGCGGCGAAAAGCGCGAATCGCGCGATCGGTTTGACGGGCGTCACGATGGCGCGCGGCGCGGCGATGCATGCGAGTCTCGCGGCCGGTCATCCGGTGCTCGTCGAAGAACTCGACACGCTCGCCGATTCGCTCGGCGGCGGTATCGGACTCGAAAACCGCTATACGTACGCGCTCACGCGCGATCTGATCGACGAGACCGTGCTGCTCGACGAGACGTCGATCGCGCGCGGCATCGTGCATGCGTACCGGCAGGAGCGGCTCGTCGTCGAAGGCGCGGCGGCGGTCGGTATCGCCGCGCTGCTCGATCGCGCGCTGGCCGCCGCGCGCATCGAACGCGGGCCGCTCGTGCTCGTCGTGACCGGCGCGAACATCGATATCGATCTGCATCGGCGCATCGTCGACGGCGATGCGCGGCAATTTACGACACCACCGGATTCACACACTGCGCCATGACCTCGATCACGCTCCTTGGCGAAGCGGAGCTTCGCAAACTCGTGCCACTCGATCTTGCCGCGATCGATCAGATCGAAGCGGCCTTTGTCGCGCTCGCCACCGAGGCAGTCGCGATGCCGCCGATCCTGCGTCTCGATCTGCCCGAACACAACGGCGAGGTCGACGTGAAAACCGCATGGCTGCCGCGCTTCGACAGCTTCGCGATCAAGGTGAGCCCGGGCTTTTTCGACAATCCGTCGCTTGGTTTGCCGAGTCTGAATGGCCTGATGCTGGTGTTGTCGGCGAAGACGGGATTGACCGAAGCGGTGCTGCTCGACAACGGTTATCTGACCGCGATACGCACGGCGGCGGCCGGCGCCGTCGCGGCGCGCTGGCTCGCGAAGCCGCACACGCCGCAAGTCGCGGTGATCGGCGCGGGCGAACAGGCACGTCTGCAATTGCAGGCGTTGATGCTGGTGCGTCGTGTCGAACGCGTGCGCGTATGGGCACGCGACGCGGCGAGCGCACGGCGTTTCGCCGCCGCGGTGAACGCCACGCTCCGTGTGCGATGCGACGTGGCACTCAGTGTGCGCGATGCGCTCGCCGAAGCGGATGTCGCGATCACCGCGACGCCGAGCCGTACGCCGCTGATCGAAGCCGCGCATCTGCATCCCGGCCTGCACATCACGGCGATGGGCTCGGACGCGGAGCACAAGAACGAAATCGCACCGGCCGCGTTGGCGGCAGCGCGCTACATATGCGACCGCGCGCGGCAAACACGCGTGCTCGGAGAATTGCATCACGCGCTCGACGCAGGCGCGATGCGAGCCGATGCGGCAATCGTCGAGCTCGGCCAGGTCATAGCAAAACAGGCCGCGGGCCGCGCGAGCGATGCCGACGTGACGATTTGCGATCTGACCGGCACCGGCGCGCAGGACACCGCGATCGCCGCGCTCGCGTTGCAGCGTGCGCGTGCCGTGGGAGCGGGAACGCGTTTTCGCAACGACGCGCCGGCGAAATGAGGCTCGGCAATCCGCCGCGCAAGCGGCCCAGGAAGGAGTGGCACTTATGCGGGCATCCCCGATTCAACCGACGGTCGATTTCAACGCCGACGGCGAACAGCACGGCTTTCTGAAGCTGCCCCATTCGCACGACGGATCCGCGTGGGGCGCGGAGATGATTCCGGTCACGGTGATCCGCAACGGCGAGGGGCCGACCGCGCTGCTCACCGGCGGCAATCACGGCGACGAATACGAAGGTCCGATTGCGCTGTCGAAGCTGGCCGGCGCGTTGAAGGCGCAGGACGTGAGCGGGCGCGTGATCATCGTGCCGTTCATGAACTTCCCCGCGTTTCGCGCGGGCAGCCGCACGTCGCCGATCGATCGCGGCAATCTGAATCGCAGCTTTCCGGGCAAGCCGGACGGCACCGTCACCGAGAAGATCGCCGATTATTTTCAGCGCTATCTGCTGCCGCTCGCCGACTATGTGCTCGATCTGCACGCGGGCGGACGCACGCTCGATTTCGTGCCGTTCGCCGCGATTCATTTGCTGCCCGACGCGGCGCAGCAGTCGCGTTGCGAAGTGGCGATGCGCGCATTCGGCGCGCCGTATTCGATGCGGATGCTCGAACTCGACAGCGTCGGGCTGTACGACACGGCCGTCGAGGAAGCGGGCAAGGTGTTCGTGTCGACGGAACTCGGCGGCGGCGGAACGGCGACCGTGAAAAGCGTCGCGGTGGCCGAGCGCGGCGTGCGCGGTTTTCTGCAATACGCGCGCATTCTGCAACGCGAGGAAGCGCGCAACGGCATGAGCGATGACGTATCACGCACCACGACGCTGCTCGACATGCCCGACGGCACCTGCTACACGACGAGCGAGCACGACGGCCTGCTCGAATTGTGCAAGGACCTCGGCGAGATGGTCGAGCGCGACGAAGTCATCGCGCGCATTTACGATGCGACGCGCACGGGCGCCGCGCCGGTCGAATATCGCGCGCGACGCGGCGGCATGTTGGCCGCGCGGCATTTTCCGGGGCTCGTCCGGACCGGCGATACGGTTGCGGTGGTGGCCGACGTCGTCGAACGCGGCATACCGGTGACGGTTTGAGCACGCGATGAAATTCGACCGCTACGATCTCGCGATTCTGCGCATTCTCGCGCGCGACGGGCGCATCACGAAGTCGCGCCTCGCCGAAGAGATCAATCTGTCGATTTCGCCGGCGTGGGAGCGCGTGAAGCGTCTCGAGGAGGACGGCGTGATTCGCGGCTATCGCGCGGACATCGATTGGGTGCGTGCGTTCAAGGGCAGCCGCGTGGTGGTCGAGGTCACGCTCGCGCGTCACACCGCGCCGGACATGCGGAGGTTCGAGGAACGCGTGGCCGCCGCGCCCGAGGTGGTGCAATGTCTCGCGACGGGCGGCGGTGTCGACTATGTGATGCACGTGCTGTCGCGCGATATCGACCACTATCAGCGCTTCATCGATACGCTGCTGACCGACGGGCTGGGCATCGAGAAGTACTTCACCTATATCGTCACGAAGGTCGTCAAAAGCGGCAGCGAAGGTCTGCCTGAGTGGGCGGAGCAGTCGGTTGGCGAGAGCGGTTGAATGCCGCGATGGACGTGGAAAAAATGCAGTAAAAAGCACGCGAAAACGCCGCAACGCGTACCGCGTGAAAAACCCGCCACGTCACGGCCAATTGCAGAAAAAACGCAGTTTTCGAGATGCCATAACGAAAAAAACCACGGCGCCGCCGGACCTACAGTGACAGTAGATATCGCACACAGGAGGTCGTCATGCTGCTGGGTCATCCGGTCCTATTCAAATCGCTGTGCTATGTGGACGGACGCTGGGTTCACAGTGCCAGCGCCGCGAGCGTCGCCGTGCAGAATCCCGCCGATCAGACCGTGCTCGGCCACGTGCCGATGCTCGACGCGGCGCAGATCACCGGCGCGGTCGACGCCGCGCATCGCGCGTTTTCCGCATGGCGCTGGCTGCCGGTCGCCAAACGCTCGGCGCTGCTGCTGCGTTGGCACGAACTGATCCTGCGCCATCAGCAGGATCTTGCCGCGATTCTGTCGCTCGAACAGGGCAAGCCCCTTGCGGAAGCGCGCGGCGAAATCGCCTATGGTGCGAGCTTCGTCGAATGGTTCGCGCACGAGGCGCGGCGCCTCAATGGCCGCACGATTCCGACGCATATCGACGGCGCGCATCTCGGCACGTTCGTCGAACCGGTCGGCGTCGCCGCGCTGATTACACCGTGGAATTTCCCATGCGCGATGCTCACGCGCAAGGCCGCGGCCGCGCTGGCCGCCGGCTGCACCGTGGTCGCGAAACCCGCGCACGAAACGCCTTTCTCGGCGCTCGCGCTCGCGCAACTCGCGGAAGAAGCCGGCTTTCCGGCCGGCGTGTTCAACGTCGTGCTCGGCGAGCCGCAAATGGCAATGGAAACGCTGGTCTCCGACTCCCGCGTGCGCTCGGTGAGCTTTACCGGTTCGACGCGCGTCGGCACGCTGGTGATGCAGACGGCGGCCAACGCGGGCATCAGGAAGACCGCGCTCGAACTCGGCGGCAACGCACCTTTTATCGTCACCGAAGATGCGGACCTCGAGCAGGCCGTACGCGTCGCGGTTGCGGCGAAGTTCCAGACCTCGGGACAGGACTGCTGCGCGGCGAACCGGATCTTCGTTGCCCGTCCGCTCTACGAATCGTTCGTCGCGCGCTATAGCGACGCAGTGCGGGAGCTGAAGGTAGGCAGCGCATTCGAAGCGGACGTCGATGTCGGTCCGCTGATGCACCAGGCGGCGTTCGATGCGACCGCGCAGCGCGTCGCCGATGCGCGCGAGAAGGGCGCGCGCATCACCGTCGGCGGCGCGGCGCATGAACGTGGCGGCTGGTTCTTCGCGCCGACGGTGGTCGCGGACGCTGCGCCCGGTATGCGCATCTACGACGAAGAGAACTTCGCACCGATCTCCGCCGTGTCGCCATTCGATTCGCTCGATGAAGTGGTCGAGCGCGCGAACGACACCGAATACGGTCTGGCCGCGTATGTGTGCGCGAAAGATCTCAACACGGTGTTTCAATTGATTCGCCGGCTCGACTTTGCAATGGTGTCCGTCAATGGCGCGAAATTCACCGGCGCGCCGATTCCGTTCGGCGGCATCAAATCGTCGGGGCTCGGCCGCGAAGGTGGCGTGGAAGGTTTCGAGCCGTTCGTGGAAACCCGTTATTTCTGCCTTGGCCAGCTCGGCTTGCCGGTGAGCGACAGTCTGCCCGCTCGTGAGGCGGCAAGTGCAAGCGCGGCGGCCGCAACCGCCTGAACCGATCATTCATCGACCCATATTGACCCATTACACGAAGGAGCGACCTACCATGAAGCAACTCGACCAACTCCTAAGCGCCGACCGCGCGCACTTCATGCATCCGTCGACGCACGCGCACGATCACGCGAGCGGCGCGCTGCCGGGGCGTATCGTGACCGGCGCGAAAGGCATTCGCATCGAGGATCATCAAGGCAAATCCTATATCGATGCTTTCGCCGGACTCTACTGCGTGAACATCGGCTACGGCCGCACCGAAGTCGCCGATGCAATCTACGAGCAGGCGAAGAAGCTCGCCTATTACCACACGTACGTCGGCCACTCGACCGATACGATCATCGAACTGTCGTCGCGCATCATCGACTGGTCGCCGCAGGGTATGAAAAAGGTGTATTACGGGCTGTCCGGCTCGGATGCGAACGAAACGCAGATCAAGCTCGTCTGGTACTACAACAACGTGAAAGGCCGGCCGAACAAGAAGAAGATCATTTCGCGCGAACGCGGCTATCACGGTTCGGGCATCGTGACCGGCAGCCTGACGGGCCTGCCGAGTTTTCATCAGTTCTTCGATCTGCCGATCGAGCGTGTGAAGCACACCGTGTGTCCGCACTGGTATCGCCGCGCGCCGGCCGGCATGAACGAGGCGCAATTCGTCGCGTACTGTGTCGACGAACTTGAAAAGCTGATCGCGCGCGAAGGCGCGGATACGATCGCGGCGTTCATCGCCGAACCGGTAATGGGCACGGGCGGTATTCTTCCGCCGCCGGCCGGCTACTGGCCCGCGATCCAGCAGGTTCTGAAAAAGCACGACATTCTGCTGATCTGCGACGAAGTGGTGTGCGGTTTCGGCCGGCTCGGTTCGAAGATGGGTGCGCAGCACTACGGCATTCAGCCGGATCTGATTACCGTCGCAAAGGGCTTGACGAGTGCGTATGCGCCGCTGTCGGGTGTAATCGTCAGCGAAGGTGTGTGGGACGTGCTCGACAAGGCGTCGCAGGAATCCGGCGCGATGGGGCACGGCTGGACCTACTCGGGCCATCCGATCTGCGCGGCCGCGGCGCTCGCGAACCTCGACATTCTCGAACGCGAAAATCTCACGCGGAACGCCGCGCAAACCGGTGCCTATCTGCTCGAGCAATTGCATGCCGCATTCGACTCGCATCCGCTCGTCGGTGAAGTGCGTGGCGCGGGCATGCTGGCGGCGCTCGAATTCATGGCCGACAAGGACGGCCGTCAACCGTTCGACGCCGCGCTGAAGGTCGGCCCGCGCGTGTCGGCCGCCGCGATGCAGCGCGGATTGATCGCGCGGGCAATGCCGCACGGCGATATTCTCGGTTTTGCACCGCCGCTCGTGACTTCGCGCGGCGACGTGGATGAAATCGTGAAGCTGACGCGTGAAGCGGTGGATGAGGTGGCGTCGCAGGTGTTGGCGAAGACTGCGTCTGTCTGACGAACTGAAGGTGAAGTGATAATGCCCCGGTCGCTGTCATGCAGCGACCGGCGCTTTTTATTGACACGTGAGTAAAGCGCGGCGCAATTGAATGCTTACTCGAGCGCGGCGCCGGTACTCGATGAGTTGCAATTTTGCATTGACGCGTAGGCGTTTCAGTAGCAGGAGAACTTCGCGAAGAAGATACTAACTAAAAGTACTTTGCTGACAATACGAAAGTTATCAGACGTCACTCCCCGCTTCATACTCATTTCATTTATCTATTCGTACACAGGCACTCTTCTGCTTGCAGTACTTTGTGTTCCTGCTTTCCATACAAATACCTTAATTGGGCCCCCCACGCTGTCTTGCTGCTCGCATTTGGTGCGTCATTCGAGTTGTCCGGTACGTTCTATAGAGGGTCGAAGTCCCAAAGTTCGCGCGCGTCCCGCCCTCTGATCATCTTCAGATAATGCGAATTTTTCTTCATCTCAAAATATCAGCAAGATTTGACCTTTTTGCGCCAAAAGTACTGTTTTTTCTAGGACCAAACGATTGTTCAGGGTACGATTTACCCCGGTCGCGGCGTTTTCGGGAATAATTTGCCGATAAACGGTGGTTTATGCCGAGATCGGTAAAAAGGTTCGCGGCGTATGCAGGCGCGAACCGTCACGCACCGACACCTGTCAATCTGGACCCCGCGAGAAACGGTTCGCGGACATCGGTTCAATCGGACATTTCAAAACGTGCGTTCAAAAGCACTTCAGGGCAGTTGTTTTGCAAGGACGTGGCGTTTTTATTCACGTCCTTTTGCATTGCCGGTCCGTCCGAATTTCAGAAAATCCATTCAGTCTTTTTATCGGGAATTTTCCCGACATTGGAAATTACTCGGCATGATAAAACGACGTCAATTCATTGGTGGCCTTACGGCGCTCAGTGCAAGCTATCTTCTGGCCGCATGCGGCGGAGGAGGCTCTGGAGACGGTAGCAGCAGTACTCCGGGTTCTTCTGGGTCCGCCGGTTCTTCGGGTTCTTCAGGCATCGCCAATTCCTCCGGTTCTTCCAACGCCTCCGGCAACGCGACGACACGCGCGAACTCGTCCTCCGCGAGCGGCACGGCCATTCCTCCCGCTTCGTCCATCACGGACAACAACGGTGCCGTGTGGACGCTTTCTCAAGGGTCGGTCTACCAGAACGGCGCGAAAGCACAGGATACCTACAACGTCACGCTCGTACTGTGGTACGGCGGCAGCATTTATCACCAGGGAACGGGTGGCCAGTTTTACCAATGGAATGGCTCGAACTGGGTACCCTGTAATGACCCGCGTCTCGGCGGCACTTCGGCCGATGGCACTACGCTGCCTGACTCGCCCTACATCATCGACAAGGTGGGTGCGATCTGGACGCTCGTGAACGGCGTCATCTACAGGAATGGCTCGACGGTCGGCGATACGTACAACGTGTCACTCGTGTTGTGGTACGGCGGCAAGATCTGGCATTGCGGCACTGGCGGCCAGTATTACGTCAACACGGACGTGGCCGGACAATGGCTGCCTTGCAACGATCCGCGCCCCCCGATCGCACCGCCCGCGGGCATGTTCTATGGAATGAACGGCCACTTCGATTACACGTACACGCCGGACCAGCTCGTTTCGATCCTGAAGGGAATGGGCTGCACGAGCTATCGCGTCGGCTGCACCAACGATCCGAACCAGTTGAATGCGGTGATCAAGATCGCGCAGGCTTTCCAGTCGGCTGGAATGACGCTGCTGGTGCTGATCAATCAGGGTGTCTATGACGCCAACAACAACCTGCTGAATGGCGAATCCGCGGCTTATAGCCAAGGGTACTCGGTGGCCCAGGCGGTGGCCAACGCGCTCAAGCCGTATGGCGTGACGCTATACGAATGCGGCAACGAGCTGACGAGGCAGAACGCCACCGTGGTCGACTTCACCTATGCGGGTACGAAAGCGTCCGACTTCAACAACACGAACTGGCCGGTGATGCGCGGCGTGATGCGCGGGATGATCGACGGCGTGAAATCGGTTCAGCCTTCGGCCAACTGCGGGATCAATTTCTGCGTGGCCGACATCGGCGCGGCGGACGCGTTATGGGACGGCATGCAGCCCGACGGCACCGGCGGTTACCCGACCGTGCGCTGGGACATCACCACGTGGCACAACTACGAGGTGTACGGCGATATTTTCTCCGTCGGCACGGACGGCGCGGGTCCGGGCTTCGATCTGCCGACCTATTGCAAGGCACGGTATGGGGTGCCGTTCATCATCAGCGAATGGAACACCGGACCGGAGCAATCGGAGACTTATCGGGCGAATTACGTTTCGACGCAACTCGGCGAGTTCTATCAGGCGAGGAAGACGCATAACCTCCAGGCCGTGATGTATTACGTACTCGATAGCGGCAACGACACGTACGGCATTATGATCAACGGTACTGCGTTGAATCCGACCTACGGTGCATTTACGAGCTTTACGGCGGCCAATCCGGACAACTGATCCGCGAGCATCTGATCGAATAGCGGCGCCCGCCTCTCCTGCAAGTTACCGCAGGAGAGGCGGGCGCCGCATTTCTTTGGTGCAGACCTGTCTTCAGATCTGTCGAGTTGCCGCGCCGTCGTAATGCCGATCTGGAATCACGACGATATTGCCCACGAAGCGCTTTTCCATGAACCGCGTCTGCGCGTCGTGAAACTTCGATAGCGGATAGGTCGCGGCGAGAACCGGCCTGATCGCGCCGCTCCGGATATAGCCGAGCACGCGTTGGAACGCGCCGCGTGTTCCCTGCGACGATCCATTCAACTGCAACTGCTTCAGATACATCGTGCGCAAGTCGAGCTGCACGACCGGCCCGGCGATCGCCCCCGCGGTCGTGTATCGCCCTTCGGGCCGCAGCACGTTCAACAGCTTGCCGAACAGCGGACCGCCGACCAGATCGGCCACCACGTCGACGGGCCGGCCGTCCATCATCCGCTCGACGTCCGCGACGAAATCGCCGCTGTCGCGCAGCATCACGCCTTGCGCGCCGAGCGCAAGCACCGCTTCCTCCTTGCCCTTGCTGACCACCGCATATGGAATCGCGCCGCGCGCGCGGCAGAGCTGGATGATGGCCGAGCCGACGCCGCCGGAGGCACCGGTAATCAGCACCGCTTCGCCGCGCTTGACGGCGGCGCGCTCGATCATCTGTTCGCCGGTGTGGTACGCGCACCAGAACGTCGCGAGTTCGGCATCGGTATAGGTGGACTCGATGCAATGGGCGTTTTGCGCGGGCACCGCCGCGTATTCGGCGTAACCGCCGTCGCGGCCGTGGCCGATATAGTCGATGTCGGCGAGGCTGTCGTCGTCGCGGTTATAGATCGACGCATCGACGATCACGCGTTCGCCGATGCGCGCATCGCTGACGCCGCGGCCGACCGCGACCACGCGTCCTACGATATCCGCGCCCTGAATGCGCGGGAATGTCAGCGTCGAACGCCCGCGGCGCCATGTCGAGACCGCCTGCGGGTCGTCGTCGGTGCCGTACGCACCCTGGCGAACCCAGACGTCGGTATTGTTGAGCCCGCAGGCGGTCACGTCGATCAGCACCTCCCCCGCGTTGCAGACCGGCACCGGTACGTCGTCGCGATAGGCCAGTTTGTCGAGGCCGCCGTGCGCGGTCAGCACGACGGCTTTCATCGTCTTCGGAAGCATGTTTCCCCTTTGACTGGAGGGGCGCCGTGCGCGGCAGGTTCCCGGCCGCACGACGCCGACGGAATCACGGTTTGACGAACAGTTTGCGCGGCGTCCTGCAGAACGTCTCGACGCCGGACGCGGTAATCAGAATGCTTTCGGTGATTTCGAGTCCCCAGTCGTCGAGCCACAGGCCCGGCATGAAGTGAAACGTCATGCCGGCCTCGAGGACGGTCTTGTCGCCGGGGCGCAGGCTCATCGTGCGCTCGCCCCAGTCCGGCGGATAGCTCGCGCCGATCGGATAACCGCAGCGGCTGTTCTTTTCGATGCCGTATTTGTGCAGCACCGCAAAAAAAGCATTGGCGATGTCTTCGCAGGTATTGCCGGGTTTCGCCGCGGCGAGCCCGGCTTCAATGCCTTCGACCACCGCGCGTTCGCCTTCGATGAAATGCTGCGGCGGCTTGCCGAGATACACGGTGCGCGATTGCGGGCAGTGATAGCGCTTGAAGCAGCCGGCGATTTCGAAGAACGTGCCGGCGTCCTTCGCGAACGGCGTGTCGTCCCAGGTTAGATGCGGCGCGGCGGCGTCGGCGCCGGTCGGCAGCAACGGCACGATCGCCGGATAGTCGCCGCCATGGCCGTTCACGCCGGTAATGCCTGCCGAGTAGATTTCGGCGACGAGGTCATTCTTGCGCATGCCCGGTTCGATTCTTTCGACGATATGCGTATGCATCTTCTCGACGATGCGCGCGGCTACCCGCATGTACTCGATTTCGCGCGGCGACTTCACGGCGCGCTGCCAGTTGACGAGGCCGGTTGCATCCTGCCATTTTGCTTTCGGCAGATGCGTGACGAGCGAGCGATAAGCGGCGGCGCTGAAATAGTAGTTGTCCATTTCCACGCCGATCTTCGCCGCGCCCCAGCCGCGTGCTTCGATCACTTCGCGCGCGAGGTAATCCATCGGATGCCGCGCGGTGGATTGCACGTAGTGATCCGGATAGCCGACGATCTGATCGTGCTGCATGAAGACGGTGCGCTTTGCACCGTTCGCGTCCTGGGCGCGGCCGAACCAGACCGGTTCGCCGTCGAGCGCGAGCAGCACGCACTGATGCACGTAGAACGACCAGCCGTCGTAGCCGGTGAGCCAGGCCATGTTGGTCGGGTCCGACACGATCAATAGCTCGATGCCGGCGGCCTGCATCGCCTTGCGCGTCTTGCGAAGACGCGCGGCATATTCGTCGCGTTCGAACGGCAGGCGCACGACGGGCGCCTCAATTCGCGATTCGTGTTGCGTCGTATCTGACATCTTCCCCTCTCTCTGAGCGTGACGTCGTTGCGGAAAGTGGCGCTCCTGTGCACGCAAATGGGGCGCTCACGGGTATTTCTCGCCGCAGTCTAATGCCGCGAAAAAACGGCTCTTAATGTGCTAGTTCAATCTTCCGGACCGCTTCACGGGCAATTGCGGCGCGGGAAAAAGAATTGTTCTAGAGCAATCGGAACGCAAATATGGCTTTGTATTCTGGGTTGCGTCACCGCTATGCGCGCCGCGCCGCCGCCTTCCATTCAACGCATGCCATTCAACCAGGTCACGCATGACGAACGGGATCGAATCGATATGAAAACCGCGCGAGTTACCGACATGCCGAGTGCTTTGGACTCTCCCCCGGCGAATCTGTCTTCCGCGCGCCCGGCGGCGCCGGCCAGTACCTCGATGCGGCGCGATCAGGTATCGCCGAAGAAGCCGCTGATCCGGATCGACCGGATTACGAAGCGGTACGGTGCGCTGACCGTGCTCGACGAACTGTCGCTCGACGTGATGCCCGGCGAGAAGCTCGCATTGATCGGGCCGTCGGGCTCCGGCAAGACCACGATCCTGCGCATTCTGATGACGCTCGAATCGATCGACGGCGGCCATATCGAAGTGGACGGCGAACAGCTCTTCCATATGCCGCGCGGCGCGCAGATGGTGCCCGCGAACGAACGGCATCTGCAGAAGATGCGCGAGAAGATCGGCATGGTGTTTCAGCACTTCAATCTGTTCCCGCACAAGAGCGTGCTCGATAACGTGACGCTCGCGCCGATGCTGACCAAGGGCGAGAGCCGCGCGTCGGCGGAGAAGCGCGCGCTGGAACTGCTCGAGATGGTGGGGATGGCCGACAAGGCAAAGAGCCGCCCCGCGCAACTGTCGGGTGGGCAGAAGCAGCGCGTGGCGATTGCGCGCGCGCTCGCGCTGGCGCCGAGGATCATGCTGTTCGACGAAGTGACATCGGCGCTCGACCCCGAACTCGTCGAGGAAGTACTGAACGTGATGCAGCGGCTCGCAAGAGAGACCGACATGACGATGCTGCTCGTCACGCATGAAATGGGCTTCGCGCACGACTTCGCGGACCGCGTGCTGTTCTTCGACCACGGCAGGATCGTGGAGGAAGGCAAGCCCGAAGACATCTTCACGCATCCGACGCACGAGCGGACCCAGGCGTTCCTGCGCAAGATCATCGCCGCTGGGCATCGGATCTGAGCGGATCAGAGCGACTTCGTTTATCCAACGTTGCACATACCACGACCACGCCATACCACTACGCCTTAGGAGCCGGAGATCATGAAACTAAAGGGGATGTTGATTGCGGGAGGACTGTCGCTGCTGACACTGGCAGGCCTCGCCCATGCCGCCGACGACAAGCTCGCGCAATTGCGGCAGCAAGGTTTTGCGCGCATCGCGATTGCGAACGAACCGCCGTTCACCGCGGTCGGCGCCGACGGCAAGGTAACGGGCGCCGCGCCCGACGTGGCGCGCGCGGTCTTCAAGAAGCTCGGCGTCAACGACGTGGTCGCGTCGGTGTCCGAGTACGGCGCGATGATTCCGGGTCTCGCGGTCGGACGTCACGACGCGATTGCGGCCGGTCTGTTCATGACGCCGCAGCGCTGTGCCGCGGTCGCCTATTCGCAGCCGGTGCTGTGCGCGGTCGAAGCGTTCGCGGTGAAGAAAGGCAATACGAAGAGCATCAAGACATATGAGGAAATCGCAAAAGATCCGAAGGCGGTGATCGGCGTGGAAGGCGGCACCACCGAGCAGAAGCTTGCGACCGCCGCGAACATTCCGACCGATCGCGTCGTCATCGTGCCGGACGGACAGAGCGGCCTGAAGATGCTGCAGGACGGCCGGATCGACGTGTTCGCATTGCCGCTGCTGTCGATCAGCGATCTGCTCTCGAAGGCGAAAGACGCGAACCTCGAATCGATCGCGCCGGTGCAGAACACGCCGGTGCAATGCGACGGCGTGGCTTTCCGCAAGCAGGACACCGCGCTGCGCGATGCGTTCGACGTCGAACTGAAGAAGATGAAGGAGTCCGGCGAGTTCGCGAAGATCGTCGAGCCTTATGGCTTTTCGGCGAAGGCGGCAATGTCGACGAGCCGCGAAAAACTCTGCGCGGGGAAGAACTGAGCCGGCGCAAAGCCGCCATGCGCTCGCGATGCGTCGGCGCGCATGGTCAACGATATGTCGTGATGCGCGAGGTGAGTGGATGAACGACTGGTCCGGCTACTTGCAGCTAATTCTGAAGGGCGCGCAGACAACCGTCGAGCTGACGCTGATGAGCGCGGTGCTCGCGCTCGTGATGGCATTTGTCGCGGGTCTCGGGCGCCTGTCGCGTTTTTTCGCGGTGCGCGCGCTGGCGACGTCGTATATCGAGTTCTTTCGCGGCACCTCGGTATTCGTGCAACTGTTCTGGGCGTACTTCGTGTTGCCGATGGCCGGCCTCACGCTGACGCCGTTGCAGGCCGGCGTGCTTGCGCTCGGTCTGAACGTGGGCGCGTACGGCGCCGAAGTGGTGCGGGGCGCGGTGGCCGCGATCGGTCACGAGCAGCGCAGCGCATGCATCGCGCTGAATCTGACCGGATATCAGCGGATGCGGCACGTGATCCTGCCACAAGCGTTGCCGTTGATGATGCCGACGTTCGGTAACAACGCGATCGAGCTGCTGAAGGGCACGGCCGTCGTATCGCTGATTTCGCTCGGTGACATGACGTTCCAGGCGCAGGTCGTCCGTTCGCAGACTGGCAATACGTTGATACCGTTTGCGACGATTCTCGCGTTGTACTTCGCGATGGCCTGCGTGATCTCGTTCGGCATGCGCAAGCTGGAAAACCGGATGAGCTTCGGTCTCGACCGGATGAGGAGATAAACGTATGGAATGGGACTGGAGTTTCGTGCGCGACATTCTGCCGATCCTGCTGCAAGGCCTGAAGATCACGGTGCTCGCGACTTTACTCGGCGCGGTGGTGGCGGCCGTGATCGGCCTCGTCATTGCGATTCTGCGGCTCGCGCCGAATCGCGCGGTGTCGCGCGGCACCGCGGCCATCGCGAGTTTTATTCGCGGCACGCCGCTACTGGTGCAGCTTTATTTCGTGTTCTACGTGCTGCCCGACATCGGCATACGCATGCCGGCGCTCGCGGCCGGCGTGCTCGCGATCGGCGTGCATTACGCGACCTATGCGGCGGAGGTCTATCGCGCCGGCATCGAGAGCATTCCGCGTGGGCAATGGGAAGCCGCGAAGGCCTGCAACCTGAGTCCGGCGCAAACATGGCAGCACGTGATCCTGCCCGAAGCGGTTCCGCCGATGCTGCCCGCGCTCGCCAACTATCTGATTTCGATGTTCAAGGAAACGCCGCTGCTGTCGGCCATCACGGTTCTCGAACTGATGAATCAGGCGAAGATCATTGCGAATACGGACTATCGCTATCTCGAACCGATGACACTCGTTGGCGTGCTGTTCCTGGGTATCAGCCTGATCGCGGTCGTCTGTGTACGGCTGCTGGAAAGGCGCTTTCCTGCTCCGGGGCATTGAACGATGTCGATCATATCCATTCATCAATTCGACCGCGCGCCGCGTCTGATCGACCGCGCGTTCGACAAACGCATCGGCCTCGTGATTCTTGCCACCGATCACACAACGGAGCCGGATTTTTCGGCACTCGTCGCGAATGAGCGGATCGGTATTTATGTGAATCGCGTGCCGTATGCGAACCCGGTCACGCCCGCGAATCTGCGCGCGATGCAACCGTCGCTGACGGCGGGGGCGGCGCTGATTCTTCCCGATGAAACGCTCGACGTGGTGATGTATTCGTGCATGTCGGCCTCCGTGATGATCGGCGATGCCCAGATCGAGCAGGCCATTCATGCGGCGAAGCCGTCGGCAAAAGTCGTCACGCCGACCGCCGCCGCGGTCACCGCGCTCCATACACTCGGCGCGCGCCGTATCAGCGTGCTCACGCCTTATACGGCCGAGACGAGTCGACCCATGGCCGGGTACTTTGCCGCGCAAGGTTTCGATATCGACCGTTTCTCGTGCATCGGTCTGACCGACGATCGGGAAATGGCACGGATTTCGCACGACGATATCGTCGCATTCGCCACCGATGCAATGGCGCCGGAATCCGACGCGCTGTTTATCTCCTGCACCGCGGTGCGCGCGGCGGCGATCATCGTGCGAATCGAAGCCGCGCTCGGCAAGCCGGTGGTGAGCAGCAATCTCGCGACAGCATGGATGTGCCTGCGGCTTTGTGATGATGGCACGCCAAAGCCCGAACAGGGCCGCTTGATGACGCTGCCGTTGCTGGTGCGCTGAATTCCTCGAGCAATCGTTGCGTAATTGCGTAATTGAATACGCGAGGAATCCGGAGTTGAGTGCATGCATGGAATGGGCGCACGCACGCGAAGCCTGTTGTTTTTCCCGGCCACGGGAGAGTGCTGTCCCGGCGCGTGTATGGATTACCAGATCCGCCGCGGATTTCATGGAAAACCCCGACGAGCGCATTGTCCTGGAACATGGTTGCACCCGCGCGCGGTCGGTATCGTTGATTCGAGCGACGTTGCCTGTGTCGCACAGCCAGACATCGAGGAGGAAACATGCATTACGTACATTCATGGAGCGGCGAGGGCGCGCAGCCTCAGGCGCGCAGCCTGCTGCGACGCGCGATCGCCGCGTCGGCGCTCGGCAACGCGACCGAATGGTTCGACTATGGCATCTATGCATATGGTCTGAGCTACATATCGGCGGCGCTGTTTCCCGGCAGCACGGCGCAGGCCACGTTATTCGCGCTTGCGACGTTCGCTATTTCGTTTCTCGTGCGTCCGCTCGGCGGCCTGTTCTGGGGCCCGCTCGGTGACCGTCTGGGCCGCAAGTCCGTGCTCGCGTTGACGATCATCATGATGTCGGTCGCGACGCTGCTGGTCGGGCTCGTGCCGACTTACGCGAGCATCGGCTGGTGGGCGCCGACGTTGCTGGTCGTACTGCGGATGATTCAGGGCTTTTCGACGGGCGGCGAATATGGCGGCGCCGCGACTTTCATGGCCGAATATGCACCCGATAAAAAGCGCGGTTTTTGCGGCAGCTTTCTCGAGTTCGCGACGCTCTCGGGATTTTCTCTCGGCGCGTTCCTGATGCTGGGTTGCTCCGTCGTGCTCGGCACTACGGCGATGCATGCATGGGGATGGCGTCTGCCGTTTCTGATCGCGGCGCCGCTCGGCCTGATCGGTTTCTATCTGCGCTCCCGGCTCGAAGACACACCGGTGTTTCGCGAACTCGAACAATCGGCTTACAGGGAGCAGCATAGCCGCGTCACGCTGAAGGAATTGCTGGCCGGCTATTGGAAACCGCTGCTTCTGCTCGGCGGGCTCGTGGTGGCGTTGAATGTCGTCAACTACGTGCTGCTTGCCTATATGCCGACCTTCATGCAAAAGCAGCTCGGTATGAGCGACAACATGTCGTTGCTCGTGCCGCTCATCGGCATGCTCGCGATGATGGTGTTTCTGCCTTTCGCCGGTACGTTCTCGGATCACATCGGACGCAAGAATGTCTGGTGGTTTTCGCTGGCCGGTCTTTTTATCGCCGCGATTCCGATGTTCCATCTGATGAAGCTTGGCGTTGGCGGCGCGCTCATCGGCTTTTCGGTGCTCGGTCTTCTGTACGTGCCGCAACTCGCCAGCATTTCGGCGATGTTCCCCGCGATGTTTCCGACCCAGGTGCGTTACGCGGGGATGGCCATTGCATATAACGTATCGACGTCGATTTTCGGCGGCACGGCGCCGATGGTGAACGAATGGCTCGTCGCGCATACCGGTAATGCAATGGTGCCCGCGTATTACATGATGAGTGCATGCGTGATTGGCGCAGTTGCGCTGATCTTCGTTACGGAGACGAAGGGGTGTTCGCTGCGCGGGCAGGGGATACCGGGGAAGCAGTAGTCATTCCATTGGGCATGATGAATGGAAAAGCCCGACGCCGTCGTCTGACGCGTCGGGCTTTTTTGCGATTTGATTTTTGGGCAGATCCGCTGGCGGATTGGCGACAATCATCCGCCGCGGGTCGCCGATGTCTGTCAGGTCATATCGCCTTCGACGATAACCAGTTCGCGCTTCGACGCGCGCACCGCGAATGACTTCGCTTCCTGATACGCACTGTCTTCGTAGCAGGCTTTGGCCGCTTCCAGCGACGGAAACTCGACCACTACTACGCGGCTCGAACCCTGCGACTCCTTCAGCGCGCTCGCCGTGTCCAGCGCCTTCACCTTGGCCTGATACTTTTCGGCGATCGGCTTCCACAACGCGCTGTATTGCTTCTGCGCGTCCTGATCGGTGACTTCACCGCCAAAGATGATCCAGTAACCCTTCATGCAAGCCTCCAGAGAAAAAATGTTCCCGAGCCGGCTAACGGCTCGTGACCGATCGTCATGCGTCCTGCTGCGTACCGTTATCACCGGGCGATGATAGCCAACTCTTGGCGGCTGTCTCGAACGTCTGCCCTGCACGGGGATTCCATTGCACGCCGGAGCGCGCTTCTACGCCGGGTTTGAGCCGCTGCGTGTCGTCATAGTCGCACCATGGATGAAAGAATAACGGCTCGGCGCGGTCGAGGTTCTGCAAGCGTCGCGCGTATTCGTCGAGATAGGTCGCTCGTATCGTAGCAGGCACTTTGGCAGGCATCCATGCAACGAACGGCGGCAGTACTGTGAAGCCGGTATACGCGAGAATGCCGTTGTGAATAGGCCAGAGCACATGCAGCATGTCGCCGTCGATACCGTTCGGCTCGTACAGCGTGCTCGCGGTGCCGGTCGTGATGGACAGCATCGCACGCTTGCCCTTGAAGTGCCCCAATTCGTACTTTCGTCCGGCCGAATATGCGAAGCCGCGGCTGAATACGCGATCGACCCATCCCTTGAGGATGGCAGGCATCGAGAACCACCAGAACGGAAACTGGAAAATCAGCACGTCGGCCCATGCCACTTTTGCCTGTTCGGCACGGATGGCTTCGCATAGCGAGCCTTCTGCAAAGGCATGCTCCTGTTCGCGAGCGAGGTCGAGATAGTCTGTATCGATGCGTTCGCCTGCGAAGTCGCTTTCGCCGAGTACCGGCGACCACTGCATGGCGTACAGATTGCTCAGCTTCACGTCGTGACCCGCTGACGCCAGCGTATGTACCGCCACGTTCTTGAGCGCACCGTTGAACGAGCGCGGTTCCGGGTGAGCGTAGACAATCAGGACATTCATGGATGAGCCGTTCCGGTTGAGGGGTGTTCGCTACGACGCCACGAGGGCGGCAGCCAGGTTTCGATCCATGTGTCGCCGTTCACGACGATCAGACCCACGCAGACCAGCACCGCGCCCAGCACGAATGCGGCGGTCGGTCGCTCGTTCAGCAGCACCACGCCCCACACCACGCCGAACAGCGGCGTCATGAACGACAGCACGCCGAGGCGCGCGGCGAGATATCGGCGCAACATCGCGAACCAGATCAGGAAACTGGCGAAACAGACGAATACGGTCTGGAAAACGAGGCTCGACCAGAGAAGCAGCGACGCATGAAAGCGCGTCTGGCCGAGCAGCATGGCGGCAGGCAGCAGGATCACGAACGCGCCTGCCAACTGATAGAACAGCGTCTGCGTAGCAGGTGCTTCGCTCATGCGGCTCGTTCGTACCGCGACGGTCGTCATGCCCCACGCCGCGCCGCCGCACAGGCCGAGCAGATCGCCCAGCATCCACGATGCGAGCCGCCCGTGATCCGGTTCGAGCAACGCGGGTACGAGGAAGGCCAGCGCGATGCCGACGAACGCGAGGCTCATCCCGCTCCATTGCAGCCGGCTCAGGCGTTCGTCGGGCAATCGCACGTGCAGGCCGAGCGCTGCAAAAAGCGGCGCCGTATAGAGAAACACCACCATGTGCGAGGCGCTGGTCCAGTTCAGACCTTGCGCCACCAGCAGGAATTCGAGTGCAAAGAGCGAGCCGACCGCAATGGCCGGCGCCAGCATCCTGCCCTTCAGCCAGCGGTCGCGCGCGACGAATCGCGCATGGAAGAACACCATCGCGGCGGCGACGCCGGAGCGCAACGCGAGCTGAAACACGGGCGCCGCGTCGGCTGCCGATGCCTTGACCGCCACCTGCTGCAGACTCCACGTCATGCACAGCGCGACCATGACGAGTGCTGCCCGACCGTCGACCGCCTTCCTCATCTGTCGTATCCCCGAACGAAACGGCTCACAGTATTGACCGAATCATTTAGCGCGATATAGTTCAAAACTGACAATCGATCCAGCGAGGACGTCAGCCTATGAAACGCGGCATACCGGCTCCAACGGCACACGTTCGGCTGCCGCCCTTTACCGACCTGCTGCCGGCGCCGGTGTTCTTTCGCACCGAGCACATGCCGGCCCACGCGACGTATCCGGTGCTGCGTCACACGTGGGGCGAGTTCGTCTATTCGTACAGCGGTGTCACGGAGGTCAAGGCCGGCAATGCGCACTTCATTGCGCCTCCGCACCTCGGCCTGTGGATCGCCCCGGAGGTAGAACACACGGGTTTCAATCATCACGAAGCCGTGCATTGCTCCGTCTATATTCGCCGTGACCTGTGTCACGGCATGCCCGAGGATTCATGCGTGGTGATGGTGACACCGCTGGTTCGTTCGATTCTCGAACATTTGCGTGACCTGCCCGACGCGTCCAGGCACCAGCCTGCCCGCGCGCGGCTGCTGCGCGTGCTGGTCGATCAGCTTTCAATGTGCAGGACGACGGGCAGCTTCGTGCCGCACAGCGACGACGCGGAACTCAACGCGATCCTGCAACTGCTTCGCGACGATCCTGGCGATAACCGCACCATCGCCGAGCTTGCCGCCGTGGTGAATCTGACCGAACGCACGCTGATCCGCCGTTGCCAGGCCGAACTTGGCATGTCGCTGACCGAATGGCGGCAGCGTCTGCGCTTCGTTGCGGCGTTGCCGATGCTCAGGGACGGCCGCAGCGTCGAATCGGTCGCATTCGATCTGGGTTATGCCTCGTCGTCGGCATTCATCGCGATGTTCCGGCGGCTGACGGGATCGAGTCCGAAACGCTTTGTTGCATGAATGAGCTACCTTCCCGCAGCCGGTACTGCACTGGGCTCGAGCCATGAAGAAACCCCCCAAAGGTTGGACGGATGTCCAACCTTTGGGGGGCAGCTCATTACACGCGGAGCTTTCTGGCAGATGTTGCCTGCTGAAAATCCCTGGTCAGCGGCAACATGTCACGCTCCACGCTTTACGTTTTCGGCCCACTCGGAATCGCGAGGCTCGGGCAGTAATGCGTGGCGCTCAGATACGCGGCCTGCTGCGAGCGAACGCCCGCGGCGCTCGACGTAGGCAGATCGATAAAGACCGATGCATTGTTCGATCCCGCCGGCGCGGTCAACGTCATCGTCACCTTCCACCAGTTGCCCGCTTTCACCGCGGTGAGCGAGGTTGCCTGACCCGCGCCCCACGTACCGCGTACGATCGCACCGGTATTGGTGTTGAGCACCCAGCCGAATTCGGTGCCGCTCGGGTCGTCGGTCTGGATCGAGCCGCCGGGGAAAACCGTCGCGTTGCTGGTGGCGAGCACGTAGTCGGTGAACGTGTACGACTGTCCGCCCTGAACGCGGATCACTTCGTGAATGTTCGATACCGCCGAGCCATTCGTGCTCGTGACCGTCGCGGCACCCCGATTTACACCGGAAATATCGGTGGCGGGCACGGCCGTGCCGCCACTCGACTGCGCCCATGCATCCGGCGTCGCGAGGCTCAGCGGCGAGTTGATCAGATTGTTCGCATAGCAGGCTGACGTGGCTTTATCGGCGGGCGGGCCGTAGAAGCTCGCGATGCTGGTCTGGATCGCGTTGTCGGTTGCATCGGAAGTCGCCTTGGTGATGATCGCGCCTTCGAAGAACTGGATCGGCGCGCCGCTGCCGTCGCCACCTTCGCCGAGCGATAGACCACCTTGCCATTGACCATTGAATGCATGACCCGCGTCGTTGCCGAAGTTCAGCGCTTCCGGCGGTGCCTGGTCATACAGCGAAGTGAGTATGCTTTGCGAAGCGGAGCCGCCCTTTACCGCGAAGATATTCGACGCGGTGACGGGCGAGTACTTCGACAGTACCGTGACGAACTTTTCTCTCGGCGGCTGTTGCGGACCATACAGATAAACGCCGGCTTCCGCATCGACGCCCGGCCAGTTGATATCGAGTGCATTGCACACGGGATCTTTGACATTCGACGGCTGGTTCGAGTCGCCGTCGCAATAGCCGAATACCGCTGCGTTGCCGTTCGAGAACGCGAGCGCGAACATTTCGCCTTCTATTTCTCCATGCGTATAGGTGCTGGGGTTCGCGCTGCTTTCCATGTTTCCATAGGTGCCGCAGCAGGTGGACGACTGGCTATAGTGCGCGCCGGCCACCATGTATTCGGCGATTTCGCTGTCGCCGATCGACTGGTTCACCGTGCCGAACCGGTTGCGATACGCCTGTCCCGCCAACGTGCCGAGTGCCGGAATCTGCACGCCGTGCAGCGACATGAAGCCGAGCTTGGCCGGCGTGCCCGGCAGCGCGGGCAGATCGTTGCCGATCGTCAATTGCAGCGTCGGTGCCTGCGCGGTCAGTGCGGTCGGCGGTTGCAGCAGTTGCACGGTCAACGCGCCGGCAGTGCCGGGCAGCGTGATCGTCGCAAAGCCGTTGAGCACCGGCACGGTCGTGGTCTTGTTGTTGCCGTTCGGCACGCTCAGCGATTCGGTGCCGTCCTGATTGAGCGTGAGCGTCGCGGGCACATTGCCGAATGCGCCGCCTTTCAGCGGCGCAACCAGATCGATCTGGTCGTAGATGTCCGTGACGGAGCAGGTCGTGTTGTTGCAGAACGAGTCCACGCTTCTGACGTTGGCCGAGCCGATCAACGTGCGGTCGGCATTGTTCGGCAGCGTGCCCGCGGTGTACGGATAGACGTTCAGCGTCGCGTTATCGGATGCGCGTTGGATCTGGAACAGCGGGCCCTTGTAGCTCTTCGTCAGCAGGCGGGTCACGCTGTGCGCCGCGGAACAGGGCGTGTTGGCCGTCGCGGCGGCGTCGCAGGGAAGGGCGGTCGCCGTCGCGACGTCTTCCACCGGCGCACTGGAATTCGCCTGGGACGCGGCATCGGCCTGCGCCGAATTCGAGCTGGCCACATCCGCCACTGGCGAAGCGGATGGCCCGCTGTTGTCGCCGTTGCATGCGGCAAGTCCGGCGCTCATCGCTAACCAGACAGCAATCAATCCCATTCTTCTCGACATCATGACCTCCTCCTGTAAAGCCCGTGACCGGGCTGGAACACCTGGGTTATGTGCTTCGGGATAAAGAATCGTCGTGGGTCGAACAGGTGCTTCCCAAACGTGTGAAGTAAAACGTTTGCGAGGTAATAATATTAATCAATAATATCGATTTAGCTCGCTGGGGTAATCCCGTAGGCGAGTCTGAAGGAGTGACGATATCGAATGAGAGCAAGCATGCAAGCGGCACACATCGATGTGCTACTTTTCAATTTCATTACTAATATTTGAATTTTATGAATTGCAGTGAATGCTGAAATCATTGCCGGCAGCGGTGAGCGCGGTGTCGGCACGTTCCGGTTCGAGCCGGGTGGAGATGGGAGACGCGAAGCGGCGAACGGCGTGGGATCTTCCAGGAGGGCGGAAGTAGCTGCGAACGAGCGCCGACTACGGGCCGCGTTTCAATTCGCCGATGGTTCTGGCCGGGCGAGTACGTCGAACGATTCAACCACCAGAAAGAACGGTATCCACAACTTCATACCGCTCGTCGCCAATGGAAATCAGATTGGCGCCGGCGCTCTTCTGGGTCAGTGTATTGCCCGGCATCGGGCGATCGTCCGCTTTCGCGCCGGTGCCGATCACCCGGTCATTGGCGCCAAAGAAGATCGCCCGTGTGCGGCCATCGGGCCACGAGATGACGACCGTCGCCGATCGATCGCCGTGACGCACGATGCCGAACCGGCACATCGTCTTGGTCTGTCCGTTGCCGCGTTCGCAGGGCAGCGTGCCGGTCGTGCTGAAAGACGTCGGCTTGATCGGTGCGTGATTGCCGTGATAGCCGGGAGGTGGGCCGCTTTCCGTCGAAATCGAAATCAGCGTCACGCCATCCGCTTCACCCACCACGCGCGCGCGTCGATGATCGAGGATCGCGCGCGCGGCGGCGCTATTGCCCGGTCCCGGACAGCCGACCAGCATCGCCATATGGTCGAGATAGTTCGCGGTGGCGGCCGACTCGCCGAGCCGCCGGCACGCATCGCCCGCGTGCGGATAGCCGTTGCCCAGCACCACGAACGACGAGGGCCACGCGAAATGTTCCACCGCCACCGCGGCGTTGGCGAAAGTACTGCCGCAGTTCACGACGATCGCGATGAACGCCGTTGACGAGGCGGTCGAACGGAGCGAACGAAAGAACTTCGTCACGCATGCCATCGAACTTCTCCTTACGTCGTTTATCGCCGCGTCACACCGCTCGCCAGTGCGGCCTGCGCTCGCTGCAACCACTCGCGGTTGTGCTCGCGCGCGTGGCGCGGCCAGTGTCTGGCGTCCTGCACGATTTCCGTGTACAGGTTCTCCGCGTGCCGGCGGTCCGCGTCGTCCGGCTGCGCGGCGAGCCAATCCGCGAACAGGCAGCGCGGCGCGACGTCGCTCGCGCAGGTGAGCGACTGTTCGAAGGCCGCGCGTGTGCCGGGCGCGCCGAGCGCGGCGAGCGTGCGCGCATACAGCAGTGCCGGCTCGCCCTGGTTGCGCGCCTGCGGATTGACGGTGAACAGATTCGCCAGCGTCGTATCGGCGGACGGGTAGTCGCCTAGTGCGAACTGGGAGCGCGCGAGGCCGAGCAGCAAGGCGGGATCGTTGGCGAACGGACCATTCGCCGCGGCCTGGAAATGCTCGAGCGCTTCACGTGGATTGCCGGCCGCGAGCAATGCATCGCCGAGACGCATACGATGCTGCACGGTCGGCGCGCGATCGAAATCGGCGCGTGCTTCGCGCAACGCGCGATTCGGATCGACGAATTGGGTAATCGCCTGCGTGGCGACGCGCGCGCCGCGCGATTGCCGCAGGCCCGGCAGAAAGATCGCGAAGAAGTACACGATGCTGCCGAGCAGTGGGAAAGCAAACAGAATGAAGAGCCAGTAGATGCCCTGGTTATGGCGTACCGCATGCACGGCAAAGAAAATCGCAACGAGGACGTGAAGACCAATTCCGGAATAAAGCATGTCGATTCAACCTTCGAGCGTAAGGAAACGCTTGCCATCAATGGCCGCGCCGATGTTCGGAGCCAGTGTATTACAGCGCACCCGGTGCGTGCTCCTTACGGCACGGACCCTAGTGCAGTGAATTGACTCGCAGCCACGCGAACAGCAGCGACAGCGCCACCACGATGACGCCCGTCAGAACGACAAGGCGATTAGCCAATAGTCGACGCATCGCAATTCTCCTAGACGAAGCTGTAGCGTTCGGAATGGTAACGGACGGGCGGTACTTTCATTTCGCCGAGTGCTGTTTCGATCGCGTCCATCATCGGGTCCGGTCCGCAGATGAAGTATTCGTGATCCGCATACTCGGGCGGCAGGTGACGCCGGAACATCGCGGCGTCGATGCGCCCGGTTTCTCCGCTCCAGCCATCGGGCGGGTTACTCAGCACATAGACGATCCGCAGATCGAGCCGGGTCTTCAGTGTTTCGAGTTCCTCGCGAAAGGTCAGCGAGTCCCAGCTCTTGCCACCGTACATCAGTACGAGCGGACGCTTGTCGCCGCGGTCGGCGAGCGTGCGGATCATGCTCATCATCGGCGTAATGCCGATGCCGCCCGCGATCAGCACGTGCATATCGGTCGGATGGCCGATCGTGAAAGCGCCGTACGGTCCGTCGAGATAAACGCGCTGTCCGGCCGGGATCGCTTTCACCTGGCTCGTGAAATCTCCGAGATTGCGGATCGTCATTTCGACGCGGCCATTCGCGGCCTCGGCGCTCGACGAGAACGAGAACGGGTGTCCGGTGATCCGGAACGGACTGCCCCACACGTTGAGCCAGCCGAACTGTCCCGGCTTGAAGCGGAAACCCGCATGGCCGTCGGGGTCCATCACGAGCGTCGTGGTGTCGCCGCGCTCGGCGCGCACTTCCGTGATCCGGTACGGACGCCGCAGCATGAAGAGCGGCTTGAAGAGGCGCACGTAGAGCAGCAGCGCGATCCAGAAGATCGTCATGCAGATCCACAGCGTGCGCTTGAACGGATCGGTCAGATAGAAACCCCAGCCGATCATATGCAGCACGCCGCCGAAGATCGCGGTCAGCGCGAGCACGATGTGCGACAGATGCCAGAGTTCGTAAGGGATCTTCAACTGCTTGCGCCACAGCGCGGTAATCACGAGCACGATCACCGCGCCGATCGACAGGAACGCGAACCACGCACCCCACGGAACCTCGAGCAGCGAATCCGGCATCGCGAGCTTGTCGGAGCGGATCGCGAACAGAATCAGCGGATGGATCACGACGAGGCCGACCGCGAGCAGTGAAACCCGCCGGTGGAAGTGATAGATGACGTCCTCGCCCCACGGCTCGGTCACGTGGCGAAAGCGCGCGGTGAGGCCGAATTGCAGGCCCATCATCGCGAGGCCGGAATAGCCGAGCGCCACCGAGAACTCGGTGCCGAAATTGCGCGCGGGCGGCAGCGTGCCGGTCAGCAGCGCGAATAGCGGCGCGAGTATGAACAGCAGATAGATCGCGGACCAGATGGCCTTGCGTGCAAGATCATGAGACTGCATGTCATGCCTCTCCGTATTGCGGGGTTCCGGCAGTGAAACAGGCAAGCGGATCGCGCCCGCGTCGATGCGGGCGCGCGTCAATTCAGGGAGCGCACGTTACTCAATCAGCGCTTCGCAACCAGCGTTCGGTTCCCGCTCGGGTGGCGCTCAAACACACGTGGTGAGCAGCAGCGCGGGCCCGAAAGTAATCACGGTCGCGGCCAGCGCCGCGATCAGCGTCCAGATCACCACGGTATGCATGAACGTGCTGATGCGCTCGGGACCCGGGTCGCGGATCGTGGCAGCGCGGTAGCGCCACAGCCAGCCGAGCGCGATCAGATGCAGCAGCAGCACGAGCGCGAGACTCACGCGCAGCGTCGTGGCCGGCCAGCCGAACGCGCAGCCGATCGCATGCATCGCATAGAGGATCACGAACGCGAGGCACCAGATCGTGAAGCCGACGGCGAGCCACCACAAACGCCGTGGCGAAAGCGGACGTTCGTTCATGGCCGGGCTCCCAGCATTGCGACGAGGCCGGGCAGCGCGAGCACGAGGCCGAGCGCGATGATGCCCGTGGCAAGCGTGTAATCGACCCACAGACGCGTGAGGCGCAGGTCCGTCAGACGTCGCGCGGAAATGAAGCCGGCGCCGAGACGCAGCACGTTGCTGATCAGGAACAGCAACCCGACGCCCGCATGGATCGCGATATACGTGAGCAGCGCCGCGGCCGTCGCGCCGAGCGCATGTTCACGCGGATTCGGCGTGACGCCGTTGATCAGCATCACGTCGGCGGCGAGCGCGACGATCAGCGCGATTGCCGTCAGCGCGATCGTGCCGTGCGGTTTGCGTTCCGCGGCGGCGGCGCGCAGCGAGCCGCGCGTCGTGGCGGCCGCCACCGCGAGGCCGATCACCGTAATGAGCGCAAGCAGGCGGCTTGGTTGCGGCGTGACGGCGGCCGGCCAGTTCGGCGCGGCGATCCACAGATAGAACGTGCCGAAGACGAGCGACGTGAACAGCGTGCCGTTCGCGACCAGCGCGCAGATCAGCGAGAGCCACGACGGCGCGCCGGCCACCTCGGTATGCGGCGGCACGCTCACGCCGCGGCCGACCGGCAGCGCGCCATAATCGCGCGCATGGCCGGCGCTCTGACCCGCGTAGATGAAGAGGCCGAACGTCACGAACGCGAACGCGGCTGAAAACAGATAGAACTTGAACAGCATCGCGAGCACCGCCGCGCAGGTCACGACCGCGGTGACGAGCGGCAGATAGGTCTGGTTCGGCAGCACGATCAGTTGTTCCGGCTCGCCCGAGGTCATGTGCACGCCGAGCGTTTCCTGCCAGCCGTTGCGCGTGAAGCCGAGATAGCCTTCGCCGCGCGCGAGCGAGGTCGCGAGCTGGCCGGGCGGGACCTTTTCGGTTTCGGCATCCATGTGCGGAATCGACGCGAACGCATACGGCGCGGGCGGAATCGGCATCGCCCATTCGAGCGTGGTCGACTCCCACGGATTGCGCCGTACGCGCTGGCCGAAACGCAACTGCACGACGATGTCGATCACGACGAGCGCGAAGCCGATCGTCATCACGAAGCTGCCCACCGACGACAACAGATTGAGCCAGTTCCAGCCTTCGTCGCCGCTATACGTGAAGATGCGTCGCGGCATGCCGAGCAGGCCGGTCAGGTGCATCAGGAAGAACGTCATGTTGAAGCCGATGAACACCAGCCAGAACGCCGGCACCGAGAGCCGGTGCACGGCGGTGCGCCCGGTCAGCAGCGGCAGCCAGTAATAGAACGCCGCGAGCATCGGGAACGCGAGCGCGCCGGCCACCACGTAGTGCATGTGCGCGACGACGAAGTAGGTGTCGTGCGCCTGCCAGTCGAACGGTACCATCGCGAGCATCACGCCGGTCAGTCCGCCCGCCGTGAACACGAAGAAGAAGCCGAAGATGTACAGCATCGGCACGTCCCAGCGCGGCCGCCCATGCGACAGCGTGGCGAGCCACGCGAAGAACTGGATCGCCGTGGGCACCGCGACGATCGCCGAGCCGGCCGAGAAGAACGCGAGCGCGAGATGCGGGATACCCACCGTGAACATGTGGTGGACCCAGATGCCGAAGCTCAGGAACGCGAGCGCGATGATCGCGACGACGATCGTGCGATAGCCGACGAGGCGCCTTCTGGCGAACACCGGGATCATCGTCGACAGCACGCCCGCCATCGGCAGGAAGATGATGTACACGTCCGGGTGGCCGAACAGCCAGAACAGATGCTGCCAGAGCAGCGGATCGCCGCCGCGCGTCGGGTCGAAGAACGGCAGGTTGAACGCGCGCTCCACCTCGAGCAGGATCGAGCCGAGAATCAGCGGTGGAAACGCGACGATCATCATCATCGCGGTCACGAGGATGTACCACGCGAAGATCGGCATGCGGTCGAGCGACATGCCCGGCGCGCGCATCTTCAGGATCGAGACGACGATTTCCATCGCGAGCGAGAGCGCCGAGATCTCGACGAAGGTGATGCCGAGCAGCCACACGTCGGCATTCAGGCCCGGCGTGTAGACGTTCGAGCTCAACGGCGTGTACATGAACCAGCCGCCGTCCGGCGCGCTGCGCAGAATCAGCGAGACGGTCAGAATCGTGCCGCCGAACAGATAGCACCAGTAACCGTAGGCGGTCAGGCGCGGAAACGCGAAGTCGCGCGTGCCGAGAATTTTCGGCGTCAGGTAGACCGCGAAACTTTCCACCATCGGAATCGCGAACAGGAACAGCATCATCGACCCATGCATCGTGAAGACCTGGTTATAGGTCTCGACGTCCATGAAGGCCGCGTGCGGCGTGGCGAGCTGCACGCGCGTGAGCATGCCGAGAATCCCCGCGATCGCGAAGAACACGAACGAGGTGATCATCATGCGCATGCCGAGCACGGTATGGTTGACCGCGGCGAGCCTCTGCACGCCCTTGCCGGTGGCCCAGATCGCGGTGAGCTGGCGATGCAGTCGCAGCGCGTTCACGCCCTGTGATTGCGGCTCGATGGGCACGCTCATTTCTTTACCTCCCCGGTGGCGGCGGCGTTTTTAACTGCGGAGGAAAAATCTTCAGGACGATCGACGATCACGGTGAAGTGCATCTGCGCATGGCCGATGCCGCAAAACTCGTTGCATTGTCCGGCGTACTGGCCGGGCTGATCGGCCTGGATGCGCAGCAGGTTCTCATGTCCCGGCACCGCGTCGATCTTGCCGGCGAAACGCGGAATCCAGAATGCATGCACGACGTCCCGGCTCGTAACGGCGATATCGACCGGCCGGCCCGCCGGCAGATGCAGCACGTTGCCGGTTTCGACGTTGCCTTCGTCCGGATAGCGGAAAGTCCAGCGCCATTGCTGCGCGATCGCCTCGATACGCGCGGGCGCGTGAGCGCGCAGCGGCAACAGCAATTCGCCCGCATACAGCGCATAGCAGATCAGCGGGATCAGGATCACGGCGGGCAGCACGAGGCCGCCGAGCACGATCCAGCGCGCGGGCGAAACGCGCGAGCCCCAGCCCGGACGGAACACCGTCATCAGGAACAGCACGAGCACCATCGCGAACAGGATCGCCGCGCCGGCGAGCATCACCCACCACAACCCGGCGATCGATGCCGCCGCTGGCCCGGACGGTTCGAGCGTCGACAGCGGCCCGGCGCAGCCGGACAGCATCGCGAGCGATCCTGCTTGGACCGCCACACGCAAGAAGCTATGATGGTTTGCAGAATCACTCATTCGACGAGAGGACACTCCACTATGGCAAGCAAAGGCGATTCCGGATCTGAAAGCAGAAGCGAAGTACTGCTGGAACTGCTGCGGCTCGACAAGGGCTCGGTCGTGGCACTCGTCGGCCATCCGATTCACGTGATGATGGTGCACTTCCCGATCGCGTTCGTCGTCGCGACGCTGGGCGTGGACGTGATTTACTGGTGGACGGGCGATCCGTTCTGGGTGCGCGCCGGCCTGTGGGCCGCCGGCTTCGCCTTCTGGAGCGGAGTGGCCGCGAGCGTGGTCGGCACCGCCGAGCTGCTGCTCGTGCGTGGCATCCGTCTCAAGGAAGCAAGCTGGTCGCATGCGGTCGCCGCGATGACGCTCGTCGCGATCGCGGCCGCGAACTGGGGCGTGCGGCTTTTCTATCCCGATCAGATCTTGCCGCATGGGCTCGCATTGTCGGTGCTCGCCTCGGTGATGACGGGCTTCGCCGGCTGGCATGGGGGCAAGCTCGTGTTCGATCATGGCGTGGGCATTCTCGTTTCGCCAAAGGAGTGATGCAGCCACCGGCCAAGTCCGCCGGGCTCGAACAGATGCGGGGCGAACAGGTTCGAGTCGATGTACGGCTTGGCCAGTACGATCCAGATGATCCCGACGATCACGACGATATACGCGAGGGTCAGCACGATCCCCGCGCCGCGGCTGAAACGGCCGTTGGGCAGATACAGATCGTGCAGCACGAGACCGGCCACGACGTGCAGCATCGCCATGATGCCGACCAGCACCATCTTCGCGGTGAACCATTCGACGAACGTGGCCTGCAGGAAGATCAGCGCGGTGCCGCTCGCAATCGCAACGAAAGCCGCGGGCGAGGTCAGCTCCACATAAACGAGCCGCGTGATGCGGTGCAGCCGGTCCAGCTCGGTGCCGGCGGCGAGTCCGCGACGCTGCCAGAACAGGAACGGCAAAACGATCAGGCCGCCCGACCAGATTGCAATTGCGGCCAGATGGATGAATTTCAGAAGGATCGTCACAGGGCAGGCTCTCTGACGTGCAGGCTGGACCACGCGAGCCGGAGTCCCGCCACGAGATAAGGGATCATTGCCAGCACCCACATCAACAGGCCGGCGAGTTGCTGGTCGGCGAGCGGCGTGAGACCCCACGCGGCGGTGGTGGCGAAGTGCGCGACATAGAGCGGCACCGGTGCGAACACGATCAACGCGCCGAGCAGACCCATGTGCCCGATCGTCGCGACGAGCGCCATCAATGCGGCGCCGGTGGGCAGCGATGGCGAGAAGATGCTGCGCCACATCAACCATCCACTGCCGAGCAACGTGAGTTGCATCAGCCAGTAACCGGGCACGGTGGAGAGTCCCCACGCGTACGGACCCGGCGCATGCCACAGCCAGATAAAGACCGCATGCGCGGCGACTACCGGCACGAGCGGCGGATTCCCGAGGCGCGGCACCGGAAACGCGAGGGCGAGCAGCGGCGCGACAGCCGCGATCAGAATGATGTGATGGGTGACCCGCGCCGAGAATAATGCGGAGGACAATGCGCATAACGGCGACACGAACACGACGACCATCAGCGCGAGAGCTGCCCAGCCCGCTCGTGCATGAGCCGAGCGGCCGCTGGCTATCACGATGGCGAGGATTGCGAGCGCCGCGAGCAATAGCGGGTCGGTATTCCAGCGCAGCCAGAGGTTGTCTGGGATAGCGGCGGGACCACAGTAGGCGACCGGAAAATATGGCATGGCGCAATATCTTCAACTAGTCCGGTTCTTCAGTACGCATGTCCAGCATGCGGGAAGAAGCCGCCGGAAAATTGTCGGGATGGCTCACGATCTGTTCGATCGCCAATGTACTGTAGCTCAAATATTCTGTTTAGGGACAGCTATCCGAGAAAGTAGCCTTTTGAACGGCAAAAAATAGCAGTTCATTACGGCTACATGTCAATTGTGAACTCGAGTGAACTTGATTTATGTAATGGCATCGGCTGACGCGCGGGATGGTGCGCCGCAATACCCGCAGGATCTGTCTCCTCAGGCGTAATATGACGAGACGACGTGGCGGAGGTCCATCATGTTTCATGATCCTATTCAGATTCCGGCGATGATCGAATTGACAGTGCTGGCGATCGTGTTGATCGTCGTCAGCATTGCCCGCGCGCGGCAGCAAAGGGAGCGGGCCCGCAATCGCGCGAATGCGGCAAAGGGTGGGGCCAGATAGAGTGCGTGCGGCGTGCGCGCGGATAGTCCGGTACGACACGCCGTGCAATTGTCTTTGTGGCACGGCAATGAATGGATTGCATAGTCGGTTTGATGATTCTCTTTGCATGCGAGATCGACAGCAGAGAATTCGAATGGCAATCGCTTCTCGCACAGCATCACGAAAATAGACATTGCATAGGGACTGGCGAATTAGGCGTCGATATAGAGATGCGGCGGGTGTGGCTGCAGAGTACTTTCCGTGATTGGTTCAATAGCAGCGCTTTCGAAGCATTCGGACTATTTTGCTCACGATGCTTTCTGCTGAAATGCGATGTGTATCAGTTTCCCATGACGGGGGCTTCTAAAAATCTTGAGGGGGAAGTGGCGAAAGCTGTGCGAGTTCGAGTCTCGCCGTCGGCACCATAGTGATGTTCTGGAAGCACGAACTCTCTGAGGACGCTCAACTGAGCCGTTCGTTTCCGTAGAGGCAGGACCCCGAGCAGGCGACAGCAGTTCCTACGTGCGCCTCGAACGCCGCGGGCGCCGCCCGTTTCCAGCCGCCCATTCAGGGCGCGCACTCAGCGTTGCCACCAGCTCGCGCATCGTATCTTTGACCTTGAGGACGGCATTGCTGACGAGCGGCGTGTCTCGCCAGCAAAGAGAAAGCTCGCGTCGAAAGAGGCTGTGGTTCAGCCGCGCGAGCTTCAATTTGCCCTCGTCCAGTTCTACGTGAGCGGCAGTCCAGGGGAGAACGGTCACGCCGAGCTTCGCCATTACCGCGGCGAACAATAATGCCGTTGAACTGGCCTCGAAAAGGATTTTGCATGTCAGCCCCTTCTCGCGGAGGGCCCACTCGACGCGGCTGCGAATGGTGTTCGGCGCACTTGGCAGCACCATCGGCATCGTCGCGAGCGTGCTCAAGGTAATCGGCTCCCGAGGAAGCTCGAACTCTGGCCAGGCAATCAGATACAGGATCTCTGACAGCAGGTGTTCAGCCTGAACGCCGTGGGTCTCGACGGCATCCGCGACGATTGCCAGATCCACGCGTCCTCTTGCAATCAGGTTGTGCAAATCGGCGGTGGGGGCTTCAATGAGTTCGATCACGATTCCCGGATAGCGGTCTCGCACAGCCTCGGCAAGAGGGATGGCGAGAACCCGCGATGTGCTGGAAGGCAGCCCGACCGCAACCTTGCCCTCGGGAGATTCGGCGTCCTGCCGCAGGAGTTCGCCGGTCCGGTCGGCCTGCCGCAGCAGTTCCAATGCGTGACGATGCAGCGTTTTCCCGGACGCGGTCGGTGCAACGCCCTGGGTGCTGCGTTCGAGCAACTGGGTGCCGAGCTCGCTTTCCAGGTTTCGTATCTGTTGGCTGACGGCGGGCTGCGCAACGTGAAGTGCCTCGCTGGCGCGCGTTACATTGCCATATTCCACGACCTTTACGAAGTATCGCAACTGTCTCAGATCCACGCCGATCCTCCTGTCTCGCCATAAGAAATTACGCTCGCGCAAGAGGAATATCATATTTTTCATCGATTGCGCCACTTCTTATACTCGTCTCACATAACCGCCGCCGAACGAAAGCGCTTCACGTTCGGGCGGCAATACAAACGGAGACGACTATGCAGAAAGCCATTGTGACGGCGTCGAATGAAGCGAAGTCGCGGCGTACGCCGCTTTCGCGGGAGCAGATAGGCGGTTTCTGGGCGGTTTACCTCGGTTGGGTTCTTGATGGAGTGGACTCCGTCATCTTTGCGCTGGTGCTTGTCCCGGCGCTCACTGAACTGCTTCCGCTGTCCGGAATCAAGCCGACTCCCGGCAATCTCGGCATGTACGGTTCGATATTGTTTGCGCTGTTTCTTATCGGCTGGGGCATGTCGTTCATCTGGGGGCCCCTCGCCGACCGCTACGGACGAGTCCGTACCCTGGCCGCCAGTATTCTGATCTACTCGATTTTCACCGGTGCGGCGGCTTTCGCGCACAACGTGTGGGAGCTCGGGGCGTTCCGTCTGATTGCGGGCATCGGCGTCGGCGGGGAGTGGGCGTTGGCCGGAACCTACATTGCCGAGAGCTGGCCGGAGGATCGTCGAAAGATGGGGGCGGGTTACCTGCAAACCGGCTACTACCTTGGGTTCTTCATTGCCGCCTGGCTCAACTACACAGTCGGTGCTCAATACGGTTGGCGCGCGATGTTTCTTTGTGGCCTGGCGCCGGCTCTCCTCGCAATCTTCACCGTGCTCAAGGTGAAGGAACCAGGGAAGTGGGACCGGGCAGCGGCGCATCATTCCACGACCGCTGAACACACTGTATCGCCACTGCGTCAGATATTCGCTCCTGAATTCCGGCGGCGCACCATCACCAGCGCGGCGCTCGTCGGCGTGGCAATCGTGGGGCTGTGGGCCGGTTCCGTCTACGAGGCGAGTGCCGTTGTTAGCCTCGCGACCCGTGCCGGACTGAGTAAAGTCGACGCGATTCATCTTGCTTCGGTGGGGGCGGCAATTCTGTCCGTCGGCACCATCATCGGCTGTCTGGTTGCGCCGTATCTCGCGGAGAAAGTGGGGCGCCGGACGGCGCTTGGTCTCTATTTCGCGGGGATGGCCTGCTCCATTGCGCTGGCGTTTGGATGGGCTTTCTACCGGCCTGACGGACTCCCTCTATTCATGGCGGCGCTCGCGTTGCTGGGATTCTTCGGCGGAAACTTTGCGATTTTCTCGCTGTGGCTGCCGGAGCAGTACCCGACGCGGATTCGCGCTACTGCATTTGCGTTCAATGCATCGGTTGGCAGATTCATTGGCGCCGGGGTCAATTTCGTGCTCGCCGCGGCCATCAGTTGGCAAGGCTCGCTCGGTACGCCGGTCGCGTGGACCGCGGCAGCCTTTGGTTTGGGAATTCTCATCCTGCCTTTTGCCACCGAGACACGCCACGCGCGTCTGCCGGAGTAGCCACGGCTGGAACATGAAAGTTGCAACTGGAGACATCGCATGAAAGCTTTGCAGGGAATCAAGGTTATCGACTTGACGCGCGCGCTCTCGGGTCCGTTTTGCGCCATGGTGCTGGCCGATCTCGGTGCGGACGTCATCAAGGTCGAAACCGGTCCTGACGGCGACATGAGCCGCGCGTGGGGACCGTTCGACCGCGGTATCAGTACCTACTATCTGTCGTGCAATCGGAACAAGCGGGGTGTGTGCATCGACATGCGCGACTCGCGCGGACTGGACGCTATCAGGCGCGTCATCGACGGCGCCGACGTCGTGCTCGAGAACTTCAAGCCGGGCACGATGGAGAAAATGGGCCTGGGCTACGACGTCCTGCAAAAGACGAATCCCCGCCTGGTCATGGCCAGCATCAGTGGATTCGGCGACACGGGACCGCTCAGGGATTGGCCGGGATTCGACCAGATTGCTCAAGGCTATTCCGGCCTGATGAGTCTCACCGGATTTCCCGAAGGCGAGCCGACACGTACCGGCACGGCCATCGGGGACTTGAGTTCGGGACTCTGGCTGACCATTGCGGTGATTTCCGCGCTTTTCGAACGCGAGCGGACCGGGCAGGGCCAGCACGTCAGCACCTCGTTGCTTGCGAGCCTTGTCGGGCTTCTGAGCGTGCATGCCCAACGCTATCTGAGCCTCGGCAATGTTCCGGCCCGCACGGGAAACGCTCATTCGGTCATCGCCCCGTATGGTGTGTTCGAGACCGCGGATGGCCCGCTCAACATCGCGCCGATAACCACGGAGATGTGGCGCCGGCTGTGTCAGCTTCTCGACCTTCCACAACTGCCGGGCGACCCGCGTTTTGCGACCAACGAATCTCGTGTAGCCAATCGGGGCGAGTTGAAAGAGATTCTCGAAAGCCGTCTGAAGACCAGAGGCAAACTCGAGTGGACCGCGCTCTTTGTCGGCGCCGGACTGCCTGCCGGGCCAATCAACACGCTCGAGGAAGTGTTCGCGGACCCGCAGGTTCGGCACTGTGAGCTCGTTGAGGAAGTGCATCATCGAATCCTTGGGCAAGTGCGTCAGGTCCCGACTCCCGTGTTCAATGCATCGGAAGACGGCAAGCCGGCTGCCCGTGCGGCGACGCGCCATGCGCCGCCGGCGCTGGGCGAGCACTCCGCCGAGGTACTGCGCGAGAGCGGCTTTAGCGAGTCGGAGATCCATGAGCTAACCTCCACAGGTGTGCTTTATCAAATCCCCAGCGTGCCGGCACAGGAATCCGGGCACGATCTGGCTCAGCATGTGGAGTAACGAAATGAGTACGATTGCACCGGAAGAACCGGTAGAGGTCAGCACCGAACTGATCGACGGCGGCATTGCGAAGGTGATATTTCGCAATGCCGCCAGGCATCATGCGTTGAACGCGGAACTGCTAGGCGCACTTGAAGCCCGGTTGACGACTCTTGCGTCGCAACGGGTGCCCGTTGTGATTTTGACGAGCGGTGCGGGTGAAAAGGTCTGGAGTGCGGGCCACGACCTCGGTGAGCTCGACACCGACCACGACCCGATTGCGTGGGGCAAGCCACTGGAGCGTGTCTTGCGGCAGATCCGCACCTACCCGGGCGTGGTAATCGCGATGGTTTCGGGTTCTGTATGGGGCGGGGCGGTAGACCTCGTGATGAGCTGCGACCTCGTCGTGGCCGACACGACGGTCCGCCTTGCGATGACACCGGCCAACATCGGTCTGCCATACTGCACGAGCGGTCTGCTCCGGTTCATCCATAACCTGCCGATTCATATCCTGAAGGAGATGTTCTTCTGCGCGCGTCCGCTGGAGGCGGACGAGGCTGAGCGCCACGGCGTGCTTAACCGCGTGGTTCAGCCAGCCGATATCGAGGCCGTTGCCTTGCAGATGGCCAGAGACATTGCGACCAAAGCCCCATTGGCAATCGCCGCGGTCAAGGAGCAATTGCGCATCCTCGAAGACGTCGTGCCGGTGCCTGTCGATGCGATGGAAAGAATCGCGGAACTGCGCAGACAGGCTTGTTCCGGGGAGGATATGCATGAAGGGCTGAAAGCATTCGCACAGCGCCGTCCTCCACAATTCAAAGGCCGGTGAGCGGCGCGGCAGTGCGAGCGATGCTCGCGCTGCCCGATGCTTTTCCGGTGATGGCAACGCTGTTTTCCGTGCGTCTGAAAGTCACTTTCGTCGCGACGCGGCAATCTCTTCTCCCGCGCGCCGCACGAGCCGCGCGAAAATCTGCAATGCGGGCGCCTGGCGAGTTTGCGAGCGCGTGACGAGTCCCACCGCGGGCATCGCCCATTCGTTCAGCGCCTCGAGGATGGCCAGCACGCCAAGCTTCCGGTATTCGACCGCGATCACGCGAGGCAGAAACGCGAGCCAGTCGGTCTCCTGCAACACCTGAAGATTCACGAGCACCGAAACGGATTCCACCTTGGGGATCGGCGACGGAATCTGCCTGTCGGCGAAAAAACGGCGGATCGATGCACGCAGCGGTGCGTCCGCACCAGGAAAGATCCACTCGGCGGACGCAAGCATGGCCGGCGTGATCTTCCTGCGCTTTGCGAGCGGATGACTGCTGCGCGCGACGATGCAAACGTCTTCCTCGAATAGCACCTCGCGGCAGAACGGCGCGGCCGCCGTTCCTTCTCCGAGCCTGCCGACGATGCAGTCGAGCTTTCCCTGTGCGAGCCCGGCGAGCATCCAGTCGAGCGCGCCCTCGTGAAACTCGGTGACGACGCGCGGCGCGTCCTTTTCCATCAGTGCGAGCACACGAGTCAGCAGACCGGGGACCGCGACCGGCATGATGCCGACGCGCACTTTTCCCTGCGCGCCATTCGCGAGCAGTTCGAGATCGCCGCCGAGCTTCTGCATTTCGCTCAGCATGATCCGCGCATGGTCGATGACGATCTGCGTCGCCGCGGTGGGCCGCAAGCCATGCGAATGACGCTCGAACAGACGCGTGCCGAACAGTTCTTCCAGTTCGCGCAATGCCTTGCTTGCCGCAGGCTGCGTCATGTGAAGACGTTCGGCCGCCCGATGAATGCTCAGCGTATCCGCGAGCGCCACCAGCAACGCGAAGTGACGCGCTCTCAATCGCGCGAGCAGATGCTGTTCGACGACAGTCATGGAATACCCCGATATCAGTAAGTTATCGCCTCCCGAAAACAAAGCATTACTGCGCGTCGGGAACTTCGTGTCATTTTATCGCCGTGTACCAACCATTCGACGAGTCGATAAAACGGAGACATCTGTGCGCCACGCGTTACGTCAATTTGCCCTTCTGATCGCATTTATCGCGGCATCGAGTTGTGCGCCGACCTTTGCCGCGACGATGAAAGTCACGCTTCTCGGTACGGGTACGCCCATTCTCAACATCAATCGTTTTGGCATTAGCGTGCTCGTCGAGGCGGGGACGCAAAAGCTGCTATTCGACGCCGGACGCGGCGCGGCCATGCGCTTGCATCAGCAACAGATTCCGCTGCGCGATCTCTCGGCGATCTTTATCAGCCTGCTGAATTCCGACCATATCACCGGACTGCCGGACATTTACGCCACCGCGCCGTTGCCGACGGACGATGGACGTCTGCGCAAGCCGTTGCTTCTGTTCGGTCCGGACGGCATCGACAACGTGGCGCGCGGCACCGAACTGCTGTTCAAGGATCAGAACCGCATGCGCATGCTCGAGGGTGAGGTGGTCGAGCCGGCCACGCATATCATCGCAAAACGCGTCGAACCCGGTGTCGTGTATGAAAAGGATGGCGTGAAGGTGATTGCGTTTCTGATCGAGCATGGCCACGTGAAGCCGGATTACGGTTATCGCGTCGAATACGGCGGACATTCCGTGGTCGTCACCGACGACACGACATATTCAGCGAATCTGGTTGCACACGCAAAGGATGCCGATCTGCTCGTGCAGAGCGTTGCAATCGGCAGCCGTGCGCTGGAGAAGGCCGCGCCTGATTATGTGAACCACTTCTATGGTTATCTCGCGAGCCCGGAGAAGGCGGCGCGCATTCTCGTGGAAGCACGGCCGAAGCTCGCGGTCTTCGCACATATCTCGCTGTATAGCCGCCCTGGCATACCGCGCGCGCGCGTCGACGAATTGCGCGAACGGGTTCAGTCGGTCTATGACGGAAAGTTCGTTATCGGCGAAGACCTGATGTCGTTCGACATCGATGAGCACGGTGTCAGGCAGGCCGAATACTCGCCGGAGATCCGGCAAAAAGAACCCGTCTGAGCGCATTCCGGACCATTCATTCAATAAACGCGCGGATCCGAAGCAGGTCCGCGCGGGATAGCCCCTGAGCGGACGAAATGGAGACTGACGCAATGAAGAAGTTACTCGTTGCCACGGCGGCAATGGCTGCTGTTTCAGGTATTGCCCACGCGCAGAGCAGCGTTACGCTGTACGGCATTATCGACGACGGATTGCTGTTCAGCACGAACAGTAAAGGCGGACACCTGTATAGCCTGTCGAGCAGCATTCTGCAGGGAAGCCGGTGGGGACTGCGAGGTTCCGAAGATCTCGGCGGCGGCCTCAAGGCGATCTTCGTACTGGAAAACGGCTTCGATCCGAACACCGGCAAGCTCGCTCAGGGCGGACTCGGATTCGGCCGCCAGGCTTTCGTTGGGCTGGCGGGCAATTATGGTTCGCTGACGTTGGGACGTCAGTACGATCTCGTAGTCGATTACGTGGGCGTATTGGGCGTCGCGCGGCAGTGGGGCGGCATCATCTCCGCGCATCCCGGCGATGTCGATAACTTCAACAACGCTTATCGTGTCAATAACGCGATCAAGTACACGAGCGCGAACTACGGCGGTCTGACGTTTGGTGGCCTTTATAGTCCCGGCGGCGTGGCGGGCGACGTGACCCGCAATCAGATCTATTCGTTCGGTGCAGGCTATACGAATGGTCCGCTGACCTTGGGCGCGGGTTATCTGAATGTCCGTAACCCGAATGTGAGCTTCTTTGGCAATAGCACGTCGGGGACGATCGCGACGAATGTGTCGAACGTCACGTCACCGGTGTACTCGGGATATGGGTCGGCGAACACCTATCAGGTGATTGCGGCGGGCGGCGCGTATACGTTCGGCGCGGCAACGGTCGGCGCGACGTATTCGAACATCAGATTTTTGAATCTCGGTAGCTCATATGCGTCCGCGTTTGCGGGGCAATCCGTCAGGTTCAACAGCGCGGAACTCAATTTCCGTTACCAGTTGACGCCCGCGCTGCTGATCGGCGCCGCCTATCACTATACGAAGGGCGGCGATATCGACGGACAGACGGGCGCTACGTATCACCAGGGGCAATTGGGCGTCGACTATTTTCTGTCGAAACGTACCGACGTGTATCTGATCGGCGTGTATCAGCACGCTTCGGGAAATGCAGTCGAGACGAATAGCAAGGGCGTCGATGTGGTGATGCCCGCGGTGGCGGCGATCAACAATCTGACGCCGTCGTCGAATCAGAATCAGGCGGCGGTGCGTGTCGGGATACGGCATAAGTTCTGAAGCGTGTGACTTTGCCGCGGGTGTCGTATGGAATCAGCTCCTGACTCAGAACTCGCTGCGGTAGGCAAACAGACCGGGAAGTCCGCCGCTCATGACGAATAGAATCTTCTGTCCGGCCGGGTACTTCCCGGTGGTCACGTTTTCGACGAGTCCCGCGAAGGCTTTTCCGCTATATACAGGGTCGAGCAAAAGACCTTCCTTCGATGCCATCAGCCGAACGGCGGCGCGCATGCTGTCGGTCGGCATGCCATAGCCCGGCCCGAGCTGCGCTTCGTCGATCGAAATGGCGTCGCGCTCCACGCGAAGATTCGCGGCGATGAGTTGGACCGTCTGATTCGCTTTATCGAGCGTGGTGGCGTGTGCGTGGCTCGCATTGCCTAGTACGGTGAACGCGTCAATATTCGACGGGTCCAGTCCCATTGCGACAAAACCCGCGACCAGCCCTGCGTGCATGCCGCTGCTTCCGTTCGGCACGACGATCCGATCGAAAGGCAAACCTCGTGCATGCGACTGAGCGACGATTTCGGCCGCGCAGTCAACATAACCGAGGCACCCGGTCGGACTCGAGCCGCCCAGCGGACACACATAGACGTTGCGGCCCTGCGTGCGCAGTTCATTGGCGCGATCTTCGGCGAATTGCAGTGCATTCGCGGAGCCGGGCAGATCATGCACGCGCGCGCCGAACAATGCATCGAGGACGATGTTGCCGTTCTCTATATAGTCGTGGTCGAATCGTGGCACGGTTCTCGTCAGCACCAGCTCGCATTCGAGCCCGATGCGCGCGGCCGCGGCCGCCGTGAGCCGCGCGTGATTCGATTGCCGCGCGCCGACGGTGATGATGGTGTCGGCGCCGCGAGCCAATGCTTCTCCGATCAGGAACTCGAGCTTCCTCAGTTTGTTGCCGCCGCCGCCGAGTCCGGTCACATCGTCCCTTTTGACGTAAATGTCCGCGCCGCCGAGGTGAGCGCTCAGCCGGGGGAGATGCTGGATCGGAGTCGGGCCGTCGAGAAGAGCGCGGCGCGGGAAGGCTGAAAGGTCGAGAGCAGGTGCCAGGGCAGGGTTCATGATGTTGCGAAGTCGGCGAGTTTCCTGAAATCGCGATTGGCTTTCGTCGCGTCCAGGAAGCTGTTGCCCGAATCCCACGGACTGGCGCAAACCGCCACGACATTATGCAGCATGACCGGGGTTACGGTTCCGCGTCACATTGGTGAAATGGCAACGTAACCTGATTAGCCTGATCTCGATTGCGAATGTGCGCAATTTCACATTTCTGAAAGCGCATTGAAAATCGGCCCCGATTGCAATACGATCGCTGACGTCAGGATCGATCGTCTGCACATGCAAACATGATATCGATCATTTGTTGGGCCATATTTACCGGATAACGTCCTGTCTGGAATGATTGCCTTGGCTGATTCCCGGAAGAGGGCGGGCACTGTCAGTCAAGCGAGATTCTGGAAACGAGGGAGTCGTTATGGTTCGGCTGGTATTGCTGTTGCTCGGTGTCGACTATCTCCGCAAGCGTGCGCGCGCCATTTTCGCGATCGGTATCGTATGGCTGGTCGCCGGTATCGTCGTATTCGTGGACGCGCTCGACAATGCGACCTATTTCCCGATCAATTTTTTCGCGTGGCTCTTTCTGCTGGAAGGGCTGGCAACGCTCGCCGTCGCCTGGACCGGCGTTGGCGGCCAACGCGTATTGCGTTATGTGAAGGGATTCGCTGTCGTCGGTGCGTCGATGCTGATTTTTGCGGGGCATCATCACGGCAATTTCGTGCTGTCGATGATCTTCGGTACCTTGTTTCTCGTCGACGGGCTGCTGCAGTGCATCTCCGCCTGGATAGTCCGCTACCGGCGCTGGAAGGTCGCGTTCTCATGGGGCGTCGTCGAAATTCTGCTTGCGGTGTTCTTCTATCAGCCCTATCCGACCCATTATGTTGGCACGCTGCCATACAGCCTCGGGCTGTTTCTGTTCTTCGGCGGTCTCAATCTGATCACGCTTGCCGCGCGCGTGCGGCGTCTTGCAAGGAATCCGGCGCTGAACGCGTCGAGCCAACCTGCGATCCAGTCCGATCGCGGAACACCCGAAGCCGGTCGAGTCTTTGCGGAGAGCGGGTGGGACGGTCCGCCGGCCGACAACGAGCCTGCATTGACCGTGCATGTATGGACGCCCACGGGCTCGTCGAAAGCTCCTGCACAACAGCAACTGATCGTCGATCGCTATATCGCGGCCGTCGACGTCAACGGCGTCATATCGACCGGCCACGCGGCGCTGGAATCGCCCGATGGTATCTACATCAGCCTGTATCCGGGTGTCGAGATCGATCGCTCTCCGGGCGAATTCGGGCGCATCTTGCGCGCGACGAAGGAGAACGACGTACCCGGCCTGTTCCAGCCCGACTATGCGACCGAATCGAAAGCGTGGTGCCCGTCGACGGTGCAGGTGCGAATTCGCAATTACGATCCCGAGAAATTGCGCGCTTTCTGGGACCGATATCGGAAAGACACCACCTACAACCTGACCTATCGTAATTGCTCCAGCACGGTATCGAACGCACTCGAGGCGGCAATTGACGGCGCCGCCGCACGTTTGCGAGGCGGCAAGGCAAACTGGATGAGCTTTCTGCGAATCCTTGCCACGCCGGAGCTTTGGGTGGCGGCACAGATCCGTAAGCGTGCGGTTACGATGGCATGGACACCGGGACTCACGCTCGACTACGCGAGAGCATTGAGCATGCTCGCGGACCCGCGGCCGTTCGTGTGGTGGAAGGTCGCTCGCGGCGCGCTGCACGGAATGACGAAACGCCGAAAAGAGTGGCGCGACCAGGATTCGAACGCGACTGGAACGCGCACCTGACGCCGCACACGGGTATGCCGGTCGGAGCGGCGAGTTTCATCCGTCGGCGCATGTGTTCAATACGCGGATCAGGTGGCGATCTGCTTGCGAACTGCGGGTAAATTTATCGTGGAGCTTCTAAAGCTCACCACTCGTCCATTCCACATTCGCGCCCACCGAGCGCAGATTTTCCACGAAATTCGGATGAGCGCGCCGGATCGGCAGCGCATTGATGATTTCCGAACGTCCCTCGATACTGGCGGCAACCATCAGCAACGCGATGGCCACGCGAATGATGTAAGGGCTTTCGACTTTCGCGGGACTCAACGGAAGCCCGCCGAACGTGATCAGCCGATGCGGATCGGACAGAAACACATGCGCGCCGAACTTCGAAAGCTCGACGGACCAGCCCATCGCACCGTCATAGACCTTGTTCCAGAACATCGCACTGCCTTCGGCTTTCACGCCGAGCGCAATGAAGATCGGCAGAAGATCGACCGGCAGGTACGGCCACGGCGCCGCTTCCACCTTGGTCAGAATGTTCTGCGTGAAAGGCCGGCGCACGCGTAATGCACCGTCCCGAATCGCACGCGACCAGCCATCGCGATGCTCGACCTGCACACCGAACTTCGCAAAGGTCCGATCGATCAGCGGAAACTGTTCGGGCGCGGTATTTCGGACCACGATGTCGCCTCCGGTGATCGCGCCCAGCGCGAGGAACGTCGTGATTTCGTGGAAATCCTCGCTAAAGCGGAATTCTCCGCCGCCGAGCTTCTGGCCGCCCTCGACGCTGACGCGCGACGTGCCGATACCGTCGACCGGCACGCCCAGCATGCCCAGAAAGCGGCAAAACTCCTGCACGTGCGGCTCCGACGCCGCATTGACCAACGTCGACGTGCCGCTGGCCGCGGCGGCGCACAGCACGAAGTTCTCGGTGGTCGTGACCGACGCGTAATCGAGCCAATGATGATTGGCCGTCATCCGGCCCGTTGCGCGCACGATCAGCGAATCGGCCGTCCGTTCGATGTGCGCGCCGAAGCGTTCGAACACCTCGACGTGCGGGTCGATTTCGCGCACGCCTAGCGTGCAGCCCTTGACGTCGTTCTCGAGGCGCGCGACCCCAAAACGCGCGAGCAACGGCGGCACGAGCATGATCGACGAGCGCATTTCCTCGGGCAGGTGGTGCACGGCCGGATCGAATGTGGTTGCGTGGTGGTGCAGATCGAGGACGCCGCTCGCGAAATCCATCGACACATCGCTACCGAGCATGCGGAAGATATCGAGGATCTTCCTGACGTCGGTGATTTCAGGCACGCCGATGAGACGGAGCGGCTGGTCGGTGAGCAGGGTGGCGCAAAGAATGGGTAGAACGGCGTTCTTGTTGGCGGATGGCGCGATCTCGCCGCTTAGCGGGAGACCGCCATGTACGATCAGGTTGGACATGTCTGGAATAGGCGGGCGAGTGAGGAGGCAAGGCCAATATGATGCCACTGGAGAACGAGCGGAAGATAGCCCGAAATTCAGTATCTCCCCCTCGCTGTTTTCTCTCCTGCTGTTTCCCCATTTCGTCCGCCTGCTCTTACCCCTTCCAGGCGTCCCCTTCGGGAAACGAATATTGCTCCAGCGATTCCGCAAAGATCTCGATGCTATACCCCGGTTTTTGCGGCGGCATATAGCGGCCATTGCGGATCACGACCGGATCGACGAAATGCTCGTGCAGATGATCGACGTATTCGAGCACACGATTTTCCAGTGACGCCGACACGCAGATATAGTCGAACAGCGAAATATGCTGCACGTATTCGCACAAACCCACACCGCCCGCATGTGGGCACACCGGCACACCGAACTTTGCCGCCATCAGCAGCACGACGAGAACTTCGTTGAGTCCGCCGAGCCGACAACTGTCGACCTGGCAGAAGTCGATTGCCCGTGCCTGCAACAGCTGCTTGAACATCACGCGATTGTGGCAGTGCTCGCCGGTTGCGACGCCGATCGGGCCGAGCCGCGCACGAATGGCCGCGTGGCCGAGAATGTCGTCGGGACTGGTCGGCTCCTCGATCCACCACGGGTCGAATTCCGCGAGACGGCGCATGTTCGTGATCGCTTCATCGACGTCCCAGACCTGATTCGCGTCCATCATCAGTTTCAGGTTCTCGCCTATCTCCTCGCGCAGGATGCGCGCGCGCCGCACGTCTTCGTCGATGTCGCCGCCGACCTTCTGCTTGAAATGCGTCCAGCCCTGCGCGACGCCTTCGCGCGCGAGACGGCGAATCTTCTCGTCGTCGTAACCGAGCCAGCCGGCGGAAGTCGTATACGCCGGATAGCCGAGCGCGATCATTTCCTGTTCGCGCTCGCCTTTGGTCTTCGCGTGGCGATGCAGTATCGCGAGTGCTTCATGAGGCGTGATCGCATCCGTCACGTAGCGGAAGTCCAGGCAGCGCACGAGTTCTTCCGGACTCATGTCGACCAGCAGCTTCCATACAGGCTTACCAACAGCTTTCGCCCATAAGTCCCATACGGCATTCACGACCGCCGCGGTGGCCAGATGAATCGCGCCCTTGTCGGGGCCGATCCAGCGCAATTGGCTATCCGATGTAAACGCGCGCCAGAACGCCCCCATATTCGCGGCGATATCTTCGAGCTTTTTGCCGACGACAAGCGGTGTCAACGCATTGACGGCCGTCACGCAGATTTCGTTGCCGCGCCCGATCGTAAACGTGAGGCCGTGGCCCGTCAGATCCGGTGAGTCGGTTTCGAGCGTGACGTAAGTGGCGGAGTAGTCCGGCGCGGCATTCATTGCGTCGGAGCCATCCAGTGAACGTGAAGTGGGAAACCGGATGTCCCGAACGGACAGCCTTGTGATCGTAGTCATTTGAGCGCCCTCCGGGGCTATGGCTAGCGGCTTTTCGCCTGCAAACGCAGACGGATCGGTTTCGTACGCACGCGAAGCGCGCATTCCCGTTCGCGTACAGGTGCGCCTGTATTGCCAGATCATTGCCAGGCATTTGTACGCGTTGACAACACGGAATTCGCTTTCTAGCATGCTAGCATGTCTTCTCGAAATCAAGAGCGCCGTGAATTCGTCAGTCGATCTGGAGAGTGCCGCGAGTAATCCGTATGCCGCGCTGCAAAAAGTCAGGGGCGGCGAGCGCGGCAGTTTGACCGACGCGGTCGAAGCGGCATTGAGAGAAGCGATTCTGACGCTGGCGTTGGAACCGGGCTTGATGATCGACAAGATCGCGGTCTGCGAGCGGATGGGCGTATCGCGCTTTCCCGTTTCGTCAGCGTTGGCGAGGCTTGCGCATGCGGGTCTCGTCGAGGTGTTGCCGCAGCGCGGCACGCGCGTCAAACCGATCGCGCTCGACGACATCCGCCAGCATCTGTTTATCCGCAGCGCGCTGGAGGTCGAAACCGTGCGTGGCGTTGCGCTGATGCGCGATCGGGCAACGCTCGATGCATTGGCAAGCAATCTCGACAAGCAGCGCAGTCTGGCTGGAAGCGGCGAGCGTCTTGCGTTTCATGAACTCGATCTGGCGTTTCACGAAATCCTGCTCGACGCGGTAAAACTGCCGCGCGTGAAGGAAATCGTCGCGGTATCGCGCAATGCGCTGGATCGCGCGAGGCAATTGCTGGCAAGTCCCGAACGGCTCGTGCATACGCTCGAGGAACACGAACGCATCTTCAAGGCGCTTGGCGACGGCGACGGCGACGCGGCCGCGAAAGCGATGCACGAACATCTCGAGCAGGTGGTCGCCGAACTGCACCGGTCCGCGAAAGCACGGCCGGATCTTTTCGAGCCATAAATGAAAGTTGCAGGGAAGGCCGTTGTAAAAGCCGTAATGACAGCCGCAGTACAAGCGCTGGAGACATAGGCAGCCGTCGGCAGATCCGCACATGAACCCACTCATTTCCGTCAACAAGCTCTGTAAAAGCTTTCCGGGCGTAAGGGCGCTGCATGACGTCCGCTTCGAACTGATGGCCGGCGAGGTCCATGCGTTGATGGGCGAGAACGGCGCGGGCAAGTCGACGCTGATGAAAATTCTCGCCGGCGTCTATACGCGCGATTCGGGCGAAATTCTTTACGACGGCAAACCGGTCGACTTTCAGGGCCCGCGCGACGCGCAGGCGGTAGGCATCGGCATCATTCATCAGGAACTGCAACTGATGAATCATCTGAGCGTCGCGCAGAACATGTTTATCGGCCGCGAACCGCGCAAGGGTTTCGGTCTTTTTCTCGACGAAGACAAACTCAATGCGCAGGCGCACGAGATCCTCGCCCGCATGCATGTGAAGCTCGATCCGCGCACGATGGTCGGCACGCTGACGGTGGCGAGCCAGCAGATGGTCGAAATCGCCAAGGCCCTGTCTTTCGATTCGCGGGTACTGATCATGGACGAGCCTACGTCCGCGCTCAACGACGTGGAGATCGCCGAGCTGTTTCGCATCATCCGTCAATTGAAAGAGCGCGGCGTCGGCGTCGTTTATATCTCGCACAAGATGGACGAGCTGAAGCAGATTACCGATCGCGTCACCGTGATGCGCGACGGCGAGTATGTGGCCACCATGCCGACCGAGGGCACGAGTGTCGAGACGATCATCGGCATGATGGTCGGACGAACGCTGACCGACGTGACGCCTGTGCAGAGCGCGCCGGCGAGAGGCGATATCGCGCTCGAAGTGAAAAATCTCGTCGCGGGTCCGCTGGTGCGCGACGTCAGCTTCGAATTGCGTCAGGGCGAAATACTCGGTTTTGCGGGCTTGATGGGCGCGGGCCGCACCGAGGTTGCGCGCGCGGTGTTCGGTGCCGATCCGGTCGAATCCGGCGAGATTCTGGTGAAAGGCGTGAAAGCGTCGATTAAAAAGCCGAGCGATGCGGTCAGGCGCGGCATCGGCTATCTGTCGGAAGATCGCAAGCGTTTCGGCCTCGCCACCGGCATGGATGTCGAATCGAATATCGTGATGTCCGATCTCGGCAAGTTCCTGTCGTTCAATATGTTCCTGCGCCGCGCGCAGATACGCAAAAGGGCGCAGCACTTCATCGGTCTTCTCTCGATTCGCACGCCGTCCGCGACGCAGCAGGTGCGGCTTCTGTCGGGCGGTAACCAGCAGAAGATCGTGATCGCGAAATGGCTCGAGCGCGACTGCGACGTGCTGTTCTTCGACGAACCGACACGCGGCATCGACGTCGGCGCGAAAAGCGAAATCTACAAGCTGCTGCGCTCGCTGGCGGCCCAGGGTAAGGCGATCGTGATGATCTCGTCGGAGCTGCCGGAAATCCTGCGCATGAGCGATCGCATCGTCGTGATGTGCGAAGGCCGCATTACCGGCGAGCTCTCCGCCAGTGAAGCGACACAGGAACGCATCATGCATCTCGCGACGCAGCGCGAAACCCTGAAAACGGCTCAAGCCTGAAGAGGTTCCCGACATGACATTGCAAACGGATACGGCGGCGCTGGATAACGAAAGACGAATTTCCAGCCTGAGAGCCCGCATCTTCGCGCCGACCGCGCTGCAAAAAATGCTCGCGTTCGCGAGCCTGATTCTGCTGTTGATCTTTTTCAGTTTCGCGTCGCCCGCTTTCATGCAGATGGACAACATCCTCGGCATTCTGCAGGCGACCGCGGTGAACGGCGTACTCGCGATCGCCTGCACGTTCGTAATCATCACCGGCGGCATCGATCTGTCGGTCGGCACGTTGATGACGTTCACCGCCGTTATTTGCGGCGTGTTTCTCACCTTCTGGCATTTGCCGATGTGGGCGGGCGTTCTTGCGGCAATTGCAACGGGCGCGGTTTGCGGAACGGTGTCGGGGACGCTCGTCGCCAAAATGAAGATTCCGCCGTTCATCGCCACGCTCGGCATGATGATGCTGTTGAAGGGACTTTCGCTCGTCGTGTCGGCGGACAAGCCGATCTACTTCACCGATACCGAGAACTTCTACCGGATCTCGCAAGATTCACTGATCGGTTATGCGCTGCCGGGCATGCCGATTCCGAATGCGGTACTGATCCTGTTCTTCCTCGCGATCGTGAGTTCGATCGCGCTCAATCGCACGGCACTCGGCCGCTATACGTTCGCACTCGGCAGCAATGAAGAAGCGGTGCGGCTTTCGGGCGTCAACGTCGACCGCTGGAAGATTGCGATTTACGGCGTAGGCGGCGCGATTTGCGGCGTCGCGGGTTTGCTGATCGCGTCGCGTCTGAATTCGGCGCAACCGGCGCTCGGCCAGGGTTACGAGCTCGATGCGATCGCCGCGGTCGTGATCGGCGGCACGTCGCTGAGCGGCGGCTCGGGAACGATTCTCGGCACCATCATCGGTGCTTTCATCATGAGCGTGCTGACCAACGGACTGCGCATCATGTCGGTTGCGCAGGAGTGGCAGATCGTGGTGACCGGTCTCATCATCATTCTGGCGGTTTACGCGGACATCCTGCGGCGCAGCCGGAGGGGATGACGCGGAAAGAGAAGAACGAAAACGCAGGAGCAGGAGAAAGGGGAGCACCCGGAGGCTCCCTCAATGGCTTGATAGCCCATCCTTAGGAGGAGGCCCCATGTTGAAGAGAAGACTCATCGGTATCGTGGTCGGTGTCGGCGCGCTCGTCGGCGGAAGCTGTCTCGCGTATGCGGACGAGCCTTATATTCCGCTTATTTCGAAGGGCTTCCAGCATCAGTTCTGGCAAGCCGTCAAATCGGGCGCGGAGCAGTCCGCGAAAGCGAACAACGTCAGGATCACGTTCGAGGGACCGGAAACGGAGGCCATGGTCGATAAGCAGATCGACATGCTGTCAGCCGCGCTCGCGAAGAAGCCGCAGGCGCTCGGTATCGCGGCGCTCGACAGCAAGGCGGCCATTCCGCTGCTCAGGCGCGCGCAGAACGACAAGATCCCGGTGATCGCATTCGACTCGGGTGTCGATAGCGACATTCCGCTCACCACCTGCGCGACCGACAACATCGCGGCCGCCGCGCTCGCCGCCGACAAGATGGCCGAGCTGATCGGCAACTCGGGAGAAGTCGGCGTGATCGTGCATGACCAGACGAGCCGTACCGGTGTCGATCGCCGCGACGGTTTCGTGAATCAGATCAAGTCGAAGCATCCGAACATCAAGATCGTCTCCGTGCAATACGGCGCCGGCGATCACCTGAAATCGGCGGAAATCGCCAAGGCGATGATTCAGGCGAATCCGAATCTGAAAGGCATCTTCGGTGCGAATGAAGGCTCGGCGGAGGGGGCCGCGATCGGCGTGAAGGAATCGGGCAAGAAACTCGTGCTGATCGGCTTCGACTCCGGCAAGGAACAGAAAGAGAACATCATGTCGGGGCTGATGGCCGGTGCGATTACGCAGAACCCGGTGGGCATCGGCAAGTGCGTGGTCGATTCGGCGGTCAAGGCGCTGCACGGCGAAAAGCTGCCGAAGAAAGTCGATACGGGCTTTTTCTGGTACGACAAAACCAATATGAACGATCCGAAGATAGCGGCCGTGCTGTACGACTAAAGCGGCACCGTCGGGAAGCCGTTAAAGAGGAAGAGCGTTGCTCTTCCTCTTTTTATTTGTTGCTTACCTTGTCGCCGGCAACGTCCGAAGTCCGCTTATACGATTGCGCCCGCTGCGCTGCACAACGAGCCGGGCGAACCGCCGCGCCGGTCAGCTAATGGTGAGGCGCTTTAAATGTGTGTGTGCGTTAGTCATTTCCCGCCATTGTACGAATTAATCTGATATTTTACGTTTGTTAAATGGTTGCGCCGCACGTCCATTCGCACTTCGATTCAGACCCACTAACCGTCAAATGCGCAGGTCATGGCTTTTACCGAACCAAGGTCTCCATTTTTCAAGTGGGTCGTGTCTTCCGCTCAAAACCTGAGCCCAGACAACCGGCAGATTCTGCTCGCCAATCTGTTTACGCGAACTGCTTCGATCATATTCGCGTCGATCTGCGAAATCAGCGTTTGCGTTACCGCGTACTACCTGTATCCGATTCCTCTTTACGCCACCTGGGGCATTGCCGTTGTCGCATTGCTGATCGCGCGGCTCGTGCTGATCTGGCTGTGCCGCACGCGTGGCGCGCAGGGCCGGCCCACGCCGACTTCCGCATTTCTGTTCGCGAGCCTGCTGTGGAGCGTGCTGTTCGGCATTGGCACATTGTTGTGCAATATCAGCGGAAATCCGACGCTTTTTCTGCTCGGCAACGTTTGCGCGGTTGGTGTGATCGGCGGATTGGCCGGACGTAACGCGAGCACGCCACGACTCGCGCTGTTGCAGATCCTCTTCATTCTCGGCTTCCTGAGCGTTGGCGCGGCATTGTCGCCGGGCAACGGCAAGCTCGTGCTGCTGTTCCAGGCGCCGTTTTGCGCGGCCGGCTTTTTCACGATCGCATTGCGCAGCAATCGCGATACCGTCGCATTACTGCTCGCGCGCGAAAACAGTCATCGCCTTGCGCGCCAGGATAGTCTCACCGGTTTGCCGAATCGCGCGCGTATCAGCGAGCTGCTGCTCGAGCGCACCGACAGGGGGGCCGCGCGTCAGGACCGGCCGTTCGCCGTTCTGCTGATCGATCTGGACGGCTTCAAGGCGATCAACGACAGTCTGGGTCATGCCGCGGGCGATCAGATTCTGCAGGAAGCGGCGACCCGTCTGCGCGATCTGCTGCCGGACGACGACCAGGTCGGCCGGCTCGCGGGCGACGAGTTTGTCGCGATTCTCGACGGTGCCGCGCAGCTTCGCGACGTGCAAGTCCTGGCCGACCGTATCGTCAGAACGCTGGCGCGGCCGTTCGCGCTGAGCGACGCGCTCGTGCATATCGGCGCGAGCGTCGGCATTGCGATCTATCCGGAGCACGCAAAAACGGGCCCGCAATTGCTGATTTGCGCCGACCGCGCGTTGTATGCGGTCAAGCGCAGCGGCAAGAGCGCATTCGCGATCTTCGACAGGGACAGGCATATTTCCGACGAAAGCTTGAGCCTGTTGCGCAGCGATCTCGAAGGCGCGCTGAAGTCGTTCAACGGCTTGCGCATGGAGTACCAGCCGATCGTCGATCTCAGCAACGGTGCGGTGTCCGGCCGCGAGGCGCTGATTCGCTGGACGCATCCGACGCGCGGCGAGCTGTCTCCGTCGGCCTTTATTCCAACGGCCGAACGCACCGGGCTGATCCTCGCCTTGGGCGAATGGGTGCTGCTGCAATCGTGCGCGGAAGCGGCGACGTGGCGCGACAAGGTGATCGTCGCGGTCAATGTGTCGCCGGTGCAGTTGCGGGAGGAATCGTTTGCGGCGACCGTCTCCGCGATACTTCGGAAAACGAGGCTGCCGCCGACCCGGCTCAATCTCGAGGTCACGGAAACGGCGCTTCTGAACGACGACGAGGTGACCCGGCGCAACATCGCGAGGCTGCGCACGTTGGGCATCGGGCTCGCGCTCGACGACTTCGGCACCGGCTTTTCGACGATGTCGACGCTGGTGCGCTTTTCATTCGACAAGCTGAAGATCGACAGCTCGTTCGTCAAGGAGGCCGTGCATAGGCGCGAATCGGCGGCGGTGGTGCGCGGCATCGTCGCGCTCGCGCGCGAAATCGGTATGCCGACCACCGCCGAAGGCGTCGAAACCCAGCAACAGCTCGATTTCGTACGCATGTGCGGCTGCACGCACGCGCAGGGCTATCTGTTGGGCAAGCCGGTGCGCGGCGACGCAATCGAGCGCAGCGAAGCGGTGCTCGACGAACCGGTCGCCGACAAGATCGAGCGCGCCGGCTCGTGAAATCCGCCAGCGAGGACGACATGTCTTCTCCACTGCAATTCCAGCTAAGAATCACCGCATCGCGCGAACTCGCCGACACGCTGCGCGCGGACCCGTCCTGCGCGTCGTATATCGCGCTGCGTGATCTTCTGCGCATGCATGACGCCACGTTGAAATGTCAGTTCGACGCATTCGCGGACTATGTGAGCGAAGCGGAAAGAATGGGCACGCAGAACTATCCGCTCTATCAATGGACACGGCAAACCATTGGGAACCCGGAGAAGAAGGCGAAGTATCTGCAATCGTTCACGATCCATGTGAGCGGCGCTGAAGTCTATGACAAGGATGTCGCGGATGCATTGGAAGCCGGACTGTCGAAGCTCGGCGATGTGCACGGAATCCTGCGGGTTTCGCGGTTCGATACGAATCCCGCGAACAATCCGCAACCGCCCGCACGCTAGCAGCTTTCAATTACCTTGACTGCGTGATCGTGCTCACGAGCCTGACAGTAAGCTCGATGGTAAAAATGTTTGACATTTGACGACACGGCGCGAAGTTCGTGAGACGATCCCATTTCACTTATTTTTTGTGGGAGTGCGACATGGGACTTCTGGACGAAGTGGGCAAGATTGCAGGCGCGGTTGCCGCCGTCGAGGCAGCGGAGAAAGTCGATCCGGAAGCGGGTCTTCTGACGAAGGGCGTCGCCGCTGTCGCCGGTTTTGAAGGCGCCGGCAAGGTGGAATCGATGCTTGAAAAGAAAGAAGAAGACAAGCAGGACGACGCCGACAACGCTCAAGCCGCTGACGACACGAGCTCGCAGACCTGAGTGGACGCACGCGGAGTTGCCGGTTGCATGCGAGGGGTTCAGCCGCGCAATGCACCGGCAACCGGCAACCCGGCATTGAAGCCCGGCGGTTTGCCACGAGCCGCTTCGTTTTTACGATTTTTTCAAAACCCCTTCACTTCGATCGGAACGAGCCTTCGTTTCGGTATCTAGTCTTTCCGTTCATTCCATCCGATGTTTTCATCGGGCTGTCATCGCCGTCCGGCTACGATCGTTCGTCACTTCCGTCCGCGCTCGCACCGCGGTGCGTTGTTTTGCGCTGGCGTCCTTCCACCTCGACAACAACACGGACATGTCGAACAGAAAAATCGTTAACCCCACGCCGGCCGAAGAGCACGGCGCATCCATCGTCTCGCGTCGAGGTTTCCTGAAGTTTGCCGGCGCATCGAGTCTCGCGACGGCGGCAGGCGCATTGTCGTCGAGCGCGCGCGGCGCGAGTGGCGGCACACCCGACGGCACGCCTGAACAGATTCATCTGACCTGGGGCAATGATCCGACGAGCGAGGTCACGGTGTCGTGGTCATCGCCCGCGGCCGCGGTCAATCCGCAGGTGCGCGTGAGCGGCTTCAATGGCGGAGAGAGGGAAAGGCACACGGTGCACGCGGTGCAAAGCACCTATACCGACGGCATCAATGGCGAGGTCGTGTTCAACTATCACGCGCGCTTGCGCGACCTGAAGGCCGATACGAACTACCAGTACGAAGTGACGGCCGACAACGACAGCAACGCGTCGCAGCCTTTCACCGCGAGTTTTCGCACCGCGCCGCGCGGCCGTACGCCGTTTCGCTGGACCAGCTATGGCGACCTCGCGACGCCGAATACGAACTGGGTGCTGTCGTCGCCGCAAAGCCGCTTCGCGGTGCAGGCGGTCGAACGCTTTCAGCCGCTGTTTCATCTGCTCAACGGCGATCTCTGCTACGCGAACCTGAATCCGACGCAGCAGCCGGAGGTGTGGCGCGACTTCGGCAACAACGCGCAGACGTCCGCATCGAAACGGCCGTGGATGCCGTGTCCCGGCAATCACGAACTCGAATTCAACAACGGCGAGCAGGGGCTTGCGTCGTATCTGTCGCGCTATACGCTGCCGGACAATCACACGCGTTTTCCGGGACGCTGGTATAGCTTCCGCGTCGGCGCTGTGCTGTTCGTCTCGCTCGATGCGGATGACGTCGTCTATCAGGACGCCGCCGCGTTCGTCGCCGGTCCCGCACCGCTGACGCCGGTGGCGAGCACCGGCAATCCGCCGATTGCGCCGGGCACCTCGCTCTACGTGCGCGGCTATAGCAATGGCGAGCAGACGCGCTGGCTCGAGAAGGTACTGCAGCACGCGTCGCACGATAACGACGTGGACTGGATCATCGTGCAGATGCATCAGGATGCGTTGAGTTCGTCGAAGACCGGCAACGGTTCGGACAAGGGCATTCGCGAGGCGTGGCTGCCGCTGTTCGATCGCTATGGCGTGGACCTCGTGCTGTGCGGTCACGATCACGACTACGAGCGCAGCTATCCGGTGCGCGGTTGCAATCACAACAAAGGCACGGACATCGCGACGGGCCGCCCCGTCGATACGTTGCAGCCGAAGCCGGTCATGTCGGCGGTGTCGTCCGGCGCATCGACGTTCGACACGAGCCACGGCACGATCCACCTGATTCTCGGCGGCGGCGGCACCAGTGCGCCGCTCGACGTCTACGGTGTCGATGCGGGCACGGGCCTGCCGCAAGCGCGCATTTTCACGCGCCCCAACCGTCCGGTTCCGTCGACGACGGCGGGGACGTTCGTGCGCGCCAATGCCGATGCGCTCGAAGATGCGATCTGGTCGGCGCAGCGCGACACCGGCACCGGCTACGGCATTGCGGTGTTCGATTACGATCCGGGGCAGCACGGCGGCGAAACGACGATCACGATGAATTACTATCACGCTCCCGGCGCGGATCAAACGCCGACGCCGGACTACGAGTTATTCGAAACGATCGAGCTGAAAAAGAAACGGCGTGGATAAACACGCGAATGCGCGGCCGTTTCTGAAGACCGTCATGCAAGCGAGGGCCGTTCATAACAGGCGGCCCTCGCTTTTTCACACTTGCCGTTTCTCTTCATCACCACCACTTCATTTTGTTACACGTCTTACCGGCGTGGACCTCGGTGGTTACAAAAACCTTTCGAAAGCCTCGCTATACTCGGCGCCATCTCAATAAAACCAAAGAGCCGTTATGTCGAAGAAGATCATCCAGATGGTTGCCGTGGCTGCGCTGACCGCCGCGGCGTCGTTGCCGGCGCTGGCCGGCGATATGAACAACATGCTCGGCGGCGCGCTGGGCGGTGTGGCCGGCGCGGCGCTCGGCGGCGCGGTGGGCGGCAGCACGGGAGCGGTGATTGGCGGCGCGGTCGGCGGCGGCGCGGGTGGCGCGGTCACGTCGAATCGCCGGGAACGCACGGGCGCGATCGTCGGCGGCGCGCTCGGCGGCGGTGCGGGCACCGCGGCCGGCAATGCAATGGGCGGCCGCACCGGCGGCCTGATCGGCGCGGCAGTGGGCGGCGGCGCGGGTTCGGCGCTCGGCGGCAACATCTCGCGCTCGAACTCCTACACGAACGATTACTCGCGCGGCTATCACTCGCGCAAGCGTCATTACAGGCATCGTCACTACGATTGATCAGTGGCTCGGGACGAACCGCGCGGCGTGTCGAATTAAAACGGAACGGTCCGCCGCCATGTTGCGGCGGACCGTTTTGCGTGAATGGCGCGAGCAATGCCCCGAACGTTAACGCGGCCTGTCACGCATGCAGAACCAGCTTCTGAATACGCCAGTTCAGCAATTCCGCGACGAACAACACGTTTTCCGCCGGACACGCCATCTGATGAATCCAGCCGAATTGCTTCGGCTGCTTGCCTGATTTGCCGAGCACGCCGAGTACCTTGCCGTCGAGCGATAACCTGTAGATGCGGCCCGGAAATGCATCGGCGCTATAGAGCACCTGATTCGGTCCCGGCGAAATGCAGATCGCCCAGGGCGAGCCCGGCGCGAAAGTGCCGGCCGCAATATCCGCCTCGCTCGGCATGTTGCCGATCGCGGGGCGCGCGTCCGGCGGAACCGGCACGTCGATCGTGAATTGCCGCAGGAAATTGCCCTCGGTATCGAACACCTGGATGCGCCGGTTGCTGCGATCCGCGACATAGACGTTGTCGTGCGCATCGACCGCAATGCTATGTGGCGTATGAAATTGTCCCGGACCCGTGCCGCGATCGCCCCACGACTTGAGCCAGTTGCCGTCGCGATCCACCTTCGCGACGCGCGAGTTGATGTACCCGTCGCTGATGTATGTGTTGCCCGCCTTGTCCCACGCGACGTCGGTTACCTGACGGAAGCGACCCGGCTCCGAAGGCAGCGGCGGATTCGGATGCTTGAGCGGCGCGGTGTCTTCGTCCGATGCTTCCTGCTTGCGGCCGAACACCATCGCGACGCGTCCTTCCGGCGTGAACTTGATCACCATGTCGGAGCCTTTGTCCGTCACCCAGATGTTGTCGTGCCGGTCCACCTTGACCGTATGCGCGAACGACCACGCATACAGGTTGTGGCCGATCTCGCGCACGAAGCGTCCGTCGGGCGCGAACTCGAGCAGTTGTGCCGCGGCCGCGCCATAGGCGGGGCCGGTGCTATTGCCGCGCGACAGCACGAAGATGTGTCCGTGCGAATTGAGCGCGACGCCCGAGCATTCGCCGAAGTACATGTCGTTCGGCAAACGTACGGGGTTGGCAATCGAGTCGTAAGCAATCGACGGCACGTTTGGCGAATCCGCCGCGAATACGGATGGCATGGCGAGTCCGGCGGCGCTGCCCGCAATCAGACTCATGAAAGTTCGGCGGCTCATTGCCCGATGTTCCGCGCTGCCGCAGCAGGGACAAAACGACCCGTATTGCTCGCTCATTCGCTGTCTCCTTGTAGTCCGTCAGGTTATTACCGACTCGCACCCGGAATGTGCAAAGGCAATCGTAGTGCACAAAACGCCTGATAGCTAACGCGTGTTCCGGTTGCGGGAAGCCGGCACGCAACGGCAATCCGCGCGGGTCGCAACGCATGACGATGCCGCTTTGCTACTATGTAAGGCCGCGATTGCTTTGAACCATTACACAAGGAGATTCGAATGAGCAAAGGTTATTGGGTGACGTCGTACCGCAAGACGAACGACGCGCAGAAACTGGCTGCCTATGCGCAACTGGCCGCGCCGGCGGTGGCGGCAGCGGGCGGCAAGTTCATCGTGCGTGGCGTGGCGGACGAGACGCGCGAGCAGGGCTTGAAGGAGCGCACGGTCGTGATCGAGTTTCCGACTTACGAGCAGGCCGTCGCCGCATACGAGAGCGAAGCGTACAGGAAGGCGCTGGCCGCGTTGGGCGACGGCGTCGAGCGCGATTTGCGCATTGTGCGCGGCACGGAATAACGCGCGGCTTATTGCACGAAGAACGACCCGCGCGCATTGCCTGCAATGAAGCGGAAGATCCGCGCGGCATGATCGGTACCGGCAGTATCAGCGGTATCGATTCGCATCACCGCCGCGCCGCGCGGAACGACCTCGAATCACTTCACCGCCCCCAGCGCCAGCCCCTTCACCATATAGCGCTGCAACCACGCGAACACCACGGACACCGGCAACGTCGCGCACAGTGTCGCGGCCATCACCAGATGCCATTCGACCACGTACTTGCCCGCGACCATATCGGTCACCTGTACCGTGAGCGTCTTGTTCTCCGGTGAACGGATCAGCGTATAGACGACCGCGAACTCATTCCACGCATTGATGAACGTGAAGATCGCGGTCACGACGATGGCCGGCACCGCGAGCGGCAGAAACACCTTGAACACGGCCCGGGTGCGGCTGCAACCTTCGAGCCATGCCGATTCCTCGAGATCTTGCGGCACGGTCTGAAAGTACGACGACAGCATCCACACCGCGAACGCGATATTGAACGCCGCATACGACACGATCACGCCGATCTTCGAATCGACCAGATTGCCGTCGCCCCACGGAATCATTGCGGCGAGCCGGAACAGGCCGACCACCAGCAGGATCGGCGACAGCATCTGCGTGACGAGCAGAAACTGCCGGTACAGCCCGCGTCCGCGAAACGGAAAGCGCGCGAGCGCATAAGCGGCTGGCAGGCTCACCGCGAGCGCGAGCAGCGTCGACAGCGTGCTGATGATCGCGCTGTTGCGCAATGCGACGCCGAAGTTGGCTGCTTCCCACATGTCGACGAAATTGCGCCACTGCCAGTGCATCGGCAGCCAGCGCGCCGGATAAACGAAGATCTCGGACGCCGGTTTCACCGCGGTGAAGAACATCACCGCGAACGGAAACAGCACGACGATCACGAGCGGCGCCAGCGCGAGCCAGCACCACAGCGAACGTTTCGTCTTCGCGCCGAGACTCATGACGGCACTCCTTCTTTCGTGCGTTGCAGACGCAGATAGGCGATCGAGAACACGAACAGCATCACGAGCATGATGAGCGATACGGCCGCGGCTTCGCCGGGGCGTCCGAGCCGGAAGCCGAGTTCGTACAGATAGGTGACGAGAATATGCGTGCCGTTGTCGGGGCCGCCCTGCGTCATCACCCAGATGATCGGAAACGAGTTGAACACGTAGATCACGTTCAGCAGGATCGCCATGTTGATGAACGGGCGCAACAGCGGCATCGTCAATTGACGGAACTGCTGCCATGCGCTCGCGCCGTCGATGCGCGCCGCTTCGTAGATATCGCTGGGTACCGACGAAAGGCCGCCGAGGAAAATCGTCACGGTAAACGGAATCGACACGAGTATGCCGACCGCGATTTCGACCGGGAACGCGAGTTCGGGTGTCGCGAGCCAATGAATCGGGCCGCCGATCAAACCGAGCCGCTGCAACGTGACGTTGACCATGCCGTAGTCGTCGTTGAACGCCCAGCGCCACACGACGGCGGTCATCGTCAGCGAAACGGACCACGGCAGCATCACGATCGTGCGCGCGATGCCGCGGCCATGAAAGTCCTGATTCAGGATCAGCGCGACAGGTACCGAAATTGCCACCGTGCCGCCCACCACGCACACGGTCCAGACGATCGTGCGTCGCGTGGACGCGAGAAACACCGGATCCTGAAACACGTTGATGAAATTCTGCAGACCGGTGAAATCGCGAATCGCGCCGAAGCGCGACACCTCGTGCAGCGATTGCCACACGATGTTGAAAATCGGATAGCTGATGATGAACAACGCGAGAACGAGGCTCGGCGCAATCAGCAACCAGGGCGCGCGCGGGCGCGAAGAAACGGAACGGCTCATGCGTGCTCGATCGTAAGACGCGCCCGCGTCAAGCGGCGGGCGCGACGGAATGGGCCGGAGAGTGCATCGACTGATGTAGCCGGTGGCCGACGAAGCGGAACGCGCACCGCCGTCACAACGGCGGCACGCATTCCTTACCCGGCCAGTCGCCGTGAAACTTCCACGGAAAAAGCGGCGAAAAACCGCGTATCAGTGACCGAGCGACTTGTTCGCCTGCGCGGCCGCCGTGTTCAGCGCGTCCGCCGGTTGCGCCTTGCCGAGGTAGATCGCCTGCATCGCATCGGTCACGGCCTTCGCGGTGTCTTCCCAGCCCGTCACGGTCGGCGCGAAGTGCGCCGTGGGCAGCAGCGCGATGAATGCCTTGACGTCCGGATCGTTGAACGCCGGGTCGGACGCTTCGGCCTTCGTGGTCGGCAGGAAGCCCTCGGTCGTCGTGAACTCGACGCGCGGTTCCTTCGTGAACAGATAGTCGAGGAACTTCCATGCGGTCTTCTTCACCTTCGAGTTCTTGAACATCACGATCGAATCGGTGACCGCGTACGTGGCGTGTGTCGTGCCCATCGGCACCGGATCGATGCCGTACTTCAGGTTCGGCGCTTCCTTCTTGATCTGCTTCGCGAGGAACGGCGCCGAGATCACCATCGCGACGCGGCCCTGCTTGAAAAGGTTCTGCACGTCTTCGCGGCTGTAGCCGGTCACGCCTGGTTGCGTGAGGCCCTGGTCGATCATCTGCTTGTACATCGTCGCGGCCTTCACGCCCGCCGGCGAATTGAACGCGGCCTTGCCGTCCTTGCCGACCACGTCGCCGCCCATCGTCCACAGCGCGTAGTAATAGTAGACGTCGGTTTCGATTTCCTTGCCTTGCAGACCAAAGCCGGCGATGCCCTGGGCCTTCAGTTTCTTCGACGCGTCGATCACGTCGTTCCATGTCTTCGGACCGTCGGGATAGCCGACCTTCGCGAGCAGATCCTTGTTGTAGTAGAGCGCGCGCGCGGACGCGGCGATCGGCAGGCCGTAGGTCTTGCCGTTGATCTGGCCGGGCGCGAGGAACGGACCGATGAAGCGCGCCTTGAAGTTCGCGTCCATGTAGCCGTCGAGCGGCTCGGCGACGTCGTCCTTCACGAAGTCGAGCAGCCAGCGCGTGCCGACGATCGCGAGGTCGGCGTTGGCGCCGCCGGAAATGTCCGTTTGCAGTTTCTGTTGCAGCGTGTCCCAGTTCACGTCCTCGATCTTGATCGTCGTGCCGGGATTGGCCTTCTCGAAGTTGCGCGCCATTTTCTCGAAGTAGGGCGCGGTGGCGTCGCTGTAGTGCGCGACGGTGACGCGGACCGTGTCGGCGTGGGCCGCCACGGCGATACCTGCAAACGCGAGCGCCACGGCGACTTTGCCTAGCGCGAGGGAAGCACGGGCATGCAACGACATTTCTCTCTCCTGTGGGTGGTGTGCCGCCGTCGCCGGCCGCCTTGGGTTGATTGTTTGAAAAAATCCTACATGACGCAAAATTGCTTGTCACGTAGGGTCTGCGATATTTTTTCTCCGCCGGTTTTATGCATAAGATGCTGTAAAGCATGGGATATTCCGCATCGCACGATGGCGCGAAAACCCATTCTTCGGGATTGGTGGCATTCGGCGAGTAGCAGTTTTGTAGGAAATTTACAGGCTGAATTGCAGGCTGGCGGGACGGCGCGGGCAGGTGGATTAGCGAGGCTCACATGAATCGTGTGGTGTTGGTAACGGGCGCGTGCGGCGGCATCGGCAGCGTGTTGTGCAGGCGTTTCGTGGACGAGGGCGACACGGTGCTCGCGCTCGACATCGACGCGGCCGCGTTGCACACGCTGAGCGCGCAACTGGGCGCGGCGCAGCTCACACCGGTCGCGGTCGATCTCGGCGACGCCGCCGCGGTGCGGCAGGCGGTGGCCGCGGCGGTCGCGGCGCGC
>NZ_JASGFN010000003.1:0-449862 GCF_047605525.1 Paraburkholderia sp. | reverse complement strand
AACTCCAGCACGTCGCGGCCGCCCGCGGTGCCACGGCGATTGCGGTTGCGCTCGCCGCCGCGCTCGCTCGCGCGCTCACCGCGCTCCGTGCGTTCGCCGCGTTGCGGACGAGCCTGCTTGTCGGTGGTGGCCGGCGCGGCGGGTGCCGGAGCCGCCGGCTGCACGCCGAACAGGTTCTTCAGCCAGCCGATGAAGCCGCCGCTTGCCGGCGTCACCGCGACCGGAGCCGGTGTCGTGGCCGGGCGAACCGGCGCGCTCGGTGCCGGCTTCTCGGGCGTGATGCCCTTGACCGCCGCTTCCTGCTTCGGCTTCACTTCCTCGGTGCGCTTGCTGTAGCCGGTTTCCGATTCCAGTTCGCGGGCCGCTTCTTCGGCCATCTTCCACGACGCGCGCGGGTCGTCGAGGCGCGCATCGTCGTGACGCAGACGTTCGAGCTTGTAGTGCGGCGTGTCGAGGTGCTTGTTCGGGATCAGCACGACATTGACCTTGAAACGCGACTCGATCTTGTTGATTTCGGCGCGCTTCTCGTTCAACAGGAAGGCGGTCACTTCGACCGGCACCTGGCAATGGATCGCCGCGGTGTTTTCCTTCATCGCTTCTTCCTGAATGATCCGCAGCACTTGCAGCGCGGACGATTCGGTATCGCGGATATGGCCCGTGCCGTTGCAGCGCGGGCAGGTCACGTGGCTGCCTTCGGAGAGCGCCGGACGCAGACGCTGGCGCGACAGCTCCATCAGCCCGAAGCGCGAGATCTTGCCCATCTGCACGCGGGCGCGGTCGTGCTTGAGCGCGTCTTTCAGGCGCTGCTCGACTTCGCGCTGGCTCTTGGCCGATTCCATATCGATGAAGTCGATCACGATCAGGCCGCCCAGGTCGCGCAGACGCAACTGGCGGGCGACTTCGTCGGCGGCTTCGAGGTTCGTGCGCGCGGCGGTTTCCTCGATGTCCGCGCCCTTGGTCGCGCGCGCCGAGTTCACGTCGATCGCGACGAGCGCCTCGGTGTGGTCGATGACGATCGCGCCGCCCGACGGCAGCGGCACCGTGCGCGAGTACGCGGTTTCGATCTGATGCTCGATCTGGAAACGCGAGAAGAGCGGCACGTCGTCGTGGTAGCGCTTCACCTTGCTGACATTGTCCGGCATCACGATATCCATGAAGGCGCGTGCCTGGTCATGGATTTCGGTGGTGTCGATCAGGATTTCGCCGATATCGGGCTGGAAGTAGTCGCGGATCGCGCGGATCACGAGGCTCGATTCGAGATAGATCAGCATCGGCTGGCCGGCCGCGCCGCTTTGCGACGCGGCTTCGATCGCGCGCCACAGTTGCATCAGGTAGTTCAGGTCCCATTGCAGCTCTTCGGCGCTGCGGCCGATGCCGGCCGTGCGCGCGATGATGCTCATGCCTTCCGGCAGTTGTAGCTGCGCCATGGTTTCGCGCAGTTCCTGACGGTCGTCGCCTTCGATCCGGCGCGACACGCCGCCGCCGCGCGGGTTGTTCGGCATCAGCACCAGATAGCGGCCGGCGAGCGAGATGAACGTGGTCAGGGCCGCGCCCTTGTTGCCGCGCTCTTCCTTTTCGACCTGGACGATGAGTTCCTGACCTTCCTTGAGCGCGTCCTGGATGCGTGCGGAACGCATGTCGACGCCATCGCGGAAGTATTGGCGGGCGACTTCCTTGAACGGCAGGAAGCCGTGGCGGTCTTCGCCGTAGTTGACGAAGCAGGCTTCGAGCGACGGCTCGATGCGCGTGATGATGCCTTTGTAAATATTGCCTTTGCGCTGTTCGCGGCCGGCGGTTTCGATGTCGATATCGATGAGTTTTTGCCCATCGACGATGGCGACGCGCAGTTCTTCCTGCTGCGTCGCGTTGAACAACATTCGTTTCATTGAACGGCTCCAGAACGGCCTCGCCGGCCCGGACCACGCGGTTGTCAGTCGCGAGAGCCAGGAAGGGCAGCGGCGTGCCGTGTCTTATTGTGATTTCACAAGCACGCTGGAGCGGGAAAGATGGCGGGAGAATTGCCTGAGAGGGCCCGGCCCTGTCAAGAAACGGGCACGGTGCCGCAGGGCACACGCGAACACGGCTTCAAATCATGACCTGACACGCCCCGTTTCTGCCAGCAGACCTTCACAAGTCTTCGTCCTGTCATGCCGGCGCGCCAACTGGGCGCGCGAGCGAACGGCGAAGGCCGGGTCATGCCGCAACGGGAAGTTCGCGCAGGCGGCGCGTCTTTTCCTGCTGAGGGGTGTCTCGTTTCATTTTTTGACGTCGCCATGTCTTGTACTTTCTACAAGACGCCTTGGGCGCACGCCGTATTTTCGCAACTTGCAGCTTCGTCCAGCAGGGCGTCATACCACCCGGAAACGCGAAGCTGAAAGCTAAATTCTTTTTTACCAAAATTCCGTTACCGTCGAAGCCCGCCTTGACCGAACGCGCCTGTGGGCGCCGTCCCTGCCGGGCACTGACTTCGTGCGTGCAACTTGTTGCATCTCATTTTGAGGGTGAGCAACCAGACCCCGGCGCAAGTAAAATAACGGTTTAATCGCTTGCGCCTCTCGCAATCCACCGCATTCCGGACGCTGTGCGGGCACTGCGCCGGCCCTCGCGGACTGCTGGGCAAATTATATTCAGAATGAAAGAGTTAGGCAAAACATCCCAGAGATCGGTTGCAGGCGTGGTTGCAAGCGACCAGGTTTCGCTGATCGAGATCGACGACGGCTCGGCCGGGCAGCGCATCGACAATTTCCTGCTGCGCGTTTGCAAAGGCGTGCCGAAAAGCCATATTTACCGCATCCTGCGCAGTGGCGAAGTGCGTGTGAACAAGGGCCGGATCGATGCGCAATATCGGCTCGAATCCGGCGATCTCGTGCGCGTGCCGCCGATCCGCGTCGCGCAGCAGAACGAGACCGTCGCGCCGGCGCCCATACCCGCCGGCGGCTTTCAGATTCTTTTCGAAGATGAACACCTGCTCGTCATCGACAAGCCGGCCGGCGTCGCGGTCCACGGCGGCAGTGGTGTTGCGTTCGGCGTGATCGAGCAGATGCGCGGGGCGCGGCCGCAGGCGAAATTCCTCGAACTCGTGCATCGGCTCGATCGCGAAACCTCGGGCATCCTGATGCTCGCGAAAAAGCGCGCCGCGCTCGTCAATCTGCACGAGCAGATTCGCGATAACCGGATGGACAAGCGCTATTACGCGTGCGTGCATGGCGAATGGGCGGCCGATTGGGGGCGCCGTCGCGCGGTCAAGGCGCCACTGCACAAGTACCTGACCGCGGATGGCGAGCGCCGTGTACGGGTGCAGCCGGACGGGCTCGCGTCGCATACGGTTTTCAATCTGGTCGACCGCTGGCCGGGCTACGCGCTGCTCGAGGCCGAGCTGAAGACCGGGCGCACGCACCAGATCCGCGTTCATCTGCAGCATCTGGAACTGCCGATCGTCGGCGACGCCAAATATGGCGATTTCGCGCTGAACAAGGCGCTCGCGCGCGCCAATGCGAAGCCGGGCATCAAGCGCATGTTTCTGCACGCTTACCGGTTGCGGCTCACGCATCCGGCCACCGGCGCGCCATTGCAACTGGAAGCGCCGCTGCCGGCCGACTGCCGCGGCTTCATCGAACAACTCAACGAACTACGGACTGGCTCCAACCCGGAGACGACATTGCATGGCTAGAGAGCAATTTGATCTGATCGTGTTTGACTGGGATGGCACGCTGATGGACTCGACCGTGCACATCACCCGCAGCATCCAGGCGGCGTGCCGCGATCTCGGCTTGCCGGTTCCCGCCGACGAGACCGCGAGCTACGTGATCGGCCTCGGTTTGCGCGACGCGCTGCAACTGGCCGCGCCGACGCTCGATCCGACCGACTATCCGCGTCTTTCGGAGCGCTACCGCTTCCATTATCTGGTGAAGGATCAGACCACCGAGCTGTTCCCCGGCGTGCGGGACATGCTGCAGGAACTGCGCGATCTCGGCTATCTGCTGGCTGTGGCAACCGGCAAGAGCCGCGTCGGATTGAACCGCGCGCTCGACCAGGCGCGCCTGACGAGCCTGTTCGACGGCACGCGCTGCGCCGACGAAACGTTCTCGAAGCCGCATCCCGCGATGCTGCACGAACTGACCCGTGAATTGGGGCAAGATACGGCGCGCACGGTGATGATCGGCGACACGACGCATGATCTGCAGATGGCGATCAATGCTGGCGTGGCGGGAATTGGCGTGACTTACGGCGCGCATCCGGCCAATTCCCTGAGCGCGCTGGAGCCGAAATTCGTCGCGTCGAGCGTGAGCGATCTGTCCGGCTGGCTGCGGGAGAACGCATGAACGCCGGCGATGCGGATTCCGCCACCACTGCCGCCGCGCAGGCCGTGCGCATTTGCGCGGCGGAGGAACTGGTCGACGGCGGCGTCGGCATCCGGCGCGACGCGCGGATCGGCGGCCAGGACGTCGTCGTGTTCTTCATCCGCTACGACGGCCGGGCGTACGGCTACCTGAATCGCTGCGCCCACGTGCCGATGGAGCTCGACTGGTCGGAGGGCCAGTTCTTCGAATCCTCCGGTTTATACTTGATGTGCGCGACACATGGCGCGATTTACGCGCCAGATACGGGCAAATGCGTGGGTGGGCCATGCCGCGGCGGCAGATTGCGCCCCGTGCAGGTCGAGGAGTGCGATACGCCCGAAGGTCGCGCGGTATTCTGGTTGCCCGACGGCGAACTGCTGCCGGCCATACCCTGATTCTCCCTTTCCAATCTTTCCAGTGCCCGCATGTCCGACAATTTGACTCCCCAGAAGGACCCCGCACCGGGCAGCCGTTCCCGCCCGCCCGCCGACGAGCCGGGCTGGGAACGAGCCGCGCTCGAGCGTATCGCGCTCGCGGCCATCAACGAGCAACGCGCCGCGCGGCGCTGGCGGATCTTCTTCCGTTTCGTTTTCCTCGCCGTCTTCGTGCTGGTCGTATGGGGCGCGCTCAGCTTCTCCGGCGAACGGGTCGCCACCACCGGCCGGCATACGGCGATGGTGACACTTGACGGTGAAATCGCCTCGGATACGAACGCGAACGCTGAAGATATCAATACCGCACTGGATACCGCGTTCGAAGATTCCGGCACCGCCGGCGTGATTCTGTATTGCAACAGTCCGGGCGGCAGTCCGGTGCAGGCAGGCATCATCAATAGCGAGATTCGGCGGCTGCGCGGCAAATACCCGTCGATTCCGCTTTACGCGGTGGTCGGCGACATGTGCGCGTCGGGTGGCTACTATGCGGTTGCGGCAGCCGACAAGATCTATGTCGACAAGGCGAGCATCGTCGGTTCGATCGGCGTGCTGATGGATGGCTTCGGATTTACCGGGTTGATGGACAAGCTGGGGATCCAGCGGCGGTTGCATACATCGGGTGAGAACAAGGGCTTTTTCGATCCGTTCTCGCCGGAAACGCCGAAGATGGACGAACATGCGCAGGATATGCTCGATCAGATCCATGCGCAATTCATCGACGCGGTGCGCCAAGGCCGGGGCAAACGTCTGCATGAGACGCCGGACATGTTCTCCGGGCTATTCTGGACCGGGCAGAAGAGCGTCGAGCTCGGCCTTGCCGATGGTTTTGGCGACCCGGACTACGTGGCGCGCGAAATATTCAAGGCATCGGATATCGTCGATTACACGGTTAAAGAAAGCATTACGGACCGTGTTGCGCGCAAGTTCGGCGCGGCAGTGGGCGCCGGCGCGATGCGGGCGATGGCGTTTGGCGCGAAACTGAACCTGCATTGATCTCGCTGTTATAAAAAAGCCCGCGCAATCGTTATTTTGATTGCGCGGGCTTTGTCCCTTTGTCCTGTTTGTGCACGCGGTTTCTTGCAGCCGGCCTGCCTGTGCAAGTGCCGGGATGGCGTGCTCAGGCCGCCAGAATCAGAAAAATGGCAGGCCGTTTGTGCAGATCGATCTCCGGCTTTTTCTTCCAGTCGGCCACGGTGCGGCTCGCGATCGTCTCCGTCGGCAGCGTCAGGTCGACCGCGACGCATACGAGTGTCGACGGCGCGCAACTCCCGAGTAGCGTATCGAGCAGCGCACGATTCCGGTAAGGCGTTTCGATGAAAATCTGCGTCTGCCTGCCCTTGCGCGACTGTTGCTCCAGATCGCGCAGGCGTTTGGCGCGCTCGGCGGCGTCGACGGGCAGATAGCCATGGAACGCGAAGCTCTGGCCGTTCAGGCCCGACGCCATCAGCGCGAGCAGGATCGAGCTCGGCCCGACCAACGGCACGACCTTCACGCCGCGCTCGTGGGCGCGGCGTACCAACAGTGCGCCCGGGTCCGCGACCGCCGGGCAGCCGGCCTCGGAGACGAGTCCTGCATCGGTGCCCGCGAGCAGCGGCGCGAGCAGTCGGTCGATTTCGCCGGCCGGCGTATTGACGTTCAATTCGCGTATCTCGATTTCCTGGATCGGCCGCCCGGTGCCGACTTTTTTCAGGAATGCCCGGGTGGTTTTCGCGTTTTCGCCAATGTAATAGTGCAGCGACGCCGCGCGGCCACGCACTGCCGCGGGCAGCACGAGGTCGAGCGCGCTCGCGTCGCCTTCGCCGAGCGTATTTGGAATCAGGTACAGCGTGCCGGTCATTGCGCCCCCAGAAGCGGATAGCCGGCCGCGAGCAACATGCGCGACAGCGCGATCAGCGGCAGGCCGACGAGCGCGGTCGGGTCGTCGGAATGGATGGCCTCCAGCAGCGCGATGCCGAGTCCTTCGGATTTGGCGCTGCCGGCCACGTCGTACGGCGTTTCGGCACGCAGATAGGCGTCGAGCGCGGCGTCCGGCAGATTGCGAAAGCGCACGCGGGTAATCACGTCGACGGTTTGCGCGATGTCCGTCGCGCTGTCGAACAGACATAGCGCGCTATGGAACAGCACTTCGCGGCCACGCATCGCCTGGAGTTGCGCGAGCGCCTTGTCGTGCGTGCCGGGCTTGCCGATCTGCAGCCCGTCGTAGGTGGCGACCTGATCGGAGCCGATCACGAGCGCGGGTTCGCCGGCGCCAAGCCCTTTGGCCACTGCGCGGGCTTTGGCTTCGGACAGGCGCAGTGCGGTGGCTTCGGGTGTTTCGCCGGCGAGCGGCGTTTCGTCGATCGCCGGCACGATGACGTCGAATGGCACGAGCAGGCGTTCGAGCAACTCGCGGCGATACGGCGAACTCGACGCCAGAATCAGGCGTGGCGGGCGTTTGAGGGAATCAGGCATGGTTAAGCGGCAGCTAAGGAAGCGGGTCGCACGGGGTCACATGCGGACGGGCTTAAGTGTTTGACTCGAAAAGACAAAACGGATATGATTTCGGGCTTTTCACGGTATGCTTGCGCTTAAGGGTTTGGGCATGTAGCCGTTGCAAATCCCGCAGGCTGTCTCGCAAACCGGTTTACCTCCGCGGTGGTTTACCCGTCGCGGATCGATCACCCCGGCAACATGCTTGCCGACGCAGGAGCGCACATGACTCAACATCCTGGCAAACCTGCAGGTCTGTCCGACCCGCATGAACTCGATCTGTTCGAATTTGCGCGGAGTGGGCGTCAGGCCGCGGGTGTCGTGCGCGTTTCGCAACTGCCGCGCATGTTAAACGAAGTCCCGGCGGAAGCGCCAGATCGCGATAGCGCGTTCACGTGGCAAGCCGAAGGGACGACGCAGCCGGAATTGCAGGACGACGGTACCGAAGGTCCCCAGCCTTATCTGAGGATGGCGATTCACGGGGCCACGTGGCTCGAATGTCAGCGGTGCTTGACGCCGTATTCGCAGGCGTTCAGCGTCGATGCAACTTACCGGATCGTCAATACGGAGGCGGAAGCCGAAGAGTTTCCGCTCGACGAGGATGAAGTCGAGGTGATCGTGGGCTCACGCCAGTTCGATCTCATCGACTTGATCGAAGAAGAGTTGCTGCTTTCCTTGCCGCTCGTGCCCAGGCACGAGGTCTGTCCTGAAGTGCACGAGAGCCTTGTTTCGGGTGCGGACGGCAGCGAAGGCAAGGGCGACGAAGCCGCGCAGGACGAGGCTGGCCAGGGCGGTGAATCCGGGCGACGTAATCCGTTCGCGGCGCTCGAAAGTCTCAAGCGCGACGAGCCGGGCGGCAGGAAGCACTAGACAGTTGCAGGGGAGCGCGATGCGGGCGCATTGGCCGTTCGGCCAGTGGCGGAGACCGTATCGGGCTGTGTTAGAATTCGGAAAATTTTTAGGAGTTAGTCATGGCAGTTCAACAAAACAAGAAGTCGCCGTCGAAGCGCGGCATGCACCGTTCGCACGATTTCCTGACGGCAGCGCCGCTGGCCGTCGAGCCGAGCACGGGCGAAGTGCATCTGCGTCACCACGTCAGCCCGAACGGCTACTATCGCGGCAAGAAAGTCGTCAAGACGAAGAACGACTAATCGTTCATTGCGATGCGCCCTGTGGCGTTTCGCGTGGCGATCGGCTCGCTTGACATTTTCCCGGTTCGGCAAAAAGGCGGCATTCAACTGCCGCTTTTTTGTGTCTGAAATTCGTCGCACTCCATGACAGTAAAGCTCACGATAGATTGCATGGGAGGCGACCACGGCCCGTCCGTGACCGTTCCCGCTGCCGTCAACTTCGTTCGTTCGCATCCCGACGCGCAATTGCTGCTCGTCGGCATTGAAACTGCGATTCGTGCGCAACTGAAGAAGTTGAAGGCTCAGGATCTGCCGGCGCTGACCGTCGTGCCTGCTTCCGAGATCGTCGCGATGGACGATCCGGTCGAGGTCGCGCTGCGCAAGAAAAAAGATTCGTCGATGCGCGTGGCGCTGAACCGCGTCAAGGAAGGCGAGGCGCAAGCCTGCATTTCCGCCGGCAACACCGGCGCATTGATGGCGGTCTCCCGCTATGTGCTTAAAACGCTGTCGGGCATCGAACGCCCGGCCATCGCGTTTGCACTCCCCAATCCCAATGGCTACACGATGATGCTCGACCTGGGCGCCAACGTCGACTGCGAGCCGCAGCATCTGCTGCAATTCGCCGAGATGGGGCACGCGCTCGTGTCCGCGCTCGAGGGCAAGGAGCGGCCCACCATCGGGCTGCTCAACATCGGCGAAGAAGTCATCAAGGGTAACGACATCATCAAGCGCGCCGGAGAGCTGCTGCGCGCGAGTACACTGAACTTTCACGGCAACGTCGAAGGCGACGATATCTACAAGGGCACTGTCGACGTGATCGTCTGCGACGGCTTTGTCGGCAACGTCGCGCTGAAGACGTCGGAAGGTCTCGCGCAGATGCTCTCCAACATCATCAAGGAAGAGTTCGGCCGCTCATGGCTTACCAAGATGATGGCGCTGCTCGCGCTGCCGGTATTGATGCGTGTCAAGAAACGCGTCGACCATCGGCAATACAACGGCGCCGCGCTGCTCGGCTTGCGCGGCCTCGTGATCAAAAGCCACGGTTCCGCCGATGCCTACGCGTTTGAGTGGGCTATCAAACGCGGGTATGATGCCGTCAAAAACGGCGTGCTGGAGCGCCTTGCGCGAGCAATGGAAGAGAACGCGGGTTCTCTCGAACAGGCGGCGCGCGACGCAAGCGGTGCGGGTCACGCAAGCCCGATCGCAGGCCAGCCGGCCGAGCCCTACGCTGCGCAATCCTCGAAGGCATAATGGCTCAATCCACAATCTATTCCCGCGTGCTGGGCACCGGCAGTTATCTGCCGCCCAACCGCGTCACCAATCAGGATCTGGCCGAGCGTCTCGCCGCTCAAGGCGTCGAGACGAGCGACGAATGGATCGTCGCCCGCACGGGCATCCATGCGCGCCACTTCGCCGAGCCGGACGTCACGACCAGCGATCTTGCCCTGATCGCTTCGCAGCGTGCGATCGACGCAGCGGACATCGACCCGCAATCCATCGACCTGATCATCGTAGCCACGTCCACGCCGGACTTCGTGTTTCCCAGTACCGCGTGCCTGCTGCAGAACAAGCTCGGGATCAAAAATCACGGCGCTGCGTTCGATGTGCAGGCCGTCTGCTCCGGGTTCGCCTATGCGGTGGCCACGGCGGACAGCTTCATCCGTAGCGGCCAGCATCGCACGGCGCTCGTGATCGGTGCGGAAACCTTCTCGCGCATTCTTGATTTCAAAGACCGTACCACCTGCGTGCTGTTCGGCGACGGCGCCGGCGCGGTGATCCTGCAGGCGTCCGACGAACCGGGCGTGCTGGCGAGCGCGCTGCACGCGGACGGCAGCTATTCGAACATTCTGTGCACGCCGGGCAACGTGAATGGCGGCGTGGTCGCCGGCAGCGCGTTCCTGTACATGGACGGCCAGGCGGTGTTCAAGCTCGCCGTCAACGTGCTCGAAAAAGTCGCAATCGAAGCACTCGAGAAAGCCAATCTGGAGTCCGGGCAGATCGACTGGCTGATTCCGCATCAGGCCAATATCCGCATCATGCAAAGCACCTGCCGCAAGCTCGGCCTGCCGCAGGAGCGCATGGTGGTCACGGTGGGCGAGCACGGCAATACGTCGGCGGCGTCCATTCCGCTCGCACTCGACGTCGCGGTGCGCGACGGTCGCATCAAGCGCGGCCAGAACGTGCTGATCGAGGGGGTCGGCGGCGGCTTCACGTGGGGCGCGTCGGTCATTCGCTACTGATGCGGCCCGGCGCGACGCGCTCGCGCCCGTGGCAGCCGCGGACGGCGGCCACATCCGATTAAACTGATTTTGGGGACGATATGAAATTCGCGTTCGTTTTTCCTGGGCAGGGTTCGCAGACGGTCGGCATGCTCAACGCGTTCGCCGATCACGCAATCGTGCGTGAGACGGTTCAGGAAGCTTCCGACGCACTCAACCAGGACCTCGGCAAACTGATCGCCGAAGGCCCCGCCGAAGATCTCAATCTCACCACCAACACCCAGCCGGTCATGCTGACCGCGGCCTACGCGATCTACCGCGCGTGGCGGCAGGCGGGCGGCCCGGCGCCGACGATCGTCGCGGGCCATAGTCTCGGCGAATACACCGCGCTCGTCGCGGCCGGCGCGCTCGCATTCCGCGATGCGGTGCCGCTCGTGCGTTTCCGCGCGCAGGCAATGCAAACCGCGGTGCCGGTGGGCGTTGGCGGCATGGCCGCGATTCTCGGTCTCGACGACGACACGGTGCGCGCGGTCTGCGCGGAGGCGTCGGCGGCGGGCGTCGTCGAGGCAGTCAATTTCAACGCGCCGGCGCAGGTCGTGATCGCGGGCCACAAGGCCGCGGTCGAGAAGGCCTGCGAAGTCGCGAAGGCGAAAGGCGCGAAGCGCGCGCTGCCGCTGCCGGTGTCGGCGCCGTTCCACTCGTCGCTGCTCAAGCCCGCGTCGGACCAGTTGCGCGAATACCTCGCGAGCATCGACGTGCAGGTGCCGTCGATTCCCGTCATCAACAATGTCGACGTCGCGGTGGTCAACGAACCCGCCGCGATCAAGGACGCGCTGGTACGCCAGGCGGCCGGTCCGGTGCGCTGGGTCGAGTGTGTTCAGGCGATGGCCGCGCAGGGTGTCACGCACGTGATCGAGTGCGGTCCGGGCAAGGTCCTTGCGGGCCTGACCAGGCGTATCGATGGCAATCTCGCCGGCGCATCGGTGTTCGATCCGGCGTCGCTCGAAGAAACGCTGAAGCTCGTGGCGGCAGGCTGAGCTCGCCGTTCGCAAGCGTCGACGGAGCCGTGTGCCGCAATAACGCGGCATTCCTCGGCAGCAGAACCAGCAAAAATAACGAGCCCTTTTAACGGGCATCCGGACTGACAGATGGAAAAGACTCTCGACAAGCAGATCGCAATCGTGACGGGCGCGTCGCGCGGCATCGGCCGTGCGATCGCGATGGAACTGGCGCGCCAGGGCGCGACGGTCATCGGTACCGCGACCAGTGAAAGCGGCGCGGCCGCGATCACCGAAGCGTTCAACGCGGCCGGCGTGAACGGCCGCGGCGCGGTGCTCGACGTGAACGACGCGGCGGCGGCGGAAGCGCTGATCGACGGCACGGTCAAGGAATTCGGCGCGCTGCACGTGCTCGTGAACAATGCCGGCATCACGCAGGACCAACTGGCGATGCGCATGAAGGACGACGACTGGGATGCGGTGATCGACACCAACCTGAAGTCGGTGTTCCGCCTGTCGCGCGCGGTGCTGCGTCCGATGATGAAGGCCCGGGGCGGCCGTATCATCAACATCACCTCGGTGGTCGGCTCGGCCGGCAACCCGGGGCAGATCAACTACGCGGCGGCGAAGGCCGGGGTCGCTGGCATGACCCGCGCGCTCGCGCGCGAGATCGGCAGCCGCGGCATCACGGTCAATTGCGTCGCGCCGGGCTTTATCGACACCGACATGACGAAGGCGCTGCCCGAAGAGCAGCAAACCGCGCTGAAGACGCAGATCCCGCTCGGCCGTCTCGGCAGCCCGGAAGACATCGCGCATGCGGTCGCGTTCCTCGCGTCGCCGCAGGCGGGTTACATCACCGGCACGACGCTGCACGTGAACGGCGGCATGTATATGCAATAACCAATTTCGGTTACTATCCGCGCCTTGATGCGTTTGTAGAAGCATGAGGCGCATGCCTTGACAGGAACCCGATGCGCGGCTTTTTTGCCGGGTCAAACCTGATAAAATGCGCGCACCTGTATTTTTGAACTTCTTTTCCCTTGGAGGGGTAATGGACAATATCGAACAGCGCGTCAAGAAGATCGTCGCGGAACAACTGGGCGTTGCGGAAGCGGAAATCAAGAACGAAGCGTCGTTCGTGAACGATCTCGGCGCCGACTCGCTCGACACCGTCGAGCTCGTAATGGCCCTCGAAGACGAATTCGGCATGGAAATTCCGGATGAAGAAGCCGAGAAGATCACGACCGTTCAACAAGCGATCGACTACGCTCGCGCGAACGTCAAGGCCTAAGGTCATTCGCGCCTGCGTTTCTGCGTCGGCGGCGCATGACGCCGTGCCGTGTGCCGGCGCCAGCGGGGCTGGTCCTTTTCTCCGCGCCGCTTGCCATGCAGGAGCCAGCGATGTTGACAGCGCAACTTTCCGCGCGATTGCCGACTTAAACAGCCACAGGGCACACAGGGCGGATTCCTGTGGCCGCTGTGGCTTTTGCTTTTGTCATCTATGAAAAAGGGGTTACCGTGAGCCGCCGTCGTGTTGTTGTTACAGGCCTGGGGCTGATTTCGCCTGTTGGCAATAATGTTGCCGACGGCTGGGCCAATCTGGTCGCCGGCAAGTCTGGGATTGCCAATATCACCAAGTTCGATGCGTCGAACTTCTCGACTCGTTTCGCCGGCGAGGTGAAGGGCTTCAATATCGAGGACTACATCCCCGGTAAGGAAGCGCGCCACATGGATACGTTCATCCATTACGGCGTGGCCGCGGGCATCCAGGCGATGCAGGACAGCGGGCTCGAAGTCACCGACGAGAATTCGGAGCGCATCGGCGTCGTGGTCGGTTCGGGCATCGGCGGTCTGCCGATGATCGAAATCACGCAAACCGAACTGCTCAATCGTGGCCCGCGCCGTATTTCGCCGTTCTTCGTGCCGGCTTCGATCATCAACATGATCTCCGGCCATCTGTCGATCAAGTTCGGCATCAAGGGGCCGAATCTGTCGATCGTCACCGCCTGTACGACCGGTCTGCACTGCATCGGCGAGGCTTCGCGCCTGATCGAATACGGCGACGCCGACGTGATGATCGCGGGCGGCGCGGAATCGACCGTGTCGCCGCTCGGTATCGGCGGCTTCGCGGCGGCGCGCGCGCTGTCGCAACGCAACGACGATCCGGCGACCGCGAGCCGTCCGTGGGACAAGGACCGCGACGGTTTCGTGCTCGGCGAGGGCGCCGGCGTGATGGTGCTCGAAGAGTACGAGCACGCGAAGGCGCGCGGCGCGAAGATCTACGCGGAAGTCGGCGGCTACGGCATGAGCGGCGACGCGTATCACATGACCGCTCCGCTCGAAGACGGCGATGGCGCCCGCCGCTGCATGCTGGCCGCGTTGAAGAACGCGGGCATCAACGCCGATCGGGTGAGCTATCTGAACGCGCACGGCACGTCCACGCCGCTCGGCGACCTCGCGGAAACGACCGGCATCAAGCGGGCTTTCGGCGATCACGCCAAAAACATGGTCGTGAACTCGACCAAATCGATGACGGGCCACCTGCTGGGCGGCGCCGGCGGTCTTGAGTCGGTGTTTACGGTGCTCGCCGTGCATCACCAGGTCTCGCCGCCGACCATCAACATCTTTAATCAGGATCCGACCTGCGATCTCGATTACTGCGCGAACACCGCGCGGGAAATGAAGATCGACGTCGCGCTGAAGAACTCGTTCGGGTTCGGCGGCACGAACGGCACGCTGGTGTTCAAGCGCGCCTGATCGACCGATAACGGGTGACGCGCCAGTCAACGACGCCGGCTCCGCCGGCGCTTTCTCCCGAAGCGGCAACGCTGGGCAGGGCGACGCAGCGGATCGCGCTGCGTCGCTCGCTCGCGCTGCGCGTCGCGCTGGGGGCTTTCGTGCTGATTGCGACGTTAGCTGTCTATACCTGCCTCGCGCCGCATCTGGGCGCGTGGCGGGCCGTTCCGCTGACGCTTGCCGTAGCGGCGCTGCTCGCGCTGTGCGCGGCGAGGCATGACGCGGCGCAGCCGGTCGCGCTGCAAATCGGACGGGACGAGATTTCTGCCTGGAACGAGGCGGGCACGCTGCTCGCGCGAGGCGGCGTAGCCGGCTGTGCGCAGTGGAGCGGCCTTTTGCTGGTGCTCGCGCTCGAGCCTGAAGGTCGCCGAAAGCGTGCTCAAATGCGCGTCCCACGCGGCTGCGCGCGTATCTTGCTGCTCCCGGCCGACGCGTTGCCGGCCGCCGTTTTCCGTGAGCTTTCCGTGCTCGGCCGGCGCGCGGCCGGCGCCTGACTGTAACGACTGTAACCGCTGTTACCGTAGTAACGTGCCCTTATGGGGGGGACGCTACAATGGTCCCCCGCCATGCGCCCTATAGTTAACGGATTTATCAGGTGAGCGAAAAAGAAATTGATCAGGTGCTGGTCGAGCGCGTCCAGAAGGGCGACAAGGCCGCGTTCGAGCTTCTGGTCTCCAAATACCACCGCAAGATTCTCCGGCTGATCTCGCGTCTCGTGCGGGACCCCGCCGAAGTCGAAGACGTCGCGCAGGACGCCTTTATCAAGGCATATCGCGCATTGCCACAGTTTCGCGGGGAATCGGCGTTTTATACGTGGTTGTACCGGATTGCGGTCAATACCGCGAAGAACTACCTTGCCACTCAAGGCCGGCGCGCGCCGACATCGACCGAAGCGGATGCTGAAGAAGCTGAAACTTTCTCGGACGCCGACCAACTAAGGGATATCAACACGCCTGAGTCGATGTTGATGAGCAAGCAGATCGCCGAAACGGTCAATGCTGCGATGGCGGTTTTGCCGGAAGAATTGCGCACCGCCATTACTCTTCGAGAAATTGAGGGTTTGAGCTACGAGGAAATCGCCGAGATGATGGGTTGCCCAATTGGCACAGTCAGATCACGAATTTTCCGCGCTCGCGAAGCCATTGCGGCAAAATTGCGCCCATTGCTTGACACACCCGAAGGCAAGCGCTGGTAAACGTCCATAAGCGTCCAGCCGACTGAGCGGGGCATGGGTGCAATATCTGGATTAGTGGTGTCACTACGGGGTATTTGTAAAGATGGGGAGCATCATGGGGTCGGTCTCGATGCAATCGCAAGCAGGTTCGCACGGCGAGCGTCTGTCCGCCTTTGTCGACGGCGAGTTGTTCGACGAAGAGCATCTGAATCTGGACAAGTTTCTTTCCGGGCTCGACGGCGAGGATCATGCCGTCTGGTCGAGCTACCATCTGATCGGCGACGCGCTGCGTTCCGACGATCTGGCGATCAGCCCCGCAAGGAGCAGCGCATTTCTGAGCGGTTTCGCCGCGCGTCTCGAAAGCGAGCCGCATGTGCTCGCGCCGGCCGCCGCGCCTTCCACGGCCGTCACGCGCCGTCTGCTCGGGCTGCGCCGCCGTGTCGTGCCGGCCTTTGCCGTTGCCGCCGCGGCAGCCACGCTTACGTGGATCGTCGTGCCGCAATTGCAGGGCGTGCCGGGCGGTCCTGCCGCGCAACTGGCGTCGCGCGGCGACGCGGTACAGCGCGTCGCAATGGCGTCGGTGCCGGTGCAGTCGTCGCAAGACTCCAACATCATTCGCGACGCCAGCCTCGATCAATATCTCGAAGCTCACCAGCAGTTCGCGCAGCAACCGGTCATGGCTGGCTCGATGCCGGTGATTCGCGCTGCCTCAGTCTCCACGCAGGGCCAATAGTTTGATGCAGACTTCGCGGTTGAATAAAACGACTATCTGGGGGCGGTTGCCGGCATTCCTGTTCTGCGCAGCCGTATTGTTGTCCGCCACACCGCGGGTCTTTGCACAAACCGAAGATCCAGTCGCCGTCCGTCGCGCGGCGGCGGAACTGCTCGACCGCATCCATCAGGCCGCCCAGCAGCAGAATTACGAGGGCGCGTTTGTCTACCAGCGCGGCGATTTCGTGCAGACGTCGCGCATCGCGCATTACTCCACCCACACGGACGGCCAGTTCGAGCAACTCGAAAGCCTCGACGGCAAGCCGCGCAAGATGCTGCGGCACAACGACGATATGTTCACGTTCGTGCCGGAGCGGCATCTCGTAGTCGTCGAAAAGCGCCAGAACAAGGATTCTTTCCCCGCGCTGCTGGCCGTGAGCGGTGAGCAGGTATTGTCGGTCTACGAGCCGAAGATGCTTGGCGACGACCGCGTCGCGGGCGTCGACAGTCTCGTGATGGAACTCGATCCGAAAGACTCATACCGTTTCGCATACAAGCTGTGGGCCGACAAGAAGACCGGCCTGTTGCTGCGCGCGCAAACGCTCGACCCGAGCGGCCAGGTGCTAGAACAGTTGTCTTTTTCCCAGGTGCGCATCGGCGTGCCGGTCGACAAGGCCGGCATCGTCAACGGCATTCGTAATCTGGCGGGGTGGACCGTCGTGCGGCCGCCGGTCGAGCCGGTGGACATGGCCGCGCAGGGCTGGCAGATCACGCCGTCGGTGCCGGGCTTCCGGATGATCCGCCAGTTGCGCCGTCCGATGGCGTCGCGCGAAGCGGGGCAGCCGCCCATTCCGGTCGATCAGGCAGTATTTTCCGACGGCCTCGCGGCCATTTCGGTGTTCGTGGAGCCGGTCGAAAACAATTCGCGCAAGGAAGGCACGGGCAATAGCGGCGCGACTCACGTACTGGTCAAGCGCAGCGGTAACTTCTGGATTACCCTGCTCGGTGAAGTGCCCCAAACCACATTGCAGCAATTTGCGTCTGCCATAGAATACAAAGCTCCGAAGTAACCCTCCGAATCCTGAAATCCCTCGGCTTGCTACGATATGACGACTTTCTCGGTGCGCAAATTCCTCGCGGCCGTAGTGGTGGCGGCGTGTTTGCCGCTCGTACCGCATATGGCGTCGGCGGCTCCCGCCGCCAATCTGCCCGACTTCACTGACCTCGTCGACAAGGTCGGCCCGGCGGTCGTCAACATCCGCACGACAACGCGCGTGTCGAACAGCGGTGCCCGCGGCGGCCTGCCGCCGGGCATGGACGACGGCGACATGTCGGAATTCTTCCGCCGCTTCTTCGGCATTCCGTTGCCGCAGTCGCCGCAATCTCCGGGTGTGCCGCGCGGCGGCGATAATGGCGGCGGTGGCAGTGGTGGCGGCAGCGGCGGCAGCCAGGATACGCCGGACAACAACGATCCCGAGCAGAACAGCGGGGTCGGCTCGGGCTTCATCCTGTCGGCGGACGGCTACGTAATGACCAATGCGCACGTCGTCGACGATGCGGACACCATTTACGTCACGTTGACCGACAAGCGCGAATTCAAGGCGAAACTGATCGGCGTCGATGATCGCACCGACGTCGCGGTCGTCAAGATCAATGCATCGAACCTGCCGACCATCACGATTGGCGATTCGAACAAGGTGCGCGTCGGCGAATGGGTCGTCGCGATCGGCTCGCCGTTCGGGCTCGAGAACACGGTGACGGCGGGCATCGTCAGTGCGAAGGGGCGTGACACCGGCGACTATCTGCCGTTTATCCAGACTGACGTGGCCGTCAATCCGGGCAACTCGGGCGGTCCGCTGATCAACATGCAGGGCGAAGTGATCGGCATCAACTCGCAGATCTATAGCCGCACCGGCGGTTTCATGGGGATCTCGTTCGCGATTCCGATCGACGAAGCGATGCGCGTGGCCGATCAGCTAAAGAGTTCGGGCAAGGTGGTGCGCGGCCGCATCGCTGTCGCGATCGGCGAAGTGACGAAAGACGTTGCCGATTCGCTTGGCTTGCCGAAGGCACAGGGCGCGCTGGTCAGCAGCGTCGAGCCGGGCGGCCCGGCGGACAAGGCCGGCGTGCAGCCGGGCGACATCATCCTGAAATTCAACGGTCATTCGGTCGACACCGCGACGGACCTGCCGCGCATGGTCGGCGATACGAAACCGGGCACGAAGACGACGATTACGATCTGGCGGAAGGGTCAGACGCGCGAACTGCCTGTCACGATCGCCGAAATGCAGCCGGACAAAGTCGCGAAGGCGGATCAGAAGAAGCCGCAGCAGCCGAAGCAGCGCGCGACGAACGCGCTCGGCATCGCGGTCAGCGATATTCCCGCCGACCAGCAGAAGGATCTGAAGATCCACAACGGCGTGCAGATCGATGCGGTCGACGGCCCGGCCGCGCGCGTCGGACTGCAGAAGGGCGACATCATTCTGCGGGTCGGCGACACGGACGTCACGAGCGCGAAGCAGTTCGACGATCTGACCTCGCATCTCGATACGCAGAAGATGGTCGCGCTGCTGGTTCGCCGCGGCGACAACACGCAGTTCGTGCCGATCCGTCCGCGCGCACCGAAATGACGAAGACGGCATCGCTCACGCTCTACGGGCGCGCGTGGTGTCACTTGTGCGAAGACATGCGCGCCGCGCTCGAACCGTTGCTGGCCGAGTTCGGCGCGCAGCTGACCGTGGTCGACGTCGACACGGATCCGTTGCTGGAAGCACGTTACAACGAGCTGGTACCGGTTCTCGTCTGCGAGAGCGTCGAGTTGTGTCACTACCATCTCGACGAAGCGCGGGTGCGTGCCGCGCTGGTCGCCTGTTCCTCGCGCGCAGCCGCCGCATCCTGAGACAGCTTTTTTGGATCGCGCGGTTCATACGCGCCGCTGGTACCGTCCACATCGAATTTCCTGCCTCTTCCGTGCGCTCTTGAGGTCTGGGCTTTGCGAGATGCGCCGGCCGATGGCCTTTTCGGCTAAAATAGATAAGTTTTTCACCTACTTACAAGGCGTGCTCCGCTATTGTCCGGGCGCGCCTTTTCGCTTGATCGGCACTGAATGGATCATATTCGTAACTTCTCGATCATTGCGCACATCGACCATGGCAAGTCGACGCTCGCCGATCGCATCATCCAGATTTGCGGCGGCCTGTCCGACCGCGAGATGGAAGCACAGGTGCTCGACTCGATGGATCTCGAGCGCGAGCGCGGTATCACCATCAAGGCGCAAACCGCCGCACTCACATATCGCGCTCGCGACGGGCGCGTCTACAACCTGAACATGATCGACACGCCGGGCCATGTCGACTTCTCATATGAAGTCAGCCGCTCGCTGTCCGCCTGCGAAGGCGCGTTGCTCGTCGTCGACGCGAGCCAGGGCGTAGAGGCGCAAACCGTCGCCAACTGCTACACGGCGATCGAGCTCGGCGTCGAAGTGGTGCCGGTGCTCAACAAGATCGACCTGCCAGCGGCAAACCCCGAAAATGCGATCGCCGAAATCGAGGACGTGATCGGTATCGACGCGACCGACGCGACGCATTGCAGCGCGAAGACCGGCCTCGGCGTCGAAGACGTGCTCGAAGCGCTGATCGCGAAAGTGCCGCCGCCGAAGGGCGATCCGGAGGCACCGCTGCAGGCGCTGGTCATCGACTCATGGTTCGACAACTACGTCGGCGTCGTGATGCTCGTGCGTATCGTCAACGGCACGCTGCGTCCGAAGGACAGGATTCGTCTGATGGCGACCGGCGCGCAATATCCGGTCGAGCATATCGGCGTGTTCACGCCGAAGTCGAAGAATCTCGAATCGCTGTCGGCCGGGCAGGTGGGCTTCATCATCGCCGGCATCAAGGAACTCGCGGCGGCGAAGGTCGGTGACACCGTCACGCTCGTGAACCAGCCGGCGGCCGAGCCGCTGCCGGGCTTCAAGGAAGTGAAGCCGCAGGTGTTCGCCGGTCTCTATCCGGTCGAAGCGAATCAGTACGACGCGCTGCGCGACTCGCTCGAAAAGCTCAAGCTCAACGACGCGTCGCTCCAGTACGAACCGGAAGTGTCGCAGGCGCTCGGTTTCGGTTTCCGTTGCGGCTTCCTCGGTCTTCTGCACATGGAGATCGTGCAGGAACGTCTCGAGCGCGAATTCGACATGGACCTGATCACCACGGCGCCGACCGTCGTCTACGAAGTCCTGCAGCGCGACGGCACGACCCTCATGGTCGAAAATCCGGCCAAGATGCCGGAGCCGTCGAAGATCGAGGAAGTGCGCGAGCCGATCGTCACCGTGAACCTGTACATGCCGCAAGACTACGTCGGCGCGGTGATCACGCTGTGCACGCAGAAGCGCGGCACGCAGATCAATATGCAGTACCACGGCCGTCAGGTCCAGCTCACGTATGAAATTCCGATGGGCGAAGTCGTGCTCGATTTCTTCGATCGCCTGAAGTCGATCTCGCGCGGCTATGCGTCAATGGATTACGAGTTCAAGGAATACCGCGCGTCCGACGTCGTCAAGGTCGACATGCTGATTAACGGCGACAAGGTCGATGCATTGTCGGTTATCGTGCACCGTTCTCAAAGCCAGTATCGCGGCCGCGAAGTGGCGGCGAAAATGCGCGAACTGATTCCGCGTCAGATGTACGACGTGGCGGTGCAGGCCACGATCGGTTCGAACATCATTGCGCGCGAAAACATTAAAGCGTTGCGTAAGAACGTGCTGGCAAAATGCTACGGCGGTGACATTACGCGTAAGAAGAAACTGCTCGAAAAGCAGAAGGCAGGCAAGAAGCGAATGAAGCAGGTGGGCTCGGTCGAGATTCCACAGGAGGCTTTCCTCGCTATCCTGCGTGTCGAAGACAAATAAGCTGAATAACGGAACCCTATGAATTTTGCGCTGATTCTTTTTGTGCTCGTTATTTTGACGGGTGTCGCATGGGTCGCGGACAAACTGGTTTTCCTGCCGAGACGGCGCCGCGCGGCGGAAGCCGCGGTCGCCGAATTCGACCGTCAGCAGGCACGCATCGGCGAGCGTTTCGCCGACGAAAACGCAGCGCAAACGCGGGCGCGCCTGCGTGACGACAAACTGCGTCAGCCGTGGTGGCTTGAGTATACGGCGAGTTTTTTCCCGGTGATTCTGGTGGTGTTCGTGGTGCGCTCGTTCGTGGTCGAGCCGTTCAAGATCCCTTCGGGTTCGATGGTGCCGACGCTGCTGGTGGGCGACTTCATCCTCGTCAATAAATTCGAATATGGTCTTCGTATGCCGATCACCAATACGAAGATCACCCAGGGCAGTCCGGTCCAACGTGGCGACGTGGTGGTGTTCCGTTATCCGAAGGACGAATCGGTCGACTACATCAAGCGCGTGATCGGCCTGCCGGGCGACGTGATCGAGTATCAGGACAAGAAGCTCACGATCAACGGCAAACCGGTGCCCGAAACGCCGCTGCCCGATTATCTCGACGAAGAACGCCTCGGTTATGCGAAGCAGTTTGAAGAAGATATCGACGGCCGCAAGAATGCGATTCTGAATAATCCGGCGGTGCCGCCGTTCATTGTCGGCGCGGAAGATTATCCGTATCGCGACAACTGCACGTACAACGCCCGCGGCGTGATCTGCAAAGTACCGCCGGGCAATTACTTCATGATGGGTGATAACCGCGACAACAGCGCGGATAGCCGCTACTGGGGTTTTGCTCCTGATCGCAATATCGTCGGCCGCGCATTTTTTATCTGGATGAACTTCAGCGATTTGCGACGTATCGGCTCATTCCAGTGAGTCACATGCGTTGATCGCTTCGTGATTGCTTTACACACGCCGCGCGCATCATCGGTATCCGGTCGGATCGCTCGCGGCGTGTTGTCACGCTACTTTAAGAACTCGCGGTAACGTCGCTTCACCACGCTTTTTCCGCGCGCGCCCCGCGTTTCCGCCGGGTCCGGCGCCCGCGTTATACTCTGCCCCATGCCCCTATCTCCGTTGGAAAGCCGTTTGCGCTACGAATTTCGCAATGCGGAATTGTTGCGCCAGGCTTTAACGCACCGCAGTCATAGCGCCACGCATAACGAACGGCTCGAATTTCTCGGCGACTCCGTTCTGAATTGCGCGGTGGCTGCGCTTTTGTTCCAACGTTTCGGCAAACTCGACGAAGGCGACCTGTCGCGCGTGCGCGCCAATCTGGTAAAGCAGCAGTCGCTTTACGAAATCGCGCAGGCACTCAATATTTCGGAAGGCCTGCGGCTCGGCGAAGGTGAACTGCGCAGCGGCGGTTTCCGTCGCCCGTCTATCCTCGCGGATACGCTCGAGGCAGTGCTGGGCGCGGTATTCCTCGACGGCGGCTTCGAAGCCGCGCAGACGGTCATCAAGCGCCTTTACGTACCGATTCTCGACCATATCGACCCGCGCACGCTCGGCAAGGACGCGAAGACGCTGCTACAGGAGTATCTGCAGGGCCACAAGATCGCGTTGCCGACCTACACGGTGGTGGCCACCCATGGTGCGGCGCACAATCAACAGTTCGAAGTCGAATGCACGGTGCCGAAGCTGGACGTGAAGGTGTCCGGATCGGGCGCGAGCCGTCGCGCGGCGGAGCAGGCGGCCGCCAAGAAGGCGCTTGATGAGGTGATGGCCGCCGCACCCGCGGTGGTCGCGAAGCCGAAGCGTTCGAAGGGGGCGCGTGCCGCGAAAAACGCCGAGCCGGAAATCGTACCCGGCGTGACCGGTGTCCAGGCCGCGCTGGATCTGCGCACGCCGGATCGCAAGGGCGAGCGCGGCACGGCGCGTGGCGAGGCTCGCGCGGCGGCCACGCAGGCGCATGCGGACAAACCCGTCACGGAAAAGGCCGCCGCTGAAAAATCCGCGACCGAGCGCGCCGCGCCGGCAACCGCGGGCGCGCCGCTGGCGGTGATCCGTGCCGCTCATGTCGAATACAGCGGGCAGGACAAGGCGGAACGCGCCGAAAAGACGGAGAAAGCCGACCGCGCAGCCATCCATGGAAGCGACAAAACCGGCGAGAAGCCGGCTGAAAAAGTCACCGACAAAGCCGCTGACAAGCCGTCCGAGAGGCCCGCGGACAAACAGTCGTCCGACAAGCCCACTGAAAAGCCCGCGGCGGACAAAGCCTCCGACCTCAAAGCCGAAGCCCCCGCACGCGGCGCAGACCGCCAGCGCGGCCGCGAAACCGCACCGAGCACAGTCACGCCGAGCGTCACCTCCGTGCCGGTCGCATCGGTTGTGCCGGCGCCCGCCGAACACGAACCCGGCGTCGCCGGCGCGGTGCAAACGCGCGTCGCCGATGCGGGCCATTGATTGCCATCGGCGCGCGCATCCCGCGCACCGAACCGAACCTGCCGTAGTCCGAATATGAACGCTCCCACTCCCACTGGTTTTCGTTGCGGCATGGTCGCGATCGTCGGCCGCCCGAACGTCGGCAAATCCACGCTGATGAACGCGCTGGTCGGCCAGAAAGTCAGCATCACGTCGCGCAAGGCGCAGACCACGCGCCATCGCATCACCGGCATCAACACGATCGACGACGCGCAGTACATCTTCGTCGATACGCCCGGTTTCCAGACCAGACACAGCGGCGCGCTGAACCGCTCGCTCAATCGCGCGGTGACGTCGACGCTGACGTCGGTCGACGCGATCCTGTTCGTGATCGAAGCGGGCCGCTTCGGCCCAGACGATCAGAAGGTGCTCGACCTGATCCCGGCGAAGGTGCCGACGCTGCTGATCGCGAACAAGCTCGATCGCGTGTCGGACAAAGACTCCCTGTTCCCGTTCATGCAGCAGATGAGCACGCTACGCGAGTTCAACGAAATCGTGCCGCTGTCGGCGAAGAATCCCGACGACATCAAGCGCCTGATGGCGACCATCAAGCCGTTTCTGCCGGAAGGCGAGCCGATCTATGGCGAGGACGACCTGACCGATCGCAGCGAGCGCTTCCTCGCCGCGGAGATCCTGCGCGAAAAAGTATTCCGCTGGACCGGTGACGAACTGCCGTACACGAGTACCGTGCTGATCGACAAGTTCGAAACCGAAGGGCGTCTGCGGCGCATTTTCGCGACTATCCTCGTCGATCGCGATACGCACAAGGCGATGATCATCGGCCAGAAGGGCGCGAAGCTGAAGCAGATCAGTACCGAGGCGCGCCTCGACATGGCCAGGCTGTTCGACGGGCCGGTCTATCTGGAAACCTTCGTCAAGGTGAAGAGCGGCTGGGCCGACAACGAAGCCGGGCTTCGGGCGTATGGGTACGAATGACGCATGGATGACGCTGACTTCCGACGCCGCTCCGGACGAACCGGAGCGCGAACCGTCGCGGCCTGCACGTAGCGCGAGGAAATCCTCCGCGAAAAACACACCGGCGCGCCGCGCGCCGCGCACCTCTGCTTCCGAATACCGGATCACCGAGCAGCCCGCGTTCGTGCTGCATAGCTACCCGTATCGCGAGACCAGCCTGATCATCGACGTGCTGTCGCGCGATCACGGCCGTCTCGCGCTCGTCGCGAAGGGCGCGAAACGCCCGCACTCCGCGCTGCGCGGTGTGCTGCAGACCTTCCAGCCGCTGTCGCTCGCGTGGTCGGGCAAATCCGAAGTGCGCACGCTGACCGGCGCCGAATGGGTCGGCGGCATGCTGCCGCTGACCGGCGACGCGCTGCTGTGCGGCTTCTACGTCAACGAACTGCTGGTCAAATTCTGCGCGCGCGAAGACCCGCATCCGCAACTGTTCCATCATTACGTCGTCACGCTGACGCGGCTCGCGCACGACGAGCCGCCCGTGCAGGTGCTGCGCTCGTTCGAGCGCGTGCTGCTGCGCGAGACCGGTTACGCGATGGCGCTCGATCACACCGTCACGCGTAAGGCGGTGCTCGCCGAAGGCCGCTACGTGTTCGATCCCGAGCGCGGCGTGCGCGAGGCATCGGACGAATGGCCCGTGCAATGGCCGGTGATATCGGGACAAACCTTGCTCGATATGGAACAGGACGATTACCATCGAGCGCAGACCGTCGCGCAAAGCAAAACGCTGATGCGCTTCCTGCTCAACACCTATCTCGGCGGCGCGCCGCTCGCGACCCGCCAGATCCTGATCGACCTGCAGAACCTATGAGCTTCTTTCTTACCTCGCCGACCGTGATCGACCTCGGCGTCAACATCGACCACGTCGCCACGCTGCGTAATGCGCGCGGCACGTCCTATCCCGATCCGATCCGCGCCGCGCTGATGGCCGAGGAGGCCGGCGCCGACGCGATCACGCTGCATCTGCGCGAAGACCGCCGGCATATCGTCGATGCCGACGTGCGCGCGCTGCGCCCGCTGCTGAAAACGCGCATGAATCTCGAGTGCGCGGTCACGCGGGAGATGCTCGACATCGCATGCGAAGTGCAGCCGCACGACGTGTGCCTCGTGCCGGAAAAGCGCCAGGAACTGACGACCGAAGGCGGCCTCGACGTCGCCGGCCGGTTCGAGGCGGTGCGCGCCGCGTGCCGGCAACTCGCGGACGCGAACTCGCGCGTGTCGCTGTTCATCGATCCGGAGGACACGCAGATTCGCGCCGCGCACGAAGCCGGCGCGCCGGTGATCGAGTTGCACACCGGCCGTTACGCGGAAGCGCACGATCCCACCGCGCAGCAGCACGAGTACGAGCGCATCGTGCGCGCGGTCGAATTCGGCGCGTCGCTCGGCCTGAAGGTGAACGCGGGCCACGGTCTGCACTACACGAACGTGCAGCAGATCGCGGCGATCGACGGGATCGTCGAGCTCAATATCGGCCATGCGATCGTCGCACACGCGATCTTCGTGGGTTGGGACAACGCCGTGCGCGAGATGAAGGCGATCATGGTCGCCGCGCGTCTCGGCGCGCGCGCCTGACGAAGCGACAGGGGCGCACGTACGCATGGCGATCTACGGCATCGGCACCGACATCGTTCAGGTGAGCCGCGTGGCCGCGGTGATGACGCGCACCAACGGCCGTTTCGCGGAGAAGGTGCTCGGTGCCGACGAGCTGCGCGTCTATCACGCGCGCCAGGCCCGTTCGGCCGCGCGCGGCCTCGCGTTTCTGGCGACGCGCTTCTCGGCGAAAGAGGCGTTCTCGAAGGCGATCGGCCTCGGCATGCATTGGCCGATGACCTGGCGCGCGCTGCAGACGCTCAACAAGCCGAGCGGCGAGCCGATGGTGGTCGCGTCCGGCGAGCTGGCCGACTGGCTCGACGCGCGCGGTATCACCGCACGCGTGACGATCAGCGACGAGCGCGATTACGCGGTGTCGTTCGTGATCGCGGAGACGGAGCAGGCGGGCGGGGCACAGGCATCGTCCGCGCAATCCGCCACCGAATAAAACGTTGAACGCGGCCCGTACCGGCCGTGTTTGTCCTTCTGTTTGTTCCTGCCTCAGACTCCTTTCCAGCGGAATTCGATGAAAACCACACCCGGACCCGTGATGCTCGACGTGGTCGGCAAAACGCTGAACCGCGACGATCGGCGTCGCCTCGCTCATCCGATGACCGGCGGCGTGATCCTGTTCGCGCGCCACTACGAGAGCCGCGCGCAACTGGTCGCGTTGACCGCTGCGATCCGCGCGATCCGCCCGGATCTGCTGATCGCCGTCGATCACGAAGGCGGCCGCGTGCAGCGCTTTCGCACCGACGGCTTCACGGTGCTGCCGTCGATGGGCAAGCTCGGCGCGCTGTGGGATCGTGACGTGCTGCATGCGACCAGGGTCGCGACCGCGGTCGGTTATATCCTCGCCGCGGAGCTGCGCGCCTGCGGGATCGATATGAGCTTCACGCCGGTGCTCGACCTCGATTACGGCCATTCGCAGGTGATCGGCGATCGCGCGTTCCATCGCGACCCGCGCGTGGTCGCGATGCTCGCGAAGAGTCTGAACCACGGCCTCGCGCTCGCCGGCATGAGCAATTGCGGCAAGCACTTTCCGGGGCACGGCTTCGCGCAGGCGGACTCGCACGTTGCGATGCCGGTCGACGAACGCTCGCTCGACGAGATCCTGCGCGAGGACGTCGCGCCGTACGACTGGCTCGGTCTGTCGCTCGGCGCGGTGCTGCCCGCGCACGTCGTCTATCCGAAGGTCGATGCGAAGCCGGCCGGATTTTCGCGCATCTGGCTGCAGGATATTCTGCGCGGCAAGCTCGGTTTCGAAGGCGCGATTTTCAGCGACGATCTGTCGATGGAGGCCGCGCGCCAGGGCGGCACGCTGACCGAAGCCGCGAGCGCCGCGCTCGCGGCCGGCTGCGACATGGTGCTGATCTGCAATCAGCCGCACGAAGCGGAGAAGGTGCTCGATGCATTGCGCTTCAAGCCGTCGAAGGAATCGCGCCGGCGTCTCAAGCGCATGCGACCGCGCGGCGACGCGCTCAAGTGGGACAAGCTGATGGCCGAGCCACGCTATGTGGAAGCGCAGAAGCTGGTGCGCAGCGCGTTTGCATAGACGCGCTTGCCTGGGGGTTGCATGAGAGTCCGTGAAAAACCCCGCAAAGAAAATGGCGCCTTGAAGAAATTCAAGGCGCCATTTTTTCGGCGTCAGACTTCAGACCTTCGACCTCAGTTCAACCGCATCCTCTGCAACTTGTTATATAGCGTTTTCGGACTGATCCCGAGCAGCGACGCCGCGCGATGCCGGGTACCGCCGACCGCGTCGAGCGTCGCGCGAATCAGCATTTCCTCGACGTCCGCGAGCGGCGTGCCGACGGTCACCTGCACGCGGCTGCCATTCAGATCGCGGCCGTTCGCCGTGCCCGCCTCATCGGCGCGCAACGATTCGAGCACGTCGCCCGACGCCTGATACGCGCGCCGCACGCGCTCCTGCAATTCGCGCACGTTACCCGGCCAGTCGTAGGCGAGGCATTCGCGCAGGAAGTTCGGCCCGGCCTGCTTCGCGGCGTCGGCCGTACCGCGCGCGGTGGCGTCCTGATTCATTTCGTCGATGACCGCCTGCGCGATCAGCACCGGATCGTCGCCGCGTTCGCGCAGCGGCGGCAGCGACACCGCGGCGGCTTCGAGGCGCAGCGCGAGATCCTGATGCAGGCTGCCGTCCGCGACCGCCGCGCGCGGCGCCTTGCGCGTCGACGCGACGAGCCGGAAGTCGGTCACGATCTGATTGGTGCCGCCGACCCGCATGAACGTCTGCGAATCGAGCGCGCGCAGCAGCGCTTCCTGCTGCGCGCGCGGCAGCTCGGTGATTTCATTGATGAACAGTGTGCCGCCGCTCGCCTGCTCGAAGAGACCTGGCTCGCGCTGCTCGGCGCCTCCGAACGCGCCGCGCTCATGACCGAACAGCACGCTGTCGAGCGAACGGTTGAGGGCGCCGGCGGCCGCGCTGCGGCAGTCGAACGTAATGAACGGACCTTTGCGGCGCCGGCTCATGTCGTGCAGCGTGCGCGCGGCGATCTGCTTGCCGGTGCCGGCCTCGCCGGAGATCAGCACGGCGGCCTCGGTCGGCGCGAGATGTTCGATCGTGTCGTAGACGTGCTGGATCGCGGCGCTGCGGCCGAGCATCGAGCCGAAGCGGCCGAGCTGGCGCAGCGCCGCGCGCAGCGTCTGCACTTCCTCGGTCAGCTCGTACGGACGCGGGATGCGCGCGAGCAGGCTGCGCAGACGCGGGATGTTGACCGGCTTCAGCAGATAATCCCAGATGCCGTGTCGCAGGCCCTCGATCGCGCTTTCCACCGTTGCGTTGCCGGTCATCACGATCACCGGCAACGCGCCGCCCGGCGGATGCGCGGGCAAATGCTGCAACAGATCGAGACCGCTGCCGTCCGGCAGATTCAGATCGACCAGCACGACGTCGGGAATGAAGCGGGTCAGCGCTGCCCGGGCCTCGGCGAGGGTGGTCGCGGTGTCGACGGAGAACCCGTCGGCCGCGAGGATCGCGGACAGGCCGGACAGGCTATTGGGATCGTCTTCAACAATGAGTGCGTGTGGCATGGCGAGCGCAATTTTTAGATGGATGAAATACCCGGCGCGTCGCCCAGACTGAGGGCACGCAGCGCGGGCTCCGATGGGCTCGATGACGGAGGCGTACGAATGGTCCTTTGGCGGTGGAACACGGCCGGGCCAAGTCGCTTCGCGTGATGCGAGCCGGCGCCTGTAGTTCCTTCACAACTCCTGTCAGAAATCCCGGTTGCTATCGAAAAATCGGCGCACTTCGAGTTCTGCTTCTTCACGGGTCTTGCCATAGCGTTCCTGGATCAGACCGGCGAGCTTGTCGGCGCGGCCTTCGGCCTTCTTCAGTTCGTCGTCCGTCAGTTCGCCCCAAGCGGCCTTCGCCTTGCCGACAATCTGTTTCCACTTGCCTTCAGCGATGTCGTTGTTCATGGTGCTCTCCCGTTGGAAAATAAGCGGTACCAGCGTACTTTCCATGAAGCAGGGAGTGTGCCAAAGGTATTTGCCAAGCTGGATCAAAGACTTGCCTGTACGCGAGATGCGAATTCGGCGCGCCGGAATGGTAATTTTGAGGGGTGCCCCGGTAAAGTTTTCCTCAACCATACACAAAGCGACAAAAAAGAAAAAGCGCCCAAAATTGGGCGCTTTTTGTGCCGGCCGGCAGGGCGCCGGAGGCGGCCGATGAGGCCGGCAGACGCTTACGCGCGGCTGCGGTACTCGTGCGTACGCGTGTCGATTTCGATCTTGTCGCCGATATTGCAGAAGAGCGGCACTTGCAGTTCGAAACCGGTGTTCAGCTTGGCGTTCTTCAGCACCTTGCCCGACGACGTGTCGCCCTTGACAGCCGGTTCCGTATAGATGATTTCGCGTACCAGCGTGGTCGGCAGTTCGACCGAGATCGCCTTCTCGTTGTAGAACACGACTTCGCAAGCCATGCCGTCTTCGAGATAGTGCAGCGCGTCGCCCATCATTTCCGCTTCGACTTCGTACTGGTTGTAGTCGGCGTCCATGAACACGTACATCGGGTCGGCGAAGTACGAGTAGGTCACTTCCTTGCGCTCGAGCACGACGACGTCGAACTTGTCGTCTGCCTTGTACACGGTTTCCATGCCTGCGCCGGTCAGCAGGTTCTTGAACTTCATCTTGACGACGGCGGCGTTACGGCCCGACTTGTTGTATTCGGCCTTCTGCACGACCATGGCGTCAGAGCCGATCATCACGACGTTGCCGGTGCGGAGTTCCTGTGCGGTCTTCATAAAAAACTGTCCTGTACGAGATAAATAGCTTAACTGTTGCTCAACGGCATAGGCGCCAAGCGGCTTCGGCGTTTCGTCCATCGCCTGCCGCGCGCCGCGTGAAGAAGCGGCGATGTGCAGCAGATGCCTGAAACGGGATCAGCCTGCGGGGGAGACCAGCGGCGGGGTTGCCCGGCTATTCCACCTGTCCGTTACCTGATTTTTACCCTGTGCGGGCGTGTACACGAGTGGCGCCGATTCGCGAACACACCGCAACATACGTCCCTTTTTTGACATTCGCGTGCCCGACTCGAAGGTTGGAGTGCGAGGCGTGTTTCCGCTGGGAGGACTGGTCAGCGAGGCTGACCATGAGGCGTTGCTGGAATCGGGCCGCGCTTGCGTCGTCGGCCGTTGGATAACCGCTTATTTTAACTGACTTTTTGCGAATGAGGTCAGATTTCCGGCGAGGTCACCGGCTTGCGCGAGTTCCTCCGCCCAGTCGGCGGCGCGTTGTTTCAGCGCCGGATAGTGGCGCAGGAATTCCGCCCAGTCCGGCTGCCCCACGCCGTTCCACGCGTGCCAGAAGTGCTCGAGCGCGCCGCGCGCATCGGCGGGCAGAGTGCGCGCATAGTGCGCGAGCGCGGCGTCGAGTTTCGGCAGATGCGCGTCGTCCGCTTGCGGATAGATGTGCCAGACGAACGGTTTCGCGGCCCATTGGGCGCGCACGAACGAATCTTCGCCACGCACAAAATTGACGTCGCTCGACCACAGTAGTGCGTCGTAGTCCGGCTGCGCGGTGAAGGCGAGCGCGTGGGCGCTGAGATTGCCGCGCACCGCGTGCGCGCCCGCGGCAAACGACGGCAGCCCGAAAAAGCGCGCGAGCGCGCCGGAAATGCGCCCCTCCGGCACGAGCAGCACGATAGGGCTTGCGTTGTCGCGCCATTGTTCGAGCAGGCTGTCGACGGCCGGGTTTTCGTACGCGAAGAGCGACACGACAGTCGCGTCGGCTGGCGGCGGCGTGTGACCGGTGGTTTTGAGCCACCAGTCGGCGCGGGCCGCCGGTGAGCCTTCGAACGCGGCGTGGGCCGCGTCGAGATGCCGTTCCTTCAGCACGCCGCCGGTGCCGGGGCCGAGACCCGGGAAAAAGAACGTTTTGCTGAGCGGGTAACGTGGATGCGGCGATGGCCGTAGATGAAAATCGGCGACCCAGTCCTCGGCGCTTAGATATTCGAGGTTGAACCAGAGCGGCGCGCGCGCGTGTTCGGCCATCGCGGCGATATAGACCGGTGGTAGCTCGCAGGCGAATGCCTCGATCACGATGTCGGCCACTTCGAGCCTATCGCCCGCGTGGGCCGGCTCGCGCCAATGCTCGATGACGACGCCGTCGAGCGTTTGCCGCGCGCGATCGGGCGCGAGCGACGGACAGAGCTTCTGGAACGCGTGCAGATCGTCGACGAACACGCGCACCTGCCAGCCGTGCTCGCTCGCGAGCTGGCGCGCGAGGCGCCAGCAGACGCCGATGTCGCCGAAATTGTCGATCACCGCGCAGAAGATATCGCAGGCGATCGGGTTGACAGACGCGGGGTTGACAGATGCGGGGCGGGCAGGGGCGGCGGAGGACATGGCGGCTCGGGCAGATCGGCTGGCTCCGGCGACGCGAAGCGGGGTTCGAACGAACGCGGAATGTTCTAAACTGGCGATTCTAAAGCCGCGCTCGCGATTGCGCGTGCCCGCGACGCGCGGCGCGCATGCCGTGCACATATGCGTGCAGCACACATATGCAAAACACGGCGCAACCTGCGATGCAACAAGCGACCCATCGCAAGACTGTCCCACTCGACCGACCCCGCATGACCGAATCCGAAGCAACCGTCGCTTTCGAGCCGAAAAAAGTGCTCGCCCAACTGCCGCATATGCCCGGCGTCTATCGCTATTACGACACGAGCGGCGCGGTGCTCTACGTGGGCAAGGCGCGCGATCTGAAGAAGCGCGTCTCGAGCTACTTCACGAAGACGCAGCTCTCGCCGCGCATCGCGATGATGGTCACGCGCATCGCACGCATCGAGACGACCGTCACGCGCTCCGAGGCCGAAGCGCTGCTGCTCGAAAACAATCTGATCAAGGCGCTCACGCCGCGTTACAACATCCTGTTTCGCGACGACAAGTCGTATCCGTACCTGAAGCTGACCGGCCACAAGTTTCCTCGCATGGCCTATTACCGCGGCTCGGTCGATCGCAGGAACCAGTATTTCGGTCCGTTCCCGAGCGCCTGGGCGGTGCGCGAAAGCATCCAGATCCTGCAGCGCGTGTTCCAGTTGCGCACCTGCGAAGACTCGGTGTTCAACAACCGCACGCGGCCGTGCCTGCTGCATCAGATCGGCCGCTGCACCGCGCCGTGCGTCGGCAATATCGGCGAGGAGGATTACGCGCGCGACGTCGCGAACGCGTCGCGCTTTCTGCTCGGCCGCCAGGGCGAGGTGATGAAGGAACTCGAGCAGAAGATGCATGCGTTCGCGAGCGAACTGAAGTTCGAGCAGGCCGCGGCGGTGCGTAACCAGATGAGTTCGCTGTCGACGGTGCTGCATCAGCAGGCGATCGAAGTCGGCGGCGACAGCGATGTCGACATTCTCGCGGTGGTCGCGCTGGGCGGACGCGTCTGCGTGAATCTCGCGATGGTGCGCGGCGGACGTCATCTCGGCGACAAGGCATATTTCCCCGCGCACGTGGAGAGCGCGTTGACGGCCGAAGAGGGCGGCCTCGAAGAAGAGGGCGACGAGCAGGCGCGGGCCGATGCGAGCCCGGCCGCGCGGGAGGCCGAAGAAGGCCTGGAGGATGCGGCGTACTCGTCCGCTACGGCCGACGCGCTTGCGCTCGCGCAGGACATGCCCTCCGAGGACGAGGAAGACAACGGTATCGAAGAAGGTGAAGAAGCCGATGCCGGCGAACTTGCCGGCACGGATGCCGCACCGTCCAAGCGCCGCAAAGGCCGCTTGCCGGGCGGCATCGAATCCGAAGTGCTCGAAGCGTTCATCGCGCAGCATTACCTCGGCAATCGGGTGCCACCGGTGCTGGTGGTCAGCCATGCGCCCGCGAGCGAACTCGTCGACGTGCTCATCGAACAGGCGGGCCACAAGGTGACGGTGCTGCGTCAGCCGCAGGGACAGCGGCGCGCGTGGCTCGCGATGGCCGAGCAGAACGCGCGGCTCGCGCTCGCCCGGCTGCTGTCGGAGCAGGGTTCGCAACAGGCTCGCACACGGGCGCTGACCGACACGCTCGGCATGGAGTGCGACGATCTCGCGCATCTGCGCATCGAATGCTTCGACATCAGTCACACGATGGGCGAGGCGACCCAGGCGTCGTGCGTCGTGTATCACCATCACAAGATGCAGCCGTCCGAGTACCGCCGCTACAACATCACCGGCATCACGGCCGGCGACGACTACGCGGCGATGCGTCAGGTGCTCACGCGCCGCTACGAGAAGATGGTCGCGCAGGCGGCCGCGAATGCCGCCGACGAAGCCGCCGAAGCGCAAGGCGAGGCGGCCGCGGATCCGTCGCTCGCCGCCGATGCCGCCGAGCCGGCCGCGGCGGGTGGCGTGCTGCCGACCATCGTATTGATCGACGGCGGCAAGGGTCAGGTTGAAATCGCGCGCCAGGTGTTCACGGAACTCGGACTCGATACCGGCATGCTGGTCGGCGTCGCGAAGGGCGAGGGCCGCAAGGTCGGCCTCGAGACGCTGATTTTCGCCGACGGCCGCACGCCGCTCGAACTCGGCAAGGAAAGCGCCGCGCTGATGCTGGTCGCGCAGATCCGCGACGAAGCGCACCGCTTCGCGATTACCGGCATGCGCGCGAAGCGCGGCAAGACGCGCCAGACGTCGCGGCTCGAAGAGCTCGAAGGCGTGGGGGCGAAGCGGCGTCAGCGACTGCTTGCGCGCTTTGGCGGGCTGCGCGGCGTGGTGGCCGCGAGCGTCGAGGATCTGGCGAGCGTCGAAGGTATTTCGCAGGCGCTCGCGGAGCAGATTTACCGGCAATTGCATTGAGCGTGCCGCGCCACGCCCGCGCCGCCTTGCTTGTGGCAGGCCTTGTGACACGGCACAATTGCAACTCACTCGTCAGACGCTGCGCCTGCCCCATGCCGTTTAATTTCCCGATATTCCTGACCTGGCTGCGGATCGTGCTGATCCCGCTCGTCGTCGGTGTGTTCTATCTGCCCGACATGATGATGAGCCTCGCGCACCGCAACCTCGCCGCCGCGACGATCTTCATTCTGGCGGCGCTCACCGACTGGTTCGACGGCTTTCTGGCCCGCAAATGGAATCAGACCTCGGCGTTCGGCGCGTTTCTCGATCCGGTCGCCGACAAGCTGATGGTGACGGCGGCGCTGCTCGTGCTCGTGCAGCTCGCGCGGATCGATTCGGCGATCGCGCTGGTGATCGTCGGGCGCGAAATCGCGATTTCGGCGTTGCGCGAATGGATGGCGCAGATCGGTGCGTCGAAGAGCGTCGCGGTGAATTCGCTCGGCAAGTTCAAGACGGCATGCCAGATGATCGCAATTCCGATGCTGCTGTTCTACGGGCCGCTGCCGCTCGGTGGCGGCCTGATGATCGACACGCGCGTGTGGGGCTTATGGCTGATCTATCTGGCCGCGTTCCTGACGATCTGGTCGATGCTCTACTACATGAAGCTCGCGTGGCCGCAGATTCGCGAGCGCGGTGGCGTCGCGTGAAAGTGTGAACGAGTGGGGGGCGAAGTCGCAAAAGTATGTTCGAACCCCACCGACGCAGGAGAGAAATATTTTCAGTAAAGGAGGCGGGTAAAAGGGGTTGACACGTTTCAGGCGCTTCTCCATAATCTCGTTTCTCCGATGTGGGCAGCGCGAAACACCGGAGGCAGTAGCAGTAAATGCAGTATCACGCGGGAATAGCTCAGTTGGTAGAGCGCAACCTTGCCAAGGTTGAGGTCGCGAGTTCGAGCCTCGTTTCCCGCTCCAGTTTTCGAAGCATTGCGTTGTTTGGCGAAGTAAAAATACAGCGCGGTGCGAAGCAGTTCAATGCGGGAGTAGCTCAGTTGGTAGAGCGCAACCTTGCCAAGGTTGAGGTCGCGAGTTCGAGCCTCGTCTCCCGCTCCATACATCAGGGGAAGCAGCGCTTCCCTTTTTGTTTGGAAGGCCGGTCGTTCTTTCCAGAACTTCGGTTCTTCTGGTTCCCGCCAGATAAATCTGTGAACCTGTCCTGAGGTTCCAGTCCGCTTGCGGCGCGATAGCAAAGCGGTTATGCAGCGGCCTGCAAAGCCGTTTAGGCCGGTTCGACTCCGGCTCGCGCCTCCAGTAAAATCAGACACTTAGCTGCATGCTGCACCGCAGCTAAGTGGTCTGAAACCCTCTAGAAACCCCTCTCTGCCACCCCAAAAGTTGGCGCTGCCAACCGGCGTCCAGTCGTGTAGTGCGATGACATGAGTTCGTCACCCTGCCAACCGCGACCAGATTTCCCCTCCTGAATGTTGCCTTGATCACCTAAAAGTCCGGTGATGGGATGACACGAATCTGTAAGCCGCCTTTACAATTCGCTTCGTCCAAGTCGAGGTGACTTAACAAATGTCCTCTAAGCGCAAACGCGGTGACTCGTGGGAATACATCGTCAAGAACAAGGCGCTGCTCGGCAAGCCCTACACCATCTCCTTTACTAATGAGGAAGAAGGTGACGCCTGGGTTGCTCATCTTGAAGCCTGTCTGAGACAAGGCATAGTCCCCGAAGAGTTGTCCAAGCGCATCGGCACGTTTACTTTTGTTGCCGATGTGATTACCGGTTATCTAAAATCAGGCTATGTTCCTCCAAGCGATGTGAGTTGCTTGAATGTTCTTAACGCACGCATCGGCACAATCGCTTTAAAAGACGTCGATTATCCTTGGGTCGAAAAGTGGATTGCGGCGATGAAGCAGTTCCACAATCTCGCGCCAACAACGATCCGGCATCATGTTGGGGCTCTCGCGAGGTGCTTTGACTGGGGCAGCAAGCAGAAGATACAGCCGCTGATCATCAACCCGATAAGGTTGCTTCCGAAGCGCTATGCAACTTATACGGAGGCTGACCGGCGCTATCTCGAGGCACGCAATGCAGAGGCAGTAACCGCGGGCCTTGCGCCCAAGGCATTACCAAAAGACGAGTCGCGTGATCGTCGACTGGCTGAGCATGAGGAAGTTGAGGCAAGACGTTTGCTCGCCGGAGGAAAGCCCATCCGTCCTGACGGAAGCGAGCGGGAACGCGAACTGGCGAATGACTTCAGGCCCGCGTATCAGTGCATGTTCGACCTCGCATTGGAGACTGCAATGCGAATGAAGGAGATCTACACCATTGAGGTTGCTCAGGTCGACATGGGACAGAGAACGATCTTTCTCGACGACACCAAGAACGGGGACAAGCGTCAGGTGCCCCTCACCTCAGTTGCCATCGCGGCCCTTAACACATACTTTGCAGCAGTCACGAACGACGAGCCCTCGATGCAGGGGTTCAAATTTGACAACGGACTGCTCTTTCCATTTTTCAAGCCCGATCCGTTACAAAGGAGAGAAGTTGATGCAAAGGAAGCCAAGGCTCTTAGCTCTCGTCTCTCGCGTTTCTGGGTAAATCTCTTTGAAGCGGCCGGCGCCTTCGATCTTCACTTCCACGATCTCAGACATGAGGCAACGTCCCGTTTGTTCGAGCGCACCCGGCTCAGGGATACCGAGATTGCCAAGATCACAGGACACAAGGATCTACGCATGCTCGCGCGCTATGCCAACCTACGCGCGAGCGCTCTCGCTGACATGCTCTGGTAGAGGAGGCAGGGCGGGAGGAATTTTGCGCCGGCCCCGCTCCCTGTTCTGCATTTTCATCAGAAGAGGTGATGGCGTTGGAGGCGTCTTTTCAATCGAAGCCCTTAACGCCTCATCGACTACATTGTCGTTCTGGCGTTCGACCATCTGCTGTCTGACGCGGACCCTCAGATATTCAACAATGTCGTCTTCAAGGAACACCCATGCGCGTCCAATGCGCGCACCAGGGAGGTCGCCCCGCTGGGCGAGTTTAAGCGCGGTGTTCCTGTCGACCTTCAGAAAGTCGGCACACTCATCGATATCAAAAGTTCGAGCCACGGCAGATTCACGAATAACAGTCAAAACTGAATGTTGGCATCTTACACATTGCCTCACGCGAAAGGCAAGTCAAAAATGACCTCTATCGAATCAACGGACACCTTCCCTGGAAGGCTCAGGCAGCTTCTGAAGGAGCGCAACGAGAAGGCTGCAAGTCTTGCGCGCGCCGTTGAAGTCACGCCGCAGGCAGTGGGAAAGTGGTTAAAGGGTGGAGATATAGGCTTCGACGTGCTCAGGCGGGTTGCCAATCATTTCGGAGTGAACTGGGTTTGGCTGAGATACGGGCAGGAAGCTCTTGACGCTTTGCAGAAGGAGAAGGCGAGCACCGCAGACGAGATGGCGATAATCAGGCAGGAATATCTGAACCTTGTGCTGGAAAACGATGCGCGGCACGAGAAGATATTCGCTGCGCTCGGGATCGGCGTGTTTGAGGAAAACGTGTTGACGGGCCAGGCATACTGGTCACAGTGCGCACGTGATCTGTTAGGCGCCCAGCCAGGCATGCCGGCTTCGCACGAAAACTGGCGGTCACTTATTTGTATACAGGATAAACCAGCGGTTGATTTTGCATACAGAGCCGCATTGCTTGGATCGGAAACACGTGCAGATTTTGCGTTTCACGTTACGGCAAATCCTACCGTTCTCATCCGGACGCGCGCTCTAATTGAGCGCAATGATCGGGGCCATCCAATTCGCATTTTGGGTATCTTTCAGCGATACAACACTAACGGCGAAGAAACCTGATATTTTTGGCTAGTTTACGAGTGAGATATTTCTAAGCAAACGCTCCGAAAGAAATCGAAACATTTTTTTACAAAACTACCAACCACCAGTTGATTTGCATTCAGCGCCTCTTTAGAATCGCCTTACTTATTCTCAGCCAGAACCTGACAGGCAAGCTGAGAAAAGTAAGGGTTCTTGAGAAATAAGAAAGGCGCCCGTTTGGGCGCCTTAGCTGAAGATGAATGGTGCTGATGTGGTATCAGTTGACTGTGCCGGTGCGAAGTCCCGAAACAAACTTGCGAAATTCACGGCGCTCCTGCTCCGTTGCAATTACCGGATCCTCGGCACTCACGGCACGCAACTCCTCGATGAATTTGCGTTCGTTGTTGGTGAGCATCGGGGTGTTAGCCATCACTTCTTCAACCGCGGCCCACATGTCCGGGTAGTATTCGCGAAGGCACAACTTCATGAAGAACACCGGATCGATGTTCAGAGCGCGAGCCACTTTCCCCACGTGCTGGATCGGGAGCTTCGCGTGCCCATTCTGAACCATCGACAGCATGTTCGGTTTCATGATCCCGCCAATTTCCTTGCTCAGACTAGCCAGCGTTTTCTGATTGGCGGCGATCTGGTTCCCAAAGTATTCGGCCACGGTAAACGTTTGATCCTTCTTTGCCATTTTGAGCCTCTCTTAGAATTATTTTGCGGGACGTCCCGCGATCAGTGTTCGCGTCGATTATAGAGTCCACACAGTAAGCAGTGACTATCAGGGGCCGAGAGCCCAAAACTTGGGCAACAGTAAGCTCTGAGTTAGTCATTTGCCGCGATTCTAGCCTTTGAAAATCCCTTTGTGCAACAGTGGCTTACGTCGAGTCGCGCGGGAACTTCGCGTTTGACAGTCAAAGCTGACTATAATGTGTGCGCATTTCTAACGTAGTGTTCAGTGCAGTTCGACTTCTCGGAGATATGACGGTGACGGCAGCAAAACAACAACAGCAGCAAACGGTGGGTGTGGTGGCAGGTCTGATCGACTTTGACAGGTTCGAGGAAATCTTCCAGGGCGGAACCGCAGAGCCCTTGCTGGATATGGGTGAAGTTGGTGTTGCCCTGATTCGACATCCTGAGCGTGGCGTAGTCCTGGTGCTCAACACAGCTTCCGGCAAGTTCGGCATGATCACGGGGCTTGGGCCGCAGTAACTAAGCGGGTCGATCAGGGGCGACTACGGTCGCCTTTTTTTGTGTCCTGTGTGTGAGTCAGTTTTGACTGTTGCAATCCCTGACTGTGTTGTTTATCATCGCAGTCATTCAGTCAATTTTGACTTATCTTCTACAGCGAGGTGCTGAAAATGAATGAGCGAGTTTTTGTCCTCCGTGAGGCGGTCGTCAAGATCACGCAGATGCTCGCAGGCAAGGGCATCAAGGTGACGCAGCGCGGCATCAGCGCCTACGTGCAGCCCGGTCCGAACGGCGAGCCTGAACTCGTGAACCTGCCGTATCTTCCCGACAACGCCAGCGACGAGCTGTGCCATGCGATCCAGGGCTTTCTCGACCACGAAGTCGCACACATCCTGTTCACGGACTTCAAGGCGATGGGCAAGATCACTGATCAAGGCCTGCACAACATGGTCAACATCATCGAGGACACCCGCATTGAGCGAGAAATGGCGAAGCGCTTTGCTGGCTCGGGTCACAACATCGCCGTGACCGGCCAGTTCTTCATCGACAAATACGTTAAGCCGCAGATCAAGGAAGCCGCCCGCAAGGGCGACGCGAACGGTGTAAAGGCACTGGTGATGGTGCCGGTGCTGCGCGCAATGAGCGGACAGCAGGTATTCAAGGAGTTTCTGGGCAACAACCCGGACCTGGTCGCTGCGATCGCCGACGAACAGTCGAAGATCGAACACCTTGCATCCCGTATCGAAGGCTGCGCGACGACCACAGAGGCGATCGAAGTCGCAGCGGAAGTGCTGAAGGCGCTCGGTCGCGAGACGGGCGGCGAAGAAGGCGGCGGCACGTCGAAGGCTCCGCCAAAGCCGAAGGGCGGTAAGGGTTCTAAGGGCGGCAAGTCGATGGGTAAGCCGGGTGGCAAGCCAGAAGACGAGGAGGGCGAAGAAGCAGAAGACGGCAGTGGCAGCAGCGGCGGCAAGCCCGGCGACGAGGACGAAGAAGACGCTGGATCGGGCTCTGGCGAGGGAGAGGGCGAGGATGAAGAGGAAGACGAAGGCGAGAGCGAAACAGACGGCGAGAGCGAGGAAGAATCGGACGCTGAGAACGAGGACGAGGGTGCCGAAGATCCCGAACCGGTCGAGAACGACGGTCATAGCTCCGCCTTTCTCGATGCACTCGACAAGGAAACTGCCAACGGTTTCGACGAGACTATGTCCCAACTGATCACCGACAGTGCGACGGATGCCGCGAAGGGCGCCGAATATCTCGTCTTTTCGAAGGACTGGGACGTGATCGAGCCGCTTCATATCGGCCGGGATTTCAACCCGGCGATGACCAAGCGCCTCGCAGACGACGTCGACCACATGGTTGCGCCGTTGCAGAAAGACCTGGAGCGTGCCATCAGTGCGCGTTCGCTGGCGGTCTGGGAGAACGGCCGGCGCTCGGGACGCATTCATGCGGGCAACCTGTCGCGCCTCGCGGTCGGCGACTCCCGCGTGTTCCGCAAAAAGCACGAATCCACCAGCAAAGACGTCGCAGTGGAGCTCGTGATCGACATGTCCGGCTCGATGTCCGGCGAGAAGATCCATACCGCGGCGAAGGCGGGGTATGCCCTCGCGTCGGTGCTCGATCGCCTGAACATCAAGTCCGAGTGTATCTGCTTCACGACGGGCGAAGTGCCGGACTGGGGTGCGATCGAGAAGGATGCGAAGAAGCTCGGGCGAGAATTTACCCGAGTCGAGAGCCTTTATATGCCGATCCTGAAGTCCTTCAACGAGCGGATGCAGTCCACTGAAGTGCGCAACCGCTTCGCCTGGCTGCCACACTGCAGCACCTTGCGCAACAACGTGGACGGCGAGTGCGTCGAGATTGCGGCGCGGCGCCTTCTGGCACGACGTGAGGCGGGCAAGATCATGATCGTTCTCTCGGATGGCCAGCCGGCATTTCACGGTGGATACCACGAAGGCCGCAAGCATCTGAAGGAGACGGTCCAGAAGATCGAGGCGTCGGGTGTGCGTGTCGTTGGTATCGGCATTCAGTCGGACGCTACGCGCGGCTACTACCACCGCCACATGCAGATCAACAATGTGTCGGAGCTTCCGAGCCGCGTCATGAAGGAGCTGCGCGCGCTGCTCCTGGCGTAATCAAATTGCCATGTTAAAACAGTCAAAACTGACTGTTTTTCCCAAGTAGAAGTGTTTAATATTCGTATGTCGCAGCAACGTTGCTGCACTCAGCAATCACTATCATTATCGGAGAAGAAAAAGCCATGAGCGACGCCAAGATCAAGTGCGAAATTTGCGGTGCGCAAGTCCACGTCATGCAGAAGCACCTGAAGGACGATCACCCGGAGATTTCGGTCGACGAGTATCAGGCGAAGTTTCCCGCTGCACCGATGCTGTCGGATCTCGCCAAAGAACAGCTCGCCAAGCGTCGCGCTGCTACACCGGCAGCCGCCCCGGCACCAGCTCCGGTCGCAATGGCGGGTTCGGCACTCGCCACCGTGAGCGCGATCATGCCGGCCGGCACGCCGACGAAGGCGCCGTTCCACGAAGTGTTCGACCTGGGCAAAGTCCCGGCGGCGCTGTCGTCGAAGAAAGAGGCGATCCCGATCAGCGTGATCGCTACGCCCGCGCACCCTGACATGGTGCCCGCCGTCTCGGCGAACTACGTCTACGACGTGGACGAACTGAAGAACGTGATCCTCGCGCTCGAAATGTCCATTCCGTGCTACGTCTGGGGCCACAAGGGCTCAGGCAAGTCGGAGCTGTTCGAGCAGATTTGCGCCCGCACCGGTCGCGGCACGATCCGCGTCCAGCACACGGTCAACACTGAAGAAAGCCATATCGTCGGTCAGTGGACGGTGAAGGATGGTTCGACGCAGTTTGAACTCGGGCCGCTGCCGCTCGCAATGATGAATGGCTGGGTCTACGCGGCGGACGAATACGACTTCGCGCTGCCGTCGGTTCTCTCGGTGTATCAGGCCGTGCTCGAAGGCAAGCCTCTCGTCATCAAGGAAGCCGACGCGGCGAACCGGGTCATTAAGCCTCACCCGAATTTCCGCTTCGTTGCGACGGGCAACACGAACGGCTCGGGCGACGAAACGGGTCTTTACCAGGGCACGTCGCTCCAGAACAGCGCGAACTATGACCGGTTCGGCATGGTCGTCCACAAGAAATACATGGACAAGAAGTTCGAGAGCCTGATTCTCCAGAAGCGCGTGGGCCTGCACAAGGACGATGCGGACAAGCTGGTCGACTTCGCCTCGCTCGTTCGCGAGTCGTATGACGGCGCGAAGATCTCGGACGTGATCTCGCCCCGAACGCTGATCTATGCCGCACAGATTGGCGTGAAGCGCGGTTCGTGGCGCCAGGGCATCACGCTGTCGTTCATCAACAAACTCTCCAAGATCGATCGCGAAGTGGTCGACGGTCTCGCACAACGCATCTTCGGCTGATCGGGAGAGAGCCATGTATAGCGCCGACATCGTCGAGTGCTACCAGGGCAATCTGGGGTTCGCCCACACGGTAGCGCGCAAGTGCTATGGGCGTCTCCTGGAGATTGGCGCATCGGTCGAATACGACGACGTGTTCGCCGATGTGCGCGAGGCTTTCCTCGACGCCCATCGTAGCTTTGACCCGAGCCGCGGCTTCGCCTTCAACACGTATTTCGGCCGCTGCGCTTACAACCGCATCAACAAGAGCGCGAAGGCTCTCGAGGAGGAGCGCATCACGAACGGCGTGCGCAGCTTCGAGGAAATGTCGGGGGAGGACTTCGACGTCTCCGAGCGCATCGCAAGCGAGGCGATGACGCCAGAGGAAGTGCTGGAGCGCCGGCAGCAGGCCGAGCAGGTGCAGACGGTTGTCGCTGGGCTGAGCCCCATCGCGGCACTTATCGTGCAGTGGCTCGTGAGCCCGCCCGAAGCGTTGATGAAAGAGGCCGCGGCGCAGCAGGCGCACTGCGATTACAGCCGCAGCATTGGGATTCACACGCGCTGTATGGCGGGCGTGAATATCGGCTTTATCTGCAAGTTCATCCGTCTCGTCATGGCTGACGTAAGCCATAGCGAAATTGCCCGCGCCGCGCGTGAAGTGCGCCGCGTGATCGATACTCTCTGAAGGAATACCCATGCAGTTGTTTGAGAACGTCTCGGCGCCCGCCACAGCGCCCGCGTGCTTCGCTGCCGCGAGCGTGTTTAGCCACGATTCTGAAGTGTGCCGCCAGTGCGGTGCGTTCTCCGAGTGCGCGCCGGCGTCGGTAAAGACGCTCGAGGCGATCCAGTCCACGATCAACGTGAGCGACCTGCTGCGTCGCCATGAGGTCGCGCGCAAGCAGGCTTCGATCGCGCGCACCACGCCCGCTAAAACGCTCTCTGTGGCCGCTCAGATGGCAGCTCAGGAGGATGACGAGCTCGTGGCTGCCCGCCCCGCTACGCGCCCCACGATCCCCGCTACCGTCGAGCGCCGCACCAGGGTGGAGAAGGTTGAGTTCGCGATTGGTGCGAGTGACGCGGAAATTATCGCCTCGCTGCCCAAGAAAGCTGCTGAGCACGCCATGCGTTTCATTCGTCACGGTCTGATCGACGCGATGCGTCGGGAGCTACCGGCCGGCGTGAATCCGTTCGCTACGCGCGCGCCAGAATTCATGCGCGTTGTCTGCGATGCACTCATGAGCGGTGGCACGACGAGAAGCGCGCTGAAGCTGCGCCTGATGAATGCGCTGGAGTGGGGCGACACGACGGCCAGCTCGCACGTGAGCCAAATCTGGCCGCTTCTCACGCGCTTTCAGATCGCCGTTGAGAACGACGGTGTCCTGACACTGATCCCTGCGTCGGCTTGAAAGAATAGACACAACAGAACGAACGGGAGGCCGTATGAGTATGGCAGACGTTTTTGCTCCGGTGGAGGCGCGAAACCGGGCGATCGTGATGCACAACACGTGGGGCCACCTGGCTCCCGAGCCGCGCCGTATTTATCGCGGCGAGATCCTGTTCGCGCACGGGGAATTTGGCGATTTGGTCGTGCTGCGCTCGAAGTTTCGCGGCTTGCCGGATTCGCCCTGGTTCTACGAGCACCTGACCGACTTCGCTTCGGACAAGGCGTTCAAGCGTCGGCCAGGCGCGGTGCTGCGCTTCGAGGGCACTTACACGATGTTCAAGAACGGCAATGGGCGATTCTCCGGCAAGGTCCGGGACGTCCGCATTTGAAGGAGAAACGATGAATCTCGGACACGCGCTGGCCGTCAGATCGGACTTTTCGATCGGCCAGTCCCTCTTGCAGGTCGACCATATCGTCGACAAGGCGAAGGAGTTCGGCTACGAGTCTGTCGCTCTCGTTGACCAGATGAGCCTGCACGCGATGGTGGACTTCTCACAGCGCGCGAAGAAGGCCGGCATCAAGCCGATCGTCGGCTGTGCGGTGCGCGTGGTCGATGATCCAACCTACCGCAAGCCGAAAAAGGCGTCGGGCGAGAAGGAAAAGCCAAACCGCGGCTACACCCTGAAGGTTTATGCGAAGGACGACCGTGGCGTCGCTGGCCTGATCAAGCTGCTGTCGAAGGCGAATTCGCCCGACTACTTCTACTACGTGCCGCGCGTGGGCCTCGCCGACGTGCTGGAGCTCGAAGGAGTGGTCGTGACGACCGGCGACTTCTTCAACGTGTTTCATCACCCTGAAGCCGAAGCGCGCGTGGCGACACTAAGCGCAACGTTCGGCGAGGATTTCTTCGTGGAGCTCGTGCCCATAAACACGCCGCTGTTCGACACGCTCAACACGAAAGCGCTGGCGAACGCGCGCAAGCGCAATCTCCAGACGATCGTCACCTACCCGACGCTCTACCGGGAAAACGCCGACGCATCGAGCCTCGATGTGCTCGGCGCAGTGACGTCGAACACCAAGATGGATGTCACGTATCGCCCCATACAGCACGTGCGCGACTTCGGCTTTGCCGAGCCGAAGCATCTGGTCGATCGCATCAAAGGGGCAGCGGGCCGCGTCGCGCGCTTCTACGGCGTCCACGAGCCGCACCGCTGGCTCGAAGGGCTGAAGAACGTCGAGCAGATCGCCGCGCGCTGCACCTACGAGTTCAAGAAGCATCCCGTCTCGCTGCCGGAAATGTCCGACAACGAGTTTGTCACGCTCGGCAAGAAGTGCATCGAGGGCTGGAAGCGCCGCTTCACAACTCCGGTGCTCGGCTATCTGCCGCCCGCGACGCTGATCCCCGAATACAAGGCTCGCCTGCAATACGAGCTTGGCGTGCTGAAGAAGATGGGCTTCGCCGGCTACTTCCTGCTCGTCGAGGATCTGGTGATGTGGGCAAAGGCGAACGACATCATCGTCGGCCCAGGCCGCGGTTCGGTGGGCGGCTCGCTCGTCGCGTATCTGCTCGGCATCACGGACGTGGACCCGATCCGCTTCAATCTCCTGTTCGAGCGTTTCATCAACCCCGAACGTCTGGACCTGCCCGACGCCGACCTCGATTTCATGTCGAGCAAGCGCCATCTGGTCGTCGAATACCTGTCAGGCAAATACGGCGCCGACCGGGTCGCTGGTATCTCCAACTACTCGACGCTCGCTTCCGCATCCGCACTTCGTGACGCCGGCCGCGTGTGGGGTCTGTCGAATCTGGACCTGACGCCGACAAAGCTCGTGCCCAAAGAGCACGGCAATTCCTACACGCTTACGGACGCGGCGAAGGCTGTGCCCGAGCTGGAGAAGTTCCGCGACGAACACGCCGAACTGTGGGGCCATGCCCTGAAGCTCGAGGGCGCCATGCGCTCGTTCGGTCAGCACGCGGCCGGCATCGTCGTCGCTGGTGAGCCCCTGATCAACCGTGCTGTTGTGGAGACGCGCGGCGAGTCACCGGTGGTGAACTGGGACAAGCGCGTCGTCGAGGACTGGGGACTGGTCAAGATGGATATTCTGGGTCTGTCCACCCTCGACGTGCTGGAGATCGCGCGCAGCTACATCAAGGAGCGACACCACATCGACGTCGACTACCTGCAACTTCCCCTTGAGGAGCCAGACATCATGGCCGCCTTCGGCAAGGGCGACACGACGGGCGTCTTCCAGTTCGATTCGGGTGGCATGAAGGCGCTGCTGCGTAACCTCGCGATGGGTGGGCCGCTGACGTTCGAGGACGTGACGGCCGCGACCGCGCTCTACCGGCCGGGTCCGATGGATTCAGGTCTGATGGACGACTTCATCCAGATCAAGCAGGGCATGAAGTCGATCAGCTACGACCACCCGAACATGGAGGCTGCGCTGAAGGACACCTATGGCGTGATCGTATATCAGGAGCAGGTCATGCAGGTTGCGGTGGATCTGGCGGGCTTCACGCGCGCAGAAGCAGATCACCTGCGAAAAGCGATGGGTAAGAAAGACAAGGACAAGATGGCCGAGATGCGATCGAAGTGGGTCGACGGCTGCAAGTCCACGTCGGGCATGGATGAAATCCCCGCAGGCAGACTGTTCGACAAGATCGAGGCGTTCGCCGGCTACGGTTTCAACCGTTCGCACGCGGTCGAGTATTCGCTGATCTCCTACTGGTGCCTTTGGGTGCGTGTGCGCTACCCGGCGGAATACTTCGCCGCGTGCATGTCGATCGTCAAGGAAGAAAAGCTGCCGTCGCTCGTCGAGGAGGCGCGCGAGTTCGGCATCGAGATTCTGCCGCCTGACATCAACCTCTCGCGCGAGCGCTTCACGATCCCTGACGACAATCACCTGCTCGCGCCGTTCTCCGCAGTCAAGGGCATTTCCGAGAACACCGCGCTGCGCATTGTGGAGCTGCGTAAGGGGAACGGCGGTGTATTCAAGGACATGGATGACTTCCTGAATATCACGGAGGCGAAGGGCTCGAAGGTCAACAGCAAGGTTCGCGATGCTTTAGACAAGGTCGGCGCGCTCGTTCCGCTGCAAGCCGGCGCCAAGCCGCCGCGACACCCGGATCGCCGCCGCGACCAGACTGAACTCATGGGCGGCCTGATCATCGACACGATCAAGGCGGATCGCTCGACCGACCTGACGGAGAAGTTCCTGCGCGCGAAGGTGATCTCGCTTGTGCAGGAATACAAGGGCTGTGAGGGATGCGATCTCGCAGGACAGCCGCACCCGACCGTGCGGGCGAAGCACACCGTGAAGTTCATGGTGGTGTCCGACTGCCCGAGCTGGCAGGAGGAGAAGGCCGACAAGATGCTCGAGGGCGATGCGGCCGACTTTATCCGTGACGCGATCAAGGCAGCGGGCCTTAACCCGGCAGAGGGCTACTACACGTCGCTGGTCAAGGCGAAGAAGAACGACAAGTTCCTCTCGAACCCCCAGATCAACACGTGTAAGGGCTTCCTGCAGCGTGAGCTGGAACTGGTGAAGCCGCCAGTGATCGTCGCGCTGGGCTCGGCTTCGATCAAGCACTTCGTGCCCGGCATCAAGGGCGGCACGGCCGAACTCGCAGGCAAGGTGATATTTGACAAGACGCTGGACGCAAGCATCGTGTGCGGCATCAACGCACAGCAGATCCTCTTTGACCCGTCGAAGATGGGAATCCTGGCCGCGGTGTTTGAAAAAGTGGCTGATTGTTTGTCATAGCGGAGATAGTCAAAACTGACTACAAACCCTGTATCGCGTTGCTAGAATCGACGCGATAAAGAACAGTTCTTTTTGAGGAGCACAACATGGCAACGAATGAAACCCCGGTCCCGGACGACGAACTCGAATCACTGATGGCTGAACTGGAAGCGTCGACGGGCGTGACTGCCGCTCCGACGCCCAAAGCACCGCCCCCGCCAGCGCCGGTCGAGCCTGTCGCGTTGGTGTCCGATGACGAACTCGCGGGTTTGGAAGACTTGGACGCAAAGACAGACGAGCCGCTGCCGGTGAGTGAGCCGGCAGAGGGCGGTGCGGCGATCGTGATCGAGGCTGAAGACGGCTCGATGATGGTGCTGCCGGGCGACCCCGGTGCGGCTGCTGATGCGGGCGCAGCCAGCGTCGATGACGAACTCGCCGCGCTTGAAGCTGAGATTGCGGGCGGTGAAGTCGCACCGCCGGCAGTCACACCGTGGGAGACGCAGGTTCACGCACCGTCGGCACCGCACGTGGAGCCCGAGCCCGAACCGGAACCGGTGGCCGCGCCGGCAGCCGTAGCGCCGGCAGCCGTCGCCACCCCCACCGGTCGTCGCGAGGATGGCTTGATCGTCGCGCCGAAGAAGTCGATCGAGGAAGAGGAGGTGGAAGCTGCCGCGAAGGCGAAGAAGGCAGCCGCAGCTCTGGACTACTACATCGACGTGGACAAATTCAAAGCAGACATGCAGGTCACGGAAACGAACCTGGATGATTGCATGATGCAGCAGGCGAGTTTGCGTGCGTATTACGGCGCACGTGCGGCACGTGCTGAAGCTCAGGCTTCAAGCATCAAGGCACGCTTTGAAGTTCGCGAAGCCAAAATCTACGACGAGCACCGAAAGTCGCTGGTCGCGGCCGGCGAGAAGGTGACCGAGAAGGCAGTCGAGAACATGGTCAAGATGGACCCACGCTGGATCGCGGCAAAGATGCTGGTGATCGAGTCCGAGTCGATTGCCGCGGTGGCGAAGTCCTGTGTGGTCGCGCTGGCGGATCGCAAGGACATGGTCGTTCAGCTCGGCGCAGACCGTCGCGAGGAAACGAAGGGGCAGACGCGCATCATGGCGGCAGAAGCTGACCGTGAAGCGCTGCGCAATCGCGCAGCGAACGCGGCACGGGTAGCCAACGGGTAAAAGCGCATTCGTTTGGATAGTCAAAACTGACTATAATTATTTTCGCTGAAACGACGACGCGGTGTAGATCCACTCCCAGCACCGCGAACTCTAAAAGGCAACTCTCTAACGCTAAACGAACAAAGGAAAGCGAAAAATGGATACAAGCAAACTGATGAGCCTGATGAAGTCGAAGAAGGCAGCCCTCAAACCGAAAGAAAAGACGGTCAAGCCGCGTCCTGGCACGAACCGCATCGTAGTTCTGCCGGGTTGGCGCAAGGGCGAGGAACAGGTCTTCTTCCACGAGTGGGGTCAGCACTTCATCAAGAACGCAGCCGGCGAAATCCAGGCTGTGATCCCGTGTGCTGAAGCCACCTTCGGTAAGCCGTGCTCGGCATGCGAGTCGCTGAACAGGGCGATGCGCGTGACGGAGGACGACGAAACCGTTGAGCTTCTGAAGGGCGCCAAGTCGAAGCAGGGCTTTGTCCTGAACGCTCTGGACCTCGACGGTCCGACGAAGGACGATCCCGTCATCTACGAACTCGGCAAATCGGCGTTCACGCAACTGGTGGACACGATCGAGGAGTGGGGCGAAAAGATCTTCGACGCGGAAAAGCCGCAAATCATCGTCATCCAGCGCGACGGCAAGGGCCTGAACACGAAATACACCGTTCAGCCGTCGCCGAAGGGCTACGACCTGCCGGCTGGCACGCTGTCGAAACTTCACAACCTGGACGAATACGTCGCCCAGGAAAACGAAGAACAGACGCGTCGCGCCCTGTCGGCGATCAGCACGGTCGCAGGTCTGTTGCCGGCCCCGACAGCCAGTGCAGACAAGCCGAAGTCGCTCGATGCAGTGGGGCTCGACGGCGACGATGAACTGCGTGAAGTCGAAATGCGTGGTGCAGCGGTTGACGGCACCCCGTCGGGTGCATCGGTGTCGCTGAACGAGGAGCTTGACGACCTCCTGGGCGACCTCGAAGCAACCGGCACGTAAGCGAAGCCTTACCGGCCCGCACTTGGGCTGGCGCTCTCGGGTGCCAGCCCATTTTTCGTCCCCACGTGGAGAAGAACTTGAGCAACACCCTTTTGATCGATGGCAATAGCGTCGGGCACGCAGCGCACCGCGGCACCAAGCTGCGCTCGGGCGATCTGGAAACCCAGGCCGTCTTCGGGACAATCCGCTCGATCCGCAACGCAATCCGTCGCCGCCCGAACTACACGCCGATGACGCTGTGGGATGGCCGGGCTGAATGGCGCTTTGCACTGCACCCGCTTTACAAGTCCAACCGCGAGAACGACGCCAAGAAGGTTGCTGAGCGCGAGTCTTATACGAAGCAGCGTCCCTACATCGCTCGCGCGCTTGAGCACCTGGGCGTGCGCCAGGTCACGGCAATGACACACGAGGCTGACGACATGGCCGGCTACTTCGTCGCTGAACTGTCCAGGAACCCCGACAACAAGATCGAGTTGATGACCGGCGACGAGGACTGGGCACAACTGGTTCGCCGCAACGTGGAGTGGCAGGACCACCGCGACGACGACAAGCGCATCACTCTCGCGAACCTGATGGACATGACGGGCTTCCCGACACCATATGCCTTCCTCGAAGGCAAGTGTCTGGTTGGCGACACGTCCGACGTCATCAGCGGGACGGGCGGCCTCGGTGAAACGCGCGCGCCAGAGTTCATCGCTGAGTTCGGTTCAGTGCGCGAGTTCTGGCGACGCTGTGACAGCGGTGAATTCGTTCCCAAGTATAAGCATCACAAGAATCTCGCTTCCCCGGAGGGACGCAAGATTTTCGCCCGCAACCTGAAGCTTATGCAGCTCCTGAAGGTCGTGAAGCCAAAGAAGGAAGACATGCGCGTCGTGGTCGGCAAGTTCGACCAGGACAAGTTCGCCGAGCTATGCGAGGAGCTTGCCTTCTACTCGATCCTGCGCGACGTGCGCGCGTGGACGCTGCCCTTCAGGCAATAAGCGCGGCACCGTTTCAACCCCTTAGTCGTTCTGTTTTAATACACACATAAACAGTCAAAATTGACTATCAAGGAAATACATCATGAGCATTGCCGATCTGTGCGACGCCCTCGACAAGGCGATTGGAGAAAACGCTGGCAACCAGGCAGTCAGCCAGTTCATCGACACCGGCTTCCCCGAGCTGAACGAAGCGATTTCGGGGCGCTATGACGGCGGCCTGCCGTATGGCCGCATGGTTGAAATGTTCGGCCCGTCCTCGTCGGGTAAGACGGCGCTGGCAACCGACTGGATGACCGCGACCCAGCAGATGGGTGGCGTGGCCGGTTTCATGGACTGGGAGCGCTCCTTCAGCGTCGATCTGGCAACAGCCGGTTTCGGCCTGAACGACAAGCGTCCCTACTGGATCTACGGCAAGCCGCGCACGTGGGAAGAAGGCAACGTGCTCGCGGCGAAGGCGTGTCAGGCGATCCGTCAGAGCGGCGCGATCGACGACAAGGCGCCGATCCTGTTCGTGTTCGACTCGATCGCAGCGGCGCTGCCCAAGTCGCAGGCCGAAAAGGAGATCGACGAATACACCATGAACGACACGACGGCGCTCGCGCGCGTGACCTCGACCACATTGAAGGCGATGGCGCAGCACTGCGAGGACTACAACGCGACATTCCTGTATCTGAACCAGATACGAACCAAGCCGGGTGTGGTCTACGGTGATCCGCGCACGACGCCGGGCGGTGGCGCGATGGAGTTCTATTCGACCGCACGTATCGCGCTGGGCCGCCAAAAGATCATGGAAGCAGTGCCCGGCGGCAAGGAGTTCGTGGGTCAGAACATCACGGCGCAGGTCACGAAGTCCAAGCTCACCAAGCCGTTCAAGGAAGCCAACCTGCGCATGACGTTCGACGACGCGGGCGTCGCGCGCTTGGACAAGGTGTTCTCCACGATCGACTTCCTGAAGGAGAAGGGCACGCTGCCGTATAGCAAGCCGTATGTGACGTGGATCGACGGCAAGAAGTATCACGTGAAGGCGCTGGCTGAGCATATCCGTAACACGGGCACGCAGTCGGAACTGCTGAAGTTCCTGCCAACGCCCGCAGTTGCAGCCGCCTAACGGCTTTACCTGGCCCCCTTCTATGATTGATTCACGTTCAATCAGAAGGGGGTTCAGATGGGCACGCGAGTTATTGATTTCATCCCGCCGATCGTCGGCACAGAAGGTCAGTTCAACACGTTTCGCATTGGCGGCTTCTACGCCAAGCACCTGACGCAGGGTGAGGAAGTTTTCCTCATGGATTCGAAGGCCCGCGAGGTATTTGGCAAAGCAGTTGTCGAGAAGGTCGAAGTCGGCCGACTCGCGGAAATGTGTGCGCAGCACGCGGCGTCGAACCACACGGAGCTGGACATGCCGGATGGGAAGAACGCAGAGCGATTGATGGTGCTGTTGCAGAGGATTAATGGGCCGCACATTGCGACGCCCACGAAGAAAACGACCGTGATTTATCTACGGAGGCTCGAATGAGTGACGGCAATACCCTTGATGACAAGCTGAACTTTGGCAAATACAAGGGTCGGACGATCCGCGAGGTCATGAAGTCCGACCCCGGCTATCTGTGCTGGCTGCGGGACAACATCCTCAACGACAAGCGTCAGATCTTTCTGGCGAATGACGTCAACGCGGCGCTCGACGTGTGGCTTATAACCACTGAAGGCAAGAAGCGCTCGAAGGGCCAGTTCCGCAACTGGTCCTCGAACCCGCCTGACGTCGCGGCAATGAACCGCGAGGTCAAGATCCAGATCGAGAAGGCTGCGGCCGATACTGGCGTCGCTCTGCACCTTCAATCGCAGCAGCCCGCGTTCAATGGTTATGGCAACGAGTGGGGTGCATTTTGAAAGTGCAGGTCGACCCCAGCAAGCTCGCGAAAAAGCCTCGTCAGCACTACAACCTGGATATGGACAGCTTCATGCCCTTCGGAAAGCACAAGGGCGTGGACGTTCGTTACCTGCTGGAGAAGATGCCCAGCTATCTGTGCTGGGTGCTCGACCGGGAGGTCGACGACCATCCGAACCGGACGCATCAGATCCATTTCTCGCAGGAACTGATGACGGCGATCCTCGACAAGATCATCGACCTGCCGCAGCTTGAGCATTACCGCTACCTGCTTCCCGACGAATACACCGCGGAGAAGCGAGCCGAGAAGCGAGCACGTGAGGCAGAGCAGGCAGCACGCGCGGCGATCTACAACGAAGCAGGGTGGGGTGAATTTTGAGGAACGATTTTTCGCGCGAGCGCGCACGATGGGACAAGCTGACTGGACAGAGCAAGGCGAACATGAAGTCGCCGGATGATGGCTCCTACTGGCTCTGGGGCGACACCACTTCGCGACCGCAGGGCCAGAATGATCTGTCCATCATGCCTCATCAGTTCAGCCGGCGCGAGAAAGGCGCACCGAAGCGTCGGGAACTCGCAGCGAGTGGGAAGGCGGCCAAGCGCGCCCGCCGTCTCGAACGCGAGGAGCTGGCCCGTCAGGCGCTCGAGGTCGAGATTGCAGAGGTCGCGGAGGAGATGGTCAAGGCGGATCAATACGGCAGCAACTGGGGCGGCTTCTGATGGCAGCGTATCCGCATAAGGTTCGGGGGCGGCTATACGGTTTTTGGCACTACCTCGATAGCGGCCGGGCCTGCTACATCGCCTCACGCAAGTCCCGCGAGGTCTACCACAGGATGAACGCGTGGTGCATCGACGTGGCGACGCTTGAGGAATGCCGTGCCCGCGGAATCCGCTATATCGGCGTGAAAACGACTGGCAAGGCGTGGAAACTCTATCTCACCCTGGTCGACGATTTCTTCGATTCGCCCTATTCGTTTGCTCACTGGGGCGAGACGCGGCAAAGAGGGCTGCCGCTGATCCGTTTTCGGCATAATCCGGCTCGCACAGCTTCGGCAATCTCGTCGGCGATGAAGCTAAAATAACAGTCAAAACTGACTGATTAATGTAGAATAGCTATTGATGACGAATTGATGGAGATTTGATGCTATTAGCCAGCGCTTTTTTGTGCCTAGCCCTGAACGTTTTTCACGAAGCCCGCGGTGAGCCAATCGCCGGTCAGCTTGCAGTCGCAATGACGACCATGAATCGCGCAGAGGGCGACCAGAAAAGGGTCTGCGAAGTGGTGATGGCCCCAAAGCAGTTCTCGTGGACGAACACACTCGTGCAGCGCCAGAAGCACGGTTGGAAGATCACGAACCGGGCGCTGCCGCGAGACGAGGATGCGTGGCGTCTCGCGCGTGCGGTGGCGTATGTGACGCTCAAGGGCAAGGCAAAGGATTTCACGCAAGGTGCGACCTACTACCATGCAAAGTGGGTGCATCCGGTGTGGGACAAGGACATGACGCGGGTTTATGCAACGGGAAGCCACGTTTTTTTCAAATAGTTTAGATAGTCAAAACTGACTGGAGGAATGATGAAAGCCTATGGGGTTATCAGTGACACCCATCACCACAATTGGAGCGCGTTCGCGACGACCAATGAGCGCGGGATCAACACCCGCCTGCAAATGATCCTCGACGAAACGCTGCGCTGCGCGGCCACCGTGCAGACACTCGGCGGCGACACGATCTACCACTGCGGCGACCTGTTCCACGTGCGCGGCTCGATTGCGCCGTCGGTGCTGAATCCGACGATCGACACTTACAAGAAGATCATCGATAGCGGCGTGCGTATCGTGATCCTTGCAGGCAACCACGACCTCGAATCGAAGGAAGCGAACCGCGTGTCGAGCGCCATCACCGCGCTCGAAGGCATCGGCTGCAAGGTTGTGAACGGGTTCAATCTGGGCGGACTCGCTGCGTCGGACGACGTCGCCATGATCCCCTGGAACCCGTCGATCGCAGGGCTCAAGGCCCAGATCGAGTCGATCGATCCCGCCGACCGGCCGCGTTGCGACCTGATGCTGCATGCCCCGGTCGATGGCGTGATTGCAGGCATCCCACCGCACGGGCTCGACGCACCGTATCTCCAGTCGCTCGGCTTCCGTCGCGTCTTCTGCGGCCACTACCACAACCATAAGGATCTGGGTGGTGGCGTCTACAGCATTGGCTCGCTCACGCCGCAGACGTGGTCGGACGTGGGCGCGAAGGCGGGCTTCCTGATCGTGACCGACACGGATGTGCGCTGGATGAAGTCGCACGCACCGGAGTTCGTAGAGATCGACGGCGCGACGGACCCGAGCGAAGTGCCGCTGATCGTCGACGGCAACTACGTCCGGGCATCCATCACGACTGCAAAGATCGAGGAAGTCAATGCGCTGCGCGAGTTCCTGACCGATGCGGGGGCAAAGGGCGTGGTGCTCAACGTCCAGAAGAATGTGACGGCCCCGACGCGCGGCGGCAAGACGGCGATCAAGACGGGCGCGACGCTCGACGCGTCGGTGGGCGACTACGTCAAGACGATCGGGCATGCGCGCGAGGCTGAAGTTGCCGCGCTGTGCCAGGACATTTTGGATTCTGTCCGGGCGGTTGAAGCGTGACGCGACAGACGTTCGACTACTCGGGATTCGAAGCCTGGGCTCAGGCATTTATGGAGGGCTTCTGCTGGGAAGTGGGGTATCACGTGAGATTAAGCAGCAAATCCTTTTCGAAGCTCAAGGCTCGATACCGCAGTAAGTGCTGGCGTGAGCATGACAACCCGTATTTGCTGGGTCGTTTTGAGGGGCCTGACTGGTTTGCAGATGACTATTACAAGACCGCGGAATCGTGGGGGCGCAGACAGAGCGTGCAGGCCGCTGAGGAGGTGTATCTCATCCCGAGTGACGAAGAGATTGACGCCTACTGGGCAAAAGTAGAACGAGGAGAACTTTAATGGACTTCCAGTCGCTGTATATCCGCAATTTCCTGACCGTTGGCGAGGCGAGCATGGAGCTCGACAACCGCGGCCTCATCCTCATTCAGGGCATCAACAACGACGACCCCTCCGCCAAGAGCAACGGCGCGGGCAAGTCGTCCATCGTCGACGCGCTGTTCTGGGTGCTCTACGGCGAGACCGCGCGTGGCGTGTCGGGAGACGACGTCATCAACGAAACCGCCGGCAAGGACTGCCACGTGCGCGTGGTGGTCGAGGACGGCCACGACGTCTTCGAAATCTCCCGCGGGCGCAAGAGCAAGGAGATCAAGAACGCGCTGGTCGTGAAGCAGCTTGCGCCGACGTCGAACGACCTCACGAAGGGCACCGACAAGGAGACGCAGAAGGTGGTCGAGAAGATCATCGGCGCGTCGAAGGAAGTATTCACGGCAGCCGTCTATGCAGGGCAAGAACGGATGCCAGACCTTCCCGGAATGACCGACAAGCAGTTGAAGCTCCTCATCGAGGAAGCCGCCGGCGTCGAAGTGCTCTCAGACGCCTACGCAGAGGCGCGCAAGCGTGCCTTGCAGGCCGAGAACGATCGCAATCTTGCGGCGAGTCAGCTTACCAGTGCGAAGTCGATGCTCCAGCTCGCGGAGGACGAACTGAAGTCGGCCACCGAGCAGCGGACGCTGTTTGAATCGCAGCGCAAGGACAAGGCCCGCGCGGAGCTCGCGAAGGTGGCGCCGGTCAATGCCGAGATCACCGGCGTCGAAGTATGGCTGAGTAGCGCAGCGAGAGAGGAAGTGCTGACGGCGCAGATTGACGCGGCGCAGGCAAAGCTCGACGCCCAGAAGGCAGAGCAGGCGGAACTCGACCGGCTGAACGGTGAAGTGTCGCGCGCCGAGCGTGACATCGCCTCGCACATGGCGACGCTTCAGGCGGGCAAGCGCGATCTGGAAGTGCAGGCGAAGGCGCTCGCGAACATCGAGGAGCAGGTGGGCAAGCCGTGCGGTGAGTGCGGCAAGGCCTACTGCGAGCACGACCTCGAGGCAGCCAAGACCGCGCGCACGAAACGCATCGCCGAGAAGAAGGCGGAGCTCATGCCGGTGGCCGCGAACATTCGCGACCTTCAGGCCGTGCTCGAAAAGCGCAAGCAAGCCGCCACTGACTTCAAAGCGTCAATGACTGATGTCAGCGAAGTGGCGCGCGAGAACACGCGTTTAAACGCGCTCCTGAACGACGTTCGCGGTTGCAAGCGGAAGGTCGCAACGCTCACGGCGCAGATCGACGGCATCAAGAAAGCGGCGAAGGGGCACCTTGAGGCTGAGAACCCCTGGGTGAAGGTCGAGGCGCGCGCATTCGACAAGCGCACGAAGGCGGCAGACGCGATCACGGCCGCAGAGACGGCGCTGGGTGAGGCCGACAAGGTCAAGGAGATCGCGGACGTCGCGGTGAAGGTGTTTGGCCCCGCCGGCGTGCGTGCGCACATTCTCGACACTGTGACGCCGATGCTCAACGACCAGACAAGCGACTACCTGGGCGTGCTCGCCGACGGAAACATCCACGCGACCTGGAACACGCTCGCCAAGACCGCGAAGGGCGACCTGAAGGAGAAGTTCAACATCGAGGTCAGCAACGACAAGGGCGCCAAGTCGTTCGCGGGTCTGTCGGGCGGTGAGAAGCGCAAGGCACGCGTGGCGGCGTCGATGGCTCTGCAGGACATGGTCGCGACGCGCGCGGCGAAGCCGATCAACCTGTGGGTCGGTGACGAGATCGACCACGCGCTCGACGAGGCGGGTCTGGAGCGCCTGATGACGGTCCTCGAGCGCAAGGCACGCGAGCGCGGCACGGTGCTTGTCATCAGCCACAACTCATTGGCGGATTGGATCGACAACGTGATCGTGGCCGAGAAAACGGGCGGCATCACGACCGTGTCGGGAGCGACGGAACGTGGCTTCTAAGCTGCCTGACGACCTCGAGAAACTGATCGACTCATCCCCCATTTGGGAAGGGTTGATTAACTCTACAAGACTGGGTGAGACGATCCCGCTGGTCACCTGCTCCCGCCGCGGGGGCATGTCGGTCATGACCGACATGATGATCCCTGGATATCGCAGCACAGAGGCGAGCGCATTTCCGGGCGGTCACAAGGCATACGTCGATCACCTGCTCCAGCAGCAGGGCAAGGCGCCGAAGTATGGCTACAGACCAGGGCGGCCCAGCCGCATCACGATATACACCCACACACCCCTCAACCCGGACGAAATGGAGGACCGGATGGCAAAAGATCCTGTTGAACACGACCCGCAACTGAAGGAGCTGGTCGACAAATACGAGGAAGCGTTTGCGCAAAACCCGCAAACGTTCGCCCTCGCGTCACCTCAGAAACTGATTACGCAAAAGGGAAAGGACTTCCGCCACACCGCGTTCATAGGCGGCGAGGAATTCACGCCCGTCAGTGCGCGGCTCGGTGCGAAGGGGCAGACGCTGATTCTCTTCAAGCCGGTGGACCCGAGCGACTTCGAGTTTCTGGAAGTTCCCGAGACGGCGTGCCGCAAGACGTTCGGTGCGCACTTCGCGAGCTACCTGCGCGAGACGCTGGGTGACGTCGCCGAAGACGTCGCAGAGCTGGAGAAGGAGCGACGTCAGAAGGCTGAGCGCGAGCGCAACGCCGAGAAGTTCGAAACCTATGGCGATCTGGGGTTCGGATCATGGTGAAGTTACCAATCGAACTGCCGGAAGGCTGGAGCGCCGAGCAATATGACGACGACTGCATCACCCTCTATGCGTGGCCCACACCCGGTCTCGGGCGCTGCTGCGTGACGGTCAACTACAAGGAGCGCTCCTTCGTGCTGGGCTGCATGCGCCCGCGTCGCACTGTGCTGGGTGTGGACCTCTACCGCGGCCGCGGCTGGAAGGCGGAGCTTTTCAACGCGGCGATCGCCGCACTCCAAAAGGTAATGTAATGAACGGCATCAAGATCATCGGGATGGACCCTAGCCTGAGCAACTTCGGCTTCGCGAAGGCGACGCTCGACCCCGGCACCATGACCTACTCGATCGACGACCTCGTGCTGGTCAAGACCGAGAACGAGAAGGACAAAAAGCTGAAGAAGGCGGTGCGCAAGAACTCGGAAGACCTTGAGCGGACACGGACACTCTACGAAGGCATGATCCAGGCGTGTCAGGGCGCCTCGATCGCTCTCGTCGAAGTCCCCGTGGGCTCGCAGTCGGCGCGTGCAATGGCGTCCTACGGCGTCTGTATCGGCGTGCTCGCGGCATGCCCGATCCCGCTCATCCAGGTCACGCCGTCCGAAGTGAAACTCGCCGGCACCGGCTACAAGTCCGGCACGAAGGACGAAATGATCGAGTGGGCCATGAACAAGTTCCCGGCCGCCAACTGGCTGCTCATGAAGCGTGCCGGGAAGATGGTGCCGGTCGCCGCGAACGAGCATCTTGCGGACGCCGTGGGCGCCATCGAGGCGGGCATCAAGACGGACCAGTTCAGGCAGGCGATCGCTCTCATGCGGTCCCTGCGGGCTGCTGCCTGATTCCCTGTAGTCTTATAGTTAGTCAAAACTGACTATACTTTTTGTATAGTCAGTTTCGTTTCTGGAGAGCAGGATGGGCGCCGTCGCCACAGAAAACCTCGCCGTAGCACCCCGCAAGATCAGAATGCCCTATTTCGGCGCTTCAAGCGAACGCGCAACCAAGATAGAAGGCTTCAGCCGTCTGGCGCAGACGCTGCCGGAGAAATGCGTCCGTTGCGAGCATATGGAGATGCACGACTACCGTGATCCGGTGGATCTGGATATTCATTGCGCGCTGACCTGCAAGGGTGCGGGTCAACGTGGCCACCGCTGCCGCAAGGAGCTGGACGCCGAGGCATGGGATGCCCGCTTCAAGCTGAAAGACCACTTCGCGACGCCGGGCGACTTATTCACGCAGGAATACCTGCTGACGCCATCCGCGCCACTGGTGCGAAACGATTTTCCACTGAAGCGAAACGATTTCCCGAACGGGTTCCCGGAGATTGTAAAGCCGGCGGCAGCGCCCACGAGCCGTGACGTCCCTAGAACCGAAACGACGGACGCCTGGTAGCTTCGCCTCATATAGAAAAACAGTCAAAACTGACTTAATATTCTCAACCCGCCAACCGAAAAGAGACAGTATGGAAAGGACGCACGGGATGACCAGAACGCCGACTTACAACGTGTGGATGTGCATGAACCAGCGTTGTAGAAACCCGAAAAACACGGCTTACCCCGATTACGGTGGGCGTGGCATCACGGTCTGTGAGCGCTGGTTGGACTTTGCGAACTTTCTCGAAGACATGGGAGTGAAGCCGCCCGGACTGACTCTTGAGCGCCTGAGAGGCGAGGAAGGCTATAGCAAAGAGAACTGCGTCTGGGCGACGAGGACGGCTCAGAACAGGAACCGCCGAAACAACGTTGTCATTGAACTGGATGGCAAGAAGATGACGATGGCGGAATGGTCGCGGGAAGTAGGAATTGCGCCGAGAACGCTGGCTCACCGATTGAAGCTCGGATGGTCCGCTGAAAAGACATTGAGAACACCACCCACCACTAACGCCACTAGGAAGCAACTCATATGATGTTTGTAACAAAGCGCGATGGATCGCGCGCACCGCTGGATATCACCAAAATTCAGAAATGCGTCGCCTGGGCCTGCTCGGGCCTGAACGTGTCGCAGTCGGAGCTTGAAACGAGCGTCGGCGACATGCTGTTCGACGGCATGAGCACCGAACAGATCCATCGCGCAACCATTCTCGCCGCGGGCGGCCTGATCAGCCTGCACTCGCCGGACTACACCTACGTCGCCGCGCGCCTGCTCAAGCAGCAGATTTTCAAGGAGTCGATCGGCTCGATTGACTATCCGCACATCGTCGAATATCTTCTGCCGGCAGTCGAAAAGGGAAAGATTACGCCGGAGTTGCTGGACGGTCGTTTCATCCTCGAAGACCTGAACGATGCGATCGATCCGGAGCGTGACTACCAGTTCGACTACTTGGGCCTGCAAACGCTCGCCGATCGCTACTTCGTCCGTGAGACGCCAGACGGCCGGATCATGGAAATGCCCCAGCACTTCTTCATGCGCGTCGCGATGGGCCTCGCATTGCGCGAAGACAACCCGACCGAGCGCGCCATCGAGTTCTACAACGTCCTGTCGAGCTTCGAGTTCATGAGCTCCACCCCGACGCTGTTCAATTCCGGCACGCTGCACCAGCAGATGTCCTCGTGCTACGGCAACCGTGTGGGCGACCAGATCGTCGCCGAGCCGGGCGATCACCCCTACGATTCGATCTATGGCGCGATTACCGAGTGCGCGCTGCTGTCGAAGTATGCGGGTGGGATCGGCACCGACTGGACCCCGGTGCGCGGCAAGAACTCCCACATCAAGGGCACCAACGGGAAGTCCTCGGGCGTGGTTCCCTACCTGAAGGTCTACAACGACACCGCGGTGGCGGTGAATCAGGGCGGCAAGCGCAAGGGTTCGTTCGCGCCGTATCTCGAGACATGGCACCCGGACCTGCCGGCTTTCCTGCTGCTGCGCAAGAACACGGGCGACGACCACGAACGCGCGCACGACATTTTCCCGGCCAACTGGATCCCCGATCTGTTCATGGAGCGCGTGATCGAGAAGGGCAAGTGGCACTTCTTCGACCCGCACAGCCATCCGGAACTGCACGAGCTTTACGGCGACGCGTTCAAGACGCGCTACGAGGAGCTGGAAGCGGCCGGCACCTACGTGGGCGAGGTTGATGCCGTGCTGCTGTGGCGCGACATGCTGACGGCCCTGTTCGAAACGGGCAACCCGTGGATGACGTGGAAGGACGAAATGAACCGTCGCAACCCGCAGAGTCACGTCGGGGTGATTCACAACTCGAACCTGTGCACCGAGATCGCGCTGAACAACTCGGCCGACGAGACGTTCGTGTGCAACCTCGGCAGCGTGAACGTCGCAAAGGTCAACCCGTTCGACCATCCGAAGCGCTTCGGCGAGGTCATCAGGACCGGCATGCGCATGCTGGACAACGTGATCGACATCAACTTCTACCCGAGCGACCGTGCGAAGACCGCCAACATGCGGCAGCGCCCGGTGGGTCTGGGTCTGATGGGTCTGAGCGATCTGATGGCAAAAATGGGCATCGACTGGGAATCGACCGATTGCCTGGTCATGAACGATCAACTGTTCGAAGTGCTTTCCTACGAGGCAATCAGTGCGTCGTGTGATCTGGCGGCCGAGCGCGGCGCCTACAGCACGTTCGAAGGTTCGAAGTGGTCGCAGGGCATCCTGCCGATCGACACCGCGCGTCACCAGGGCGAGTCGGGTCGATGTGACTGGAACGCATTGCGTGCCCGCGTGATGCAGCACGGCATGCGCAACAGCAACACGATGGCAATCGCGCCGACCGCGACGATCAGCAACATCATCGGCGTGACACCGTGCATCGAGCCTAACTTCGACCTGTTCCACTCGAAGAAGAACATGGGCGGCAAGTTCCTCTACATCGCACCGAGCCTGCGTCACGCGGCGCCCGGCTACAAGGTGAAGACGGTCTTCGAGATTGCGCCGGCGTGGATCGTCAAAGCTGCGGCCCGTCGTCAGAAGTGGATCGATCAGGCCCAGTCCACGAATATCTGGATCAAGGCCGGCACGAAGGGTAAGGAGCTGTCCGAACTCTATATCCTCGCGTGGAAGCTCGGTCTGAAAACGACCTACTACCTGCGCACGGAATCGGTTCAGGTGCAGGAGAAGACCAGACCCGAAGCGGGCGTGACGTCCGCAGCGGATGTCATGGAGCAGGAAGTGAATCTGTGCTCCATCGAAAACCCTGACTGCACTTCCTGTCAGTGATATAACAGTCAATATTGAATATTCGACCCCGCTACGGCGGGGTTTCTCAACTCAGGAGTTCATCTTGACAGCCACAGTTCTCAGTTTCCCCGATCGATTCAGGAAGGCGGAAGACCGTCCGCCCGCGGCGAGCGAGCCGAATGTCGAGCTACCGGTGCCGCCGGGCCGGCAATTGCCGCGTGACGCGCGCGTGATGGTGCCAATGCCGGTGTTCGAGGCGATGGTCGACGCGCTGAAATTCTATGCCCACAGCGGCTTCGATCACGGCGTCATTGCGCGCCGTGCGATGACTGTGCCCGGACCCCAACTTGCACCAGGAGACGCAGCATGAGCAACCATGCCCAGATTATCAACGACCGCCGGCTCGCCTTCGGTCCCAGGTCCGACCTCATGGCGATCTCGCCCGCCAAACATAAATGGGCGCGCGAAATGTGGAAGACGATGAAGGCAAACAACTGGGATCTCCACGAGACCGACCTGACGGAAGACGGCCCCTGCTACCGCACGCGCCTCACCGAGGGCGAGCGCTTCGCCTACGACAGTGCGCTGTCGTTCGCCTCGAACCTCGACGGCATCCAGCTTCACAGCCTCGCGAACATCGAGGCGTGCATCACGTCGCCGGAAGTGGAGATGTGCATCATGCGCCAGCGCTACGAGGAGGCGCTGCACGTCGACGCCTACAGCGAAATGGTGGAGACCGTGTCCGCGGACCCGATGGCGGTCTACATGCGCTTTGAGAAGGACGGCATGCTGGCGGCGAAGAACGAACACATCCTCGCGCAGTCTCGCATCCTCGCCGGCGAGCGCACGCCCGCGCAGTTCGCACGCTCGGTCGTCGCCAATATCGCGCTCGAAGGGCTCTACTTCAACAGCGCATTCCTCACGTTCTACGCGCTCGCGCGTAACGGGAAGATGACCGGCAGCGCTGACAGCGCAAAGCTGATTCACCGTGACGAGCGGACGCACGTGGGTCTGTTCAAGCACATGCACAACACGAACCGGCAGGAGCGGCCCGAACTTTACGACGCGCAGTTCTACCGGGACGCGGAGTTCCTGATCCGCGACGCCGTCGATCTTGAGTCGAAATGGGGTGCCTACATCGTCAGCAAGGGCATGCTCGGGCTCACCGCGCCAATTATTCGCGGCTTTCTCGAATCGCTCGCCAACGGGCACGCGGCCGATATTGGCCTGCCCGCGCTTTACCCCGGCGTGAAGAACCCGGTGCCGTGGTTCAAGCAATTCTCGGAAGGCGAAGAAGCCAACTTTTTCGAGGCGAAGGTGAGCGACTACGCCGTCGGCACCCTCGACGACTGGGACTGAGTTTTCTTGCCATCGAACGATAGTCAAAACTGACTATAATTTGCATGTCAGCAGTAACAGCGCCCCGGTCATCACCGGGGCGACTTTCGAACCTCTCGTATGGGGAAACATGAAAAAACAAACCAAGCTCCTTCTGCTCACGGGTGGCTGCATCGCTGCGCTCTGTCTGATCGCCTCGTGCAGTGACCACCGCAACGACGTCGCCTACGTGCAGCCGCAACAGGCTCCCGTCGTAGCTGCCGCGCCGACTTACGCAGCGCCCGCCGCAGTCGTTGCCCCACCGGTCGTGGTTGCAGCCGCGCCCGCTCACGACGGCTTCCTCGAAGGGATGTTGATGGGACATCTGATGAGCGGTGGCGGTGGCAGTCGCGTGGTCGAGCATCACTACGTGAATGCGCCGGCACCCCGACGCAACGTGGTTCAGAACGTGACCAAAAACGTCACGATCAACCAGACCGTCAACAAGTCGTCTCCCGCAATCGCACCGCGGCCGAGCTACAGCACGCCGTCCTACAGCAGCACGACGAGCCGCGCAGCATATTCGGGGTTCACTTCGCGTCCATCGACCTCGTATTCGGGCAGCTACAGCAGCCGCAGCTCCTACTCGAGTTACAGCAGCCGCTCGAGCTTCGGAGGGCGCCGGTAATGAGCAATGTGATTCAACTGCTGGACCACGGCCACGTGCGTCTGGTCGAGTCGATGGGCTCCGACCTGTCTATCGTGCGCAACGCACGCGTCTCCTACGACGCGGTATGGCGCACTGGCGAGGACGCTGGTAAGGACGCGAAGCTGATCGACTACCTGGTCAAGAACCGCCACACGAGCCCGTTCGAAGCCGTTACCTTCACGTTCGACGTGAAGGCGCCGATCTTCAACTTCCGTCAGTGGCACCGTCACCGCACGTGGGCCTACAACGAAATTTCGGGTCGCTACGCCGAGTTGCCGGAAGAGTTTTACGTCCCGATCCCGGCCGACATCACGATGCAGTCGACGGACAACAAGCAGATGCGCACGGACGAGCAGCACCCGATGGCGGAAGTCATTGCGATGTCTATCCGCACGTCCTGCGAGCGTTCGTTCGCGGTCTATCACGACCTGATCGAGATAGGTTGCCCGCGCGAACTGGCACGCACGGTCCTACCGCTGGGCACCTACAGCCATATGTTCGCGACGGTTAACCTGCACAACCTGATGCACTTTCTCGGTCTGCGTCTGCACTCGCATGCCCAGAAGGAAATCCGCGTCTACGCCAAAGCGATGCTTCAGCTGATCGAACCGGTCGTGCCCGAAGCGGTGAAGGCATACCGGAAGCACCACGGACTGGAGGGCGCATGAAGCTCGTCGGACTCACGAAGGAAGCAGCGATCGAGGCGCTGAAGAAGGCGGGCTGCACGTGGCGCGTCATGCACGAGGACGGCAAAGCGTTTCTCGGCACCGCAGACGTGCAGCACCGCCGCTGCAACCTGACCATCGAAAAAGGCGTCGTCACCCGCGCGACGTTTGGCTGAACAACTCACAACACACGAAGGAGAAAAGCATGAGCCTGTTTTCGAGCATCTTCGGCAACGAACCGACCCTCGCGTCCAAGACCGTCGACGGCGTGATGTCGGCATTTCACGACACGATCGCCAAGCTGCGCGACGTGGCCGAACACCACAACGCGAAGGCTGACGAGCACAAGGCTGCCATCGAGGTCCACTCGGAGCTCGCAGCCGCGTCGGAAGCAGAAGCACAGCGCGCAGAGCAGATCGCGGCCAAGCTGTCCGCAGTCGTGACTGCTGACGTCGCGGACAACGTGCTGCCGGTCGTCAAGCTGGCGGCATGAACGCGATCCTCAACTGGATTAAGGGCGCTCGGTGGCGGCAGTCACTCTCGCACTGCGTCGAGGGGTTGCTTATCCAGGCGCCGGTAACGGTCCTCACGCGCAACCTCTGGTTCGGCGCGCTTGCCGTGATCGTCTGGTATTGGAGCCGCAAGAAGCTGGAAGTTGAAATTGCCGGCGAGGGCTCCGATGACACGCACGTGGACGAGTGGACTCGCGGGTGGTTTCCCTGGCAGTGGAGCGCCTATCAGGTGCTCGACGTTGTCATGCCCGCAATCAGTTCTTTTGCCATCGCCGCACTGTTTTAACCCATTTACTGCAAGGAGCAACACCACATGACGAAAAACACCCTGAACGCTGTCGACTACCGCAACGAAGTCCTCAAGACCGAAAGCAAGCCGACTGAACTCAACTTCGGGCCGGCCACGCTGCTGATGGCGCTGAATCTCGCCGTGAACGCGGCAACGGCGCTCGATCAGGTCAAGCGTGCGATCTACTACGGCCGCGGCATCGACCAGCAGAAGGCGCTTCAGGCACTGCAAGCTGTGCAGGGCACGGCGCAGGCGCTGAGCTTCCCGATCGCCACGGGTCGCTACCGCGATCCGCGCGATGTGGATTTCTTCACGCAGAACCTGACGCCGGAAGTCGCCGAGCAACTGAGCGGCGCAAATGTCGATCTGCGTCTGCTGCACGCGGCGCTCGGCCAGTTCACCGAATCGGGCGAGTTCATCGAGGGCGTTCTGCCGTCGCTGCTGGGTCAGCCGGTGGACAAGGTCAACCTGCTGGAAGAACAGGGCGACTCGTCCTGGTATGGCGAGATTGCGCTGGATGCGATCGGCTACACCCGCGAGCAGTGCAACTTCACCAACATCAAGAAGCTGAACGACAAGAAGACCGGCCGCTACCAGAAGGGTGCATTCGACCCGAACGCCGCAGTCAACCGTGACGTCGTCGCCGAGCGTGCGTTGCTGGAAGAAGGCGCGCTGCTGGAAGCGGCGTAATGACCGCCGTATCCCTCTGTGGCGCGCACAGAACGGGCAAGACGACCTTGGCGAAGGCGTATGCGCTGAAGTCGGGCTGCCTGTTCCTTGAAACGTCCGTGAGCGCAATCAACCGGGAGCTTGGCTTCGATCTTTCGAAGGAGCACAGCTTTTCGGAGCGACTTGCGCACCAGGAGCTGATCCTGGAACGGATCGACCGCATCTACGCGCAGCACGCCGGAGAGGACTTCATTACCGACCGCAGTCCGCTTGACATGATTGCCTACACGATGGCCGAGGCGATCAATGACCGGGTTGCGCCAGAAGATCAGGAGCGCTTTGCGCGTTACGTCCAGAAGTGCATCGACGTGACCAACAGACGTTTCGGGATTCTGATGCTGGTGCAGCCAGGGATCGCGCTGCGCGAGGAAGAGGGGAAAGCTGCCACAAATGCTGCTTACATCGAGCATTTGAACTCCATCATCCTCGGTCTGACGGTGGATGAACGGGTCGACACGGCGCACTTTTACATTCCGCGGCACATGCGGGATCTGAAGGATAGGGTCGAGGCAGTGGAGTATGCGGTCCGCCGCGGTGTGGCTCGAGCGTTGGCGGTGCGCGAGGCTCACGTCGATAGCGGGATGAGCCTGCATTAAGGGTAGTCGTTGTAAAACGTCAGGAATAACAGTCAAAATTGATTGTTTTTCCTGACGACAATCTATAAGATTCTGTCTGTGCGCAACGTTGCGCGAGTGTTTTCGAGGTTTCAGCATGCGTGCTTCGATAGTCAAAACTGACGTTCCGACCCTTCAGGAAGAGCTCGACCGCAAGGCGTTCGAGACGCTGGAGTATCTGACGTGGTCGGTCGATCAGGGCCGTATCACCGCGGAGCAGTTCAGCACCGGCGTCGACGTCCTGTTCATGACGGTGTCGGGGTTGCTCAAGAAGGATTTCATCGATCTCGTCACCGAAGCGCAAAAGCTCTGCCCGAGCGAGCCTGCGACGCTCAAGCGGTCCTTCACGGATGGGGCAGCGCTGATGACGGTCACGTGGGTGGTGGGCGCAGACACGGTTTCAATGGGCCGCTTTGGCGGCAAGTGCGCGGTGAAGGAGTTCGACACCGCACGTGAGGCGAAGAACTGGTTCGGGGCGGTCGGTGCGCTGCTCGCGGCCAAAGGTTACAAGGAGATCTGAAATGAGAAAACCCAACTTTGAACTGTTGAAGGATGCCCTGAAAAACATCGAGATCGAGCTGCCGGACGAGATCGAGGACGTTGGCGATGACGATAGCGAAAAGCCGCGGAGGAAGTTCTCGGGCGAGGTGTTCGACGCGGTTGAACTGGACTGGTTCGTCGGCAAGACGTTCAAGCTGACTGGCGTCGGCTCGGAACAGGTAGCCAACACCGAGAGCTGCCGCGACGATGACGTCGCAACGTGCTTCTCGTTCATCCTCGACGGCAAGTGCTATACGGCGATGGAAAACCCCGAAGACGGCTACCGCTCCTCAATGAGAGAGCTGGTCGTCACGAAGGGCGCGTCGATCAGCAACCGCTTCAAGGGTGTCAAGGTGGTGGGCCAGCGCCGGTCGGAGGACCAATACCAGAAGCACAGCGTGATCGAGCTGGTGGACGCGGTGACGGACAAGGTGGTGATCGAGTTTGGCACGGCAAACACGGACGAATACTACCCGTATTTCGTCAGTGGCTTCCATCCCGAGAACATGGTGTTGAACGAGACGCTGGAAGCCGCACAGGCGCGCATTCAGCAGGAACAGATGGAGCTCGAGTCCGCGGTCCTCGACCTGACGCGCGACGAGGAGTTGGCAGCAGGTTGGGGAGAATGGTGATGGAAGGCTATCTGGAGCGCCGACAGGGCGAGAAGCAGAAATACGACAACTGGCTAAGGTCGCTGCAACCGGGGCAGGGCGCGGTCTTCGGCAGTCCGAGTGCAGGCTACACGCTGTTCACGGTGGAGCGTCTGACTCGCACGCAGATCATCGGCCGGACGAGCTATGAGCGTGAAATGCGGTTCCGGCGCTCGGATGGGCGACAGGTCGGAAGAGACTTCGGTCCACGACTGGTGAAGGTGACGCCGGAGATTCGGGATGCAATGGATTTTCACCGGCTGCGCTCGTGGCTGGTTGGTATCGAGCGCGACAGAGAAAAACTCACGCTCGCGCGACTGAAGGCGATGAAAAAGGCATTTGACCGGGTGGTCTACGAGGAACACGTGGCTGCCGCGACTCAGGAGGAACCCGCAGCATGACACGACTTTTCATTCCCGCGCCGGGCACGCGCCTGACGCTCGCAGCCGACTGGAAGTGCAGTGTCGAGCGTGACTGGCGCAACAGAGATCTTACGACGCCGCTCGAGCGGCGACTGTCGATGTCGGACGAGCTGATGCTGGACGTCACCATTCCGGCAGGCGCCGTGATTAAGGTTGACAGCTACAGCCTCAAGCGCGGCGCGGACCCCGCGACTCACGAACTCGCCGTCGTCCTGTGCGGTCGCGAAGTGCCCGTGAAGGTAAATGGGCACGTGATAAAGCGAAGCTGTCGCTTCTATGTGGCGCTTTCCGATATCAACCAAATCGAGTTTGGTGGAATGAAAAGTTCCCACTCGATCCTGAGCTAAAGCCCTGATCTGTTTTGCTTTAATAACAGTCAGTTTTGAATATTTATCAATTCGCACAAGGAGAGCACATGAAAGTCAAACGCGTCGCGTCCTACCAGACGACCGACGGCCAAACCTTCGCCGACAAGAAGGCAGCACAGGCGCACCAGAAGGAGGTGGATCGTCGCAAAGCGCTCAAGGATCTGATCGACGACAAGCTGGAGGACGATCTTTTCTCGGGAGATGTGACGTCCTTGACGCTGGTCAGCTTCATCCTCGAAAACGCGGACGCGATCCGCTCGATCCTGCCGCAGCGCGCCAAGCCCGAGCCGGACTTCGTGGGTGAACTGATCTCGGCGCAGGCAGCCACTTCGGCCGGGGCAGCCAACGCAGCACAGGGCCAGGCCGGCGCTGGAGCGATCCTGCAATGAGCGAATTCCGCGTCCCGGTGGTCCGGATCACGATCGAACCGCACCCGAATGCCGATGCCATCGAGATCGCCCGAGTCGGCGATTTCCAGTCGATCGTGAAGAAAGGCCAGTTCAGAAACGGCGATCTGGCCGCCTACCTGCCGGAAGCCGCGTTGCTACCCGAGTGGATGCTGAAGGAGCTCGGCATGTGGGACGAGATCAACGGCAAGGGCAAGCTGCATGGCGCCGCGGGCAACCGTGTCAAGGCGATCAAGCTGCGCGGCGTTCTCTCACAGGGCATCGTGCTGCCCGGCAACGTCGGCGACGACGAGCACCCGTCTCTGGTCTTGCTGACGGCATCGCGCGGCAATGAGCTTTGTCCGGTGTTCGAGTCGACGTCCTTCAAGGAGGGTGACGACGCGGCTGAATTCCTGGGTGTGACGAAATACGAGCCGACCGTGCCGGCCCACATGGCGGGCAAGGCGATTGGCGCCAATCTCGACATCACCCACAAATACGACTTCGACAACATCAAGGCGCATCCGACTCTGTTCGAAGATGACGAGCCGGTGATCATCACCGAGAAGATTCACGGCACGCTCCTGCAGATCATCGTTGTCCCCGCCAGCCAGGAGAACGAGAAGTTCTTCGGCGGTCGGGTGTGTATCACCAGTAAAGGTTTGGGTGGGCGCGGGATCATCCTCGATCACAACGACGAAACGAACCTCTACGCGCAAGCGGTGGCAAAACACGGCCTGCTCCAGCGAGTTCTTGACGTGCTTGGGCCGCTTGCTGACGCGGTGAAAGAGCCGGTGCTGGTGTTTGGGGAAGTGTTCGGCGCCGGCATTCAGGATCTCAGCTACGGCAGCCAGCTCGAGTTCCGCGCCTTCGATATCTGTGCAGGTGTGCGGGACCGCGCCAACTTCGTCGACGGCGAGAGCTTCGAGAACTACTGCGACGGCATGGGCATCAAGACCGTCCCGCTGCTCTACGTCGGGCCATTCAGCCGCGCGAAGGTGGCGGAGCTGACGGACGGCAAGACGACTGTCGGCGGTGACCACATTCGCGAGGGCGTGGTCGTCAAGAGTCAGCACGAAGTGCGACACCCACGCTACGGCCGGAAGATCGCCAAGAGCGTGAGCGAAGCCTATCTGCTACGCAAGAACGCCACTGAGTTCGCCTGACATGCTCGCGCGAGCCGCCTTCGTCGCGATCCTGATGTCGCTCGGCATCTACGGCTTCGGGTGGCTCGCCACCGCGACACCGTTCTTCCAGAGCCGGCAGCGGGTTCGCGTCATCCTTCTCAGAGCAATCCTCGCTCTTGCCTCGATCGTCCTGACCGTGACGATTCTGGCGTTGGTCATCACGGTCGAACGACATTAAGGAGCAACACCACATGAAACGAATGCTTTTGGGCCTCATCGCCGCACTGACGCTGTGCGCAGGCCTCTCGGGCTGCGGCGGTGTCATCAACACGGGTGAAGTCGGTGTGCGCACCACGATGGGCGACGTCAGTCCGCAGGAAGAAGGGCAGGGCGTCTACCTCGCGATCTTCAGCCACGTCGACCATTACACGGTCAAGGAGACGTCGATCGATCTGAACGACCTCACGCCTCGCGCAAAGGACAAGCTGACGGTCAAGGATCTGGAAGTTTCGGTCTACTACCGCGCGGTGCCCGGTATGGTCGCCAAGTTCGCAATGACCCACGCGGGCCAGTCGGGCGCGTTCGAAGGCGAGAGCTTCTGGCGTCCTGGCTACCACCTCGTGGCGAATCTCGCCAAAGCGGCGATCTACGATCAGGTGCCCAAGTTCGACAGCCTCGACCTGAACCAGAAACGCGCCGAGCTGGAGGCGGACATTGTGCAGGCAACACAGGCCGCGCTCGACGCCGATCCATCGGTCAAGGGCACCTTCGTCATCACACGGGTGGTTGTGCGCAAGATCCAGACTGATCCCGCGATCGACAACGCGATCCAGCAGACCGTCCTAGCCCAGCAGCAGCTTGCGCAGAAGGAGAATCAGGCTCAGGTCGCGCGCAAGGATGCCGAGATCGCCAAGATTCGTGCGGAGGGTCAGGCGAACGCCAATGACCAGTTGCAAAAGACCCTGACGCCGGCGTTCCTGCAGCACGAATACAACCAGGCATTGCAGTCGTGCGCATCGAACGATCACTGCACGATGGTGATCGGCCAGAGCGGCAATACGCTGCTCAACGTGAAGTAACCAACACGTTCCCGCTGTTGAGCTTTTAACATAGCAACATAGTCAAAACTGACTGTGTTGCTAGATTAAGTGTTCAACTCGTTGAGGAGATATCGATGGCAACGTTGCTGATCGAAACGAAAGTGGTGAAGGCTTTGCAGGTCAATGTCGAGGACTTGCAGGCGCTGCTTGCTGCGGTATGGAGACAGCCGGTGACGATCGTCATGCTGCCACACCGCAACCTGGTCGACATGGGCGAACTACGCAAGCTCGAAGGGACCGCATATGAGGCGGTCGAATACAGCGAGCATGTGCCGTTCAGCTTTGCGGGCTACGCGATGCAGGAGATGGTGAACCGCGGCGAGCTGCCCGAAGGTCACTATCTGCTCAATCTCGGTGCGAAGCAGGAGCATGACGGTGGTCAGGTGAAGGACTACGTCGTGAAGCTCCAGAACGAGATCGCCGCGCGGCTGGTGGCGGCATGAACCGGCACTTCTTCCGGCAGCTCGTCGACGAAGCCGATCCGGCCGCGCTCGTCGAGCATTCGACCATCAATCATCACGTCGATGGCATGGACTATCTATGCCTGCACCGCAGCCCGAAGCTGACGGCGAAGCTGTATTTCATCGACCCCGCGCGCATGACGAAGAAGCCCGGTGACTTCCTTGTCACCCCGCACTCGCACCGCTACGCGTTCGAGACGGTGGTGCTTGCAGGGGGAATCGATCACGTGCGTTTCAACGCCCCGGCGGGAAGCGGGTGGGAGAGGTTCGAATATCGCCCCGAAACCCGTGCGCTTGATCGCCAGGGCACGCGCGACCTCTGCCCCAATGTCGACTATCACGCGTCTAGCTATCCCAACCATAACCACTACTGGGTGGGCGCCAACGAAGTCCACACGTTGCTCGTTCCCAAGCGAGCCGTGCTACTCGGTCTCGTCCAGTTCTCAGATACGCGCGAAACGTCGGACCTGTTCATCCGGACGAAGGATGAAGGCAGACTCGAATACCCGATCTCGCGCCGGCCGACGGAAGCAGAGGCGGCCGAGTTCATCTGTCGCGCCAAATACGCAATTCACAACCAGGAGCTCAAATGACCATTCTCGTCATGGGTTTCGATACCGAGACAACCGGCCTGTCTGCCGAGAAGGGTGACAAGATCATCGAATTCGCAGGGCTGACCTACGACTTCGCCACCGGCAAGCTGGTCGACAAGTTCGTCCAACGCATCGATCCGGAGCGTCCCATCTCCGCCGGCGCCCAGGAGGTTCACGGCATCGCGTATTCGGATCTCGTCGGTATGCCCAAATTCCGCGATGTCGCGCCCGAGATCGCCAGGCGCTTCAGTGAGGTGGATCTGGTCATCGCCCACAACATCGCCTTCGATCTGGAGTTCCTAATCGCCGAATTCACAGCGTGCGGAGTCTCGATTCCCGACGTCGATGGCTGGGACACGATGAGCGAAAGCAGATGGGCCTGCCCGGATGGCAAATTCCCGCGCCTGGAGGAGCTGGCCTTCGCGCTCGGCATTCCGTTCGACGCGTCGGCAGCCCACGCCGCTGAATACGACGTGGAGCGAATGATGGCGTGCTTCTTCGAGGCGATGAAGCGCGGCGTCTGGGTGCTGCCGCAGGCGTTTCGTGATCGTGTTGAAGCGGTTCGGGTGGCGGCATGAACACAGCATTAACCATCGTCGGCTGCTGGGCAGCCGTTATCTACGTGATTTGCCGTTTTGTCTGGTGCGCCTTAGCACCGTAAGGAGAATTCAATGAGCGCAGCAGACAAGCGCAGCGTCCACACGGACGCACTTGCAACACTGGGCACGATCATCGGCCCGAGCGAAGCGCGCGACGCGATCCACCTGGCGGTGGAACCGGTGGTTGCAGGAGTCGACTTGGAACCGGGCGACGACGTGTTTCTGGATAAAGGCGAAGCATTCTTCCGTTCCAGCACCGGAGAGCCCGAAACCGTAGGGATTGTCGATCCGTTCTTGCGCGGAAAGGTGCGACGGGGTGAGCGCTTCTGGCTCGTCGTATACCCGCGCCAGATCACATCGCTGCGGCACGTCTGGACGCACCCGTCGTTCGACGCGGTGCCCGATCTACCTGCGCCAGTGAAGCTCGTCACTGCGATTGCAGACGACTGGGGTTCGGTGGTGGCGCCGGCTGCGCTCGAGAAGCCTTCTTTCGACATGGAGAGGGCGGAGGCGGAGACGCGTCTGAAGCAGTTTGCTGATGAGATCGGCGCAAGCCTCGAAGAACTCATCGAACGCGCGACGGACCATGCGGAGGCCGGTGATTACTGGGTCGAAGGTGATCGCTTTGAAGGCCAGAGTATCCCGTCAACCTTCTGGAACGACTACGAGACCTACACCGGCAGGAAAGTCAAAGCGGACAACCGCGACAACTTCTTCTCCTGCTTCTGCTGACGAAATCAATGACCATGTTTTGCACGCTCGGCCATGTGGCTGAAGTCTTTTTCACCGGCGTGATGATTGGCGCGGCCGCAGCAATGGCTACAACCATCTACGCGTTTCGCAAGGTGCGATGATGAAAGATCAATTCAACGGCGACAACGCCAAGCTGGTCAGCGCCATAGCGGCGCTGCTCGATCTGGACGCGAAGGGCGCGCTCGTTCCGCATGGTGTCGGCGGCCACGCCCGCACGATGCTGGAAGCGGCCGCGGTGCGCTTGAATTCCTCGCAGGAAGCGATCTATCAGGCAATGGCGAATGACGAAGATCATCTGGAGAATGGGCCGAAAGACCTCTGGATGGACGTGAATAAGAAGTGCTTCGATGAAGTCTCGCAGCGCGAGGATTTTCGAACGCGCATCGTCTACGCCGCTCCACTCCCTCGCGAAGCCGCGACTGTGCCAACGGAATTCGTTTTCCCGCCGATGCCCCCCCGCTGTCGTGATGCACGATAAGGTCGGGCCGCTGTTTGATCGGCTGTCTATGCACTTCTACGCCAGCAAATGCATGGGTATCGCCGCCGCTCCCCAATCTGCCGCGACTGTGGCGCTGACGGATCAACGGATTTACGACAAATTCGGATTTCTGGAGGGGCTCGTGAGCGAGAACACGTATCGCAAAATTGCAAAAACCGCCATCGAGATTTACAAATCCGCCGCTTCAGGAGATCAACCATGATGACTCTCACGCAGTTTTACCTGACCAAGATCTCCGAAGAAGCCGACGAGATCGCTCAGATCGCCCTCAAAGCGCAGCAGTTCGGTCTGTCAGAAGTCCAACCCGGCCGCGATCAGTCGAACGCGCAGCGCATGTATGGCGAGATCAACGATCTGCTGGCGATGGTGCACCGGCTCAGCGAGGTGTCGAAAGGCGAGTTCTTCTTCGACATCGGCTTGCCCGACCACGTGGCGATCTCCATGAAGCTCAGCAAGGTCGAGAAGTATCTCGCCTACTCCCGCTCACTTGGCTTGGTCGAGCCTGAGCAACACTCTGACGAGCGCTGCGACCGAGCGCCGGAAGGTTGGCATTGCTCGCGCGAGAAGGATCACGCGGGACCGTGCGCGGCTCACCCTGACGACAGCGACGATAACGACGTCATCGCCCGCTCGAAGCGTGTGCTGGCGTTGGTCGACACGTATCTTGGGCCGTTCTCAGACCTGCCGACGAAGCAGTCGCGGGACGACCTGCGTCACGGTCTGATGCGCGAGTTCGGGGTGAAGCCATGATGACGCCCGAACAACGCGAGCAACTGGAGTTCATCCAGCGGTGCGATCCGACCTTCCTCATCATGCACGTGCGGGAGCGGACCATGTTCGACGCGAAGCTGCTGGAGCGCGTGTTCGAGCTGGCGAAGGATCAGGCTCGCTCTCTGGTCGGCACGCCGGCGGCCCCGAAGGAAGATTGGACCGACGTCGACATCGAGCTGCCAAACGACGAGCGCCAGGTTCTGGTGTTCCTCAACGGGCACTGCGGCCTGTTGGACACCGAAGCTCGAAAAGGTGGTGGTTGGGGAATTCGTCCGGGGTTCTACGACCATGACAAACGCTACTTCCGGGTTTATGGCAGCCGCGAGCAATTCGTCACGCACTGGCAGGACATGCCAGCACCGCCGGCCAGTGCGAAGGGGGCGGTATGAAGTGCTGGAAGTGTGGATCGCCGACCAGCATGATGGTGCAGACTTGCATCAAGGCGCCGGGCGAGCTTTACCGCAACATGACCAAAGCGGCCTATCGTCGCAAGGACGTGGAGCTGTGGGGTGTGCTCTGGGAAACGGCCGACTTTATCTGCACCAACGAAAAGTGTGGTCACGTCACGGATGGCTACGGCAACTACGTGACCCGACTGGCAAAGGAGAACAAACGGTTGAAGGCGCGCGTGGCCGCACTGGAGGCGCAATGCAAGCCTACGTCCTGATTCTCACGGTCCTGACGTGGCTTGGTGGTGATATTCGCATGAAGACCTCGATGCAGGAATTCACCAGCCTTCAGACATGCATGGCCGCGGGAAAGGAGGTGCGCGACGCGATCATGGAGCAGGCGAAGGCGGAGGACTTTCTTCACATTCCCCGTGTGAAGGCGGTCTGTCTGCCGAAGTAAGGGTGTTGGACGCTGTCAGCCCCTGACGGCGTGTGTTTCGGGGCGACTTCGGTTGCCCCGCTTTTTATCTGCACTTCGTTATGCGCAAAGCGGTTTAAACCGCGTCAGAAGCGTGCCACAGATCACAGTTAATGCGAGCGTAGCAGCGACGCAACGGCACGCGCAAAAGAGCACGGCAAGATAGTCAAAACTGACTATACTATCCATGTAATAACAGTCAAAATTGACTGTATAGCAAGACACGTTACTGGAGGTGCAATGTTCAAGGCTCTACGTTTGAGCGATGCGGGCGTCAAGGCTGCCCGCAAACACGAGGCAATCATCGGCAAACCTGTCATGGCGCGCGGCGCGTTCTCCGCGGTCTTCGACAACGGCAACACCGTCTACAAGCTCACGCTGGACCGTTTCGCCTATCTGCTTGGCTGTGACCGGCAGATCGGGTGCTCAGGCCGGCACTTCACGGAAGTTTTGCACAGCTTTGACGAGGTGGGCGAGGTGGACGGTCATCCGCTCTACCTGTTCGAGTGCGAGAAGCTGGAGAGGTTGCCAAAGACTGGCGAAGTTCGGGCACTGGCGAGAAGGGTGGTGCGACGTTGCCCGTCAGTCAATGGCTTGCGCTGTCTGGAGACGCTGGCGAACGACGACAGCCTACCCACATCCCTGTGCGAAGCCTTCGAAGACCTGCGCGTGTTCGCGACCAACGTCGAGGACGGCTGGGGCGTGGACATTCATAGCGCCAATCTGATGGTGCGGCCCGCTGACGGCGAACTGGTGCTCTCAGATCCGCTTGCCGACTGGGGAACCAGTAGTTCGCTGACCGCGAGGCGCCGGTTCGCCGCGCTTAACTGAGGCAACCCACACCGGGAGCGCGTGTTCCCGCAGTTCTCCCATCGTCGGGTCGAGACAATTACAGCATTGAAACAACACAGAGAGCCCGTCATGCTCGACAAAGCTAAATTCGACTTCATCCACACGGCGACCGCCGCGCTCGAAGGCGTGACCTTTGAGCGACGCGAGCGCCTGTTCGAGGACATGGACAAGTTCATGAACCCAGTCCTCAAAGCCGCGCGCACGTCGGCCACTGAAGCGCAGGTCGAAGAGTGGATCGAGGCGCTGCCGCTCGGCTACTACCGGCAGACCCTGCGCGTCATCACGTTCGAGCGCTGGCACCAGCCGGTGATCGAGGAAGTGATCGCCGCGGCTCCGATCAGAAAGACCGCGCCTGTCACGCCACACGAAGGCTTCCGCAAGGGAGAGGCCGCCGTAATCGTGACCGGCTACGCGGCTGCCATCAATGCAGCCATCGCCGAGAGTGAGTCGCATGGACGCGATTAATCTCGCGCTCAAACAATCCAGGCTGCCGCCGACCGTCAAGCCTCTGCTCGATGTGTGGCTGGTCAATGGTGAGCGTTTGGTCGGCACGCTGGTAGGTCAGCACGACAACTGCGTCCAGCTCGAAGTGAAGAACAGCACATCGGTGGGCACAGGCCGACCGCGTCAGGTGTTCGTCCAGAAGAACGCAGTAGCAACTGTGGAGGTAGTGAATTGAAAAGTCCAAACAACTGCGAGACGTGTGGCTACCGTCGCGCGGCGCCAGCCGATGACGGCCACTGTGAAATGTTTTACGTGGCGCCGGCCGACGCCTGCATGCAGCACACGGAACTGTCGACGGCGGAAGTGCTGCGCATGTCGGCGCGTTACTTCGGGGTGGAGTGATGGATCGCGAGGAGATCAAAAAGTCCATCAGCGCGTGGGTCGGTCGTGACCACATCGACGGAACGACGCGTCGCCTTCTGTCGACGGCAATGGATCAGATCGTGAGCCTAGAGAAGGAGCGCGACCATTGGAAGGCAAACCACGCGGACCAGGTGCGGCGCGCACGGGTGCTCCTTGAGCGCCACGATCTGCCGCTCGAACGCATCGCAGCCTACGACCAAGTGCTGCGCCTGCAAAACGCGTTAAAGGTGGCCACGAAGACGATGCGGCAGCACGCCGGCATGACCGGGCCGATGCACGGATGGTGGGACGACATCGGGGAATTCGAAGCAATTCTGGCGGGCAAGCCAACCCGCCTTGACTGGTTAAAGGAGCAGAACTGACATGGCAAAGGTGGGCTATTTCAACAAGGAAGGTGACGCGATTCCGCTCTCTCAGTGGAGAGAACTGCAGGCGGATCGGTCCTACAGCGTGCTCAAGGAATACGACAATGGCAGTGTGAACGTGACGCTCCGGTGGCACGGCCGTGTCCCGGACCCGACGAACTCGTGGCGCGAATCGTGGCCGATGTTCGTGCTGAACGTGTCGAATTACGACAGCGCCGGCGTGGCCCGGCCTGATCCTGTGGCTGACAACAAGACATTCTACGAGCAGGACGACGCGCTGAGGTATTACACCAACTTCATCGCCAAGTGGACTGAGAGCCGCATGGAGAAGAACGAGATGACGGGCGAGATGGAGCTGATCGAGGAGGGCAACATTCTCGTGCCTGAAGCACCGCCCGATCCGAACCGGCCGGCCACCGAAGTTGACGACGATATTGGAGCGTGGTGAGTAGCAAAATGCGTGCGGTTGGTTAAACTGCACGCATTCTTCGAGCGTGAGTTTCCCATGGAATCCGGTAGCTGGTTCAGCCTGTTTATCTCGTCCTCAACTATAGCGAGCATCCTAAGCATCACGGCAACAATGGGTTGGAACGTTTGGCAAAGGAAAATTCAGGTCAAGGAAAGTGCGGCTGCAAGGCTCAACCGAGTAAACCATGCGAGGTTGAGTTTGGCGTTTGGTTTGGAAGATTTCATGACGCAATGCTGCGATCTGCGCGAAAAAATCCTGGTCGACACAATGTTTGTTCCCGCATCAGAATGGCCGGCGCCGCACAACGACATGAGAGCCTACCAATGCCCGATCTTTGAATTTCCCGAGGGAATCGACTGGGTAGATTTTTCGCTTGAGGAAGCGGCGGAACTTCGAGAGTTTCCACGAAGGATGATCGAAGTGCGTGGCTGGATCGTGGACGACTACTACGATGGGGATCAGGATGCCGACAACTATCTGGGATACATCAAGCAGCACTGCGCGTATTTTGGATTGGCAGCGTGGGAGCTTTCCATCAGACAGCGAGCCGCACTGGGAGCGCCTGCCAATGGAGTTGGTCCAAGTTCACATCAGGAATGGTGCCTGTCGAGGTTGCAGGAAGAGATTGATACGCGACGTAAGTTGGTAGAGAAGCACGGATATACCATTGGCCTCATTCCGCCGCTCCGAAAGGACTTAGGCGCCGATTCCCTTCCCCTCCGGCCAGCTCAACTTAAACGGGAGCGGCAGCCGGCACCCTCATCCAGTTTTAAAGATCGTCTCAGCGACCATCATTGGCGAATAGCCGCGGCTGTGTGCGCCAGCAGGCGTGCCTTCGTCACGTGATCCTGGTAGTCTTCCAAAGTCCAAGCTCACTATACTTCCAACACGACCTCGCACGTGTGAGGCTCCCGTGCGGCTCTTTGAGGACTATTCCATGAATACCAAGCACACCCTGGTTTCGGCCCAGCCGACATCGGCAGGGGTCAAACTGCACAGCAATGCCATTCCCGATGATCTCGAGCTCCTGCTCATGACGCCCGAAGAGTGGGAGGCGGTGCCCCCGATCGACGTCCAGCGCGACACAGAAAAGCATGCCACGCGCATCGAGAAGCACCTGCAGACCTACGCCTCGCCTCATCGGGAAGTCCACGCAGCCCGTCTACCTGATGGCGAGCTTGTGAAGATCAACGGCCACAGCCGCGATCTGCTTTGGCGCTCGGGGCGGGTGATCGCGCCCGATAAGCTGCTCGTCACGGTCCACAAGGTCGACAGCATGGCTCACGCGCGCACCCTCTATTCCTTCTATGACAGTGCAACCTCTGTGGAGACGGTGACGGACAAGGTGTTCGGCGCGTGCCGGATGCTTGGGCTCGCCTTCGAGTCGAGCTATTGCAGGGACATGCGATTCTCGGCCGCGCTCTCGCCTGTTTCTCCCGCGAGCATGACCGACCGGGCCGAGCGCACCGCATTCTGGAAGGACGAACTTCTGGCCTTGGACACGCTGCATGTAAAGCGCGCGCAGTTCATCAACCCGGTCGCCTCTATCTTCCTCATCACGACGAGGAAGCACGGCGACAAGGCGATGGACTTCTGGCGCGCTGTGGTGGGCAGCACCGGTATCAAGGACGACCAGGGCTACGACGCCGTGGAGGCCCTAGGCCAGTGGCTGGTGCTGATGAAACAGGACGGGTGGGGCAACGGCACGTCACAGAAGAAGATCCGCGATGTGGTCCTAGGCGTGGTGGAGCGGTGGGTGCAGAACCCTGCGGCACGGTATGAGAAGCCGCGGGATATTGCCCGCAAGCCGATCGACCTCATCACCTACAAGAAAGCCCTCGGGCTGTGAGAAAGGCGCCTTCGGGCGCCTTTTCTATCCCTCTCTTAATACTGTGACAGTGATGATCTGATCATCGGGATCATTTCTAACGGGACTGACCAAAGGCTCGATGCTGATAACGCGGAACCTGGTCAGTTTGCCGCTGTTGGCATCTCCAAACGGCAGCTCGTCCTGCAAGATCGTCATGATCGTATCGGTAGCGACATGCGCAAGAGGCGCGGTCTTGACGACTCGCCCCACGGTTTCTCCAGAAATGAATTCCACAAAGCTGTAGTAATAGTTCACGCCGGCTCCTGTTTGGTGTGCCCATTCTAGCCTGACCACATCCCTCACCGAGCGTGCTATTCGCGCACGCCGGCGCGCACGCTCATTCAGCGTAAAGCGTCCTCGTTTCCTTGCCGATTCCCACAGACACTCCAATAGTCAAAACTTAATATACATACATCGCAGCAACAAACGCGAAACAGCAGCAGCGACAAGCAATCGGGGACTTTATATCAGTCAGTTTTAAGTCCTTTGATGGGTCGATAGCATTACAAACGTTGCAGCGATAACAACACACTTTTCAAACTTTTCGGAGAAGCAAAATGGCAAAGAAGATCGCAATGGCAGCAAGCGCAGTTGCACTCGTTGAATCGGGTGCCGCAGTGGATGAAAACGTCGTGCTGGAAAGCCTGCTCAGCGAACTGGAAGGCACCGCAGCACCGATTGGCGCGTCCGACGAGATCGTCGAAATGCCGATGGGTGACGAATCGGTCGTGGAAGTGATCGAGCCGGCCATCGAAGCCGCACTCGCCGGTGAGCCCGAGCAGTCGCACGAATCGACCAGCGTCGCGGTCGAACCGTCCCGCACGTTCCCGAACGACGCGAACTTCGACGAACTGGAATTGCAGGCCGCGATCGCCGAAGCGACAGCGAAAGCATACGCAGAGCAGGGCACGGGCGCCGCCGCAAGCGAAGCCGACAAGCCGACCGATACGAGCGTCGAAGCGGCGGCCGCACCGAAGGGCAAAGGCAAGCCGAAAGCGGCCCCGACGGAGCGCCACATCGTGCTCACCAAGTCGCAGAAAGTCGCGACGAAGCTGGGCGACAAGGCGGGTGAATTCCTGATTCTCGAACTCGCTGACGCAGCACTCGACGAAGCGGAGCTCAAGGCGAAGCAGGAACTGGTGCTCGCCGAGATTGACGGTCTCGCCAAGAAAGTCGCGGAGAAGGCCACGCAGCTCTTTGGCTGGCTGAAGAACGGCGGTTCGCTCAACGAGGTGATGAAGCGCACGTTCGAGGTGCTGGCACGCGACGGCGAACTGACGTCGGGCGAGAAGGGCAATCTCCAGCAGAACCTGCTCGCCAAGCCGTATTCGAAGGGCACCGCCGCCTCGCAGGCCAACCAGATGTTCATGCTGTTGCCGATGCTGCGCGTCACCAAGCGCGAGAAGGGCCGCATGATCGCGAACCCGGACAGCACCATCCTCGCAAAGGCGAAAGCTGAACTGGGCCTGTAATGCGGGCACCGGAGGGCGTGAGCCCTCCCAATCTGCAAGGCGGTTGCGGAAGTAGGTGCAGCCGCCTTTCACATTGACCAACTGTTTCTGAGGCAATCATGGATATCGCCAAGCTCCAGGCGCTGTCAACCTACACGTTGCGCCAGTTGAACACGAACATCGTCGCCATTCTGCGCCACCGCCAGGCTCAGAAGCAGATCGAGGCTGGCTCCAAGCTACGCATCGGTGGACGCGCAACCTTTGTGTCGCGCGACGGGCGCACGGTTCACGTGGTGGTGGATAAGATCAACGTCAAGTCGGCCAACTGCACGATGGTCGATGAGGCGACAGGCCGACGCATCGAGTCAGGGAAGTGGCGCGTGGCGCCCAGTCTCTTGACTCCGTTTGGTGCCGCAGCCGGTAGCGATCGCCCGAGCACGAGGCCCGCCACCTGGTAACGTAGGATTCAGCGCAGGAGTTGGCGCCAGCAGGAATGCAACTCCGAAGTGTGTTTCACGTTTGAGGGCGGCCCAGTGTCGCCCTCTTTTTTTTGCGTGCGCAGCCGCGGGAGTGAACCAGGGGCGAGGCCGGTGCGAGAAACGCGTTGGCCTGCGGTAGGTGAGCGTCAGTCAATACTGACACACTGACGAATCACGAACCGCATACCAAGCGGGACCAAAGCGTTTGCGTGGCAGGACATAAAACGTTGTGTTTTCGCTGCAACGAGTATCGCAGGACACTTGCGTATAACAGTCAAAACTGAGTATCATGTCCACATACATTCCTGCACCGTTGCAGCACAATATTTCTGTCGAAACAACACGTAACGAGCCGCTTATGGCAAAGATCCTTAAAGAATTCCACAACGGCCCGCTGGGCCAGCGAGTGAGTTTGGAGATAGGCACGGACAACGGCTGCACAGCCTTCTATTCTGTGACTACCCGCACCGAGTCCGTCGATCCGCGCGAACTGCCCACCTACGACAGCGCCGTGTTCGGCCCGAGCCTCAACGGTTACTGCAACGCCTTCGACGAATTCAAGAAACGCGTCACCGGCCTGCTTGTTTAAGGATAGATCCATGAGCCAGTTTTACACCATCACGATGCCGGTGATCTCCACCGGCCACATCAGCCTCGAGACCTGCCGGAAGCTGGAAGAGCACGGCGACAAGAACCCCTGGACGGTCTGCGCGCCCTACGATGAGGGCTTCTTCCTCTACGCGCAGAAGGACAAGCCGGTTGAAGGCACGCCGGCCGATCTCGTTGCTGTGATGACTTGGGCTCGCAGCTCGGGTTACGAGTGGGTTCGCCTCGACATGCGCTCGGGCGACGTGATTGACGATTTGCCGCAATACGACTGGTAAGGAAAGTCTGACATGGAAAAGCTCTATCTCATCGTTCGCGGCAGTTTTTCCGAAGGCTTCCGGTTCAGCCTGCCGATGACCGGTCAACAGGTCAAAAACGAATACGGGAGTCTGATGGCGGCGTCCGCGATGCGGGCCGACCTGGTGGAGATCACGCCACCCGACGGCGGCATCGAGGATCGGAGCGGCAGGTCGTTCCTCGTTCGGGGCGATCCGATCCTCGAAGGCTTCGAGGCAATCGGTCCGTTCACCAACATCCAGGACGCCACTGCCTACGGCATCGCGAAGGAAGAGGGCAACTGGTGGGTCTTCATGGCGAGCGGCGAATGAGCACCTGGCGCCAGCGGCAGGCGCCAGTGCCTCTTTGGCACGAAACCAAATGGACGCTGGTCGAGGACGGCCTCAACCGCCATACGTGCGTCGAACGCTTCGATAGCATGCGCGACGCACTGGCTGCCGCGCACAAACGTGGCGGCTACGTTCTGCCGCCGGCCAACAACCGCGAGGGCATGTTGTCGGGCACTTCGTCACCCGACGACTGACCCCGCGAACCGCTCGCGACAATACACATATCGAAACAGCGCGCAGCAGCGCATAACACAAGGAGTCACACCTACATGTCCAAAGCAAAATCGAACGTCGCCATCCTGACCACCCTGGCCTCCGCTATGCAGCCGCTTCAGGGCGTCGTTGGCAGCCTCATGATCGAGGCGATGGTGACGGGTCGCGCCACACTCGCACCCCATCAGATCGACCGGCTCGCGCAAGGTGTCGTCATAATTGGCGACGCGGTGCAGGAAGCGCTCGCCCTCGAAGTTGAGCGCCTCGACGCCGAAGCGAAGGGCAACGGCGCGGACGAAACGGTGCAGGAGTTCCTGAACCGCCGTCGCGAGAACCAGGAAAAGGTCGCCCGCGCGTTTTCCGAACCGCGTGACGAGGCGGGCTTCGCGGAACTGAAAACGATGGCCGAACAGCCGGCCGAGATCCGAAAGACGCTCGACGTGAAGTTCGTGCCGCTCGGCCATATCAGCATCCCGGCCGATGCGACGCCCGAGCAATTCATGAGCGCGATTCTCGGTGCCATCATGGGTCAGGGCGACTCCAAGCCGACCACTCACTAAACGCGGGGCAGGCACTGCTTCGGCAGTGCCCTCATGGCTGGCGTCTGACGGGCGGGTCTCGAAGCCCGCAAGTGCCGGCTCGTTCGGGTTTTGGCGTCCCTATAAGAGCCTGCGTCTACCAATTTCGCCACCGACAGACGCCAGCCATGAGTTTTCAAGGAGAGGGAAATGGCACTGAGGATCATTGAAGCGCTCGATGCCTACCTGCGCGCGGTCGATAAGCGCGTCGATGGCAATGACGCGCTCGACGAACTGCAAAAAGCATGGAAGGAGTTGCGGCGAGCACGCGCCGACATTACTTTCGTCGATGACGCGTTGCTGGAAGCGGCACGCGCCAAGTATACGGACAGCAGCGACGATGTGGAGATCGATGACGGCGCATTGATTACCCGCGGCGGGGACGACGACGGCACGTGGGTAATGGCGTGGGTCTGGATGCGAGACGAGGAATGACCGCGACCTGCGTCTACCGGAAGGTCGCCCAGGACGGCTACGGCGCCGACTGGAAGACCGACTGCGGCTACGAGATCCGCATGGAGGCGCCGATCGACGTTGGCTTCGGCTTCGCGCCCAAGCCCACCGATGACGGCCGCAAGTTCTGTGGCTTCTGTGGCAAGCCCATCGAGCTCAAGGAAAAGCTATGACCGAGTGCGACGAAATCGCCGAAGGCATGATCGAGGGCTACATGGCCTGGCGCCGTCGTAGCCTTCGCGCCAACGTGATGGAAGCGGCGCGCGATTATGTTCGTTCGCAGATGGAAGGCGAGAGCCACGTGATGATCGACAACGTAGCCTATAGTCTCATGTCGTCACTGTGCCCGCCGACCCAGAAGCCGGAGCCGCGCTATGCTGATTTGGGCTCATGGTGACGTCATGATCGATTACGACCGGACTGCCGAAGGTATGCTCGGCGGCCTGATCTCGTGGCTCGTGCTTGAGGGCCGCGACCTGAGCCACTATTCGGTCAGCCGGTTTGTCTGCGAGGAGATGATGGGCGCGACTGCCGACTCCCGCTCGAAGGTGGCGCGTGCCCTCTACGAACTGGCAACGCGCCCGCCAATCCGATACCCGGATCAGGGCTCGTGGTGAGCGTCCGCTACTCGAACTTGCGGCCGTTCTTGCGCCATTCCTCCAGTCTGCGCAGATGCTCGTCAATCCGCGCCTGCTGGCGTGGCGTCGGCAAGTCTCGCAGGCAAGGCTCCGCCTCGAGTTCGCGCACGAAGCACTCCCACACAACCGCCGGGACATAGAAAACTCCCTCGTTTCCGATCGTGCGTCTGACCTGATCGGCGCGCCTGATGGTTTCGTGCAGACGGCGGATTTCCTGCAATAACCGCAGCACGGAAGGCGACGGATCGCGATCGTAAATGGCAGCCAGCTCGGCCGCGGTAAGAGGTGATAAGTGCCCCATGATGTCCTGCAGTCGCGACGAAATCATCGCGGACGAATACTGTATGGATATACAGTATTGATGACTTTGGACAGGCGCGTCAACCTGTCCCTGAAATATGTTTGCAAGTTATTGATTTTTAAAGGATAAATAGACTTCCCGCGGCCGGTCACGCTCAGGCGCAATCTATAAGCTACCTCTACCCCTATAAGAGTGTTCGCACGTAGCAGCAAGACAAGCACCGGGAGCACGTGAGGGACCGATCAGAACACGCTACAGACCGCGCCAAGACCGTCAGATGACACAAGACATGCACACGAGCCCCGACCGCTCAAAACGCGTTTAAACGCGTCGACCCCGAACCGGTTTCCAGCACAAGCCCGCGAACCGCGCGAGAGAATCAGACAACACATAGAACAGAGGCAGGAATGATCCAGAAATCGAACATGGTCACAGCGACCGTGAAGCATTACGACGGCGAGGAAGACGAATACGTCCTCGATACGGACGAATTCACCCCTGGAGACGACCGGCTGCCTCGTAGGGAAGGAACCAACACCACCCAGAAGGATATGGGAGCTGGTGATGGATAACACAGTGACGATCCGCGTGACCGGCCGAAAGGACGCCGACTGGTTCGAGGTCGAGTGGAGCAGACGCGGCAAGGACTGGGCGGAAGGCTGGGTAAGGGATCAGGATCTGCGCACAGGTGCCGGCATAGAAGACCGGAACTGGGACGACCAGATGATCGTCGGCTGCCGGTTCACGCCATTCGACTTCAGGCTGGTCAGATACCTCGACCCCGGACTGGACGAACCTGAAGGCTACGGGAGCTGGTAATGGCAAGGATCAAGATCGTCCACATCCTCGACGAGAACTGGCTGATGGTGGAGACGGCGAAGGATATCGGCGATCCGGGAGAGCCGATCCGGGAACAAGGACGCGTGCGCTTCGAGGACTTCTGCGAAGTGTATGGGATGAGCCCGCACTCGAACATTGACTGGCTCGTAGGGGAGACACGCAACGGCTTCCCCAGGAACAAGATCGCACCGATCACGGAACCGGAGCAGGCAAGGGATGAGCCAGTAGGGTATGGGGAGACGTGGTAGGGAGGTGGGGAGAGGCTGTAGGTAGAGGGGAGTGGTTAGAAGGCGTCGATGATGGGCCGCGGTGAGTGGGGTAGCTATGGATTGACGAAAATCGTCCCGCGCCCACAAAACTTACACATTGCCACCACTCCCGCTCTTGACGACAACAGTCAAAACTGACTATTATCCTGACTGCTGCAAGGGCACTCCCCGCCCTAAGAATACGTGGACCACGCGGAAGGTCGCCGGGAAGAAAAGGCCGCAACCAACAGGAAGTAGCACCGGCATTGAAGGGGGCCGGTTGTCCGATCCGCGACAGGGTTGGATACGAACGCAGCGTCAAAGGGTTGAAGCCGGAAACGGTTGAGACAGTGTGGGGCCACTGGAGTTGAGAGCCTAGCTGCTGATGAGTGCCGTTTCTTGATAGTCGCATTGTGAGCTTCAACCCTACCCCTTCATTAGTCGAATTGTAGCTGTAGGACGCTGTATAAGGTCGTGAAACGGGAGCCGTGCCCGACACACTTGCCCAAGTTTTGAGCCCTTGCCGCCGATTCTCCTTGGAGCCGGCCCACGGGAGTGCCCAAGGACGGGAGCCGCGGCCGACACGTGTATGGAAGTTATCGCGGCCGCGGGATTCGCCCTAGGAGCCGAGCCTTGGGAGTGCAGGAAGTGCCCAAGGAGATGGCCTAGGGAAGATTCCACTCTCTGAGCCTGGGTTGCCTAGAAGAATCGCCTAGGCCGCTCCGAGGGAGAGGAGAGGAAACATCTGCGGAAGTGACGATTCCCAGCATAAAGCCATAGTCAAAACTGAATACTTATGTTGCTGCAACGTTGCAGCATAACCCGAGAGCCACGATGAAACTGACCCCCGAGCAGCGCCTTGCCTACCGCACCCACTGCGCCCGCCTGTATCGCCTGCACAAGCGCCCGAGCGGTGCACATGTGCTCGTCGTGAAGACCGAGCGCGACGAGCGGATCGGAAAGCTCTCCCTTGACGGCGGCGCTGTTACGGTCGAGACCTTCGATGCCCTGAACGGTCCCTACCGCGATGCCGAGCACCTGAGAGCCAGTGTCGCCGATACGCTGAATGCCGCCCACCGTCCCGGTATCGCCCTCGCTGACGCCTTCACGCTGCCGAGCGAGCCCGAGACCATCACCAGCCTGCCGATGATCGTCGCCGAGTAAGTCCCCACCACAACCCCGATGTGAGATTGCGACACTGCAATCTCACATAACAACGAAGCACACACGAACATGATTACAGCAGAGCGCAAGGCCGAACTGATCGCGGACGGTTACACCGTCGAAGACATGGGCGCGGAATGGGGCTCGGACTTCACCGGCCAGTATCGCTGGATCAATAAGGATGGCTCGTTTCAGGATTTCGAACCGAGCTACGCGGAAGAGGATGCGTGGGAGTGCGCGCATCAGAACCAGATCATCCACAACTCGGTGAACCCGCAATGAACGCCCAGGAACTCCTCGAATGGATCTGCGCGATCGTCCTGCTCGGCGTCACTGGCACCGCAATCGCCTTTGTCTGGGTCAAAGCGATCGACCTGTATCTCGCCCTCATCAACCGTCTTCAGAGCACCGTCCGGGAGCGCGCATGAGAGCCCTCGCAGCCGCCTTTCGTGCGCTTCGACCCATCGAGCGCGACGCGTATCTCGGAGCGCGTAGGGCGGGCGCTGAGCCCCGCGAAGCCTACAAGACCGCCAACGGTATCTACCGCATGGCCACCCGTCCTTAAACGTAGCACCAATAACAGTCATTTTTGACTATAACCGCCATGAGAACCACCATGAACCTGAACAACCTGCCCATCGAAGCCTGCCTTGAAGCCGCTGATCCGACCACGACCCAGTATCGCGGCATGCGGCCGCACCAGCTGATCGACTGGCTCGAGCGGGAGCAGGAAGAGGCCGAGATCCGCCACCTGCGCAGTCAGGTTCGCACGCACGGCCGTCTGGGCACGATGGAGGCGTATTGAGGGTAGCGGGTTGTGGTAGAGGTGTCGGAACGGGAGAGCCGGCCGACACCCTTTATGGGCTTTTAGAACCTGCCGCGGCGTTTGACCAAGGCCACTGCCCTTGGGTGTCAGGCGCTGGAAACGGGAGCGGACGCCGGCACAGGTTTGGAAGTTTTAAGGTCATCCCCTCGGAACCGCTCAGGCCATCTCCCTTGGGCAGCGCCCTTGGACGCACAGGACGAGGATGCGGACGATCCTCAGTCACGCCCTTGGATGAGAGCCATCCTCATCCTCGGTGCTGGACAAGGAGCGTCCTCATCCTGCCTTCGCATCTACACCCACCTCTGTGCCCCTGCAAGCGGTTCCGCGCAAAAACAACTCCAGTGCTTGCTCTAGAAAAACGTGCGAAAAGTATTTGCACGCTTTTCTGTGTTCGCTCATAATGAAATCTATCGCAGCAACGTTGCAGCGAGAAACAGTCAAAACTGACTGTTCAAACCGTGAAACACACTTCAAAAGAGAACGAAAATGAACGCACAAGCAAACGTCACGAAAGCAAAGCGCAACGCACGTAAGACCGCAGAAGTGAGCGCACCGGTTGTAGAGACCGTCGTTACGGTCGATCGCGCAGCAGCAGCGCAAAGCGCAATTCTCGACGCGATTAAAGCACGCGTCGCAAGCGCACCGAATGACAATTTCAGAAAGAACATGTCTGCTGAATTGAATCAGTTCAGCGGTGCGAATGCGAAGCGCGCAATCGAGCTTTGCATTGAGCTTGAAATCGATTTTGAATCACTTGCACGTAGCATCGCGATCACGGAAGCGCGCAATGCTGATTACGTTGCAATCTACGCGCTCCAGAAAGTGCGCAAAGCGGTTTTCGCACTCGCTCAAAAGTCGCGCGCAGTGTTCGACGGTTACTCGCATAGCATCATTCATAACATCGTTTCGCTGCAAGCGCTGACGAACAAAACCGCTCAAATGTCGATCTGCAAATCGATCGAATTTAGCGAGCTCGAACAAGTGCAAGCAATCAAGCGCTACAAAGAATGCACACCGTCGACCGCGAGCACGCAAGCATCGAGCACGCGTCAAATGTTGCGCTTTCTGAACATCTGCACCGTTGTGAAAAACAAGAAAGATGACTCGATTGCGTTGACTGAATCGAAAGCAGCGCAAGCGGTTCAATCGATTTTCAGCGCGTAAGCAGTGGAACAGTCAAAACTGACTGTTCCACGTGAAACAGTCAGTTATCTTGTGAGGGTCTGTCATGTTCAATCTGCTGTTGATCGGTTCTCTGCTGTTGCTGTCGTGCGGTCTGCTGTTGCTTGCGTCATACGCGCACGACAGAGCGCTACAGGCGCTCGCGCGTGACTGCAAACGTATCGAGCGCAACGTGATACGCAACACGATAGCGCGTGCTGTAGCGCGACGCTGACGCGGACGAGGATCGTTCGCAAACCGGGAGACGTCGAGTCCTAGAGATTCCCGGTCTCGCTGATGGCCCTGCCTTCCTTAATCCAGACCCACCAAACCCTTCCCTTATAGATCCAGGCCGACCCCGGTCGTGGTTCCTTATACATCCGCCTCTCCGCACACCACAGAACACCCTGGTCCCTGGGTGGTGTTGGTTCCTTACACTTCCCCTCGATGGCCGACACAAGGCTGTCTATAATCGCGGAAAATTTCCGTGAGGGACCATGAAGAAGACCATCATCGCCGCCGGCGTGCTCGCTGCGCTCTCTCTGACCGGTTGTGCAACAAGCCAGCAACAGGCAGAGCTTCAACGCTCGTATGAAAACCTCGAGGGAACGCTCAGACAGGCTCAGGAAGCCGCCACCGTGACGTGTGACGGGGAAGCTGCGTGTGACCGTGCGTGGAAGCTCACGCAGGTCTATGTGCAGCAGGAAAGCGGTATGAAGGTTCGACTCGCGACGGACACCACGATCGACACCTACGCACCAACCGAATACGGGATGGCGACGTTCTCCGCGACGCGACTCCCCGTGGGCAACCAGACAGCAATCCGACTCTTTGGTCAGTGCAAGGGCATGTATGGGACGGACGGCAAGCCCGGACCTAACTATTCGCAGTGCGCGACAGCGGTCGGCGTCTCACAGGCACGGTTTTCAACCTTCGTGCGCGAGCGCATGTAGAGGTCGTAGAGCTTCCAGAGCGTCTTGACGGGCACGCCTGCGGCGTGAGCCTTCAGGACCATGTCTGTGGTGCCCTTACCACCGGGCAGGGCAGTGACGAGCTCGGGCCGCCCTTCGTCGAGCATCTTCTGGTTGCGGATGGGGCCGGCGCGGTATCGATAGCGATCCCAGTCGGCTTCGTAGGTCACATAGAGAATGCCGCGTGCGATCGCCCAGTTGCGCGCGCAGCGATCTCCTCCGCGGGCGCCGCCTTCAATCAGAAGCGTAACGGGACGTCGCGCATGGATCGCGTCAAGTGCCCAGTTGGTGAAGATCTGGTCAGTGAAGTCCCGGCCGCCGCACACCAGTAGCCGCATCAGTTACTCAGACTTTCAAGATATGCCCGCTGTTCTGGCGTCAGAGACTTCAGCTTCTCCAGCATCCGGCTCTTGGTGCCGCGACTCTGCACTTTCTGTTCGCGTCGCGCGCGAAACTGCTCTTCAAGCGCGGAAATGTCGGCGTTCTCGATGAGAACTTCCATCACAGCACCCTGGCTAATCTTGAACTGCTTGGCGATAGACGCGAGACGCGACTGAGCCAGCTTGTTCACCGTCACTGTATAACGTGACTCTTTCTCGACTTCAGCCATGTGACGAATACTCCTGGAGAAACATGTGGAAATAGAGCAGAAAAATTATAGTAATGCGCACCTGAAAACGCTCCCTGGGGAAAATATGCCCGATGGGTGTATTTTACAAACCACCCTGTCGGGCACCCGACAGGCAGTTAATGGGCTCAGAGATTGGCAGTAAATCCGATCGAAGGCTCGCTGTTTTCCGTCTGCGCATGATCGCGCGAAACCAGCAAACCATAAGGCAAATCACGCAGCATAAAAAGTGCCAGAATAGCGAGAGGATTGCTCGTCAATACCAGCGCGAGAGCCACCACAGCAATGATCAGAAGGTTAAGAATGAGTGCGTGCTTCATGAAGTGACTCCGGCGGTTGATTTTGAATGTTTCTGGTGGGTGAATCAGGCGAACGTGATTAAAAGCTGATAATCACTGCGGTTATTGGCTCCCCGACTCGAGTCCGCGCCCGATCGGGAGACTCGAACCTGCCGCCATGACCGCAAAAGCCGGTGTCGATCACTGACTGAGTCCAGACGGAGTCGACGAGATCGTAGCCGCTCTCATCAAAACCCGGCGTCATGACCTCCACATCGCCCAGCGTGGCTTTATGCTGTTCAAGAATGGCAATTAACTTGCTGATTTTCATCGTGTCTTTCCTTTTTCAAGCAGCTTTTCTTGTCGCAAGTCCGAGTTTCACGAAATCGAAATCGACGCCATCCGGCAGCACGTTCTCGGCAAAGCCAGGCGTGCTGTCCACAATGGAGCGACGCTGTTTTGCGTGCTCCTTCGTGTGAGAATTGAACGGATCGTCGAAGTCGACCACGAGAAAGACGTTCGGCCCTTTCTTTTTCGCTCGGGCACCGCGGCCGATACGCTGGCGCAACGCAACTTCTGCTTTTCCGCCTCCTGCGAGAATCACGAGACCGACCGCCGGCACGTCCACACCGACATCGAGGATGGTAGTGCCGATCAGCACCTTCGTTTCGCCATCCCGTAGCGCTTCCAGAGCTTTTTTGCGCTCCTTCGTCTTGCTCTCACCCTGAATAAACGTTGCCGTGCAGCCCTTCTCGTTGAGCATGTCCCGTAAAAGCTCACCGTGGCGCGTCTGCTGCACCAGAATCATCACCGGCAGCTTCAGAAGGGCGCCGCGGCGCGCCTCATAGACGATCTGGGCGTTGCGCTCGATGTTGTCGACGATGCCAATCCGGTAGGCGGCCTGCCAGGTGGTGCCCCGGAACAGTTTCACCGGCTTGTTCTTCAACTGCACGTATTTGAAGACAGGACGAGCGAGAATGCCTCGCTCGATCAGCATCTGTTCGCTGATCCTGATGCCGATCGGGCCGAACGCTGCCATCAGGCGCATGTTCGACTCCTCATCGTCCTTCATGAACGGCGTGGCGGTGAGCGCAAGCCGGTAGTGGGCGTTCTTGCAGTGGCGCAGGATCTCGTAGTAGCTGTTGCCGCCCGCTTCGTGCGCTTCCTCACCGATCACGAACTCGAATTTCTCCAGCAGCGCGATCGTCTTGTTCCTGATGCGAATCTGCTCGTTCTGCTTCTCGACGTCATCGTCTGGACACGGTTCTTGCAAGCGCGCAACAAGCGTCTGAACCATGCCTACGCTCATCATCTTCACCGAGTGACGTTCGTTACCGTCGGCATCGACCGTGACCGTCCCGAACTGACCGTCGCCGAGCACCGAACATGTGATTCCCATTTCCTCGAATGCATCCTTCATCTGATACATGAGGATTGAGCGCGTCGTGAGGAAGAGAGTGGGGCGCCGGATGCGGGCAAAGGCGAGACGCGCGATGCGGGACTTGCCACCACCCGTTGCCACCTGCGCGATGATCTGACGGTGCTTCACCAGCCTGCCCACTACATCGGGCTGATAGTCGTAGCGTGGGTCGTCGGGGAAGCTGTCGATTTTCGGGTTCGCCGGCCCCAGCGGTTCAGGTGCTGCCTTCGCAACGTGATCGACCTCATACCCCTTGCGACGCAGGCCCGCGGTGACCAGATGCACGAACCCGGCCGGGAAGGTGCTCCGTCTGAAGTCGAAGAAGGAGCTGCGACCGTCCCAGGGGCCGCACTTGAACGCGTCGGTCATCTCCGCGCCCGCCACCTTGTAGCTCACCAGTCGCTGAACCTCAAGTTTGACTGTTCGATCGTCAGTCATCAGTTTCGCGACGGTGGCATTGAAAGCGATGGAAACCCTTGACATAGCCGTATTGCCTTCTTATTGAGTATGGCGTAGTATAAGTCAAAACTGACTATCCAAAACGATCGATCGAATGGGCAAAACACCCTTCCAGACCATGAACGTCGCACCCGAGCGACTGAAGCACAACGGGTGGAACACGAATGTGGTCAGCCCCGAAAACGAAGCCAAGATCGACGCGTCGATCCGGCGCCTGGGTCTCTTCAAACCGATCATCTGCCGCGAGCTGGCTGACGGCACGCTCGAAATCCTGGGTGGCGCTCACCGGCGCGACTCGGCGATCCGTCTGAAGATGCCGGAAGTGCAGGTCATCAACCTGGGCAGGCTCGATGACAAGCGGGCGAAGGAAATTGGTCTCGTCGACAACGGCCGCTACGGCAACGACGACACGCTGCGCCTCGCTGAACTGCTCGATGGTCTGGGCTCGCCCGATGACCTCGCGACCTTCATGCCCTACACCGACGCAGACTTCGCTTCGATCTTCTCGTCTGTGAATATAGATTTGGATGACTTAGACATACCGGACGATGACGGGAGCCCAAGTGCTCTGCCGAAAGAGAAGCCGGTCCAGACACACACGATCCTGCGCTTCAAGGTGCCTGTCGAGGACGCCGCGACCATCACGGACCAGATCGAGGCCACGATGAAGGCGCAACGTTTCACCGAAGACGACGCGCTTACCAATGCCGGCCATGCGCTGGTTCACCTGATCGCGAACGGCAGATGAAATTCCCCTTCTGCCGCACCTGCCTGAACCTGGAATATGACCCGTTCCAGTGCCGCTCCTGTGATGAGGGTTCGAACTACGAGCACAACGGCGATGACGACGGCTACGACGAAGACCTGCGCAAGCTGCAGGAGCTCGACAAGGCCGAAGACGAACAAGAACCCATCTGGCTACTGGAAGCCGCATGAGCGAACTGAAACCGCAACTGAAGCCCGTCGCGTGGCTCAAGCCATACGCGGCTAACGCGAAGATCCACGACGACAAGCAGGTTGCCAAAATCCGTCAGTCCATCGACAAGTTCGGCTGGACGACGGCAATCGTCACTGAGGCGGACGGCACCATCATCGCGGGCCACGGCCGGCGCCTGGCAGCCCTGATCGAACCGCCGCTCTCGCACGTGCCGGTGGTGATCCGCGATGACCTGACGCCTGAAGAAGCCAAGGCGCTGCGGCTTGCGGACAACCGCGTCGCCATCTCCGAGATCGACGCGCGCCTCTTGCAGGAAGAGCTGGCGTCGCTCGAAGTCAGCCTGGAGGGCATCTTCGACGACAAGGAGCTGGACTTCATGAAGGCGGATCTCGGAGAGATCAACGACGCCCCCTTCGTCGAAGATCTGGAAGCCGTCGTCAGGGATGCCGCGGTGTCTGCCGCCAAGTCGGTTGAAACAACCGACGCGCGCGATGTGAAGCTGGAGAAAGTGTTCGGCTTCAGAAGCATCGCAGGACGCGACGAAAAGCATCTGGCGCGGTTCCTCGCGACGATTGAGGAGCAGACGGGACTAACTGGCGCTCAGGCGCTGGTGGAACATGCCAAAGCCGTTTGCGCGGCTGCATGATAGTCAAAACTGACTGGCGGAGTGGATATGCTGACCGCAGCCCTCGTCGTATTGGTGGTGTTCTCCCTCGCCATTGCATGGTTCGGCTTCCGCAGCCGGGCGAGCGGGGCGGAGATGCTGGATGCCGAAACGCTCTTTCTGCTTGCCTTTCTCTCAACACTGGACAACGACTGACATGACAGACCCCTACCGGACCATGCCCCGCCGGGTGAAGATCGGCCACCTCTATTTCAACCTGCGCCAGGTCGACAGGGAGATGGGTGACGCAGGCGGTTTCTACGGCTGCACGAACGTCCAGGATCAGGAAATCATGATCCAGCAGGGCATGAAACCGCACAACCTGGCCGACACGTTCATCCACGAAGTGATGCACGGCATGTGCTGGGTCGCCGAGATTGGCTTTCGCAACACGGGGCCGTCGCCTTCCGACGAAGAGGACTTCGTCACGCATCTGGCTCACGCAATGTGCCTCTTCTGGCAGGACAACCCGCAAGCGGCTCGCTGGTGGGCACGCACGGCGACGATGGAGTCTGCGTGAGCACCTACATTGTCAACAAGCGCTTCACGGCAACCGTCGAGCGCACCGACCGCGTGCTGGAGATAGCCGAAGCATTCGGACTGGGTCTGGATGACAAGGAGTTTGTCGTCTTTGACAACCAGCCCATCGACATCGGACAGGGAGACGTGGTCTACGTGACCGGCCAGTCCGGTTCGGGCAAGTCGACCGTCCTGCGCGAGCTGAAGGCGCAGATGAAGGCCGCGGGCGAGATCGTCTGCGACATCGACGAGATCCAGTTTCAGGACCGGCCGCTCATCGACCAGATCGGCACCGATACCAACGAAGCGCTCAAGTTCCTCTCGATCGCGGGCCTGAACGATGCCTACCTGTTCGTGCGCAAGCCCAATGAACTATCAGACGGCCAGCGCTACCGGTTCCGGCTCGCCAAGCTCATTGAGGCCAACGCGAAGGTCTGGGTTGCGGACGAATTTCTCGCCGTAGTCGACCGCGATACGGCGAAGGTGATCGCCTTCAACATGCAGAAGGTTGCCCGCCAGTCCGGCGCCACGCTGATCGTCGCAACCACTCACATGGACCTGCGTGATGACCTCGCGCCGTCCGTCTACATCGAAAAACGCTACCGCGAGAAGATCGAGATCGCTTACTCGCCGGAAGGATACAAAGATGCCGGTCATTAACCCCACCAAACACACCTTCGACCACTTCGTCACGGAGAAGTCCAACGACGAGCCGGTCGTGATCGCTTTCACCGCGTCGTGGTGCGGCCCCTGCAAGCTGCTCAAGCCCAAGCTCGCGAAGCTCGCCAACGACTGGGGCTTCACGCTCGCGATGGTCGACGCCGGCGACGAGCCGGAGCTCGCCGCACTGTTCGGGGTGCGCGCGGTGCCCACCGTCATCACGCTCGAGGCCGGGCTGTCGAAGGGTCGCTTTTCGGGCGATCGCACGGAAGCCGCCCTCATCGAATACTTCGGCGAGCTGGGCCTGAACCAGTCGCCGGTTCGCCTGGAGTTCTGACATGGACATGGTCCTAGTATTGCCGGTCATCTGCATCATCGTGCTGGCCGTCCTCGCGCTCGTCGTGAAGATGGTCAACGACAAGGCGCAGTCGGACGATGACGACTTCCCGCCCACAGGTGCCTCGCCGGTCTCGGATGACGTGATCGCCGCCGGCACGGTGTGCGCAATGATCGCCTCAGCCTCGATGGTGCATTCATGACCCACGAACAGTTTGTCTGGTGGCTCGAAGGATTCCTCGACGGCGGGGCCGATATGGATCTCGACGTGCGCACGCAGATTCGAGAAAAGCTGAACCTGATCGGCGCAGCGCCTGAAAAGAAACAGCCCCTCGCGGATCGCCCCCGCACGCCGGACGACACGGTCAAGCGATACATCGAAGGTATCGGCGTTGGTGTCGCATCGCCCGGCGTTGTGAACCCGATCGGTGGGTGGCCCTCGGGAGCAGCCGGCGTTATCGCCTCGGCCGCGCTGGGCATCGCCGCACACGAGCCGACCACGCTCTGCATGAACATGACCAACAACGCGTCCACCTGACATGAACTGGGCTCAGATCGCGATCCTGTTCGCTGCATCGTTCGGGTCGGTGTTTCTGCTCGGGGTGCAGTCGAAGAACGTCAATCAGGGACGCTATATCGCGTCCGTGGTGACGTCCTTCGGGATCAGTCTGGGTCAGTTCACGTTTGCACACGCGGCAGCGTCAGGCACGCTCACAGCGTTTCTGGTGAGCGCGGCCGGCGGTTGCTCGGGGATTGCTTCGAGCATCTGGTTCTACCAACAGTTTATGGAAAAGAAACGAAATGCCGATCGTCGTTGACAACCCCGACGTCCTCATCGAGCGGCAGACAATCGGCCGCACAAGTCTCTCGCTGATGCCGGAGATCTACGTCGAGCGGGGCTCAAAGGCTGACTGGGATCTGCTGCACGAGCTCCACTACAAGGCAGAGAACCTGGCATTCGGACCGAACTTCTATCGTTGCGTGCTGCGCAACCAGACGATCGGCGTGGGCGTAATGACGATGGGCTCGGCCATCAGTTCCGGTCGCAACAAGGCGTTTGCGCACCTGCGGCCGAACCAGAACGGCATGGACACGAAGCTCGTCAACAAGTATCGCCTCAACTGGATCAACGACAATGTGACGACCAACAGTCGCCTCGTGCTCGATACGATCTACCGCGGAGCCGGCGTCGCTTACCGGATGCAGAACCTGATGATGCGCATGTCGGGCCGGCGCTTTGTCGAGTTCCAGAGCTCCATGTCGAAGTTCAACCCCTTCGCGGCCAAGGCCGGCGTGCGCTTCGTGAAACCGGAGCCGTCACAGAAATACGAAGTCGGGCTCGCCTTCTTCCGCCGCTGGTTCGACTCGATCCCCTCGGACTACGTGGGTGTGATGGATGAACTTCACACCATGCCCGCAGCGATCCGAGAGAAGTGCATGGCCGAGATGCGCGACTTCTACTTCCGGCACTCGAGCCGCGAGAAGTCGGGCAACAAGCGCTTTGGCGCCCGCGAGCGCATCGACGGCTATGAGGCGGGGTGGCTCATCAAGCAGGTGCAGCAACTGGTTTTCGCGAGCCCCATGTATGGGGTCTACGAGAACCCGGACTTCGACACCGCCACCAACACGCCGCGGGAGCTGCCGGCGCGCATTCCGCTACTCGCCTTCGACAACCAGCCGGTGGACGCGCCGCTCGATCTCTCCGCGCTCGGGGGAGCCATCTGATGCACCTGACGACCAAACAGCTCGAGCTCCTGCGGGTCATCGCCGCGGCGAACAGCGATGGCTCCGCGTGCGATCTGGACGAGATCATCGAGCGCATCAACTACGAAACCACCAAGGCGTCGATCCAGTTCTCGATCCGCGCGCTGATCAAACACGGGCTCATCGAGAAGGTGGGCAAGGAGAAGCGCCGGGACCGGCAGCGGGTGCTGATCGGGATCACCTCTGAAGGGAAGGGGTATGTCTCCATTCCGCGATCTTCTCCGGGACCGGCGTTTGTCGTATCCGAAGAAGAAGCCCTTCTGGAAGAGATTTTCGAGGGTTCCTGACTTGGGTCCGCACTTGGGCTCCCAAGTCGTTCCCGTATATATAAAGAGTATTAAAGAAACAAAGAATGAAAGATAAAGAATTCCGGGAGAGCGAGGCGGACCCAACTTGGGCTGAACCCATCGAGAGAGCCCGACTGCGGCTCGACGCCTCGATAGCGGCAGCACTCGGTTACCTCGTCGAGATCCAGGACGGTCTCATCAAGTGCTGGGAAAAAGGCGCCATCCCCGACGAAACCAACTGGGTGACAGCACCCCGGTTCAGCGAGCGCGAGACCCTGACCGAAGAAGCGCTCTTGAAACGCGAAATCCCGCACTCAGTGCTCCCCGAACCGGGCGGGGGATGGGTGTGTCGCTTCGAACAAAATGGCAGTCCCAGAGAGACCCCAGCGCAGTTTGATGAAGCGACTGCCCTCGCAACAGCCCTGTTTCTTGTTCTCATGAGAGATAGTCAAAACTGACTGTTGACAAAGGCCGCGGGCGCGGCTACATTGGAGCCCTGGATTCATCTTCTTTCCTCCGAATGGGCGCCTACCTCTGCGCCCTTTTTTTTTGAAGATGCGAACCAGAAGGACCAGCAGTGACGAAGGCAACGGCACCAGCAACACCTGAAAAGCATTCACGCCTCACGTCCCGACAATGGGCCGAGGCTGAAGCGCTCTGGGAATCGGGCGACGTCACCTACGCGCAGCTCACGGCCCGATTCGGCAAGCACAAGTCCACATTCGTCGACCACTTCCGCAGAAAGGGCGTCAGGCGCGGCTCGAAGAAAGAGGAGCACGCAGCCGCGGTCAAGGAAGAAGTGAAGAAGGCGTCGATCGATGAGGCGACAGTGCTCGCCGCGCGGATCAAGGAGACCAAGGAAGAGCACTACAAGATGGCCTCCGGTCTCGCCAAGCTCACCTGGAACGAGATCCTGAAGGCCAAGGCGGACGGTCTGCCGTTCGGCTCGGTGCTCAATAACCTCAAATCACTCGATTCCGCGATGACTGTGCTCAAGAAGGCGCGGGAAGAGCGTTGGGCTGTGCTGGGTCTGGACAAGGACACCGGGCTGGACGAAGACGGCCTGCCGGAACTGGTCATCAGTGAACTCACGGCGGACCAGATCGAGGCGCTGCGCAACCGCGATGAAGAGGACATGGGTGAGTCCGAAATCGACACGGTGAACGCGGAACTCGACGATCTCGACGACGAGGTTGTGGAAGAGGGTGACGATGGCGAGTAAGAAAGCAACGCTGTCGCTGCACCCGAAACAGATGATGGTGTTCCGGGACCGACACCGCTTCCGTGTGGTGGTTGCTGGCCGGCGCTGGGGCAAGACCCAGCTCTCCAAGGTGCTCATCATCAAGTTCGCCCAGATCAGGAAGCGCAAGGTCTGGTATGTCGCGCCCACCTACAAGATGGCAAAGCAGATCCTGTGGACGGATCTGCTCGACGCGCTGCCGAAGAAGTGGATCAGGAAGATAAACGAGACGACGCTCACCATCACGCTGCGCAACGGCACGCGGATCGAGCTGAAGGGTGCCGACAAGGCTGATTCGCTGCGCGGCGTGGGTATTCACTTTCTCGTGCTGGACGAGTTCCAGGACATGAGCGAGGAGACCTGGACGAAGGTGCTGCGACCAACGCTCGCGGACACGGGCGGCCATGCGATGTTCATCGGCACGCCAAAGGCCTACAACTACCTGCACACCGTCTACATGCTCGGCCAGCGCGGCGAGACCTACACGGACACGAACGGCCGAGTGCGCAAGAACGACTGGGCGAGCTGGCAGTTCCCGACCTTCACATCGCCCTTCATCCCGCGCTCGGAGCTCGAAGCCGCGAAGCGCGACATGGACGAGAAATCCTATCGCCAGGAGTTCGAGGCGAGCTTCGAGACGATGAGCGGACGGGTCTACTACCCGTTCGACCGGAGTATCCACGTCGGCCAGTATCCCTTCAACCCGAAGCTGCCGCTGTGGATCGGTATGGACTTCAACATCGATCCGATGTCTACCGTGGTTTTCCAGATGCAGGGGAGCGGCGAGTTGTGGGCGGTCGATGAGGTTGTGCAGTTCGGCTCGAACACGGAAGAAACGGCGGACGCGCTGGAGAAGAAATACTGGCGCCATCAGAAGAACACCACGATCTACCCGGACCCGGCGGGCGGACAGCGGCAGCACGCACGGGGCGAAACGGACCTCGACATCCTGCGCGAGAAGGGGTTCAAACGCATCAAATTCCGTCGCAAAAGCCCGCTTGTCGCCGACCGCGTGAACGCCGTGAACCGCATGCTGCGCGCAGCCGATGGCAGCGTGCGACTGCGGATTGACGCGTCCTGCAAGCACTTCATCAAGTCGCTTGAGCAGACGATCTACAAACCGGGCTCGCGCGATGTGGACAAGACCGCCGGCAACGAGCACTCGGCCGACGCGGGGGGCTACTGCATTGACCTCGAATTCCCGGTGCGCCGTCTCGAACTTGGCGGGCTTTCTGTCTAGCTGTATGGATAGTCAAAACTGACTGTTGACAAAGGCCCCACACTACCCAATACTTCACGACCAATGGACATCCGAAACTTCACCACCGGCGAGCAGTTCTCCCTCGATCACACCGCGGTCGATTCGTCGTCTGCGATGGGCATTGGTCCCGTCGCTGGTGACGAACAGAAGAAGCTGCGCGCGCTCATCGAGCGCCGGCACCCGGAATATGAGGAACACGTCAACCACTGGGCGTTCATCGAGCAGACCTACGCTGGCGGACGCGAGTGGTTCGACGAGAACGTCTTTCGCTACATTAAGGAAGGCGACAAGGAATTCAACGATCGCCTGGCGCGAGCCTACCGCTTCAATCACACGAAGGAAGTGGTCGACCTGCTCAACAAGTATCTGTTCAAGCAGGCCATCACGCGCAACGAGACCGACGCACCGGACTTCGTAAAGCAATTCTGGAAGCGCTGCACGCGCAACGGTCTGGGCATTCAGGACTTCGCGCGTCAGATCGCAAGCCGAACCTCGCGGCAGGGTCGCATCGGCATCGTGATCGACAACACGAAGACAGACGCCGTCACCACGCGCGCAGAGGAGAAGGCGGCTGGCGTGCAGACCTACGCGTATCTCGTAGGCCCCCAGCAGTTGCTCGACTACAGCTACGACGACATGGGTGCGCTCCAGTGGGTGCTCATTCAGGAGACGGCGCGCGACGACGCGGACCCGATGACCTCCAGCGGCGAGGTGCTGATGCGCTTCCGTCTCTGGACGAAGATAGACTGGCGCCTCTTCGAGCTGCAAGGCAAGGGCAAGAAGCAGAAGGTTGTGGAGATCGCTCGGGGCAACCACAACCTCAACGTCGTGCCCGTGATCCTCGCGGACCACGTCATCACGGACGAGCTTTACTGCGCGCCGTCGATGATCGACGACATCGCCTATCTGGACCGCGCGGTGGCGAACTACCTGTCAAACCTCGACGCCATCATTCAGGACCAGACCTTCAGCCAGTTGGCGATGCCGGCGCAGAACATGCTGCCGGGCGACGACAACTACACGAAGATGATGGAGATGGGCACGAAGCGCATTTTTCTCTACGACGGGGAAGGTGGCGCCGAGCCCAAATACATTTCACCGGACCCCAAGCAGGCTCAGATGATTCTCGCGGTGATCCACAAGATCATCAACGAGATTTATCACACCGTCGGTCTCGCGGGCGAGCGCACCAAACAGGACAACTCGCTCGGGATCGACAACAGTTCGGGTGTCGCCAAGGCATATGACTTCGAGCGAGTGAATGCTCTGCTGGCAGCCAAGGCCGACTCACTCCAGTCGATCGAGAACAAGATCGTGGCTCTCGTCGCGCTCTGGAACGGTGAAGACCTTTCCGCCGATGAGGAGTTCGTCACCTACCCGGACGACTTTGATACCCGCGGACTCTACGACGAGTTCGACATCGCCGCACGCCTGTCCCTGATCGAGGCACCTGACCTGCTGCGTCAGGAGCAGATGAAAGCGGTGATTGACAAGCTGTTCCCGCAGCTTGCCCAGGATATCAAGGCGAAGATCGTCGCTTCACTGAAGGACTGGCCGCCGGCCGGCCCGCTCGAATTGCAGGCTCAGCAGATGAGCCAGCAGCAGCTTCAGAAAACTTCCGATCGCTCGCTCGCCAGCGAATCGATGACGACGAAATCGGAAGGCTGACCCAGAACCGCCGGCCAAGTGATGTGCCGGCTTTTTCACAACTACGACCTAGAGACTGGTCAAGGAAACACAGAACATGCACGCACTTCTGCGCAAGATGATGATCGCCCAGGGCTATATGGACGCCGCGGGTGACGACGGCTCGAAATCCGGTGGTGCTGCCGCAATCGCGGCAGGACTCGAGGCTGAAAAGGCCAAGGAAGCAGCCGCGAAGGCAGCCGCCGAGGAAGCGGACAGGAAGGCGGCCGAAGCCGCGGCCGAAGAGGAGCGGAAAAAGGCAGCCGGCGGTGGTGAGAAGAAGCCGACCGACGAAGAAGCCAAGCTGCTCAAGGAAGTGATGCAGAAAAAGGCCAAGCTTGATGAAGCCACCACGGCGCTCGCAGCGGCCCAGGAGCAACTGAAGAAGTTCGATGGCATCGACCCCGAAGCGGTGCGCGCGCTGCTCAAGGAAAAGTCGGACGCCGAAACTGCCGCTCTCGAGGCGAAGGGTGAATGGAACCGCCTGAAAGAGCGTATGGCCGAAGAGCACGGCAAGGAAACGAAGTCGCTGAAGGATCAGATCGCGGAGTTGCAGAAGCAGGTCGGCCAGCGGGACGGCACGATCAACGAACTCACTGTCGGCGCGCAGTTCAACACGTCTCAGTTCATCGGCAGCGAGCTCGCGCTCACGCCCGCCAAGACCCGTGTGATCTATGGCGATCACTTCGATCTGGTTGAAGGCAAGGTGGTCGGCTATGACAAGCCGAAGGGCTCTGCCAACCGGACGATGATCGTCAACAGCTCCGGTGTGCCCGTGAGTTTCGACGAGGCGCTGCGCAAGATCGTCGAGGCGGACCCGGAGAAGGACCATCTGCTCAAGAGCAAGGTGAAGCCTGGCGCAGGCAGCGCGTCACAGGCACAGGCGAGGGCGGGGGCGCAGAAGGAAGGCGTCTCGGAGGCGGGCGTATCCCGTATCGCCGCGGGGCTGAAGACGCTCGGCGTAAGATTCAACCCCTGACTTTCGCCAGTATGAACAGTCAAAACTGACTGTTCAAAATAGCCTTTTTGTGCTATTGTGGCGACCTATCGGTGACTAAAGCGACTTAGGCCGGAACGAAACTGTTTCTCTCTACCAAAGGAAATGCAATGCCTCTTTTGAAAGATACGGCCGATCTGCTGAGTAACAACCAGTTGGTCGCTGGCGTCATCGACGAGATCATCGATCGCGACGATCTGTTCTCGGTCCTTCCGTTTGTCGGCGTGAACGGCAAGGCGTATGTCTACAACCGCGAAGACACGCTCGCTGGCGCGGACTTCCTCGACCCGAACGATACGGTGAACGAAAGTGCATCGACCGTTCAGGAAGTGGTGACGCGCCTGCGCATTCTGGCGGGCGACGTGGACGTCGACAAATTCCTGCAGACGACCGAAAGCGACACCAACGACCAGATGGCGATCCAGATCGCCAAGAAGGCGAAGGGTGTGGCTCGCGTGTTCCATCAGACGCTCGCGACGGGCGACTCGACGGTGAACACCAAGTCGTTCGACGGTCTGCCGGTGCTGGCTCAACAGGCCGGCGGCACGCAGACGATCAACGCAGGCGCGAACGGCGGCGCACTGACGCTGACGATGCTGGACGAACTGCTCGACGCGGTGCCGAATGGCGCCGACGTGCTGGTGATGCGTCGTGGCACGATCCGCGCATTCCGCGGCCTGCTGCGCGCCACCTACGGCACCGACGCTGTCATGCAGCAGCTCGAGAACTTCGGTCGCCCGATGCTCACCCACAACGGCGTGCCGATCATCATGAATGAGTTCCTGGGCGCGAATGAATCGCTCGGCACCGGTGCAAACCTGTGCTCGGTCTACGCGCTGCGCCTGAACGAGCTGGATGGCCTGCACGGCATCTACGGTGGTGGCGACGCAGGTATCGTGGTCGAGAACATCGGCACGGTGCAGAACAAGGACGCAACGCGTATCCGCCTGAAGTGGTATACGGGCCTCGCGCTGAAGTCCACGCGTTCGATCGCACGTCTGCAAGGCGTCTCCAACATTTAAGTGTAAGGATAGTCAAAACTGACTATCATAAAGGGCGGGCCAAGGGCTCGCCCTTTTTCACATCAGGGATACCGAATGAAACTCCGACTGCTTTCTCCTGGCATGGAGCGCTACACGGCGCAGATGGGCACCGTCTTTTTCGAGGATGGTGTGTCGACAACGGACGTCTCGCACAAGGATGCCACCCGGATCGCCGCTGTCTACGCGTGCGAATGGGAGGACGGCACCAATCCGAGCGTGTCTCAGTTCCTGCTCGATCACATGAACACGCCGGCTGTTTCGGTTCAGACGACCACGGTTGCGACGACCACGCCGGCGCCGGTGGCTCCGGTCGTCGCGCCCGCTCAGACCGAGAAGGTTGTGTGGAACGAGACCGATCTGGCGAAGATCGCCGACGAGAAGGGCATCGCCGGTCTGCGCGAGATTGCGGAACCGATGGGTCTGAAGGGCAACTCGATCCGCATGCTGATTGAAGCTGTCGTGAAGGCGACGGGCGGCACGTTCGAAGATCAGGGCGAGTAAGCCATGCAGGTCTTTCTCGCTGGCACCAATGTCCAATGCGTCATCCCGCTGGCTGATCGCAGCGGCGCGCCTCTGAATGCGCAATCGGTCAGATACCGGATCGTCGATCAGGCGAATGCGGAACTGCAACCGCTGACGCCGCTAGACGACTTCGTGGCAGGTGCCGCCGATGTGCAGATCACGGTGCCGGCGAGTCTGAACGCATTGGGCGCCACGCCCACGGAGCACACCATTCCCACGCGCGAGGGGCGCATCGTTGAGCTTTACCTGACCCTGAGCGACGGTAACGAAACCTCCCAGACGTTCATCTACGCGATCGAGCCGGTGGATGTTCTGGTGACGGGTCTCAACAGCTTCCAGAGCTACGCGCAGGCACAGATCACGGCGATCGACATTCCGAACACACCGGCCTGGGACTGCGCAACTGATGAGGATCGTTACGCGGCCATGATCGAGGCGCGCTGGCACCTGTGCAAGCTCTCCTACTACCTGCTGAACTGCAATCTGAATTTTGGGCAGGACAGTCTTAACTTCGTGCCCGAAGGCGTCTACCAGTCGAAGTATGTGGCAACAGACAGCCTGTTCATGTTCGACGGCAACCTGGAGCTGCTGAACGCCGACCAGTTCAACGCGTTGCCCGAGCGGTTCAAGGGAGCGCTGCGCAAGGCTCAGGTCGCGGAAGCCGACGCCATCCTCTCGCAGGACGTGGTGGCGTCAAAGCGGGAGCAGGGCATCACGTCCGACGCCGTCGGCACGACGAGACAGACTTTCCGGTCCACCAAGCCGCTGGACATGCCGTGCTCGAAGCGAGCGATGTCCTACCTCAGCTACTTCCTAACCAACTCCAAGCGACTTGCCCGCACATGACCTACGACGATCTGACCAACCCGGTAATGGGTGCCTATGCTTCATTCCTTTCGGCGCTCACCGGGCTCTATCTCGGTGTGACCACGCCGGGGATGACGGTAACGCCCAGCACACTTGCGAGCGTCACGGCGCAGGCTCACCAGCTTGCCGGGACGTTCATCTCGAATGCCGAATCCGGCATGTTCAGCTATGCGCGCAAGCTCGGCGTGGAGCGCGCGAGCGACGCAAACGCGTTCTCCGCGGTGCGGGTTGCGGTCGCGCAGAACATCAAGACCGTGCTGAAAAAGCTGCGTGGGCAGGAGCTGGGCAGCGCGGCGCTGCTCAAGAATGCGACGGGCGGCATGGGGCTGCTCGTGCAATCGAAGCTCGGTCAACTCGACTTCCGCGTTTCCGATAACGCAGGAAGGCTGTTCGATGCCCAAACCCTGATGCGAACCACGATCCGTCAGTTCGCGATCCAGACCACCATCGACGCGGCGGTTATGAAGGCAGAGGCGGCCGGCAAGCGCAGCTTCACGGTTGATTATCCGAACGATCCGGAGCATGGCGGCCAGGGCGTCGAGGTTCCCATCAGCGGCCTGGGCCTGGCCGAGGCACGCCGGAAAATCTTCCACCCGAACACTTCCGCGGTGCCGCATGTTTAATCCGACCGTTTCCTGCGTAATTGAGACAGCGTCGGGCAGGACGAACGTGCATGGCGAGCCGCTGCCGGGCGCGACAGTCCCGGAGCGTGTCAGCGTGGTCAAGATCGAGATCAAGAGCAAACAGACGCCCGTAAGCGGCACCACGACGGCCAGTCATGGTTCTGCATTCGAGCTCGACGAGGATGCCCTGCTGCTCTTTTCACCGACCACGCGCGCGAGCATCAACGACATCGTGAAAGTGGCAGGTCTCACGCTGCGCGTGGTGTCGAAGTCACCGCAGTTTGACCTCAATGGCCGGCTCGATCATCACGAGGTGCGACTGAACGTCTGGAGTGCCCAATGAACCTCACCCCTTTCGCACAGCGTCTGGAAGACGCGGGCGTAGGCATCCAGGGCCAGTCGATTTTCATCGACTCAATGCCGGCGGGCGTGACGACGGCCGTCATGCTGCGCAACCCGCTCGGTGGAGTGCCCATTAACAACTACCTGCCCGGCTACTTCCACGCCCGTTTTCAGGTGATCGCTCGCGCGCCCAGCTATGACGCAGGTCAGGCGCTGATCCTGCAGGCGATGGCGGCGCTCAGGGTTCCGGCCGAGACCGATCTCGCCACGATGAAGATCAACTACTGCCGGCCGCTCGCGCTGCCGGTGCCGTATCCGCTCTCGTCAGCCAACCTGATTGAGTGGACGACGAACTTTGAACTGTGCTTTGTGGACACGGGAGCCCTGCCATGAGCGTAAAGATTGAAGGCACTGTCAACCTCGGCGCGTTGCTGCAACAGGTCGGCGAGAAGGCAGTCCGCGGCGTCTTTGCGCAGATGAAGGTCGAAGCGCAAGCGCTTGCGGAAAAGGCCCGCGAGAATGCTCCAGTCGATCACGGTGATCTGGAAACGGCAATCAAGGTGCGGGAGACGGGTGGTGGTCGCAATGAGCTCGGCCAGTTCGCGCGCAAGAGTGTCGAGGTGTATGTGGACGGTAGCCTCCCCGCGCATGACTCGGATGGGCGAGACAGACCCGGCAAGACAGTGGGCGACTACGCCTACGAGATGCATGAACACCTGATACCGGCGGGACCGTTGCAACTCGGGCCGAAATCGCAGCAGAAGGATGGCGGGTCGGGCAAGGTCGGCGGCAAGTATCTGGAACGCGCCCGCGACGAGATCGAGCAGGGCATCGAAGGGCGTCTCGCTGGCGCCTGTCAGGCGGCTATCTAGTGACTCAAAGAGGCCTCTGTGGTAGACTCGGCCGATAGTCAAAACTGACTATCCAAAACCTCTTTGCAAAGGAGTTTCGAGTGGCAAGTGATACCAAGAACGTAAAGCTCGGGGTATGCCGCGTGTTTTTCAACGCGGTGGACCTCGGCTACACGCAGGGCGGTGTGCAGGTGTCGGTGAAGACCGATACCCACAAGGTCAATGTCGACCAGTTCGGCAAGACCACCATCAACGAGCTGATCATGGCGCGCGACGTGACGGTGAAGGTTCCGCTCGCGGAAACCACGCTGGAAAACCTCGTGGCGATCATGCCGGGCGCGACGCTGAACACCGACGCAACCACGCAGGCCAAGAGCGTTGACGTGGAAGTCGGCATCGGCGTCGACCTGCTCTCGATCGCGCAGGAGTTGCGTCTGCACCCGATTGCGAAGGCAGACAACGACTACTCGGAAGACTTCGTGATTCCGCTGGCAGCAACCGCGGGCGCGCTGGACTTCTCGTATGACGTCGAGAAGGAACGGATCTACTCCGTCGACTTCACCGGCTATCCCGACCCTGTCACGCAGAAGCTGTTCAAGGTCGGCACCGCTCCCGTCACCACGCCGTAACTACAAGAACAGTCAAAACTGACTATCCAAAAGCCCCGCTGACTGAAGCGGGGCTGACTCACTCCCGAGGAGTATGCACATGGCAAAAATTCTGAATCTCGACGCGCTGTCGCAGGGCGAGGCGCGCGAAGTAGTGATCGGTGGCGTGGCTTACGAAGTGCCCGACATGACGGTCGAGAACTTCGTCGAGACCACGCGGGTTGCGCAAAAGCTGGCAGCCGACGAGAGCGCGACGGTAGCCGACCAGGTTGAGGCTGCGGTTGACATGGTCGCGCGCTGCATCCCAACCGCGGAAGTTGCGGTGCTGCGCAACCTCTCGCTCCAGCAATTGAACGCGATCACCGCGTTCATTCGCGGCGAGGACGTCGAGAAGGCACAGGAAGCGGCTCAGGAGCAGGCCGCGGTAGAAGGCGAGGACGCCTCGGGAAACTGACACGGCCGGCACTTGAGGAGCTGGATTTCGGGTTCCTCTTTTGCCGGGTCGCTCATTTCTACGGCTACGACGACGAACGGATCCTGCGCTGGCCCATGCGGCGTTTCTGGCTCTTTCACGAGAACGTCGACCGGATCAGCGCGCAGAAGGACATGCGGCAACTCACGGTTGCAGCGTGCGCCCAGAGCAGCGAAGGTGCCACCGAGTATCGACGCAGGCTCGTGATCGAGGTGGGTGACGTCGCAAAGATGAGTGCCCGATCGCTCATGGAAGAAAGCGCCAGGCCGGACACGGGAGGTATCGCCTTGCTCAGGGATATGTCGGAACAAACGATAGGGTCGAGGGTTAAATGAGCGGTATTGGCGGTGAGATCAAGGTTGTCCTGACACTGGACGACAACGGCTTTTCCCTGAAGACGCAACGGGCATCGGAGCAGTCGGCCGCGCTCGAGGCGAGCCTGAAGGGGTTGAAGTCGACTGCATCGGGTGCGGAAGCGCCCATGCAGGATCTCGCCGGCACAATGCAGGAGGTCGCCCAGCGAATGGGCGACTTCGCGAAGACTGCAACCTCGGCGGGCAACGCCGTCAATCCACTGAACAAGAGCGTTGCGGCGGCAGCGGAAGCAGTGGCTGGCTTTGCGACGGGTCTGAAGGAGGCAGCCGACTCCGCGGCGCAGGCCGAGAAAAGCCTCGAGGGCGTCAGCTCCGCAGCGGCTCCACTCGCCAAGAACGCAGAACAGGTCGCTGCGGCGGCAACGAACGTCGCGACGAGCTTCGACAAGAGTGTGCCGGCACTCCTGCGCGCGCGCACCTCGTGGGCTGAAACGGGCGCATCGGCAGCGTCTTCCGCCGCCCAGATCAACAACGCCAGCAACAGCGTCGCCGCGGCGGCATCCAAGACTACGGCCGCTCTCCTTCAGGCGCCCAGTGCGGCAATGAAGGCGGCGTTGGCGAACCAGCAGTTCGCCGCGGCAGCAGGCAAGGCCGGCACCGCTACCGGCAAACAGGCCACTTCAGCAACGAAGGCCACGCAGAGTAACGCTGCGCTCACGAAGGCGATCACCTCACTTGAGGCGACGATCGGCAAGCTCGCGGGCACCGTGGTCCAGCTCGTCAAGGCGAACAACAATCTCGCCGCATCCACTGACAAGAACACTGTCGCAACCGACGCGCTCTCGCGCGCCACGCAGGCGAATACGGCTGTTACCGCCGCGCAGACGAGCGCGATGACCGCTGCCGGCCGCAACATGTCCAAAGTGCGTGGTGAGGCCGATGCCCTGACCGAGTCGCTGAAGGGCATGGCGGCGATGTGGGCCGCGCTGAAGATCGAGAATGGTCTGAAGGCCAGCGTGAACGACGCGGCGGCGATGCAACAGCAGCGCAACGCGGTGGAAGCGCTGAACCTGCCGGCCGACCAGACGCAGGAGTTCTTCAACAAGGCGTTCGATCTCGCCAAGACCAACCAGTTCATCTCGCAACTGGATGCGGTCAAGTCGCGTCTGTCGGCCATTCAGGCGGTCGGCGAGAACAACGTCCCCGTTATCGACGCGACCCTCCAGACGGCCACGCGCACGGCAAACAACCTCGCGCAGCTCGGCTACGCGCACGGCGACGCGCAGTCCACGATCCGCAACCTCTACGGCCTCACTGAAATGCGTGAGCAGGTGGGCGACGCGGACGCGATGAATCGCACGTTCAACCTCGCGCAGCGCATCTCGATCGGCACGGGCGGCAAGGTCAACCTTCAGGACATGGAAAACGTCCTGCGTCAGCTTGGTCCACAGGCCGCGCGTCTGTCGGATGACGGCATCACGAACCTGATGGGCGTGGTCGACCAGTTCAAGGTCGCGGGCGGTGAAGGGGGTAGCGCCGGCGTGTCGCAGGTCGGCACGGCGTTCCGCATGTTCCAGCAGTATGCGCAGGGCAAGCAGTTGACCGATGCGGCCGTGCAGGTGCTCGCCGGCTCGGGGCTGCTGAACACCGACGCGATCAACTTCAGTGGCACGCCCCGTCAGGTGCGTCAGCAGGCCAAGCACGCGGGTTTCAACGACAGCGCGCTCGCGATCTCGGACCCGGTGCAGTGGCTTCAGCAGAACTACGACAAGATCCTCGCGTTCACGCAGAAGAAGCAGAACCAGGGCAAGTATTACGACGGCGCGGACATCAACGATCCGCAGGCGCAGGCCAATGCGATCGCGAAGGTGCTCACGACGCTGGGCGTGACTTCGACCGCCTCGAAAGCGATGGCCGTGTCGATGGACCCGGCTTCGGCCGAGCGCCTGAACGCGCAGCGCGAGACCATCAACAACTCGAAGGGCACGGATCAGCTTAACGCCGAGCTGATGAAGCAGTATTCGGGCGAGGTCGAGAAGTTCAAGGCGAACATCACCGATCTGGGCACGATGATCGGCCAGTCCGTGCTGCCGCAGGTCACGGCCCTCATCAGCGGCATCAACAGCCTGTTTGATCTGTTCAAGCGCGTCGGTCAGGAGAACCCGATGCTGGTGCAGTTCAACACGATCGCAGCCGCGGTCACAGGTGTTGCGCTGACCATCGCGGGGTTCACCAAGGTCGCTGGCATCACCGGTATCTCGACGGTGCTGCGCGAGCTTGGCTCGGTCTTTGTGAATTTTGGCACGGCGTCGAGCGGGGCGCTGACGGGCCTGCTCGGCACGATCGGCGCATTTGCTGCCGGGGCAGGCCGGGTATTCCTGCGACTGATTCCGTGGGTCGGGCTGCTGATTACCGCCTGGGATCTGACCAAGCTGATCGCCGGGCTCGAGGTGGGTGGCCACAAGGTCTCCGACTGGTTCTCGCACTGGCTCGACGACCTGATGACCCGCGCGCAAGGGTTCTGGGACAAGTTCAAGTCGGGCTTCCGCGAAACGGTAGCGCTCGCGGGCATGGGCCTGAATCCGCTCAGCTCTCAGAAAGATCTCGAGGACCGCATCAAGCAGGGCCAGGACGAGCGCGCCGCGATCGACGCGCGAACCCAGGCAGCACTCGCCAAGAGCGCGTCGCGCTTCAAGTTCGTGAGCACGGACCAGCCGGCAGGCACCGGCGCGCCGATGGGCTTTGGCGGCAGCGAGAAGAAGACGGGGCACACGCCGGCGGTTGGTAATGGCAGCGACAACGACGATACGGCTGCAAGGATCGCGGCTGCCAGCGAGCGTCCGAAGCGCGAGTTTGAAGACCCCCTCGTCAAATTCCGCGAACAGATCGCAACGAAGCTCCAGGTCGACCAGGGTGATCTGAGCGCACTTCTCACGCGTCAGCCCAAGGGCGCCGACGCTCTGCGCGCAGATGCGCTTGCCGAGTTCACCGCGAAGTGGCAGGGCGGTGACTTTGACAAGGCGCATGACCCGCGCAACCGTCAGTGGGAGAAAGCCGACGGCTCGCTCGACACCAGCAATGCCGACGTGCAGGCCATCGTCAACCAGATGGCGCAGCTCAAGCAGGTTGAAGAGCAGAAGAAGGCGATCACGTTCGCGAACGAGCGTCTTGCCTCGACAGAGAACGACCTGCAAGAGGCAATGAGCAACGCGGCCGACAACGGTTCCGCGAAGCAGACGCGCGAGATGACGGCGCTGGAGCGCGAACTCGCGCGCGCCGAAGAACGTCTCGGCACGGGCACGAAGGCGTGGGACGAATGGGAAGCGCGCAAGAACAAGGCGCTGGAGAACCGCGCGGGCGCCGACCTGATCAACTTTACCTCGGGCTTCAAGAGCAAGGACGATCAGACGCTTCAGTCGCTGCTGCCGTTCGACAGCCAGCGCAAGACCGCAGCATTCGACACTCAGGCGTCGAAGGGCCTCGCACAGTATCAGAAGGACATGGCGGAACTGCAACAGCGCACGGCTGCAGCAGTAGATTCAGCAACCACGCCGGAAGCACGGGCTGCCGCTCAGAAGGAAGGGCTGAATCTCCAGCTTCAGGCCGAGCAGCAGTTCAACCAGCACCTTCAGGTCGTCGCCGCCGAACGTGCGCGCCTCTTGCGCACACCGATGGACGGCCTCGTCGAAAGCTGGAACGACACGCTCAAGGAGATGCAGGACGCGGAAGCGAACTGGGCCAACAGCGTGATCGACTCGCTGATGTCGTTCGTCAAGACCGGCAAGGCGAATCTCGGCCAGCTCGCCGAAAGCATGGCGCTCGACGTCCTCAAGATCAAGCTTCAGGAAACCTTCAGCCAGCCGCTGAAGCAGGGCCTCGACGCGCTCACGAGCGGCATCAACAAGCTGGTGTTCCCCAATGCTTCGACGGCGGCGGGGAATTCTGTTGCCGGCAACACCACTGCCAACACGGCAATCCAGACTGCACTCGGTCAGGCAACCAGCATCGCGACCAAGGGGCTCCAGACTTTCACGACGCAGGGCGTGCAGCAGAGCACGCAGGCGATGGGTCAGCAGGTGGCGGGTCTCGTCACGCAGGGCAACACCCAGGCGGCTGCGACGACCTCGCTCGGCACGCTCGCGAACGCAGCGCTGGCCGCAGCGCAGGCACTTGCATCAGTGGCGGGCGGATCGAGCGGAAGCGGTATCGGTAGTGCGTTTGGCAGCCTGCTTGGTGGCGCCACCAGCTCTGCGGGCGGCTACAGCTTCACGATGCCGAGCTCCAGCACGATCAGCGGCTCGGGCTCCCTCTTTGGCGTGACCGCCGGCATGTTCGCAAATGGCGGAATCATGACCAGCGTAGGCGAAGTGCAGCTTCGTAAATACGCAAATGGTGGCGTCGCGAACAGCCCGCAGCTTGCGATCTACGGCGAGGGTTCCATGCCCGAGGCCTATGTGCCGCTGCCTGACGGCCGCACGATCCCGGTCACGATCAGCAATAGCGAAAGCAGCTCCACGGGCGGCACCGGTCAGATGCCCGCGGTGACGGTCAACGTCATCAACCAGACGGGCCAGCAGGTCAACTCCCAGCAACAGGGCCAAACGCGGTTTGACGGCAAGCAGATGATCCTCGATGTGGTGCTCACGAGCGCATCGCAGCCGGGCAGCTTCCGCGATGGCATGAAAGCAGCGATGAAATCATGACGACACCACTCTTTCCGCTCGCGGACCTCCAGGATTCCTCGAAATATCAGGTCTCCCAGGAAAACCAGGCGCTCGCCTCGAGTATGGATGGCGGTTATGTGATGACGCGCCCGCGTCACACGCGCCAGCCGCGAAAGACCTACCAGTCCGGCTTCGCCAATCTCACCGAGAGCCAGAAGAACACCCTGCAGGCGTTCTTCGACTCCGTGTTCGGCGGCTCGGTGATCTTCAACTGGACGAACCCGACAGACGGCACGATCAAGGCGGTGCGGTTTACCACCGATACGACGCTCGCCTTCAGCTACACGGGCGTGGGCACGACACGCCTCTATGACGTCACCTTCAAGGTCCAGGAAGCGTAAATGCCCGCCAAGATTTCAGTCGCCAGCGTCATCGAGAAAAACCGCCTGTCGAGCGACGTCGCCTACCTCGCGATGCTCGAAATCGACGTGCCGGACCCGGCCACCGGCACGATCCTCGAAACGCTGCGCTACGTGAACAACACCGAAAACGTGGTGCGCAACGGCAATACCTATGAGGCGGTGCAGTTCTCGCTCGACGTGAAAGCGGAGCTCGGTGCGATGCCCTCGGTGTCCCTGAGCTTTTACGACTACGCGCAGCACGTCCTGTCGAAGATGAAAGACAACCAGGGCGGAGTGGGCTTCAAGGTCACGATCACGGTCGTCTCGGCAACGAATCTCGATGGCGACCCTGAAGTCGCGGAGTATTTCGAAGTCACCGACGCGAGCGCCGCGAACTACGTGGTGCAGTTCACGCTCGGCGCGGAGAACGCGCTCACACGTCAATTCCCTCGCCGTATCCAGCGCCGCGACTTCTGTCAGTGGATCTACCGCGACGCCAACACCTGCCGCTATTCGGGTTCCATCAACGGCTGCGACCACACCCTCGACGGGCCGAACGGCTGTCGCGCCCACCAGAACACCGAGAACTTCGGGGGCTGCCCGAACCTCGTGCCAAGCGGCTCGCTTTACCTGTAGAATAACAGTCAAAACTGACTATGGAATATCTCACCAACGCCGAGCTGATCGGCGTGCCCTTCGAGCGTGGTGGGCGCGGGCCAAAGAGCTTCGACTGCTATGGCCTGTGCCGCTACATCATCGAGCGCGACTCTGGCATATCCACGCCAGATTACGGCGCTCCGGCTGACCAGGCAAGGATTCAGGCGCTCATGGTTGGCTCGGCCACATTCTGGAAGCGACTCGACGGCCCGAAACAGGGTGCCGTCGTCATGTTCCGAACAGGGCGATTTATCACGCACGTTGGGATAGTCATTACTGACTGTCGATTCATCCACACATGGGAGCAATCCGGTGGCGTGGTGATCGAGCGGCTCGAACCCTGGAAACATCGGATTGTCGGCTTCTATGAATACTGCCCAGACCAAGGCTAAACGCAAGTCCCCGACCCGCACGGTGCGCCACGTCAACGTGCGGCGCATCACCAACCCGTTCGAGCCGCTGAAGGCGGCCGAGACGGACAGGTGGGTCTGGAAAAAGAGCCGCACGCTCGACGCGTATCTGCCGGTGGGTCTCGCAGAAGATCACGTCGTGTCGGTCAACGGCGCGATCGTGGAGCCGGACAAGTTCCGGAAGACGACGCTCAAGCCCGAGGATTACGTGGTGCTGTGCCCGATCCCGCGCGGGCAGGGTGGTAAGGGCATCTTCCGTGTGATTGCGATGATTGCGGTCGCAGTCGCCGCGGCCTATACGGGCGGTGCGGCAGCAGCGGCCTATGGTGCGACCGCAGGTTCGGCGCTGGGTGTGAGCGCAGCCACGGGCGCCATGCTCGTCAATGCTGCCGTCAGCGTCGCCGTGACGGTCGCGGGGTCGTTGCTCGTCAACGCAATCCTGCCGCCGGTCACAGCAACCAACACGGGCAGCTCGCTTGCCAACAGCGCTTCCTACGGCGCGGACGGCGCAAAGAACACCAGCAATGAAGGTGTGGCGGTCCCGGTCGTCTACGGCAACTACCGCATGGCCGGCAACATCATCGGCCTTTACACCGAACTGAACACGAGCGGATCGGACGCCAGCAACAACGGCAACAACCAGATCCTCTACATGCTGATTAACGCCGGCGAGGGACCGATTGCGTCGATCAGCGATGTGCTCATCAACGACCGCGCGGCCGACGAGTATCAGGACGTCACGCTCCAGCAGCGTCTCGGCGCCGGCGCTCAGTCGGAGATCGACTGGTTCTCGAAGGTCATCACGCCGGTCAACCACAACATCATGCTGCCGTCGGACGGCACGCCCCTCACGTTCCAGACGGTAGAGGAATGCGAGCAGTTCCGCGTCGACTTCGTGTGCCCGAGTGGTCTGTATTCGGTCGATTCGTCCAGTGGCTCGGTCAAGAGCAATACGGTGGCGATCTCGGCCCAATACCGGCAGGTCGGCGCAACCGACTGGCTTCCGCTCGGCCCGACCACGACCACCTACCGAGAAGTCGATATCACGCCGACGGTCAACGGCACGCTCAATCCATTCGACTACGACGACACCCTGATCATCACCGGCCTGAGCATCGTCTATCCCGATGGTGGGACGGTGCTGAATTCGGACGTTGCCGCGGTGAAGGCCAAATACCAGCAGTTCGTCGGCCAGCCGGTCAAGAACTGGCCGGTTTCGGGTGGCGGCATGGCACGCATGGCCTTTGCGTCGACCTCGGTGGAAGGCGACATCACGATCACCGACAACCTGCGCGCTGCGGTGCGCCGCAGCTACACGTCGCCGCAGGTGGCGCTTGCCAAATACGAGATCCAGCTCGCGCGCAACGTCAACTATTCGATCCAGACGGTCAACAGCTACACCAACCAGGTCAACTCGACGTTCCCGACGGACACGTCTGATATGGCCGAAAGTGACACCTACGTCACGGACATCAACGAGATCACGTTCGACGGTGTTGCCTACAACCACACCGCGCTGCTCGCGGTGCGCGTGCAGATGGACGACCAGCTTTCGTCGGTGCCGACCGTCACGTTCATGCACGGCGGCAAGCTCGTCAACACCATCACGCGCATCGATGGCGTCGAGACAGTCGCGACCGTGTCAACCACGAACCCGGCGTGGATCTGGTATGACATGGCGACCAATCAGGTCTACGGCGCGGCGATCGACCCCGCGCGCATCGACCTCGACTCGGTCATCGCCTGGGCGGACTACTGCACCCAGGAAGGGCTCGCGTGGAACGGCCCGCTCGACCAGATCCAGAATTTCTGGGACGCCTCGGCCCTGGTGCTGCGCGTCGGTCACGCGCAGGTCATGCAGATGGGCACGCGCTTCTATGTGACGACCGAAGCGCCGGCCGACCCGGTGATGCTCTTTGGCATGGGCAACATCGTCAAGGACTCGTTCAAGATGACGTGGCTCGGCATGAAGGACCGGGCGACCGAAGTGGACGTGACCTACTTCGACAAGACCGACTACAACAAGGCGAAGACGGTCAAGGTTCAGGACTCGACGCTCGCGCTCAATGCCAGCACGCAGAACGTCTCCTCGATCACGATATACGGGATCGACGACATCCAGACGGCCTACAAGGAAGGCGCCTTCGCGCTGAACCTGAACCGCTACCTCACGCAGTCGGTGGAGTTCGAGGCGCCCGTAGAAGCGATCGCCTGCATGCCGGGCGACGTGGTCCTCGTGCAGCACGACATGCCGGACTGGGCTGCCTCGGGCCGCCTCGATGCGGGCTCGACCGCGAGCACGCTGGTGCTCGACAAGATGGTCACGATGCAAGCCGGCACCGTCTACAAGGCGCTGCTGCTCACCGACTCGGTGGTTCGTCAGACGGGCCGCATCCAGGCAGTTATCGGCAACTTCATCCAGATCGTCGGCGGCGCCTACCAGAGCGACCGGGTGCTGCGTATCCGCGCAAGCAACGGCGCGGAAGCGGCGATCACGACCGTCTCCTCGGATGGCGTCTACGTGGACGACGCGACTGGCTTCGTGTCGGGCGCCACGATCACGCTCTACGACACGGACGTCGTCACGGAATGCGATGTGGCGACTGTCGCCGGCACGACGAACACGATCCAGCTTCAGAGCCCGCTCAGCTACACGCCGACGCAGTTCACCAACTACGTCTTTGGTGAGTCCTCGCTCGTCAAGAAGCCGTTCCGTGTGAAGTCGATCACTCTCGGCTCAAGCGACTTCAACCGCACCATCAACGCGCTCGAATACAACCCGGCGGTCTACGACCTGTCGAGCTACGACGGCGTGCTGGGCACCCTCACGCCTCCGCTGCTCGATCCGTCGCAGGCGGCGATCGGTGAAGTGCAGGATCTGACGATCTACGAGGAAAGCTACGTCAGCGGCACGAACATCCTCAACAACGTGCGCGCGTCGTGGTCGCTCCCGATCGTCGGTTCCTACGCAGGCGCGGACGTCTACGTTCAGATCAACGGGGGTGCGTTCAAGCTCGCTGCGAGCGTGCCGTCGGCGCCGACCTACGTCATCGAGGGCGCCAATACGGGCGACCTGGTTGCGGTCAAGGTGGTTGCCTACGACTTGTGGAACAAGCGCGCGAGCTACGACGGCGCACCGACTGCGTCGCACAAGGTGGTGGGCCAGCCGGGCACGCTCACGGTCGCCGCCGTCACGGGTGTCGACTACATCTGGTCGGGCAGGGACTGCAAGCTGTTCTGGACCTACAACTCGGTCACGGGCTCGTTCGAATTCGGCAGCGAACCGAACGGCGCGGACGGGGGCTCGCTCGACCCGCATTTCCTCGACTATGAGATCCAGGTCTACGACGAGAACGGCAAGCTGCTGCGCACGGAGCACACGACCGACAACGGCTACGACTACACCTATGAGAAGAACTTCGCCGACGGGCTGCATCGCCGGCTGACGTTCCACATCATGGTGCGGGACATTTTCAACAACAAGGGCAACCCGGCCGTCCTCGACTGCTACAACCCGCCCCCGCAGATCGTCAGCATCAACGACAACCCGGCCTATGACCGGGTGCAGATCGACTTCACGACGACAGGCGATCCCGACTACGCAGGCGCGATGATCTACCTCGCGTGGAGCGGCGACATCGACCCGAACGTGTCGCACGAAAACGCATCGCAGCTTGCCTACGATGGCCCGGACCTGTCGGTGCTGCTCACGGGACTGATGTTCAATTCGGACTATCAGTTCATGATCGTGCCGTATGACGCCTTCGGCAAGAGCGATCTGATCCCGAGCGCGGCCTTCACGTTCCACACGCCCTACATGGATGTGAACGCGATTGCCGACGGCGTGCTGAAGGACTCGCAGCTCATTCCGGAACTACAGACGCGCATCGACCTGATCGACGCGCCCGACAGCATCGTTGGGTCGGTCAACCAGCGTCTCGCCGCAAGCGCGGCCAGCACGCTCGCTTCGGCAACGCTGGCAGATCAGGGTGTGACGGCGGCGCTGAACGCGGCACTGACGACCGCGATCACTAACGAGGCCAATACCCGCAAGAGCGCGACAGGCAGCCTCTCAAGCCAGATCAGCACGGTTTCGGCGAACACCGACGCTAACGGGGCCGCAGTCCGAAGCGAAGCGACGGCGCGATCGGACGCAGACTCGGCGCTGGGCACGCGCATTGACTCCGTTGTCGCTACGAACGCGACCAACACCGCCGCAATCAACAGCGAAGCGAACACGCGCGCGAACGCTGATGGTGCGCTCTCAACGCGTATTGACAGCGTCGTTGCGTCGAACTCGACAAACGCAGCAGCGATTCAGAGTGAACAGACCGCGCGAATCTCGGCGGATGGTGCGCTGGGCACGCGCATCGATACAGTCTCTGCGTCGACGGCAAGCAATGCGGCGGCGATCCAGACGGAAACGACGGCACGCACCAATGCTGACACGGCATTGGGATCGCGCATTGACGTGGTTGCCGCATCGAACGGCACGAACACCGCGGCGATCCAGACTGAACAGACCGCGCGCATCGCCGCCGACAGTGCCATCAGCAGCAGAATTGACACTGTCGTCGCAAGTTACGGCAACGATCCGACGAACCTGGTGGCGAACCCGGTGGGTGCAAACGGCACGACGGGCTGGTCAGCCGTGACGGTAGTCGCCAAGACGAACTCCGATGTGCCGGTCAGCGCGCCCGCGGCGAACGTCTTCAAGCAGAACACACGGGACAACTTCTTCTCGGGCCGCACGGTGGATGTGTCGCCGGGTCAGCAACACTACGTCGAAGTCTCGGCCGCGACGCCGGTTTCTGGCGCACAGCAGTTCGCTGTGGGCCTGAAGCTGATGACGGCCTCGGGCTCGACGACCTATGTGACGGCTTCGACGCTGGCGGCGACATCGACCTGGACGCGCGTCGCGGGCTACGTGACGATCCCTGCGGGCTACACGCAGGCGCAGCTCTGGACGCAGATCAACATCACGGGCACGAGCGACGCGAGCCGCTGGTATTTCACGGACGCGGAATGGCGCCCGGCATCGCTCACGCAACCGGTGCAGGCGGCCGTCACCACCGAAACAAACGCCCGCGCCTCGGCAGACTCGGCGCTTGGTTCGCGTATCGACACGCTTACGGCCACGGTCAACAGCAACAACACGACGCAGACCGCGGCGATCCAGAATGAGGCCAGCGTTCGGGCGTCGGCAGACTCAGCCAACGCATCCTCGATCTCGACGCTTCAGACCACGGTCGGCGGCCACACGACCTCGATCCAGGCTCAGCAGTCGTCGATCAACGGACTGAGCGCGCAATACACCGTCAAGATCGACAACAACGGCTATGTCGCGGGCTATGGTCTTGCCTCGACCTCGGTCAACGGGCAGGTGACGAGCGAATTCGCGGTGCGCACGGATACGTTCTCGGTGAACCTGCCGGGTTATCCGGGCGTGCATCCGTTCACGATCGGCGCGGTCAACGGCGTCCCGCAAGTCATCATCAGCAGCGCACTGATCGGCGACGCGTCGATCAACACGGCCAAGATCGGCGACGCCCAGATCACGGCGGCCAAGATCGGTAGCGCTCAGATCCAGACGGCGCATATTGGTGTGGCTCAGGTCGACACGCTGCGCATCGGCCTGCATGCGGTCACGACTCTTGTCATGTTTGGGCCGTTCAGCAGCAACCAGACGCCCGTCTATGCCTCATCGGGCGGCGACCTGCTGGTGATGATCAGCGGCAACGTGGGTTCGCCGGCGCACGGCGACACGCCCGAATCAGCAGGCGGTGCGGTTGTGACGATCAATGGTCAGCAGCTCAGCATCGTTGGCACGTCCGGAAACATGGTCACCAACTTCGTAAAGATGAGCCCGCCAGCAGCAAGCCTGCCGGTGCAGGTTCAACTTTCCACCGCAAGCAACGTCTCCGTTGCTGTCTTTGAGGTAATGCGATGAGCGATATGACGAAAGATATGACGAAGACGGACTGGGTGGTCGCGGACGCACAGGGCGCCATCCTCTATGGGGGCCACTCTCCGCGCTGGATGATGGATGTCCAGGTGCCACCGGAAGGTGGCTCTGTCGTGGTCGGGCAGGGCAAGACAGAGACCGACTGGGTGACAGGCGGCGCAGTTGTGCCCAGACCCGCGAACACGGTGAAGCTGGATGGCATGACGCTCACGAACGTAGCCACGGGCGCTACGGTCACGATTGGGGGAACCGACTATACGGTGACTGATGGCACGGTCGAGCTTTCGTTTTCGCAACCCGGCATCTACACGGTGAAGGTCAGCGCTTTCCCGATGCTCGATGCAACTTTCCAGGTGACGCAGGCATGAAGATCCATCACGAAGTCGACCCGACTCCGCTACGCGCGGCAGCCTATATGGACGTTGGCGATCAGCTCGACGCCATCATGAAGGCGCTCGCGCAGCTCGGCGCCCAAGGCATCGTGTTGCCGCCCGAAACGGCCGAATGGATCGAGCATTGCAAACAGGTAAAACTGAAGTATAAGAAGTCTTGACTTAAAGCCTTTACGTTGCTATACGCCTATTGTTGAACAGTCAAAACTGACTGTATAATCGGCGGCAACAGGACGCTCGCAAAGGCTACTCGCATGGCACAACTCAAGCAGGTCTGCACCGTCACAAATGGCAGTCAGACCGTCACCGTTATCGGCGTGAATGTGGCGTATCGCATCCGTGCGAACAACATTTTCATGGTCGCGAACGAGCTGGTGCCCTATGTGATCGCCACCAATGCTGTGTTCGACGGCACGAATACCACCTTTACGCTCGCTGGCGCGTATCAGGGGCCGAGCGCCCCGATGACGAACGGTGTTGTGGCAACCGACTTCACGGTGCCGGACAATCTGCCGCTGATCTCGCAGGGCGACGTGGGCACTGCCGCGATCTGGACGAACACGATGTATAAGATCCAGGCGATGATCAGCGAGATCAACCCGACTGGTTTTGCCGCGTCGATCGCTGACATCCACGCCAGTCTCAATGGCGCGCAGCAGGCACAGCAGGCAGCAGCGGCATCACAGACGGCAGCGGCAACTTCCGCATCCGCCGCACTTGCTTCGCAGAATGCCGCGAAGACTTCCGAAACGAACGCCAAGACTTCCGAAACAAACGCCGCGTCGAGCAAGACTGCGGCGGCGTCCAGTGCAACGGCCGCGGCTGCTTCGCAGACTGCATCGAAAACGAGCGAAACAAATTCGGCCTCGAGCGCAAGCGCCGCATCTTCGTCTCAGGCCGCGGCTGCAAGTTCTTCCACCAGCGCCGCAAACAGCGCGTCTGCCGCCGGCGGATCGGCAACGGCGGCTGCGTCTTCCGCGAGTGCAGCGAAGACTTCCGAGACGAACGCAAAAACGTCCGAGACGAATTCAAAGACTTCGGAAACCAACGCCGCCGCAAGCGCCGCTGCGGCGCTTGCTTCGCAGAATGCTTCGAAGACTTCCGAGACGAACGCAGCCGGCTCGGCTACCGCTGCGGCGGGCAGCGCCACTGCTGCCTCGAACTCGGCCACAAGCGCGGCAAGCTCGCTGACGGCAGTGCAGGGCATCCTGACGACGATGAACGCCCTGTATCTGGGGCAGAAGGCGTCGGACCCGACCAAGGACAACAACGGTGCGGCCCTGGCGGTAGGCGCTGAGTATTTCAACACCACCAACAAGGTGATGCGCGTCTACACCAGCTCGGGCTGGCAGGACGTCGATCAGACGTCCGAGACGATGGCGGCCAATGCGACCGTGAGCGCATCGCAGGCTGCTGGCTCGGCTACTGCCGCGGCCAATAGCGCTGCTGCGGCAAGCGGCTCGGCTACGGCTGCCTCGAACTCGGCCTCGGCCGCTTCGTCATCGCAAGGCGCGGCTGCGACCAGTGCATCGAACGCGAAGACCAGCGAGACCAATTCGAAGACTTCGGAAACGAACGCGAAGACCAGCGAGACCAATTCGAAGACTTCGGAAACGAACGCTGCTGCGTCGGCGGCTTCTGCCGCGGCCACCGCGGCGACCATTGGCAACCCTGTGTCGAAGAACGGCGACACGATGGCAGGCGACCTCTGGGTGGGCGACCCGACGAGCACGGCACCCAGGACGCTCGGCACGAACTATCGCGTCGGTATCACGCGCAACAGCGCAGGCGTAACGCCATATCAGGTCATCACAAACGGGCAGAACGTGCTCGCGTCGCCGCCCACGGCTAACTACACAATGATCGGCTCGGTCCTGTTTCGATGGGCATCGACGACGAGCGACGTGCTTGGTGGACAGACCGCAGCAGACATTCAGGGCTACTCGAACGCTGACGGCACGGGCGCGATCGGCTTGATGGGGCGTAACGCGACGGGCGCCATCGCCACACGCCTTATCGTCAACGGGAACGGTGGCGTATCGATCGGCACAACGGGAAATTACAACGACGGTAGCACGCCGTTCTCGGTGAACCCGCTGGGCACGGCGTGGGCTGCCATCAACACGCCGACTGCGCGCTTTATCGATACGCTGAACGGCACGGGCGGTGGTATCTCAATCGAGTCATACCAGCCGACGATCCAGTTCGTCGATCGTAGCGCGAGCGCGAAAAACACGCGCCTGATGCAAAACGCGGGCGTGCTCACGTTCGCCAACGATCCGGGCGACAACAGCGGCACGTATGGCGCAGCCGGCGTCGCAATCAACGCTGACGGCTACATGGCCGTAGGCGTAGGCGCTGCGCAGTCCGTCAACGTCGCCTATTGCGCAAACGGTGCATCGGCGGGGACGACCACGGCGCATTACGCCTTCATGAACAATCAGACGTTCAATTCGGCGGCTACGTCCGGCGGCTATTCGTTCACGAGCCGCCCGCAGCTCGCGGCCGCGTCGTTCACGATGGCGAACCTGATCGGCTTTTATGCCGATGTTCCGACTATCGGCGCTGGCTCGACGGTCACGAACTACACCGGCGCTTATGTCCAGGACTTCAGCGGCGCGGGGACCAATATCGCCTACCGTGGCCGGATGGCGAGTGGCACGAACAAGTGGAACCTCTACATGGACGGTTCCGCGTCGAATCTCATCGTGGGGCAGATGTTTTTCGGCAGCAGCGCAAACGCCGCCACCGACTCCACGACTGCCGTTACGATTCAGAACCCACCTACCGGGCAGGGCCTGCTCGTCTACCGCAATGGGCAGAAGGCCCAATATATCGGCATCGGCTCGGGAACGAATCTTGACTCGAATGCGCAGGTCGACAACAAGATCGTTGGCTACTCGGCGGCCACCGCAGCCAAGCAACTCTTTATTCATGCGACCACCGACGAGACCGGCACCACGCCGACGAATGGCAGTGTCGGTATCTCGTTCAAGGTTCTGAACGCCACCTATGGCCGATTCTTTCAGAGCGGGAATTTCGCGCTCGGCAGCGGAGTCGCAGACGACGGCGTGAACGCGTTGCAGGTAGTGGGAAGCGCGCGCGTCACGGGCAATCTTCTGCACGGCACGACCACACCCATTCAGGTCGGCGGCAACACGGCGGGCTGGCAGAACCACGCAACCGATAGCTCGGGCGCCCTCACGCTGATGGGATGGGGTTCGACTTCGTTCGGCGGCACGCTGAATCTCGCCAGCTCGCGCGGCACGACCATCGGCACGCCGGCGGCGGTTGCCTCGGGCGACACGCTCGGCGCAATCACCTTCACGGGCACCGACACGGCAATGCCCAGCGTGCCGTCTGCGGTGATTAAAGCGGCGGCCGTCGAAGCGTTCACCTCGACGGCGCACGGCACGCGACTCGACTTTCAGGTCACGCCCGCGACCACGGTGACGAGTATTTACGCGATGCGCATCACTGACTCGGGCCGCGTCCTGATCAACACGACGACCGACAATGGTTCGGACGCGCTTCAGGTGCAAGGACCGGCGACAGGCTATGGCGTCTCTGTCACGCGCAATGGCAGCACGAACACGCAATACATCGGTATTGGCGCGTCGCCGGCCTCGAACAAAACCAACAATTACATCGACTCGTATTCCTCGGCGTCGAACGCAAAGATACTGATCCTGAATTCGACGACGGACGCGAACAACAGCGCGGTCACGTCGGGATCGCTGGGCATCAACCTGTGCATCATGGGCACGCAGAAGCTGTCCGTGATGGGCAGCGGTAACGTCCTTGTCAACACGGGAAATGACAACAACACGGACGCGTTTCAGGTCAGCGGCTCAGGTTATTTTTCTACCGGTGTGATCGCTCCGATTTATACCGTCAGAAATGCCGCCGCCACGGTCTACAGCTCGCTTTCCACGAGCAGCATTACCGGCCTGACCATCGAGAGCTACAACTCGGGCAACACGACGAAATATCCGGTCGCAATTGCGCCTTATGGCGGCCAAGTGCTGATCGGGACGACGAGCAACGATGGATCGAACCTGCTTCAAGTGGCAGGCGCTGTGAAAATCACGGGCAACTCCACGCAGGCGAACAACACTCCGCTATTCATCCTGAACGACACGTCGGGCGCGTCATACGGCGACGTCCGCTACCAGTCGAGTGGCGTGATGCAGTGGGCGATGCGCGGCAACAGCGGTGGTGCTTTCGCGATCAACCGCTACAACGCATCTGGCGTTCTCCAGGACAGCCCGCTCAACATCAGCTTCTCGACTGGCGCGGCCACGTTCACGCAGCGTCCGACGTTTAACGGCAATACCGCCGTCGACACCGGTAACATCGCAGCGCTGACCCAAGGCAGGCTGATCGGCGTGCGGGTATTCACGTCGAGTGGCACCTACACGCCGACCCCTGGCACGAACAGCATCATCGCCGAGGCGCAGGCTGGCGGCGGCGGCGGCGCAGGTTGCCTAGCCACGGCAGCAGGCTGCGTGGCGGTAGGGAGCGCAGGTCAACCTGGCGCATACGCACGCGGCCAATTCACATCCGGGTTCAGTAGCGTTGCGGTGACGGTGGGTGCCGCAGGCGCGCCGGGGGTTACTGGCGGTGCGGGCGGCGATGGTGGCCAAACCTCCTTCGGCTCCCTGCTTGTCGTCAATGGGGGCGCGGGCGGTTCGGTTGGCAGAAATGATGGGCCGAACTCGGCAGCAAATGTCACGGCGGCATTGGCCACTGTTGCAACGGGTGGGAATATTCTCAATTCCGCCAGCCCGATTCCCCGGACGAGTTGGGCTGCGCTCAGTCTCGGTCTTGTTATGCCGACACCCCGTGTGCCTTCTCCGATTATGGGGTTCGCCTATGGCTGGGGAGGCCGGGGCTCAGGGCAGGGGCAGAGTGCGTCTAGCGCGCTTGTTGGCGATACCGGTGGTCAAGGCGTTGTCATCATCTACGAATACGCCTGATAATAGTCAAAACTGAATATCATACACACATGAGCAAATACGCACTGGTTCGGGATGGTGTCGTTGTGAATCTCACGCTCTGGGATGGGGCGTCGCAGGTTGACTTCGGCGCGGGCGTGACAGCGGTCGCAGCAACCGACGCCGTGCAGATCGGCTACGGTTATGACGGCAGCAAGTTCATCGCGCCGGCACCGCAGGTCACGGTAACGCCGATCCCGAGCGCGCAGGAACTTGCCGACAAGATCGATGATCTCGTGGCGTCGATTTATTCGAACTGGACGCGCTTTCAGCAGGAATACCTGCTGCGCGAGCAGGCCGCACAGACGTTCAAGGATGCCGGCTATACCGGCGATCCCGGCACATGGGTCTCTGCCTACGCCGCTGCCGCTGCCGTCACCAACCAGGCCGCGGCCGACACGATCCTCACACAGGCGACAAACCTGAATACCGCGCTCGAACAGCTCGGCGCGCTGCGCATGCGCAAATACGAAGTCCTGAACGCGAAGACCGCCGATGACGCGGCTGCCGCCTATGTCAACGTGGTCGCCGCGATTAACGCGGTAGCCGCAACCATCGAGTGAAAACAATGAAGATCGCATTTTTCAAGGGAACCAAGACGGGCCTCGCCGCATTGTTCGATATCGGCGTGCATGCGTGGGAGCAGGGCAACTACGCACACGTCGAGCTGATCCTCTCTGACGGTCGCGCTCTGTCTTCGACATTCCTTGATGGAGGCGTGCGATTCGCCCCGGCGGGCACGATCGGTTTTGACGACACCACGCAATGGGACGTGATCGACCTTGGCGACGTATTCGACGAGGCGGCAGCGATCGCCTGGGGAACGGCGCACGACGGGGATAAATACGACTGCTGGGGCGACGCGCACTTCGTCTGCGGCTTTATCCATGAGAAGCCCAACGAGGAGTTTTGCAGTGAAGCTGTAGGCGCAGCTCTCGGCTTCGAGGAAGCCTGGCGGCTCGACCCGAATGCCCTCGCTGTGGCGGTCAAACGAATCATCCAGATCGCGCAGAAGCGCGCGGCCTGATCTTTACCTGAACCCAACCGAAGGAGCATCACAAATGGCAATCACCAAAGACATCACCCTGGACTCGACCGGTGTTGTTGCGAGCTATCACGTCATCCAGCAAATGTCGATCGATCTGCTGAACAAGACGACCAGCGCCGCTGTTGCGAGCTATGTGTCGGCGGACACTTGCTCGGCGGGCAAACAGACGGTTCAGAACTCGTTCATGATCTTCGTCAGGGGCGTGCCGGCTGACGGTCAGAACGCGGTCGACTTCATGGAGGCAACCATGATCGCAGCACAGCCGTCCGAGGTCGATCCGGCTGACGCAAGTCTGCCTTATGCGGCAAACCGCTACGCATTCGCGGGCGGCACGATCGCGTAACAAACGGGTGTAAGTGCTATCGGCAGCAGTAGTCAAAACTGACTATTGCTGCTTTTCCATTTCTGGCTTATCATCCGAGCCTGGACCTTTGCAAGAGAGCGACGAAGGAATGACAGCAGTGACCCCCGAAGAAGAGGCCAGAGTGTCTGAAATTGCCGCGCTCGAAAGTCAGATCTCAGGCGTGCAGGAAGACGTCCGCGAAATCCGCACCAGCATGAAGACGGTTGCCGACGCGCTCGTCAAGCTGGCAGTCATCGAAGAACGCCATCTCACCACCCAGCGCCGCGTGGACCGGCTCGAGATCAATCTCGAGGAAACCGTGAAGAAGACCGCGGAGCTGGAGAAATCCAATATCAAGCACGAAGCGATGGCCGAAGGCATCAAGCGCACGGTCAAGGTCGTGTGGGGCTTGATCGGCGCAGGCGTGCTCGCTATCGGCGCCAAGATCTTTCACCAATACGCTTAAGGATAGTCAAAATTGACTATGCAATATTCCAAGTCAGGATTGCACCTGACCGAGAGCTTTGAAGGTCTCTGCCTCCACGCCTATCCCGATCCCGCATCGCCCCTCGGCAAGGAACTCCAACGCCTCAACATGTGGCAGAACGCGCTCGCAACGGGCGTCATTGCGTCGGCGCTGCTCAAGCTCTCTGGCGCACCCTGGACGATCGGCGTGGGCCACACCGGGCCGGAAGTCCGTTACGGGCTGACGTGGACCCCGGATCAGGCTGAAGCGCAACTGCTCGCGAATGTCGCGGGCGCGGTAGCCGCAGTCAACCGACTGGTCAAGACGCCACTCACGCAGGCCGAGTTCGACGCGCTGGTGGATTTCGTTTTCAACCTTGGTGTCGGCGCGTTTGCGGGATCGACGATGCTCAAGCTCCTCAACTCCGGCAACCACGCAGCCGCAGCGAACGAATTCAAGAAGTGGGATATGGCAGGCGGCAAACATGTGGCTGGACTGTTGCGCCGCCGCCTCGCGGAAAAGGCCGAATTCCTGGGGGTGGCGGCATGACCTTCTTTCCGAGATTCCTCACCGAGCGCGACAACACTACGCCGTGCCCGCTTCGCATCTGGTGGTTCCTTGTATTCGTCGTGCTGCTCGCTGCGTCGGGTTGGACGGCTTACAAGGGGATCAACTTCGACTTTGGCGTGATGACGCGCTCGTGGACAGAGTTTCTGACCGCCGCCGGCGTGACGATCGCCGGCAAGGCTCTCACCGAGCCCAGGCCCAAACAGGAGTAACGCATGAATCCTCTGCTTGCAAAGATCGGTGTGCTCGCCGTCGCGGTCGCTCTCGCGTTCGGCGCTGGCTTCTATACCGAGCACAAGTTCAACCTCGCCGGGCAGGTCACGGCCGAAAAGAAGGAAGTCAAGGCGACGGCGCAGGAGATCCCGCAGTCGATCGCCCAGAGCAACCAGATCCAGGCAGCGGCTGACACCAGCAAGGCCACAGTCTCGACCATCCAGGCTGCCGTTGACGCGCAGCTCGCCAAACCCTCGAAGGTGATCCCCCATGTCACTGCATCCTCACAAGCCGCAGCCGGCGAAGTCGCTCAGGTCCAAAGCCTCTCTGCTGGCGATCAGCCTATGCCTTTCGATCTCGACACTGTGCGCATGCTCAACGCCGCCCGCAAAGGAGTCGCTATCGATGCCGCCAGCAGCAGCGATGCAGAAGTCGCAAGCGCTCCCACTGCTGCCGGAAGACCGGGTGCCGACCGTTAAAGAGTTCACGGACAACGACCTCGAGATCGTCGGCATGTATCACGCGCTTGCTACCTACCACGACGCACTCGTGGACTGGGTGCAGCACCAGCTTGATACGCAGGCAAAGAACGCGCAATAACCACACCACGGCTTTCCGGGACGACGCGGAGAGCCGTTTTTCTAACAGTCGCCAGGACCATGCCCATGCAGCACGACCACTTCGTCAGAGCGTTCAACAACACGAAGCAGTTCCCTTCCATGCAGGACGTCGCGAGGGAGCTTGGTCTCTCGGTGCAGACGGTCAAGAACAGGGCGGTAGCGCTACGCCGCTCGGCTGAATACGCGGGCAAGGTTATCAACCGCAATGGGGTCGAGCTCCCCATGTCGGAGAACACAAACAGGATCACCGAAGCAACCGCGGAGGAGTGCATCGAGGTGTTGCGCACGTTCGCGCTGCTGAACCCGGATCGTCAGGTCACGCGTGAGCGGTTTCGCCGGGAGGGGCCGCTTGCTGAGTCCGCCTGGAACTGTCATTTCGGCTCTTTCCATGAATTCCGCCGCCAGGCCCAGCTTGAGCTGACACGTCAGCAGCACCAGCACGAGCGCAATCTTGCCAAGCACGTTTCGGTTGACCACTATCGACGCCTGAACGTCGACCGCCGGGACTGGGCGGAGCGATATGTGCGTTCCAACGGCAGCCGCTTCAAGACAATCCTTGTCTGCTCGGACCTGCACGACAAGGAAATCGACCTGTTTTACCTTCGCGTGCTGATCGACACGGCCAAGCGTGTGCAGCCGGACGTGATCGTATTCAATGGCGACGTGCTGGACCTTCCCGAATTCGGGAAGTATGGCGTGGACCCACGCGAATGGGACGTGACGGGCCGAATCCGCTTTACGCATGACAATATCTTCGCGCCGCTGCGTAAGGCATGCCCGAATGCGCAGATCGACTTTATCGAGGGCAATCACGAAGCCCGTCTGCTGCGTCATATGGCTGACGCAACGCCCGCGCTGCGCGCGGTGCTCTCGGACCTGCATGGCATGACGGTAAGCAAGCTGCTGGGGCTCGACAAGTTCCAGATCAACTACATCGCCAAGGCAGACCTCGCGGCCTTCACGAAGCGGGATTTCGAGAAGGAGCTGGCGAATAACTACAAGGTCTACTTCGACACGGTGCTGTGCCATCACTTCCCGCACGCGCGCAACATGGGTCTGCCTGGTCTGAACGGGCATCACCATCGGCATCAGGTCTGGAGTCACTTCAGCCCGATCTACGGTGCGTATGAGTGGCATCAGCTTGGCAGCGGGCACAAGCGCAGCGCTTCCTACTGCGAGGGTGAACGCTGGCACAACGGCTTCGCACTGGTCAATGTCGACACTCGGACGCGGGCAACCAGCTTCGACTATGTCGCGGTGACGGACTTCGCGGTCTCGGGTGGAAAGTGGTATTACCGCGAGCTGGCCGAGACCGACCACTCGGTAGTGAAATCTCTCCTGAACTAAATCTGGTCGGATTCAGCCAACTGCACGTGTCTTATATAACAGTCAGGATTGACTGTTATATACTTGGGCTTTTAAAAGGAAACGGCTATGGGTTGGTTCTTTGACAGGGTTGCAGGCAGAAGCGAACAGCAGACTGGCATCGGGGGCGCGGCCCATGTGACGAACGTGGTGTTCGACTCCAATGGAGCGCCTTTCTCGCTGGATTCATGCGGTCGCGCCTATAGCTACAGCAGTGGGCTGCTGGTGAGCGACACGGCAACCGATCCAACAGACGGGGCCGTGCGTGTGAAAACCTACACGTATGTCGACGGTCAGATGACGGCGGAAAGCGAGTGGGTGCCGCAATGACGCCTTCAGATATCGCCAAGTTCAGTCTTCTCACCCGGCAAAGCGGCAGCGCGCTTTTCGCGACCCGGAATGTCGACGTTTGCGTCTACGGCGCTACGGCCAGCGGCATCATGGCCGCAGTGTCCGCCGCGCAGAATGGCAAGACGGTCGAACTCATCAACCCCGACAACGTGTTCGGGGGTATGCCGACACAGGGCGGCCTGAGCTACACGGACCGCGCCGGCGGTGACTGCAACGTCGTGAAGGGCCTGACGAACGCCCTGTATCGACAGATATGGAACGCGAATTACACGTCCAACGCGACGGATTACCCGACCTTCTGGGGTCAAAGTCTCAACGCTTCACCAAAAGCAATGGCGGCGCAATTGACGGCGCTGCTCGCGTCGAGCCGAATTACCGTTCGCGAGAACTATCGTGTGGTGCCGTCCGCAGTCAAGAAGTCCGGAACGCAGATCGTCTCCGCTACGTTCGAAGATGCCTTGACGCCCCTGACTGCGCCACAGCTCATCGTCACCGCCGCGGTGTATATCGATGCAACCTATGAGGGCGACCTGATGGCCGCCACGGGTTGCTCCTTTGCGGTCGGTCGCGAATCGAACACCCAATACAACGAGGCGTATAACGGCGCCGTCGCGCCCTACAACAAAGCGGGCGCATGGCAGATCGATCCGTATGTGACGCCAGGCGTTGCATCGTCGGGATTGCTGCCCGGCGTCAACGAGTCTGTCGCGGCGGTAGGCACGGGCGACAGCCGCGTGCAGGCGTATGGCTTCCGCGTCAACGTCGTATCGACGAGCGGTGGACCGGGCACGTATCGCAAGTTTCCGGAGCCAGCGAACTACAACCCGCTCAACTACGAAATCCTCGGGCGTCAATTCGCCGCGGGGCAGATCGCGGCATGGAGCGACAACGCGAACCCGCCGGGCCTGTTCAACGACCACCTGTGCAAAGACGGCGTGACGGACCTGAACGCGGGCTCGGCATTGCAGCAGCTTGACTTCATCGGTGGCGCTGATGCGTGGCCCACTGCGTCATACGCTCAACGCGCCGCAATTTATCAGCAGCACGTCGACTGGACGCTCGGGCTGTTCAAGTTCTTGCGCGAGGACGCTCGAGTGCCGGCGGCCATCAAGACGACGCTGGCCGGCTTCGGTCTGCCGCCGTATTCGCAGATGCCGACACACAACGGACTGCCCAAGCAGCTCTATGTGCGCGAGGGACGCCGGATGATTGGCGACTTCGTGATGACTGACCGGCATTGTCGCCGCCTCACGCCGGTGACGGATGGTGTCTGCGTGGGCTACTACGCGATGGACTCGCACCACTGCCAAACCGTTGTCTACAACGGCTATATCGCGCTCGAGGGCGGATTCTTCCAGAAGACGCAGGCAGACGGTCAGGACGGTCGTTACTGGATCAGCTACAAGGCGCTCTGTCCGAAGGCGGCCGAGTGCACAAACCTGCTTGTCACGTTTGCTGTGTCGGCATCGCACGCCGCTTTCGCATCGATCCGGGTCGAGCCGATCGCGATGCAGCTTGGCGAGGCAGCAGGCTTTGCGGCGGCACGTGCAATCGACCTTGGCACTGCGGTTCAGGCTGTTGACCCCTACAAGATCAGGGAGGCGATGGGCTATTACCCGGCAAGCGCGCTGGTGCTCGATGTGCCGCAAGGCGCGAATGTCGCGGGCTCCTACGACGATCCGGCCGGGAACGGTCAAGTCGTTGTCGCTGGTGAGTGGATCGAAACGCAGACGCTGGCCTCATTCGGCGAGGCGTCGATTTACGGACCCACCTACCTCTCGGACGACGCGACGAACAAGGGTTCGTGCTCGGTCGAATTCCGCTTCAACCTGCAAAAGAGCGGCACGTATGGCGTCTACGTCTTCTACCCGGAAAGCACGACGCGGGCCGGCGCTGTCCCGCACACCGTGACTGCCGGTGGCGTCGCACAGACGGCCGTCAACGTGAATCAGATCAATTCGGGCGCGTGGAGATCGATTGGCACGTTCGCGTTCACCGCCAATGATCCGGCCAACAACAAGGTTGTTGTCAGCAACACAGGGACGACGGGATACGTGGTGGCCGACGCTGTTGCGCTCGTCCCGCTTTACTTCAACTAGACCAGGAAGACCCATGCCACGCAAGCAGAATCAGACCCGCCAGAAGCAAAGAGCAGTTCGTCGACAGGCAGAGGACCATACGGCGCTTCACAACGCCGCGGCCGAAGCCGAACACCGGGAGAAGATTCGCGCGAGCTACGAGCCCATCCGGGCTCGCACAGAAGCTCAGGGGCGCTACATCGCGTCCATCAAGGGCAAGACGATCACGTTTGCGACTGGACCCGCAGGGACCGGGAAAACATGGGTTTGTGGGTCACTCGCTGCTGACGCCCTGCGCGACAAGCAGATCGACAAGATCATCGTCACGCGGCCGGCGGTGGAAGCGGGCGAGTCATTGGGTTTCCTGCCTGGCGAGATGGAGGAGAAGTTCAGCCACTATCTGACGCCGTTCCGCGAAGTGCTGGAAGAACGGCTGGGTTCCGGCGCCTACGAGTATCACGTGCGCATGGGCAATATCGAGGGCGCACCGCTCGCCTACATGCGAGGCCGGACGTTTCGCAACGCGATTGTGGTGCTCGACGAGGCGCAGAACACGACGCCCGAGCAGATGAAGATGTTCCTCACCCGCATTGGCGAGGGCTCGCGGCTCATCATCAACGGAGACACCGAGCAGGTCGACATCCGCGGCAAGTCGGGTCTCGCCGACGCGATCGAACGGGTGACGTGGATTCCGTCGGTGGGTCACATCCACTTCGACAGGAAGGACGTGGTGCGGCACGGGGTAATTCAAGAGATTCTGGAAAGTTACGCCAAGGAGAGCGCATGAAAGACCAGCACAAGCGCATCAAGGGTTATCGCGACCTGTCTCAGGCCGAGATCGACCTGATGAACGAGATCAAGGCCAAGGCAGCGGAATGCGGGGAGCTGGTGGCGAAGCTGCGCGCGGCTGAGGGTCTGGATCAACGCTGGGTCTCGATCGGCACGACCGACCTGCAAACGGGCTTCATGGCCCTGGTGCGGGGAGTGGCGCAGCCGACAACCTTCTAGGGGCCGCGGCGGTTCTCAGTTCGATAGCGGCGGTCTCTTTTGGGGCCGCCGCTCTCACTTGGGTAACTTGGGCTCCCGTGACGTTCCCGTCAGTCTTTATAAGACATACAACTAAATTCAAAACGTATTAATTAATTCTTTCTGAGGCGAAAAGGATGACCCAACCCGCGATCACCGAACCAAAGCTCACGGAATGGTTTGGAGAATTCTTCGGACACGACCTGTCGTTTCTGCACTGCGAAGTCGCGGCGATCCAGAACATCGACGGCAAGCTCCTGAAGAAGGAACCCGAACTGCTCGGGCTGAAGTGGTTCGACTACCGGCGCATGCACCCGGTGAAGGCGACTTACCTGTTCGCCAAGTGCTACGAGCGCGCGTATCAGGACTTCATGCGCATGACGAAAGATCACGAGCGCGGTCGCTACATGAAACCGTTCAAGGGCCAGGACTTCATGGAAGCGAAGGAGCGCAAGTCGCTGTGGCAACTCCGACAAACGGCAGATCAGCTCGGCATTCGTTATGAATTTTTCCTGCGTCAGGCTATGACCTGGAAGGTGGCGCACAACTGGCATCACGCACCGCGGCCGGCGCACATCAACGCCAACGACGAGTTATTGGCTGATGTGGCTCTGGCCTGGGAGGAGGAGTGCCGCAACAGCCTGCAGATCTGCAAGGACGAGCGGTATCTGGCCTCTAGCTGGTTCGGCCACAGCGATCAGATTGCCTACGAGAACTTCCTGATCGGCCAGATCAACCAGCGAATCCACAAACAGTATTCGCTGAGCGCCGCACTCTATACCTATGGAGTGCTCCGGATCGAGGCCGCGCTACGGGCCTTTCCACCGGGAATAGTTAACGAAGCGCTTTCACTCGCCGGTTAACGATAGTCAAAACTGACTATACTTAGCTGCGAACGTGAAGCAGTTTCGATTGACCCATTTCCCCTGTTGGAGAGCAGTATGAACACCTACGACCAAGAGCGCGCCGAACAACTTCGTGAAGGCGCCCGCATGGCACGTGTCGATGACGACACGGAGCAGACTTCGCGCCCCCGTCTGTCGCTCAGTCCAGGTCGCCGTCTGGATTGCATGGACAGCGTGAACCCGGCGAACCGCCGCCCCGCGCGCACCAAGCCCACGAACTCCCCGAAGGGTCACGAAGCCTTCCTGAAGGCGCTGCACGAGTCGGGCGCGCGGATCAGGGTGCATCTGCGTGACGAGGATGCAACATTGGTCGGAAAGATTCGCGCACACGACAAATACACGATCTCGCTGGACGCTGAGACGCACGTGACGGGCGAGACGGAAACTAACGTGGTCTACAAGCATGCAATTCAGCGCTTCATTCCGCTGCCGCGCCCGCGCGTGCAGGCTGAGGAAGGCGCTGTGCAATGACCACAGCCACCATCGAGAGCGTCGAGGACTCGGTCGCGAAGATGGTGGGCGCCGCTTACACCGGCGCCACCACCGCGCCGGTCGAACCTGAAGCAGAGGTTGAGAAGTTCGAGTTTGACGAGCAGTTTCAGACCACAATCGCCACGCTCGCGCTGCGCGACACGGAATTCATGCGTCAGGCGTCGCACCTGCTGAAGCCCGAGTATTTCGAGTCAGCGGGTGAAGCGGGGGTTGTGGAGCTCGTGCTGCGTTATTTTGAGCGTTTCAAGCGTGTTCCTGAACCGACCGTCTTCCCGACGCTGATTCGTGATGCGGTTACGAACGCCCGAATGAAGAAAGACACCGCGGGCGAAGTGGTGCGGGTCTTCAAGCAGATCAAGGATGGTTCGGTTGCTGACCGGGAGTATGTCGCGGAGAAGGTTGCCGAATTTGCGCGTCACCAGGCGGTGGGGCAGGCAATCCTGTCCTCGGTCAGTCTGCTGGAGAAGAAGAAGTTCGACCCGATCCTCAAGGCGATCAAGGAAGCCTACGACGTCGGGCTGAACGAGGCCGATGACGGCTACGACTACTGGTCGATGATCGAGGCCCGCACTGAGGAACGCCTCGACGAAGTGAGCGGCAAGACGCCCCCGAAGGGTATCTCGACGGGGCTGACGAAGCTCGACGACCTGCTCATGCACAAGGGCTTCGGCCGCAAGGAGCTGACGCTCCTGATGGGTGGTGCAAAGGCGGGCAAGTCAACGGCGCTGATCAACTTTGCGAAGAACGCCTCGCTCCAGGGCAAGAACGTCCTGTATGTGACGCTGGAGCTGGCCGCGGACGTGATTGCAAAGCGTCTGGATGCGTCGATCTCGGAGAACCTGATCAAGGAACTCCTGAAGAACATCCATGACACGGCGAGCAAGATCAAGGCGGTTCGAGCCAGATCGGGTCTGCTGAAGGTCCACGAGTTCCCGTCGTCGAAGTTCACGCCGAATTCGATGCAGGCACTGATCGACAGCTACAAGGCGAAGGGCGTCATCTTCGACCTGGTCGTCGTCGACTATCTCGACATCATGGCGCCGAACTACCGCACACAGGATTCGGTGGAAAACTCGAAGTCCATCTACACGGACATGCGGGCGATCGCGCTGGTCGAAGGCTTCGCGATGCTGTCGGCGACGCAGACGAACCGCGAGGGCTTCAAGTCGACGGTGGCGAAAGCCGAGCACGTCGCGGAAGACTTCAACCGCATCCGTATTGCCGACCTGGTGATCTCCATCAACATCACCGATGAGGAGCGGAGCAAGAACGAGGCGCGGCTTTACTTTGCGGCGTCGCGTAATCAGGAGTCAGGGTTCACCGTGTTCATCCAGCAGGACATGGCGACCATGACATTCATCAAGAACATTCTGAGGGTGGAATAAATGGGCGTGAATAACGGCGAGAAAGAGAAGGATGCGGTAGCGGCGGGCTACGGCACGTTGATGTCGCACCAACAACGGGTAGTCAACGAGAAGGCGCAGAACGACACGCGGCTCGAGGCGTTGGCCAAGTTCTTCGATAGCGCGGTCTTTGCCCGTCTGGAGGACGAGGATAAGTTCCTGCTGCGCTATCAGTATTCAATCATGAAGCAGCTTTCGGGCGTGCTCGGCGATCGTATCGCCCGCTTCTGATGGCACATCCCTGGATCTTCCTGCTTCTGATGATCCTGTTCACCGGTCGCATCGGTGTGCCGATCCTCATCACGCTGCTCGCATTGTTGTGCGGCTAGGCAACACGACAGGGGTCTCACTGACTCCTGTCTTTCGCGCGTATCGTGCGCGCAACTGAATAAATATGTCTCACGTATGAGCGACAACACCGAACTCGCGGAAGCGCTTGAGCAGATTGATATCGAGTCCTGGCTCGACGATCAGGGCATCGTCTACAAGCAGGCTCGCGGCGCCCGCGGTCGGCAGGCAAACGTCAAGGAATGCCCCTGCTGCGGCAACTCGAACTGGAAGGTCTACATCGGCCTTGAAACGGGGCTCGGCAACTGCTTTGCGGGCGATTGCGAGGCGAAGTTCAATAAGTGGAGCTTCATCAAGGCTTCGCTGAATGCGCCGCACAACCGCGACGTGATCGACCACATCAAGCAGTTTGCGAAGCAACAGGGCTGGCGGCCGGCGAAGAAGACGGCTGTCGCGGTCAACATGGACACGCTCAAGCTCCCTGAGTCGATCGCATTGCCGCACAGCGGGCGCAACCTGAAGTATCTGGACAACCGGAACATCACTGGGCGGATCGCCTCATATTTCAACCTGCGCTTCTGCCAGAAGGGCAAGTTTTGGTATACGGACGATGACGGCCGCCGGCGCTCACAGGATTATTCCAATCGCGTGATCATCCCCGTGTTCGATCTCGAGGGCGATCTCGTGACGTTTCAGGGGCGTGACATTACGGACGAGTCCGAGAAAAAGTATCTGTTCCCGCCGGGCTTCGCTTCGACCGGTTCGGTCATCTACAACGGCCAGAACGCCATCGGTGCGAAGCGCGCGTGTATTGGCGAAGGGGTGTTCGACGTGGCGGCCACCAAGATCGCGCTCGACGGCGACATGCACTTGCGGGACGTCGTGCCCATCGGCAGCTTCGGCAAGCACCTGTCCAACGGCGATGACAAATCACAGATGGCTCGCCTCATGGAACTGCGCGAGAAGGGGCTCGAGGAAGTCACGTTCATGTGGGACGGCGAGGACAAGGCGATCGACGCCGCGATCGAAGCGGCTCTGATGGTCAAATCGCACGGCATTCGCGCGCGCGTGGCGATCCTGCCAAAGGATCGCGACCCGAACGAAGTTGCGCCCTCAGTGGTGCGTGACGCGTTCTGGCGCGCGACGGTGATCAACCCCAAGACCGCCACTCGCATGAGGCTGACTCACGGTCGTTGAATTGCCATTGTGGATAGTCAAAACTGACTATACTTCCCTGCGTTCGATTCTTAGAATGCTTTCTATTGAGAGCGCGACAGTAGCGCGAAGCGAGGTTTTATGGGCAAAGACATCGTAGTCAGCAGTCACTATCTGCCACACAGCGGTGGGACAAAGTTCTACGAAATCATCGAGATTGCTAATGCGGGCGCTAAGCGCTTTGTGGAGGTGCGTCGGTGGGGAAAGATCAGTCACGCGCTCGGCGCAGGTGGACAGATTCAGATCCTTGAGCATAAGAGCGCCGGCGCAATGGCGGATTCTGCGCGCAAGCAGATGAACGCCAAGATCAAGGGCGGCTACTCGCGCCAGCCCGGAAAGTTCGGCTTTCACCGCTACGGAGGCAGCACATACAACGAGACTCAGGTGCTTAGCCTGTTGCCGGACCATTACAGCACCAGCGCCGAACGCGCCGACATCGTCGAGAAAGCGGCGATCGACCCGAGCGGCAAGGTCGAGAAGTCTATGGACAACGACGGCTTCGTGAAGCCGGAGGAAGAAGCCGGCCCCGAGCCTGACCGCGGCGAGCACTGGGGGTCGTGGTGAGCATGAGCGAAGCGTTCCGCCTTGAACAGGCCAAAGGCGCGGAGAAGCTGCTCGAAGGCATGTCGCCCGACGTTCGCAAGCTGGTTGAGTTCGACGCGAAGTTCCGCCTGGGCAGCGTGATCCGCCAGGCCGCGCAGAAGAAAGCCGTCATCAACACGTTCGCCAACATGCTGCGCGCCCACGCCGATAGCAAACAGGCATTCGAAGAAATCCGCCCCGAGTGGGGCTCTTGGTAAGGAGAGGGCGATGCCCGACACGAAATTCCCGGTCAAGGACGACACGCTCTACCCGCCGGACGCGAGCATGCGCGGCGACAACGCGCACTACCTCGACTATTGCGAGGCTGGCGGTCACCGCCCTGGTTATGCGGTCTGCCTGAACAAGATCAAGGCAGTCGAGGAGCGCCGGCTCGAGGGTCAGCTCGGCGGCTGTGAAGCGGCGATCAACGGTCGCACGTGCCCCGCCTTCCACATGCGCGAGAACGAGCGCCTTGAAGGCCGCGCTCTCTACTACGTCAACCGCTCGAAGCTCAACGAGTGGATCGCGGAACAGAACAAGCAGCCGATCTCGTCCGCCTTCCTCGACGAACTGAAAGCTGCCCGCCCGAAGGCCGCGCCGAAGCGCACCGAGCCCGCGAAGGCTGCCGCGCCGGCACCGGTCGTCGCATCGGTCGAAGGCGGCTATGCGGCAGCCATCAACGCGGCAATGGCCGAGACGGCAGCAGAGCCGCCCAAAGCCGCAGAACCGGCACCCAGGCCCGCCGAAAAGCCCTTCATCGAGACGATCGGCGAGCCGCTGAAGTCGACCGGCTCGGCCCCGTCGCTCAAGCCAATGCCGGGCGAATCACTGCTCGAATTCGCAAAACGCCAGCGCGAAGCCCGCGCCACCGCATAACAAGCACACAAAAGGAGCATCATGCATTCGAAAGAAATCTTCCTCGCGATCGAGACCATCGCGGCGACGTCCAGCAAGAACGAGAAGACGGCGCTGGTCGGCCAGCTCGTCAAGGACGAGGCAGCGCTGCGCGTGCTCGTCGCCGCGCTCGACCCGATCACCAGCTACGGCATCAGCAAGCGTCCGGTAGTAGGCGCACTTGAAGGAGATGGGCTGTTCGACGTGGGCACGTGGGGCATCATCGACGATCTGGCCGCTCGCCGGCTGACAGGCAACAATGCAATCCAGGCAGTGGCTGGCGAAATGATCCGCCTCGAACCCGCATCGAGCGAACTGTTCTGGCGCATCATCAAGAAAGACCTACGCGCGGGCTTTTCGGCCGAGACCGTCAACAAGGCCATGAAGGGGGCGATCAAGACCTATCCCTATATGCGCTGTGTGCTGCCCGCCAAAGCGAAGTTCGACGAATGGGACTGGGCGGCCGGCGCATTCAGTCAGCAGAAGGCCGACGGCATGTTCACGAACGTCGACCACGACACGGCCGGTGTCGTTCGTCTGACCACACGCCAGGGCAACGAGCTGCCGATCGAGCAGTTCAGCAAGATGGTCGAGGACATCCGGGCGACGCTCGCGCGGGGCACCCAGACGCACGGCGAAATCGTCGTGATGGTGGACGGCGTGATCGCGGACCGGGCGACCAGCAACGGCATCATGAACAGCATCCTCGCAGGCGGCAACTTCGCTGAGAACGAGGTGCCGGTGTTCTTCGCGTGGGACCAGATTCCGCTGACGGCCGTGCAGCCGAAGGGCAAGCACGAGGTGCCGTATCGCGAACGCTTCAAGAGCCTGTTGGGCCAACTGGTCAAGCATCCGGCGACGTCGGTGCGCCTAATCCCGACGAAGATCGTCTACTCGCTGAAGGAAGCCTACGCGCACTGCATGAGCCTTCAGGGCGAGGGCAAGGAGGGCACGGTGCTGAAGAACGGCACCGGCTTCTGGAAGGACACGAGCGGCGGCAACCCGGACGTGGTCAAGCTCAAACTCGAAGTGGATATCGATCTCGTCACGAAGGCAATTCTACCTGGCGAAGATGGCACGAAGAACGAAGGCCGCCCTGGCCGCATCACGATGGAAACGCGCGACGGCCTGCTGAGCGTAAACGTGGCCGTGAAGAACGAGAAGCTGCGCGACGCCATCGAGGCAGACCCCAGCGTGTTCCTCGAACGCATCTGGACCGTGCGCTTCAACGAAATCATGGAGCCGTCCGACAGCAACCCGCTGCACTCGCTGTTCCTGCCGCGTATGGCGGAAGACTGGTATCGCATCGACAAGGAGCAGGCCGACACGCTGGAAGAAGTCTATGCGCAGCGGGACGCTGCGGTGCGCGGCGAGAAGATGCCGGAACTCGCGGAGGCGGCATGAGCGAACGTCTGACGGCGTGGTTCCCGGAGAGCACGAAGCCGGTTCACCAGGGCGTGTATCTGGTCCGCACGGACAACGGCACCTTCTGGCGCTACTGGGACGGAAAGAAGTGGCGCTGGGGACGTTGTGCTGCCGATGCGTCGCCGACTTGTGAGTGGCTGGCCAATAAGGGTATCGCGATCGATCAGGACGTTGAATGGTGCGGTCTCGTCCAGGAGGCAGCTTGAGCGCCTTACTGCACATCGAGGAGGCCCGCGCGATTGAGAACCTCGCCGCGGGCGGCTACGACATCCAGGCACTCAGCTACAGGCACGCCGGCGGGGCTGGCGTCTTCGGGGCGTTGACCGCGCCGACGATCCACAGCGTTGCGCCCGGCGAAATGATGCCGCCCGAGCCGATGATGACACTCACGCACCGTGGCGCACAAGCCCTGCTCGACGCTCTCTACAAAGCGGGGTTGCGTCCATCGAGCGGTGAAGTGTCGAGCGGTCACGCAGCAGAAGTGGCAGCGATCCGCGCGCACCTGGATGACATGCGCAAGCTCGCGTTTCACGCATTCGAATCACAGGGGCCGGATTCACCGATGCCCCTGAACCTGGAAAAGATGGTGATCTGATGGACGAAAAGGAATTCAAGGCGCTGCAAGCAACGATGCCCTGGCGGCACGTCGTTCTCCCGCCGCAACGCGGGATGATCGGCACACAGATCAAAGTCATCAACAAGCACGGACAGGAAGTGGACATCATCACGATGTGCCGCTTTCTGGAAATCATCACGACCAAGCTGGCGGTGAAGCCGGCAGAGGAGAAAGCCAATGCGTAACACGATCATCACCCTGACCGGCCCCTCCTGCTCGGGCAAGACGACCCTGGAAGGGCTGCTGAAGGGCGAAGGGTTCACGAGCCTCATCAGCACTACCACGCGAGCCCCGCGCGAGGGCGAAGTCGACGGCCAGAACTACTACTTCGTGGACGAGAGCCAGTTCAGGCGTCTCGTCACGCAGGAAGCGTTCATCGAGCACGTGCGGTTCGGCGGCAACTACTACGGGCTCAGCGTGCGCGAGGCGAAGCGTGCGTTCGAGGCCGGGAAGGACGTCGTGCTGGTGTGCGAGCCGGAAGGGCTGCGCCAGATCAGCGCCTGGTCGAAAGCGAACGACGTGCGCCACATCGCCGTCTATGTCGACAACCCGCCGCAGGTGATCGCCGATCGCTTCATGAAACGCGCGGGCGTAGACGTCGCCGAAGCGATGATAAGCAAGAGCCCCGACGACGCGGCGAAGGTGCTTAAGAGCTACGCTTCCCGTCTGTCTGAAATGCTTTCGACCGAGCAGTCGTGGGCGAAGCTCATCAAGAGCGAGGAGATCAACGTCTACGTGCCGGTTTTCAACCAGGAGAATCAGGAGTCGGCGGTCGAGGTCATCAAGGCGCACGTGACCGGCTACGCGGACATGCGTAAGCTGCGACCGATCCGGCAGGTGGCGGCATGAGGTGGTTCGCTCTCTCGTTCGGCGCTTTCGGGGTGTTGGTCTATGCGCTGTTCCATAGCAATCTCACGACCGACCAGGTGCTGATCGCTAGTGGGCTATCGGCGCTCAGCACGTGCAGCATGCTCGCCGGCATCACGCGCTTCATGGCTATGAAGATGCAGGAACTGCGTCGCACACTGGAGAGGCTGACGAAGCAGTCGGCCGAGCGCATCGCCACACTGAAAGACCTGCAAGAGAAAGTTAAGGCGGACTAGCTTTACACCCTGTGGTATCTTTGGGCGCCTCTGGAGAACAACATGCAGGCGCTCAAAGACATCGGGGATCTTTCTTCCCTCCTGGGCAATTCGCCCATCGCACAATCCCCTCTATGGACGAAGCCGGTCGACCAGATCGTGCCGGCCCAGTTCATCGCATTTCAGACCCGCCTCACTTTCGACGGTCACGGCGAAGAGGCCAAGGTCATTCTCGAAACCATTCTCGGCGAACTGAAGGCGGCCCACGTGAAGGGGAGCATCCCGCACGTGCCAGTGCTCGACTTCACTATCCCGCTCGCACGCATGACGCTTGGCGACCTCAGAAAGGGTCTGGAGCAGTTAGAACGGCCCCGGCCGGCAGCGGTGCTGTTCGGTCTGGAAGCTGACCTGGAGATCGATGAAGTCATCTCACTCACCTGGGAGAAGGCGAAGGTGCTGCGCGAGGGTCATCTGTCGAAGATCGCGCGGGAGCTTCTGAGACTCGCCCCGCGGCATCTGGGCACGCCCTATGTCTTCTGGCAGACTATGAACGGCGCGCCGGCTCCGCTCTTTGGTCTTTCGCTGGAGCTGGCAGCGATCTTTGACATGGAGTGGCCGGAGCTGAGAAAAGCCTATCGAACGATCGCCGGAATCGATCTCGATATGGAGCGGGCTCACTGGTTCGAGTAGAACGGTCATTCTCCAGGGCCATTGGCATTGTTGCACTGCACAAGTTGGCACACGGTTGGCAATGGCTGTAAGTAATTGATTTTATTGGTTATGCAGCGGCCTGCAAAGCCGTTTAGGCCGGTTCGACTCCGGCTCGCGCCTCCAGTCGTTGATGTAAAGAAAAGCCCCGACTTGTCGGGGCTTTTCTTTTTTCTATTTCTTTTCTTTCTGATTCGCGTGCCGGCGTCGATGCTCGAATCAATCAGAAGTTGATCGCGGATTTGATCGACTGCGTCGCGGCGTTGTTCAGGACATGGTAATTGTCAGTAGGCGCGATACAGATTGGCGCGTCACATTCAAAGCGGGCGATAAAATCGCAGCATCGTCATCGCCCGTTTTTACCGGAGCCGCATGTACCTGCAACTCACCGGCACGCCTGTGCGCCTGCTTGGCTCGATGCATCTTTTTCCCGCGACGAGCCGTCGAACGCCCCCATGGGTCACCGACGCCTATGACTGGGCCGACACGCTGATATTCGAATCCGATCCGGCGACGATCCTGCCGTTTCTGAAAGCCGGCGCGCCACCTCGCGCCGGGCAACTGCAACCGTTGATGAGCGCCGACGCGTGGACGCAACTGCACATGCTCTGGCCGGCTGAAGGACCGCTGGCGCCGCTCGAAGATCTGCGTCCGTGGGCCGCGCTGATCGTCGCGCCGATGCTGCTGCAGCAGGTCGTCGAAGGCGTCGAACCGCGCATGCTGCGCTCGGCGATCGCGCAGGCCAAGCCCTATCGGTATCTTGAGACCGCGCAAGAGGTGGTCGCCGCGCTCGAATCGATTCCACTCGACGCGCTTGCCGCCGCGCTCGCGATGCTGGTGGCCGATCGTGGCGAGCCGCAGCGCACGCTCGAACAGATGCACACCGCGTGGCTGGCGGGGGACCTGCAGGCAGTGCAGCGTATCGCCGCTGGATCGCCGATGTTCAATCTTCCCGGTATCCGTCAAGCGATACTCGACGTGCGTAATCGCGCATGGGCAACGCGCCTCGAAGATCTGGCCGCGACGTCCGGGCGCACGCTCGTGGTGGTCGGCGCGCTGCATCTGTGTGGCCCCGGCAATCTGATCGAATGCCTCGCACGGCCCGTCGAACCGATGCTTTGAGTGCGTGCCCGAAGCGAAGCTGCCTGCTTCCGGTTCGCGGCTGGTGCGCGTCATAGCCCGCGGCCGGCGCGCACGGCATAATTGCGGATCGTTGCCACGCGCGGTCGCGCATTTTTTTCTGAAAGCCCCTGATGACTGATTCGCAGCAAACCGCCGCCGCGCGGCTCGCCCAACTCGCATGGCGCTGGAAACCCTTTGCGGACCTCACGAGCGTCGAAGTCTATGACATGCTCGCCGCGCGCAGCGCGGTGTTCGTCGTCGAACAGAACTGCGTGTATGGCGATATCGACGGACTCGACATGCAAGCCTGGCATCTGCTCGCTTACGGTACCGGCGTCGATGCGGCGTTGCCGCCGCTCGCCGCTTATCTGCGCGTGTTATTGCCGGATGCGTCGGATGCCGATGTACGCATCGGCCGTGTGCTGACGACCGCGCCGTTTCGCGGCATCGGTCTCGGCAATGCGATGCTCGAACGTTCGATCTCGCATATTCGCGCGCAGTGGCCCGATACGCCGATCCGCCTGCATGCGCAGGCGCATCTGCAGGGTTTCTACGGTGCGTTCGGCTTCGAGCCGGTCTCGGAGATTCATGACGAGGACGGCATTGCGCATGTGTGGATGCGTTCGGCCTGAACGCGAGCCTGGCATGTCGCCTACGCGCATGCATTAGCGCGTTCAGCAGCGCGCGTCAGCGATGCCCATTCGCCGCGGTCGATGCGCCGTGCGCGATGCCGCGCGCCGTTCGCGTGCGCCGTTCGGCGCGCAGCCGTCCTCGCGCCGACAGCCGCATCCAGTGACGCAACGCGATCAGCGCGCCGATCACGCTCATCATCGAACCCGGAATCCACAGCAATAGTCCGCCGATCTGCTGATCGCGTATCGGGCTGAGCCAGGTGAACGCGCGGCCGCAGATCGAATAGATCGGATACAGCTCGTGCGGCGTGAAAAAGATGAAGGCGCCGAGGATGATCTGCGGCGGAATCGCGGCGATCACGACGAGCACGCGCTTGCCGGGCGACAGACGCGCGGGCGGCGCGGGCCTCGGATCGAGCACGAGCCACCAGAACAGCAGGCCGTCGATCACCATGCTCCAGTTCATCACGCGATAGATCCGCCAGTCGAGCATCGCGATGAAATGAATCGGCGACATCAGCCAGAAATAAATCAGCCCGACGAATAGCGTGACCGCGACGACCGGATGCATGACGATGTCGATTACCTTGCGCACGAGCGGCATCCGCAGCGCGGGCTGTACGAAGCGCTGCCGCCAGCGCAATGGAATGCCCGCGCGCAACGCCGCGCCCGGATACGACAGCGCGATGAAGAACGGCCCGAGATGATGTAGCACCAGGTGCTGCAGGCGATGCATGAAGAACTCATGCTCGAAGAAATAATCGAGCCGCGTGTGCAGCACGACATACAGCGCCACCAGCCCGAACCAGAACGACAGACGTCGCGCGAGCGATAGCCGCGCCTTGCGTGCGCCGCGCACGAACAGGATCGCGGGCACCAGCAGTGCGATCACGACGGTCGGCGAAAACTCCCAGGGATCGAGCCAGTAGAGCAGGTTCATGGCGATTGCGGCGGCGCGTTGTGCCGGTTACCCGACTACCTGGTCTGGGCCGGCGACTTGACGGCAAACGGCGCCGTGAGCGTTTCGCCGTCGGAGAACTTCAGCGTCAGATGGACGGTGTCGCCCGGCGCGACCTTGTGCTTCGCGTTTTCGAGCATCACGTGATAGCCGCCGGGCGCGATCGCGACCTGGCCGTGCGCGGGCACCGTGAGCTTGTCGACCATCACCATTTTTTGCGACGAGCCGTTCGATACCGTCTGATGCAGCATCGCGTCGCCGTAGTCGTCGCTAGAAATATCGACGAGATCGACCGGCTTGTCGCCCGCGTTGACGAGCGTCGCGTAGCCCGCGGCGGGCAGGTTGTTCGGCAGCCAGCGCACCCACGCGTTCTTGACGCTGATCGCGTGGGCATCCGCTGCCTGCGCGGCCGATGCGACACAGAACGGGAGCGCGAGCGCGCAGGCGAGGGAGGCGAACGTTTTGAGCTTGATCGTCATGACGGAGTGAAAGAAGGATCAGGATTGGTCATCGATGATACGGCGCAGATCCTGCGCGATCGCATCGGGCGTGTCGTGATCGGTTGCCAGCAGGCGCGCGCGGCCCCGGCTATCGAACACGTAGACGGCGGAACTGTGGGTGACTTCGTAATTGCCGTTGGGGTCGCGCTTTTCCATCTGATAGGCAACACGATAGCGCTTCGCGAGCGACTCGATCTGCCAGTCGGTGCCGGTCAGGCCTTCGGCGTGCTGGGCGTCGAACGCGCCGACATAGTCGTGCAACGCTTGCGGCGTGTCGCGCGCGGGATCGACGGTAATGAACAGGATGCGCACTTTCCGTGCGTCGGGGCCGAGCTTGCCGAGCACCTGCATCAGGCGGCCCATCGTTTCCGGACAGACGTCCGGGCAATGCGTGTAGCCGAAATAGACGAGCGACGTGTGGCCCTTGAACGAATCGCCGGTGACGGGGCGGCCGTCGTCGGCGGTCAGCGTGAACGACAGATCGGGCAGATGGCCGGTCACGTTGGTCAACTGCCACGGCTCGGCGCGCTGCGTGCAGCCTGCCAGTGTGGTGAGCGCGGCCAGCGTCGCGCTCACCGCGAATCGGCGTACGGATCGGCGCGCAAACCAGTGCGTCAACCGCTGTGACCGTGAGCGGGACAAGTCGGGCTGCGAGCGGCGGGTCGGGAAGATCGGGAACAAAACAGGGTTCAATGACTCGATTGGGAACAGGCAACGCGAATCAACGAAGCAGGGACGCAGCGTCGCCACTCGAAATACGCCGCTCTTGTTGCCTGCCAGGTGCGCAACGCATGATGGGCTAGTGTGCAACGATGCCCGTGATGACGGCAACGTTCCGCGTGGCAGCGACTGTAGCGCAAAATCACGCGAAGCGTTGCGCGGCGGGCCGGGCGCGCGGCTTGCGAGGCAATTTGACGCAGGCGGCTGAAAGCCCGCTGTAGCGAGATCGTTTCGGATTTGAGCGTAATCGGCGCAACCGGCCGCGCGCATTGCCCGGCGGGCTTGAGTCCCGGCTTACTTTCTCGAAAAATTGATGGATGCGCGGTAAGATGCGCACACTTTTCCGGCCGCAGAAGGCTGAAAGGCGAACCCAGGTGATACAGGCACTTCCGGCTGTTCTGTCTCCGAGCGAGACGGCATTTTTCTTCGATTTCGACGGCACGCTCGTCGAACTCGCCCCCACGCCGGACGGCGTGCTGGTGCAGCCGCGCGTGATCGACCTGCTGCGCGAATTGCGCAGTCTCACGAACGGCGCGGTCGCAGTGGTGTCGGGGCGCGGCATCGACAGCATCGACAGTTTTCTCGGCATACCCGATCTGCCGGTGGCCGGTCTGCATGGCGCAGAGCGGCGCGACGCGAACGGCGACACGCAACGTATCGGCTTTCACGACGAACGGCTGCTGCGCATGGAGCAGGTGCTCGCGCAGGTCGTCAACGAACATCCGGGCATGCTGCTCGAGATCAAGGGCGCGGCGCTCGCGCTGCACTACCGCAACGCACCGGACCGCGAGCCCGTCGCGCGCGAGGCGACCGGGCGGCTCGTCGCGGCTTACCCCGGTTCGTACGTGCTGCAGCCGGGCAAGATGGTCTACGAGATCAAGCCGAAGGACGTCGACAAAGGCCGCGCGATGCGCGCGTTTCTCGAAGAGCTGCCGTTCTCCGGCCGCACGCCGGTATTTGCCGGCGACGATCTGACGGACGAGAAGGGCTTCGCGGTCGTCAACGAGCGCGGTGGCCTGTCGATCAAGGTGGGAGCCGGCGAGACGATGGCGCATACGCGCGTCGATTCGGTGAGCGCGCTGCTCGACTGGCTCGAAACGATTGTCGCGGCGGCGCGCGCAGCGTAATGCCGGCGCTGCATCGCTCGACGAAAACAACATACTGCCTCGGGGATCGCGCTTCATGAGTCGACTGATCATTGTTTCGAACCGGGTTGCGCCTATTTCGGAAGGCGGCCCGGCGGCGGGCGGTCTGGCAGTCGGCGTGTACGACGCGCTGAAGGAGACCGGCGGCATGTGGTTCGGCTGGAGCGGCGACGTGCTGAGTTCGGGCCAGCCGCAAATCAAGGTCGAAGAGCGCGGTCCGATGACCTTCGCGACCGTCGCGCTGATGCGCCGCGACTACGACCAGTACTACCGCGGCTTCTCGAACGCCACGCTGTGGCCCGCGTTCCACTATCGCGCCGACCTGCTGCATTACGACCGCCACGACTTCGGCGGCTACTGCCGCGTCAACGGGTGGCTCGCGCAGCAGCTCGTACCGCTGCTGCGTGAAGACGACGTGATCTGGGTCCACGACTATCATCTGATCCCGTTCGCGCAGGCGCTGCGCGCATCCGGTGTGAAGAACCGGATCGGCTTTTTCCTCCACATTCCATTTCCGGCGTCGCAGGTACTGCTGGCGGTGCCGCCGCATCGCGAGCTCGTCGAGGCGCTGTGTTCGTTCGATCTGCTCGGCTTCCAGACCGGCCCCGACCTGCGCGCGTTCTGCGACTACATCGTCAACGAGGCCGGGGGCTCGATCGATGCGTCGGCCAAAGGGCCACTCACCGTCAATGCGTTCGGCCGCACGCTGCGCGCGTCGGCGTATCCGATCGGCGTCTATCCGGACGAGATCGCCGAACTCGCGAAAGCGGGCGAGCGCGGCAAGCCGGTGCGCACGATGAAGGCGACGCTGCATTCGCGCAAGCTGATCATGAGCGTCGACCGGCTCGATTATTCGAAGGGGCTGGTCGAGCGTTTTCGCGCGTTCGAGCGGCTGCTCGAACATACGGCCGCGTTGCGCAACAAGGTGTCGTTCCTGCAGATCGCGCCGCCGACGCGCGCCGACATGCACGCATATCAGGACATCCGGCTGCAGCTCGAAAGCGAATCGGGGCGCATCAACGGACGCTTCGCCGAGCTCGACTGGACGCCGATTCTCTACATCCACAAGCAGTACGAGCGCCCGGTGCTGGCGGCGCTCTTTCGCACCGCGCACGTCGGCTATGTGACGCCGTTGCGAGACGGTATGAATCTCGTCGCGAAGGAATACGTGTCGGCGCAGGATCCCGACAACCCCGGCGTGCTCGTGCTGTCGCGTTTTGCCGGCGCGGCGCAGGAGCTGGAGGGCGCGCTGATCGTCAATCCGGTCGATATCGACGGGATGGCCGAGGCGCTCGCGACGGCGCTCGGCATGCCGCTCGCCGAGCGACAGGCGCGCTACCGCGACATGATGGTGCAATTGCGCGAGAACAACGTGTCGGTGTGGCGCGACAACTTCATGCGCGATTTGCAGAACGTCGATGGAGCGAAGCGCGGCCGAAGCGGGAAGGCGGCAGCGGGAACTGCGAGAAAAAGGGCGGCGCGCGCGAGCGTGACTGGATAAAGAAGATACAGGAGAAAGGCGAAAGAAAAGCCGCTGCGGGAAGCGGCTTTTCTTTTTTGTGTCGGCAACGCAGGCCGTTCAGATGCCCTCAGGCCACGTGCTGTTCGTCGATCTTCTTGCCGCCGATATGCAGCGTCGAACCCTTGCCGTATTGCTTCGCAAGCAGGTCGCGATAGAGACCGGGGCGCTGGCGCAGCTCTTCCGGCGTGCCGTCGTCGATGACCTTGCCGGCGCTCATCACGATGATCCGGTCGAAGTTGTTCAGCGTCGACAGACGGTGCGCGATCGCGATCACCGTGCGGCCGACCATCAGGCGGTCGAGCGCCTTCTGGATCGATTCTTCCGAGGCACTGTCGAGCGCCGACGTGGCTTCGTCGAGCAGCAGGATCGGCGCGTTCTTGAGGATCGCGCGCGCAATCGCGATGCGCTGGCGCTGACCGCCGGACAGCTTCACGCCGCGGTCGCCGACGATCGTGTCATAGCCCTCCGGCATCGCTTCGATAAAGTCCGAGCAGCGTGCTTCGCGCGCGGCGGCGAGCACTTCCTCGCGGCTCGCTTCGGGACGTCCATACGCGATGTTCTCGTACACCGAGCGATGGAACAGCGAGATGTCCTGCGGCACCAGCGCGATCGCGTGGCGCAGGCTGTCCTGGGTGATCGACGCGATATCCTGGCCGTCGATCCTGATCGCGCCGCCCTGGGTCTCGTAGAAGCGCTGCAGCAGCGCGAGCACCGTCGATTTGCCGGCCCCCGACTTGCCGATCAGGCCGACGCGCTGGCCGGGCTCGATGTTCAGATCGAAGTGGTCGAGAATCGCGCGGCGGCGCGGATAGGCGAACGTGACGTTGTCGAACGTGACCCGGCCGCCTTGCGGCACGAGTTCGGTCGCGTCGTCGCGATCCGGCATGCCGTGCGGTTCGAGCAGCGTGCGCACGGCCTCCGCGAGCCGGGCGATGTGCTGCGTGACGTCGACGAGCGCGACCGCCAGGTCGCGCGTGCCGTGCAGGATCGTGAAGCCGAGCGAGCTGACGAGCACGATATCGCCCGAGGTGGCCCGGCCCTGATCCCACAGCCACAGTGCCCAGCCGAGCAGGCCCGCCGACAGCAGCGCGGTGATCACCGCGTGCAGCAGACGCAGCTTCTCGAGATAGAGCAGGCTCTGCTGACGTGCATCCATCTCCGACTTGACCGTCGCGGCAAACCGCCGCTGCTCGCGAAAGGTCATGCCGAACGCGCGCACGAGGCCCATGTTGCTGATCACGTCGACCAGCTCGCCGTCCACCGACGCCGCTTTGGTCGCGAAATTATGATGGCGCGCCGAGCCGCGGCCCGCGAGCTTGTACAGCACGACCGACAGGATCGCCGAGCACAGCAGCAGGCCGGCGGCCATCAGCGGATTCACCGAAATGATCATCACGATCGCGCCGAGCACCGCGATGCAGGGCGGCAGCACGTTCCACGCGGTGGTGTTTTCAGCGGTGTAGACGGCGTTCGAGGTCGCGGTGATCCGGCTCGCAAGCATGCCGGGCTGCTTTTCGGCGTAGTAGGTCGGCGAATGGCCGCTCAGATACTGAAACAGGTCGCGCCGCAGATCGCCTGTTACGGCGACGAACGTATGCGCGGCGACCCAGCCGCCGACCCGCCACAACAGGTTGTCGGCGGCGATCAGGCCGACGAGGATCGCGAACGCCCCCCACAGCGGACCGGGATGATGCCGGCCGCCGCCGAGCACGTCGATCAGATGCTTGATCGCGTATTGCGAGGCGAGCGCACAGCCCACGGCCGCAAACACGCTGCACAACACGATCGCATGCGCGAGCGGATGGCGGCGGATAAAGCGGAAGAGAAACGCAAGCGGCCGGTGCGCATAGCTCGCGAGCTTTGCGTCCTGGGCGTTACGCTGGGCGATGGTCAAATGTTCCAAAATTGAGCTGGGGGTCGATATGTTGCGGGTTGTGCATGCAAAGCGCGGGCCATCCGGAAAGCATGGCTCTCAGCGAAGCCAATGCTTCGCATTGTAAACATGCAAAGGCGATTGCGCCCTGTGAATCCGGGCATTGGCGCGACTGATTTTCGCGATAGGCCTCCGCGATCTGCCATGTCTGAACATCCCGGCTGGCCGGTAGTTCATGCAGGTTGCGGAAAATTTCGAGATATAATTACAGATTGCATTCAACGGATCTGCGACGTTTCTTCAATGCCTGCCGGCAAACTTGACGCACAGGGCCAACGGACACCATGGGAAGACGAGTAGCCGAAACCCTGATGCCACTGTAGAACTGTCTTATAAAACAAGGGTTTGCAAAGTGTTTCGCGTTTGTAACAACGTAAAGACTTTGAAATGTTGGAGTGCGGCAGGAATTCCGGGCACTGATAATGCGTGCTCGTTGGCCCGGCGAATTTTCTGACAGTTTGTCAACGTCGATGTGGCATGCGCGTTTACTCGCACATGCGCGGACGGTGATGCACTGGTCTGGGCTCAAAACTCAAGCGATCCATCGCAGGATTTCTCGAAAGAATCAGGCCCGAGCCGGCATGTCCGGCCAGACTGCCCTGGCGAGTCAGCGAGTCGCTTTTTCCAAACGCAGTACTTTTGCCTGATTTTTTACTAGGAGTTCGTCATTATGCGAATCGCTCAAATCGCTCCGTTGCACGAGGCGGTTCCTCCCAAGCTGTACGGTGGTACGGAACGCGTGGTGTCCTATCTGACCGAAGCGCTGGTCGAGCAGGGCCACGACGTCACGCTGTTTGCCAGCGGCGATTCGCAAACGTCGGCGAAGCTCGAAGCCTTCTGGCCGCAGGCGCTGCGCCTCGACCCGACGATCCGCGACGTGATGGCGCCGCACATGCTCCTGCTCGAAGAAGTCCGCCGTCGCGCGGACGAATTCGACGTGCTGCATTTCCACATCGACTATTACCCGTTCTCGCTGTTCGCGCGTCAGCCGGTGCCGTTCGTGACGACGATGCATGGCCGTCTCGATCTGCCGGAGCTGCAACCCATCTTCAATACGTTCAAGGACGTGCCGGTCGTGTCGATTTCGGACAACCAGCGCATCCCGCTGCAACAGGCGAACTGGCTGCAAACCGTCTACCACGGTCTGCCGGAAAACGTGCTCACGCCGATCCCCGACGTCGAACCGGGCTACCTCGCATTCCTCGGCCGCGTCTCGCCGGAGAAGGGTCTCGACCGCGCGATCCGCATCGCCGGCCAGGCAGGCATGAAGCTCAAGGTCGCCGCCAAGATCGACAAGGCCGACCGTGCCTATTACGAAGAAGTGATCAAGCCGCTGATGGCGCTCCCGCACGTCGAGTACATCGGCGAAATCGGTGAAGCCGAAAAGCGTGAGTTCCTCGGCAACGCGCATGCGCTGGTGTTTCCGATCGACTGGCCGGAGCCCTTCGGTCTGGTGATGATCGAGGCGATGGCCTGCGGCACGCCGGTGATCGCGTTCAACCGCGGTTCGGTGCCGGAAGTGATCGAAAACGGCGTGTCGGGTTTCGTCGTCGAAGACGAAATCAGCGCGGTCGCGGCCGTCAAGCGTCTGCACACGCTGTCGCGCGCCGGCGTGCGCAAGGCGTTCGAATCGCGCTTCTCGTCGCGCGTGATGGCGCAGAACTACGTTGCCACGTACGAGGAGCTGCTGCGTCGCAAGCACCGCACGGTGCTGCGCGAAGTCAACGCAGGCTGAGTTGCGCCTGATTGGCACGCTTGATCCGTAGTTGATTTGCAGTAGCTAGAAACCCGGCAGAAGGAACGCGTCACACCACTCCTTCGCCATCCGCAACGCCCCGCCGGCATGCCGCCGACGGGGCGTTGTTGCATGCGCGCCGCGTTTTTCGTCGGAGAGCGCCCGAAAATACGGGTTTCCGCGCGGCGGGAACGAGCCACGCTCGGTAATATCCCTATAATGGCCGTGCCGCAAATTGGGCTGCGGCGCCGCCGACGACAGGAGGATGCCTTGGCGAGAACGAAAGAGACGCGTGCGAACGCGGCGCCCGGCGCCGGAACGATTTTTACGTTGCGCGCCATCGGTCTCGTGCTCGCCGCCCGCTGGCTTTTCTCGATGTCGCAGATGAACCTGACGGCCGCCGTGACCGCGATGGCATCTTCGCCGTGGGCGTGCATCAACGTCGTTTTCCTGTTCCTGCTGATCTTCCTGCCGGGCGCGCGCGCCGTCGCCGAGCGCCCGTTTCATCCGCTGCCGCAATGGCTGCGTCAGGCGCTGCGCCTGTTCGCCTTTCTCGGGTTTCTGTTTGCACTCTGGTCGGTTGGCGCGTTCGTCGCGAGCGCCGGCTGGCGTCGCGCGATGCAGGCGCTCGCGGCCACCAACGGCTGGCTGCTCGCCGCCCCGGTGCTCTATGCGGCCGTGATCTGGATCTGCCGGCCGCTGCCGCTGTGGCGCACCAATGTCGCCGCGCGGCGGTTCGCGATCGGCCGCTATGCGGTGTCGCTCGATCCGCTCACGCGCACCGTCGTCGTGTGGGCCGAGCGGCGCAAGGTCGGGCAATACGACGCACGCGAATTGTCGGTGCGCTGGGCGAGCGGACCGGACGCGCACGCGAGCCCGGCGCCCACGCCCGCGGTGGCGTTTGGCGCGGCGGGCGAGCCGGGTGCGTCGGCCGTGCCCGTGGGCTCGGTGGCCGCGCCGTCGCTTGCACGCAATATCTTTGGCGTGCGTCCGAAAGTCGAATTGCTGTGGGATTCGCCCGCCGCCGCGGGCCACAACCGGCAAACCGTCTTTCGCGCCCCGCTCGCGACCGACGGCGATCGGGTCGCCGCCCGCGCGCTCGACACGACGCTGCGGCAAGTCTGACGCTGCATGCTTTGTGCCGCCGCCCACATCGCGTGGCCGACGCGTGCATCCCGAAGCGAAGCTTCGCCGATAATGCAGTCATGACGCCCGATGCCTGAAGGCGGGCGAGTGGAACACTCATCGATCGTATCGCGTCTTTTTCAGGAGTCGCCATGCTGGTTCGCTGGTTGCTTGCCGCCCTACATCTACTCGCTTATGGCTTTGCGCTCGCGTCGATTCTCAGACGCACGTGGTCGCTGCGTCGCGCGTCGGTGCCCGCCGCTTTGCGCTCGGTGTTCCGCGCGGATACGCGCTGGGGACTCTCCGCGCTGGTGCTGATCGTCACCGGCCTGATGCGCATGTTCGGCGGTTATGAGAAGGGCGCCGACTATTATCTCCACGAGCCGCTCTTTCACGTGAAGATGGTGCTGCTCGTGCTCATCCTGATTCTCGAAGTACCGACGATGCTCGGCCTGATGCGCTGGCGAGCGTCGGTTCGCGGCGGCGCCGTGCCGGATCTGAAGAAGGCGCGCTCCTATGCGCACTTCAGCGTGATCCAGACGGTGCTGCTGGTTCTGATGGTGTTTGCCGCGACGGGGATGGCGCGCGGCATCGGCTTGCCTGCTGGTGTGGTGTAGCGCGGGTATTCCTGCAGCGTGGTTATCCCACTTCCCGCTGGTTGGCGGCGCTAACCGACCAGCAAATCCGGATCATCGACCCGGTCAGCCTTGACGCCCGCGCTCTCGCGCGCGAGCGCCGGCTCGCCGAGGCCCTTGATCAGCTCCAGCGCCTGACGCTCGAAGAGCCGCCGGTACAGACCGTTCTCGCGTTTGATCAGCGCGTCGTGGCTGCCTTCCTCGATCACCTTGCCCTTGTCCAGCACCAGCAGCCGGTCCAGCGCGCGCACCGTCGACAACCGGTGCGCGACTACCAGCGTCGTGCGGCCCTGCATCAGCCGCTCCATTGCGCGCTGGATCAGCACTTCGCTTTCGCTGTCGAGGCTCGAGGTGGCTTCGTCGAGAATCAGGATCGGCGCATCGGCGAGAAACGCACGCGCGATCGCGACGCGCTGACGCTCGCCGCCCGATAGCTTGATCCCGCGTTCGCCGACCAGCGTGTCATAGCCGTGGGGCAGCGCGGCGATGAAGTCGTGCGCGTTCGCGAGCCGCGCGGCGCGCTCGATGTCGGCGCGGCTCGCAGCGGGCCGGCCATATGCGATGTTTTCGGCAAGCGAGCGGTGAAACAGCACCGGCTCCTGCTGGACGATCGCGATCTGGCTGCGCAGCGACATCTGCCGGACCTGCGCGATGTCCTGGCCGTCGATCGTGATCCGGCCGCCCGAAATATCGTGCAGGCGCTGGATCAGCTTGATGAAGGTCGTCTTGCCCGAGCCCGAATGGCCGACCAGCCCGACGCGCTCGCCCGGCGCGATACGCACCGAGAAGTCGTCGTAGAGCGGCCGGCTGTGCGCGCCGTAGTGAAACGACACGTGCTCGAAGCGGATCTCGCCGTTGCGGATCGTGATCGGGTCGGCGCCGGGACGATCCTCGATGCCAGACGGCTGGCTCTCGAGCGATACCAGCTCTTCCATATCGTTGACCGAGCGTTGCAGGTTGCGGATGTGCATGCCGATGTCGCGCAGATAGCCTTGCAGCATGAAGAACATCGTTAGCGCGAACGTGATGTCGCCGACGCTCGCTTCACCGCGCGCCCACAGCAGCAGCGCCACGCCGAGAATCGCCGCCTGGATCGCGACCAGCATGCCGCCCTGAAGGCCGCCGTTGAGCGTGCCGCGCATCCAGGTGCGGCGGGTGCGCTCCCGCCATTTGCCGATCACGTGCGCGAGACGTGCTTCCTCGCGCGCTTCGGCGCCGAACGCCTTGACGACGCCGTTGCAGCTCACCGCGTCGGCCAGCGCACCGCCCATCCGGGTGTCCCATGCGTTCGCGAGGCGCGCGGCCGGTGCGACAAAGCCGAGCGACACGGCCACGGTCACGCCGATATACAGCACCGAGCCGGTGCCGACGACGGCGCCCATCATCGGCCAGCGCCAGCCGAGCAGCGTGGTTGCGCCGACCAGCATCACGAGCGATGGCAGCAGCGCGATCAGCAGCGTGTCGTTGAGCAGATCGAGCGCCCACATGCCGCGCGTGATCTTGCGCACCGTGGAGCCAGCGAAGCTGTTGGCGTGCCAGTCGGTCGAAAGGCGTTGCACGCGATGAAACGCGTTCGCGGCGATTTCGCTCATCATCTTCAGCGTGAAGCGGATGATGTTGAAGTAGACGCCCTGGCGCAATAGCGTTGCGGTCAGGCCGAGCGCGGCGAGCACGCCGAAGGCCTCGAGCGCGCCGTGCCGCGCGGGCACGGAAGAGGCCGGGCCGGACGCGATCGCATCGACGAGGCGTCCGGCGAACACCGGCGTGAGGATATCCGCTAGCGCGGTGAACAGCGCGAGCGCAGCGATCACGACGATGCGCCACGGTTGCCGTGCCCAGTGACGGAAGGTGAAACCGAGGACGTCCTTGAAGGCTTGTCCGCGAAAGTCGAGTTTTTTCTTGATGGCCATTTGCTACAACCCGGCGACGCGTGAACGCACCGAGGTTCCAGTCAGAAGCGAAAGAGGCAGACAGTCGATGTATGGATGCCGGAGCGCGTGCCCCTGATCCCGGATGGACGGAACACTGCGATAGCCGGACGACAGACTGTCTGGAATGGATGCGACGCGCCTCACGAGGCGGACCGCATCGGCGACGACACGACGGCTGTTAAGGTCGCATCTGTCGTGTCGGGCAAGCCGACGGTCGCGGGACCATGCAAGGGGACGCGCGATGCACTGCGAACATGTGACGCCTCCCTGTGATGGTTCGAGGTGGAGAAACCGGACGAAGCCGGATGGGGCGAACGCCCAGGAGCCGAATATATCAGCAGCGCCGGGCGCTCGCAAACTTACGAGTTCGCGGTGTCGGTGATCTGGCGCTGCCTTGGGCGAATCCAGCTAGTTGACGGAGTGACAGCGCCGGCTGCTTTTCGAAACGTGATGCTGGGAGCAGCGCAAATAGAAAAAGGGCTTACGCACTGCTGCGTAAGCCCTTTAGTCTTCGGTGATCGACACACCAAGAATCTGGTGGGTAGTACTGGGATCGAACCAGTGACCCCTGCCGTGTGAAGGCAGTGCTCTACCGCTGAGCTAACCACCCGAAGAGAGCGAAATTATGTCAGGCTTTTTGGGGCTCGTCCAGTACTTTTTAAGTGGTTTGCTCATCGGCCGCTGGCGCGGGTTCGAAACGCCACATGCTTGCACCTTTGACGGCCTTGTCGAGATCGTCGAGCACCGCTTCATGCGCGGCGATTTCATCGTCGCTCGCAGCAATCACGAGTAGTTCCAGCGACTCGAGCGCGACGCGCGGCGCATGCGTATCGCTGCTGGTTTGCACTTCGCCGAGCATATCGATGACAAGGCTTTCCTGGCCGCGCGTCATCGCCAGATAGACTTCCGCGAGCAGTTCCGAGTCGAGCAGCGCGCCGTGCAGCGTGCGGTGCGCGTTGCTGATGCCGAAGCGGTCGCACAGCGCGTCGAGCGAATTGCGCTTGCCGGGGAACATCTGCTTCGCCTGCGCGAGTGTGTCGATGATCTCGCCGCAGTGCGTGCTCACCGGCGGCAGCCCAAGCAGTGCGAACTCGGCATCGAGAAAGCCGATGTCGAACGGTGCGTTGTGAATGATCAGGTCCGCGCCCTGGATGAAGTCGCGAAACTGGTCGATGATCTCGGCGAACTTCGGCTTGTCGCTCAGAAACTCCGTGGTCAGGCCGTGTACGGCAAGCGCGCCCGGATCGCTGTCGCGTTCGGGGTTGATGTAGAAGTGCAGGTTGTTGCCGGTGAGCCGGCGGTTCACCAGCTCGACGCAACCGAGTTCGAGGATCCGGTCGCCGCCGCGGGCGTTCAGGCCGGTAGTTTCGGTATCGAGGATGAGTTGACGCATGTCGGATTAGCCTGCTTCGAAAAAATTTGCAGCAAAAAAACGGGAAGGGCGGGCGCGGATGGCGGCGTGCGTGGTTGCCGCCGCCACAGTTTGCCTATATTTGCGCGAGCGACGCAACGCCGCGATTGGCAAGCTGGTCGGCGCGCTCGTTTTCCGGATGTCCGGCGTGCCCGCGCACCCAGCGCCATTCGATTTCATGTTGCTCGACGAGTGCATCGAGCCGCTTCCAGAGATCGGCGTTTTTCACGGGCTGCTTTGCCGCGGTGATCCAGCCTTTCTTCTTCCAGCCGTGAATCCATTCGCTGATGCCTTTCTGCACGTACTGCGAGTCGGTATGCACGATCACGGTGCACGGCCGCTTCAGTGCCTCGAGCGCGGCAATCACGCCCATCAGCTCCATCCGGTTGTTGGTCGTGTTGGCTTCGCCGCCGAACAGCTCTTTTTCCTGGCTGCCGAAGCGCAGCAGCGCGCCCCAGCCGCCTGGGCCGGGATTGCCCTTGCAGGCGCCGTCGGTGTAAATGTCGATGTGATCGGGAGTCATTCGATGTGATTGCGTGTATTCGGGGTGGCGGCGGGTGCGAGGCCCGTGGCGAGCACGGGCTTTTTCACTTTGAGCGGCCCGACGAGGCGCATGCCGCGCACGCGCTTGATCGCCTTGATCATGTAGGTGGCGCCGAAAATCGGCCACCAGCGGTCGCCGGCTGCTTCCATGAAGCCGTAACGCGACAGCCACTGGTCGCTCGCGAGCGGTGGACGATAGCAGCCGAAGCGCCCGCGTTCAAGGTCGAAGCCTAGCAGCTTGATCCAGTCCTTCAGGCGCGTGAACGCGATCAGGTCGACGGCGGCGGGCACGAACGGGCGGCCCGTCATCTTCCCGATCGACTGCCGCACACCCCACAGCGACAGCGAATTGAAGCCGAGAATGATCAGTTGCCCTTCGGGCATCAGCACGCGCTCGGCTTCGCGCAGCAGCCGGTGCGGGTCGCTCGTGAATTCCAGTGTATGCGGCATTACGATCAGGTCGACGCTCTGCGCTTCGAACGGCAGGTCGAGCAGGTCGCACCAGACCGCGCTGCGTGCGGCCGGCGCGTGCAAGTCCGGGGCGCCTTGCGTGGTGTCGCCGGTGCCAGCCTGGCGCGCGGCGCGCGGATACGTGTACGGCGCACTCGCGCCGCTGGCGGCATCGAGCACGAGGCCGCGGCACGGCATGCGGTTTTCGCGCAGCGCGTCGAGTTGCGGCAGGCCGAGTTGCAACGCGTGATAGCCGAACACGTCCGACACCACGCGGTCGAGCTGGGTCTGCTCCCAGTCGAGCACGTAGCGGCCAGGCGGCGAATCGGTCCAGGCGGGCCAGTCTATAATCGCTCGGTCAGTCATATCAAAAAATGCGTCGCCTATGAATGCGCTCGAGTACGTACCGGTCCCGGCGTTTGAAGACAATTACATCTGGGTCATTGCCGACGGACACCATGCTGTCGTCGTCGATCCGGGCGATGCCGCCCCTGTGCGCGCCTGTCTGGCCCAACGAGGATGGCGGCTGAGCGCTATTTTACTCACGCACCATCACCAAGACCATGTCGGTGGATTGGCCGATCTGCTGAATGGCCAGGATGTGCCCGTCTATGGCCCCGCCGGTGAAGCGATCGAACACGTCACGCATCGTCTTGAAAACGGCGATCGCGTGACGATCGCGGCGCCCGCGCTCGAATTCAGCGTGCTCGACGTGCCCGGCCACACGAGCGGGCACATCGCCTATTTCCAGGCGGCGGATCCGCGCGGCACGCCGCACGTGTTTTGCGGCGATACGCTGTTCGCCTGCGGCTGCGGCCGGCTGTTCGAAGGCACACCGGAGCAGATGCTCGCGTCGCTCGATGCGCTCGCCGCGCTGCCCGGCGCGACCCAGGTGCATTGCGCGCACGAGTACACGCTGTCGAACATCCGCTTCGCGCTCGCCTGCGAGCCGCACAACGCCGAACTGCAAGCCTGGCGCGACAAGGCGAGCGAACTGCGCGCGCGCCACGTGCCGACGCTGCCGACCACGATCGCGCACGAACGCGCGGTGAATCCGTTCCTGCGCGCCGGCGAACCGGCGGTCCAGGCGAGGCTGCGCGAACAGTTGCACGAAACGGTGCCCGATCGTCTGACGGCCTTTGCGCTGATGCGCGAATGGAAGAACCGCTTCCGTTGAAGTGGGCGCATTCGGCGGTTCTTCACGCGATGAATCGAAAAAATTCGCCAAGCCCAAGATTTGCTTGATTTTTTTCTCGATTTTCCAATTGACGGAAACGTTGCCGTTTCGTACTATCGGCTGCAAATTCCAGCCCTTGTGGAAGCCGAGACGTTCATGCGATTTATCTTAAGTGCGTTATTGGTTCTGACACTCGCCGCCTGCGCGAGTCAGGGACCGACAACGAGTACCGCCACCACCCCCGCCAGCCAGCAAGCCGTAGCCGACGCCCTTCGCAAGAACGCCACCGCTAAAGAAACCATCAATGTCGATCAGGGTTCCGTCAATCAGTTGACGAGCCAGGACGCCGATCTGTGGGGCCGCATTCGCCGCGGTTTCCAGATGCCGGACCTGCAGACCGACCTCGTCGACATGCAGCTCAACTGGTACCTGCAACGTCCCGATTACGTGCAGCGCATGACCGAGCGTTCGCAGAAATACCTGTATCACATCGTCGAGGAACTCGAGGCGCGTCACATGCCGACCGAGCTCGCGCTGCTGCCGTTCATCGAATCCGCGTATAGCCCGCAGGCGCTGTCGGTCGCGAAGGCCGCCGGCATGTGGCAGTTCATGCCGGGCACCGGCCGCACCTACAACCTCAAGCAGAACATGTGGCAGGACGAGCGCCGCGACGTGCTCGCGTCGACCAGCGCCGCGCTCGACTATCTGTCGAACCTGCACGACATGTTCGGCGACTGGCAGCTCGCGCTCGCCGCGTACAACTGGGGTGAGGGCAACGTGCAGCGCGCGATCGCGCGCAACGAGGCGGCGGGTCTGCCCACCGACTACCTGAGCCTGCGCATGCCGAGCGAAACGCGCAACTACGTGCCGAAGCTGCAGGCGGTCAAGAACATCGTGATGAACCCGCAAATGTATGGGCTCACGCTGCCCCCGATTCCGAACCACCCATACTTCGTGACGGTGACCACGTCGCACGACATCGATGTCGACGTCGCCGCGCGGCTCGCCAATATGTCGACGGATGAATTCCGTTCGCTCAACCCGTCGTTCAGGAAACCGGTGATTCTCGGCGCGACGCAGCCGCAGATCCTGTTGCCGTTCGACAACGCGTCCGCGTTCGAGCGCAATCTGAAGGCGTACTCGGGCTCGCTGTCGTCTTGGACTACCTACACGGTCGACCAGCGCGCGACGCCGGCGGCGATCGCACAAAAGATCGGTGTCGACGCCGACACGCTGATGGAAGTGAACAAGATTCCGGTCGGCATGCGCCTGAAGCCGGGCTCGACGATCGTCGTGCCGCGCGGCTCGGACGACGACGAGGACATCAGCGCAGACGTGGCCGAAAGCGCGGTGCTCGCGATGGAGCCCGACGTCCCCGACACGCGCAAGATGCTGATCCGCGTGCGTCGCAATCAGTCGATGGCCGCTATCGCGGTGCGCTACGGCGTGTCGGTCGGTCAGCTCAAGGCGTGGAACAAGACGCGTCGCGATCAGGTGTCGCGAGGCCAGGTGATCGTGCTGCACGTGCCGGTCGGCAAGCCGGTGCCGAGCGAGCCGGGTCCGGAGAAAATCGCTACCGACGTGCGGGGCGGCGGCGTCCAGAGGATCGGTACCCACGTCGCGGACACGCGCAACGAATCGCGCTACGATAAAAAGAAAGGGCGTGGCCGTTCGGCGATCGTCAAGGTGTCCGAGCCGGCCGGCAAGGCCGCCGGTGCAAGCAAGCCGGCGCCTGCCGCCAGCAAGGGCAAGGTGACGAAAGTGTCGGCGTCCGCGTCCGGCAAGGCGTCGAAGGCCGCGGCAGAGAGCCGCCCGAAGACCGCGGCCAACGCGAAGAAGAAGGGTAAATAGACCAATAGCGGCTCCCACGGTAGTGACCACATGCGTTGCGGGGGCAGCGCATGGATTGCGCTCCGATCACGCACCGTGTTCTTCCAACGCCGTCACCTGAGGTGACGGCGTTTTTCATTGTGCGGACGATTCCGACGCGTTTGACGCATTTCCTTTATTGTTCGTGGTTGGGCCGGGTTGGTGTGGTGCATCCCGTGCTCACTTGTGCTGATTCGTCCGGGCTTCAAGCCTGTTTATTCGCTTATGTCGTCGACCCAACTGCGCGTCTTTCTGCTTTTCTCCGCCGGCTATTTCGTGTCCTACGTGTTTCGCGGCGTCAACCTCGGCTTCGCGCCGTTCATCACGCGCGATCTCGGCCTGTCCGCTGCCGATCTGGGCGTGCTGACGAGCCTCTATTTCCTCGGCTTCGCGGGCGCGCAGATCCCAGCCGGCGTGCTGCTCGACCACTTCGGCACACGGCGCGTGACGGCCGCTACGCTGTTCTTTGCCGCGCTCGGCATCTGGGTGTTCGGCGCCGCGCAGAGCCTCGGCATGATGATGGTCGGACGGCTGCTGATCGGCGTCGGCGTGTCGGTGTGTCTCGGCGCCGCGTTCAAGGCGCTCGCCCAGCATTTCCCGGCCGCTCGCCTGCCGCTGATGAACGGGCTCGTGATGGCGATCGGCGGCTTCGGTGGCGTGATGGTCGGCTCGCCGCTCACATGGGTGCTCGGTTTCGCGAGCTGGCGCGCGGTCTGCGTCGGACTTGGTCTGCTGACGGTGATGGTGGCGCTCGCGCAGTGGACGCTCGCGCCGGACGCGCGCGAAACGCACCGTCAGGCCAGCCTCGGCGCGCAGTTCAAAGGCACGTGGCACATCCTGCGCAGCGCGGCGTTCTGGAAAATCGCGTCGTTTTCGGTCGTCACGCAGGGTGTTTTCTACGCGATGCAGTCGCTGTGGGTCGGTGCGTGGCTGCGCGACGTGCAGGGCTTCGAGCCGCATGAAGCCGCGGCGCTCGTGTCGATTCTCGGCGTTGCGATGATGGCCGGCTGCGTCGGCTTCGGCGCGGCGGCGCGCAGCCTCGAGCGACTCGGTATCTCGCTGTATATGTTCTGTGGCATCGGCATGGCGCTTTACGTGCTCACGCAACTGCTGATCATGTTCAAGGCGCCGCTGCCCGCGAGCCTGCTGTGGGCGGCATACGGGATTTTCGGCGGGACCGGCATTCTCAGCTACGCGGTGATGGCGCGGCACTTCCCGGCGCAGATGATCGGCCGCGTGAATACGACGCTGACGCTGATTCTCTTTCTGCTGATTTTCGGCTTCCAGATCGGCGTCGGCGCGGTGCTGTCGCGTTGGCCGGCGAGTGATGGGCATTATCCGGCGGTCGCGCATCTGACCGCATGGGAGATTCTGGTCGCGCTGCAGGTGTTGAGCGCGATCTGGTATGTATTGCCGGGCCGCCAGCTCGCGCGGCCGGCCGAAATGCGCGCCGAGCAGGAAGCCTGAGCGCGGCCCGCGCGCAGGTCACGCGCGTTGGCGCATTCGACGTTCCGCTCCCTTGGTACTGCCTCGCTTCGAGCTGGGTGCATTTCATGCTTGGGCCCGAGCCAGGCGCCGCCTGGCAAGGCTTTGACTCCCAATTGAAGCTGCGGGGCGGGGCTCCCGTCTTATCTCGGATTTGAAGAGAGGGGCGGATTCAGGCTATAATTTCAAGGTTTGAGCTTATCAACCCGCACCCTAGCGCCTACCTCTCCCATACCGTTCATCCGCCGCGCGCCATTGGCGTCGCAAGAAGGGCCCCAGACCCAGCCGAGCCGTCCACACAATGGACCCATCGCGCCCCTTGCAGCGTCACCGGCAGCACGCGAGCGAGTCTGCGCGCGCATCCAGGATGTGTTTCGCTGCGGCTCGCAATCGGATAGACAGGTCGGCAACAGGGTGTTCCCCAAGGAGTCTCCCGTGTTGCCGTCATTTTCCCCCGCTCTTCTCGCGCTCGCCGACGGCACGGTCTTTCGTGGTTATTCGATCGGTGCCCCCGGGCATACCATTGGCGAAGTCGTGTTCAACACCGCTATCACGGGCTATCAGGAAATCCTGACCGACCCGAGCTACGCGCGCCAGATCGTCACCCTCACGTATCCGCATATCGGCAACGTCGGCGTCAACGCCGAAGACGTCGAAGCGACGAAAGTCCATGCCGCCGGCCTGATCATTCGCGATCTGCCGGTTCTCGCGTCGAACTTCCGCATGGAGCGCACGCTCCCGCAATATCTGCTGGACGAAGGCGTGGTCGCCATCGCCGGCATCGATACCCGCAAGCTGACCCGTATTCTGCGCGACAAGGGCGCGCAGAACGGCGCGATCCTCGCCGGTTCGGACGACGAAGCCAGGGCCATCGAACTCGCGCGCTCGTTCCCGGGCCTCGCGGGCATGGATCTCGCGAAGGTCGTGTCGACGAAGGAAACCTATGAGTGGACCCGCACCGAATGGCGTCTGGGTAGCGGCTACGGCGAGCAGAAGGCGCCGAAGTACCGCGTCGTCGCGTTCGACTACGGCGTCAAGCAGAACATCCTGCGCATGCTCGCCGAGCGTGGCTGCCACGTGACCGTGCTGCCGGCGCAGGCGAGTGCCGCTGACGCGCTCGCGCTCAATCCGGACGGCGTCTTCCTGTCGAACGGCCCCGGCGATCCGGAACCGTGTGACTACGCGATCGCGGCGACGAAGGAATTCATCGAGCGCGGCATTCCGACCTTCGGCATCTGCCTCGGCCACCAGATCATGGGTCTCGCGGTCGGCGCGAAGACGATGAAGATGAAGACGGGCCATCACGGCGCGAACCATCCGGTCAAGGATCTCGAAGACGGCCGCGTGGTGATCACGTCGCAGAACCACGGTTTCGCGGTCGACGCCGATACGCTGCCCGCTAATGCCCGCGCCACGCATGTGTCGCTGTTCGACGGCACGCTGCAAGGCTTCGCGTTGACCGACAAGCCGGCGTTCTGCTTCCAGGGCCACCCGGAAGCGTCGCCGGGCCCGCACGACATCGCGTATCTGTTCGACCGCTTCACCGCGCTGATGGACGCGCACAAGGGCGGCAGGAGCGCGGCGGCTTAAAGCCGGAAACGGGCCGGAAGCAAGCCAGAAGCGGCAGCGGCGGCCGCGGCGCCCCCGCGGCATGGCGCGGCGGGCTCGCCGCGCAACAGCGCGCGCAACGTGAAAACGGCGCGCGCCGACGGAAAAGAATTCAGGAATACATTAGCGAGAGCGTTATGCCCAAGCGGACAGACATCAAGAGCATCCTCATCATCGGCGCGGGTCCGATCATCATCGGCCAGGCGTGCGAGTTCGATTACTCGGGCGCGCAGGCATGCAAGGCGCTGCGTGAGGAAGGCTACAAGGTCATTCTCGTCAACAGCAATCCGGCGACGATCATGACCGACCCGAACACGGCCGACGTGACCTATATCGAGCCGATCACGTGGGAAGTGGTCGAGCGCATCATCGCGAAGGAGCGCCCGGACGCGATCCTGCCGACGATGGGCGGCCAGACCGCGCTGAACTGCGCGCTGGATCTGCACGCACACGGCGTGCTGGCGAAATACGGCGTCGAGCTGATCGGCGCGTCGCCGGAAGCGATCGACAAGGCGGAAGACCGCCAGAAGTTCAAGGACGCGATGACGAAGATCGGCCTCGGTTCGGCCAAGTCGGGCACCGCGCATTCGATGGAAGAGGCGCTACAGGTGCAGGCGCGCATCGCCGCGGAAACCGGCAGCGGCGGCTATCCGGTCGTGATCCGGCCGTCGTTCACGCTGGGCGGCTCAGGTGGCGGTATCGCGTACAACCGCGACGAGTTCGAGGAAATCTGCAAGCGCGGTCTCGACCTGTCGCCGACGCGCGAGCTGCTGATCGAAGAGTCGCTGCTCGGCTGGAAAGAGTACGAGATGGAAGTGGTCCGCGACAAGGCGGATAATTGCATCATCGTCTGCTCGATCGAAAACCTCGACCCGATGGGCATCCACACCGGCGACTCGATCACCGTCGCGCCGGCGCAGACGCTCACCGACAAGGAATTCCAGATTCTGCGTAACGCGTCGCTCGCGGTGCTGCGCGAGATCGGCGTCGACACGGGCGGCTCGAACGTGCAGTTCTCGATCAATCCGAAAGATGGCCGGATGATCGTGATCGAGATGAACCCGCGTGTGTCCCGCTCGTCGGCACTGGCGTCGAAGGCGACCGGCTTCCCGATCGCGAAGGTCGCGGCGAAGCTGGCAGTCGGTTACACGCTGGATGAGCTCAGGAACGAAATCACCGGCGGCCAGACCCCGGCGTCGTTCGAACCGACGATCGACTACGTCGTCACGAAGATCCCACGTTTCGCGTTCGAGAAATTCCGCGAAGCCGATTCGCGTCTGACCACGCAGATGAAGTCGGTCGGCGAAGTGATGGCGATCGGCCGCACGTTCCAGGAGTCGTTCCAGAAGGCGCTGCGCGGTCTCGAAGTCGGCGTCGACGGTCTGGACGAAAAGACCGATAACCGCGACGAGATCATCCGTCAGATCGGCGAAGCCGGTCCGGATCGCATCTGGTACGTCGGCGACGCGTTCCGCGTCGGCATGACGGCGCAGGAAATTTTCGAAGAAACCGCGATCGACCCGTGGTTCCTCGCGCAGATCGAACAGATCATCCTGAAGGAAAAGGCGCTGGCGGGCCGTACGCTCGCGAGCCTGTCGAAGGAAGAGCTCAAGTACCTGAAGCAGAGCGGCTTCTCGGACCGGCGTCTTGCGAAGCTGCTCGGCGCGAAACCGGCGGACGTGCGCGCGCGCCGTATCGAGCTGAACGTGCGTCCGGTGTACAAGCGCGTCGATACCTGCGCGGCCGAGTTTGCGACGAAGACCGCGTATATGTACTCGACCTACGAGGAAGAGTGCGAGGCGAACCCGACGGGCAACAAAAAGATCATGGTGCTGGGCGGCGGCCCGAACCGGATCGGCCAGGGTATCGAGTTCGACTACTGCTGCGTGCATGCCGCGCTCGCGATGCGCGAGGACGGCTATGAAACGATCATGGTCAACTGCAACCCGGAGACCGTATCGACCGACTACGACACGTCCGACCGCCTGTACTTCGAATCGCTGACGCTCGAAGACGTGCTCGAAATCGTCGACAAGGAAAAGCCGGTCGGCGTGATCGTGCAGTACGGCGGCCAGACGCCGCTGAAGCTCGCGCTCGACCTCGAGGCGAACGGCGTGCCGATCATCGGCACCTCGCCGGACATGATCGACGCGGCCGAAGACCGCGAACGTTTCCAGAAACTGCTGCAGGACCTCGGGCTGCGCCAGCCGCCTAACCGCACCGCGCGCACCGAAGAGGAAGCGTTGAAGCTCGCCGGCGAAATCGGCTATCCGCTCGTCGTGCGTCCGTCGTACGTGCTGGGCGGCCGGGCGATGGAAATCGTCCATGAGCCGCGCGACCTCGAGCGCTACATGCGCGAGGCCGTGAAAGTGTCGAACGATTCGCCGGTGCTGCTCGACCGCTTCCTGAACGATGCGATCGAATGCGACGTGGATTGCATCTCGGACGGCGAGGCCGTGTTCATCGGCGGCGTGATGGAGCACATCGAGCAGGCGGGCGTTCACTCGGGCGACTCGGCCTGCTCGCTGCCGCCGTATTCGCTGTCGAAGGCGACCGTTGCCGAACTGAAGCGCCAGACCGCCGCGATGGCGAAGGCGTTGAACGTGGTCGGCCTGATGAACGTGCAGTTCGCGATCCAGCAGGTGCCTTCCAGGACAAATGCGGCCGACGGTTCGAAGGACGACGTCATCTACGTGCTCGAAGTGAATCCGCGCGCATCGCGCACGGTGCCGTACGTGTCGAAGGCGACCAGCCTGCCGCTCGCGAAGATCGCGGCGCGCGCGATGGTCGGCCAGAAGCTCGCCGCGCAAGGCGTGACGGAAGAAGTCGAGCCGCCGTACTTCAGCGTGAAGGAAGCGGTGTTCCCGTTCGTCAAGTTCCCGGCGGTCGACCCGGTGCTCGGACCGGAAATGCGTTCCACCGGCGAAGTGATGGGCGTGGGCCAGACCTTTGGCGAAGCGCTCTTCAAGTCGCAGCTCGCGGCGGGTTCGCGTCTGCCGGAGTCGGGCACGGTGTTGCTGACCGTGATGGACGCGGACAAGCCGAAGGCGGTCGAAGTGGCGCGCATGCTGCACGAACTCGGCTATCCGATCGTCGCGACCAAGGGTACGGCTGCCGCGATCGAAGCGGTCGGCGTGCCGGTCAAGGTCGTCAACAAGGTGAAGGACGGTCGTCCGCACATCGTCGACATGATCAAGAATGGCGAGATTGCACTCGTCTTCACGACGGTCGACGAAACGCGCGCCGCGATCGCCGACTCGCGTTCGATTCGCATGAGCGCGCAGGCGAACAAGGTCACCTACTACACGACGATGTCCGGCGCGCGGGCGGCGGTGGAGGGTCTTCGTTATCTGAAGGACCTGGAAGTCTATGATTTACAAGGACTCCACGCTCGCCTAAACTAAGGTTTCGACTACCAGTCCAAGATGTACGTGCCGCGGTTAAGCGGCGTTCCGCAGGTGCTGCGGCCCGGGTTTGGCCCGGGGCGGCGGCTTTCGCGGAATGCACTTAACCGCGGTGATTTTTTTTATGGATGTTTTTTGCCTCCAGAGTTGTTTATGAGCACTATTCCATTGACTAAGCGCGGCGCAGACATGCTGCGCGACGAATTGCAGCGTCTGAAATCGGTTGAACGTCCGGCGGTCATCAACTCGATCGCGGAAGCACGCGCGCAGGGCGATCTGTCGGAAAACGCGGAATACGACGCGGCGAAGGAAAAGCAGGGCTTCATCGAAGGCCGCATTGCCGAAATCGAATCGAAGCTCGCGGGCGCGCAGGTGATCGATCCGTCCCAGGTGGAAGCGGACGGCCGCGTGGTGTTCGGCGCAACGCTGGAGCTCGAGGACCTCGAGTCGGGCGCGTCGGTCAAGTACCAGATCGTCGGCGACGACGAAGCGGACATCGACCACGGTCTGATCTCGATCAGCTCGCCGATCGCGCGTGCGCTGATCGGCAAGTCGGAAGGCGACGTCGCATCGGTGCAGGCGCCGGGCGGCATCCGCGAATACGAAATCATCGCGGTGAGCTACATCTGAGGATGGCGCCGGTGTCCCTGATGCCGCATCGGTTTTTCCGTCTGTTGACGGTGGTGTGGGTCGGTAGTCTGCTGACTATCGGCTATGCCGTGGCGCCCGTGCTGTTTGCGACCCTTGACCGGATGACCGCCGGTGAGGTGGCCGCGCATCTGTTTCGCATTCAGGGTGTGATTGGCGTGGTCTGCGGCATTCTGCTGCTCGGTCTCGCCAATTTGCTGGTTCGGCGCGGCAGCGGCGCGTATCGCCGCTTGCGCTGGCTGATTGCCGGTATGCTCGTATGCGTGCTGATTGGTTATTTTGCGTTGCAGCCATTCATGAACGCGATGCGCGTGGCCGCGCTAGAGGCGGGCAGCGACGTCGGCCATTCGGTCTATGCGACGCGCTTTGGCATCCTGCACGGTGTGTCGAGCCTGTTCTATCTGATCGAGAGCCTGCTGGGTCTTGCGCTCGTATGGTTGTTGCCGGCGCGCGTGGGCGCGGCGGCCGAGGAAGAGGGCGCCCGCGGTGTCGCGAGAAAGATGGCGGGTTGAGGAGCGTGGGCGGGGTTTGCGCGAAGCATCAGGCCTGTCGTTCGAGTCATTCATGCGCGGTGCGGACGCTGTCCGCACCTGTCACGTTCCCGCTTATTTCGATGACTGATGCGAGCGCTTCGCGCTGGTTTGACGCTTCTTCGCGCGCTTGATGTTGCCGCCCTGCGTGACGCGTTCGTTGCCGCGCACGAGTACCGCTTTCGCTCTCGGCTTGCGCATTGGCACGTCGGTCGGCTTCACGACCTTGACGATGCGTGGGGCGCGACCCTTGGCCGGCTTCGTTTCGATCGCCGCTTCGCGGGCGCTCGGCAACACGCCGCGTTTTGCTTTCACGGCCGGTTGCGCCGCTTCGGGCTTCCAGATCACGAGCAGCTTGCCGATATGCTGAATCGGCGCGGCGTTCAGCGTGTCGCAGATTTCCTCGTAGATGGCGAGGCGCTCCTCACGCTCATCGCCGAACACACGGATCTTGATGAGCTGGTGCGCGGCGAGGTGCACCTTGATTTCGGTGAGCACAGCGTCGGTCAAGCCTTCGGCGCCGACGAGCACGACCGGTTTGAGCGCATGTGCCTGGGAGCGCAACTCGGCGCGTTGGTCGGAAGAGACTTTGAGGGCTGGCATGGAAAGTGGACGACTCGACTAAAATGGCGGCTCCTGCGTTTTCGTCCGATGGGTTTGACTGAATCGGACAGCTTGATTCGACAGGGCGCGTGTCAGAACAACAGAATCGCGGATGGCCGCCAGTCTGGCGGTGGCCGCGCGAATTAACCGCGTATTATCCCCTAAAGCGCGACACGACGCAGCAATAGTTCAATCTTTAATGGCAAAAAACAAGTTCAATACGGCGTGGCTGCACGACCACATCAACGACCCGTACGTCAAAATGGCGCAGCGGGAAGGTTATCGCGCCCGCGCGGCCTACAAGCTCAAGGAAATCGACGAGCAGGACAAGCTGATGCGTCCGGGGCAGGTGATCGTCGATCTCGGCTCCTCGCCGGGCAGCTGGAGCCAGTATGCGCGCAATAAGCTGGCGCGCGGCACGCAGCGCAACGCCGAGCGGGAAGGCGGCATCGACGGCACGATCATCGCGCTCGACATCCTGCCGATGGAGCCGGTGGCCGACGTCCACTTCATTCAGGGCGATTTCCGCGAAGACTCGGTGCTGGCCCAGCTCGAAGAATTGGTCGGACAGCGCCAGGTAGACCTTGTAATTTCGGATATGGCGCCCAACCTGTCTGGCGTGGCGGTCGCGGACGCCGCGCGGATCGAGCACCTGTGCGATCTCGCGCTGGAATTCGCGCAAAATCACCTTAAACCGGATGGCGCACTTTTAGTCAAATGCTTTCACGGCAGCGGCTATAGTCAGATTGTCGAAAAGTTCAAACGGCAGTTTAAGGTGGTGGCGGCCCGCAAACCGAAAGCGTCGCGGGATAAATCGTCAGAAACATTTATTTTGGGTAAGCATCTGAAACGTCCCGTCTAGGGCGTTGCTGAACGGTCCGTCTCTGCCAATAAGGGCTGGATGCGCGGCAAAGCGGCGTAAAACGGCTCCCTACGCTATTTCCACGGTAGCGAAACGTTATGGCAGGGGTCTGCGGACTGGATTAGAATGCTTTCGTGGTGTCGCAAGGCAAATGTAGGCGCCCGTCTAAGTGAAGGAGTGGTGCTTTGAACAACAATATGTTTTCGAAGGCAGCAGTGTGGCTGGTAATCGCACTGGTGCTGTTTACGGTGTTCAAGCAGTTCGACAAGCCCCGTGTCCAGGAAGGCGTTTCCTATTCGCAGTTCATGGACGACGCGAAGAACGGCAAAGTCAAGAACGTCATTGTCCAGGGGCGGAACCTCACGGTCACTCCAGCAGACGGCCAGAAGTACCAGATCGTGTCGCCCGGCGACATCTGGATGGTCGGCGATCTGATGAAGTATGGCGTACAGGTGAGCGGCAAGGCTGACGACGAACCCAATGCACTGATGTCCGTGCTGTATTACCTCGGGCCGACGATCCTGATCATCGGTTTCTGGTTCTACATGATGCGACAGATGCAGGGGGGCGGGAAGGGCGGCGCCTTTTCGTTCGGCAAATCCCGCGCGCGTCTGATCGACGAGAACAACAACGCTATCAATTTCACCGACGTCGCCGGTTGCGACGAAGCCAAGGAAGAAGTGTCGGAGCTGGTCGATTTCCTGCGCGATCCGCAGAAATTCCAGAAGCTCGGTGGTCGCATTCCGCGCGGCGTGCTGCTCGTCGGCCCGCCGGGAACCGGTAAGACACTGCTTGCACGCGCGATTGCCGGCGAGGCGAAGGTGCCGTTCTTCAGCATTTCGGGCTCGGACTTCGTTGAAATGTTCGTCGGTGTCGGCGCGGCTCGCGTGCGCGACATGTTCGAGCAGGCCAAGAAGCACGCGCCGTGCATCGTGTTCATCGACGAAATCGACGCGGTCGGCCGTCATCGCGGTGCGGGCATGGGCGGCGGCAACGACGAGCGCGAACAGACGCTGAACCAGATGCTTGTCGAAATGGACGGCTTCGAGGCGAATTCGGGCGTTATCGTGATCGCGGCGACGAACCGCTCCGACGTGCTCGACAAGGCGCTGCTGCGTCCGGGCCGTTTCGACCGCCAGGTGTACGTCGGTCTGCCGGATATCCGCGGTCGCGAACACATCATGAAGGTGCATCTGCGCAAGGTGCCGATTTCGAACGACGTCGACGCTGCGGTGATCGCGCGCGGTACACCGGGCTTCTCGGGCGCCGATCTCGCGAATCTCGTGAACGAAGCAGCGCTGTTCGCGGCACGCCGTGGCAAGCGCATCGTCGAAATGACGGACTTCGAGGACGCGAAGGACAAGATCTTCATGGGGCCTGAGCGCAAGTCGGCCGTGATCCGCGAAGAGTCGAAGCGTGCTACCGCGTATCACGAATCGGGTCACGCGGTGATCGCGAAGCTGTTGCCGAAAGCCGATCCGGTGCACAAGGTCACGATCATTCCGCGTGGTCGCGCGCTGGGCGTCACGTGGCAGTTGCCTGAGCACGACAACGAAACGTATTCGAAGGACTATCTGCTCGATCGTCTCGCGATCCTGTTCGGTGGCCGTGTCGCGGAAGAGCTGTTCCTGAACCTGATCAGCACGGGCGCGTCGGACGACTTCAACAAGGCGACGCAGACGGCTCGCGCAATGGTCGCGCGCTTCGGTATGACCGACGCGCTGGGCCCGATGGTCTACGTCGACGACGAAAACGACGCCTCGCCGTTTGGCCGCGGTTTCACGCGGACCATTTCGGAAGCGACACAGCAGAAGGTCGATGCGGAAATCCGCCGCGTGCTGGACGAGCAGTACAACCTCGCGCGGCGTCTGCTCGAAGAGAACCGCGACAAGGTCGAAGCGATGACGGCCGCGCTGATGGAGTGGGAAACGATCGACGCCGATCAGATCAACGACATCATGGCAGGCCGTCCGCCGCGCTCGCCGAAGAGCTCGCCGCCGTCGGCAAGCGACGCCTCGTCGGGCGGCAGCCCGGGTACCGAGGTCAAGCCGGGTAGCGCGACTGCGCCGGCCTGATCGGCAGCCAGTAGAAAGTGCGGGCCGGTGTGTAGCACACCGGCCCGTTTTGCATTTATCCGTTCTGAGTGAAGCACTGCTGCGTGTCGAAAGTCGATTCTTTTTCCGTTCCTCTTCCAGAGCCGCTGCAATGCGGTCGCTTCAAGCTGACATTTGAACGCCCGCTGGTCATGGGCATCCTGAACGTCACGCCCGATTCCTTCTCCGACGGCGGTCAATACGCAATGCGTGACGATGCATTGCACCAGGCCGAGCGCATGCTGCTCGACGGCGCGGACATCATCGATATCGGCGGCGAATCGACGCGCCCCGGTGCGCCACCGGTGCCGCTCGATGAAGAGCTGGAGCGCGTGATCCCGCTCGTCGAACGCTTGCGCGGCGCGAACGTGCCGTTGTCGGTCGATACGTACAAGCCGGAGGTGATGCGTCACGCATTGAGCGCGGGCGCGGACATGATCAACGACATCTGGGGCTTCCGCATGGCCGGCGCGATCGACGCGGTGCGCGACAGCGATTGCGGCCTTTGCGTGATGCATATGCTCGGTGAGCCGCAGACTATGCAACTCGGCGAGCCTCGCTATGACGATGTGGCCGGCGACGTGCGCCGCTTCCTCGAGGAGCGGGTGGCGACGTTGCGGCAGGCGGGAATTGCGCGTGCGCGCATCAGCGTCGATCCGGGGTTCGGCTTCGGCAAGGCGGTGGTCGAGCACAACTACGCGTTGCTCGCGCAACTGCGGGACACGGCTCCGCAGGCCGTGCCGCCGTATCCGATTCTCGCGGGCATGTCGCGCAAGTCGATGATCGGCGCGGTGATCGGGCGGCCGGCGCCCGAGCGCGTCGCCGGCAGTATCGCCGCGGCGGTGTGCGCGGCCGAACGAGGCGCCGCGATTCTGCGCGTACACGACGTCGCGCAAACAGTCGATGCATTGAAAGTATGGGCAACCCTGCGCGACGCGGCGAATGCGAGCCGCGCGCACGGTTGAACCCGCAGCCACATAGAGGGAGATAAAACATGGCACGTCGTTACTTCGGAACGGACGGGATTCGGGGCAAGGTCGGCGAAGGGCCCATTACGCCGGAATTCGTGTTGCGGCTCGGCTACGCGGCCGGCAAAGTGCTCGCGGGCGCCGACCATTGGGCCAAAACCGGCACCCGGCCGACGGTGCTGATCGGCAAGGACACGCGGGTGTCGGGCTACATGCTCGAAGCGGCGCTCGAATCGGGCTTTTCGGCGGCCGGCGTCGACGTCATGCTGGCCGGCCCGATGCCGACGCCCGGAATCGCATACCTGACGCGCGCGCTGCGGTTGGCCGCGGGCGTCGTCATCAGCGCGTCGCACAATCCTTATTACGACAACGGCATCAAATTCTTCTCGGCCGACGGCAACAAGCTGCCGGACGATGTCGAGGCGCAGATCGAGGAGCAACTCGAACTGCCGCTCGCGTGCGCGGCCTCCGAACGGCTGGGCAAGGCGAGGCGTCTCGACGACGCCGCCGGCCGCTATATCGAGTTCTGCAAGAGCACGTTCCCCGCCGCGTACGACCTGCGTGGCATGAAGCTCGTCGTCGATTGCGCGCATGGCGCCGCGTATGACGTCGCGCCGCACGTGTTCCACGAACTCGGCGCGGAAGTGATCCCGATCGGTGTCGCGCCGAACGGCTTCAACATCAACGACGGCGTCGGCGCGACCGCGCCGGACGCGCTGGTGCGCGCGGTGCGTGCGAATCATGCGGATCTCGGCATTGCGCTCGATGGCGACGCCGACCGTGTGCAGATCGTCGACGCGGCTGGCCGTCTCTATAACGGCGACGAGCTGTTGTACGTGCTGGTCAAGGACCGCATCGCGACCACGGGCCATGTCGAAGGCGCGGTCGGCACGCTGATGACCAACATGGCCGTCGAAGTCGCGCTGCGGGATGCTGGCGTGAAGTTCGTGCGCGCCGCGGTCGGCGACCGCTATGTGCTCGAACAATTGCGCGAGCACGGCTGGCAGCTCGGCGCGGAAGGCTCTGGCCATATTCTGTCGCTCGATCGCCATTCGACTGGCGACGGCATCGTATCCGCGCTGCTCGTGCTCGCGGCGATGCAGCGCAGCGGCAAATCGCTCGCGGATCTGCTCGAGGGCGTCACGCTGTTCCCGCAGAAGCTCATCAACGTGCGCATGAAGCCGGAGTCGGACTGGAAGGGCAGCGACGCGATCCGCCGCGCGATCAGCGCGGCGGAAAGCGCGCTGGACGGCCGTGGCCGCGTGCTGATCCGCGCGTCGGGCACGGAGCCGGTGCTGCGCGTGATGGTCGAGGCACGGAACGTCGCCGATGCGGTGCGGCATTCGGAAGCGATCGCGGAAGCCGTGAGGGAAGCGACCGCTTAATCGATTCATCGGCAGGCGGCGGAGCGGGGTTGCTGATTCCCCTCGCGCAAACGTTCGCCTCCACCATCTTTTCCGCCTAAGCTAACAAGCGATGCCGACCGCATCGCCACAGCGCCAATTCCTCCGCCGCAGCACCTTTCACACGGTAATATTACTGTCACATCTGTTTCACGGTCAGTCACGGTTTTGTCATAAAGAGACCCTAAGCTTCGCGGTGTTCGTCCTACACGCTCATACCACACGCTTACACCCCTGGAGGTCTCATGAAATTGATGCACACCGTGTTCGCTGGCGTCGCTGGCGCGCTTTTCGCGATTACAGCGCAAGCAGCAGACATCACCGGCGCGGGCAGCACCTTCGCAGCACCGATCTACACGAAGTGGGCCGACGCTTATCAGAAGTCCGGCGGCGGCAAGGTTAACTACCAGGGCATCGGCTCGGCGGGCGGCGTGAAGCAGATCGTCGCGAAGACCGTCGATTTCGCCGGTTCGGACGCTCCGCTGAAGGACGACGAGCTCGCGAAGGACGGCCTGTTCCAGTTCCCGACGGTGGTCGGCGGCGTGGTGCCGGCAGTCAACATTCCTGGCGTGAAGCCGTCGGAACTGACGCTGTCGGGCGAAGTGCTCGGCGACATCTATCTCGGCAAGATCAAGAAGTGGAACGATCCGGCGATCGTCGCATTGAACCCGAAGCTGAAGCTGCCGGATCTGGACATCGCCGTGGTGCGCCGCGCCGATGGTTCGGGCACCAGCTTCATCTGGACGAACTACCTGTCGAAGGTCAATCCGGAATGGAAGGCCAAGGTCGGCGAAGGCACGACGGTCAACTGGCCGGTCGGCACGGGCGGCAAGGGTAACGACGGCGTCGCGGCATTCGTGCAGCGTCTGCCGGGCGCGATCGGCTATGTCGAATGGGCGTATGCGAAGCAGAACCACATGACCTATGCTGCGATGAAGAACCAGTCGGGCGCGGTCGTCGAACCGAAGACCGAGACGTTCAAGGCAGCGGCCGCCGGTGCTGACTGGTCGAAGTCGTTCTACCAGATCCTGACGGACGAGCCGGGCAAGAACGCATGGCCGATCGTCGGCGCGACGTTCGTGCTGCTGCACACGACGCAGGACAAGGCGCCGCAAGGCACCGAGACGCTGAAGTTCTTCGACTGGGCATTCAAGAACGGGGGCCAGGCTGCGAGCGATCTCGATTACATCTCGCTGCCGGAATCGGTCGTGTCGGAAATCCGCACGCAGTGGAAGCAGAAGGTGAAGGATTCGGCTGGCAAGCCGATCGCCGAGTAAGGCGCGCATCGCGCGGCGCGTTCGAACGGATTCGGGCGCCGCGTTTCGTAGCATCCTGGCCGTCCTCCCGCGAGGACGGCCAATGACATTGGCCCGGCATTCGCCGCAGCATCATCCGCCGCCCGACGTGTGTCGTCCGGCAACTGGAAACAGGTCCCTCAGGCTCTCATGTCCGATATTCATTTAGCGTCCGGCGCGAGCCGGGCCACTCCGCCTGGCAGCGCCTCGCAACAGAAAGCACCCGGCCGCTCCGGCGACGTGATCTTCGGTGGCCTCGCACGCCTTTCCGCCATCATTACGCTGCTGCTGCTCGGCGGCATCATCGTCTCGCTGATCATCTCCTCGATGCCGTCGATCCGGGAGTTTGGTCTGCCGTTCCTGTGGACCGCCGTCTGGGATCCGCCCAGCAAGCAGTTCGGCGCGCTCGTGCCGATCTACGGCACCATCGCCACGTCGATCATTGCTCTCATCATCGCGGTGCCGGTCAGCTTCGGCATCGCGCTCTTTCTGACCGAACTTTCGCCCGCTTGGCTGCGCCGGCCGCTCGGCATCGCGATCGAGCTGCTCGCCGCGATTCCGTCGATCGTGTACGGCATGTGGGGTCTGCTCGTGTTCGCGCCCATTTTCGCGACGTGGTTCCAGAAACCGCTCGGCGCGGTGCTCGGCGGCATTCCGTTCGTCGGCGCGCTGTTCGCCGGTCCGCCGATCGGCATCGGCATCCTGTGCGCGGGCGTGATTCTGGCGATCATGATCATCCCGTACATCGCGTCGGTGATGCGCGACGTGTTCGAAGTTACGCCGGTGCTGCTGAAGGAATCGGCGTACGGCATCGGCTGCACGACGTGGGAAGTGATGTGGAAGATCGTGCTGCCGTTCACCAAGACCGGCGTCATCGGCGGCATCATGCTCGGCCTCGGCCGCGCGCTCGGCGAGACGATGGCGGTCACGTTCGTGATCGGCAACACCAACCTGCTCGACAACATCTCGCTGTTTTCGCCGGGCAACAGCATCACGTCGGCGCTCGCCAACGAGTTCGCGGAAGCGGACCCGGGCCTGCATACGTCGGCGCTGATGGAGCTCGGCCTGATCCTGTTCGTGATTACTTTCATCGTGCTGTCGATTTCGAAAATCATGCTGCTTCGTCTCGAGAAAGGGGAGGGCGCGAAATGAGCGGGTCTTCCCTGAACATGCCGGGTCTGAAGGACGCGGCGACGCTCGAGGCGATGCGCACGCGCCTGCAAGGGCGCCGCCGCTTCACCAATGCGATCGCGCTGACGCTGTCGCTCGTCGCGATGGGTTTCGGTCTGCTGTGGCTCGTGTGGATTCTCTATACGACGCTGCGCCTCGGTATCGGCGGTCTGTCGGTCGAGCTGTTCACGCAGTCGACGCCGCCGCCGAACACCGACGGCGGCGGTCTCGCCAACGCGATCGTCGGCAGCCTGATGCTGGTCGGGCTCGCGACCTTCATCGGCACGCCGATCGGCATCATGGCGGGCGTCTATCTCGCCGAATACGGCCAGAAGGGCTGGCTCGCGAACCTCACGCGCTTCATCAACGACATCCTGCTGTCCGCGCCGTCGATCGTGATCGGTCTGTTCGTCTACGCGCTCGTCGTCGCGAGGATGGGGCATTTCAGCGGCTGGGCCGGCGTGCTCTCGTTGGCGCTGCTGCAGATTCCGATCGTGATCCGCACCACCGAGAACATGCTCAAACTCGTGCCGAACGCGATGCGTGAAGCCGCCTTCGCGCTCGGCACGCCGAAGTGGAAGATGGTGCTGTCGATCACGCTGAAGGCGTCGATCGCGGGCATCGTCACCGGCGTGCTGCTCGGCGTCGCGCGCATTGCCGGCGAAACCGCGCCGCTGCTCTTCACCGCGCTGTCGAACCAGTTCTTCTCGGTCGATATGGGCCAGCCGGTCGCGAACCTGCCGGTCACGATCTACAAGTTTGCGATGAGTCCGTTCGCGCAGTGGCAATCGCTCGCGTGGGCCGGCGTCTTCCTGATCACGCTCGCGGTGCTGGGATTGAACATCCTCGCGCGCACGATCTTCTCGAACAAGTAAGGGCGGAGTGTAATCCGATGAACATGGCAGAAACCCAACTCAATCCGATCGGGCACGCAACCTCGCCCGCGGGTTCCGAACCCGAGCAAAGCGGCTTTCCGCATGCGCCGGCGCGTCCGAAGATCGAGGTCAACGACCTGAACTTCTTCTACGGCAAATATCACGCGCTGAAGAACATCAACCTGCAGATTCCCGAAGGCAAGGTGACCGCGTTCATCGGTCCGTCGGGCTGCGGCAAGTCCACGCTGCTGCGCACCTTCAACAAGATGTACGCGCTCTATCCGGAGCAGCGCGCCGAAGGCGAAATCCTGATGGACGGCGAAAACCTGCTGACGACGCGCCAGGACATCTCGCTGCTGCGCGCGCGTATCGGCATGGTGTTCCAGAAGCCGACGCCGTTCCCGATGTCGATCTACGACAACATCGCGTTCGGCGTGAAGATGTTCGAAACGCTGTCGCGCTCGGAAATGGACGACCGCGTCGAATGGGCGCTCACGAAGGCGGCGCTGTGGAACGAAGTAAAGGACAAGCTCGGCCAGAGCGGTTATGGTCTGTCCGGTGGTCAGCAGCAGCGTCTGTGCATCGCGCGCGGCATCGCGATCCGTCCCGAAGTGCTGCTGCTCGACGAGCCGTGCTCGGCGCTCGACCCGATTTCGACGGGCCGTATCGAAGAACTGATCGCCGAGTTGAAGAGCGACTACACGGTCGTGATCGTCACGCACAACATGCAGCAGGCGGCCCGCTGTTCGGACTACACTGCCTATATGTACCTCGGCGAACTGATCGAATTCGGCGACACCGAAAAGATCTTCATCAAGCCGGTCCGCAAGGAAACCGAGGACTACATCACTGGCCGCTTCGGCTAATCAGCCGGGCAATACAACGGAGTACGACATGTCCGATAAACATCTGTCCAGCCAGTTCGACGCCGACCTGAACCTTGTTTCGTCGAAGGTGCTCGAAATGGGCGGCCTCGTCGAATCGCAGATCGTCGGCGCGATGCAGGCGCTCAACGAATTCGACCTCAACATCGCCGAGCAGGTCATCGCGGCCGAAGAGCGTCTGAACAGGATGGAAGTCGAGATCGACGAGGAGTGCAGCAACATCATCGCGCGCCGTCAGCCGGCCGCGCGCGACCTGCGTCTGCTGATCGCGATTTCGAAGACCATCACGAACCTCGAGCGCGCCGGCGACGAAGCCGAGAAGATCGCGAAGCGCACCAAGCGTCTCATGGAAGACGGCGCATCGCGCACCATCAACATCGCCGAGATCAAGCTGTCCGGCGAACTGGCGGTGTCGATCCTGCGCCGCGCGCTCGACGCGTTCGCGCGTCTCGATACGGTGGCCGCCGCGCAGATCGTGCGCGACGACAAGGCGATCGACGACGAATTCCGCGCGTTCGTGCGCAAGCTGATTTCGTATATGACCGAAGATCCGCGTTCGATCTCGGTAGGCCTCGACTTCCTGTTCATCGCGAAGGCGATCGAGCGGATCGGCGACCACGCGAAGAACATCGCCGAATTCATCATCTACATCGTGAAGGGCACCGACGTGCGGCACCAGTCGCGCGACGCGCTCGAACGCGAAGCACTCAGCTAATCCAGAGAAAAGGAACAGAGGTGCCGATGCCCAGCAGCATTCTCGTCATTGAAGATGAGCCCGCCATTTCCGAACTGATTTCGGTCAATCTTCAACACGCCGGACACTGCCCGATTCGGGCGTACAACGCGGAGCAGGCGCACAACCTGATCAGCGACGTACTGCCCGACCTCGTGCTGCTCGACTGGATGTTGCCGGGAAAATCGGGCATTTCGTTCGCGCGCGATCTGCGCAACAACGAGCGCACGAAGCATATTCCGATCATCATGCTGACCGCGCGCGGCGACGAGCAGGACAAGGTGCTCGGCCTCGAGATCGGCGCCGACGACTACGTGACGAAGCCGTTCTCGCCGAAGGAGCTGATGGCGCGCATCAAGGCGGTGCTGCGCCGCCGCGCGCCGCAGTTGACCGAAGACGTGGTGGCGATCAACGGCCTGAAGCTCGATCCGGCCACGCATCGCGTCGCCGCGCATGCGGAAGGCAGCGAGATCAAGCTCGATCTCGGTCCGACCGAATTCCGCCTGCTGCATTTCTTCATGACCCACCCGGAGCGCGTGCACAGCCGCACGCAGCTGCTCGACCAGGTATGGGGCGATCACGTGTTCGTCGAGGAGCGTACCGTCGACGTGCACATCAAGCGCCTGCGCGCGGCGCTCAAGCCCGCGGGGTGCGATGCTATGATTGAAACGGTTCGCGGCAGCGGCTACCGGCTGGCGAAGAGCGCCTGATAGCCGCGGCGGCGTACCCGCGCCGTCACCTCTTTCCAGCGCTGTTTTCTCTTCGATCGCTAGACCATGAACATCATCTGGGCGCGCTCCATCGTGTCGGTCGTGCTGCTTGCTGTTCTGTGCGTGGTGGTCGGCGCACTGGTGAACGTGAAGGCGGGACTCGTCCTCGCGATCGTCATGCTGCTCGCGCAGAGCATCTTCAGCACGTTTCACAAGCAGCGCCTGTGGCGTCTGCTCGACGCGCCGGTGTACGGCGAAGTGCCGAGCGCCCCCGGCATCTGGGGCGAAATCTACTACCGTCTGCACAAGCTCGCGAAGCGCTGGCACGCGCAGGTGCGCCAGGTCGAGCAGCAGCATTCGCGTTTCATCCAGGCGATCCAGGCATCGCCGAACGGTGTCGCGATGCTCGACGATCACGATCAGATCGAATGGTGCAACGCGATTTCGGAGAGCCACTTCGGGCTCGACGCGAAGCGCGATCTGCGTCAGCACATCACGCATCTGGTGCGTCACCCCGACTTCGTGCGTTATCTGAATTCGCATCGTTACGAGGAAATGCTGATCATGCGCGGTATGGGCGAGAAGCGCCAGAACGTGCTGTCGGTGCAGGTGTTTCCTTACGGCGACAATCGCAAGCTGGTGCTGTCGCAGGACATCACCGAGCTCGAACGCACCGACGCGATGCGGCGCGACTTCGTCGCCAACGTGTCGCATGAACTGAAGACGCCGCTCACCGTGCTGTCCGGCTTTCTCGAGACGATGCGCGAGCTGCCGTTGAGCGAGACCGAACGCGCGCGCTATCTGGAGCTGATGGAGCAGCAGGCGGCGCGCATGCGCCATATCGTCAGCGATCTGCTGGTGCTCGCGAAGCTCGAAGGCGACAACAAGCCGCCGAGCGATCAGATGATCGACATGCGCGCGGTGCTGCGGCATCTGCGCGATGACGCGCAGAGTCTTTCCGGCGATCATCACCGGATCGTTTTCGATACCGACGAGGGGCTCACCGTCACCGGCGTCGAAACCGAAATTTTCAGCGCATTCGGCAATCTCGTGACGAACGCGATCCGCTATACACCGGATGGCGGCTCGATCAAGGTAGGCTGGCATGCGCAGGGCAACCACGCGGTGTTCACGGTCACGGACAGTGGCCTCGGCATTCCGGCCGCCGATATTCCGCGGCTCACCGAACGCTTCTATCGCGTCGACCGCAGCCGTTCGCGCGACACCGGCGGCACCGGTCTCGGTCTCGCGATCGTCAAGCACGTGCTGCAGCGGCACGATGCGCAGCTCGACGTGAAGAGCGAGGAAGGGCGCGGCAGCACGTTCACCGTGCGCTTTCCGGTGTACCGCACCGCGCGCTGCCAGGCGGCGCCAGCTTGAGCGCCGCGGTTTGACCGCGGCGGCTTAACTACGAACAGAACTTCGCGAGCAGACTCATCTGTGCGTTGCGCGACGATTTACCCGGCCGCCGCCGCCGGTAGTGCCCATCGCTTTGCATCAGCCACGCGGACTGGTTGTCGCCGAGAAACGCCGACAGACCTTCCGCGATCACGCGCCGCTTCAGGCGCCGGTTGTTGACCGGGAACGCGACTTCGACGCGCCGGAACAGGTTGCGGTCCATCCAGTCGGCGCTCGACAGATAGACCTGCTCCTTGCCGCCGTCGTAGAAGTAGTAGATGCGGTGGTGTTCGAGGAAGCGCCCGACGATCGAGCGCACCGTGATGTTCTCGGAGAGCCCCGCCACGCCCGGTTGCAGCGAGCACACGCCGCGCACGATCAGATCGATCTTCACGCCGGCCTGCGACGCCTCGTAGAGCTCGGCGATCACAGTCGGCTCAAGCAGCGCGTTCATCTTCGCGACGATGCGCGCCTTCTTGCCGGCGCGCGCATGCTCGGCTTCCTTGCGGATCGCCTCGACGAGCTTCGGATGCAGCGTGAACGGCGATTGCCACAGCTCGTGCAGCTTCAGCTCGCCGCCGATGCCGGTCAGTTGCTGGAATACGTGGTGCACGTCCTCGCAGATCTTCTGATCGGCGGTCATCAGGCCGAAGTCGGTATAGAGGCGCGCGGTGCGCGGATGATAGTTGCCGGTGCCGAGGTGCACGTAGCGCTTGAGCGTCGTCTTGCCGCCCGCCGATACGCGCCGCACGATCAGCATCATCTTCGCGTGGCACTTGTGGCCCACCACGCCATAGACGACGTGCGCGCCGACCGCTTCGAGCTGCGCGGCCCAGTTGATATTGGTTTCCTCGTCGAAGCGCGCGAGCAGCTCGACCACCACCGTGACTTCCTTGCCGTTGCGCGCGGCCTGCATCAGCGCGTCCATCAGCGGCGAGTCGGTGCCGGTGCGGTAGATGGTCTGCTTGATCGCGACCACGTTGGGGTCCTTGGCCGCCTGCAGCAGCAGCTCCAGCACCGGCTGGAAGCTCTCGTACGGATGATGCAGCAGCACGTCGCCCTGATCGATCACGTCGAACATGCTCGCCGCGTTGGCGATCTGCGGCGGCGTCGACGGAATATGCGGGACGAACTTCAGATCGGGCCGGTCGACCATCTCGGGCAACTGCATCAGCCGCACGAGGTTGACGGGGCCGTTCACGTAGTAGCAGTCCTTGTTCGACAGGCCGCTTTCGTCGAGCAGACGCCGCACGACGTGCGCGGGCGTTTCCGCCGACACTTCGAGCCGCACCGCGTTGCCCAGATGCCGCGCCGGCAGTTCGCCCTGCAGCGCGACGCGCAGATTGGTGATTTCGTCCTCGTCGACGAACAGTTCGCTGTTGCGCGTGATGCGAAACTGGTTGCAGCTGCGCACGACGAGATTCGGAAACAGCTCGCCGACGAAGCGCTGCAACAGCGAGCTCAGCAGCACGAAGCCATGCGGATAGCCCGACAGCTCCTGCGGCATGCGCACGAGCCGCGGCAGCGCGCGCGGTGCCTGCACGATGCCCATCATCGCCTGACGGCCGAACGCGTCCTTGCCTTCGAGCTCGACCACGAAGTTCAGGCTCTTGTTGAGCACGCGCGGAAACGGATGCGCGGGGTCGAGCCCGATCGGCGTGAGCACCGGCAGCAGTTCGTCGAAGAAGTAGTTGCGCGCCCATTCGGTCTGCGCGTCGCTCCACGCTTCGGTGCCGTGGAAATAGATGCCTTCCTGTTCGAGCGCGGTGAGCACGGTGTCGTGCAGCATCGTGTACTGGCGATGCACGAGTTTCTGCGCGCGCTCGACGACGAGGTCGTACACGTGCTGCAGCGACATCCCGTCGGGCGACAGCGCGCCGGGGTTGTCGCGCATCTGTTCCTGAAGGCCGGCCATGCGGACTTCGAAGAATTCGTCGAGATTGCTGCTGGTGATACAGATAAAGCGGAGGCGTTCGAGCAGGGGAACGGCTGGGTCGGCGGCTTGCGCCAACACGCGCTCGTTGAAACCCAGAATGCCCAGCTCGCGGTTCAATAAGGGATAGCGGACGGACATCGGCAGCGAGATTGGAATGTCTGGAATGGAGACGGAAAAACCTTCAGAAATTCTCACAGTTTGATGACGCCGTTATGACACTCGAGCTATTTCAAGATTTTATGCCGCAATCGTCGCCTGTCGTCAATATGACGCACGACGTATGCGACCATAGCGGGTCTCCCATCGCAGCGAGGTGACACCGTGAGGTCCGCTACGCTTAAAATGGCGTCTTTGAACAGCGCGGCCGGCCGCGACGCGCATCCCGCGTCGAGGTCGCCGGGCCGGCGAGCGGCGCTTCCCGCGTCCGCAGCCACGCCCGCGGTTGCTGCCGCCGCGCTCGCGCGCATGGAGTCCGCTTACCCGATGGTCAATACCCCCCAACTCCTCGCCGCCGTCGATCTCGGTTCGAACAGCTTCCGGCTGATCGTGGGCCGGGTCGAGGAAACCGACGCGGGCAGCCAGATCTATCAGGTCGACGCATTGCGCGAGCCGGTGCGCCTCGCCGCCGGTCTGTCGCGCGACAAGATGCTCGACCGCGCGTCGCAGGTGCGTGGCTGGGACGCGCTCAAGCGCTTCGGCGAGCGCCTGCGCGACTTTCATCCCGACCACGTGCGCGCGGTCGCGACCAATACGCTGCGCATCGCGAAGAACGCGGGCGAATTTCTCGGCGAGGCGCAGGCCGCGCTCGGTTTTCCGATCGAAGTGATCGCCGGGCGCGAGGAAGCGCGCCTGATTTACGCGGGCGCCGCGCACTCGGTGCCGGCGAGCGCGGGCAAGCGGCTCGTCGTCGATATCGGCGGCGGTTCGACGGAATTCATCATCGGTTCGCATTACACGCCGATCCAGATGGAGAGCCTGTACATCGGCTGTGTGAGCCATAGCCGCGCGTTTTTCCCGGCCGGCAACGTCGACGAATACACGATGCGCCAGGCCGAACTCGCGGCGCGCCGCGAAATCCAGATCATTTCCGCCGAGTACAAAAAAACCGGCTGGGAGCAGGCGATCGGCTCGTCGGGCACCGCGCGCGCGCTCGCCGAACTGGTCGAGGCGAACGGCTTCAATGACGCGGGTATCACGCACGGCATTTCGCGCGGCGGCCTCCAACGGCTCAAGCGCGCGCTGATCAAGGCCGAGAACGTGAACCGGCTGAAGCTGGTGGCGCTGAAAAGCGACCGCGTGCCGGTGCTGGCGGGCGGTCTGTCGATCATGATCGCGGTGTTCGATGAACTCGGCGTCGATTACGTCGACACCACCGACGGCGCGCTGCGCCTCGGCGTCATGTACGACCTGCTCGGCCGCTCGCAGCATGAAGACATGCGCACGGTGACGGTCGAGGGCTTCATGCGCCGCTACGGCGTCGATCGCGCGCAGGCGGGGCGTATCAGCGAACTGTCGATGAGCTTCTACGACCAGCTCAGCGAGCCGGACGGCGCATCGGGCGACGCATCGGACGACGATCGCCGCGCGGAAAACCGCATGTTCATCGGCTGGGCGGCGGCGCTGCATGAGATCGGTTTGTCGATCTCGCACAGCGCGTACCACAAGCATTCGGCCTATATCGCGAGCAACGCCGACATGCCGGGCTTTTCGCGCACCGACCAGGCGCGCGTCGCCGCGCTCGTGCTCGGCCATGCGGGCAAGCTCGGCAAGCTCTCGCAAACGCGCGACGTCGAATGGCCGCTGCTGTTCTGCCTGCGGCTCGCGGCGCTCCTGTGCCGCCGACGCTCGGATGTCGGCCTGCCGTGGATCTCGGTCGCGCAGGTGAACGGCGGCTACGAGGTGCGTCTGCCGAACGGTTGGGTCGTCAACAATCCGCTGACCGACTACAGCCTGATCCAGGAGGCGGCGGAATGGGAGAAGGTCGGGATTCCGTATCGCGTCGTTTATACCGACGATTGATGCACGGTCCCCGGTATGTGCTTCGGCGCGTGCGTGAGGCGCCTCAACGAGAAAAAGCCCGGCAAAAATGCCGGGCTTTTTCATTTTGCCGCGCCGCTCGGCAATCGCGACCGGTCACGCTCAACGCGACAACGCGTCGCCGAGGAAGTGACGCGCGTAGCGCGCATTGATCTCGGACAGGCGAAACAGCGTCAGAAAATCCGCGGTGTTGAAATCGGGATCCCATGCGGGCGCGCCGCAAATCTTCGCGCCGAGGCGCAGATAACCCTTCACGAGCGGCGGCGGAGCGACCGCGGCGCTCGTCTGTAAATCGTCGACCGGCAACGGCGTATGCGCAAACGCGCGATATTCCGGCGCCGTCAGCGCGCTCTCGCGCAGCGAGCAATAGAGGTTCGCTGCATAGTGGCCGCCGTCGACCATCGCGACGCTCGCGCAGCCGAGCATCGTTTCGTAGCCGTTGTGCTTCATATACGCGGCGAGCCCCGCCCACAGCGACATGATGACCGAGCCGCTGCGATAATCGGCATGCACGCACGAGCGGCCGACCTCGACCATCTTCGCGCGCAGATGCGTGAGACGCGACACGTCGAACTCGCTTTCCGCATACAGACGCCCGATGCGCGCCGCCTGGTGCGGCGGCAGCGCGCGATAGGTGCCGACCACCTGCAGCGTGTCGAGATCGCGCACCAGCAGATGGTCGCAATACGAATCGAATGCATCGACGTCGAGGCCCTTCGGGCCGGTCAGGCGCGCGCCCATTTCGTCGGCGAACACGCGGTAACGCAGACGCTGCGCCTCGCGCAGTTCCTCATCGGTGCGCGCCCACGACACTTGCAGGCGATGCTGCGCGGTGACCGTTTCCTCGGCGCGAGGCAAACGGCGCGATTCGAGCAGCGAGGCGAAGGGCAGGGTAGGCGTCGGCAGTTCTCGCATTGGCGGTCCTGATCGAAAAAAGGGGGATTTCTTTTTTCGCCAATGTAGTAATGCGTGGTGACGCTTGCATGGCAAAGCCGTGACGATTGGATGACTGCCCGTAAGCCGCGTGCGCGAGTGTTGTAATGTCGGACGCGTCGCCCAGGGCGTGTATTCAGATCAGATCGGGACTGATGGCCGCACGCAACACAGCCTGTTGCTCGCCGTCGCGCTCACGGCTCGCGATCCACCAGATGCCGGCTTTTTTCAGCGGCCAGCTCGCGCGGCTGTCGCCGATCAACTGCGCGGCCACGTGACCGAGTGTCGGTTGATGTCCGACGATCACCACGGTCTGCGCGATGCCGTTGGGCCAGCCGGCTGCTTCGAGCACATCGTTCGCGCTTGCGTTCGGCGCGATTTCACGCACGACGCGATACTGGTCGGTCAGTGTCTCGGCGGTCTGGATCGTGCGCACCGCGGGGCTCGCGAGCACGAGCGCGTCGTCGGGCAGACGGGCGCGCAGCCATCGGGCGGCGCTTTGCGCCTGCTTGCGGCCGCGCGTGGTGAGCGCGCGGGCGAGATCGCTGGAGGCGACATCTTCGGCTTCGGCGTGACGCCAGAGGATCAGATCCATGCGTGTCTCCTTATAGGGCGGCGGGTTCGTGGCCCGTTGCTGAATGTGCGCGAGCACTGTGGCACGTGTACCCGGTGATCTGCAAGCCGGGTGCCTGGCTTCGCTCCCGTGTGGCGACATGATGGTTGCACGGCACCAGAAATGAGAAAGGGGTTACAAGCCAATGGCTTGTAACCCCTCGTTTTTCGTGGTCGGAGCGATAGGATTCGAACCTACGACCCTCTGATCCCAAATCAGATGCGCTACCAGGCTGCGCTACGCTCCGACGAATCAGAGATTGTACGGGGTATTGGATAAGAGCGTCAATCCCTCGGTCTATATGCGTCCCATCAACAGCAGAATGATGACGATGATCAGCACGACACCGACGAGACCGGTTGGCCGGTAGCCCCAGCCGCTGCTATACGGCCAACTGGGCAGCGCGCCGATCAGCAGCAGGATGAGCACGATAAGCAGGATGGTTCCGAGGGTCATCGCCGTTCTCCTTGTTTGTGGGTCCATGAGGTCGCTGGCTGTGGAACAGCAACGTGTGTGCCCATGAAGAATGACAATGACGATGGATACCGGGCCCGTTCGGGAGCGCGCGGGGGTGACGAGGTGATACGTCGCCGTTGAAGGGGAAGGAAAACGTGGCGTACGTCGTATGCGTATCGCTGCCCGTTGGCGCGATGCACACCGCGAAGTAGATGCAGGCGCCATGCGATCAGTGCACGGCAGTCGGCGGGCGGCAACCGGCGCACCTGTCGAGGCGCCGATCGCCGCATCGTTCATTGGAAACGAAATTCGGGCACTGCGGCATGGCGGTGCCGCGCCGTTATGAGCCGCCGAAGCTCAATGCCTCGGCACGCACCGCGAAACGCGGCATTCGACCCACACCACCCTCAATGCCGCGGACGTCTCCAATGCGGCATATGCAGATGCTGATGCGTCAGCCAGTGATGCAGCATGCCCTCGCCATCGTGTTCGCGTTTGTAGGTGCGCGATTCGAAAACCGACAACGCGACCAGCACGAGCAGACCCACTGCGAGCCCGATCAGACCCGCGATCGATTCAGCGTCCATGGCAGCCTCCTGAAACATGCGACCATGATCTTATAGTAGGCCACGTCTGGCGAAATCTCACGAAATGGGCGGGGTGGCGCGCGGCGGCATCGCGGAGCGCATTTTGCGGGTAGACTCTCGGCGCGCCGGCGGATGGCTGCCCATCCACCTTCTTTCCCATCTTTTATCCCGGAGACGACTGCTGATGATCCGTGTTTTGACCATTGCCCTGCTGCTGTCGGCGGGCGCTGCCGGCTGTGCTGGCAATCCGTCCGCCCATCACGGGGCGCCGCCGCAGGATCCCGCCGATTATCACGGCGTGCCGACCGACGATCGGCCGCCTTCGATGCTCCCCGCGCCCGCTGCGGAATAAGCGATCCTCGCACGCGGCGTCGCGTTCGGCGGCACGTGAAGTCGGCTGGGCAACTGCAACGTGAATGGATGTGGATGCGGCGAGAGGACGGCGACGAAGCGAAGGGAAATGAAGGCGAAGCACCGGCGCGGGCACGCCGGCACTTCTGACCCGTGCCGACTGTTCGCGCGGAGAGCACGGGCTGAAATCATTCTAGGACGCGTCCGATAGGTGATATGTATGCGCTTGTTTCAAGCCGTAACCGGCTGTCGCCATACAAAGAGCCGACGAAACGCGGCGCGTGCTGATTGCAGCGCCAGCGGCGCGAGCCGACGTTGCCGCGATAAAGAGATATTCGACACAAACGGATACCGCGGGATGGGCACCGGAACGCGTGCGCCATGCATCGCCAATGGTGCTTCGCAAGCGCCACCGGCAAGGCAACGCGCCGCGGCCTGCTACGCCGCCGCGATCCCCCGTGCGACGCCCGGCAGATAACGCGCCAGCGTAATGCCGCGCGCGGCCATGAAGAGCAGCAGCGCGATCCATAGTCCGTGATTGCCATGCAGCGCGAGCAGCGGCGACGACGCCGCGACGAACACCGCAAGCGACATCACCATCGACACCATCAGCTCGCGCGTGCGCGTCGCGCCGATAAACACGCCGTCGAGCAGAAAACTCCACACCGAGATCACCGGCGACAACGCCGCCCACGGCAGATACGTTTCGGCCGCGGCGCGCACGGCGGCCTGATCGGTGAGCTTCCCGACGATCCACGTGCCCGCGCCCCAATACACGAACGAGAACCCGAGCGCGCCGAGCGCCGACCACAGCGCCGTTACCTTGACCGCCTGCGCGAACGCATGCCGGTCGCGCGCGCCGATCGCCGCGCCGACGAGCGCTTCGGCCGCATGCGCGAAGCCGTCGAGTCCGTATGCCATGAAAGTCTGGAAATTGAGCAGCAGCGCGTTCGCCGCAAGCGTCGCGTCGCCTTGCCGCGCGCCGAGATGCGCGAACCAGCCGAACGACGCCAGCAGGCACAGCGTGCGCATGAAGATGTCGCGATTGAGCACGACGAGCCGCTTCAGCGCCGCGGCATCGAACAATGCCGCGCGGTTCAGCGCGGGCAGACCGCGCGGCCGGCCGCGCCACAACAGAGCCAGGCCGAGCACGAAGCCGAGCGCGTCGGCCGTCGCGGCGGCCGTGCCGATGCCGGCCACGCCCCAATCGAACGCGTACACATACAGCAGCACGGCGACGATGTTCACGCTGTTGATGAACACCTGCGACAGCAGCGCGAGCCGTACCCGCTGCGTGCCGATCAGCCAGCCGAGCACGACATAGTTGCCGAGCGCGAGCGGCGCGGCCCAGATGCGCGCATGGCAGTAGATTTGCGCATGCCGCTGCACGGCGTCGCTGCCGCCGATCAGACGCAACGCGTAGCCGATCAACGGCTGCTGCACCAGCAATACTAATGCGCCGATCGCGGCCGCCATCAGCAGCGCGCGCACGACGGTGTCGCGCAGCTCGTCGTCGTTGCCCGCGCCGTGCGCCTGCGCGACGAGGCCGGTCGTACCCATGCGCAGGAAGCTGAAGCCCCAGTACACGAAGCTGAAAAAGAGCCCGCCGAGCGCGACGCCGCCGAGATACGACGCGTCGTCGAGATGGCCAGCGACGGCGGTATCGACCGCGCCGAGGATCGGCTGTGTCAGATTGGCGAGGACGATCGGAAATGCGAGCGCCAGCACCCGCCGATGCCAGCGCACCGGCAGCGCGGCCGCGCTGGTTGCTCTCCCACCGTCGACTTCGGGTACCCGGGCCTCGGGTACGGCGTCGCTCAAGAGCGCTCCTGCACGCAGACCCACGGCGACACGACCACCGCCCACAGATCGGGGTCGCGCGTGGCGAAATCGGCGGCAGTCTCCGACTGCACGCGCTCGACGAGGCCAGCGGACAGCCATTGCGTGACCTGGGTGGTGTCGTCGTTGGCGATCGCTTCGGCCACGCTCACCAGATCGAGGTCGCGCGCGACGCGCAGCAACATGCCGCGCGCAAAGAAACGTTCGAGTTCGCTCCAGCCGATCCTGGCGGTTTCGCCAAGCAGCTTCGTGTACAGGGGGCTCTGGGGGGCGTCGTTGGAAGTCATCGTAAGCGGGGTCGGACGGGGCCGTAACTATAAACCATCGGTGCGAGTCGCCATGGCTGAGTCGGATTCTGAACCTGCATGTCAGCGGATTCAATGGGCCAGATAGTGGGATGTACCGCGTGATGCAAGGACAGATATTTATCATCGGATTAAACCAACGGTAAATCCGTATCAATATCGGTTGATGATTTGTCGGTTGATTTGCCGTATTATTATTTCGCTATTCGCGAATTTTGTTGTGATGAAATAAGAATGTTTATTCGGAGGCGGCGAGAAGACTAATCGATCTGTTACGTGCGTTGGCGCACCAAGTTTATATGAGCGACAGGAATGCGCGTTTAAGTCTCGCATATTAGTGAAAATCGGCCAGAAGCTTTTCCTCAGGTGTTTTGCAACCGCTTTCCGCGAACATGGGCAGCGCGTTTGCTGGCGTGCCATTCGCGCAATCCGGTTCGCATCTTTTAGCTGGATCCGTTATCGGCCGCGCGGCGCATTTAGACGGTTCCATTCCGACATTTCCGATTCACGAATTGCGTAATCCGTACGGCATGTAACATTGACTGCAAAATTAATGGATTGCAGTTGTAAATGCGGATTGTTAGATTTCGTTCTGGCGCATGGTGAACCGGTCCTTTGCCGATATGCGCCGAACCCCCGTTAGCCCGGCCTTGCGCCGGGCTTTTTTTCGAGTAGATTGGCACCGGATTTCTAGCCGGTTTTTCGAAGGGTTCACCACGGATTCACACGTGCGACGGATCATGGCGGATTATTTTTCGTCGCGCGGCTTATGAGCTGGTTGATCCTCTTTCTCGGTATGTGGCCGATCGCGCTTGCGTTGCTGCTGCGCTTCGCCGCGCGTATCGATCCGAGTTCCGGGCGCTGGCGCTGCCGCCAGGCGGCGAATCTGGTCTGGCGCGACGTCTGGCAGCAGTGTGGCCGTTACTGCTTGCAGCGCACCACCATCGACCGGTTCTTCACGTTTGCGCCGAAAATGCCGCCGATCGAGCCGCCCGAGGTCGCGCCGTTGTCGACGTCTTTCGACACCACGTCATATCCGTAATTGCCGCAGACTTCGCCCGCGCGCTTGTAGCATTCGGCCCAGCTCGTGCTCGCGTCGCTGCCGCTGCAGTTGATCGCGAAGCCGGTGTCGCCGCTCGGCAGATAGGTCATCGTGGTGGTGCTCGAGCAGCCGCCGAGGCCGCCGAGCGTCAACAGGCCAAGACCGATCGTCGCGGCCGTCGCGATGCTCGCCAATGCGCTCTTCATTTCAGATTCCTTGCAAATAACGGGAGGGACGTGGCGCGCAGCCACGCCGCCTCGAATTGAGCGTTTATAGCACGCCGGGTTCCCGAGCCCGGTTTGCCGTGCCTGGATGTAGCACCCGCGGGACCTGATGCTTGGCCGCGTACGGGCGCATACGCGGCACGTGTGCCACCGCGCGCGCCTAACGCGGCGGCAGCGCCTTCGACGGATCGATTGAACGGCCCTGATAGCGCAACTCGAAATGCAGCATCACGCGATCGGTATCGGTGTCGCCCATTTCGGCGATTTTCTGGCCGCGCTTGACCGATTCGCCTTCCTTCACGAGCAGCATGCGGTTGTGCGCATAAGCGGTCAGATAATCGGCGTTGTGCTTGAGGATCAGCAGATTGCCATAACCGCGCAGACCGTTGCCCGCATACACGACGGTGCCCGGCGCCGCCGCGACGACCGGCGTGCCGGCGGCCGCGGAAATGTCGATGCCCTTCGAATTGGCGCCGTCGAAGCGCCGGATTACGGTGCCGTCGGCCGGCCACACCAGCGAGATCGACGCGGGCGCGGTGGCCGGAGCGTTGTCGGCGGGCGCCGCGCGCGGCGTGGCCGACGCGCTCGCGTCGCTACCGCCGCCGCTACGTATTGTGCCGCTCGCCGATGCCGCGCCGGCGGGAGGCGCGACGCGCAGCACCTGACCGATCTCGATGCTGTCGGGATTGGTCAGGCTGTTCCAGCGCGTGATGCTCTGCACCGACTGCCGGTTCTTGCGCGCGATCTTCGAAAGCGTATCGCCCCGTTCGACCCGGTAGTAGCCCGGCGCCACCGGCGCCGACCCGCACGCGGCGAGCAGCGCGAGCAACGCGGCGCAGCCGAGTCGTCTGATTCTTGTTGTTTCCAGCATTGGACCTCGCAAAGCGCTGCCGCGCGCCGATCCCGATCACGTGGCAGAGAGAACAAAGCGTTCGATTCTAACGGTTTTGCGTTGCAGTACGCGAAAGGGGAAGCGGCGGTGTTGTGTTGGGGCTGCCGCGATCCGTCGATGCGCGAGCTCCACATGCAAACGCTGGCCGGTCGCGTCGCGAGCAGCGATCCAACCTCAATCCGTCTTCCCGACGGTAATCCGCAGTGCCGCCGTCTCGGTTTTGCCCGGCTCCAGCCAGCGCAAACCCCTGCCGTTATGAATCGCGTCCGGCAGCCCGAGCCACGGCTCGACGCAGTAGAAGTCCGATTGCGGCTTTTCGGTCCACGTCGTTACCGCGTACCAGGGCACCGAGTCCGGCCGCCGCAGGTCGATCGTGATCACGCGCTTCAGGCCCGGCGCGACCAGTCGCACCGGCTGGTCGGGCGTCCCGCTCAGGCAATGGAAGCGGTCGTGGATGCGCGCTTCGTCGAGCGTATAGCTCGGCTCACCCGGCTCGGCGGCGCTGATCGAGCCGTCATCCTGCTGATGACATCGCTCGGTGCGCGGCAGTTCGATCGTGGTCCCGGCGCGCTGCGTATGCGGCAGCGTGAAGTAGAAATGATGGCCGGCGTAATAAGGCAGCGGCGCGTCGCCGGTATTCGTGGTGGTGAGCGTCACGTCGAGCGTGCGTGCGTCGACGAGGCTGTACGCGGCCTCGAAACGGAAGCCGAACGGATAGGCCGCGCGGGTCGCTTCAGTATCCGTCAGCACCATCCGGAGGCCCGCGCCGTGTACGTCGGCGTGCGCGTCGAACGGCAGATCGCGCGCGAAGCCGTGCATCGGCAACTCGCGCACCGTGCCTTGCGCGTCGCGCCAGTAGCCGATCTTGCCGTCGACGCGATGGCGGCCGAGAAACGGAAAGAGCAGCGGATTGCCGCCGCGAATCCGCGCGGGCACGCTCCAGTCGGCGTGCTCGGGCCAATGGATCACCTCTTCGCCGTCGATCGTCCACGACAGCAGACGGCCGCCGGCTTGCGGCGAAAAGCGGAGCACGGAGTTGTCCAGGTCGATCTCGAGAATGTCCTGTTCCGGGGAGAGAGGCATGGTGGCTGAGTAGCTCTGGATAGAAGTTGAAGAGGGGGTGCCGGCAGACGCCGCGCGCGGCAAAACAGCGATTTTGCGCTGCTTTGCGCTACGGGGAAACCCTTCTCGGGAAATTGCGGGTGTCCGAAAAAGGCGCACCTTACCGATAATCTGCCAGATCGTCCGGTAATCCAATCCGGGCGCGATCGGCTCAGGAGGGCGTGATGGATATCGCAATGGCAATGGGCGTGGCCTTGTTCGGTATGTTTATGGCAAGCACGTATTACTTCTTCCACTCGCTCAAACGCTGATTCCCGCGCGCTCCCGCCTTCCGCCGAAACCCGCGCGATAGCCGCCGAATCCGAATCGATCCGGCGGCCCAGTTCCGTCAGCGCGGGTTTCGCGCAACAACTCTCCAATCACTTTCCCGCTGATTGACCGAGCGTCATCGCTCGTCGCCGGGTAGCGCAGTCCTTGCTCTCGCGTAACAACGGTTTCGAGTTGTGACGCAGCGCGTCAATATTTTTCCGAATGTGGCCTAACCGCTTGGCGCTGACTTTGCAGCCAGGCATAATCGGTGCGCCTTTGACGTGCCGCTCCTTTCGTTTGTGCGGCGCGCAGTTCCCCGACACTTTCCTTACAAGGACCGCCGCGTGAACCTGTCGTTTCTGATTTTCCTGAGCGTGCTGCAAGGCGTCACCGAACTGTTTCCGGTGAGCAGCCTCGGCCACACGCTGCTCGTGCCCGCGCTGTTCGGCATGCATATCGACAAGCATGCGCCGCAGCTGCTGCCATTTCTCGTCGCGCTCCATCTCGGCACCGCGTTCGCGTTGCTGTGGTACTTCCGCAAGCGCTGGTGCTCGCTCGTGCGCGGCTTCTTCGCGTCGCTGGGCGGCCGCCGCAACGATGACGGCCACATGATGTGGGCGCTCATCATCGGCACGATTCCGGCGGGTCTCGTCGGCCTCGTGCTGGAAAAGCGTCTCGAGCGGATTTTTCACGACCTGCGCATCGTCGCGATCGCGTTGATCGTCAACGGCGTGCTGCTGTGGTTCGGCGATCGCCTGCAACGCACGCGCGCGCATCAGGCGCCGGAGAAGCTGACGTTCCGCCAGGCGTTCTTCGTCGGCCTCGCGCAGATCGGCGCGTTGATTCCCGGCTTCTCGCGCAGCGGTCTGACGATGATCGCCGGCAACGCGGCCGGCCTCACCGCCGAGAAGGCCGCCGAGTTTTCGTTCCTGCTCGGCACGCCGATCATCTTCGCGGCCGGCGTGCTCGAATTGCCGAAGCTGTTTCATGCACCGGGCCAGCTTGCCGATGCCGTGCTCGGCGGCGTGCTGACCGCGATCGCCGCGTATCTGAGCGTGCGTTTCCTGATGCGCTATTTCGAAGGCCGCGGACGTCTCGCGTCGTTTGGCGCGTACTGCGCGATCGCGGGGATTCTGTTCCTCGGCTGGTTCATGCTGCATCCGCAGCCGGTTTGATTGCATCCGCGGCGTGCCGCCGCTCTGAAAGCGATCGGTGATAAAAGAGCGATCGGCTATAATCCGGGCCCGGCGCGGTGGCCGGAGTAGCCTGCGGAATTCGCCGTCTGCTGCCCGGTCGGTTAGAATTTCAGTCTGTAGGGAATCCGGCGGCTTTGGCAAGAGCGCGGTTTCATGCGGATATCGATCAATACGGCAGTAGCTCAGCTGGATAGAGCATCGGCCTTCTAAGCCGAGGGTCGGGGGTTCGAGCCCCTCCTGCCGTGCCAGAATCATCGAAAAAGGGTTACAGGCGTCGCGCCTGTAACCCTTTTCTCTTTTCCGCCCCCCACATGGATCAATTGAACGCGACCCCCAACGTATTTTTGCCGGGGTAGGGGTTGCGTGGCCCGGCCATCGCGAGCAGTTCCGCGTTGGTGCTCGTGGCCATTGTCAGCACGTCGGCGGCTTCGTACTAGCACACGCGTAGTTGGCTGCCGGTGGCCGCATCGTCGCCGCATCCGGTTCGGGTGATTCCCGACTCAGGAAATCGCGCGCCGCGCCGTTATCTCACGAGAACTCGCTGATGCGCCGCGCCTTCGTGCGCGCCGCGACAGCGGTCGAACAGCGGACCTGGCCGTCGGGCAACACGCGAGGCACGAGCCGGGACCCCGCCCCAAGACCCAACACCATAAGCCAGGCCGCGAGGCCAGCCCCTTAAGCGTGGCCTTGACGCCGCGCCATTCAGCCGGCCCCGCGATCCGGCGACGGAGGAACCCGCGTGAACCGACTCAGCCTCAACACCAAACTCTGGCTCGCGTTACTGATTACGTGGCTCGGCCTGCTCGGTCTCGGCGGCTGGGCCGCGTGGCAGTCGCGCGCGACGATGCTCGCCGAGCGCAAGTCGGCGGTGCAAAACGTCGTGGAAAGCGCGTACGGGATCGTGGCCGACTACGCGAAGCGCGTCGACCAGCACGAATTGACACTGGAGCAGGCGCGGCAGCAGGCGATGGCGCGGCTCGCGGCGATGCGCTATCCCGGCAGCGGCTACATGATCGTGACGACCGCGACGCCGGTCGTCATCATGCATCCGGTGCTCGCGGATCTGCGCAACAAGGACGTGTCGCATTACGCCGATACCGACGGCAAGCTGCTGTTCGTCGAGATGGTCAAAGTCGCGCAGGCGCAAGGCCAGGGTTTCGTCGACTATATGGGACGCCTGCCCGGCAACAACGGGCGCGTGCCGAAGATCAGCTTCGTCAAGCGCTTTCCCGCGTGGGACTGGTATCTGATTTCGGGCGTGTACGTGAACGACATCAACGCGGCGTTCCGCGCCGATCTGCTGCGCTACCTGCTGACGATTCTCGTGATCGGCAGCGTCAGCACCGTCGCGCTCGTGCTGATCATCCGCAACGTGAAGCGCAGCCTCGGCGGCGAGCCAGCCTATGCGGCGAGCGTCGCGGAAACGATCGCCGACGGCGATCTGTCGAATCCCGTCGCGCTGGCCGGCGACGATCAGCAGAGCATGCTGTTCGCGATGCAGCGCATGCAGGGGCGCCTCGCCGACGCGATCCGGCGCATTCGCGGCGGCACCGAAACGATCACGGTCGCGGCCGAGGAAATCGCGGCGGGCAATCTCGATCTGTCGGCGCGTACCGAGCAGCAGGCGTCGTCGCTCGGTCAAACGGCGGCGAGCATGGAGCAGCTCACCGCGACGGTCAAGCAGAACGCCGACAACGCGTTGCAGGCAAACCGGATGGCGCTGTCGGCCTCGCAGCTCGCGGGCGAGGGCGGCGAAGCCGTGCAGCACGTAGTCGCGAACATGCAGAGCATCGCGGCGAGCTCGGCGCGCGTCGTCGACATCATCGGCGTGATCGAGAGCATCGCGTTTCAGACCAATATCCTCGCGCTGAATGCGGCTGTCGAAGCGGCGCGCGCCGGCGAGGAAGGGCGCGGTTTCGCGGTGGTCGCGGGCGAGGTGCGCAATCTCGCGCGCCGCAGCGCCGACGCGGCGAAGGAGATCAAGAGCCTGATCGAGGATTCGGTCGAACGCGTCGGCAGCGGCAAGGCGCTCGTCGAGAAGGCGGGCGGCACGATGGATTCGCTCGTCGACGCGGTCAAGCGCGTGACCGACATCATCAGCGAGATTTCGGCCGCCTCCGAGGAGCAGAGCCGCGGCATCGAGCAGGTCAATCTGGCGATCGCGCAAATGGACGAGACCACGCAGCAGAACGCGGCGATGGTCGAGCAGGCCGCGGCCGCCGCGCAATCGATGCAGGAGCAGGCGCAGATGCTGCGCGACGTCGTCAACAGGTTCAGGTTGCAGGGAACCGCGGTCTGAGCGGCTGATCGCGCGGGATGCCGTACGCCGTCGATGCGCCGCCCAAAAAAAGTGGGCAGCCGAAGCTGCCCGTCAAAGGTCCCGCCATGCGGAACCGGTCAGTCCTGTTAGCGGCAGCGTGCTCCGCTACGCGCGATTTCCCGCTCGTTACTGTTTGATGTTCAACGCCGCCGTCAGATCGCCCATCGGTTTGCCGCCGTTGCTCGCGAGCGCCGCGTCGCGCGCGGCGATGCCGGGCAGCGTCGGCAGCGAGAAGCGGCGCGTGATGAAGCGCAGGATCGACGTCGTGTCGTACTGCGTGTGATCGACGTAACCCTTCTTCGCGTACGGCGACACGATCAGCGCCGGAATGCGCGTGCCCGGTCCCCAGCGGTCGGCCTTCGGCGGCGCGACGTGATCCCAGAAGCCGCCGTTTTCGTCGTAGGTCACGACGACCAGCATGTTGTTCCACTGCGGGCTCTTCTGCAGATGCGCGATCACGTCCGCGATGTGCTGGTCGCCCGACGCAACATCGGTATAACCCGCGTGCTCGTTCAGATTGCCCTGCGGCTTGTAGAACGACACCTGCGGCAGCGTGCCCGCGTCGATCGCCTTGATGAACTCCGAGCCGCCGAGACCGCCGTCGAGCAGATGCTGCGCGCGGTTCGCGGTGCCGGGCGCCAGATCCGCGAAGTAATTGAACGGCTGATGATGCGGCTGGAAGTTCGGCGCGCTCAGATTCGCGCCGTAGATCACGTTCGACGTGCCGTTCTGCGCGGCCGACACCGCCGCGCCCCACGCGCCGCCGTACCATGCCCACGACACTTTCGCGTCGTTCAGCAGATCGCCGATGTGGCGCTGCGTCTGCGGCGGCAACGTGGTGGCCTGCGACGGATCGGCGAGATTCGCGTCGCCGCCCGAGGCCGCCTTGTTGCCGCTCGGCTGGTACGGCGGCTGCATCGTGTTGATCGCGTAGAAGTCCGGCGTCAGGTTGCCCGACAGCACGTACTTCGGCGGGCCGTCGAGCGCCGAGGCCGGCGAGTTCGACGCGACCTTCAGCGTCACGCCATCGCTTTCGACCGCCGACACCGAGCCGGCCGCCGGGCTCCTGTCCGCGTTCGGATAGAGCGGCGTGCACGCGCAGACGAGCCACTGGTGATTGAGGAACGAACCGCCGAACGCGCCCATGAAGAAATTGTCGGCGAGCGTGTATTGCTGCGCGGTCTTCCACAGCGGCAGCTTGTCGGCGTTCAGCGAGTAGTGGCCCATCACGAGGCCGCCCGAGTCCGCCCACGCGGCGAACTTGTCGTTCCTGCCGCCGTTGATCTGCATCTGGTTCTCGTAGAAGCGGTGATACAGGTCGCGCGTCGTCGCGGTGATCGGCGTGTTGAAGCCGTTCGGATCGTCGATCGCAAACGGGCTGTTCGGCAGACTGGCCGTCATCGCCTCGGTGACGACGGGCGTCACGCCGGTCTGCGTGAGGCCGTTCCAGACGAGCGGCAGCGTCGCGAGCGGCGTGCCGTTGCGGTCGACCTGCGTCGAATTCGCCGCGTTCACGTTCTGCAGGCCGTTCGCGCCGGGGAAGTTGCCGTACAGATTGTCGAAGCTGCGGTTCTCCGCGTAGATCACGACGACCGTCCTGATCGATGTGATGTCTGGTTGCGTGACTTCGCTGCCGCCGCATGCATACAGGCTCAACGCCGCCGCGATCACAATGGGCGTCGCGCGGATCAGTTTCTTGTTCATCGAATAGGTTCTCACTCTCGCGTTGGGGACGGGCCGCGCGCTGGCTGATAGCAGCGGCGTGCCGGCGAAAGTTTGGCGTCAGAATTTGACAGGGAGATGTAATTAATTACAGATCTATTCGGATCCGTAGTTTTTCGTATGGCTAATGTCATGTAATAGACATGCAAACGAAATACGCTGGTTGGCTTCGATATCGTGGATTCATAGTGGGCATATGCGGCTGGATCTGGCGGGAGAGTGGGGCGAAGGGGCGTGGCCGGCGCGCGGGATGGCGGCGAGCGTGCGTCGGGCGATGGTCCTGGCGTTGGCCACGGCGGGTTTGACGGCGATGCTGGCGGCTTGCGATAGCCGCGTGTCCGGGGCGGATGCGAGTGCGGGCCCGAGCGTGGATACGAGCGCTGGCGCCGACGCGAAGACGGCCGGCGCCGGTCAGACTCGCGCGCAGGTTTACGAATCGGTGCGGCAAATGACGGCGCTCGGCAAACGGATCTTCTTCGATCCCACGCTATCCGGCTCGGGCAAGCTCGCCTGCGCGTCGTGCCATAGTCCGGAGCATGGCTTTGCGCCGGCCAATGCGCTGTCCGTGCAACTGGGCGGCCACGACATGCGGCGCGCCGGCCTGCGCGCGGCGCCGACGCTCAAGTATCTGCAATCGGTGCCGGCGTTCGCCGAGCACTATCACGAGTCCGACGACGAAGGCGACGAAAGCGTCGATGCCGGCCCGACCGGCGGCCTGACGTGGGACGGCCGCGTCGATCGCGGCAGCGAACAGGCGCGCATTCCGCTGCTGTCGCCGTTCGAGATGGGCAGCTCGCCCGCGCGCGTGAGCGCGGCGGTCAAGGCCGCGCCGTATGCCGACGCGTTTCGCAAGGCGTTTGGCGAACACATTTTCGACAGCGACGACGCAACCTTCAAAGCCGTGCTGCAGGCGCTCGGCACGTTCGAGCAGACGCCCGAGCTGTTCTATCCGTACACGAGCAAGTACGACGCGTACCTGGCCGGCAACGCGCGGCTCACCGCCGCCGAGCTGCGCGGTCTCCAGCTTTTCAACGACGAGCGCAAGGGCAACTGCGCGAGCTGCCACATCAGCCAGCGTACGAAGGACGGCGCGCCGCCGCAATTCAGCGACTTCGGCCTGATCGCGATCGGCGTGCCGCGCAACCGCGCGTTGCCGGCGAATCGCGATCCGCATTTCTACGATCTCGGCGCGTGCGGACCGGAGCGCACCGACCTGAAGGGACGCGACGAATTCTGCGGCATCTTCCGCACGCCGACGCTGCGCAACGTCGCGCTGAAGCAGAGCTTCTTCCACAACGGCATCTACCATTCGCTCGAGCAGGTGGTGCGGTTTTACGCCGAGCGCGACACGAACCCGGAGAAGTTCTATCCGGTCGTGCACGGCAAGGTGCGCAAGTTCGACGATCTGCCGCGGCGCTACTGGGCCAACCTGAATACCGACCCGCCGTTCGATCGCAAGCTGGGCGACCGGCCCGCGCTCGACGAAGCCGAGATCGCCGACGTGGTCGCGTTTCTGAAGACGCTGACCGATGGGTATCAGGCGGCCGGCTCCGCGACGGCGATGACCACCGCCACTGCCACTGCCGTGCATTGACGGCACGGTTCCGGCGGCGGGCGGCTCACCCGCTACGTCGCCACTCGCGCCCGGGCTCCCGAACCGTGCATGCTATGCTTTTGAGGTCTGGATCAAAAGCCTTCGCATGCGCGCGCCGCGCTCACTTTCGAGGAGAACCCTTCATGTCGATGCGAACCCGTGTGCTGTTCCGCCTGAGTACCGCGAGCCTGCTGCTTGGCGCCGCACTCGGCGCGCAAGCGGCGAACCTCGGTTTTCTGAACGACACGCCGATCACCTACATGAAACAGCGCGACGTCGACTCGATCAAGCACACGATCTTCAGCGCGCTCAACGACAAAAAGGATGGCGAGAGCCTGACCTGGGTCAACGACGGCACCGGCAACAGCGTGAAGATCGACGCGACCATCACGATGGGCAATACCGCCAACGAGGGCGCGCGCACCTGCCGCGACGTCGCCGTGGTGCTCAACGCGAAGGGGCAATCGGTGCACCTGAAACCGACCTTCTGCAAGGCGGGCGGCAGCGTCTGGCAACTGCAGAAAAAATGACGATGCGCAAGACGATGGCGGCGCGGCTTCGCGCCGTGCGCCGTTGCGGCAGGGCGCGGCGATGAGCCCACGGACCGTCTCGTGCGGGATCGTGCTGCTCGACCCGAACGGGCGCGTGCTGCTTGCGCACGCTACGGAAACGACGCACTGGGACATCCCGAAAGGACAGGGCGAGGACGGCGAGGCGCCGCACGTGACGGCGCTGCGCGAGATGGTCGAGGAGACCGGCATCGCGCTCGAGCCCGAACGTCTGAAGGATCTGGGCCTGTTCGTCTACCGGCGCGACAAGGATCTGCATCTGTTCGCCGCGCGCGCGAGCGCCGGCGAGCTCGATCTGAGCGGCTGCACCTGCACGTCGCTGTTTCCGCGCCGCTCGGACGGCACGCTGATCCCCGAGATGGACGCTTACCGCTGGGCGTCGATCGACGAAATCCCGCACTATGCGAGCCGCAGTCTCACGCGGCTCTTCGAGACGACGCTGTCGCTCGCGGACCTGCATCGGTCGCTGTGATCCGATGCGTGGGCGCTCCGCCTAGTCGAGCGCGCGGTCGTTCGGATGCGCGAACAGCGCGCGGTTGGCATCCGACAGCGGGAAATTGAGGTTGATGCCGAGTGGCGGGATTGGCTGCGTGAACCATTGCCTGTACAGGCGTTCGGCGTCGCCGGAGGTTTGCAGGCGCGCGATCACGCGGTTCACGAGATCGCGGAACGGCTCGTCGCCCTTGCGGAACATGCACGCGTAGACCTCGTAGCCGAGCGGCGTGCCCGTGACGATGAAATCGTCCGGATGCGGGTCGGTCGCCTTGAAGCCGTAGACGATCGGCTCGTCCATCACGAAGGCCGCCGCGCGGCCTTCCTTGAGCGCGCTAAACGCTTCCTGGTGATCGCGCACGCTGGTGATGCGCATGTTCAACTGCTTGTCGGTATTGAGGCGGCGCAGCAGCCGTTCGTCGGACGTGCCCGCGGTCGTCACGACCGGCTTGCCGGCCAGATCGGCGAAATCGGTGATGCCGCTGTTCCTGCGCGCGATCATACGCACCGCGTACTGGAAGAAGCTGTTCGAGAACGCGGCGACGTTTTCGCGCTCGACCGTGTGCGTGGTCGAGCCGCACTCCAGATCGATCTGGTTGTTCATCAGCATCGGCGTGCGATTCGACGACGTCACCGTTACTTCGTGAATCCGCAGTTGCGGCATATTGAGCGTTTTTCTGATTTCGTCGACGATCTGCAGCGCGATCGTCTGCGAGTAGCCGACCGTGCGCTTGCCGTCGAAATACGAGAATGGAATCGACGCTTCGCGCACGCCGAGCACGACCACGCCGTCGTCGTGGATCTTTCTCAGCGTGCCGGTCAGTTCGTCCGCGCGCGCCGCGCCGGCGAGCGCGACCGTGCCACATGCGGCGAGCGCCACGAGCATGCCGCGCATGCCGCGTGCGATTCGAACCATGCCCCCGGTACCTGCCCCGCAGCGGGCCGCAACTTTCATCGGACCTCCCGGACCGGCGCGCTCGGGCGAGCGCGCAGTGAGTGTCGATCGAACCTCATGCAACCATCATGTAACGAAACGGCGTGCATCTCGTGAACGAAATGCACGCCGTATTCAACCCGGCGCATTCAGACAGGATCGGCCAGAACGCGATGGATGTCATTACCATCACCTTACGCCGGCTTACCCCAACTGTCGCGCAGACTGACGATGCGATTGAATACGGGCTTACCCGGCTGCGAATCGACGCGGTCGGCGACGAAGTAGCCGTGGCGTTCGAACTGGTAGCGCTGCTCCGGCAACGCATGGTGCGCGCCCGTTTCGAGGTAGGCCTGGACCACGCGCTTCGAATCCGGATTCAGCGCCTCGAGAAAGTCGCGGCCGCCGGCGTCCGGTTGCGGTTCCCTGAACAGCCGGTCGTAGATGCGCACCTCGGCCGGGCAGGCGGCCTCTGTGCTGACCCAGTGGATATTGCCCTTGACCTTGTAGTTGTTCGCGCCTTCGGTGCCCGACTTGCTGTCCGGAAAGTAATTGCAGTGCACGGCGACCACGTTGCCGTTTTCGTCCTTGTCCGCGTGCGTGCATTCGATCACGTAGCCGTAGCGCAGACGCACCTTGTTGCCCGGGAACAGGCGGAAGTAGCCCTTCGGCGGCGTCTCGGTGAAGTCCTCGCGCTCGATCCACAGTTCGCGCGAAATCGGGAACTCGCGCACCCCCTGTTCCGGGTGATGCGGATGCACCGGTGCTTGGCACGGCTCCGTGAGGCCTTCGGGGAAGTTGTCGATGATCAGCCTGACCGGATCGAGCACGGCGGCGATGCGCGGCGCCTTGTCGTCGAGATCGTCGCGCAGCGCGCCTTCGAACACGCTCATGTCGATCCACGAATCGACCTTGGTTACGCCGATGCGCTCGCAGAACAACTGGATCGACTCGGGCGTGAAGCCGCGCCGCCGCACGCCGACGATGGTCGGCATGCGCGGGTCGTCCCAGCCGTCCACGTAACCTTCGTTGACCAGTTGCAGCAGCTTGCGCTTGCTGGTGATCGCGTAGGTCAGGTTCAGGCGCGAGAATTCGATTTGCTGCGGCAGCGGACGCGTGAAGACGCCGGCCTCGGCGAGCTCGTTCAGAATCCAGTCGTAGAGCGGCCGATGGTCCTCGAACTCGAGCGTGCACAGCGAATGCGTGATGTTTTCGAGCGCGTCCGAGATGCAGTGGGTGTAGTCGTACATCGGATACACGCACCAGGCGTCGCCGGTGCGGTAGTGATGCGCGAAGCGGATCCGGTAGATCACCGGGTCGCGCATGTTGAAGTTCGGCGAGGACATGTCGATCTTCGCGCGCAGCACGTGCTCGCCTTCCTTGAACTCGCCCGCCTTCATGCGGCGGAACAGGTCGAGGTTTTCCTCGACCGGGCGCTCGCGGAAGCGCGACGGCGTGCCGGGCTCGGTGGCCGAGCCGCGGTTCGCGCGGATTTCCTCGGCCGACTGGCTATCCACGTACGCCTTGCCGCGCTGGATCAGCAGTTCGGCGAATTCGTAGAGCTTGTCGTAGTAGTCGCTCGCGTAATACAGATGCTCGTGGTTGCCCTTCTTCCATTCGAAGCCGAGCCAGGTCACCGCGTCGATGATCGAGTCGACGTATTCGACGCTTTCCTTTTCCGGATTGGTGTCGTCGAAGCGCAGATGGCACACGCCGCCGTAGCTGCGCGCGACGCCGAAGTTCAGGCAGATGGCCTTCGCGTGACCGATATGCAGATAGCCGTTCGGCTCGGGCGGGAAGCGCGTTTCGACGCGCTGGCTCCATTTGCCGGTGCGGTTGTCGTCGTCGATGATGTTGCGGATGAAATTGGATGCCGCTGGCGCGTCGTTGCGTTCGGTATTCATGCGAGAAGATGAGAGTCCGTGGGAGCGCGCAATGCGCCCGCTAAGCATTCAATTCTACCTGACGCATTCGCTCGCGGCAGGTGGTTGCGGCGCGCAGCCAACGGTGGGGCGGGTTCGACGCGGGGGGGCTGCTCGTCCGATCGGAGGCGCGGGCGGCAAGGAGTTGCCCGGCGGTGCTCGAACCCGCGCTGTAACAGGAGGTAAAACGGGTTGGCGGGCTTTGCGGCGGCGGCTTAGGATGCCTGCGGCGCGGGCATGGCTTGCCCCGGCGTATGGGGCGAGGCGCACGCCCGGGTGGATGCCGGCTTGCGCATGAATCGCATGTCTATATGTCCGCATGTCCGCATCGCGAGCGCGTGGGCCTTTACGGCTGCATCGTGCGCCCACTGTCTCGGGACCGGTTGTCTCTGGTCCTCGCGGACCGTTCGACACGCACCATTCGGCGGGGTCACGTAGGCTTGCCGCCTTGCGCGAACCGCCGCCGCGCGTGCACCATGCTCGCCTCGTTGCCGGAGTTTTCTCGGATGCCTGTCCCGACGCACGGCGCGTTTCGCGCGCCTTTCGCTTGCGCTAAAGCTAGCGCCCGTTTTTCTTCCCGAACCCGCATCGCGCTGGCTTCGGCGTGGTTCGCCGCGCTTGCCGCAAGCCTTGCCGCGCCGCTTCCCGCCGTCGCGAAAACGCCGCCGCCGAAGCCGGCGCTCGATGCGTCGGCGCTCGCCGTGCCCGATAGCTACAGCGCCGATGCCGCACAGCAGATCTTCGCCGCGGGCGGCAACGCCGTGGATGCCGCCGTCGCGATCGCCTTCACGCTCGCCGTCACGCGGCCGGATGCGGGCAATATCGGCGGAGGCGGGTTCATGACGCTGCTCGTCGACGGCAAGCCGTATTTCCTCGACTATCGCGAGCGCGCGCCGCAGCAGGCGACCCGCGACATGTACGTCGACGACAAGGGCAATGTCGTACCGGGCATGAGCACGGTCGGGCATCGCGCGGTGGCGGTGCCGGGCACCGTCGACGGCATGTGGGAAGCGCAGCGGCGTTTCGGCAAGCTCAAATGGAAGCAGGTGCTCGCACCCGCGATCCATTACGCGACCGACGGCTTCCAGGTTGACGCGCGGCTGCAGCAGCGCCGCGATGCCGCGGCGAAAAACTTCGCCGGCCGCACCAATTTCGATGCGTATTTCGGGCACCTGAAAGCGGGCGCGACGCTGCGTCAGCCGGAACTCGCGCAGACGCTGTCGCGGATCGCCAGCGACGGCGGCCGCGAGTTTTACGAAGGCCGCAGCGCGGAGCTGATCGCCACGCAGATGTACGGTCACGGCCTCATCACGAAGCAGGACCTGAGCGAGTACAAGGCGGTGTGGCGCGAACCGCTCGCCGCCGACTGGAACGGCTACCGCGTGATTACCGCGCCGCCGCCGAGCTCGGGCGGCATCGGATTGATCCAGATGCTGAAGATGCGCGCCGATCTGCAGCCTGCGTTCGACGGCCTCGCGCTGAATTCGGCGCAGTACATCCACCTGATTGCGCAGATCGAGGACCGCGTGTTCGCGGACCGGCAGCGCTATCTCGGCGATCCGGACGCGAACCCGGTGCCGGCCGCGAAGCTGATCGACGACGCGTACCTCGCGCAACGCGCGGGCGAGGTCAAAGCCGACGAAGTGCCGGGCGCGGCGCCGGTCAATCCCGGTCTCGGCGACGCGGCGGCGGAGAAGGCGCAGACCACGCATTTCTCGGTGGTCGACAAATGGGGCAACGCGGTGTCGAACACCTACACGCTGAACGGCGATTTCGGCTCGGGCGTCGTGGTGGACGGCGGCGGTTTCCTGCTGAACGACGCGATGGACGATTTCGTCGTCAAACCGGCTGGCACGGCTGCCACGCCGGGCGCGGCCGATGCCGATCTCAACACGATAGCGCCGGGGCGCCGGCCGCTTTCATCGATGACGCCGACGCTCCTGCTGAAGGACGGCAAGGTGGTGCTCGCGATCGGTACGCCCGGCGGCTCGCGCATCCTGACGACGCTTTTCCAGGTGATGACGAACCTGTACGACTTCGGCATGACGCCGACGGACGCGCTTGCCGCGATGCGTTTCCATCATCAGTTGCTGCCGCGCAAGACGATCTACTTCGAGCCGTATCATCCTGTGCCGGACGAACTGGCCGCGCAGTTGAAGGCGCTCGGCTACACGCTCGAGCAGCAGTCGTTCAACGGCGACGTGCAGATGATCCGCGTCGACGGCACGATGCCCGAGCCGGCGAGCGATCCGCGCGGCGCCGGGGTGGCGCGGGTGGTACGGTAGAGCGCGGATGGACGGCGATGGTAGAAGACGGACCCCGCTACAAACAGGCGGACGATAGACGAAGGGCGGGGAACACGATGACCGAACGCAAACTGAACGCCCTCGTGCTGCCGGGATACCTGAACTCCGGCGCCGGTCACTGGCAAACCCGCTGGGAAGCGCTCGATCCGGCGTTCGTCCGCGTGCGGATGCCGGACTGGCACCATGCGTCGCGCGACGCATGGTGCCGCGCGCTCGATGCCGCGGTCGCCGCCGCCGATGCGCCGGTCGTGTTCGCCGCTCATAGTCTCGGCTGCCTGACCACGGCGTTCTGGGCGTTGCAATACGCGAGCGCGGCGCAACTCGCGAAGGTGGCCGGCGCGCTGCTGGTCGCGGTGCCCGATCCCGCCGGGCCGCATTTCCCACCGGAGGCGACCGGCTTCGCGCCGGTGCCGCTCACGCGGCTGCCGTTCGCGACCATCGTCGTGGCGAGCAGCGATGATCCGTATGGCGGCGTGCCGTTTTCGCAAACCTGTGCGAACGCATGGGGCAGCCGCTGGATCGACCTCGGCGCGCGCGGCCATATCAATGCGGACAGCGGTCTCGGCGACTGGGACGAAGGGCGGCGCTGGCTGGCTTCGTTGGGAACGGCGCGTTGAGCTTGCCGTGAGGCGGACGTCGCGTTTCCGCATCCCAGCCCATGCCTATCCTCAAATCACCGACTTCCCCCTCAGCTCCGCGATCTTCCGCGCGTCATACCCAAGCACGTCGCGCAGCACACGTTCGGTGTGCTCGCCGAGCAGCGGCGGATGGCTCGACGCCTGCGGCGGCGTGCCGGTCATATTGATCGGGTTGCGCACGAGCTTGACCGTGCCGCCCGACGGATGCGGCAGATCGACCTGCAGTCCGCGCGCGACTACCTGCTCGTTCTCGAATACTTCATTGAGATCATTGATCGGCCCGCACGGCACGCCCGCCGCTTCGAGCGCGGCGATCCATTGCTGCTTGCCCCGCAGGCGGACCATGTCAGCGAGAATCGGCACGAGGATGTCGCGGTTGCGCACGCGCGCCGGGTTGGTCGCGAAACGGTCGTCGTCGGCGAGTTCCGGGCGGCCGCCCACTTCGACGAATTTGCGGAACTGGCCGTCGTTGCCGACCGCGACGATGATCCAGCCGTCGCTCGTCTGGAAGGTCTGGTAGGGCACGATGTTTGGATGCGCATTGCCCCAGCGCACCGGCGGCCGGCCGCTCGCGAGGTAGTTCGAGTTCATGTTGGCGAGCATCGCGACCTGCACGTCGAGCAGCGCCATGTCGATGTATTGCCCTTCGCCCGTGCGGTCGCGGTGCGTGAGCGCGGTGAGCACGGCAATCGTCGAATACATGCCGGTCATCAGATCGGCGATCGCGACGCCGGCCTTCTGCGGGCCGCCGCCCGGCTGGCCGTCGCGCTCGCCGGTGATGCTCATGAAGCCGCCGATGCCCTGCACGATGAAGTCGTAGCCCGCGCGCTGCGCGTACGGACCGGTCTGCCCGAAGCCCGTGACCGAGCAGTAGATCAGATCGGGCTTCACCTGCTTCAGCGATTCGTAGTCGAGCCCGTACTTTTTCAGTTGCCCGACCTTGTAGTTCTCAAGCACCACGTCGCTTTGCGCGGCGAGTTCGCGGATGATCCGCTGGCCCTCGGGCGACGCGATATCGACCGTGACCGAGCGCTTGTTGCGGTTCGCCGCGAGGTAGTAGGCGGCTTCGCGCGTATCGGTGCCTTCCGGCGTTTTCAGATAGGGAGGCCCCCAGTGGCGGGTGTCGTCGCCGGCTTCGGGGCGTTCGATCTTGATGACGTCGGCGCCGAAATCGGCAAGCGTCTGCGCGCACCACGGGCCGGCGAGCACGCGGGTGAGATCGAGCACGCGGATGTGACTGAGAGCGCCCATATTCCTGAATGTCTCCTGGTGTACGCAGACGGCGCGCGAGGCGCCGTGCGATGTTTCGTGCGAAGTTTCGTGGAAAGCCATCTTAAGCGATTCCCGCGCTCGGGCGCAGTCGGCCAAACGTCATAGCGCGCATCGGACGGGAGGACATCGCGCGGCGCTGTCTCATCGGGCGCGCCCGGCCCTGGCCGGATGGCCAGGCGCGCTGTTGCACTGCCCCGCGCAGTGCCGCGCACGCTTGCCGATCCCGTATAATCAGTCGTTTAAGAAACAGACAGTTGGCGCATCCCACAGACCGCCAGTTACAGTCAGGAACCGTCAGGACCGTCCCCCGCCCGCTATGAAAGCCGCTGAAATCCGCGAGAAATTCCTCAAGTTCTTCGAATCGAAGGGCCACACGATCGTCCGTTCGTCGAGCCTCGTGCCCGGCAACGACCCGACGCTGCTCTTCACCAATTCGGGGATGGTGCAGTTCAAAGATGTGTTCCTCGGCGCGGAGTCGCGTCCGTATTCGCGCGCTACCACCGCGCAGCGCAGCGTGCGCGCCGGCGGCAAGCACAACGACCTCGAGAACGTCGGCTACACCGCGCGCCATCACACGTTCTTCGAAATGCTCGGCAACTTCTCGTTCGGCGACTACTTCAAGCGCGACGCGATCCACTACGCGTGGGAACTGCTGACCGAAGTCTACAAGCTGCCCAAGGAGAAGCTCTGGGTCACCGTATATCAGGAAGACGACGAAGCGCACGACATCTGGGCGAAGGAAGTGGGCGTGCCGGTCGAGCGCATCATCCGCATCGGCGACAACAAGGGCGCGCGCTACGCGTCGGACAACTTCTGGCAGATGGCCGACACCGGCCCGTGCGGCCCGTGCTCGGAAATCTTCTACGACCACGGCCCGGACGTGTGGGGCGGGCCGCCGGGGTCTGCCGAGGAAGACGGCGACCGCTATATCGAGATCTGGAATCTCGTGTTCATGCAGTTCAACCGCGACGCGCAAGGCAACATGACGCCGCTGCCCAAGCAGTGCGTCGATACCGGCATGGGCCTCGAGCGTATCGCCGCGGTGCTGCAGCACGTGCACAGCAATTACGAGATCGACCTGTTCCAGGCGCTCATTCAGGCGGCCGGCCGTGAAACCGGCGTGACCGATCTGAGCAACAACTCGCTGAAGGTGATCGCCGATCACATCCGCGCGTGCTCGTTCCTGATCGTCGACGGCGTGATTCCGGGCAACGAGGGCCGCGGCTACGTGCTGCGCCGTATCGTGCGCCGCGCGATCCGCCACGGCTACAAGCTCGGCAAGAAGGGTTCGTTCTTCCATCGGCTCGTCGCCGACCTCGTCGCGCAGATGGGCGACGCTTACCCGGAACTGAAGCAGGCCGAGCAGCGCGTGACCGACGTGCTGCGTCAGGAAGAAGAGCGCTTCTTCGAGACCATCGAGCACGGCATGTCGATTCTGGACGCGGCACTGGCCGATCTCGAAGCCGCGGGTAGCAAAAGCGGCGGCAAGACGCTCGACGGCGAACTCGCATTCAAGCTGCACGACACCTACGGTTTCCCGCTGGACCTGACCGCTGACGTGTGCCGCGAGCGCGGCGTGACGGTCGACGAACCCGCGTTCGACGAAGCGATGGCGCGTCAGCGCGAACAGGCGCGTGCGGCGGGCAAGTTCAAGATGGCGCAGGGCCTCGAATACTCGGGCGCGAAAACCACGTTCCACGGCTACGAGGAAATCGTCTTCGACGACGCGAAGGTGGTCGCGCTGTACGTGGACGGCGCCTCGGTGCAGCAGGCGCACGCCGGCCAGCAGGCGGTCGTCGTGCTCGATCACACGCCGTTCTATGCGGAGTCGGGCGGGCAGGTCGGCGACCAGGGCGTGCTCGCCAACGCCAGCACGCGCTTTGCCGTCGTCGACACGCTGAAGGTGCAGGCCGACGTGGTCGGCCATCACGGCACGCTCGAGCAGGGCACGCTGAAGGTCGGCGACGTCGTCAAGGCCGAAATCGACGCGGTGCGCCGTGCCCGCACGGCCCGCAACCACTCGGCCACGCATCTGATGCACAAGGCGCTACGCGAGGTGCTCGGTTCGCACGTGCAGCAGAAAGGCTCGCTCGTCGATGCTGAGAAGACCCGCTTCGACTTCGCGCACAACGCGCCGATGACGGACGAGCAGATTCGCCGCGTCGAGGAAATCGTCAACGCCGAAGTGCTGGCCAACGCGCCCGGTATCGTGCGCGTGATGCCCTACGACGAAGCGGTGAAGGGCGGCGCGATGGCGCTGTTCGGCGAGAAGTACGGCGACGAAGTGCGCGTGCTCGACCTCGGCTTTTCGCGAGAATTGTGCGGCGGCACGCACGTGAACCGCTCGGGCGACATCGGTCTCTTCAAGATCGTGATGGAAGGTGGCGTGGCGGCGGGTATCCGCCGGGTGGAAGCGATCACCGGCGACAACGCGGTGCGTTACGTGCAGGACCTCGAAGGGCGCGTCAACGCGGCCGCCGCGGTGTTGAAGGCGCAGCCGTCGGAACTGACCCAGCGGATCAGCCAGGTGCAGGACCAGGTGAAGGCGCTCGAGAAGGAACTGGGCGCGCTGAAGTCGAAGATGGCGTCGAGCCAGGGCGACGAACTCGCGGGCCAGGCAATCGAAGTCGGCGGCGTGCACGTGCTCGCGGCGACGCTCGACGGCGCGGACGTGAAGACACTGCGCGAAACGGTCGACAAGCTCAAGGACAAGCTGAAGAGCGCGGCCATCGTGCTGGCGTCGGTCGATGGCGGCAAGGTGAGCCTGATCGCCGGCGTAACGGCCGACGCAAGCAGGAAGATCAAGGCTGGCGAACTGGTCAACTTCGTCGCCCAGCAGGTCGGCGGCAAGGGCGGCGGCCGTCCGGACATGGCCCAGGCCGGCGGTACCGAACCGGCCAGGCTGCCTGCGGCGCTCGCGGGCGTCAAGGCATGGGTCGAAGGGCAGCTTTGACGGATCGCGGACCGGGTCATCGCAGCGCCCGCCGGCTGGCGTCGCGAGCGTTCGATGGTCTTCCCGGTTCGATGAACGTGTAACGTCGATCAGGCAGGCAATGAAACCTAAACATCCGGCCGGCGCCAGTCAGAAGAAAGTCCAGCTATTGCTGGACTCGCACAATAAGCGCTTCAAGCAGGCTTATGCCGCGGGACGGTATGACGAAGCGCTGAAAGCCAGCATGCAGGCGGCGCGAATCGCGCCCAATCTTGCACAGCCCTGGATCGACGCGGCCGCCTGTCATGTCAAATACAACCGCTGGGACGACGTCATCGCCTGCGCGAACAATGCGCTCGCGCGCAAAGGCGCTACGCTTGCACTGTTCGACGCGCTGTCGCATGCATGGGGCAGCAAGGGTGTGCCCGAGGAGGTACGCCGCTGGGGCAATGAGGCATTGACATTGCGCGCCGCGAAGTTCGACCTCCCGCCCGCGTTCGGGCACGACACGCTGGCCGCGCCGCTCCCACCCGCGCCCAGCGAGGCGACGCGCGAACATAACCTGATTGCGTTCTCGCTGTTTGGCGCCAGTTCGAAATACTGCGAAACAGCAGTGCTCAATGCGACCGAACAGGCGCGCATCTATCCGTATTGGCGCTGTCGCTTCTATATCGACGGGACGGTGCCCGATCATGTCGTCGAACGCCTGCTTCAGGCGGGCGCCGAAGTCGTGCCGGTGGATGCCGGACTGAAGCGCTGGCCCGGCCCGATGTGGCGTTTCGCGGCGTACGATACGCCGGGTCTGCATCGCGTGCTGTTTCGCGATGCCGATTCAGTCATCAGTGAGCGGGAAGCCGAAGCCGTTGCGGAATGGATCGCGAGCGATCGCCATTTCCATCACATGCGCGATGCCGCAACGCATACCGAATTATTGCTGGCCGGGTTGTGGGGTGTCTGCGCGGGAGCGTTGCCACCGATGCAGAAACTGGTCGAACGCGCATTGTCGCGGCCGCTCGAGTCGTTGCACTTCGCCGATCAGTTTTTCTTGCGCGAGCATGTCTGGCCGTACGCGCGCCAAAGTCTGCTACAGCACGATTCCATGTTCGGCTTTATGGACGCGCGGCCATTTCCGGGCGGCCCTGCGCCGAGCGGCTTCCACGTCGGGTATGGAGAAGGGACGCCGTTCTTCAACATCGAGACCGATCTGGCCGATGGCACGCCGATCCATTGGGAACTGGTGGCGACGTCCGACGCGCATACCACGCTGATTTGCCGCTACCCGGGCGTCATCAATGGTGGCTTCGCGCGGGGGCATCTGCCGGCGCGTTACGCGCAGCAACTCCAGCAGGGAATATTGACTGTCCTCATCAAGCCCGATTGAAATAATTCGCAACGTTCATACCGTCCGCGGGCGAGTCTGCCGTTTCTGTTTCTTTCCGCGCCTCCACCAGCGTCCGCCGCAACGCATTGAGCGCCGACGAAAAATGTCCGCGCCGCCAGACCAGCAGCGTATCGATCACCCCGATATCGGGCAGCGCATGCACCGCGATATTGCTCGCATCGGTCTGCAGATCGAGCACCGAGCGCGGCGCGACCGCGACGCCGGCGCCCGCCGCCACGCACGCGACGATCGCATGATAGGAGCCCAGCTCCAGCACGCGCGCCGGCCGCACGCCGTGTTCCAGATACCACTTCTCGATATACGCCCGGTACGCACAGCCGCGCTCGAATGCGATCAGCGTCGACAGCGCGATGTCGCTCACTTCCCGGATCGCCCGATGTCCGCGCGGCGTCAGCATCACCAGTTCCTCGCGAAAGATCGGCACGGTCTCGAACAGGTCGCCGAGGGTGGCCGGTTCGAGTGGCGTCGCGACCAGCGCGGCATCCACTTCGAATTCGCGCACCCGCTCGATCAGCTTGCCGGTCGTGCCCGTCTCCAGTTCCAGCGCGACGGCCGGCCACTGCTGGTGATATTGCGCGAGCAGGGCCGGCAGACGCGTGGCCGCGACGCTTTCCATCGTGCCGAGCCGCAGCCGCCCGCTCGGGCGATCCTCGCGCACCGCGTGACGCGCTTCGTCGGCGAGCGCGAGCAGGCGCTCCGCGTAGGGCAGCAGCGTTTCGCCGGCCGGCGTCAGCACGAGACGGCGGCCGTCGCGAATGAACAGGTCGGTGCCGAGCTGCTCCTCGAGCTGCTTGATGCGCGTCGTCACGTTCGATTGCACGCGATTGAGCTTGGCGGCGGCGCGCGTCACGCCGTTTTCCCGCACGACGGCGCGAAAGATGGTCAGGGCGGCCAGATCCATCATTCTCTCCTGGCGATGGTTGATATCCGAATTATTCATTTTTAGAGATAACTCGGTCAAGTTAACATGGCTTCAATTCACCGTTGCCTTATCGTCCAATCATGAACAACCTCGCCTCCCGCGCGTCCGAACGCCGGCACGAACCTCACGCCGCCCGGCGCGCGGCGCTTGCCTGCATGGCGACCTTGGCGGTCGCGCTCGGCATCGGGCGCTTCGCGTTCACGCCGCTGCTGCCGCTGATGCTCCACGGCGCCGTGCTCGGCCAGCCGCAGATCGACATCCAGCACGGCGGCTGGCTCGCATCCTTCAATTACGCCGGCTATTTCGTCGGCGCGGTGACGTGCGCGGCGCTGCGGGTCGAGCCGGCGCGCATAGTGCGCGTGGGGCTCGTCGCGACCGTGCTGCTGACGTTCGTGATGGGCGTCACCGGCCAGTTCTGGGTGTGGTCGCTGGCGCGCTTCATCGCCGGCGCGGTCAGCGCGTGGACTTTCGTGTTCGCGTCCCAGTGGGGCTTGCGGCGGCTTGCCGAACTCGGGGCCAACGCATGGGGCGGCGTGATCTATACGGGGCCGGGCGTGGGCATCGTCGGGACGGGTTTGCTGGTCAGCGCCGCGGGCGGCTATGGCGCCACGGTCGGGTGGATCGGCTTCGCGGTGATCGGCGCGGTGCTGTCGGCGCTGGTCTGGCCGGTATTTGGCGATGCGCCGCGCGCGGCGGCAGGCGTTGCGAAGTCCAGCGCCGCCGCAGGTTCCGCGACACGATCCAATGCCGCCACGAACCCGCCGCGCGCGGCCCGCGCTCACCCGGGCCCCGTGGTCCATCGCGCCGACGCGTTCTGGCTGGTCCTGCTTTACGGCATCCCCGGCTTCGGCTACATCATTACGGCGACGTTCCTGCCGGTCATCGCGCGCCATGCGCTGCCGGGCTCATCGTGGCCGGACCTGTTCTGGCCGATGTTCGGCGCGGCACTGATCGTCGGCGCATTGCTGGCCGCGCGTCTGCCCGTGCATTGGGATAACCGCGCGCTGCTCGCCGGCAGTTACGTGCTGCAGGCGATCGGTATCGCACTCGGCATCGTCTGGCCGACGGCGGGCGGTTTTTCGCTCGGCAGCATCCTGATCGGTCTGCCGTTCACCGCGATCACGTTGTTTGCGATGCGCGAGGCGCGGCGTCTGCGCGGCGACGACGCGGCCGGGCTGATGGGCTATGCGACGGCGGCTTACGGCATCGGCCAGATCGCCGGTCCGCTGGTGGCCGCGCCGATTGCCGCGCACACGGGATCGTTCTCGCCGGCGTTGTGGCTGGCGGCGGGCGCGCTGCTGGCGGGCGCGGCCGGGCTCGTCGTGGTGGCGCGCGTGCCGCGCGGCCCTGACGGCATGCCGGATTGACCCCGAAACCCCGCCACCGCCCCGGCGCACCGCCCAAACCGTCACCCATGAAACAAATCTCGCACGCTCGCACTAAAATGACCGCTTTCCGTCATCCCCATGCGCCTGTCGCCGGGTGCGTCGTGCCACCATGCAACATTTCGCGTCCGACAACTACGCCGGCATCTGTCCCGAAGCGCTCGACGCGCTGATCGCCGCCAACAACAGCGGCCACGAGCCGGCCTATGGCGACGATTCCTGGACCAACCAGGTGTGCGACCGTCTGCGCGACCTGTTCCAGACCGATTGCGAAGTGTTCTTCGTGTTCAACGGCACCGCGGCCAATTCGCTCGCGCTCGCGTCGCTGTGCCAGTCGTATCACTCGGTGATCTGCCACGAACTCGCGCACATCGAAACCGACGAATGCGGCGGCCCCGAATTCTTCTCGGGCGGCTCGAAGTTGCTGACGGCGCCGGGCAGCGGCGGCAAGCTCACGCCCGATGCGATCGAAGCCGTCGTCACGCGGCGCGCCGATATCCACTATCCGAAGCCGAAAGTCGTCACGCTGACGCAGTCGACTGAAGTCGGCACCGTCTACAGCGTCGAGGAAGTGCGCGCGATCGCCGCGATTGCGAAGCGCCGTCATCTGAAGGTGCATATGGACGGCGCGCGTTTCGCGAACGCGGTCGCCGCGCTCGACGTGCATCCGTCGGAGATCACGTGGCGCGCCGGCGTCGACGTGCTGTGCTTCGGCGGCACGAAGAACGGCTTGCCGGTCGGCGAGGCCGTGGTGTTCTTCGATCGCGCGCTCGCCGACGATTTCGCCTATCGCCTGAAGCAGGCGGGGCAACTCGCGTCGAAGATGCGCTTCATCTCCGCGCCGTGGCTCGGCCTGCTCGACAACGACGTGTGGCTGCGCAATGCGCGTCACGCGAACGCGATGGCGCGTCTGCTGCAAACGCGGTTGCAGGAAATTCCGGGTGTGAGCATCATGTTTGCGAGCGAATCGAACGCGGTCTTCGCGCAGTTGCCGCCGCGCGCCGCCAAAGCGATGCGCGCGCGCGGCTGGAAGTTCTACGAGTTCATCGGCGCGGGCGGCTGCCGGCTGATGTGCGCGTGGGACACGCAGCCCGAAACGGTCGAGCGTTTCGCCGCCGAGGTGCGCGAGCTGTGCGCCGCGTGATGAAGCGCGAATGAAGCACGAATGAAGCGCGACCGGCCTCGGCCCCGCGTCGACGAACAGGCATGACCTTCGACGCTTTCACTCACCCGTCCCGTCGCCAGCGCACACCGCCAAACCGCACCCCCACCATCAGCCACAGACACGAAACAAAGAGACGTCCCCCGCCATGACCGAGTACCGATTCTGTCCCCGCTGCGCGAAGCCGCTGACCGAACGCGCCGACCCCGAACACGAGGGCGGCCGCATCCGCCAGAGCTGTCCCGATATCGAGTGCGGCTATGTCCACTGGAACAACCCGCTGCCGGTCGTCGCCGCGATCGTCGAGTACGAGGGCAAGGTCCTGCTCGCGCGCAATGCCGCGTGGCCGGAGGGCATGTTCGCGCTGATCACCGGTTTCCTCGAAAACGGCGAGACGCCGGAGCAGGGCATCGCGCGCGAAGTGCTCGAAGAGACGTCGCTGCACGCGGAATCGGTCGAGCTGATCGGCGTCTACGAATTCATCCGCAAGAACGAGCTGATCATCGCGTATCACGTGAAGGCGCACGGGACGGTCTCGCTGTCGCCGGAGTTGCTCGAATACCGGCTGGTCGAGCCGGCGAAGCTGCGGCCGTGGCGCGCCGGCACGGGCCAGGCGCTCGGCGAATGGATGCGGCGGCGCGGTCTGCCGTTCGAGTTCGTCGAGCGGCCGGGGCAATGACATGCGCGACGCGGCACGGCTGAACGCATCGCGCGATGGATGGGCGGCGCAACCCGCACCGGACGGCACGCCAACCGAACCAGCGAACGGTTCATCCACGTCAATCAGCGGTCAATGAGCGCACGCTCAGGGAGAAGCAACGACATGGCCTACATTTACTACCTGACCCACATTCATCTGGGCTACGACGCACTGTCGCAACTGTCGTCCGAATGCGCGCGCATCGGCATCGGGCGTCCCCTCGTGATCAGCGACAAGGGCGTGGTCGCGGCCGGCATCGCGCGGCGCGCGCTCGACGCGCTGCAGCTCGGCGACGTGCCGCTCTTCGACGACACGCCGTCGAACCCGACCGAGGAGAGGGTGCTGGCCGCCGCGCGGATGTATCGCGACGAGGGCTGCGACGGGCTGATCGCGGTCGGCGGCGGCTCGTCGATCGATCTCGCGAAGGGCGTCGCGATCGCGGCCACGCATCCGGGGCCGCTCACGCAGTACGCGACGATCGAGGGCGGCAGCGCGAAGATCACCGACGCGGTCGCGCCGCTGATCGCGATTCCGACCACCGCCGGCACCGGCAGCGAGGTGGCGCGCGGCGCGATCGTGATCCTGAACGACGGCCGCAAGCTCGGCTTTCACTCGTGGAATCTGCTGCCGAAATCGGCGCTGTGCGATCCCGGGCTCACGCTCGGCTTGCCGCCGGGCCTGACGGCCGCGACCGGCATGGATGCGATCGCGCATTGCATCGAAACTTTCCTCGCGCCGGCCTTCAATCCGCCCGCCGACGGCATCGCGCTCGACGGGCTCGAGCGCGCATGGCACAGCATCGAGCGCGCGTGCGCGGACGGCGCCGATCGCGAAGCGCGTCTGAACATGATGAGCGCGTCGATGCAGGGCGCGATGGCGTTCCAGAAGGGGCTCGGCTGCGTGCACTCGCTGTCGCATCCGTTGGGCGGGTTGAAGGTGAACGGCCGCACGTCGCTGCATCACGGCACGCTGAACGCGGTCGTGCTGCCCGCGGTGCTGCGCTTTAACGAGCGCGCGCCGAGCGTGGTGGCCGAGCGCCGCTATGCGCGGATGCGTCGCGTGATGGGTTTGCCGGATCACGCGGATCTCGCGCAGGCGCTGTTCGACATGACGGCGAGGCTCGGTTTGCCGACCGGCCTCAAGCAGATGGGGGTCGACGAGAGCATGTTCGACAAGGTCGTGCAGGGCGCGCTGCTGGACCATTGCCATCGCACGAATCCACGCGAAGCGAGCGCCGACGACTATCGCCGCATGCTGACCGAGTCTCTTTGACGTTCGTATCGACACACCCGACAAACTCGACAATCGACAAGCCGCCACGTCCGATGAACAAACCCGCCCCGGCCTCGCGCGCCGCCTATGCGCATTTCCTGCCGATCCCGACACGCTGGATGGACAACGACGTCTACGGGCACGTGAACAACGTCGTCTACTACAGCTATTTCGACACCGTCGTGAACGAGTATCTGATCCGCTCGGGGGTGCTCGATTTCGAGCACGGCGCGACGATCGGGCTCGTCGTCGAAACGCAGTGCAACTACTTCGCGCCGCTCGTGTTTCCGGATCGCGTCGATGCGGGCTTGCGGGTTGCGCGGCTCGGCACGTCGAGCGTGCGCTACGAGGTGGGGCTCTTCAGGCAGGGCGACGCCGAGGCCGCCGCGCAGGGGCATTTCGTGCACGTCTACGTCGATCGCGTGACGCGCCGCCCGGTGAGCCTGCCCGCCGAACTGCGCGCGGCACTCGAGCCGCTGTGCGCGGCCGCGCGGGCGGACCAGAGGGCGGACTAGCGGGCAACCCGGGCGAAACGCAGACGCAAACGCAAACGCAGCAAAAAACACAGGTAGACCAGACGCGTGCAGTCGTTCGTCATCAATCTGCTCAACGGCCTCAGCTACGGGCTGTTGCTGTTCATGCTGTCGGCCGGGCTGACGCTGATTTTCAGCATGCTCGGCGTGCTCAATTTCGCGCATGCGAGCTTCTACATGCTCGGTGCGTATGTCGGCTTTTCGGTGGCGGCGCGCGCGGGGTTCTGGAGCGCGCTGGTGGTCGCGCCGCTCGTCGTCGGTCTGCTCGGCGCGGCGCTCGAGCGCTGGCTGCTGCGGCGCGTGCGCGTGCACGGTCATCTGCCCGAGCTGCTGCTGACGTTCGGCGCCGCGTATCTGCTCGGCGAGCTCGTCAAGCTCGGTTGGGGGCTCGGTCCGTTGTCCGCGCCGATCCCGGCTGTGCTCGACGGTCCGCTGTTTTCGCTGTACGGCGCGACCTTCGCGCGTTATCGCGCGTTCATGATGGCGGTGTCGCTGGCGATGCTCGCGGTGCTCGTCGCGGTGCTGCGCGTATCGAAGACGGGGTTGATCGTGCGCGCGGCGCTCACGCATCCGCGGGCCGTCGAAGCGCTCGGCCACAACGTGCCGCGCGTGTTCACCGGCGTGTTCGCGGCCGGCACCGCGCTCGCGGCGCTGGCGGGCGTGATCGGCGCGCCGCTCTTCGTGATCGAACCGGCGATGGCCGAATCGCTCGGCTCGATCGTGTTCGTCGTCGTCGTGATCGGCGGGCTCGGTTCGTTGAGCGGGGCGCTGCTTGCGTCGCTGCTGGTCGGCTGCGTGCAGACGTTGGCGGTCGCGAGCGACGTGTCGTTGGGCGACGTGATGGCGCTCGCCGGCGCGGTGCTGCCGCCCGAGTGGGACGCGCTGACGCTCGCGCAACTCGCGCCGCTATTGCCTTATCTGCTGCTCGTCGCGATGCTGGCGTTCAGGCCGCGCGGGCTTTTCGGACGGCGTGACGATCATGCGTAGGCGGCGCTCGCTCGCGCCCTGGCTCGCGCTGGTCGCGTTCCTTGCCGTGCCGCCGTTCGTGTGGCCGCATAGCTGGCTGCTCGCGTACCTCGCGCAAAGCGCGACGATGATCGTGTTCGCGCTGTCGTACAACCTGCTGCTCGGCGAGACCGGGCTGCTGTCGTTCGGTCACGCCGCGTATGCGGGACTCGGCGCGCTGATCGCCGCGCATGTGTTCAACGCGAGCGGCATGCCGCTCGTGCTGTTGCCGCTCGTCGGTGGTCTCGGCGGCGCGTTGTGCGGTGTGCTGCTCGGCTTTATCGCGACGCGGCGCGCCGGCACCGCGTTCGCGATGATCACGCTCGGCCTCGGCGAACTCGTCGTCGCGGCCGCGTGGGCGTTGCCGGACTGGTTCGGCGGCGAGGCGGGTGTCGCGATCGATCGCGCGAGCGGCGCCCGTCTTACCGGCCCGCTCGCCGGCTGGAGTTTCGGCCCGGCGCGCGAGGCCTATGCGCTGATCGCAGTGTGGTGTGTCGTCGCGAGTGTCGCGATGTTCGCGCTGTCGCGCACGCCGTTCATGCGTCTCGCGAACGCGGTGCGCGACAACCCGGCGCGCGCCGCGGCAATTGGCTGCTATCCGCCGCGCGTGCGCTATGGCGTGGTCGTGCTGTCGGCGTTTTTCGCGGGCGTCGCGGGGACGCTGGGGCTGATCAATATGGAGCTGGTGTCGACCGAAAGCGTCGGCATGATGCGCTCGGGCGCGGTGCTGATCGCGACGGTGACCGGCGGGACCGCCGCGTTTTTCGGACCGGTCGCGGGCGCGGTCGTGCTGACGTTCTTCAGCGTGATCGTCGCGAGCGTCACGCGGGCGTGGCTGTTTTATCTCGGGCTGTTCTTTGTCGCCGTCGTGATGGCGGCGCCCGATGGGCTCGCGGGTTTCGGCACGCGGCACGCGGCGCGTATCGCGGCGCACGGCTGGCGGCGTTGCCGGGCGGCGTATCTGTGGAGCGCGGCGGCGGCGCTGCTGGGGCTCGCGGCAATCGTGCTCGCGGTGCAATGGGCTTACGCGGCCCAGTTCGGCGCGGACGAGGGCGCGGCGCTCGGCGCGCTCTTTGGTGCGAGCGCCGCCGTGCCGCTGCTGTCGACGCTGGCCGCTTCGCCGCCACGGCTAGCGCTCCTGCTCGGCGCGCTCGCCATATTGGCTGGATTGACGATGCGCCGCGCCATCCGCGCGCACTCGTCCCTCGCCGCTCACGCAACATGCCCCGCACGACTCCCCGGAGACGCGCGATGATCCCCGCGCTCGCGCTCTACGGCATCGAAAAGCGCTTCGGCTCGACACGGATTCTGCGCGGCGTCGATCTCGAGATCGAGCCTGGCGAGCGGCATGCGCTGATCGGCCCGAACGGCGCGGGCAAGTCGACGCTGTTCAATCTGATCGCGGGCGGCGCGCGGCCGAGCGCGGGGCGCATCCATCTGTTCGGCGCGGACATCACGCGGCTCGCGCCGGCCGCGATCGCGCGGCGCGGCCTCGCGCGCAGCTTCCAGAGCACGAGCGTGTTCGCGCGGCTCAGTGTGTTCGACAACCTGCGCTGCGCGGCGATGCTGGCCGAGCGCGACCGCACGCGCTGGTGGCAGCGCCTGACGGGTTCGTCAGCGGTCGATGCGCGCGCCGCCGAGGTGCTCGATGCGGTCGGCCTCGGCGCGCGCCGCGACGTCGCGGCCGGCACGCTCAGTTACGCGGAGCAGCGCGCGCTCGATCTCGGCATCGCGCTCGCGGGCGGCGCGCACACGCTGCTGCTCGACGAGCCGACCGCGGGTATGAACCGCGCGGAGGCGGCGCGCGCGATCGAGCTGATCCGCGAGACCACCGCAGGCCGCACGTTGCTGATGGTCGAGCACGACATGGACGCGGTGTTCGCGATCGCCGATCGCATTTCGGTGCTCGTGCAGGGGCGCGTCATCGCGAGCGGTCCGCCGGCGGCGATTCGCGCGGATGCGGCGGTGCGGGCGGCGTATCTCGGCGAACGCGCAGGCGAGGAAATGGGCAGGGCGGCGAGCGAAGCCGGCAAAGGTGCCGCCGAATGACACCCCTGCTCGACATCCGCGACCTGAACGCGTGGTATGGCGCGAGCCAGGTCCTGCACGGCGTCACGCTGAGCATCGAGCCCGGTGAAGTGCTCGCGCTCGTCGGGCGCAACGGCTCGGGCCGCTCGACGCTCTCGCGCGCGATCATGGGCCTCGTGCGCAGCGACGGCGAGCTGCGTTTCGCGGGCCGTTCGCTCGCGGGTTTGCGCACGTTCGAAATTGCGCGTCTCGGCCTCGGCTACGTGGCTGAGCATCGCGACGTGTTCGCTGGGCTGAGCGTTCACGAAAACCTGCTGCTCGGCAGCGCGCCGCGCGCGCGCCGCCGCACGCCGCGCTTCACGCTCGACGATGCCTATGCGTTGTTTCCCGTGCTCGCCGAGCGCGAGCGCACGCGCGCCGGGGCGCTGTCCGGTGGCGAGCAGCAGATGCTCGCGCTCGCGCGGGCGCTGCTCGGCGACCCCGATCTGCTGCTGATCGACGAGCCCGGCGAAGGTCTCGCGAGTCGGGTGATGGAGCAGGTCGCTGATTGTCTGCGGGTATTGCGCGAGCGCGGCGTCGCGATGCTGCTGATCGAACAGCGTCTCGTGATCGCGCGGGAAATCGCAAGCCGCGTCGCCGTGATGGGGCACGGCGAGATCGTGTTCGACGGCGCGCTCGCGTCGTTTCTCGCGCGTGCGGATGTGATGCGCGAGTGGCTGGGGGTGGGCTGACGGACGCGGCGCGGGTTGCCCGATTCTGCCCGACTCGCTGCCGCATATAGCCCGCCAGACGTTGCACGCGCATGAATATCGCCGCCCGCGGCGCTGGCACGCTCCGGACCGCCGACACGCGGGCCGTCGTGGCGTTTGAACCGCTTCTTCGACACCGCCGCTCGCGCCCGCCACACAGTGCTTTCCGCCAATTCGACAGGCCGATTCAAACGCCCGATCGTTTGGTGAGCGTCCTCCAGAAATCTTGTCGGCAGCGCACGGATAAATAAAGACAATCAGGTCAAAGACGCGCAACGGCGGCGTGGCATTTCAACAAGCCCGCGTACGGCTCACCGATGGCCCACGTATCGTGCCGGATGCGCGACGAACCCTGCCGCGTCCGACGCGCGAAAGACGCGCCGCGGCTTCAGGAGGAGACGTGATGAAACAGCGAGCGGCGCTGGACGAAGGGCGCGTTGTAGCGAAAGTCGAATGGCAGGCCCAACGGCGCCGGCAGCTCGTCGAGCATGCAAGGCGCCCGCGGTGGGGCGTCGGCACGGCGCTGCTGGCCGCCGCGTTGCTGATGTGCGCGTGCGCGGACGCGAGTTCCACTTCGGGCGATGCATCATCGAAAGCGCAAAATGTGGCGAGCGCATCCGGCAATGGGAGTAGCCAGACAAACGCAAACGCCAACGCTTCGGCTGCTCCGTCATACGACACCGCCTCGGCTAACGACACCGAACCTGCTTCCTCACCCCGTCCGACCCTCGAACGCGCCAAAGCCGCGCAACTCGCGGCCGAACAACGCATCGCCGCGCGCCTTCCCGCGGCAAGCGGCATGAGCGAAAAACGCAGCCGCCCACTGACGTTGCGCGATTCCGGCATCGACGGCTCGCTGATGTTCGCGCGCGATGTCGACTTTCGCGTGACCGGCGACATCGGCTTCATGATTCACGACATGGCCGCGACGCTGACGCCGACGCACCCCGGCCAGCCGATCGTGTTCGACGATCCGGCCAGCACGACGATCCATGTCCATCGCGGCACCGTGACGCTCGACAGCGGGAAGCTCACCGCGATCTTCGATCGCTATCTGTTCCGGTACCGGGGCTCGCCGCTGCGCAATATGCGCGTCGTGCCGCGGGACGATGGCACGCTGCGCATCACCGGCGAGATGCATCGCGACACATGGGTGCCGATCTCGCTGACCGGTACGCTGTCGATGCGCAACGCCGGCGAACTCGTATTCCATCCCGATCACGTCGAGGTGGCCGGCGTCGGCGCGGACAGGCTGATGCAGGCCGCGCACGTGCGCATGGCCGATCTGCTGAAGGTCGATACGCCGATCGCGCGGCTCGATGGCGACGACGTCGTGATGCAGGTCGCGAAACTGACGCCGCCGCCCGCGCTGCGCATGACGATCACGCGGATCGAAACGAGCGCGGCGGGGGTGCGCTTCACGCTCGACGACGGCACGGTGCCGAACATCGACTGGCCCGCGACGATGCCCGCGCGCGGTTTGCTCGTCGAAGGCGGCGACGTGAAGTTCATGCGCTCGATGCCGATGAACATCGACATGGCGATCGTGCCGCTCGCGTCGGATGCGTCGGATGCATCGGTCGATGCGAAAGCGCCGTTCGTGCTAGACCTGTACCACTATCGCGAGCAGATGGCGGCCGGCTATCTGACGTTCGACGAAACGGGCGCGCTCGACGTGCATCTGCCGTCGTATCCGACGCTCGCGAGCGCGGCCGACGCGTCGCCGCCGCAAACCGGCAGCGCGAGCGCGCGCTATAACGACAGCCTGCTGCGCGCGCAGCAGGCCTCGCTCGCGCAGGCGCGCGCGGTATGGCAATACGTGCCGCCGGACCTGCGCGGCACATCGGCGGCGCATGCGGTTCCAGTCGGCACGCGCGCGGCATTGACTTCGGCTCCGGATGACGAGCGTCATTCGCGAGGCGCCGCGCCGCTGATTCACGTGCGGAACGTCGACTTCTACGTGGCGGGACGCATCGGTTTTCACGTGCGTTCGCTCGATGCGCAAATGGTGCCGAAAAGGCCCGGAGAGCCCGTCGATTTCGACGATCCCGATCAGTACGACATCCATATCATCGGCGGTGAAGTCGTCGAGCCGTGGCCCGCGATGGCGGCGCTCTTCAACGATTATCTGCTCGACTACGCGCCGCGCTCGCTGAACGATCTGCAACTGAAATCCGTCGACGGCAAGCTCGAAGTGACGGGCGGCATCAAGCTGTGGAATCACTTTCCGGGCGTATGGCTGCCGACCACGATGAGCGGCACGATCGCCGCGCGCGACGAACGGCATCTGGTGTATCGGCCGACCGCGGTGAAGGTGCTGGGCGTGCCGCAAGCGGGACTGCTGCGCGCGCTCGACATTCCGCTGGCGTCGTTGACGCCGTTCGCGCGCAAGGGCGTCGTGCTAAACGGCAACGAGCTCGTGTTCGATCAGAACACGGTATTTCCGCCGCCGATGCTGGTCGCGCGCCTGGCGAGCGCGACCGTGACCGGCGCGGGCCTCGTGCTGAAATTCAGGCACGACGACGGCGCGAGCGTCGCGACGCCGCCCGTCGGCGCGGGCCGCAGCTTCGTGTGGATCGAGTCAGGCGACGTGAAGATGTTCAATTCGCTCGTCACGAATACGCGCACGTATATCGAAGACAGTTCGAACCCCGGTGCAATGAAATTCGATCTATACGGGTATCGCCGCGACGTATCGAAGGGCACGGTGCGCATGAGCGAAGACGGCACGCTGCGCGTCGATCTGGCCGCGAGAAAGCAGGGCGGCGAAGACTGACGCGCAGCGTGACCGCTCAAGCCTCCTTGTTGATGATCCACTCGTGCGCCGGGTCGTTGTGAAAATGCCAGACCCGCTGGCTGCCCGCCATCACGTTCAGATAGTACGAGTCGTAGCCATACGGCACGATGACCGGATGATAGCCGCGCGGCACCATCACGACGTCGTGATCCTCGACGGCCATCGATTCGTCGATATCGCGCGCATCGGTGTACACGCGCTGGAACGCGAAACCCTGCGGCGGATCGAGCCGGTGATAGTAGGTTTCCTCGAGCGAGCTCTCGTGTGGAACGTTGTCGGTATCGTGCTTGTGCGGCGGATAGCTCGACGCATGACCGCCCGGCGTTCTTACCTCGACGACGAGCAGCGCTTCCGCGGGCTCGGTCTGCGGAAGAATATCGCAGACGTAGCGCGTATTCAGCGATTTGCCGCGCGTCGAGCGCTTCATCGACGCGGGCTCGATCAGCCGCGCCGGGTACTCACCTCTGGCCGGTGCGCTCGCCACGCCAATCTCGGCATCGCGGCACGCACGCACCGTCGCGCGCACCTTCGGCGGCAGATACACCGCATAGGGTGCCGCGTCCTCGAACACGCTGTCGCGCGAACCGAGCGAGGTCCATGTCGCGTTGGGTGTTTCGATATCCACCGCGCCCGTCAGCACGACGATGCACACTTCGCGCGATGTCTCGAACACGTGCACGACTTCGTTCGTGCCGAGCCGGTACGCGGCGAATCCGACATAGCGCCAGCAGGCCGACTGCGGCGTGACGCGCGCGATCGTCTGGCCGTCGCGCTGGGCCTTCACCAATAAACTCATGCTGCCTCCTCGGCGCCGCCGTCGAGCGGTGCATCGACGAGCGCCCGTAATGTCCTGAAGCCTTTCCGCGCGTACTCGAACGACGGCGCGACCACCGGGTCCTGTTCCGCTTCGACGACCAGCCAGCCGCAATAACCGTGCCGCTTCAGCCGGCCGATGATGCCCGGAAAATTCACCGCGCCGTCGCCCGGCACCGTGAATGCACCGGCGATCACCGCGTCGAGAAAGCTCCAGTTGCGATTGCGCGCGAGCTTCGCGACGGCGGGGCGCACGTCCTTGCAATGCACGTGGCACACGCGCGTGATGTGTTTGTCGAGCACCGCGAGCGCATCGCCGCCCGCGAACGTGATGTGGCCGGCGTCGAACAGCAGGCCGACCGCGTCGCTCGTGCGCGCCATCAACTGATCGACGTCGGCCGGCGTTTCGACGTACGCGCCCATATGATGATGGTACGCAAGCCGCACGCCGCGGGACAGCGTATAACGCGCGAATTCGTCGACCCGCGCCGCGTACGCATCCCATTGCGCGTCGCTGAAAAAACGCGGCCGTTGATACAGCGGCCGTGGCGCGCCCTGAATCGAATCGGCGACTTCGCCATACACCATCACCGTCGCGCCGTTTTGCGCGAGCAGGTCGAGATGCGGGCCGACCGCGGCGATTTCGTCGGCGACGCCGCGTTTCGCAAGCCGCCCGGAATACCAGCCGGACACGAGCGCGAGGTCGTATTGCGCGAGCAACGTCTTCAGCGCCTGCGGCTCGCGCGGAAACTTGTTGCCGAGCTCGAACCCCTGGTAGCCGATCTGGCGGCCCTCGCTTAGCGCGACGTCGAGGGGTGTTTCACCGCCGAGCGACGGCAGGTCGTCGTTCATCCACGAGAGCGGATTGATGCCGATGCGTACGTCGAAAGCAGTCATGCGGATGTCCTCATTCGTGATCGCCGTGATCGTCGCCGTGTGAGCGCGCGGGTGGCGCCGTGCGCGCCGCGAGCTGCGCGTCGTATTTCGCGCGCGCGTCGCGCACCGCATCGCGTGTCGACACTTCGGGCACCGCGACTTCCCACCACCAGCCGCCGTCTTCGGTGGTGCGGGCCGGGTCGGTGTCGATGCTGATCACGTACGTGCGATTCGCGGCGCGCGCGCGTTGCAGCGCCGCTTCGAGTTCCGCGATATTGCCCGCATGCTCGGCCTCGGCGCCGAGCGCGCGCGCATGCGCGGCGAAGTCGATGCGCGGCACGCCGGCCGGTCCGTGCACGCAGTTATCGAGCAGATTATTGAATGGCGCGCCGCCGCAGGCCTGTTGCAGACGATTGATGCAACCGAAGCCACGGTTGTCGAGCACGATTACGATCAGCTTCGCGCCGAGCATCACCGAGCTCGCGATTTCGCTGTTCATCATCAGATAGCTGCCATCGCCGAGAATCACGATCACTTCGCGATCGGGCCGCGCGAGCTTCACGCCGAGCCCGCCCGCGATCTCGTAACCCATGCACGAATAGCCGTATTCGACGTGATACGCGCCGGGCCGGCCCGCGCGCCACAGCTTGTGCAGATCGGCGGGGAGGGTGCCGGCCGCGCACACGACGATGTCGTCGGTGGCCGAATGCGCGCTCGAACGCTGCACCGCGCCGATCACGTCGCCCTCGTAGGGCAGCACCGCGTCGCGTTGCGGCGCATGCGTGAGCGAGCCGACGGTATCGCGCCAGCCCGACGCGAGCTTGTGCGCGCGCGCGGTCCACGTGCGTTGCGCGTGCCAGCCTTGCAGCGCATCGGCGAGCGCATCGAGCGCGAGCCGCGCATCGGCTTCGACGACGAACGCGCGATGCTTGAGGCCGTCGAGCGCATTCGCGTTGATCGCGATCACGTCGGCCTGCGTGAACAGCGTGTTCGAGCCGGTCGTGAAGTCTTGCAGACGGGTGCCGATTGCCAGCACGCAGTCGGCATCGTGCGCGAGCGCGTTCGCCGCGGGCGAACCCGTCACGCCGAGCGCGCCGGCGTTCAGCGGATCGCTCCATGCGAGCGAACTCTTGCCGGCCTGCGTTTCCGCGACCGGCACGCCATGCGCGTGCGCGAAGCGGTGCAACGCCTCGGCCGCGCGGCTGTACAGCACACCGCCGCCGGCGACGATCAGCGGCCGCTTCGCCTGCCGCAGACGCGCGCACGCGGCGTCGATATCGTCGATGCGCGGCGCGGGCGCATGCAAGCGCACGACGCGCGGCGCAAAGAAATCCTCCGGAAAATCCCACGCCTGCGCCTGCACGTCCTGCGGTAACGCGAGCGTGACCGGTCCGCACAACGCGGCGTCGGTCAGCACGCGCAGCGCGCGCGGCAGCGCGCTCAGCAATTGCGCCGGATGCACGATGCGGTCGAAGTAGCGCGACAGCGGCTTGAACGCATCGTTCGCGGAGACGCCGCCGTCGCCGAAGTCTTCGAGTTGCTGCAACACCGGATCGGGCGCGCGCGACACGAAGATATCGCCGGGCAACAGCAGCACCGGCAAACGGTTCACGTGCGCGAGCGCGGCGGCGGTCAGCAGGTTGGTGGCGCCCGGCCCGATCGAAGTCGTGACCGCCATCATGCGGCGGCGGAAATGCGCTTTCGCAAACGCGATCGCGCTGTGCGCCATCGCCTGTTCGTTGTGCGCGCGCAGCGTCGGCAGTGCGTCGCGATGCTGATACAGCGCTTCGCCGATGCCCGCGACATTGCCGTGGCCGAAGATCGCGAACACGCCGCCGAACAGCGGCTCGACGCCGTTGCCGTCTTCGGTGGCCACGCGCTGCGCGGCGAGATAGCGCACCAGCGCCTGGGCCATCGTCAGGCGGACCGTGCCGCCCGTACTCGTGCGCGTGGGGACGGTTCTCGGGGACAGGGTGTCGTCATGCATGATGCGCTCGTTCATGCGGCCTGCTCCTGATGAACATGATGCGGCGTGCCGGGTGTGCCTGGCCTCGCCGTGCCGCGCGCGGCGCGCCATGCGGCGATCAGCGTTTCGAACCGCTGACGCACGCGCCTGATCAGCTCGTCGTCGTCGATTTCGCCGGCCAGCCACGCCTGGCTCGGTTCGTGAAAGATCGTGCGGCCGACCGTAAAGCCGCGGCACGTGGTGGCTTGCGCGGCCGCGCGAAAGCCCTCGGACAATTGCTCGACGGCCGCCGACAAGCCGAGCAGCACGACGCCGCGGCAGTATGGATCGCGCTCGGCAATCAGCGCGTCGACGGCCTGCCATTGCGCGGCGTCCATCGGTTCGAGCTTCCACCACTCGGGGTAGATGCCGAGGTTGTACAGACGCTTGAGCGCGCGATACACGATGTCCGGCCCCTGCGGCAACGATGCATGCTTCGGCGGAATCACTTCGAGCAGCAATTCGTGGCCGCTTGCCTGCGTCGCGTCGTACAGCGCGCGCAATTGCGCTTCCTGTTCGAGACGCTGCTCGATCGGCTCATCCGGATGGAACTGCACGAGGCATTTGACGACGTGTTCTTGCGGCCACGCGATCAACGTGGTGCCGATCGAGCGGCCATGATCGAACACGAGCGGCACGGAGCCCGGCAATTCGACCGGTCGGCCGATCCACCAGCCGCGTCCGGTGGCGGCGTTCAATGCGTCCTGACCGTAACGGTCGTCGATCAGCACGCCGATGCGGCCTTGCAGATTCAACTCGTGTTCGGTCTGCGCGACTGCTTCGACGAACAGGTGCTTCAGATACGCGATACGCGCTTCGTCGGCGCCGGTCTGCTGCGCGAGTTCGAAGAACGGGTTGCGATGATCGAACGCGAAGCCGAGCACTTCGTGCCACGGCTTGCGCGCCGGCGACACCCGATGCAGACGCGCGAGCGTCGCATCGCGATCCGGGCGGCGCATCCGCTGCGGATCGGTTTTTGCTTCGCGCAGGAAGTAGTCGAGTTCGGCCGGTGTCGGCATCGCCGGTGCGCAGCCGTGCCGCGACACGACCAGCGCGCCGCTCGCATTCGCGGCGCGCGCGCATGCGTCGAGCGGCTGGTCGCGCAGCCAGCCGGACAGGAAGCCCGACGCGAACGCATCGCCCGCGCCGAGCACATTCAGCACTTCGACTTCGACGCCGCCCTGAATGGGCACGTCGTCGAGCGCCGCGGGCACGTTGCCGTCGATGATCTGACAGCCGAGCGGTCCGCGCTTCAATACCAGCGTGGCCGGCGTGACCGCGCGCACCATCGCGAGTGCATCGATCAGTTCGGTCTTGCCGCCGGCAATGCGGAATTCCTCCTCGGTGCCGATCACGAGATCGAACAGCGGCAGAATGCGCTGTAAATGCGCGCTCACGCCTTCGCTCGCGATAAAGCGGGTCTCGCCGTCGGCCTTGCCGGTGAGGCCCCACAGCACCGGCCGATAGTCGATGTCGAGCACGGTGCGCACGTCGTTGCGGCGCGCGTACTCGAGCGCGCGACGGCTCGCGCGGTTGACCTGCTCGGTCGAGAAGTGCGTGCCGGTAATCAGCAGCGCTTTCGACGACGCGATGAACGCCTCGTCGAAGTCGGCTTCGTCGACGGCCATGTCCGCGCAGTTCTCGCGATAGAAAATCAGCGGGAACGTGTCGCGATCCTTCAGACCGAGCAGCACGAGCGCGGTCAGCCGTTCGTGATCGATCCGCACGTGGCTCACGTCGCAGCCTTCCTTCACGAGCGTTTCGGTCAGAAAGCGGCCCATGTGATCGTTGCCGACGCGCGCGAGCATCGCCGCGTCGAGCCCGAGCCGCGCGCAGCCGAACGCGATATTCGCCGACGAACCGCCGAGATACTTCGCGAAGCTCGACACGTCTTCGAGCCGCGCGCCGACCTGCTGCGCGTACAGGTCGACCGCGAGCCGGCCGAGGCAGACGATGTCGCGGCTGCGTCCCGGCGCGAAACGGCTGCCGCTCGCGCTGCTGCTGGAGGTGCTGGAGTGAGCCATGAATAGTCCTGGATAGCTAGGCGCGGTTGCCGGCGCTGCAGGTGCCGGTCGAGCCGCGCGAATCGGTCAGATCGTCGCGCCGTCGAGTTCGCCGATCATCTTCTGCATCTCGGCGCCGCCGGCCATCATGTCGAGCACTTCGTCCTTGCTGATCGTCGCTTTCGTGAACGTGCCGAGCGAGCGGCCGCGATTGAGCAGCGTGAACGAATCGCCGATCGGATACGCGTGGTGCACGTTGTGCGTGATGAAGATCACCGAGATGCCCTTCGCGCGCGCGGTGTGGATCAGCTTCAGCACGTTGAAGCTCTGCTTCACGCCGAGCGCGGCGGTCGGCTCGTCGAGAATCAGCACGCGCGCGCCGAAGTGAATCGCGCGCGCGATCGCGAGACACTGCCGCTCGCCGCCCGACATCGTGCCGATCGGCTGATGCGGGTCGCGCACGTTGATGCCCATTTCGGCGAGCTTGTCGCGCGCGGTGCTCGCGCAGGTGTCGAGGTCCATCACGTTCAGAAAGCCGAACAGTTTTTTTTGCGGTTCGCGTCCCATGAAGAAATTGCGCGCGACGGACAGCAGCGGCACCAGGGCGAGATCCTGATAGACGGTCGCGATGCCGAGATCGAGTGCTTCCTTCGGCGACGTGAAGCGCACCGGCTTGCCGTCCACCTTGTAGACGCCCGCGCTCGGCTGATAGACGCCCGCGAGCGTCTTGATCAGCGTCGACTTGCCGGCGCCGTTGTCGCCGAGCAGGCAATGCACCTCGCCGCGCCTGAGCCGCAGCGTGATGTCGTTCAGTGCAATGATGTTGCCGAAATAGCGGCTGACGTTTTCGAGCGCGAGGATGATGTCGTCCGCGTTCGCGTTCTGTTCGATGGCGGTCATCATGAACCTCCTTCTAGCGCGATGCCGCGACGCGGCCGCGCACGTAGTGGTTGAACAGCACGGCGACGAGCAGCATCACGCCAAGGAACACGCGGAACCAGTCCGAATCGACATTGGTGTAGGTGATGCCGATCTGCACGACACCGAAGATCAGCGCACCGAAACTCGCGCCCACCACCGAGCCGTAGCCGCCCGTGAGCAGCGTGCCGCCGATCACAGCCGCGATGATCGCCTCGAATTCCGCCTGCAAACCGCGGTCGGCCGCGGCCGAGCCGATATCGCAGACCTGCAGCACCGCATACAGGCACGAGCAGAACGCGGTCAGCACGAACAGCGAGATTTTTACGCGCCGCACCGGCACGCCGACGTTCTTGGCCGCGTTGGCGTCGCCGCCGGCCGCGAAGATCCAGTTGCCGAAGCGCGTTTTTGCGAGCGTGAACGCGCAGACCACCGCCAGCACGAGCCACCACAGCAGCACTTTGGGAATGCCCGGCACGAGCGGCATGCCGTTGTCGAGCATTTTCACGACGCCGATATGGCCGAGCCAGACGAACAGACCCTTGAACGCGACGCCCTGGAAGAACGTGTGCGCGAACCAGTCCTGGCGCGCGACGTCGCCGACACCGGAGATGATCGTGCGATCCGCGAACTTCACCGACAGCGCCAGCGTGAGACCGCGCAGGATGAACAGAAAAGCCAGCGTGACGATGAACGACGGCAGCCGCGTGCGCATCACCAGATAGCCGTTGAGCGCGCCGAGCAGCATCGAGCCGACGAACGCGAACACGATCGCGAGCCAGATCGGCCAGTGGAAATACATGCTCGGCAGCGCGACCATCATGCCGGCGAAGCCGATCATCGAGCCGATCGACAGATCGAATTCGCCGGCGATCATCAGCAGGCAGGCGCCGACCGAGATCAGGCCGAGATAGGCCGCGACCTGCGACCAGTTCATGATGCCGTCGAGATTGAACATCCCCGAGTTGCCGGCGGCCACGCCGAATACGATGAACACCATGACGGTGCCGGCCAGCGCCGCGAATTCCGGGCGCCCGAGCAGATGCCGGAACCACGATTCCCGGCGCACGCGCTCGTCCGCCGCGAGCGACGCCGCGGGCTGCTTCGACGGGTCCCGCGGATCGGGCGGGGTCGGCTTGCGGTGATGGGAATGGAACAGGTCGGCGACACCCATTGAAGCTCTCCTTGATACGCCCGCGCGCGGCGGGTCGACGCAGTGCCGCGGGGCGTTCGATGCACGTAAAGGCGGCACGTAAAAAATGGCGCGCCAATGAGACACGCGATATGCCCTGTAAAAGCGGCATGCGAGGTGGGCCATCAGAACGGCCCACGAAGGCGGCCCACGAAAGCGGCCTATAAAGGCAGGCCGGCAAAGCGGCCCGTCAGGCGGCGCATGGCCGCGCGTTTATCGATACTGGCCTGCGTACTTGAGCACCTTGTCGACGTTGGCTTTCGTGATGAAGCCGGGGCCCGAGCCGATATTGCGCGGCCCATAGGACGGTGAGAGCCCATAGGTCGCGAGCCGTTCCTTGAACTTCGGATTGGCTTGCAGGATCTCGCGGATTTTCACGGGGTCGGTGGTGTGGTTCTTCTTCGCGATCGCCAGCACCGCGACCGGGATATAGCCTTGCAGATACGGCTGCTGGTCGATCGCGAACTGGATCGTGCCGTCCTGGATGCCCTTCGCGATGTCGCTGTCGAAGTCGAACGTCGCGAACCAGACCTTGCCCGCGAGGCCCATCTGCTGCAACGCCTTCAACGTCGGATCGGCCGACAGCGGCCCGAGCGTGAGCACCGCCTGGGTATTCGGGTGATTGCGCAGGAACGCGCTGACCTTCGACTGCACGCCGGTCGGGTCCGTGCCCGCGTCGAGCGTCGACGTCTTGAAGTCGACGCCGATCGCATCGGCGAAGCCCCGGCAACGCTCGAACGAAGCCGGATTGGTCGCGTAGTGGTTCACGCACAGGAACGACTTGATGCCGGCCGCTTTCGCCTTTTCGCCCGCCGCCTTGCCCGCCGCGTATTCGGGCTGGCCGACGTGCATGATCGCGCCGAGCTTCGCGCTTTGCTCTTCGGTGCCCGAATTGATCGTGACGAGCGGAATGTGCTTTTCGGTGACCTTCGCGATCGAGCTCTTCAGCACGTCGAAGTCGGCGATCGAGACGATTACGCCGTCGTAGTTGCGCGCGGCCGCCTGTTCGACGAGACGCGCCATGTCGGCGATGTCGCCGTTCGGCGGATTGCGGTAGTCGGTCTCGACATTGAAGTCTTCGTCGGCCTGCTTGATCGCGTTCTTGATCGTGTTCCACCACGAATCCGAATCCGGCGCGTGGCTGATCAGCACGAAGTGGGCGTCGGCCGCGCGGGCCGCCGAGGCCGCGCCGAATCCCGTCGCCAACGTCAACGCCGTCACCAGAATCCTGAGCGTCGCCTTGCCTGTGCAAAGTCTCATTGTCTCCACCTTTCTCGGTCTGTCGTTCGTTATTGAGGGAGCGTCTGGCGTGCGCATTTCGCGCGGCGCGAAATCGCCGCGGCACCATCGCTCACGACCAAGATTAGGTCATCTTCCGAGGCCTTGCAAAGAAAATTTCATGAAAAATAAAAATGGAAAATGCATTCCATTTGGCATGGCGGCTGCCTATAATCGGCAGCGTTGGAAGCGCGTGCGGCGGGCCGCGGGCGCGTCTGCCGCATTGCACGGGCACCCGGGAGACAGTCATGGCGGAATCAGGCACCGAAGAAGCGTTGCCGGGCGTCGACGAATTGATGCAGCGCATCGCGGATAACTACGAGTCGCTGCCGCGTCAGTTGAAGAACGTCGCGACCTATATCGAGCAGCATCGTTCGAGCGTGATGATGGACCGCACGAGCGATATCGCCGCGAGCTGCGGCGTGCATCCGTCGGCGGTGGTGCGCTTTGCGCAGCGCTTCGGCTTTTCCGGCTTCTCCGATCTGCAGGCGGTGTTCCGTCAGGCGTACACCGGGCAGCACGTGTCGTCGCCGAGCTATCAGCAGCGCATCCGCAAGCTGATCGACGAGAAGCCCGGCACGCTTTCCGGCGGCGCGGTCGCGCGCGAATTCATCGCGGCGTCGCGCGGCGGGCTCGAGGAACTCGAAGCGGGGCTCGACGACCGCCAGTTCGATGCTGCCGTGAAGATGCTGCAACAGGCCGACAACATCTACGTGATCGGCGTGCGACGTTCGTTTCCGGTGGCGAGCTATATCGTCTATGCATTGCAGCATACGCCCAGGCGCGTGCATCTGGTGTCCGGTTTCGGCGGCATGTATCGCGAGCAGATTCGCAGCGTGAAGAAGGGCGACGTCGTGATCGCGATCAGTTTCGCGCCGTACGGCAAGGAGACGCAGTACTGCCTGCGCGTCGCGCATCATCATCAGGCGAAGACGCTCGTCATCACGGACAGCCAGCTATCGCCGCTCGCGCGCTACGCGAGCACGCAACTGTATGTGAAAGAGGGCAGCGCGTTCGCGTTCCGCTCGCTGACCAGCACGATCTGCCTGTGCCAGGCGCTGTTTATCGCGCTCGCGTACAAGCTCGAACTGAACGTTGAGGAATCCAACGACACCGGAGGCTACGATGACTGACGCGGTAAACACGATCGACGTCGCGGTATTCGGCGCGGGGCGCATCGGCAGGATCCATGCGGCGAATCTCGCGCGGCAGCCGGGCGTGCGGCTCAAGTACGTGGTCGACGTCAATCGCGAGGCCGCCGCCGCCCTGGCCGCGCAGCATGGCGCGAAGGTCGCGGATATCGACGGCGCGATCGGCGATGCATCGATCGGCGCGACCGTGATCTGTTCGAGCACCGACACGCACGCGGAGCTGATCGTGAAATCGGCCGAGCAGAAGAAGCACGTGTTCTGCGAGAAGCCGGTCGATCTGACCCTGGAGCGCGCGCGCCTGTGCGCCGAGGCCGTGGAGCGCGCCGGCGTCGTCTGCATGATCGGTTTTCAGCGCCGCTTCGATCCGACGTTCTCGGCGCTGAAGGCGCGCATCGACGCGGGCGAGATCGGCACGCCGGAAATGCTCGTCGTGACGAGCCGCGATCCGGGCGCGCCGCCGGTCGACTACATCCGGCACTCGGGCGGCATCTTCAAGGACATGCTGATTCACGATTTCGACATCTTCCGCTGGATTCTCGACGATGAAGCCGACACGCTGCATGCGACCGGCAGTTGCCTGAGCGACCCGGCGATCGCGGAAGCGGGCGACATCGATTCGACCGCCGTGACGATCCGCACGAAGCGCGGGCGCCTGTGCCAGATCAACACCGCGCGGCGCGCCGCGTACGGCTACGACCAGCGCTTCGAGGTGCTCGGCAGCAGCGGGATGCTGCAGGCAGGCAACGTCAGGCCCACCGAAGTCACCGCGTACTCGAAGACCCAGGTGTCGACCGACGTGCCCGAGGCGTTTTTTCTCGAACGGTATCGCGCGGCGTACGCGCTCGAAATCGCGCATTTCTTCGACGCGGTCACGCACGGCAAGCCGGTGCGCACGACGGTCGCCGATGGTCTGAAGGCGCTCGAACTTGCCGAAGCCGCCACGCGTTCGTGGCGCGAGGGCGGCGCGCTCAAGCTCGGCGAGGCATCGTGATGAAGCCGGCCACGGAGCGGCTGCGAATCGGCGTGGTCGGGCTTGGGCGGCTCGGCAAGCGGCATGCGGACAACCTCGCGTATCGCGTGCCGGGCGCGGCGCTCGTGGCCGCGTGCAGTCCGCTCGCGGACGAGTTGGCATGGGCGCGCGCTGCGTTGCCCGAGCCGCGTCTTTACGACGATTACACGGACCTGCTCGCCGATCCTAATGTGGACGCGGTGTGGCTCGTTACGCCGTCGTCGCTGCACGCGCAGCAGATCGTCGATGCGTTGCGTGCCGGCAAGCATGTGTTTTGCGAGAAGCCGCTGTCGCTCGAGGTCGCCGAATGCGAGCGCGTGCTCGCCGAGGCCGCGCGTTATCCGCATCTGCAGGCGACGATCGGCTTCATGCGGCGTTTCGATCCGAGCTATCGCGACGCATTCGACAGGATCGCGGCGGGACAGATCGGCCGGCCGTTTCTGGTGCGCTCGCAGACCACCGATAAAAACGACGACGACGGCTTTTTCGTGCGCTTCGCGGCGACCTCGGGCGGCATCTTTCTCGATTGCACGGTGCACGACATCGACGTGGCCCGCTGGCTGCTCGGCAAGCCACGCGCGACGCGCGTGTTCGCGGCGGGCGCGGTCGCGCTGCACGACGGACTGCGCCAATTCGGCGACGTCGACAACGGTGTCGCGATCTGCGAATTCGAAGGCGGCGGCCTTGCGATGTTCTACGCGTCGCGCACCCAGGCGCATGGCAACGATACTCACAGCGAAGTGATCGGCACGGCCGGCGCGCTTTCGATCGGCCGCAATCCCCGCGCGAATCGCGTCGAGATCTACGACGCGACGGGCATTCGCAACGAATGCACGCCGAGCTTTTTCGACCGTTTCGAGGACGCGTTTCTGCACGAGGCGCGCGCGTTCGTCGCGGCGGTGCAGGGCGGGGCGGAGCAGGCGGGCGCGACGCTCGCCGATGCGCTCGAAGCGACGCGCATCGGCGTCGCGCTGCGGCAGTCGCTGCATGGCGGGCAGGCGGTGACGCTGTAGCCGGGTGCACTGCGCGTGGGCGTGTGAATCGGCATGCAACGCCCGGCGGCAAGACGGCGCCTGCTGTAGAATTTGACCCTCTGTCCGGCGTCGTGAGCGACGCCTCGTCCCGAAGGTCATCGTCGATGCAAATTCAGATTCACAAGGAAGTCGATGCGCGCGGGCTCATGTGCCCGCTGCCCATCCTGCGCGCCAAGAAGGCGCTCGCCGACATGGAAAGCGGCCAGATTCTCAAGGTGCTCGCCACCGATCCCGGCTCGCAGCGCGATTTCGCCGCGTTCGCGAAGCAGACCGGCAACGAGATCGTCGAAAGCTCGGCGCAGGACAAGGTGTTTACGTTTCTGATGCGGCGCCGTTAAGCGTTATCCAGAAACTGCACGCCGATGTAAAAAAAGGCGCTGTGCCCCCAATTGGGGGCACAGCGCCTTTTTCGTTTCGGTAGGCAGCGTGTGCTGCCTGAGCGTCAGCCTTCGAGAACCGGCGAACGGGTGCGCAGATATTCGTCGAAATCGGCGGCCACTTCCGGATGACGCAGCGCGAACTCGACCGTCGCCTTCAGATAGCCGAGTTTGCTGCCGCAGTCGAAACGCGTGCCGTGATATTTGTACGCGAGCACCTGTTCGTCGGCGAGCAGCGACTGGATCGCGTCCGTCAACTGCAATTCGCCGCCCGCGCCCGGCTTGATCGAGCGAAGATGCTCGAAAATGCGCGGCTTCAGCACATAGCGGCCCACTACGCCGAGGTTCGACGGCGCCACGTTCGGCTCCGGCTTTTCGACGATGCCCGACATCTTGATGATCGAGTCTTCCCATTCCTTGCCGTCGACGATCCCGTACGATTTCGTGTCCTGCGGCGGGATTTCCTCGACGCCGATCACCGAGCTGTGATAGTGATCGAATACCTCGATCATCTGCGTCATCACGGGCGGCGTGCCGTACAGCAGATCGTCCGCGAGAATCACGGCGAACGGGTTGTCGCCCACCAGCTTTTCCGCGCACAGCACCGCATGGCCGAGGCCCAGCGCTTCGGCCTGGCGTACGTAAAAGCAGTCGACGTGGCTCGGCTTGATGCTGCGCACGAGTTCGAGCAGCTTGGCCTTGCCGCGCGCCTCGAGTTCGGCCTCGATTTCATAGGACTTGTCGAAATGGTCCTCGATCGCGCGCTTGCTGCGCCCGGTGACGAAGATCATTTCGGTGATACCCGCCGCCATCGCCTCCTCGACCGCGTACTGAATCAGCGGCTTGTCGACGATCGGCAGCATCTCTTTGGGGCTCGCCTTCGTGGCGGGGAGGAACCGGGTGCCAAGACCTGCTACCGGAAATACCGCCTTCGTAACTTTAAGCATGTGAATACCCTGAGTCCTCTGGTTTAAGGCCCTGCCCGCCATTGCGGCGGCGGCCAGGGCGCGTCGATCAGACCGGCAAGCGAGCCAGTTGTGCTTTCAGCTTGCCAACAGTGGCTTCGAATTCGGCAAGCCGCTTTTGTTCCTGTTCAACGACTGCCGGCGGCGCCTTCGCAACGAAGCTTTCATTCCGCAGCTTGCCGTTGCATCTGGCGATTTCGCCGCTCAGCCGCGCGATCTCTTTCGACAGACGTTCGCGTTCGACCGCCACGTCGATTTCGACCTTCAGCACGAGCTTGTCACTGCCTACGATAGCAATCGGCGCGCCATCTGCCTGCGCGTCGAGCGTTGCTTCGTCGGCGATGATCTGCACTTCGGACAGACGCGCCAGCGCCTGGGCGTAAGGCGCGAAAGTGCGAAGGCGCTCCGCGTTGCCGGTGGCGAGCAGCGGCACCCTGACTGCCGGCGACAGGTTCATTTCGCCGCGCAGATTCCGGCACGCGTCGATGACCGCTTTGAGATCGGCCGCCCAGCGCTCGGCATCCTCGTCGAGCTTCGACGGCTCCGCGATGGGGTACGGCTGCACCATGATGGACGCTTCGCCCTCGGCCTTGCCCTCGGGATAGCGTCCGGCGAGCGGCGCCACCTTTTGCCACAGCGCCTCGGTGATGAACGGAATCACCGGATGCGCGAGGCGCAGCACCGTTTCGAGCACGCGCAACAGCGTGCGGCGCGTGGCGCGCTGCTGGTTCGGCTGGCCGGTCTGGATCTGCACCTTGGCGAGTTCGAGGTACCAGTCACAGTATTCGTCCCATACGAACTTGTATAGGGCGTTGGCCACATTGTCAAAACGATAGTCGGAAAAACCCTTGGCTATTTCGGCTTCGACGCGCTGCAACTGCGACACGATCCAGCGGTCGGCCGGCGAGAAATGCAGATGGCCGTCCGGACCGCAGGTGCCGCACGGGCCCGGCTGGCCGAAGCCGCAGTCGTGGCCTTCGCAGTTCATCAGCACGAAGCGCGTCGCGTTCCACAGCTTGTTGCAGAAGTTGCGGTAGCCCTCGCAGCGCGCGAGGTCGAAGTTCACGTTGCGCCCGAGCGTCGCCATCGACGCCATCGTGAAGCGCAACGCGTCGGTGCCGAACGCCGGGATGCCGTCCGGAAACTCCCTGCGGGTTTTCTTTTCGATCGACGCGGCCTGCTTCGGATTCATCAGGCCGGTGATGCGTTTCGCGACCAGCGCATCGAGGCCGATGCCGTCGACGATATCGATCGGGTCGAGCGTGTTGCCCTTGCTCTTCGACATCTTCTGGCCTTCGGCGTCGCGCACGAGACCGTGCACGTAGACCGTGTCGAACGGCACCTTGCCGGTGAAGTGCGTGGTCATCATGACCATGCGCGCGACCCAGAAGAAGATGATGTCGAAGCCGGTGACGAGCACCGACGACGGCATGAAGTGCTTCAGTTCTTCCGTTTCGTTGGGCCAGCCGAGCGACGAGAACGGCACGAGCGCCGACGAGAACCACGTGTCGAGCACGTCTTCGTCGCGCTTCAATGCCCCCGTGTAGCCGGCCGCGGCGGCCTTCGCGCGCGCGTCTTCCTCGGTCTTCGCGACGAACACCTCGCCGTTTTCGCCGTACCACGCCGGAATCTGATGGCCCCACCACAACTGGCGCGAGATGCACCAGTCCTGGATGTTTTCGAGCCACTGGTAGTACGTGGTGGTCCAGTTTTCCGGCACGAATCTGATCTGGCCGTTGCGCACGACGTCGAGCGCGGTTTCGGCGATCGACTTGCCCGGATTGAACGTGCCTTCGGGCGCCGGCTTGCTCATCGCGACGAACCACTGGTCGGTCAGCATCGGCTCGATCACGACGCCGGTGCGGTCGCCGCGCGGCACCATCAGCTTGTGCGGCTTCACCGATTCGAGCGCGCCGAGCGCTTCGAGGTCGGCGACGACCTGCTTGCGGGCTTCGAAACGGTCGAGGCCGCGGTATTTTTCCGGGGCGTTGTCGTTGATCTTCGCGTCGAGCGTGAGGATTTCGATCTGCGGCAGCTTGTGGCGCAGGCCGACCTGATAGTCGTTGAAATCGTGCGCGGGCGTGACCTTGACGACGCCGGTGCCGAATTCGCGGTCGACGTAGTCGTCGGCGATGATCGGCACTTCGCGATTCGACAATGGCAGCGTGATGGTCTTGCCGATCAGGTGCGCGTAGCGCTCGTCTTCGGGGTGGACCATCACGGCGGTGTCGCCGAGCATGGTTTCCGGACGGGTGGTGGCGACGGTCAGATGGCCGGAGCCGTCGGTGAGCGGGTACCGGATGTGCCACAGGTGGCCGTTTTCTTCCTCGCTGACCACTTCGAGGTCGGACACGGCGGTGAGCAGCACCGGGTCCCAGTTCACGAGGCGCTTGCCGCGATAGATCAGGCCCTGTTCATACAGGCGGACGAACACGTCGCGCACGGCGGCGGACATCTTGTCGTCCATCGTGAAGTATTCGCGCGACCAGTCGATCGACGCGCCGAGGCGGCGCACCTGGTTCGTGATGGTCGAGCCGGACTGCTGCTTCCACTCCCACACGCGCTCGACGAATTTTTCGCGGCCGAGGTCGTGGCGCGACACGCCCTGCGCGTCGAGCTGCCGTTCGACGACGATCTGCGTGGCGATGCCCGCGTGATCCGTGCCCGGCACCCACAGGGTGTTTTCGCCGAGCATGCGGTGATAGCGGGTGAGGCCGTCCATGATGGTCTGGTTGAACGCGTGGCCCATGTGCAGCGTGCCCGTGACGTTCGGCGGCGGCAACTGGATCGAGAAATCCTTGCGGTTCGCGTCGAAGGAGGGCGCGGCGTATGCGCGCTTTTCCCATTCCGGGCCCCAGTGGGCTTCGATGGTGTGGGGTTCGAAGCTTTTGGCAAGCGTCGAGGTGGGGGAGCTCTGGGTGTCGCTCATGTTTCTGGTTGAAGGCGGGCTGGTGGATGCGGAGAATCTCTGATTATAAGCGGCGAGTGGCGGGGCCTGTTTTTTCGTTGTTCTTGTGGTGTTGGCCTTTCCTTGCATTCATGTCGGTGTATTGGCGTTGCCCCTGTGCGGGGCGGCACCTACTTTCTTTGCTGCTGCAAAGAAAGTAGGCAAAGAAAGCAGCTTTACACCGCCAATGCTTAAGTGGGTCCCCTGGCCTGGAAGGGGTAGTGGTGCATCTGGAATCCGTGCCCTCGCACATTCCGCTTTCGTGACAAGGCCATCATTCTTCCGGCGGCGCTGCGCGCGCCGTAGCCCCGCTCAAAAACCAACGGCCGTTTCCCACGCCTCGCCGGGGTGCAGCCGACGGCCCCCGCTGCGCGGGCGAATCTCACTGGTTTCCCAGGCAGACCCGTCCACGACGCACGCAGTGCGGAGTGGGAGCGGATGAGCGCTGTGTCACTGAAGCGGAGTGTGCGAGGGCACGGATTCCAGATGCACCACGACCCCTTCCAGGCCAGGGGACCCACTTAAGCATTGGCGGTGTAAAGCTGCTTTCTTTGCCTACTTTCTTTGCAGCAGCAAAGAAAGTAGGTGCCGCCCCGCACAGGGGCAACGCCAATACACCGACATGAATACAAGGAAAGGCCAACACCCCAGGAACAACGAAAAAAACAGGCTCCGCCAAGCAAAAGCCCCCACCCCCGCCGGGGCATATAATGCCATCTGACCTGCCGTCCTCACGAGAAAATGCCTGACCTCCTCGCCAACCTGAACCCCGAACAACACGCCGCCGTCACGCTCCCGAACGAGCCCGCGCTGATCCTCGCGGGCGCCGGCAGCGGCAAAACCCGCGTCCTCATCACCCGCATCGCGTGGCTCATCCAGCATGGCTTCGCATCCCCCGCGACCATCCTCGCGGTCACCTTCACCAACAAGGCCGCCCGCGAAATGATGGCGCGCCTCTCGGCGCTCCTGCCAATCGATACCCGCGGCATGTGGATCGGCACCTTCCACGGCCTGTGCAACCGCATGCTGCGCGCGCATCACCGCGACGCCGGGCTGCCCGCCACGTTCCAGATTCTCGACAGCGCGGACCAGTTGTCGGCGATCAAGCGCCTGATGAAAGGCCTCAACATCGACGACGAAAAGTACCCGCCGAAAAATCTCCAGTACTTCATCAACAACGCGAAAGAGCAGGGGCTGCGTCCGAAAGACGTCGACGCCACCGACAACTTCAACCGCAAGTTCGTCGAACTCTACGAAGCCTACGATCAGCAATGCCAGCGCGAAGGCGTGGTCGACTTCCCCGAGCTGCTGCTGCGCTGCCACGAGCTGCTCGCGCACAATCCGCCGCTGCGCGCGCACTATCAGGCGCGCTTCAAACACATCCTCGTCGACGAGTTTCAGGATACCAACAAGCTGCAGTACGCGTGGCTCAAGCTGCTCGCGGGCCAGCACAACGCGATCTTCGCGGTCGGCGACGACGACCAGTCGATCTACGCGTTTCGCGGCGCGAACGTCGGCAACATGCGCGACTTCGAGCACGAATTCAATGTGCGCAATCTGATCAAGCTCGAACAGAACTATCGTTCGCACGGCCATATTCTCGATGCCGCGAATCAGCTTATCGCGAACAACTCGCGGCGCCTCGGCAAGAATCTGCGCACCGACGCCGGGCACGGCGAACCGGTGCGCGTGTATGAGTCGGCGACCGATTCGCAGGAGGCCGGCTGGATCGTCGAAGAGATTCGCGCGCTGATCAACACCGGCTTGTCGCGCAGCGAAATCGCGGTGCTCTACCGCAGCAACGCGCAGTCGCGCACGATCGAGCACACGCTCGTGAACGCGGGCATCGCATATCGCGTATATGGCGGCCTGCGCTTTTTCGAGCGCCAGGAAGTCAAGCACGCACTCGCGTATCTGCGCCTGATCGACAACCCGAACGACGACACCGCGTTCGCCCGCGTCGTCAATTTCCCGACGCGCGGCATCGGCGCCCGTTCGCTCGAACAGCTCGCCGATTCGGCGCGTCTGTACAACTGCTCGATGGCCGCTGCGATTCCGTATGTCGCGGGCAAGGCGGGCTCGAGCCTCGCCGCGTTCGCGAACCTGATCGGCAGGATGCGCGCGGAAACGCAGCAGATGAGCCTGCCGGAGACCGTCGAGCACGTGATCCGCGCGAGCGGCCTCGCCGAGTTTTATCAGAACGAGCGTGAAGGTCAGGAACGACTCGAGAACCTGCAGGAACTCGTCAACGCGGCCGCCGCGTTCGTCAGTGAAGAGGGCTACGGGCTCGACACCCCCGCGCGCTCGATTCCGCTGCGCCCGGGCGCGAGCACGGCGCCCGAACTGGCTGTCGCGACCGACGATCCGAATACCGTCGTGCTCGACGCGCCGGGCGTCGCCGATCCGGCGCAGAACCCCGACACGATGACGCCGCTCGCAGGCTTCCTGTCGCATGCATCGCTCGAGGCCGGCGACAACCAGGCGCAGGCCGGCCAGGAAGCGGTGCAACTGATGACCGTGCACGCGGCGAAGGGGCTCGAATTCACCGCGGTGTTCATCACCGGGCTCGAAGAGGGGCTGTTTCCGCACGAGAACAGTGCGATGGAGGCGGACGGCCTCGAGGAAGAGCGGCGTCTGATGTACGTGGCGATCACGCGCGCGAAGGAGCGGCTTTATCTGTCGTTTGCGCAGAGCCGGATGCTGCATGGCCAGACGCGCTACAACATCCGCTCGCGCTTCTTCGACGAACTGCCGCACGAAACGCTCAAGTGGCTCACGCCGAAGGTCGAGGCCGGTTCGCGCTGGGGCGGCCGTTCGGACAACGCCGGTTATGGGCGCGACTGGTTCGCGCGGCCGGGTCATGGGGGCGGTTCGGCATCGACGGTATCGGTCGCGTCCGCGCCGGCGCCGGCCTTCGCGAACGAGCAACGCGCCGCGGACACGGGTTTCCGGGTCGGCCAGCAGGTGTTCCACACGAAGTTCGGCGAAGGCACGATCACCGCGCTCGAAGGCTCCGGCACCGATGCGAAGGCGCAGGTCCGCTTCAAGCGGCACGGCGAGAAATGGCTCGCGCTGGCCGTTGCGAAACTGCAGACGGTCGAATGAGCGCGTCCTTGAACGTCCCTCACGGTGCGCCGCGCCCGCTCGGCATTCTGGCCGCATTGCCGCAGGAACTCGGCGACCTGATCAAAGCGATGCGCGCCGGGTCCGGCGTGCGCACGCTCACGCATGGCCAGCGCGACTATCACGTCGGCACCGTGCACGGCACGCCGTGCGTCGTCACGCTCGCGCGCGTCGGCAAGGTTGCGGCGGCCGCGACGGTCAGCGCGCTGATCCATGCGTTCGACGTCGAGGCGATCGTGTTTACCGGTGTTGCCGGTGGCGTGGGCAGCGACGTGCGGGTCGGCGATATCGTCGTCGCGAGCACGCTGCTGCAGCACGATCTCGATGCGTCGCCGCTCTTTCCGCGCTTCGAGGTGCCGCTGCTCGGCAGGTCGCGTTTTGCCGCCGATGCGGCGCTCGCCGACCGGCTCGCCGCCGCGTGCGAGCGTTTCGTCGCGGAAGAGGGCGCGGCCTGCGCGGCGCGCTTCGGCACGCATGAGCCGCGCGTGCATCGCGGGCTGATCGTCAGCGGCGATCAGTTCGTCGCGAGCGCGGCGGCCGTCAACGCACTGCGCGCTGCGCTGCCCGATGCGCTCGCGGTCGAGATGGAAGGCGCGGCGCTCGCGCAGGTCTGTTACGAGTACGGGGTGCCGTGCGCGGTCGTGCGCACGATCTCCGACACCGCCGACGATCACGCGCCGGCGTCGTTCGTGTCGTTCCTGACGGAAATCGCGGGCACGTATTCGAATGCGATTCTGGCGCGATTTCTCGAAGGACGCGGCGCGGCGGGTTGACGACGCGCCCTCGTCCCGCGCAACTCATTCTTTCCCGCTGCCGAGCGCGTCGCGTACCTGCAGCAACGCCGCCGGGTCCTCGATCGTCGGCAGATCGCCCGGCTCGCGGCCCTCGGCGAGCGCCGCGATCGCGCGGCGCAGCAGCTTGCCGGAGCGCGTCTTCGGCAGCATCGACACCACCACCACGCGCGCGGGCCGCGCAATCGAGCCCAACTGACGATCGACCGTCGCCGCCAGTTCGGCGCCCAGCCGCGCGCGCTCGCTGGGGTCCCCATCGGCTTGCGCGCCGCGCAGCACGACGAACGCCATCGCCACCTGACCCTTTACCGGATCGGTCACGCCGACCACCGCCACTTCCGCGACCGCCGCGTGGCTCGACAGCGCTTCCTCGATCTCGCGCGTGCCCAGGCGATGGCCCGCGACGTTGATCACGTCGTCGGTGCGGCCGAGGATCGTCACGTAGCCGTCCTTGTCCTGCACGCCCCAGTCGAATGTCGAATAGACCTGCTGGTTCGGCACGCTCGACCAGTAGGTTTTCACGAAGCGCTTGTCGTCGCGCCAGACCGTCGACATGCAGCCCGGCGGCAGCGGATAGTCGAGCGTCAGCACGCCTTTTTCGCCGACCGCGCATGGCTTGCCGGTCAACTCGTTGCGCAGCGTCAGGCTGTAGCCGATCGACGGCACGCCCGGCGAACCGGGCTTGGTCGGCAGCGCTTCGATGCCGCGCGGAATCGCGAGCATCGGCCAGCCGGTTTCGGTCTGCCAGTAGTTGTCGATCACCGGTTTGCCGAGCGCCCCGGCGATCCACGTGGCGGTCGGTTCGTCGAGCGGTTCGCCGGCCAGAAAGAGCGTGCGCAGACTCGACAGATCGGCTGCCTCGAGCAGCGCCGGGTCCTGCTTTTTCAGCACGCGCAGCGCGGTCGGCGCGGTGAACATCAGGTTGATCCTGTGCTGCTCGACGAGCCGCCACCAGATGCCGCCGTCCGGGCGGATCGGCGTGCCTTCGTACATCACGGTGGTCAGGCCCGCGATCAGCGGCGCGTAGACGATGTAGCTGTGGCCGACCACCCAGCCGACGTCCGAGGCGGTGAACATCGTGTCGCCGGGCTTGCCCTCGAAAATGTATTCCATCGATGCGGCGAGCGCGACCGCATAGCCGCCGACGTCGCGCTGCACGCCCTTCGGCTTGCCGGTCGTGCCCGACGTGTACAGCACGTACGAAGGCTCGTTCGATTCGAGCCATTCGCATTGCACGTGCGCATCGAAGAACTGTTCGCGCAGCGGCTCGTAGGCGACGAGGTAGGGCGCGCTCAGGCGCGCGGGCGCGAGCTGCCGGTCGATCAGCAGCACGTGCGGGGTCTTGTGCGTCGCGCGCGAGAGCGCTTCGTCGACGAGCGGCGTGTAGTCGATCACCTTGCCGGCGCGCGCGCCGGCGTCGGCGGTCACGATCAGCACCGGCTTCGCGTCGTCGATGCGGGCTGCGAGATTGGGCGCCGCGAAGCCGCCGAACACGACCGAGTGGATCGCGCCGAGCCGCGCGCAGGCGAGCATCGCGAACATCGCCTCGGGGATCATCGGCAGATAGAGCAGCACGACGTCGCCGCGCTTCACGCCGAGCGAGCGCATCACCGCGGCCATCCGGTTGATTTCCGCGTACAGCTCGGCGTACGTGTAGCGCCGCTCGATGCCGGTTTCGGTCGATACGTAGACGAGCGCATTCTGCTGCGCGCGCTCGGCGAGATGGCGGTCCACCGCGTTGTGGCAGAGGTTCGTGCGGCCGCCGACGAACCAGCGCGCGAACGGCGGTTTCGAGCGGTCGAGCACGGTGCCGAATGGGGTGTGCCAGTGAATCCGCCGTGCCTCTTCGCGCCAGAAGGCTTCGGGGTTGTCGATCGAACGGCGGTGGAAATCGCGGTAGCGGGTCATCGGCGGCGATCCTTCTGCGACGTGAGTGGAAGGGGCAGGTCAAACTCGAACAGTCGTGCAAATTTTGTGCGCGGGGTGGTGTGGGTGTCCGCACAAGCATAGACATGGGTGGTGGTGCGGGCAACGCGGGTTCACCATGAGGGTGGCTTGGTGTGATTTTGCGCCGGAAATTTTGTCTGTGTTTTTGGGGTGTTGGCCTTTCCTTGAGTTCATGTCGGTGCATTGGCGTTGCCCCTGTGCGGGGCGGCACCTACTTTCTTTGCTGCTGCAAAGAAAGTAGGCAAAGAAAGCAGCTTTACACCGCCAGCTCATAAGTGGGCACCCCGGTCCTCTGCCGGTCGTGGTGCATCTGGAATCCGTGCCCTCGCACATTCCGCTTCAGTGACAAAGCGCTCATCCGCTCCCACTTCGCACTGCGTGCGTCGCGGACGGGTCTGCTAGGGAAACCTGCGAGATGGCCCGCGCAGCGGGAGCCGTCGGCTGCGCCTCGGCGAGGCGCCGGAAAACGACCGATGGTTTTTGAGCGGGGCTTCGGTGCGCGCAGCGTCGCCGGAAGAATGATGGCCTTGTCACGAAAGCGGAGTGTGCGAGGGCACGGATTCCAGATGCACCACTACCCTTTCCAGGCCAGGGGACCCACTTAAGAACTGGCGGTGTAAAGCTGTTTTCTTTGCCTACTTTCTTTGCAGCAGCAAAGAAAGTAGGTGCCGCCCCGCACAGGGGCAACGCCAATACACCGACATGAATGCAAGGAAAGGCCAACACCCCAGGAACAACGACATCGCCAATAGCATTCAACATCATCAACGTGAACAAAGCATATGGCGGCGGGAAACCTCACTACCCGCGCACGACGAACATGGACAAATGGACCGATCCATTCCCCGTCCTGGCTACCGCCGATGGCATCGCGGTACTCCTCACCGCTACCGGTTTTCTTGTATGGCGGCGCACACCGAAGCTCAGGCCATCGTAAAAATTCGCAGACACAAGAACACACCCGAAAAAACCACCTATCCACACAGCACCCGCAAAAAAGAAAGGCGCCATATGGCGCCTCCCCCTCCTAACCGCGCGCAGCGCCCAACACCCTATCAAGCCTTCACGCGCTTACCCTCCACATCCGGCAACAACACCGTCAGCACACCGATCAACGGCAGGAACGAGCAAACCTTGTACACAAACGTAATGCTGGTCGCGTCAGCGAGTTGCCCGAGCACCGCCGCGCCGACGCCGCCAAGGCCGAACGCAAAACCGAAGAACAACCCCGCGACCATGCCGACCTTGCCCGGAATCAGCTCCTGCGCATAGACGAGGATCGCCGAGAACGCCGAGGCCAGCACGACGCCGATCACGACCGTCAGCACGCCGGTCCAGAACAGGTTCGCGTACGGCAGCAGCAGCGTGAACGGCGCGACGCCGAGGATCGATACCCAGATCACGTACTTGCGGCCGATCTTGTCGCCGATCGGGCCGCCGATCACCGTGCCCGCCGCGACCGCCGCGAGAAACACGAACAGATGGATCTGCGCGGCCTGCACCGACAGATGGAACTTGTCGATCAGATAGAACGTGAAGTAGCTGTTGATGCTCGCGAGATAGAAGTACTTCGAGAACACCAGCAGCACGAGCACGCCCATCGCCATGATGATCCTGTTGCGCGGCAGCGTCGCATGCGTGGCCTGGCCGCGCGCCTTCTTCACCGACGGATGGCGCTTGTACCAGCGGCCGATCTGCGTGAGCACGACGATCGCGACGAGCGCCGCCGCCGAAAACCACGCGATGCTGCGCTGGCCATGCGGAATCACGATCAGCGCGGCGAGCAGCGGTCCGAGCGATGAACCGGCGTTGCCGCCGACCTGGAACAGCGACTGCGCAAGCCCGTGACGGCCGCCCGAGGCCATCCGCGCGACCCGCGACGACTCCGGATGGAACACCGACGAACCGCAACCCACCAGCGCGGCGGCAATCAGCAGCACGCCGAAATTCGGCGCGACCGACATCAGCAGCAGGCCGGTGAGCGTGAAGCCCATGCCGACCGGCAGCGAGTACGGCTTCGGATGCTTGTCGGTATAGCTGCCGACGAGCGGCTGCAGCAGCGACGCGGTGATCTGGTAGGTCAGCGTGATGAGGCCGATCTGCCCAAACGACAGCGAGAAGTTGTCCTTGAACATCGGGTAGATCGCCAGAATCAGCGACTGGATCATGTCGTTGAGCAGGTGCGAGAAGCTGATCGCACCGAGCACCGAGTAGACCGTGCGCTGGACCTTGGCGGCCGCCGGCGCGGCCGCGGACGGGGTGGGCGCGCCGGCGCCCGGGGCGGATGCGCCGGCGAGGGCGCTTTTATCGAGGCTCGTTTCCATACGCTAGAAAGATCAGGGCAGAAGTGACAATGAAAAACCGGCGGCGGGCCCGCGCGCTGGGCGTCTGGCGGGCGTCGCAGGCAAGCTGCCGCGGCATTTCGTCGCGGCGCCTGTAAGCAATTAATCGAAGTTTAATGTGGCTTGAGCAAACTGTAAGGACAAGTTTTGTCGCGAATCGGACAGCGGCGGCTGATATGCGTGTGCCCTCCCGTGCCGGCGAATCTTCCGATCAATTCGGGCGCGGCTTTTGCGTCACTCCGCAAACGACACTCAAGAACACGCCATTGCTGCCGTAGACCTGGAGAGATAAGCGGTCATGCCGGAACCGACCTTTCCGGCGCGTCTATACAGGTAGGGACGGGGTATATGAAAGCAGTGGCGCGAGGCGGCCGGGACGGCGCGGGTTTGCTGGGCAATGGGCCGCCTGGCGGTCCGACGAATCCGCGCGCAAATTCACGGGGTAATCCGCGAGGCAATTCACGGGGCAATTCACGGGCAAGCGGCACAGCGGCGAAGCTCGACGGTCTGTCGGTCAAGGCGACGCTGCGTATTGCGTTCGCGGTGCTGCTGTTCGGCACGCTGCTGATCGGCGTGTTTTCGCTCGCGCAGATCAGCCGCCTGAACGCATCCGCGCAATCGATCTACGACCAGGGCCACGTTGCGAGCCGCGCCGCCGAGGAAGCGCGCGGCTACCTGCTGCGCGCGAGCCGCGCGCAAAAAACGCTGCTCACCGCGACCACCGCGAAGGAGCGCGACGAACTCGGCGTCGACATCGAGCGCGGCATCGCCGGTCTCGGTGAACAACTGCGCACGCTGCAGCAGTACGTCGATCCATCGGACCCGAAGGCGTTCGGCGCACAGAAGGCGTTTGCCGCCGCCGTCGCGACATGGAGCGCGCATCTGCGCGACTTCGTGACGCTCGTGAAAGCCCAGCCGCTCGATCTGTCGCAGATGAACTGGCAGGTCGGCACGCAGGACGTGTCGCTGCTGGTGGAAACCGGCAAGCTCGAAAAGCTCGTCGACGAACTGGTCGCGCAGCGCGGCACCGCCGCAAAGGCGACGATCGCCGCGTCCGGCTTTATCTACCACTCGTCGTTCGTGATGATCGCGGTGATGACGCTTGCGCTGATCGCGCTCGCGTTCGGTATCGCCGCATGGGTGGTGCGGCGGCTCACCACGCAGTTGGGCGGCGAGCCCGCGTACGCGAAGGAAATCGCGAGCCGCATCGCGTCGGGCGATCTGTCCAGCCGTATTACGCTTACCGGCAAGGACCGTTCGAGCATGCTCTTCGCGCTCGCCGACATGCAAGGCGGACTCGCGACGACGGTCGCGGACATCGCGTCGAGCGCCGATGCGATCGCGACCGCGTCGGGGCAGATCTCGATGGGCAATCTGGACCTGTCGCAACGCACGGAGCAGCAGGCGCTGGCGCTCGAGCGCACCGCGACCAGCATGGAGCAACTGACGTCGACGGTCCGTCAGAACGCCGACAACGCGAAGCAGGCGAGCACGCTCGCGAACAACGCGTCGGAGATCGCCGAGCAGGGCGGCGCGGTGGTCGGCCGCGTGGTCGCGACGATGAACGACATCAACGACAGCGCGCGCAGCATCGGCGACATCATCGGCGTGATCGAAGGGATCGCGTTCCAGACCAACATCCTTGCGCTGAACGCGGCGGTCGAGGCGGCGCGCGCGGGCGAGGAAGGGCGCGGCTTTTCGGTGGTCGCGGCGGAAGTGCGCAATCTCGCGCAGCGCAGCGCGGCGGCCGCGAAGGAGATCAAGGCGTTGATCCAGACCTCGGTCGAGCGTGTCGGCAACGGCTCGGCGCTGGCCGCGGACGCCGGTCAGACGATGGACGAAGTCGTGAAGGCCGTGAAGCGCGTGACCGACATCATCGGCGAGATCTCGGCGGCGTCATCGGAACAGAGCGCCGGCATCGAGGCGATCAACCTCGCGGTCACGCAGATGGATGCGGGCACGCAGCAGAACGCCGCGCTGGTGGAGGAAGCCACCGCCGCGGCCCGCTCGCTCGACGATCAGGCGCGCGGGTTGAAGGCGATGGTCGGGAAGTTCAGGCTTTGATGATTTCGCGGCCATTCGCGATTCCACGCGCGCCGCATTTCGCGAACCTCAGCCCGCCTTGGCCGACCCCGGCCGCACGACCACCGTGCAGGTCGTGCCCGCCGCGAGCACCACGTCGTCCGGCACCGAATCGATCTTCACGCGCACCGGCACGCGTTGCGCGAGGCGCACCCAGTTGAAGGTCGGGTTCACGTCGGCGAGCAGTTCGTGGCTTTGCGGATTGTCGCGGTCGTAGATGCCGCGCGAGATGCTTTCCACGTGGCCTTGCAGCGTGCCGCCGCTCATCAGCTTCACCTCGGCCTTGTCGCCGATGCGCACGCGCGGCAGCTTGGTTTCCTCGAAGTAGCCGTAGACCCAGAACGAGTGGCTGTCGACGATCGCGAGCTTCGCCGCGCCCGCGCTCGCGTAGTCGCCGCGGAACACGGAGAGATTCGTCACGTAGCCGTCGACCGGCGACACGACGCGCGTGCGTTCGAGGTTCAGCTTCGCGGCGTCGAGCGCGGCGAGCGCCTGCTGGTACGAGGCCTCGGCGGCGGACGCGGCATGCGTCGCGTTTTCGCGGCTTTCCTTCGACACCACCAGCGAATCCATGTCGGCGCGGCGCTGCGCGTCGTCGCGCTTCATCTGCAGCTCGGCACGGCGCGCGGCCACCGCCGCCTGCGCCTGCTCGACCGCGATCTGATAGTGCGACGGATCGATCTGCATCAGCAGGTCGCCCTGCTTCACGAACTGGTTGTCCTTGACCGGCAGATCGACGATCGCGCCCGATACGTCCGGCGCGACGTTGACGATCTCGGCGCGCACGCGCCCGTCGCGGGTCCACGGTTCATCCATGTAATGAACCCACAGCACGCGGCCGATCAGTATCGCGACGATAAAAATGATGGCTGTCGCGATGAAGCCCACGAGATTTCGGATGGTCATGTTTCGACTCTGATCAACGATAAACGGCGAGGCCGAGAAGGCCGCACACGGACACGAGCAAGCTGGCCCGGAACAGGGAGGGATGCCACACCACGCGATACAGGCCCGTATAGGCGATCACGCGATCGAGCAGCCAGGTGAGCGCGGCGCCCGCGATAAACAGCAGCACGATGGCGGGCACGTAGGCGTCGAGCACGGCGACATCACGTGGCATGGGGAACTCCTTCTTCTTCTGATGCGCCGCGTCCGCCGGGTTCGCCCATCGCCGAGGCGAGCGGCGACTGCGGATCGAGCAGCGCGGTACGGATGAAATGCAGTTGACTAAGGATGCGCAGCAGTTGATGCCGTTCTTCGCGCGACGGCGTGAAGCGGGCCATCATCTGCTGCACTTCGGCGATCGCGTCGGCGGTCGCGGTGAGCGCGTGCGCGAAGCGGTCTGCGCGGGGCCGCTCGAACAGCGCGGCGAGCGCCTCGAGCAGGGCGCGCAGCGCGACGCGCCACGGCGTCGTTTTCTCGTAGCGCGCGTGCGACGGCAGCGCGGCCACTTCGCGGCGCAGGTCGATCACCGCATTGCCGACTTCGAGCACCGAGAACAGCCAGCGCAGCGTGTCGCGCTTCATGCCGGGTTCGTTCGGCGACAGCGCGTTGATCTGGAACATCAGATCGCGCGCGCCGCTTTCGAAGCGCGAGCGCACGCGGGCGAGGCCCGCGCGGCCGGCGAGCACGACCTGGCGGCGCAGATCGACGAGCAGGCGGTTGCGCAGCCACGGCGTCGACGGCGGCAGCAGCACCGCGAACGCGATCGACGACACCAGCATCGACAGCACGAGCGCGAGCGCGTCGTTCATGAACGCGCTCGGGTCGTAGTGCATCACGTTGTCCGGGCCGGCGAGAAAGCAGAAGAAGATGCAGTAGCCGACGCCGTAGCCGGCGAGCTTCGGGCGCGTGGTCATGAACACGCCGAGCAGCAGGAACGGCGTGAGCGCGACGCACAGCATCGCGAAGCCGTCGATGTGCGGAAACACGCCGAATACCGCGATCATGCCCATCAGCGTCGCCAGCACGGTGCCGCCGGCCATCTGGAACGCGGTGCGCTTCGGATCCGGCGCCGACGACGCGAGCGCGCACACGGCCGCCGCGTTCAGCGTCAGCGTCGAGCCGCTCGGCCACGCGGTCGCGATCCAGAATGCGCCGAGCACCATCATCACGATGGCCGCGCGCACGCCCGCGACGCCCGCCGCGATCGCGTTGGTTTTCGGCTCGTAGCGCTCGATCCAGCGCTCGCGCGCGTGCGTGTCGACCGCGAGCGAAGCATAGGTCGCCGCGTACGCGTGCAGATCGTCGATGAAGCGGTATAGCAGCTCGGCGGCCGTGTCGAAATCGAGCAGCGGCGCGTCGGGATGGGTTTCGAGCTCGCCGCGGGTCGCGCGCACGCGCCTGGGCAGTTCGGCCTTGTACGCGTCGAGCTGGGCGGCGGCGTGCGCGGCGTCGGCCGCGGAGAGTACCGGTTCGCCCGACTTCGCGAGCAGCGGCGCGATCTCGCGGAAGTACGGTTCGAGCGCGGCGATCGCGATGGCCGCGCCTTGGGTGCCGTTCGCGCTATTCGCGCGCAGACGGTTCATCAACTGATGCAGCGCGTGAAAGCGCGTCGACGCGGTCATGAACTCGCTGTTCAGCCGCGCGAGGCGGCCGCCGCGCATGCGTGAAGCGGGGCCCTCGAACACGGCGACGCTGCGCGCCGCCTCGAAGCCGACGATATCGGCGACGAAGCGCGCGTTGGTCGCCTCGATCCGCGCGCGGTCGTTGCGCCCGGCGAGCGACGCCGACACGTATTCGACGAACGCCGAGAAGCGCGCGCGCACGGTGCCGCGCATCTGCATGCCGGCGAATTGCGGAAACACGAGCCCGCTCACCGCGCCCGCGCAGACGATGCCGATCACGACTTCCGCGACCCGCGTGAGCGCGCTCAGAAACGCGCCGTCCGGATGCTGCGAGGCGGGGATGCCGATCAGCGCGGCCGTGTAGCCGGCCAGCACGAAGCCGTACGAGCGGAAGTTGCGGTTGCGCGCGGCGCCCGCGGTGCAGATGCCGACCCAGATCGCGGTCGAGATGATGAACAGCTCCGGCTGCTGCGCGAACAGACCGAGCAGCGCGAGCATCACGACGAGCCCGACCAGCGTGCCGCAGATCCGGTAGAAGCTCTTCGCGAATACCGCGCCGCTTTGCGGCTGCATCACGATGAATACGGTCGTCATCGCCGTGCGCGGCTGCGGCAGGTCGAGCTTCATCGCGATGCCGAGCGCGAGAAAGCATGCGGCGAGCGCCTTGAACAGGTAGAGCCACGTGAGGCCGTCGGTGCGCGCCCATTCGGCGGCGGCTTCGTGGAGCGTGGCAAGCGAGGCCGGGTGCGGGGTGGTGGAAGGGGTGGACATGACCGGCTTCCTTACTCGGACGCGGACGCGTGGGGGGCGCGCGCGGCGATGGAGGCGGCGGGTGGGGTCGTGTTTGCCTTTGCGTTCGCGCCTGCTGCGCCCGCACTCTCGCTCGCGTTTTCCGGCGCGACCGCTGCATTCGCTTCGGCGTTCGTCGCGCCGCTCCTGCCGTTGCCGTGCGCCGGCAGCGTTTCGTTGTCCCGCGGACCGTTGGCCGGCTCGTCGAGCCCGCCGCCGAGCGCCGTCATCAACGATGCATGTACGCCGAGCCGTTCGGCCCGGACCTGCGCGACGCCTTCCTGCGCGCGCAGCAACTGGCTTTGCGCGACCAGCACGTTCAGATAGTCGGTCAAGCCGCGCCGGTAGCCCTCGCGCGCCAGATCGTAGTTCTTGCGGGCCGCGGCGACCGAGCGGTCCGCGTCGTCGGCCTGCGTCGCGAGCGAGCGGATGCGGATCACCTGGTCGGAGATGTCCTTCAGTGCGCCGATGATCGACTGGTTGTAGTGCTCGACCGCCTCGTCGTAGCCCGCCGACGCCGCGCCGAGCTGCGAGCGCAGCCGGCCGCCGTCGAAGATCGGCAGCGACAGCGCGGGACCCGCGCTCCAGCTATGCGACGGATTCTTCAGAAACTGGAGCAGCGGCCCCATCGCCGCATAGCCGCCGATCGACGCGAGCAGGTTGATGTCCGGATAGAAGTCGGCCTTCGCGACGTCGATGCCGCGTGCCTGCGCGGCGACGGTCCAGCGCGCCGCGACCACGTCCGGCCGGTGGCCGATCAGATCGGCGGGCAGCGCGGCCGGCAGGTCGGCGAGCGCGGCGGATGTGTCGAGCGACAGCGCCGGGCGCTGGATCGTATCGCCGGCGCCGGGGCCTTTGCCCGCGAGCGCGGCGAGCTGGTTGCGGCCGAGCGCGATCTTTTCGTCGATCGCGTCGATCTGGCGCTCGTACTCGGGCAGTGGTGTTTCGGCCTGGCTTACTTCGAGCTGCGTGCCGATGCCGCCCTTCAGACGCCGGCTTGCCAGCTCGACGATCTGCTGCTGTTGCCGCAGCGTGGCCTTCGCGATGTCGAGCAGCGCGTAGTTCAACGAGATCTCGATATAGGTGCGCACCACGTTGCTTTGCAGTTCGAGCTGCGCGGCGCGCGCGTCGGCGGCGCTCGCGTGCGCGAGGTCGAGCGCGCGCTTGGCGGCGTTCCTGTCCTTGCCCCACAGATCGAGGTGATACGACAGGCCGAGCGTGCCGGTGTTGTTCCACGACTGCTCGCCCGCGAGCGACCCCGGACCGTAGTACAGGTTGTCGGCCCATTTCTGACGCTGGATCGACAGCTCGCCGTTGATTTGCGGCGCGAGCGCCGAACGCGCGACGCCGGCCATCGATGCCGCCTCGCGCACGCGCGCCTGCGCGAGCGCGAGACTCGGATTGCCGGCGAGCGCGGTCTCGATCCACTGGTTCAGTTGCGGATCGTCATAGGCGCGCCACCAGTCGGCGGCGGGCCACTGCGCATCGGCGTTGGCGGCGCGGATCGCGTTGCCCGCGTCGAGCGACGCAGGCGCGATCGCGCGCGTTTGCGGTGCGACGCCTCCGGTACTTGCGCATCCGGCGATTGTTAATAGGATCGTAAGAACCACTGCCGCGGCGATCCCTTTCGGTACCGGAGACTGCACGATTTCCTCCAGAAATGACTATAGATGCTTGGGCGTAATTATATTTTTCGATCGATTGGGGAATAACCGGTAAAGATGCAAGGCATTCTTACGAAACATGAGATAATTGCCTTTGCGAATCGTGTAACAATCGCCGCCATTCAATCGTCACGGTTGCATGGGGCCGGAGTAAGGGTATGGACACGCTTCAAAACATGCGCGTTTTCGTTCGCGTCGTCGAAGCAGGCAGCTTCACGGGCGCCGCGCAGCATCTCAATACGACGACCGCGTATGCGTCGCGCGCGGTCTCCGATCTGGAAGCACATCTGCGCACGCGGCTGCTGAACCGCACCACGCGCCGCATCGCGCTGACCGAGGCCGGCGAGCGCTATCTGCAACGCTGCGAACAGATTCTTGCGTATGTGGATCAGGCGGAAGCCGAGGCGAGCGACGCGCACGCCCGCCCGTCCGGCAAGCTCAAGGTTCACGCGATGACGAGCTTCGGCCAGCACTATGTCGTGCCGGCGGTGGGCCGCTATCAGGCGCGTTATCCGGACGTGCATATCGAGCTCACGCTCGCGCAGCGCATGCCCGATCTGCTCGACGAAGGCTTCGACGTTTCGCTGACTCTCGCGACCGGCTTGCCGGATTCGGGGCTCGTGTCGCAGCGTCTCGGCAGCGCGTTCAGCATTGCGTGCGCGTCGCCGGACTATATCGAGCGGCGCGGTGTGCCGCAGACGCCGTCGGACCTCGCGCAGCACACCTGCCTGCAGATGGTCTCGCCGGTGTATCCGCCGGACAAATGGACCTTCGACGGCCCGAACGGCGAGGAAACCGTTTCGCTCGGCGCGAGCACGTTCCAGGTGAACGTGGCCGAGGCGATGGCGGTGGCCGTGAGCGAGGGCATGGGCATCGCGCTGATTCCGATCTATTCGGCGATCAGCGGTTTGCGCAGCGGCGAGCTCGTGTGGCTGCTGCCCGAGTACACGTCGCAGGAAATGAACCTGTATGCGCTGTATCCGTCGCGGCAGTATCTGGATGCGAAGATCCGCACGTGGGTCGAGTTTCTGCGCGACGAGCTGCCGTCGACGCTTGCCGTGGATCAGGCGGAGCTGCGGCAGTTCGCCCGATCGTGACCGTGCGCTTCAGCGTGTTTTAGAACGCATTTCTACGTGCATACCCTTGGCGCGCCTCCCAGTGGCGTGCCGCGCGCATGTCCATGTCCTTGTAATGCTCGACGTTCGAGCGGCGCGCGGTGTGACGGGGCCGCCGACGACAACCTGTTACATAAGCGCCGCACCGCAACATTTCTTTACTTTTAGCGCGCGGCCGATTTGCTAACGTGTCGTTCACGCGCTGCCGTTCTTTGCGGACGCGCTGAATTCGCCGCCATTCGGCGCATCGCAACCACTGAAGGACGACAAATTCATGGATACGCACCTGGTGATCGGCGTGGCCGTCATGTTTGGACTGATCGGCGTCGCGGCGTCGCGCGATCTGCTGCGCCGCATGCGCGAACAGCAGCCGCAACTCGTGCCGGTCAAGGTCGAGCAGCCGGATACGCAGCGGCGCGAGCACTGAGGTTGGTGCATGGGTGGCCGCGGCGGTCCGCTCGGAGTCTTTGCGGACATTCTTGAAGGGCTTGCGGAGCCCACGGTTCTAACAGGCTTTTTCTTCTTCCCGAGCGCCGCGTTGCCGCTGCCATTCGCGGTTGTGGGCGGGGCGCTTCGATCATCCGGCGCGGTTCGCCTTCGAGCGTCATGTTCGCGCTTGCCCCACGTCGATATCGAGCCGCCCGCTAGATCTCGACAACCTTATCCCACGCAAACAGCGCGTTTTCCCACAGAGCCGTACGCCGGTCGAAATAGCCGCGCGGATTGCACACGACGCGCGTGCCGTTCACCGCATAGTCGAACGACGTATGCGTGTGGCCGTGAATCCATAGTGCAACGGGCGCGCGCACGAGTTCCGGCAGATGACTGACGAAGCCCGCCGACACGCGGTCCTGCGCGTAGCGTTCGGCGAGACTGAGCCGATGCGGCGCGTGATGCGTGACCACGATCGTCTTGCCGGCAAACGGCTTCGCGAGCTCGGCTTCGAGCCATGCGCGCGCGTGCCGGTGCAGCGCGAGCGAATCGGCGGGCGTGAAATCGCGCGCGGCGTCATGGGTGTCGTGCGGCCAGTTCATCTGGATCCGCCCGCGATAATCGAGCATGACCCGGCGCGCGGCGTCGATCGCTTCGTCGATTTCCGCCGGCGACGCGCCGTATAGCGCGAAGTCGGTCCACAACGTCGTGCCGAGCACGCGCCAGCGGCCCTGGCTGTCGACGAGCGCGGCGTTGTTCAGCACGTGCACGTTGTCGAGCTGCGCGGCCGCGTCGAGCATCGCGCTCTCGAGCGCGCCGAATTCGCCGTCGTAGTACTCGTGATTGCCCGGCACGTAGACGACCGGCACCGAGCCGTCGAATGCCTGCGCGGCCCAGCGCGGACCCGCCGCATGATTGTGGATGTCGCCGGCCAGCACGACCAGATCCGCTGACGCATGGGCAATCAGTTCAGGTTCGTCGTTTTCCAGATGCAGATCGGACAGCACGCGAATCTTCACGGACGCGACTCCCGAGAAAACGCCTCCGCGCCGGACCGCGAAGGCTTCAGATACTAGCGTAGCACCTTGCCCGGATTCATCAGATTCAGCGGATCGAGCGCCTGCTTGATCGCGCGCATCATTTGCACTTCGACGTCCTGCTTGTAGCGCGCGGCCTCGTCGATCTTCAACTGACCGAGCCCGTGCTCGGCGCTGATGCTGCCGCGATGCGCGTGCACGCTGTCGTAGACGATCCGGTTGATCGGGCTCTGGTACTGCTTCAGAAACGTCTTCGCGTCGACGCCCTCGGGCGCCTGCACGTTGTAGTGCAGATTGCCGTCGCCGAGATGGCCGAACGTCACCATGCGCGCGCCCGGCGCGGCCTCGCCGATGGCGGCGTCGGTCGCCTCGATGAAGTGGCCGATGCGCGAGATCGGCACCGCGATATCGTGCTTGATATTCAGTCCTTCTTCCGCCTGCGCGAGCGGAATGTGCTCACGCAGATTCCAGAACGCGCGCGACTGCGCGAGGTTTTCCGCGACCACGGCATCTTCGACGAGACCTTGTTCCAGCGCCGTTTCCATCAGGCTCTCGAACAGCGTGCGCGCGTGTTCCTCGCTCTCGCTGTCCGACAGTTCGAGCAGCACGACCTGCGCATGCGGCTCGGCGAACGGATAGCGCATCTGCGCGAAATGCCGGCCGACGAGGCGCAGGCAGAAATCCGACATCAGTTCGAAGCCGGTCAGAAGCGGTCCGGCGACGCTTTGCGTGAGCGCGAGAAAATCGAGCGCCGCGTGCGGCGACGCGAGCGCGGCGAGCGCGGTGACGCGCGCGGCCGGCTGCGGATGCAGCTTGAGCACCGCCGCGGTGATGATGCCGAGCGTGCCTTCCGCGCCGATGAACAGGTCGCGCAGATCGTAGCCGGTGTTGTCCTTGCGCAGCCCGCGCAGGCCGTCCCACAGCTCGCCTTGCGGCGTCACGACTTCGAGGCCGAGGCACAGCTCGCGCGTGTTGCCGTAGCGCAGCACGCCGGTGCCGCCCGCGTTGGTCGAAAGATTGCCGCCGATCGTGCAACTGCCTTCGGCGGCGAGGCTCAGCGGAAACAGACGGCCGGCCGCTTCGGCGTGCTTCTGCACGTCGGCGAGGATCACGCCGGCTTCGACCGTGATCGTGTTGTTGTGCGGATCGATATCGCGCACGCGATTCACCCGCCGCAGACTGATGACCGCCTGCGCGCCGCTCGCGTCGGGCGTCGCGCCGCCCGCGAGACCGGTGTTGCCGCCCTGCGGCACCAGCGCGACGCGATGCTCGACGGCGAGTTTCACGAGCGCCGCGGCCTCGGCGGACGTGGCCGGACACAGCACCGCGCAGGCCGCGCCGGTGTAACGGCGGCGCCAGTCGGTGAGATAGGGGGCGGTGTCGTGCGGGTCGGTGAGCACGTGGGCCGCGCCGATGGCGTCGCGGCAGGCGGCGAGGAAGGCGGTGTGGGTCATGTGGGTCGGTCGGCGGTGTTGGAGTCGGGTGGGAGCGGGCTTGGGGCGCGGGCCTGGGTGTGCTTCGGGCGCGGATGTCAGGCGGCTGCGTGGGTCGAATCACTCATGCCGGGCCTCGTCGCGGGCGGCATCCGCGGCGGACTGCGTTGCCGCCCGCTTTGCCGCGCGCTTGAACGGTCCGACATAAGCGAGCGCACCGGCGAAAAAGATTACCGCCAGCGCCGCTTGCAGCCAGCCGAGCCGCGCGCTCAGTCCATGATCGCTCCAGCCGCGCACGACGCCCTCGGCGAAATACAGCAGGATCAGCATCGACGCCCATTGCAGCGTGTAGAGCCGGCGTCGCCACACGCCCGGCAGCGCGCAGAGCAGCGGCAATGCCTTGAGCACGAGCAGCGAGCCGCCGGGCCGCAGCGGCGCGAGCCACCATTCCCATGCGACGGCGAGCGCGATCATCGCGACCAGCGTAAAAGCGGCGATCAACGCCGCGGCGGCTCGGGGGTGCACGGGCACGGCGGTGGCGCGCAACGATGCGTTTGCAGTGAGGTTCGCGTGCGCGGCGTCTTTTGCAGTTGCCGCCGGCGCGGTGTCCGTAAGGTCGTCAGCGACCGTGGCTTCGGCGCGATGCGCGTCCCGACGGGCGGCGCCGTTTTCAGCCGGCCGCGGATCCGGTGCGCTCACGGTCTTTCGCTCATCGACGCCGCCGTGCGCGCGACGCGTGCGCCAAGCGCGACGGCGAGCGTGCGCTCGTCGGCGGAGATGCGTTGCCCGGCCGTGCCGGCGCGCGCGAAATGCGACGCGCCGTAGGGTGTGCCGCCGGTTTGCGTGGTGGAGAGCGCGCTCTCGGTGTACGGAATGCCGACGATCAGCATGCCGTGATGGAGCAGCGGCAGCATCATCGACAGCAGCGTGGATTCCTGGCCGCCGTGCAGGCTGCCGGTCGACGTGAACACGCAGGCCGGTTTGCCGGACAGCGCGCCGGCTAGCCACTGCGGCGTGGTGCCGTCGAGAAAGTATTTGAGCGCGGCGGCCATGTTGCCGAAGCGGGTCGGCGAGCCGAGCGCGAGGCCCGCGCATTCCTCGAGATCGCGCAGTTCGACGTACGGCGGTCCTTCGGCGGGAATGTCCAGCTCGGCCGCCTCGCAGACCGTGGAAACCGCCGGCACGGTGCGCACCCGCGCCTGCATGCCGGGGACGCTGTCGACGCCGTGCGCGATCGCCAGCGCGAGCTCGCGGGTGGCGCCGTGACGGCTGTAATAAAGCACGAGAATGTCTTTCATAGGCCTCATCGGTGAACGGGTATTATAGGGGCTCGGTCCGTCGCACAGGCCACTCATGGCCGTTCGGCCAGGGTGCTTCGGCCGGCCGCCGCGCGCGGTTCCCGCAGCCCCGGTTTTAGCGGTTCAGGAAGCAAGGAGGCAGGTTTGTTGTCCAGGATGCGTTTCGATCTCGACACGCTCAAACGGCTCGCGCAGTTCGCCGCGCAACGCATCGGTGAGGACCGGATTCCACAGGTGGCGGGCAGTCTGACGTTCACGACGATGCTCTCGCTCGTGCCGCTCGCCACGGTCGCGTTCGCGCTGTTCACCGCGTTTCCGATCTTCAGTTCGTTCCAGGCGTCGCTGCAGTTTTTTCTCGCCGACCACCTGATGCCCGCGCAATTGAACGACCAGATTTTCAAGTATCTGAACCAGTTCGCGTCGAAGGCCAAGGGGCTGACCACGATCGGCATGATCATCCTGTTCGTCACCGCGGTGATGACGATGATGACCGTCGAATCCGCGTTCAACGTGATCTGGCGCGTGCGTAAGGCGCGGCCCGTCGCGCAGCGCGTTCTGGTCTACTGGGCGATCATCACGCTCGGTCCGATCCTGATCGGCGTGAGCCTGTCGATCTCGTCGTATCTGTTCACGCAATCGATGTCGTTCTCGGCCGCGCAGCGCATCACCCCGCTGATCGAATGGGCGCTCGCGGGCGCCACGCTGCCGCTGACGGCGCTCGCGTTCACGATTCTTTACGTTTATTTGCCGAACTGCCGCGTCGAATGGCGCGACGCGGTGGTCGGCGGCGTGATCGCGGCGGTCGCTTTCGAGCTCTCCAAGCGCGGTTTCGGCTATTACGTGCGCCGCATTCCGACGTACACCGCGGTGTATGGCGCGTTCGCCGCAGTGCCGCTGTTCCTGCTGTGGATGTATCTGTGCTGGTTCATCACGCTCACTGGGGCGATGATCGCGTCGGCGTTGCCGGCCATTCGCATCGGCCAGTTTCACCGGCCCGTGTTCAACGGCAGCAATCTGTTCGATTCGCTCGAACTGCTCGCGCGGCTCTCGGAAGCACGCGAGGCCGGCAAGCGCGGTTATACGATGCCGGAGCTCGCGCGGATGCTTCGCCGCGACATGGACACGACGTTGATGCTGTTGCAGCGGCTCGAGGAGATCGAGTGGATCGCGCGTCTGGAGGAGGACCGTACCGGTCCGCATTTCGTGCTGCTCGCGAACCCGGCGCAGGTCATGGTGCAGCGGCTTTACGACCTGTTCGTGATCGACCGCGCGGAGCTGACGTATCAGCTTGAACTCGATTCGACGCGCGTGGATGGCGACATGCTGCTGGCCGCGCTCGATAACGACAAGCTGAAGGTGACGCTTGCCGCGCTACTGGCGGCGCGGGCGGCTGCTCGCGCCGCGCGGGCCGGCGAGAGCGAGCGCGCGGCGGCTTCGATGCCGCACCAGGCGGCGTGACGTTGCATGGGATGCGGTGATTTGATGCGGCGGCTCGCGTTCACGTAATAGGCCGGCCGCCGCGGCTGGTAACGATGCATCGATGGCGGCTCGGCCCGCGTCCTGTTTGCAGCTTGTCTACGCGTGGCGCCAACCCCGGCGAACCTACAGCGAAATTTTCCCTACGCAGATGTCCTTGAACATCACCCAGTCACCCATCAGGCTGTAAAACGGATGGCGGAAGGTGGCCGGCTTGTTCTTCTCGAAGAAAAAATGGCCGACCCACGCGAAGCCGTAGCCGCAGATCACGGCCGCCGGCAGCCAGAGCCAGTTGCCGGTGGCGAGCGCCATCGCGAGACAGCCGATCACGCCGAGCGATCCGACGAAATGCAGGCGCCGCGAGACGAGGTTCCGATGCTCGCTCAGGTAGTACGGATAAAACTCCGCGAAGCTCGCGAAGTGATCGGTATGCGCTGTATGAGCCATGATGGCCTCCGGATGTGGACGCGGGCCGAAAAAGACCGGCTTCAATCATTGTCCGGCGATCGCCAGCCGAGTGCAACCTGGCCATTCGGCAGATGGCGCGGCGGTTTTTGCGCGGGTATCTTGACCATTCGCGACGCTCATCTGCAACGCTTTCCGGCGACTTTCCACGCGCTTTTATCGCGCTTCGCGGGGTGTCTTCGACGCGAGACTGAATAGCGCATCGAGCGTCGCGTCGGGCTGCTCGGTCATCAGCGCGTGGCCTGCTTCGAGCGTGACGGTGTCGACTGGGGTGCCGGCCTGCGCGAGCGCATCGGCAATCGCTCGCGCCGCGCGCGGCGGCGTCATCGCATCGCGCCGGCCGACGATCAGGCGCGTCGCGCAGCGCACCTGGGCCGCGCGGGCAAGGCCGTCCGCGTAGGCGTGGCACGCGGTGAAGTCGGTGTGGAACAGATGCGGTTCGCCGCTCGCGCAGACGCGTTCCATGAGCCGCTGGTTCATGCCGCGCAACCAGAAGCCGGGGCCAGGGCAGGACGGCTTGGCCGCGAGCGTCGAGTGCGACCACTGGTTGACCATGCCGATCGCTTCCGGCTCGCGGTTGAGCGCGGCGTCGAGCAACGACGGGGACACGGTCATCGGCATCGCGGTTGCGAGCAGCGCGAGATGCGTCGCGCGCTCCGGGTAGCGGCCGGCGAAGTCGAGCGCGATCAGCGAACCCATGCTGTGGCCCGCCACGAACGCGCGCGCGACGCCCGCCGCGTCGAGCAGCGCGGCGAGCCAGTCGGCCAGCGCGGCGACCGTGGTGAGCGCGGGGCCGGCACTGCGGCGGTGGCCGGGCAGATCGACCGCGAGCACGCCGAAGCCATGATGCGCGAAGTAGCGGCTTTGCAGCCCCCACACGCTGTGATCGTGCTCGGCGCCGTGGATGAACACCGCCGTCGGCAGGCTCGCGTCGAAGGATTTGCCGCCGGTGTAGGCGTAGGCGGGTTTGCCTTGAACGGTGAGGATCATGCGGACTCCGGGCGGGAGGGCGCGGCGTTCGCGGTGCCGGCGCGTTCCGGCGAGGCATTGCCGCGCGGCGTCGCGGTACCGCCGCCCGCCGTTTGCGTGGTTTTCTGCGCGGCCTTCAGCGCGCGCTTGAGATCGTCGATCAGGTCGTCGGGGTCTTCCAGGCCGATCGACAGACGGATCGTGCCTTCCGTGATGCCGGCCGCGGCGAGCGCGGCGGCGTCCATGCGGAAGTGCGTCGTCGAGGCCGGATGGATCACGAGCGAGCGCGCGTCGCCGACGTTCGCGAGGTGCGAGAACAGCGTGAGCGCCTCGATGAAGCGGCGCCCGGCCGCGCGGTCGCCGCGCAGATTGAAGCTGAACACCGCGCCGGCGCCGCGCGGCAGCAGCCGCTGCGCGAGCGCGTGGTCCGGATGCGTCGGCAACTCGGGATAAGCGACCGTTTCGACCGCCGCCTCGCCGGCGAGGAAGTCGACCACGCGCCGCGTATTGGCGACGTGCCGCTCCATGCGCAGCGGTAGCGTCTCGATGCCTTGCAGCAGTTGCCACGCGGCCTGCGGATGCAGGCACGCGCCGAAGTCGCGCAACCCCTCGCGGCGGGCGCGCAGCAGGAACGGCGCGACCGTGCTTTCCTCGGCGAACACCATGCCGTGAAAGCCGTCGTAAGGCTCGGTGAATTCGGGAAAGAGGCCGGACGCGTCGAAATCGAACGTGCCGCCGTCCACCAGCACGCCGCCGATCGTCGTGCCGTGGCCGCCGAGAAACTTGGTCGCCGAGTGGTAGACGAAGTCGGCGCCATGCTCGAAGGGTTTGAGCAGCCAGGGCGTCGTGAAGGTGGAGTCAACCAGCAGCGGCACGCGATGTTCGTGCGCGATCTGCGCAACCGCGGCGATGTCGAGCACGTCGAGCCCCGGGTTGCCGAGCGTTTCGCCGAACAGCAGACGCGTATTGGGGCGCAGCGCGGCGCGCCATGCGTCGAGGTCGCCGGGCTTGACGAAGCTCGTCTCGATGCCGAAGCGCCGCAGCGTGTAGTGCAGCAGGTTATGCGAGCCGCCGTACAGCGCGCTCGAGGCGACGATATGCGAGCCCGCGCCCATCAGCGTCGCGATCGCCAGATGCAGCGCCGCCTGGCCGCTCGCGGTGCCGATCGCGCCCGCGCCGTTCTCGAGCGCGGCGACGCGTTCCTCGAACACGGCGACGGTCGGATTCGAGATGCGCGAATAAACGTGGCCGGCGCGCTCCATGTTGAAGAGCGCCGCCGCGTGGTCCGAATCGCGGAACGAGAACGACGTAGTCTGATAGATCGGCGTGGCGCGCGCGCCGGTGGTGGGGTCGGGGGCGGCGCCGGCGTGCAGCGCAAGCGTATCGAAGCGGTTGGCGGACATCGTGGGCGGCGGGCCGCGAACGGCCTCGCGAAGGTGAGAGTCGCGGCCATCCTATCACCGGTGCGCGCCGCTTCAAGCGCGGTTTTCCCCGCTTTTTCGGGAAACGCGCCGGGGCAGGTGAGCAAAACCGTGTGAATTCAAGATGACGAACGCCCGCCGCGCCTTGCCGGGCGGCCCGCTTTCCTTTTATGGGCCTTTCCGCTAGGATCGAAAAAACATTTCATGCATTGCAGAATTGGCGGTATCAGGAGATAGATCATGCGAGTCAGCGACATTCTTAAAGTCAAGGGCAACACCCTTTTTACGGTCACGCCGGATACCACGCTGCATGACGCCGTCAATACCATGGCCGAACACGATATCGGCTCGCTCGTCGTGATGGAGTACGGCGACCTCGTCGGCATGCTGACGTTTCGCGAAATCATTCTGACGCTGAGCAAGAACGGCGGCAGCGTCGGCACTTCGACGATCCGCAAGGTGATGGACGACCATCCGCTCACCTGCACGCCGGAAACCGACGTCAACGAAGTGCGCCGCATGATGCTCGAGCATCACGTGCGTTATCTGCCGGTCATGGAGAGCCGCACGCTGATGGGCGTCATCTCGTTTTACGACGTGGCGAAGGCGGTGGTCGAGGAGCAGGGTTTCGAAAACCGCATGCTGAAGGCCTATATCCGCGATTGGCCGGAAGAGCAGGAAGGACAGGAACAGCAGCCGACGCGCTAATGCGCGTGGCCCGGACGTCGCGCTCGGGCGGTTGTCCGGAGCGCGAATCCGCTGAAAGGGCGTGCGCGAAAGCGTGCGCTTTTTTTGTGTCCGGCTGTATGTCCGGCCGCGGGGCGGCCCGAACGCGAGCGCACGGGTACACGCGTGGGGGCAACCTGCACGGCAGCTTGTTCCCCGCAGCCGCCCGCGCGCTCGCCGCGCCTGTCTTCCCGGCCGCCGCGCCGCCTGCCGCGTCGCCATTCCCGTGCGCCGTCCCCCGAACTTCATGAGCGATCGTCCCTTGCCTGCCGCCCGCCGCGCCGCTCGCGCGCACGAAGCACACGAATCCCAGTTTCGCCTGCTCGGCCAGCGCCGTTTCGCGCCGTTTTTCTGGACGCAGTTCCTCGGCGCGATGAACGACAACGTGTTCAAGATCGGCTTCACGTCGCTCGTCACGTATCAGGCGGCGCGTTTTTCCGGTGTCGATCCGAAGACCGCCGCGTTTTTGATCTCGGCGATTTTCATTCTGCCGTTCGTGCTGCTGTCGGCCACCTCGGGTCAGATCGCCGACAAGTACGACAAGGCGACACTCACGCGCCTCGTCAAGACTTTCGAGATCGGCGTGATGCTGGTCGGGGGCGCCGGTTTCTGGCTGCATAGCGCGCCACTGCTGTATCTGTGCACGTTCCTGATGGGCGTCCATTCGACCGTATTCGGCCCCGTCAAGTATTCGTATCTGCCGCAGCATCTGTCGAAGGCGGAGCTGGTCGGCGGCAACGGCATGGTCGAGATGGGCACCTTCGTCGCGATTCTGATTGGCACGATCGTCGGCGGCGCGGGCGCGGGCGCGGGGTTCGCCATACATGGCGCGGCGGTGCTGGCTTGCGCGTGCATTGCGATCGCGCTGATCGGGCGCGCCGTGTCGGGCTTCGTGCCGGCCACGCCCGCGCCGCAGCCCGATCTGCGCATCAACTGGAATCCGGTCAGCGAGACTTGGCGCAATCTCAGGCTCGCGCACGAAAACCGCACCGTGTTCCTGAGCCTGCTCGGCATTTCCTGGCTGTGGTTCGTCGGCGCGACCTTCCTCGCCTCGTTCTTCAATTTCGCGAAAGACGTGCTGTCCGCCGATCCCGATGTCGTGACCGTACTGCTCGCGACGTTCTCGATCGGCATCGGGATCGGCTCGCTGCTGTGCGAAAAACTGTCGAAGCGGCGTATCGAAATCGGCCTCGTGCCGCTCGGCTCGATCGGCATGAGCGTATTCGCGATCGATCTCTTTTTCGCCAGTCACGCGCTGCCGTCGGCCGGGCATCTGCTGAGCGTCGGCGAGTTTCTCGGCCGGCTCGCGCATTGGCGCGTGCTCGCCGATCTGTTTCTGCTCGCGATGTTCGGCGGCTTCTACAGCGTGCCGCTGTATGCGCTGATCCAGAGCCGCAGCCGGCCGAGCCATCGCGCGCGCATCATCGCCGCGAACAATATCCTGAACTCGCTGTTCATGATCGTGTCGGCGCTGATGGCGATGGGCCTGACCGCCGCGGGCTTCAGCATTCCGGCGATTTTCCTCGTGACCGCGCTGCTGAACGTGGCCGTCGCGGGCTACATCTATTCGCTCGTGCCCGAGTTTCTGCTGCGCTTTATCGCGTGGCTGCTCGTGCATACGTTCTACCGGATCCGGCTCGTGCATGCCGGGCGGATTCCGGAGGAGGGCGCGGCGGTGCTCGTGTGCAACCACGTGAGTTTCGTCGATGCGATCGTCATCATGGCCGAGAGCCCGCGGCCGATCCGCTTCGTGATGGATCATCAGATTTTCAGCACGCCGTTCGTCGGCTGGCTGTTCCGCCATGCGAAGGCGATTCCGATCGCTCCGGCGCATCAGGACGCGGCGCTGCTCACGCGCGCGTACGATCAGTGCGCGCAGGCGCTCGCCGACGGCGAGCTCGTGTGCATCTTCCCCGAAGGCAAGCTCACGCGCACCGGCGAGATGAGTCCGTTTCGCCATGGCGTGGCCGAGATCGTCAGGCGCACGCCGGCGCCGGTTATTCCGATGGCGCTGCGCGGCCTGTGGGGCAGCGTGTTTTCACGCGACGTCGACGCGCATTGGCCGCGGCCGATCCGCAAAGGCGTGATGAGCCGGCTGAGCCTCGTGGTCGGCGAGCCGCTCGAGCCGGCGCAGGCGACGCCGGAGAAGTTGCAGGAGATCGTGAGCGAACTGCGCGGCGCGCGGAAATAGCGGGGCGGTGAGGGGTGCGCGGACCGGCTCCAATGCTGGCGGGCTGGCATAATAACGTCCTCCCCGCATTTCTTTGGACGACGCCCATGTCCGGCAACACGCTCGGTACGCTTTTCACTGTCACGACCTTCGGCGAATCGCACGGTCCCGCTATCGGCTGCGTGATCGACGGCTGCCCGCCGGGCATGGCGCTCAACGAAGCCGATATCCAGCTCGAACTCGATCGCCGCAAGCCCGGCACGTCGCGCCACGTCACGCAGCGCCAGGAAGAAGACAAGGTCGAGATCCTGTCGGGCGTGTTCGAAGGCCAGACCACCGGCGCACCGATCGCGCTGCTGATCCGCAACACGGACCAGCGCAGCAAGGATTACGGCAACATCGCCGAGACGTTCCGTCCCGGCCACGCCGACTATACCTACTGGCAGAAATACGGCATTCGCGACTACCGTGGCGGTGGCCGTTCGTCGGCGCGGCTGACAGCGCCGACGGTCGCGGCGGGCGCGGTCGCGAAGAAGTGGCTGCGCGAGAAGTTCGGCACCGAAATTCGCGGCTATATGGCGGCGCTCGGCGAGATCGACGTGCCGTTCGTCGACTGGGCGCAGGTGCGCGAGAACCCGTTCTTCGTGCCGAATGCGGAGATCGTGCCGCAACTCGAAGCGTACATGGACGCGCTGCGCAAGGACGGCGATTCGATCGGCGCGCGCATCAACGTCGTCGCCTCCGGTGTACCGGTCGGCCTCGGCGAGCCGCTGTTCGACCGCCTCGACGCGGACATCGCGCACGCGATGATGGGCATCAACGCGGTGAAGGGCGTCGAAATCGGCGCGGGCTTCGCGAGCGTCGCGCAACGCGGCTCGGTGCATGGCGACGAGCTGACGCCGGAAGGCTTCGTCGGCAATCACGCGGGCGGCGTGCTCGGCGGTATTTCGACCGGGCAGGACATCACGGTGTCGATCGCGATCAAGCCGACCTCGAGTATCCGCACGCCGCGCCGTTCGATCGACAAGGCAGGGCAGCCGGCGGTCGTCGAAACTTTCGGTCGGCATGACCCGTGCGTCGGCATTCGCGCGACGCCGATCGCCGAGGCAATGCTCGCGCTGGTGCTGATCGATCATGCGCTGCGCCATCGCGCGCAATGCGGCGATGTCGAAGTCAGCACGCCGAAAATCGCGGCAAGCGCACCGTAACGCTGACACGGCGGGTGCGATTGGTGGCGCATTTCAGCGCCGAGAAATAGAGGAAAACACAGACGACGGCACGAACGCGCCATCGAAATTTGCCTTCGCGACACCCGGCTTTCGTCAGGTGCCGCAAAGGCAAACAGAACACCGCTTACATATTCGGATAGTTCGGCCCACCACCGCCTTCCGGCGTGACCCACACGATGTTCTGCGTCGGATCCTTGATGTCGCAGGTCTTGCAATGCACGCAGTTCTGCGCGTTGATCACGAGCCGCTCACTGCCGTCGTCGTTCTTCACGAACTCGTAGACGGCAGCGGGACAGTAGCGCGACTCCGGACCCGCATAGGTCTGCCAGTTCACGTTGACCGGCACCGACGGGTCTTTCAGCGTCAGGTGCGCCGGCTGATTCTCCTCGTGATTCGTGTTGGAGATGAACACCGATGAGAGACGATCGAACGTCAGCTTGCCATCCGGCTTCGGATACGTGATCGGTTTGCACTGCGACGCAGGCTTCAGCATCTCGTGATCCCAATGCTGGTGATGCAGCGTCCACGGCACGTTACCGCCCAGCAGCTTCTGCTCGATGCCGACCATCAGCGTGCCGAGGTACAGCCCCTTGCTCATCCACTGCTTGAAATTGCGCGCGCGATACAGCTCGGTGTAAAGCCACGAGGTTTTGAACGCTTCCGGGTAGGCGGTCAGCTCGTCCGCCTGGCGGCCGCCCTGCACCGCGTCGAACGCCGCGTCGGCGGCGAGCATGCCGGTCTTGATCGCGGCATGCGAACCCTTGATGCGCGACGCGTTGAGGAAGCCCGCGTCGTCGCCCACCAGCGCGCCGCCCGGGAACACCAGCTTCGGCAGCGACATCAGCCCGCCCGCGGTGATCGCGCGCGCGCCATACGACACGCGCTTGCCGCCTTCGAGAATCGCGCGGATCGCCGGATGCGTCTTGTAGCGCTGGAATTCCTCGAACGGCGACAGGTACGGATTCGAATAGCCGAGGCCGACCACGAAGCCCACCACGACCTGGTTGTTGTCCATGTGATAGAGGAACGAACCGCCGTAGGTGTCGTTCTCGAGCGGCCAGCCGGCCGTGTGCATCACCAGACCGGGCTTGTGCTTCGCGGGATCGATTTCCCACAGCTCCTTGATGCCGATGCCGTAGACCTGCGGATCGACGCCGTCGCGCAGTTTGAATTTGTCGTTCAGTTGACGGCCGAGGTGGCCGCGCGCGCCTTCGCAGAACAGCGTGTACTTCGCGTGCAACTCCATGCCGAGCTGGAAGTTTTCGGTCGGCTCGCCGTCCTTGCCGATGCCGAGGTTGCCGGTCGCGACGCCCTTGACCGAGCCGTCGTCGTTGTACAGCACTTCGGCGGCCGGGAAACCCGGGAAAATCTCCACGCCGAGCGCTTCGGCCTGCTGACCCAGCCAGCGCGTCACGTTCGCGAGGCTGATCACGTAGTTGCCATGATTCTTGAAGTTGTCCGGCAGCGCCCAGGCCGGCACGCTCTTCGCGCCCGTTTCGGAGAGGAACAGGAAGCGGTCTTCGGTCACCTCGACGGTGAGCGGCGCGCCTTTTTCCTTCCAGTCGGGAATCAGTTCGGTGAGCGCGCGCGGATCCATCACCGCGCCCGAGAGGATATGCGCCCCGATCTCCGAGCCTTTTTCCAGTACGCACACGCCAAGCTCGACGCCCTTTTCAGCAGCGCGCTGCTTCAGGCGGATCGCCGCCGACAGGCCAGCCGGGCCGCCGCCGACGATCACGACGTCGTACTCCATCGACTCGCGTGGGCCGTATTGCTCAATGAGACTTGCGGGGGTCATTGATGCTCCTCTTACCGTTAGAATGCTTTTTTCGGGTTCGTATTGTGGGCGATCGGTTCCTGCACTGCAACCCGACGAGCGCAGATTGGCACGATCGTTCTATTTCATGATACGGTATCGACCCGCGACGTCGGTCCTACCGCACTTCGTCAACCGCAGTTGTCACTACAACCGAACAAGGAACGACAATGGGCCGTTCGATCAATCTGGAAGGCAAGGTCGCGCTGATCACCGGCGCCTCGAGCGGGTTGGGCAAGCGCTTCGCACAGGTGCTGTCGCAGGCGGGCGCGAAGGTCGTGCTGGCGAGCCGGCGCACCGAGCGGTTGAAGGAACTGCGCGCGGAGATCGAGGCGTCCGGCGGCGCGGCGCACGTGGTGTCGCTCGATGTGACCGATTACCAGAGCATCAAGTCGGCGGTCGCGCACGCGGAGACCGAGGCCGGCACGATCGATATTCTGGTCAACAACTCGGGCGTGTCGACCACGCAGAAGCTCTCGGAAGTCACACCCGCCGACTTCGAATACGTGTTCGACACGAATACGCGCGGCGCGTTTTTCGTCGCGCAGGAAGTCGCCAAGCGCATGATCATGCGCGGCAACAATGCGCAGAAGCCGTCGTACCGGATCATCAATATCGCGTCGATGGCGGGCCTGCGGGTGCTGCCGCAGATCGGCCTCTATTCGATGAGCAAAGCCGCGGTCGTCCATATGACGAAGGCGATGGCACTCGAATGGGGGCGTCACGGCATCAACGTGAATGCGATCTGCCCCGGCTATATCGATACCGAGATCAACCATCACCACTGGTCGACCGAGCAGGGGCAGAAGCTCGTGTCGATGTTGCCGCGTCATCGCGTCGGCAAGCCGGAAGATCTCGACGGGCTCCTGCTCCTGCTCGCGGCGGACGAATCGCAGTTCATCAACGGCGCGGTGATTGCCGCCGACGACGGCTTCGGGCTCGCCTGAGCACGCCGGCCGCGCGCCACCTCGACGTTTCAAGGTTTCAACATTTCAAAGCAGGGAAGAACGGAAGTACAGAATGAGCGATTTTCACGCAGTTTTCGAAATGACGATGCCGATCCGCTGGGGCGACATGGACGCATTCGGCCATGTGAACAACACGGTCTATTTCCGCTACATGGAGCAGGTGCGGATTTCGTGGTTCGAGCAGGTGGGATTTCTCGGCGGCAACGTGGACGGGCAGGGGCCGGTGATCGTCAATGCGTCGATGGAGTTTCTGAAGCAGCTTCACTATCCGGGCGACGTGATCGGCCGGATGTCGGTGGCGACGCCGGGGCGCAGCAGCTTCGATACGGCCTTCGAACTCGCGCGCGCCGACGATCCGGACACGCTCTATGCGCGCGGCGCTCGTCAAGGCGGCCTGACAACCCTGCAGGGCATTCCGGACGGTCCGGAGGCCCGGGCGATCCGGGCCCCTCATCCCTCTCTCAACTCCCGAGCAGCCGCTGCAACAACTCGGTCGCGTTCCCCGTATCGTATTTACGCATCAGCCGCGCGCGATACACGTCGACCGTGCGCGGGCTGATATCGAGTACGCGGCCGATCTGCTTGCTGGTCTTGCCGGTCACCAGCTGCGCGGCGATCTCGCGTTCGCGCGGCGTCAGTTCCACCGCGACGCGCCGTGTCGCGCTCAGATCCTCGAAGGTCCAGACGCCCGCTGCGTGCGGGTCGGAGCGCTGCTGCGCGCGGCCCGTCACGTGACACCAGAACAGTTCGCCGTTCGCGCGCTTCATGATGCGGTCGTCCGCGTAGCTGCCGTGCGCGGTCATGATCGGCGGAATGCGCGCGCCGATCCGCTCGAATTCATCCTCCGACGGGTACAGCACCTGGAACGACTGGCCGATGAGCGCCTCGCGCGGGTAGCCGAAAATCGATGCGAGCTGGTCGTTGCAGTCTTCGATAATCCGTTCTCGCGACAGCACGAGTCCGATCGGAGCGAGGTGAAACGCGGTGCGGTAATCCAGAGCGGGCATGGGCGGCGGCAATTACTTATGTATTTTTGCGTATTGTGCCGTATGGCGCGCCCAGCGTACTCTTTCGGGCAGATGACAACGCGGCGGCGCATGCCGTGGCAGGCAAAAAAGCACGTGGCCGGCAACGCCCGACGCGCCGCGCGCCGCGGATGACTAGAATGACATGGCGGCATCACATGGCGGCGACGAAGCGTCGCCCTATGCGATGCCAGCCGCAATAATCCGGTTTCGGGTTTCCATAAAGGAAGGGACAAACTGATGAACAAGGTCTATCCGGGCGCCGCCGAGGCGCTGAAGGACATCGTCAAGGACGGGCAGACGTTCGCCGTCGGCGGCTTCGGGCTGTGCGGCATTCCCGAGGCGCTGATCGCGGCGCTGCGCGATTCGAAGGTGCAGGGCCTGACCTGCATCAGCAACAATGCGGGCGTCGACGGTTTCGGCCTCGGTCTGCTGCTGGAAACGCGCCAGATCAGGAAGATGATCTCGTCGTATGTCGGCGAGAACAAAGAGTTCGAGCGCCAGTACCTGGCCGGCGAACTCGAGCTCGAATTCACGCCGCAAGGCACGCTCGCCGAGAAGCTGCGCGCGGGCGGCTCGGGCATCCCCGCGTTCTTCACGAATACCGGCTACGGCACGCTGATCGCCGAGGGTAAGGAAACCCGCCAGTTCGGCGAGAACCACTACGTGCTCGAACATTCGCTGACCGCCGACATCGCGCTCGTCAAGGCGTGGAAGGCCGACAAGTCGGGCAACCTGATCTACCGCCGCACCGCGCGCAACTTCAACCCGATGTGCGCGATGGCGGGCCGCATCACCGTCGCGGAAGTCGAAGAGATCGTCGAGGTGGGCGAACTCGATCCGGACGCGATCCATACGCCCGGCATCTTCGTGCAGCGCCTCGTGCTGAATGCGCACCCGGAAAAACGCATCGAACAACGTATCGTCCGCGCGAAAGGAGACTGATCATGGCATGGACTCGTGACGAAATGGCCGCGCGCGCGGCGAAGGAATTGCAGGACGGTTTTTACGTGAATCTCGGCATCGGCCTGCCGACGCTGGTGGCGAATCACGTGCCGCCGGGCGTCGAGGTGTGGCTGCAATCGGAAAACGGTCTGCTCGGCATCGGCCCGTCGCCGACCGAAGAGGAAGTGGACGCCGACCTCATCAACGCCGGCAAGCAGACGGTGACGACGCTGCCGGGCTCGTCGATCTTCTCGTCGGCCGACTCGTTCGCGATGATTCGCGGCGGCCACATCAATCTCGCGATTCTCGGCGCGATGCAGATCAGCAAGAAGGGCGATCTCGCCAACTGGATGATTCCGGGCAAGATGATCAAGGGCATGGGCGGCGCGATGGATCTGGTCGCGGGCGTCAAGCGCGTGGTCGTGCTGATGGAACACGTCGCGAAGGGCGACCAGCACAAGATCCTCGAGGAATGCACGCTGCCGCTGACGGGTGTGGGCGTGGTCGACGAGATCATTACCGACCTGGGCGTGATCGAGGTGACGGAAGACGGCCTGAAGGTGACCGAGCTGGCGCCGGGCGTGAGCGTCGACGAAATCAAGGCGAAGACCGGCGCGCCGCTCGATGTGAGCGCGGTGAGTTGAGGGCGGTGACGCCACCGTCCTGGCCGATATGACGGGGTGGTGGCAACGCAGTTTTTCGGGCGGGCGAGACGCGAGTCTCGCCCGTTCTGTTTTTGGCGCGGCGAGCAGGTTCACCGAGGGTCGGCGGAGGCTTCCTATGCCTTCTGGCCGATCCTTGCAACGCGACGAAGCGGTTTACAATCGTTCGCAGATTGAACGCGTGACGATATTCCTGCCTGTTTCGGCGCCTTTGCTTCCTAGACTCTGCTTCGGCGTACCTGACCGAACCCAATCCGCAGCGCTTTTGCGAGAACCCAGATGACCGCAACGATCTCCGCTTCCACCGCCACGCAGCCCCCGCCGCGCCAACGTTATGTGCAGTGCGCGAGCGCCGCCGGTCTGCATCGCGTCGCCTACACTGAATGGGGCGACCCTGATAATCCGCGCGTGCTGCTGTGCGTGCATGGCCTGACGCGCTCGGGGCGCGATTTCGACCGCGTCGCCGCCACATTCGCCGATACCTACCGCGTGGTCTGTCCGGACGTGGTCGGCCGGGGCTTGTCGGCGTGGCTCGCGAACCCCAACCTGTATGGCGTGCCGCAGTACGTCGCCGACATGGTCACGCTGATCGCGCGGCTCGACGTCGAGACGGTCGACTGGTTCGGCACCTCGATGGGCGGCCTGATCGGCATGGCGCTCGCCGGTCTGCCCGACACGCCGATCCGCAAGCTGCTGCTCAACGATGTCGGGCCGCATCTCGAGCCGGTTGCGGTGAAGCGCATCGGCGACTACCTCGGCAAGCCCGTGCGTTTCGACACGCTGCAGCAGGGTGTCGATTACGCCGCGCAGCTCGCGCAAAGCTTCGGCCCGCTCACGCCGGAAGAATGGCGCGAAATCAATACGCCGCTGCTACGCGAGCAGGACGGCGGGTGGGTGCTGCGCTACGATCCGCGCATCGCGCAGCCGTTTGCCGCGGTCACCGAGGAAGCCGCGAAGCTCGGCGAGGCGGCGCTCTGGCATTCGCTCGCTTCGTTCCAGGGACCGGTGCTCGTGGTACGCGGCGAGCGCTCGGATCTGCTGTCGCGTGAAACGGTCGAAAAGATGATCGCGACCGGGCGCCTCGTAGCGGGCGTCGAGATTGCCGGTGTCGGACATGCACCGGCGTTTCTGGCGCAGGATCAGATCGCGACGGCGCGTCAGTTCTTCATCGGGCCGTCGGCGAACGCGTCATAATATTAGGTTTCGTGTGACGTCTCCGCGAGTTCCGCGGGAAGCGTCATGCGCAATGGCTTCCCATCAACCAACCAGCTCAGGATTTTTCATGGCAGTCATTCGTCATCACGTCGGCAAGCGTCTCTCGGAAATGGCCGTGCACAACGGCACCGTGTACCTCGCGGGTCAGATCGCCGAAGACACGGATCAGGACATTACGGGTCAGACGCGCGAAGTGCTCGGCCACATCGACCGTCTGCTGGGTGAAGCGAACAGCGATAAGTCGCTTCTGCTGTCGGTGCAGATCTACATTTCGGACATGGTGCATTTCGCCGGTATGAACGCGGTGTGGGACGAGTGGGTCGCTCAGGGCGACACGCCGCCGCGCGCGACCGTCGAAGCGAAGCTCGCGAACCCGAAGTGCTTCGTCGAAATCGTCGTGGTCGCGGCGCAGCGCGGCTAAGCCACGGCCGTTACGTACCACCGCTGTTGAAATCGCGTTGATTCGTCTGGCCCGGCGGGCCGTCGCACCATGAATACCGAAACCGTTACGAACGCGCCTCATCCCCATCCTTCCTTCGACGAAGCGATGGCGTTCGTGCGCGAGCACGCGGGCGAGGTGCGGCTGTCGTCGGGCGAACTGCTCGCGGATCACGCGGCGGGCACCGCGTCGATCATGCGCAAGCTCAACGTCGATCCACCGGCGGTGCTGGCGGCGGCGCTGTTTGCGCTGACGCCGCATCTGCGCGATCCGGAGCGGGTGATCGCCGACAACTTCGGCGAGGAAGTCGCGCAACTGGTCGGCGACGTGCGCAAGCTGCTGCGCCTCGGCACGGTCAGCCTGCGCGCGGCGCAGAATGCGATGCCCGAAGCCGGGCGCGATGCGCAGGCCGCGCGCCGCGCCCAGGTGGAGGCGCTGCGCAAGATGCTGCTCGCGTTCGCGCAGGACATTCGCGTGGTGCTGATCCGCCTTGCGTCGCGGCTGCAATCGCTGCGCTATTACGCGGCGGCGAAAGTCACGCCGTCGCCCGATGTCGCGCGCGAGACGCTCGATATCTACGCGCCGCTCGCGAACCGTCTGGGCATCTGGCAACTGAAGTGGGAGCTCGAAGACCTCGCGTTCCGCTTCGAGGAGCCGGTCACTTACAAGCGCATCGCGAAGCTGCTCGACGAAAAGCGCGTCGAGCGCGAGAGCTATGTCGCGCAGGCGATCGAGCGGCTGCAGCAGGAACTGGCCGCCGCGCATATCCGCGCGGAAGTGAGCGGCCGGCCGAAGCATATCTACAGCATCTGGCGCAAGATGCGCGGCAAGGAGCTCGATTTCGCCGAGTTGTACGACGTGCGCGCGTTTCGCGTGATCGTGCCGGACATCAAGGATTGCTATACCGTGCTCGGCATCGTGCACAACCTGTGGCAGCCGGTGCCGAAAGAGTTCGACGACTACATTTCGCGGCCGAAGCCGAACGGCTACAAGTCGCTGCATACGGTCGTGATCGGCGACGACGGCCGCGCGTTCGAAGTGCAGATCCGCACACAGGAAATGCATCGCTTCGCCGAATACGGCGTCGCCGCGCACTGGCGCTACAAGGAAGCGGGCGCGCGCGGTTACGGCGGCACGTTTGCCGCGAACGAGAAGTACGACGAGAAGATCGCGTGGCTGCGTCAGTTGCTCGCGTGGAAAGACGAGGTGTCCGAGGGCGAGCACGGCGACGAGCGCGCGGCGCAGCCGTGGGAGCAACTGCGCCAGGCCACGCTCGACGACGATCACATTTACGTGCTGACGCCGCAGGCGCGTGTGATCCCGCTGCCGCACGGCGCGACGCCGATCGATTTCGCGTATCACCTGCATAGCGAGCTTGGACATCGTTGCCGCGGCGCGCGCGTCGACGGCGCGATGGTGCCTCTCAACACGCCACTGCAGAACGGCCAGACCGTCGAGATCGTCGCGGTGAAGGAGGGCGGCCCGTCGCGCGACTGGCTCAACCCGCAGCTCGGTTATCTGCAAAGCGCGCGCGCGCGCCAGAAAGTGCGTGCGTGGTTCAACGCGGTCGAGTTGCAGGAGCACATCGCGAACGGGCGCGCGATGGTCGAAAAGACCTTGCAGCGCGAGGGCAAGACGTCGGTCAATCTCGATCAGCTGGCTGCCCGGCTCGGCTTCAAGACCACAGACGATCTCTTCTCCGTGGTCGGCAAGGAGGAGTTCAGTCTGCGGCTCGTCGAGCAGGCGCTGCACGATGCGCCGCCGCCCGAGCCCGAGGTCGACGCGCCGGAGAAATTCGAGAAGCGCAGCAGCGGCGCGAGCGTTGCGCGCGGCGCGTCCACCGGCGTGCTGGTAGTGGGCGTCGACGCGTTGCTGACTCAGCTCGCGCGTTGCTGCCGTCCCGCGCCGCCGGACGACATCTGCGGTTTCGTCACGCGCGGCAAGGGCATGTCGATTCACCGCAGCGACTGTGCGACGTTCCGCCGGATGGCCGAACGCGCGCCGGAGCGCGTGCTGCAGACGGCGTGGTCGGCGGACGTGATGAGTGGGCGCGGCCAGTCGGTCTATCCGGTCGATCTCAGCATCGAGGCAACCGACCGGCAGGGTCTGTTGCGCGATATCTCTGAAGTGTTCGCGCGGGAAAAGATGAACGTAATCGGCGTAAAGACACAGACCCGGCGTAATGCAGCGTTCATGCAATTTACCGTCGAGGTCTCGAGCGCCGCGCAGATTCAGCGCGCGTGCACGTTGCTTGGCGAGGTCACGGGTGTGATGCGCGCGTCGCGCAAGAATTGAGGCACGCGATTCGGTTTACAGAGGCGCACGCCGGCGAAGAACTTTGCGGACGTGCTCGCTCGGAGCAGTGTTCGAACGCGTCGCGGCAAATTTAAAGTCTCTGCATAAAAGTACTTGCCAAGTTGCGTGGGGCTCCATATAATCTCGTTTCTCTAGGCTCGTAGCTCAGCTGGTTAGAGCACCACCTTGACATGGTGGGGGTCGTTGGTTCGAGTCCAATCGAGCCTACCAACGAAATGAAATTCCGGCTTCGCCGGGGTTTCGCAAACTTGCAGTGAGCGCCTTGAGCGCAAAAAGGCGAATACGGTTATGACACCGCGAACGTTGATCGAAACTACTTCGGAGCGACGCTAGTCGAGGACCACTTTTGCCAATGAAGTTTGCATGAAATGTGAGTGCGGCCCCTCGAAAGCGGGGCCGCATTTTTTTTTGGCTTGTTTGATGGTTGTATGTGCCGCCGCCGGCCGGCACCACGGAGAACGCAATGGTTTCGATACGCCTGCCTGACGGTTCTGTTCGACAGTACGAGCATCCGGTGACCGTCGCCGAAGTGGCCGCCTCGATCGGCCCCGGCCTCGCGAAAGCCGCGCTCGGCGGCAAGATCGACGGCGAACTGGTCGATACGTCCACGCTGATCGATCGCGATGTGGCATTGGCCATCGTCACCGAGAAAGACGCAGACGGCCTCGATATCATTCGTCACTCCACGGCGCACCTGCTTGCGTATGCGGTAAAGGATCTGTATCCGGAGGCGCAGGTCACGATCGGGCCGGTCATCGACAATGGCTTCTATTACGACTTCTCCTACAACCGTCCCTTCACGCCGGAAGATCTCGAAAAGATCGAAAAGCGCATGCAGGAGCTCGTGAAGAAAGACGAGCCGGTGTCGCGCCGCGTGGTGTCGCGCGACGAAGCGGTCGAGTACTTCAAAAGCATCGGCGAAAAGTACAAGGCCGAGATCATCGAGTCGATCCCCGCTAGCGACGAAATCAAGCTGTACTCGCACGGCGGCTTCACGGATCTGTGCCGGGGCCCGCACGTGCCGTCCACCGGCAAGCTGAAAGTCTTCAAGCTGATGAAGGTCGCGGGCGCCTACTGGCGCGGCGATTCGAAGAACGAGCAATTGCAGCGTATTTACGGCACGGCCTGGACCAGAAAAGAAGACCAGGAAGCGTATCTGCACATGCTCGAAGAGGCGGAGAAGCGCGACCACCGCAAGCTTGGCAAGCAACTCGACCTGTTTCACATGCAGGACGAGTCACCGGGCATGGTGTTCTGGCATCCGCGCGGCTGGACGCTGTGGCAGCAGGTCGAGCAGTACATGCGCCGCCGCGTGAACGAAGCGGGTTACCTCGAAATCAAGACGCCGATGATCATGGACCGCTCGCTGTGGGAAGCGTCCGGCCACTGGCAGAACTATCGTGAAAACATGTTCACGACGGAATCGGAGAAGCGCGATTATGCGATCAAGCCGATGAACTGCCCCGGTCACGTGCAGGTGTTCAACCACGGTCTGCGCTCGTATCGCGATCTGCCGCTGCGCTACGCGGAGTTTGGTTCGTGCCACCGCAACGAGTCGTCGGGTGCGCTGCATGGCCTGATGCGCGTGCGCGGCTTCGTGCAGGACGACGCGCATATTTTCTGTACCGAAGACCAGTTCATCAGCGAATCGATCGCGTTCAATACGCTCGCAATGAGCGTCTACCGTGACTTCGGCTTCGACAATGTCGAGATCAAGCTGTCGCTGCGCCCGGATGCGCGCGCCGGCACGGATGAGACGTGGGATCGCGCGGAGCAGGGTCTACGAGAAGCGCTGACGGCCTGCGGCGTGACGTGGGAAGAACTGCCGGGCGAAGGCGCGTTCTATGGTCCGAAGGTCGAATATCACATCAAGGACGCGCTCGGCCGCTCGTGGCAGTGCGGCACGCTGCAACTCGACATGGTGCTGCCGGAGCGTCTTGGCGCCGAATACGTCGCCGAGGACAACAGCCGCCGCCGTCCGATCATGCTGCATCGGGCAATCGTCGGATCAATGGAGCGTTTCCTCGGCATTTTGATCGAGCACCATGCTGGTGCAATGCCTGCATGGCTCGCGCCGATGCAGGTCGTGGTCATGAATATCGCGGAAAGTCAGGCCGAATACGCGCAGTCTCTGGCTCAATCGTTGCAAAAACAAGGGGTTAGAGTCGAGGCCGATTTGCGCAACGAGAAGATTAGCTATAAAATACGCGAGCACACGCTGGAGAAGGTCCCGTACCTGCTGGTAGTCGGCGACAAAGAGCGTGAAGCCCAAACGGTAGCCGTGCGTGCCCGTGGTGGTGTCGATCTGGGCGTGATGCCCGTCGATGCTTTCATTGAGCGTCTGCGCCAGAACGTGCAGTCGTTCAACTGAGCCACTTGGCAGCCCGGCTCGTTTTTTTTAATTTTTAGAGGAAACGTAACATCGCTACTGATAAGTCTGCGCACCGCATCAACGGTGAAATTACAGCACCCGAGGTGCGACTGGTCGGGGTCGAGAACGAACCGCTCGGCATCGTGAAACTCGCTGATGCGTTCCGCATGTCGGAACAGCAGGACGTGGATCTGGTCGAAATCGCTCCACAAGCGGTTCCGCCGGTTTGCCGTTTGATGGACTACGGCAAGTTCAAGTACCAGGAAGCGAAGAAGCAGCACGAGGCCAAGCTCAAGCAGAAGGTCATCCAGGTCAAGGAAGTCAAATTCCGCCCGGGTACCGACGACGGTGATTACAACGTCAAGCTGCGCAACCTCATCCGCTTCCTCGAAGACGGCGACAAGACGAAAATCACGTTGCGTTTCCGTGGTCGTGAAATGGCTCACCAGGAAATCGGCATGCGCATGCTTGAACGCCTGCGCACCGACCTCGACGAAGTGGGTCAGGTCGAGCAGATGCCGAAAATGGAAGGGCGTCAGATGATCATGGTGCTCGCTCCAAAGAAAAAGAAGTAAGCGCAAAGCAGTTGACCGGAGTGGTGGCGCGTCATGTGGCGCGCGTTCCGGTGGCAGAAGTTTGAATGATGCTGTGCCGGGTGTCCGGCGTGGTGTCGGAAGGTTTCGGAACGGCGCGCATGCAAATGCGTGGCGGTTCCCGAAAAGCGGCCGCTGGCGGTATCGGCGGTCTGCATACCAAGTGGAATGGGTTTCGAAGGGCGGGAAATGGCCAACTGGCCGACCGCACACCCATGTCCATCTAATAATGGAGTTGTCATGCCGAAGATGAAGACCAAGAAGAGCGCTGCAAAGCGCTTCGTGGTGCGTCCGGGCGGTACCGTCAAGCGCGGTCAGGCCTTCAAGCGTCACATTCTTACCAAGAAGTCCACCAAGAACAAACGCCATCTGCGCGGTGCCACGGCAGTTCATGATTCCGATCTGAACTCCGTTCGCGCAATGCTGCCGTTCGCTTAACCCTTAACCGACACTCATAGGAGCGAAACATGCCTCGAGTAAAACGTGGGGTTACCGCACGGGCCCGTCACAAGAAGATCATCAAGCTGGCCAAGGGTTACCGCGGCCGTCGCAATAACGTCTATCGCATCGCCAAGCAGGCGGTCATGCGCGCAGGCCAGTACGCCTACCGCGACCGCCGCAACAAGAAGCGTGTGTTCCGCGCACTGTGGATCACGCGTATCAACGCGGCGGTGCGTCAGCACGACATGACGTACAGCGTGTTCATCAACGGCCTGAAGAAGGCGTCGATCGAACTCGACCGCAAGGTGCTGGCCGACATGGCTGTGTTCGACAAGGCTGCTTTTGCTGCGATCGTTCAGCAGGTGAAAGCCGCCGTTGCAGCCTGATTGCGCTTCTGGCAATTAAAACTGCGTGGTTCGTTGCAGCGAACATCCGGTAGTCCCGGTGACGCTGCAACAAAAACGGGGCTCCTCACCGAGCCCCGTTTTTGTTGGTAGAACCGGTTTGTTTCGATAGAACACTGACGTTGAAATGATGGGATCAATGGATCTGGACCAGATTGTCGCCGACGCGCAAAAAGCCTTCGCAGAAGCCTCCGACGTCACCACCCTCGAGAACGAGAAAGCACGCTTTCTCGGTAAATCGGGTGCGCTGACCGAGCTGTTGAAGGGCCTTGGCAAACTCGATCCCGAAACGCGCAAGACCGAAGGCGCACGGATCAACCTCGTCAAGCAACAGGTGGAAGCCGCGCTGACGGCCCGTCGTCAGGCGCTCGCCGACGCGCTGCTGAATCAGCGCCTCGCGGCTGAAGCGATCGACGTCACGCTGCCGGGCCGTGGCGCCAGCACGGGCAGCCTGCACCCTGTAATGCGCACCTGGGAGCGCGTCGAACAGATTTTCCGTACGATCGGATTCGACGTGGCCGATGGTCCCGAGATCGAAACCGACTGGTACAACTTCACCTCGCTAAACAGCCCGGAAAACCATCCGGCGCGTTCGATGCAGGACACCTTCTACGTCGACGGCAACGACGCCGATGGCCGCCCGTTGCTGCTGCGCACGCATACGAGTCCGATGCAGGTGCGCTACGCGCGTACCAATACGCCGCCGATCAAGGTGATCGTGCCGGGCCGCACCTATCGCGTGGACAGCGACGCGACGCATTCGCCGATGTTCAACCAGGTCGAAGGCCTGTGGATCGACGAGAACATCAGCTTCGCGGATCTGAAGGGCGTCTACACCGATTTCCTGAAGAAATTCTTCGAGCGCGACGACATTCTCGTGCGCTTCCGTCCGTCGTACTTCCCGTTCACCGAACCGTCGGCCGAGATCGACATGCAGTTCGAAACGGGCAAGAACGCGGGCAAGTGGCTCGAAATTTCGGGCTCGGGCCAGGTGCATCCGACCGTGATCCGCAACATGGGTCTCGACCCGGAGCGCTATATCGGCTTTGCATTCGGTAGCGGCCTCGAGCGTCTCACGATGCTGCGTTACGGCGTGCAGGATCTGCGCCTGTTCTTCGAAAACGACCTGCGTTTCCTGCGTCAATTCGCGTGAACCGGCGCGCGCGAGCGCGACAAGCATAGAACGCGGCATCGTACCCGGTGCGTGCCGCGAGCGTCCCCGGCAGAGCCGAGTCGTCCGGTCCGATACCGGAATAGGCGAAGCAACTGCCGGACGTGGACCTAACCTGATCAGAACGTATACAGAACCATGCAATTTCCGGAATCCTGGCTCAGAACTTTTGTCGATCCGCAACTGACGACCGACGAGTTGGCGCACGCGTTGACGATGTCGGGTCTCGAGGTCGAGGACCTGCGGCCGGCCGCGCCGCCGACTTCGAAGATCGTCGTCGGCCAGGTGCTGGAAGTCGTCAAGCACCCGGATGCGGACAAGCTCAACGTGTGTCAGGTCAATGCCGGCACCGGCGCGACGCTGAACATCGTGTGCGGCGCGCCGAACGTCACGCCGGGCATCAAGGTGCCGGTCGCGCTGGTGGGCGCGCAATTGCCGCCGGCCGAAGAGGGCGGCACGCCGTTCGCGATCAAGCTCTCGAAACTGCGCGGCGTGGAAAGCCAGGGGATGCTGTGCTCAGCGCGCGAACTGAAGCTCTCGGAAGATCATAGCGGCCTGCTGATCCTGCCGGAAGATACGCCGATCGGCCAGGATATTCGCGAAGCACTCAATCTCGACGATACGATTTTCGAAATCAAGCTGACGCCGAACAAGGCGGACTGCCTGTCGGTGTTCGGTGTCGCGCGCGAGACGTCGGCGATCACCGGCGCGCCGCTGCGCCCGCTCGAGATCAAGCCCGTTGCAGTAAAGCTAAACGAAACGCTGCCCGTCAAGATCTCGGCGCCCGATCTGTGCGGCCGTTTTTCGGGTCGTGTGATCCGCGGCGTCAACGCGCGCGCGAAGTCGCCGCAGTGGATGGTCGAGCGTCTCGAGCGCTCGGGTCAGCGCAGCATCTCGGCACTCGTCGACATTTCGAACTACGTGATGCTCGAGCTGGGCCGCCCGTCGCATGTGTTCGATCTCGACAAGATCCACGGCGGCATGGACGTGCGCTGGGGCCGCAACGGCGAAACGCTGAAGCTCCTGAACGGCAATACGGTCGAACTCGACGGGACGGTCGGCGTGATCGCCGACGAGCGGCACATCGAAAGCCTCGCGGGCATCATGGGCGGCGACAGCACCGCGGTCACGCTCGACACCACCAACATCTATCTCGAAGCCGCGTTCTGGTGGCCCGATAGCATTCGCGGCCGCTCGCGCAAGTACAACTTCTCGACTGATGCCGGTCATCGCTTCGAGCGCGGCGTCGACTACGCGACGACCGTCGAGCATATCGAGCGCATCACGCAGTTGATTCTCGACATCTGCGGCGGCGAAGCCGGTCCGGTCGACGATCAGATCGTCAACGTGCCGAAGCGCGAACCCGTGAAGATGCGCGTCGCGCGCGCGAACCGCATCATCGGTGTCGAGATCGGCGCCGATGAGATCGCGCGGATCTTTACGCGCCTGGGCCTCCCGTTCGAACGCGACGGCGACACGTTCTCGGTAATGCCGCCGTCGTATCGCTTCGATATCGAGATCGAGGAAGACCTGATCGAAGAAGTCGCGCGTATCTACGGCTTCGAGAATATCCCGGCGCATCCGCCGGTCGCGACCAGCGAAATGCGCGCGACCAGCGAGACCCAGCGCTCGATTCACACGATCCGTCACGCGCTCGCCGCACGCGACTACGCGGAAACGGTGAACTTCAGCTTCGTCGACGCCGAGTGGGAGCAGGATTTCGCGGGTAACAGCAACCCGGTGCGTCTCATCAATCCGATTGCAAGCCAGTTGTCAGTGATGCGCACGACGCTGTTCGGCAGCCTGATCCACGTGCTGCGTACGAACCTGAACCGGCGCGCGGCGGACCGCGTGCGCGTGTTCGAAGCCGGCCGCGTGTTCCTGCACGATCCGTCGATCAAGGCCGGCGAGCTGACCGTCGAAGGTTTCGCGCAGCCCAAAATGATCGGCGCGCTCGCCTACGGCCCCGCGCTCGAAGAGCAGTGGGGGGCGCCGACGCGCACGGTCGACTTCTTCGACGTGAAGGGCGATCTGGAAGCGCTGGTCGCACCGGCGGTTGCGCGTTTTGTGAAGGCCGAGCATCCGGCGCTGCATCCGGGACGCAGCGCGCGTATCGAGCTCAATGGCCGCGTCACAGGCTGGATTGGCGAATTGCATCCGCGCTGGATGCAGAAATATGATTTACCGCATGCGCCGATTCTGTTTGAAATCGAAGCGGAAGCATTAATGCAGCGAATATTACCGGTTCCGTCGGAAGTATCGAAATTTCCGCCGGTGCGACGCGATATCGCGGTGGTCGTCGATCAGAAAATCGAGGTTCAGGCGTTGCTCGACGAGCTCCGGAAGGCCCAGTCCGAGCCGGCCTGCAAGAATGTCCAGAGGGTTGCGCTTTTTGACGAATTTCGTCCAAAATCAAACACTTCCGGTGGTCTGGCCGCGCATGAGAAAAGCCTTGCGTTCCGTGTGACCTTGCAAGATACTGGCGGAACCCTTCAGGATGAAACGGTCGATCTGGCCATTCAAACTCTGGTGGAACGTCTGGCTCGAGTATATGGCGCACGGTTGCGCGGATAACCCGCATTTAACAATTGCACGGCTGTTTCCGCATCCATTGTTTTACGCTTGGCGCGCCATTTGATAGATATGAACGAAATGAACTCGAGTGATTTCGAAGCCCTTCTTACGGCGCAACGCAGCGCCATGATTCGCGAAATTCCGACATCACCCGCCGCCGTTTCCACTGAGACGCCGACGCTCACCAAAGCGGAACTTGCCGAGTTGCTGTTCGACAACGTCGGGCTCAACAAGCGGGAAGCGAAGGACATGGTCGAGGCCTTCTTCGAGGTGATCCGCGATGCACTGGAGAGCGGCGACAGCGTGAAGCTGTCGGGCTTCGGCAACTTCCAGTTGCGCGACAAGCCGCAGCGTCCGGGCAGGAACCCCAAGACGGGCGAGGCGATTCCTATCGCCGCGCGCCGCGTTGTGACGTTTCATGCAAGTCAAAAGCTGAAGGCGCTCGTCGAGAACGGTGCCGAGGCGAACTTCGCGCGCTGATCGACTGGCGCGCTTTCGCGCAACCCATCACGGCTAACTGACGATGACAGCGACGATCGAAAAAGTCGTCTTGCCTCCGATTCCGGCAAAGCGTTACTTCACGATTGGTGAGGTTAGCGAACTATGCGGCGTGAAACCTCATGTGCTGCGTTACTGGGAACAGGAGTTCACCCAGTTGAGGCCGGTCAAGCGGCGCGGCAACCGTCGGTATTACCAGCATCACGAGGTCCTGCTGATCCGTCGGATTCGCGAGTTGCTGTATGAGCAGGGTTTTACGATCAACGGTGCGCGCAACCGGCTCGATTCGTCCGGTGGCGGCGGTGAACCGGACGTGCCGGCAACGGTAGCCGGGGAGGGCGAGGTCGGGGGTGGACAGGCGATGCAGGCGCATCCATCGCCTGCGACGGCCGCGGTAGATGTCGAGCAGTTGCGCAAGGAACTGCAGAACGTGATCGATCTGCTGGGTCATTAGCTCGCGCTTTGTTCGTATCGGGCGGTTCTAATCGAATGAAGTGTCTGTTATAATTTCACGCTCTTCGGGGCGTAGCGCAGCCTGGTAGCGTACCTGCATGGGGTGCAGGTGGTCGGAGGTTCAAATCCTCTCGCCCCGACCAGAAAAATCAAAGGGTTACGGATGAAAGTCCGTAACCCTTTGTCGTTTTGGGATTTTTTACCCCACTTTTTGCCCCACCGCTTTCGCCCTCACTTTTGCATAACGGATGGGGCAACGGGCGTGGTAGCGAGGACGCTACCGACCATGCGCGAGTCGACCTCATTGCTCGGCGTTGGTCGCGAGCTAGAAATCATCTCTCGCTGTGCAGCGCGCAACAGCGCACAGGTTGATTTCGCAACCTGTGGTCCTTCGAATCCCTCCGTCTCCGCCAGTAGGTGTTCCGGGCAAATCCGCTTGGTTCCATCGGACACCCCCAAGGCCATAGAACAGCAAGGTTTTGGGGATGTTTTTCTCGTTGCCGCTTCCGCCTCGTACCGACAGAATCAACCCATCAAGTCGGGGTGCATGAAGATGGGTCTTCCCCATCGTGTGTCGTTGAGCGATACCGCCTGCGATCTGGTCAAGAAGGCTCTGCAGACCCAAGTATGGCTATCTTTTCCCGGGCGACAAAAAGGATGCTCCGCTATCGAATATGGCGATGTTTCTGCCGTCAGCTCACTGTCTGTGGGGAAGGAGCGCGACGCACGATACTCGCGTAGTAGAAGACGACGAGTAAGCCTATCCAGGCAGGGCCGACAACGGGCGCCACACGCGTCTCGGGATTGAATGCCATGACGACAAGAATAGGAAAGAGCGGCATGCGAACTGCGCCGCAATAAAGAGTTTTATGTTTTGTCGTAAAGAGGCGGCTTCATGCCGCCTCTTTCACTTTGCAGATCACCTTCATCGAACATCGTTTACCCGAAGAAGGCGTAACGATTCAGCACGCAGTCTCATGTTCCTCCTTGCAGCACAAGGGTCTGGAGCATCAAGCCACCCGCGTTCTCAAAATTAGAACAAGATCGAATGCCGGTTGCTATTGGCGTGGGAAATTGACGCGCGGACACTAATTTCACGCACCCCAGGAGCAATGCTTCCAGGCGCGGATTAACCACCTCGGGGTGACACCCGAAAATTGAGCGGTCGCTTGGTCCGATTGCGGATCCCTGAATAATAGTTAAATCATCCAGTGGTTGGAGAATATCAATGAGGAACCTGAAGTTCATTATCGCTGCCAGCAGTGCACTCGTCGCCACTACGCCGATGATTGCACATGCTCAGGAAAGCACCGTGAAAATCGGATTCGCTGGACCTTTGACCGGCCAAAATGCAAACCTTGGGAAAGACGTTGAACGTGGAGCGCGACTGGCAGTCGATGATCTCAATGCAAACCCGCCGGTCATCGGCGGGAAGAAGGTCAAAATCGTGCTGCAGGTAGAAGATGATGGCGGCGATCCGCGTCAGGCGACCCAGGTCGCGCAGCGGCTGGTAGATGCCGGCGTAAAGGGTGTCGTCGGTCACTTCAATTCGGGTGCTACGATACCTGCGTCGAAGATTTATTTCGACAACCACATTCCCGAAATCTCCCAGTCGTCAACTAATCCGAAGTACACGCAACAAGGTTTCGACACAGCCTTCCGGCTGGTCGCCAATGATGGCCAGCTCGGTTCGGTGCTCGGCAAATACGCCGTGCAGAAGTTGAACGCCAGGACGTTCGCGGTCATTGATGATCGTACCGCCTATGGCCAAGGTATTGCGGATGAATTCCTGAAGTCCGCCGAGGCATCCGGTGCGAAGCTCGTCAATCGTCAATACACCACCGACAAGGCGACGGACTTCCGGGGTGTACTGACCGCAGTGAAGGGGGAGAACCCCGACGTCGTGTTCTATGGTGGAATGGACGCTCAAGGTGGGCCGATGCTGAAGCAGATGCAGCAGCTCGGCATGCAATCCAGGTTCATGGGTGGCGATGGCATCTGCACCGGTGAATTACCGAGCCTCGCGGGTTCAGCTTTGCAAGGCCGCCAGGTTATCTGTGCGGAAGCCGGAGGTATTACGCCGGAATACACAGCGGGCATGGAGGATTTCAAGAAGCGCTTCAAGGCAAAGTATGGTGAGGACGTCGTGATTTACGCACCGTATGCGTACGACGCCGTCATGATTCTGGTAGACGCGATGAAGCGCGCTGGTTCTTCGGACCCCGCCAGGTATTTGCCCTATCTGCAGAAGACGGACTACAAGGGCGTTATCGGCGAGACACGCTTCGACTCGAAGGGCGACCTCCAGAACGCAACGCTTACGCTATACACGTTTAACGGTGGCAAGCGTGAAAGCCTTGGCGTGCAACACTGATTCTGGTTTGCGCCGCGGATTCGACTGCGTCAGGGTGTGACGCGCTCACCACTTCCCCTGTAAGTACCAGCGCGCTGGCGTCTTTGCCCGTGCAATCGCACACAGGCAAAGACGCCTTTTTTCGTGCACTTAAAACTTTGGTCTCAGCACTTGCCGGGCAAATGGAATGGAACGACGGGGGACATAAAAAAAGACACTACGATGGGTATCAATAAGCGAATCAGGCCGTCTGAACGAATTCGATAATTGCATTGCCGGCGGAATCCGGTGTCACCGCAACACCTTTCGCTGTTCGAGCATGACTGACACCATTCCCGGCAAGTATGCGCTCCGTCACCGCAATATCGCGCACACGGACCTGCAAAGCGATTCCATGAGGCTTTTCGGTGTAGGCGACGGGCAGGCCTACTGCTGCGAACCGTTCTTCTGCCTGTTCCTGCGTGAGTGCGACCACCTTGCCATAGCCGGTATCCGCCTCGACATGCCCGTTCACGCGCTTTGTTTGTTCTGCGCCGAAGAGCTTCGTCCACCTGTCTTCGAGAAGACTCAGGTCGGGGGTGACGTAGACGACTTCAAGAACTGCATTGGCGCCATTCGGGTGGTTCTGCCAGTCCTTTCGCCAGATGAACTCGGGACGATGCTGTTGGCAGAGAAAGTTGGACGCGTCGCCAAGCTCCGTGTCCATGACCATACCGAGCGAAACGACTGCTTCGTCCGGTGAGCCGTCCGGTGCCGTAATCTTTCGCCGGAAATCGACTCGTTGCTGAGTGGGCAACCCGCTAGCCTTGACTGCGGCAAAATCACTCTCGATGTCTTTGCTATGAAGCGAAACCAACCCGAGGCCTTCCGAGCGCGCCAGAAACTCGCCGAGTGTACGGCCATAGCAGAATCCGTCGACTTCTCCAGTGCCGAACCTGGACGGGTCGTCGATGCCGATAAGTTCGATGAAGTTGTTCTCGAACATCATCAAGGTCAGCACGGAACCCCAGGGATGATAAGAGATTGGACTCGGTGAGAAACCGAGGCGCTTGTACTTTTCTACGGCTGCCGGGTGATTTCTCACCGATACGACAGGATGGTCGATGCCCAGACGATGCTGATTTGGGGGAATCATCCGAATACCCTTAGTTATTTGAAGGCGCAGTGATGGCCGCATAGTTGGCTGCGACCGACTTGATGACTTTCGCTGGAACACCGGCAGCAACCATGTTCGCGGGTATCGACTGCCTCACCACACTGCCGGCTGCGATAACGGCGTTCTCACCAATTTCGATATTGCCGAGGATGGTTGCGTGAGCGGCGAGGGTGGCGCCGCGCCGTACCTTGGGATGACGGTCACCCGATTCGGAAAAAGTGCTGCCAAGGGTGACGCCGTGCCAGATGCTCACTTCATCTTCGACTACCGCGGTCTCGCCGATGACAATGCCCATCGCGTGGTCAACGAACAACCCTTTGCCAATGCGCGCCGCCGGATGGATGTCGACATTGAACTGTTTCGCGCACCAGTTCTGAAGAAGAACGGCGAATGTCTTCTCGCCGGCAATCCAATACGCGTGTGCGATTCGGTGCAGTTGAATTGCCTGGATTCCACGGAACGACAGAAAGGCGGAAAGCGCATTCGGACATGCTGGATTGGCGCTGGCAATTTTATGGATATCCGCGGCCGCACTTTCGTCGACCGCGCGTTTCTTGATGGTGGTGGCGAACTCAGCGCCGAAATCCGGCAGCGTCTTGTCCATGCTTGCCAACTCGTCAGCAAGCAGAACTGCAAAGGCTTGGCCGAGCGTGTCGTGAGCAAGCACACGATGCTCGTAATACGCGCGCATGGCGGGACGCGCGCGTGCTTCGCTTTCTGCTTCTTTGCGAATCGTCTGCCAGACATCTGCCTGATGGGTGCTATTCAAGGTGCCTCCTCGTTTTCCGTAAGTCTGCGCTCGGCAATAAGAACGTCCAATGTCGTGAACACAGAATTTTGTTCTAAATATCAGATGCCAACGGGTCAACGGAAAGCGCGCATCTGCGAGTGCATCAACTGGAGGAGCTTGTTCGACGCGACGGACAGCTTTCTCCCCACTCGCGTGACCAGGTGCGCTTCGGCGTTGGCGAGCAACGGATGGTCGATCGGGATGGCGACAAGTTCACCCGCGTCGAGCTCGGTCGACACGGAGAAGGCGGGTAGACAAGCGATGCCCAGTCCAGACTTCACAAACTGCTTGAGAATGGCGATTGAATTCGTCGTGACGACTGGGTCCAGCCGGATTTTTTCGGCGAACTCCACCGCCTGGAGCATCTGCCTCGTGCCGTACGACGCATGAGTTGCAGCGAGAGGGAACGATGCCAATTCCTGCACTGTCATGGGTTTCTCGCGTGCGGCGCGAGGAAAGCTCGGCCCCACTATGGCCATCAAAGGCTGCATGCGCGATGCGCGCGACACAATCTTCGGCTCAGGAGGCGGGTTGTACACAAGTCCAATCTCGCCTTCGTCCTCGGTGATTTTCCGCATCACTTCGTTCGTCCCGGCGAGGTCGAGGTTGACCTTGATGCCGGGATATTGCTTGCAGAAATGCTGCATGGGGCCAGACAGCACGTCGGAGACGAAGCCCTCACCCAGAACGACATTGACGTGGCCCGTACGCAGACCGCGAAGCTCCTGAAGACGCGACAGCAAGTCGTCCCGGTGCGCCAACTGCTCCCGGAAATACTCGATGACGAACTGTCCCGCCTCCGTGGGCTTGACCCCACGCGCATGGCGTTCGACCAGCGCCGCATCCAGCTCGCCCTCGAGCAGGCCAATCTGGCGGCTCACCGCGGAAGGCGCCACATTGAGCCAGTCCGCGGCCGCGCGGATGGTTCCAAATCGAACCGCCTCGAAGAAATAGACGATTCTGCTTTCTGTCAGACCCTCAGCCATAAGATGTCACCGTGCGAATTATTAGAACAATCTGAGTATTGGCGTTTATTGATTATAGGGTTCCAAAAGTCCAGTATGGCAACTCGAACAGTCAGGAACGTGGAACGGCCACGCCGCAGACTGCGAAATCAAGAGACTTGGAGTCGAAGATATGAAGACGGTTGGTGTGATTGGTCTGGGCAACATGGGGCGCGGCATGGCGCTCTCGCTCAAGCGTGGTGGCTATAACGTGCTGGGCTTCGATACCGCTCCCGGCGTCGCGGAGAAGCTGCGGGAAGGGGGTGTCCAGGCGCGTGCTTCCATCGCTGACATCACTCGCGATTCCGATGTGCTGATTCTTTCATTACCGACGTCGGACATCGTCGAAAAAGTCGTGCTAGGTGAAGGTGGCGTCGCGGCCAACGCAAAGCCGGGGCTCATCGTGGTCGACACCACGACGGCCGACCCGAACAGCACGCGCAAGGTTGCGGCCGCGCTGGGTGAAGTGAAAGTGGGTCTCGTCGATGGTCCAGTTAGCGGTGGTCCGAAGGGCGCGGCAGCCGCAACGATGACGATGGTGCTGGGGGGCTCGGATGAGGACGTCGCGGCCGTTGAGCCCATCCTCGCCGTGATGAGCGCCAAGCGCGTTCATGTCGGCCCGGTCGGCGCTGGTCACGTAACCAAAATCATCAACAACCTTCTGACCGGCGTCCATCTGCTTGCTACGAGCGAAGCCATCCGCGCCGCGGAAGCCGTCGGTGTGAATCCGGAGAAGCTCGTCGAAGCACTCAATGGCGGTTCGGGGCGCAACAGCTCGACGCTCACGAACTATCCGACCTGGATTTTCAACGACAAGTTCGATTCCGGCTTCACGATGAAGCTCATGCGCAAAGACATTCGCCTCGCGATGGACCTGTTGCGTAGCGTCGACGCAGTTGCCCCTATTGCGAACGAAACGGGCCGTCTGTGGGCAAAGAGCGCCGACTCAATCGGCGATGCGGAAGATTTCAATCGCATCGTCCAGTTCATCGACAAGCAGTAACTCATTGAACACAGGAGCTGAAAAGTGAAATCCAACGGTACCGGGAATCTGCTGTCCGCATTTGCATACTTCTTCCCGAATCTCAAGGAAGTGGGCTCGTACATCAACGGCGAACTGGTCGTCGGCACGGGCGATGTCATCCAGCTGTTCGACCCGGCCACGGGTGAGAAGAGCATCTCCTATCCCGACGGCGGCGCCGAAGTTGTGGCACAAGCGTCTGTCGCAGCTCTGCGCGCGCAGAAAGAGTGGTGGTCGTTGACGCACGCGGCACGCGGCCGCGTGATGTTCGCCATTGCGAACGAAATCCGCAAGGAAATCGAGCCGCTTGCACGCCTCGAGTCGATTGCGGCAGGCAAACCCATCCGGGATTGTCGTGGGGAAGTCGCGAAGGTTGCCGAGCAGTTCGAATACTACGGCGGATGGACGGACAAGTTCTACGGCGATGTGATTCCAGTGCCGACCACGCACCTCAACTACACGCGCCGGGAGCCGATGGGCACCGTTTTGCAGATTACGCCCTGGAACGCGCCGATGAATACCTGTGGCTGGCAGGTGGCGCCTGCGATCGCCATGGGTAACGCTGTGCTGCTGAAGCCCTCGGAACTCACTCCGTTTACGTCGCTGGTGGTCGGCCTTCTGGTTGAACGTGCGGGTGCGCCGAGGGGTCTCGTGAGCGTCCTCAGCGGTTACGGCCACACCGTTGCTCAAGCTGCCATCGCCAATAAAGCCATCAGGAAGGTGGTGTTCGTCGGTTCGCCGGCGACGGGTGTTCGTATCGCTGAAGCGGCTGCCAGGCGTGTTCTGCCGTGCTTGCTCGAACTCGGCGGCAAGTCGGCCAACATCGTTTTCGAAGATGCAGACAGGCGCCTGGCGGCGCTGGGTGCGCAGGCTGCTATTTTCGCGGCTTGTGGACAGAGCTGTGTCGCGGGCTCGCGTCTGCTTGTCCAGAAGTCCATCTATGACGAATTCGTACAGCTCGTTGCCAACGGCGCGAACCGGATCAAGGTTGGTGCACCGCTCGATGATGCGACCGAAGTCGGTCCCATCAACAACAAGACGCAGTACGACCACGTCATGAAGATGATTGATAGCGGGGTCCAGGCAGGAGCGAAGCTGGCCGCTGGCTCGGCTGAGCGTTCGGACGGCGGTTACTTCGTTCGTCCGACGGTCCTTTCGAACGTGACGAACGACATGGACGTCGCACGCACGGAAATCTTTGGTCCGGTCGTGGTGGCCATCCCGTTCGAGACGGAAGACGAAGCCATCGCAATTGCGAACGATAGCGAGTTTGGTCTTGCGGGTGCCGTCTGGACAAAGGACGTTGCACGTGCTCATCGCGTGGCGGCCCAGGTCAACGCCGGTACGTTCTGGATCAACGGCTACAAGTCGATTAACGTCGCGTCCCCGTTCGGTGGGTACGGCCGCAGCGGTTACGGCCGTTCGAGTGGTGTCGAGGCGCTGTACGAATACACGCAGACCAAGAGCGTGTGGGTTGAGACAGCAAAGGAACCGGCAACGCCTTTCGGCTACTTCTAGTTTGAGTTGAGTTTGAGTTGAACCCTCCCCGGCCGTGCCAGGGAGTTTCACTACAGATATGAGGCGGCGACGATATGGGTATCTTGACGATGAGACCGTCATACGATGAACGCATACGGTTCGCCAGGCTTTTCGTATTTGCCACAGCGATATTGATTGTCGCGGAGCTCATCGTCGCGCAGTTCTTCCAGATCTGACTATCAGAAGCGCTGGCGCGTGCGGGCTGGCGCTCTCCAACGAGGCCGTGTCTCATGGCAGTAAGTGTTTTTGACCTTTTCAAAATTGGAATTGGTCCGTCGAGCTCACACACCGTGGGACCGATGCGGGCAGCGCAGATGTTCGTGCGTGCGCTGGAAGAGTCTGGTGCGCTTACGCGCGTCGTCCGCGTCCGGGCGGAGCTCTATGGTTCGCTCGGCGCCACCGGTAAGGGCCATGGCACGGATAAAGGCGTCATGCTGGGGCTGATGGGCGAAGCACCCGACACGATTGACGCGGACAGCATTGACAGCAAGCTTGGCACCGTCGCGGAAACGTCTCAGCTTCCACTCGCTGGAGCGCATAACGTCCCCTTTTGGGGCAAGCGCGACATTGTTTTCTACAGGCAAGCGCTGCCGGAGCATCCGAACGGCCTGAAGCTCATCGCGTTCGATAGTTCGGAGAGCGAGATTCGGCGCTCGACTTATCTGTCTGTCGGTGGTGGATTTGTTGTCACCGCTGGCGCGGAGAACGGCCAGGTCGTCGCGGCGCTCACGAAGGTTCCATATCACTTCAGCAGCGGCAAGGAGCTCCTCGCGCTGTGCGAAGAACATCGCATGTCCGTCGCGCAACTCATGTTTCAAAACGAGTTGACGTGGCGTTCAGAAACGGAAGTCATGGCGGGACTCGAGCAGATCTGGGCGGTCATGCAGGCGTGCGTCAACCGTGGTTGCCGGACCGAAGGCCATCTGCCCGGCCCGCTGAAGGTGAAGCGGCGCGCTGCAGCGTTGCATCAGAAGCTCACTGCCCGGAAGAACAATGAGGGTGACCGGGCACTTGCCGACATGGACTGGCTGAATCTCTTCGCGCTGGCGGTCAATGAAGAGAATGCCAGTGGTGGCCGCGTTGTCACCGCTCCAACAAATGGCGCCGCAGGCATTATTCCGGCCGTCCTTCATTACTATGCGCAGTTCTCCCCCGGCGCCAGTCAACAGGGTATCTACGACTTCCTGCTGTCCGCCGCCGCTATAGGAACGCTGTACAAGCTGAATGCATCGATTTCAGGCGCCGAGGTCGGTTGCCAGGGAGAGGTCGGTGTCGCGTGCTCCATGGCCGCGGGGGGACTCTGTGCCGCGCTAGGCGGTACGCCCGCTCAGGTTGAGCATGCCGCGGAAATCGGCATGGAACACAACCTGGGTCTGACCTGTGACCCGGTTGGCGGAATGGTGCAGATTCCCTGTATCGAGCGCAATGCCATGGGGGCGGTAAAGGCGGTAAATGCCGTCCGCATGGCATTGCACGGAGATGGCACTCACTACGTGTCGCTCGACTCGGTCATCAAAACGATGATGCAAACCGGCGCGGACATGAAGACGAAGTACAAGGAAACGTCGCGCGGCGGTCTTGCCGTCAACATCATCGAGTGCTGAAGATTGTCGACTCCGTGTCGAGTGAGTTGAACCAGTCGAACCAGGTCAACGCAGAGTAGAAACCGTACAGAGAGAAAATGAACGCTATCGCTGAAATCCAGGCATTTGCGCAAGAGATGTCGGCTATCCGTCGCGACATACATGCCCATCCGGAGGTGGGTTACAACGTACATAGAACCGCGGATGTGGTTGCCGGCAAGCTGGAATCCTGGGGTTTGCCGGTGGTTCGCGGCGTCGGCAAGACCGGAATGGTCGCCACGTTGAAGCGCGGCAGCAGTAATCGGGCCATTGGTCTGCGTGCCGATATGGATGCGCTGCCCATGCAGGAGGCGAACGACTTCGAGCATCGTTCGACGATACAAGGCGCCATGCACGCATGCGGTCACGATGGTCACACGACGATGCTGCTCGGCGCGGCGCGATACCTTGCGACTTCAGGCGACTTCGACGGAACGGTGCATTTCATTTTCCAGCCCGCGGAGGAAGAAGGCGCGGGCGCGCAGGCGATGATTGACGACGGCCTGTTTGAGAGGTTTCCTGTCGACGCCGTTTTCGGCGTGCACAACTGGCCCGGGATTCCGGAGGGACATTTCGGCGTCAAGCCGGGTCCCATCATGGCTTCGACCAGTCTCTTCAAAATCACCCTGACTGGTGCAGGTTGCTATGGCGCGATGCCGCACCTTGGCGAAGACCCGGTGTTCGCCGCCGCGCAAATCGTCAGTTCGTTGCAGAGCATTCTGACTCGCAACAAGAATCCCGTCGATGCGGCAGCATTGTCGGTCACACAGATTCACGGTGGAGAGGCGCAAAACGTCGTGCCCACCCACGCGTGGCTTGGTGGGACGGTCCGGACGTTCTCGGACGAAACACTCGATCTCATCGAGAATCGTATGCGTGCAATCGTCTCGTCTACAGCGTTTGGGCTCGGTTGTCGAAGCGAGGTCGAGTTCAGCAGAAACTACCCGCCGACTATCAACGACCCCGGGCAAACGGCTTTGGCAGTCGAAGTGATGCGCGAGGTGGTCGGCGACCAGGCTGTTAATGCATCGATTCAGCCGACCATGGCCGCGGAGGACTTTTCATTCATGCTGCGCGCCAAACCGGGGTGTTACGCGTTCATCGGCAATGGTGGCGGAGATCACCGCGACGTAGGGCATGGGGTTGGCCCCTGCCTGTTGCACAACGCAAGCTATGACTTCAATGACCATTTGCTTCCCATCGGATCGACGTACTTTGTTCGTCTCGTGGAACGTTTTTTGAAGCGCGGCTAGACGCGACTATTGGGCCGCGACTGTCGCGGAGGAGGTGGCTTTGTCGCGGTTCAGCTTGTTCAGGGCTGCCTCGAACCTGATGAATGCTTCATCGAGGCACTCGTAGGGAATATTCAGTGCAGGTGCGAACCGCAGCACATCGGGACCTGCATTCAGGAGCATCACACCCTCATCGAGAGCGGTGGACATGATTTCCCTGGACCGTCCGCGGTAGGAATCGCTCAGCTCGGCGCCAATTAGCAATCCCATACCCCGTAACTCGCGGAACATTCCTGTTCGCGAGTTGATGGAACGAAGGCTCGCGAAAACTGAGTTACTCCTGTCGCGCACGCCCTCAAGAATATGCGGCGTATTCACCAATTCGACAACACGGTCGGCGACGGCGGCTGCGAGTGGATTTCCGCCGTATGTTGAACCATGAGTGCCCGCGGAGAGATGTTTGCCAATCTCGGACGTAGTTAGCAGCGCACCAATCGGAAATCCATTGCCGAGTGCCTTTGCGGTAGTAAGGACATCAGGCGTCACATCATGTCCCATGTAGGCGAAAAGCGTGCCGGTTCGGCCGATGCCCGTCTGCACTTCGTCGAAGATGAGAAGGGCTTCGTGCTTCGAGCATGCGCTGCGTAGATGCTCCAGAAACTCGCGGGTAGCAGGAATGATGCCGCCTTCTCCCTGAACAGGCTCAACAATCACGGCGCAGGTTTGCGCGTCTATCTCGCGTAAGGCGGCGTCAATGTCGTTGAAGGGGACGTGTGAGATATCTGGTGGCAATGGGCCGAACCCTTCTGAATATTTTGGCTGTCCGCCGACACTGACGGTGAACAGGGTATGCCCGTGAAACGATCGTCCGAAAGAAACAATCCTGGTTTTCTTCGAGTCAAGTCCGAAACGGTCGTAAGCGACGCGTCGGGCAAGCTTTAGCGCCGCCTCGTTTGCTTCTGCGCCGGAGTTTGCGAAGAAGACGCTATCAGCGAAAGTAGCCTCTGTGAGACGGGTTGCCAGCTTCAAAACAGGCAGGTTCGTGTAGACATTGCTCGCGTGCCACAGTTGTTCTGCCTGCCTCGTGAGCGTGGCGATTAACTGAGGATGAGCGTGGCCAAGGGCGGTTACGGCAATGCCACTCGTCAAATCGATGTATTCACGGCCTTGCTCGTCCCACACACGAGAACCTCGAGCTCGAACTGGAATCATTTGCGCTGGGGCGTAATCAGGCGCCGTCACTGAATTGAAGGTGGCCATGGGATGCACTCCACTGTCGACTTCGTTAATGGTCGTTGAACGCTGGACACAATTCTCGAGCGTGCGTGCGTGTCATTGGCCCAGGACGATCAGGTCAGTGTCCTCCGAAACATAACGCTCGTGGCTATCAACGATTGCAGCGCGCGTGCGAAAAAAGGCAACACAAAAGTCATGGTCGCAGCGTGCTCCTCGGACGATCTGCCAGATACGATTTGGACTTTGATGCAGAGGTCCCCGATGAAGGCGACAACCGCGGTAGTCTCGACAACGACGGTGCAAATTACAACGGCGTTTGCAGCGCTGACGATTCCGGGTTTGACAGCAGTAGTGCAAAGGCAGAGTGGATTTCACGCCATAAATCCAGGGACATTCATCTCAATTCTGTATGCTGCTGCCGCGATGGCAACGATTCTTTCGGGTCTCGCCGTGCAATCGCTGGGTGCGATGAAAACGTGTCAGGTAGCCGTCTTGTGCTGCGCAACCGGGTTGTTGTTCGCCCTGCATGGGAGCGCTGTCAGCTTGATTGCCGCCGCCATAGCGCTCGGCTTCGGTTATGGCCCGATTACGCCGGCAAGTTCGCAACTGCTGAGCGCCACGACAAGTGCCGGAAATCGACGACTGATATTCTCGCTTAAGCAGATCGGAGTTCCTGTCGGCACGGCATTGGCAGGAGCACTGGTCCCAGTGATGACTGTTCGTTTCGGTTGGGAAGCGGCCTTGTCGGTTGTGGCAGTCGTATGTGTCGCGATAGCCGCCGCGATTCACCCGCTGGCCTCGGGCAGTTCCCAGGAGCACACGGTTAACGGGGGGCAACGTCAGGTCTGGTGGCGTTCAATCGGAGTCGCGATGGCGCATCCATATCTGCGACTGCTTTCCTTGTCGGCGTTCGTGCTCGGTGGTGCCCAGATGTGTGCAAGTACATTCGTCGTGTCCTACTTTTACGACAAGGTTGGTTACTCACCGCTTAGGGCGGGAGCAATGGTGACGGTCGCGAACGTATCGGGAGCCATATTTCGCCTGGTCTGGGGCATCGTTGCAGACCGTGGGGCGAGCCCGCGCCTATTGCTGGCAGCGCTGAGCCTGGCTGCATGTTTTGCGGAGGTTGCCATTTCCTCGACGCGGCTGATGACCAGTTATATGTCGGCCATTGCTATTTGCCTTGTACTTGGGGCAGCCGTCATTGGCTGGAACGGGGTGTTGCTTTCAGAAGCTGCAGACGCGGCACCGCCGGAGAAGGTCGCGTCTGCGATCGCTGGATGTCTTTTCTTCAGTTTCGGCGGCGTTATGACCTTTCCGGCAGTATTCGGCGTGCTAGTGAGCGTGAGCGGGGGATTTGCGATGCCCTGGCTCATGATGGCATTAGCCAATGGACTGCTGGGCGCGGTGCTTCTGGGTGGAGTGGTCTTGCGGAAGCGTGCATCGCACGTGTCCACCTAACCGGGGAACCCCGCGGCAAGTGCCTCAAGTCAGCCGAAACCATCACAAACCATCAGCCGGGAGTTCGCCTTGCGAGGTTACGCAGTGAAGGTGCGGTGAAGTAGGGCAGTGCGTGGATATGTTCGTGTGCGCTTATGCGAACCGCTCGCCGACAACGACGAGCGGTGTAGCAGCCATGCAACTCAGTGATGAAAAATTTGAGCGATAAAAGCCGCTCCGAGGAACGTCCCCGCGTTTGCGATAAGCGAAACGAGGACAATCCGCCAGCCGAGTCGGCGGAAGGCCGGAACATCCTTTGCAATCGACAAGCCGGCGAACGTGAGCATGGGGGGCGTCGAGGCGAGGAAGTTGACCTTCCCTGTAATCGCAACCATCTGTGCAGCCCACGGACAGGCGGGAGAGGTCAGGAACATTGCGATAAGCGAAATCCAGCATACGGCAGGCACTTTGCGGCCGGTCATATCGGTCAGGAACTGGCCAACGGCCACGCACGCCACGATGATGACCATACCGGGGAGTGCCACGAGTGGGCTCGTCTTGTAGAGAAGCAGGTCGCTCACGAGTGAGAGTGCGGCGACAACGAACCAGGCGCCCCAGCGTTCCTTGCCGGAGAGTTCGTTGTGACCTTCGCTGACCGCTTCGCCGGCGGGGCCTGACTCGGCAACAGATGCCTTCGTCTTCTTTCCGAGAATCGGCTCGAGAACCTTGTACGCCCACACCGCCATCGGAAGCGATATGAAGAGGGTGAAGTACGTGCCAACCACCGAGGTGATGAGGTTACTCGCCGCGGCAAAGGTTGCGACAGTCTTTGCAACCTCCGGAGTTTGCTGCGCTGCTATCGCGCCCGCGGCAGCGGCCATCATGCTACCCGAGCCGACTCCCGCGCCCATGGCGAGAGCAATCGGGTCAAGAATATGAAGGCTGGTAATGAACCCGGCGAAGATTGCGATGAAGACTGCACCGAAAACAGTCCCGGTAAGGTACTCCGCGAGCACGCCGCGGCCTTCGGGAGAGTTCATGCCGTATTTCTCACCAATGATGGCGAGGCTTGGCTCACGACCGACCGAGAAGGTCGCGCCGATGGCTTCCCGTTTGATACCGAGAAGAAGCGCGATGGGCAGTCCGAGGAGGATGGTGCCGACAAAGTGCCCCAGTTCCTGGAAAGCAAGCGACCAACCGGCGCGAGCAATTTCCGGCAGCGAGTTCCCGACCAGCAGGCCGAGTTTGGCGATAAAAAGCATCAGGCCTGCCTGCAATACCGCTGCCGACTTGAATTGAAGCCCGATGTCCAGTTGCAACGCGCCTGGCATGTAAGGCCGGGCCAGACCGATAGCGGCTCCCATCAGGATTGCCCAGACCATGGGTAGCAGCACAACTTTGCCGGGGCCGACATTGAATGAGACCGGTCCGACGAAACCGGCAATGACGATGATAACAAGGGCGTAGAGGTATAGCTTCGCGTAGCCGGAGGTGGCAGTCCGCGTTGGAACAGTGGTTTGTGTCTCAGTGCTCATGTTCGTCTCGGGTAGGGTCTCGGTCGTGTGGAGCAACGACTCGGGCTTTTGTCGGTGTCCGGCTGCAATCATCAATCGGTCAAAAAAGCTTTGGCATGCGCCCGGCTGAGAATGTTGTTCTAAATTTTAGAATTCGGGCCGATTTCGGCAGACTGCAGTTTTTTAGAACGCTTGCGCGTTTGCAATAGACGCCACCAGATTCTGGAGGTGGCATCCTGTTGCCTGTTAAGCCTACGCCGGCGAGCGCTACCGGAACCCTGTCAGCAAGCGGGAGACCAGCATCATGACTTCATTCGTGCCATCAAGCTTCCCGGTCAACTACAGTTCGGTGCACAAGCCGTCTGTCGTCTCGTCGAGAGGCATCGTGGCAAGTCAGGCCTATGATGCCTCGGCGGCTGGAGTCGCAATTCTGGAGGCAGGCGGCAATGCGGTCGATGCGGCAGTTGCAACAGCCTTCGCTCTGGCTGTCGTCGAGCCATGGAATTCGGGGCTGGGTGGAATCGGATTTGCCCTTGTTCACCCCGTTGGCGAACTTCGTGCGTCATCGGTGCACTTTGGCCCAGTCGCGCCAATGGCGGTCTCGCCGGAACTGTTCCGTCTTACAGGGAGGCCGGGGAATGACATCTTTCCGTGGCCGCAAGTCGAGAACGATGCCAACGCTCACGGGCCGCTGTCGTTCTGTTTGCCCACGGCAGTCGCGGGCTACGGAATCATGCTGGAGCGCTTCGGCACCATGCAGTTGAAGGACGTGATGCAACCGGCAATCGAGCTTGCGAAGCGAGGCCTCGCACTCGACTGGTTCACCACCCTGATGCTCGCGCAGGCTACACCTCTGCTCCGGAAATACGATACGAGTTCTGCGATATTTTTGCGGGACGGGTTGCCACCCGTTCCTCCATATCAGGGTGTTCCCGGGTTCATGAAGCTGGGCAATCTGCAGGCTACGCTCGAACGCATTGCTCGGGAAGGCTGGCGGGACTTTTACAGCGGAGGGCTTGCCGCGGACATCGCTGGAGACATCGAGTCGCTTGGCGGTGTCATCTCAGGCGCGGAGATGGCCAGTTACGAGCCCGAGGTACGCCCTTGTTTGAGCGTTGACTGGAAAGGTAGCCAAATCCAGCTCTCGAGTGGTTTGACTGCCGGTCCTACCCTGGCTGATGTATTCGGGAGATTGAAAGCCGGGGGATTGCCCGACGAGCGAGGGGCCCCATCGGGTGAGTGGTACAAGGGGCTCGCCAACGCAATGAAGGCGGCGTACGCGAAACGTTTGGATTCCGCTGGCGACGACGAACCCAAAGGCCTGGGTTGCACGACTCATATCAGCGTTACGGACGCGAGCGGAAACATGGTCTCGATGACGAGTACGCTTCTGTCGTCGATGGGGAGTCGCGTAACCCTGCCGACCACCGGCTTCGTGATGAACAACGGCGTGCTTTGGTTTGACCCGCGTCCGGGCAACGCAAATTCAGTCGGCCCCAGGAAGCGACCGCTGACCAACATGTGTCCCGCAATCGTGGCGAGGGACGGCAAGCCAATCATCGTCGGTGGCGCGGCCGGCGGTCGAAGAATCATGGCTTCCGTGGCTCAACTCCTTCTCTTTGTTCACGACCTCGGAATGGACGTAGAACAGGCGGGGCACTGGCCGAGGATCGATGTATCCGGGCCGGACCTCGTTAGCGTGGACAGACGCTTGCCTGCTGCCGTGGTGGAGACGTTGTCGGCACTCGGAGCCACGGAAAAGGTCGACCACGATGTGCTGCCAATCAACTTTGCAAGACCCAGCATTATCGACGGCCGGGAGCCTGGGCGCGCCGTAGGTATCAGTGACGTTCGTTCTCCGTGGTCTGCCGCGCTGGCGCCATCGATGAGCGGCTCACGAGCGTAAATGTCCGGGTCCCGGCGGTCCCGGAGAGTCAACGCCAAAAAACGGCATGATGCGCCGGCATCGGAGATGTATTGCGACACAAAGATAGTGGTGACCCGGAAATGAACGTTGGACGAGCACATCGGCCGATGCGTATCGGCAAGTCTGGGGCGGTGGCCAGTAATCACCCAGTGGCAACGCAGGCAGGGCTCGATGTCCTGCGGGCTGGCGGGACCGCCATTGACGCGGCGGTGGCGGTATCTCTCACGATAGGCGTCGTCGAACCACATATGTCCGGGTTGGGCGGCGACGGTTTTTACCATTGTTTTCTCGCCGGCGACTCCGACGGCGTGGTCTATAACGGTTCGGGGTTCGCCCCGGCAGGTCTCGTAACTGGCGGCATCACTTCGCTTGCTCTTCGAGGGCGAGACAGCGTCTCCGTGCCCGGGGCAGTTGGTGCGTTGGGGCTGATGCATGCGCAACACGGCACCATGCCGTGGGCGGAGTTGGCTGCTCCCGCCATCGAAGCGGCGAAAGAAGGATTCGGCGTCACTCATGTTTATCAGCGGTTTGCTTCAAAATACGCGAGCGATATCCGCTTTTGTCCGCTATCAGCTGAACTCTTCCTGCGTCTGGGTGAAGCGCCTGCCATTGGCGAGTTTATCGTTCAGCCGCAACTAGCCGTGTCGCTGGAGATGCTGGCCGAAGATGGCGCGGAGTCCTACTATCGTGGCGCACTGGCCGAGCGGATTTTCGCGGACATGTGTGATGCCGGTGTCGGCATAACAAGCGGCGAGTTGGCACGATTCGAGGCGGAGGTACAAAGACCCATCGCCGTGAACTACCGCGGCTATGAGGTTCGACAAACGCCACCCAATTCGACAGGCTTTGTGCTGCTGCAGGCCCTCAAGCTTGTGGAAGCGAGAATGCCATCCAATAGCGCTTTCCTGTCGGCGGATGTGGCGCACACGCTGATCGAAGCCAAAAAGCTCGCCTTCGTGGAGCGGGAGCAGTTCGGCGGCGACCCAAGGCAGCAGCCTGTTCCTCTGGACGTCATGTTCGACCCTCGGCGTCTGCAAGGTCTTGCTGAGAAAATCGACGCGAATAAAAGCGCGACGCTTCCTGTTCGGCCGTCGGCTGGCGACGGGAATACTACGTACTTCTGTATCGTCGATTGCTGGGGTAACGCTGTGTCCGCCATCCAGAGCCTCAATAGTTCGTTCGGGTCTGGCGTGACACTCGAGCGTACGGGGATCCTGTTGAATAACCGGATGAGTTGCTGGCATCTCGATTCCGCGCATCCGAACAACCTGGTTGAGGGCAAACGTGTCCGGCACACCATGAATGCCCCGATGGTGTTGAAGGATGGGCAGGTATGGGCAGTGTTTGGCACGCCTGGCGCCGATGACCAGGTACAGACCAATTTGCAGGTTGCAGTAGGCCTCATTGATTTTGACATGGACCCGCAGAGTCTCGTCGAAGCGCCACGCTGGAGCAGTTCTCAGAAAGGCCAGGCGGCCAACTGGCCACATGGAGGCGACCATGCCCTTACGGTCGAGGGTACTTTCCCCGAAGAGGCACGTGCTGAATTGGCGCGTCGTGGCCATCAGCTGGTCGAAGTGCCGTATCTGGAAGGACCATGCAGCGTCGCGTGTATACGGGTGCTGGACAACGGGGCCCGAGTTGCAGCATCGGACCCCCGTCGTGATGGCTGGGCGGCGGCCTATTAACAGTCAATCGGTCAGAGGACGATGACAAGTTCTTCGGATTTGGTGCTAGATATGTATATCACGATGACCTGATTGCGGCGAGAGAAGTCGGCTGGTTAAACGGGCCGAAGGGCGCGGCCCAGTCGACTAGGCGAGAGCGAAACAGGTTGCGGTTCTTCTTCGCTGCCGCCTTACCGTGTGAGATGGCCAGGTCCTTGCTTAAAGAGACCTCTCCTTTTGGTTCGATATCCAGCAACGCTCACCGTGCACATGAATCACGCGATACGCCGGCAGAGCGATCGTGTCGAGAGATAAGAAAACCGAAGCTTCCTGGAGCTCAAAACCGCAGCGATACCCGAACCAGAAATTCGTGATTGCGGGTGTGATCGCTCATGCCGAACGTTCCCTGATACGTCAGCCCCGTGGTCAATCCTGACGGCAACTGGAGGTCGACTCCCACGGCAGTCGTCAACTGGTTCTCACTCAGTCCGAGCACGGTGACGGCGTAAGAGTTGTCGTCCGTATCCGCGTAGCCCAGCCGCGCGGTGCTCGTTCCGGTCAGGGCGTGGCTGTATTCGATCCGGCCGCGCAATCTGATCGCCGCCCATGACGTGGGAATGCCGTACTCGCCTCGAAGACCGGCCACGCCGGAAACATTGTTGAGGCGCTGATCGGCATACGCGAGGTTGAACGCCCCCGCATCAGTTTCCGCGTAATGCCGGAGCAGCGTCGACGAGAATTGCACGCGCGCATACGGTGCGACCAGCGCGGCGCCCGAGCGCAGTTCATAGCCCGAAGTCAGCGCGCCAAAGACCTGATCCCCCGCACGGCTGCCGTTGGCGAACGCGCCGGTTTCGGTCACGTAACGCCGGCTGTCGAAGTTGAGGTGGCTGTAGCCCAGCAGGCCGTCCACATAGACAGGGCCCGGATGGAAGCTTCCGTAGAAAGCCGCGCTGAAAGCCTCGCCCTTGCTTTGCGTCCCGGAGCTTCCAACGTCGCTGACGTCGCGCCCATAGCCAACCCCAAAACCCGCAACGAACGACGGCAGGAAACGGTAGTCGGCGCCCGCGCTCAGTCCGACGAGCGTGTGGCTAAGGTGAATGGCATCCTGATCCGAAGTGCCGAAATTCACGAAGCCGCCGGTCCAGACGGCGAGATCACCGCTTGCGAGCCACTGCGGCTGCGTTGGTCCGTCATTGGCTGTTCTGGCCTGCTGGGTGGCCTCGTGCGCGGCGGTCGAATCGCCTGTCGAGATGCCGGACGGCATCGCGGATGCCTGCGTGCCAGACTGGGCGGCACGTGTCTGCGGCAATCCGACATGGACGTCGAAAAGGCTGTCGTGACGGGTGCGCTCGCTGTGCAACTGCTCGAGGCGCTCATTGAAATTGCCGATCTGTGCATTGGCGAATTGCTCGGCGCTCTGCGCCTGCGCGTTGAGCAGGCCAATCACCTCGGCGTCCTTGCTCGGATCCGGGCGCGTCGTGACCTGCAGCGTCACCGTGGCGGGCGTGGACGTGCCCCAGCTATTGGTCAGCGTATAGCGGATCAGCACTGCGCCGCTCGCCTGCGTGGCAGCGGTGAAAGTCAGCGTATAGCCGCTGCCGTTGGTACTGATTTTCGCGGTCCCCTGGGACGCAGCCGGCTCGCTCACGAGCGAGGAGCCGGAAAACGGGCCGCCGGTCGCGCCCTCGCTCAGGTTCACCGAAACCGTCTGACCCGCATAGAGCGCGGCGGTGTGATCCTCGGCGACCGGTACGCTGCCGGATACCGTGATGTTGACCGTCGCGCTCGAACTCCCCGACGCGTTTGTCGCGCTGTACGTAAAACTGTCCGCGCCGGTGTAGCCGGTACTCGGCGTATAGGTAATCGACGTGCCCGACACCGCCGCGACGCCATGCCGGGCGGCCGAAACGATCGCAACCGACGTCGCCGCGCCGCCCGCGACGTTCAGCGTGATCGCGTTGTTCGTGCTGTTTTCGGCGACGGTCGCGCTCACGTTCGAAGCAACCGGTGTCAGCGGCGCAACGTAAAGCGTGTAGTTCACGGCTCCGGTGACGTGGTTCGCATCCGTCGCGGTCACGGCGACGGTGAAATTCCCCGAAGCCGTCGGCGTGCCGGAAATCGTCCCGCTGGACGAGGAGATCGACAGGCCTGCCGGCAGGCCTGTCGCCGCATACGTATAGGGCGAGGTTCCGCCCGTGACCGCCACGGACTGACTGTACGCGGCATTGACAGCGCCGCTCGCCAGCGCGCCGGCCGAAGGCGTGAACACGAGAGTCGGCGAGCTTACCGTGATCGTCACGGTCGCGGCCGCGGAGGTGCCCGTACCGTTGGTTGCCGTGTACGTGAACGAGTCGCTGCCCGAGTAGCCGGAAATCGGCGTATAGGTGATCGACGTGCCGGACGCCGTCGCGGTCCCGTGCGACGCCGCCGAAGCCACCGCCACCGACGTGGCCGTGCCGCCCGACAGGTTGAGCGTGATCGCGTTCGCGCTGCTGTTCGCCGCGACTGTCGCCGATACCGCGCCCGCCACCGGTGCCGGTTCGGTGACGGTGATCGTGTACGCGGCTGTACCCGTCACGCCGTCTGCGTCCGTCGCATTCACCGTGATGTTGTAGGTGCCCGCCGATGTCGGCGTCCAGGCGACCGTCGCCGAGTTGGTCGTTACCGAACCGGCTGCGTTGCCCGTCGTGCTGAGCGACATGGTATAGGGCGCCAGACCGTTCGATACCGTGATGGTCCGGCTGTACGCGGTGCCAACGGTGCCGGCGGGCAACGCGCCTGCCGCGGGCGAGAACGCCAGTGTGGGCGCTGTGACCGTAATCGTCACGGTCGCGGCCGATGAAGTACCAGTGGAGTTCGTTGCGGTGTAGGTGAAGCTGTCGGTGCCCGAATATCCCGAGGCGGGGGTGTAAGTGATCGACGTACCGCTTGCCGTCGCCGTGCCGTGCGACGCGGCCGAAGCGACGGCAACCGAGGTCGCTGTGCCGCCGGTGATATTCAGGGTGATCGCGTTAGACGAACTGTTTGCGGCCACCGTCGCGGTCGCATTGCCGGCGACAGGTGCCGCCGCCGCGGTATTCGTACACGAGTAAACAACGTTGCCGATATTGCCGTTCGTAGTCGAAACGAACAGGTTCAAACCGCTCGACGAAAGGTTGCCCGCGGGAACCGTGACCGACTGGCTGCCGGCCGTCGTGTGATCCGAAGCGTAAAACACGAGGTACGGGGAGTACGCCGCGGTCTCGACAAGTACGTGGTCTGAAGTCGGTTCGAAGCCACTGGTATCCAGGCCGTCGTTGTAGAAACTCACGGTCAGCGTATCGCCGGCGTCAAAATCCGCTGCGGGAAATGTCGAATGGGTGGACGTCGTACTCAATGCGTTCACCTGGGTACAACCCGTCGAAAGCGCGAATGCGACCGTGCTGCCCAGAATGCCCTGCAAGGCGAGCAGCACGGTTGCGAAAAGAACTTGCAGACGCCACCGCATACCCACGTGCCGCGCGCGTTTATTCGCTGCGCATACCTTGCAATCCTGACCGATCATTTTATCTTCTGATAGTGCCTGTTTTCATCCGTAGCGCGCTTTGTCGCGCCGCTCATCACAGGCAATATCGACCAGATTCAAGGAATTCTTAAGGCTAACTGGCCACTTTCAAGCGATCTGAGCTATACCAGATTCGCCTTGGAGGTCCGGCACGCTCTGAACCCTCAACCGCGCAAACGTTTTCGTGTTGTAGTCGCTACGGTGTCAGCCTCCGCGACACGGGCAGCCTGATGAAAACGTGAGGTGGGGGTGACCATCCCATTACAGCTCGCCGGGATTCATGACGCTTTCCACAAACGCTATCGACGTCAATTGGTCGGTGTCGGTGGAGACGCATCGGATTGCGGGCGGTCCGCACGCGGCTTGATGCAGATCAATCGGGTCGAGTCGAAGTCTTCTATTCTCAATTGCGATAACCGGTCAGGTGCGGGGCTTCAAGGCCGGCAGTCACCATTCCAATCAGAAATTCACCGTGTCGCGCGGTCGCGCACCCGCCCGGCAACAGGAGAGAAACAATGGATCAGCCGCACGGCGTTATGAGCGGTGCTCAAGCGCAGCCTTCTGGCGCTTCGCAGGCCAGCAGCCGGAAGTTGGGCCTGCCGCTGCTCACGGGGGTCGTCATTGCTTCGATGATCGGCGGGGGCGCATTCAACCTGCCGCAGAACATGGCGCAAGGCGCGGGGCTTGCCGCAGTCGTCATCGCGTGGGTCATCACGCTGATCGGCATGTTCTTTCTGTCGAATACGTTTCGCACGCTGGCCGACAAACGGCCGGACCTGAAGGCCGGCATCTACTCGTATGCGAAGGAAGGCTTCGGTTCGCTGGCCGGTTTCGAAATGGCATGGGGATACTGGCTGTCGGCCGCGTTCGGCAACGTCGCGTTCGCAGTGCTGTTCATGCAGACCGTTGGCTATTTTTTCCCGATCTTCAAGAGCGGCAATAACTGGCCGTCGATCGTCGGTGCGTCGCTGCTGATCTGGGTGATGAATTTCGTCGTGCTGTCCGGCGTGAAGCGGGCCGCGATCCTGAACGTGATTTCGAGCGTGCTGAATATCGGCACCATTGCGGTTGCCCTCTGCGCGATGGCGGTGGCGATCAAAGGCGGCATGTTCTCGTACGACTTCTGGGGGCAGCAGCAACATCTGGGCAGCCTGCTCGGCCAGGTCAAGAGCACGATGCTCGTCACGCTATGGGTTTTCATCGGTATCGAGGGTGCGGTCGTCGTTTCGGACCGCGCGAGCAGGACATCGCAAGTGGGTGTCGCAACCTTTCTCGGTCTGCTCGTCTGCACGGTGCTGTACTTCCTGTTGTCCGCGTTGCCTTTCGGCGTGATGCACCAGGCGCAGCTCGCGGGGCTCGCTTCGCCGTCGGCCGCTTATGTGCTGAAAGCGGCGGTCGGCGATTGGGGCGCGGTCTTCATTTCGGTGGCGCTGATGTTGTCGCTGCTGAGCTGCTGGCTTGCATGGACGATTCTGGTCGCCGAGTTGCCGTACGAAGGCGCGAAGGATGGCGTATTTCCCAGGTTTCTGGCGCGCGAAAACCGCCACCACGCCGCCGCGCCGTCGCTGTGGATCTCCAGCGCAACGATGCAGCTCGCGGTGTTCGTCGTGCTCTTTGCTCATGACGCATGGAACTGGCTGATCTCGATCACCGGCGTCATGATCCTGCCGCCTTACCTCGCCAGTACGGCGTTCCTGTGGCGCTATGCGTCGCAATCAAAGTACGAGGCGAGCTCGGGCGAAACCGTTCGCGAGTCGATCTGGACTGGCGTGCTGGGGACGGTCTATGCGGTCTGGCTGCTTTACGCGGCCGGCCCGCAGTTCATTCTGATGTCGACCATTCTCTTTGCGATCGGATTCCCCGTGTTCTGGTGGGCCCGGCGCGAGCACGCACCCACCGAGCCGGTTTTTACTCGCCGGGAAACCGTCGTCGCCGTGATTCTGGCCGCGGTCGCGATTGCCGCGCTGGTGCTGTTCGTCCGCGGCACGGTCAAGCTGAGCTGAACCGTTCGGCGCGAGCGCCGAACCCTGTTCCATTCCGGTATTTTCGTCAGGAATCACTATGCTATACGACCAGATGTTTGGTTTCCTGTTTTGTTGTGCAATGCCGCTGCCGCCGACACTGCCGTCTTCGCGGCTGCAGCGCGTCGTCGACGAACTCGGCCGCCTCGGCTACGGCACGACGATCACCACCGAACCCGCCGAGGCCTCTTCCGCGATCCGCAGCGACGCGTCGGTGGGATGCATCGTTGTCGAATGGTCGCTGACCGAACCGGAAAGCGACGTCGAGTCGTTTGTCCGGTTCGTGCGCGAGCGCGGCCTGGATGTGCCGGTCTTCATTCTGGTGGAGCGCCATCTGCTGGAGGAAATTCCGGTGGCGGTGCTCGGTCAGGTGACGGGCTACATCTTCATCGAAGAAGACACGCCGGAATTCGTTGCGCGCAATCTGGTGAGTCATTTGCACAGCTATGCCGATTCGCTCAAGACGCCTTTCTTCGGCGCGATGGTGGACTACGCGGAGCAGGCCAACCAGATGTGGACCTGTCCGGGCCACAACGGCGGTGTGTTTTATCAGAAGAGCCCGATTGGCCGCGCGTTCGTCAAGCATCTGGGCGAAGCGGTATTCCGCAACGACCTGGATAACTCGGTTGTCGAGCTCGGCGATCTGCTCGTGCATGAAGGCCCGGCACTGGCGGCGCAAAAGGCCGCCGCGCGCATCTTCGGCGCGGAGCGGACCTATTTCGTACTCAACGGCACGTCGACGTCAAACAAGATCGCGTTGACCGCCCTGGTGGCGCCGGGCGACCTCGTGCTGTTCGACCGCAATAACCACAAGGCCGCCCATCACGGCGCGCTGCTGCTGGGCGGCGGTATTCCCATCTACCTCCCCACCACGCGCAACGCATACGGGATGATCGGGCCGATCGATTTCGACGCGCTCGACGAAGGGAGCATTCGCGACAGCATCCGGCATAACCCGTTGATCGAGGATTCGCACGCCTGGCAGCGCGAACGGCCGTTCCGTGTCGCGGTTATCGAACAATGCACCTACGACGGCACGATCTACGACGCGCAAATGCTTATCGAGAAGATCGGACCGTTGTGCGAATACATCCTGTTCGACGAAGCGTGGGCCGGATTCATGAAGTTCCACCCGCTATTCAAAGGTCACTTCGCGATGGGTCTCGAAGGACTGGATGCGTCCGCACCCGGCATTATCGCCACGCAATCGACGCACAAGCAGCTGGCGGGTTTTTCGCAGGCATCGCAGATTCACGTCAAGGATGCGCATCTGGATGGGCAGCGCAGACAGGTGAGCCACCGGCGCTTCAATGAAATGTTCATGCAGCACGCGTCGACTTCGCCGTTCTACCCGCTGTTCGCATCGCTCGACGTTGGTGCGCAGATGATGCGGGGCCGTTCCGGTGAAGTGCTGTGGGACGACACCATTCGGCTCGGCATCGAGATGCGCAAGAAGATTCGCGCGCTGCGCCGCGAGTACGAAACCACGGAAACCGATCCGGCGCGGCAATGGTTCTTCGATCCGTTCGTGCCGGACGTGATCCAGGTCGAGAACCGGACCGAGCGCTGGGAAGATGTGCCGACCGACCGGCTGGCCGCGAGCGCGGATTGCTGGGAACTGCTCCCAGGGCAGAAATGGCACGGTTTCGGCTCGCTTGCGGCGGGTTATGCGATGACCGACCCGAACAAGCTGACGCTGCTCACGCCCGGTTTTGATCGCAGCACAGGCGAATACGCGGAGCACGGCATTCCGGCGGCGGTGCTCGCCGAATTTCTGCGGGAAGTGCGGATCGTGCCCGAGAAGAACGATCTGAACAGCATTCTGTTTCTATTGACGCCCGGGCTGGAATCGTCGAAAGCGGGCACGCTGCTTTCCGCGCTGGTGCGTTTCAAGCAACTGCACGATGACAACGCGCTGCTCGACGACGTCATCCCATCCTTTGTCGCAGCACATCGCAGGCGTTACGCGGGTGTCCGGCTGCGTGACCTCTGCGCGCAGATGCACGGCTTCTATCGCGAGCATGACGTCAGCCGTTTGCAGCGGGAGCAGTTTCGCGTGGCGCATTTCCCGCGGGCTGCCATGCTGCCGCGGGACGCCATGCACGAACTCGTGCGCAATAACGTCGAGCTATTACCGATCGGGCAGATCGGCGGCCGGATCGCGGCTACGCTCGCACTGGTCTATCCGCCCGGCATCGGTGTGATCGTGCCGGGCGAACGGTACGACGAAAAGGCGTCGCCGATGCTCGACTACTTCCGGATGTTCGAGGACGGCGGCAACCGCTTTCCCGGCTTCGAAAACGAGATTCAGGGCATCTATCGCAACACGGAAAGCGATGGAAGCACGCGGCTTTATACCTACGTCGTAATCGAGTAATCCACTTTCAAGAGGTAGTGATGATTTCAGGCGTTCATTCGGAGGCCGGCCGGTTGCGCACGGTCATGGTTTGCAGTCCCGGCCTCGCGCACCGGCGCTTGACGCCCGCGAACCGCGAAGCGTTGCTGTTCGACGATGTGATCTGGGTCGACAGGGCAATCGAGGATCACAAGGTATTCACCAGTGTGCTGCGCGAACGGGACGTCGAGGTGCTGGAATTCCATCATCTGCTAGCTGAGACGTGTCTGAACCCGGCCGCACGCGACTGGATTCTGGACCGGCGCATCGTCGAGGAAGAAGTCGGGACGGGGATGCTGCGCGAATTGCGGCTGTGGCTCGAAGAAATGCCCGCGCAGCAACTGGCTGACGTGCTGATCGGCGGCGTGGCGAAGGCCGAACTGCCATTCGACGCCCGCGGGCTGTTCGGTGGCTATCTCGAGCGCTCGGACTTTGTGATCCAGCCGCTCGTCAATCTGATATTCCAGCGTGATCCGAGCGCGTGGGTGTATGGCGGCGTCACGCTGCATCCAATGTTCTGGCCCGCGCGCCGGAAAGAAACCTTGCTCCTCGCCGCCGTGTATGCCTTTCACCCGCGCTTTGCCGGCAAGGTCAAGACATGGTGGGGCGGCGCCGACCAGAGCTATGGCGTCGAGACGCTCGAAGGCGGCGACGTGATGCCGATTGGTGGCGGCGTCGTGCTGATCGGGATGGGGGAGCGTTCGAGTCCGCAGGCGGTCACGCAGGTTGCGCGCGCCCTGTTTGCCGGTAACGGCGCCAAAAGAGTGATCGCCTGCCAGTTGCCGAAAGCGCGCTCGTCCATGCATCTCGACACCGTGTTCTCGTTTATCGACGTCGACTTTGTCAGCATTTATCCGGACGTCGCCGATGCCATCCGGTGCACCAGCCTCTATCCGGGAGACGAGCTCGGCGAAATCCGCTACGAACGTCACGAAGAGAAATTCCTTGCCGTCGTGGCGAAGGCATTGGGTGTGGGTTCGCTGCGGGTATTGACCACCGGGGGCGATACCTATGAAACCGAACGCGAGCAATGGGACGACGGCAACAACGTGCTGGTGCTCGATCGCCGGGTGGTGCTCGCCTATGACCGCAATACCTACACCAACCGGAAGATGCGCCAGGCCGGGGTCGAAGTCATCGAGATTCCCGGTGGCGAACTTGGACGAGGCAGGGGTGGCACCCACTGTCTGAGCTGCCCGATCGAGCGGGATGCCATACCTGTCTGACGCGCCCCCGAAAAGACCGACCAACGGAAATCATCATGTTCAACGTACATAACCGCAGCTACCTCACGCTGATCGAATACACACCGCGCCAGATCCGCTACCTGCTCGATCTGTCGAGAGATCTGAAACGGGCGAAATATGCCGGCACGGAAACGCCTCGCCTGAACGGCAAGAATATCGCGCTGATTTTCGAAAAGACGTCGACGCGCACCCGTTGCGCATTTGAAGTCGCCGCGCACGATCAGGGCGCCCACGTCACCTATATCGATCCGACAGGTTCGCAGATCGGACATAAGGAATCCATGAAGGATACGGCCCGCGTGCTGGGCCGCATGTACGACGCGATCGAATACCGGGGATACGGGCAGGAGATCGTCGGGGAACTCGCGAAGTATGCAGGCGTGCCGGTCTACAACGGTCTGACCGACGAATTCCATCCGACGCAGATGCTGGCCGACGTGCTGACGATGCACGAACACAGCGACAAGCCTTTGCATCAGATCAGTTATTGCTATATCGGCGACGCACACAACAACACCGGCAATTCGCTGATGGTCGTGGGCACGAAGCTCGGCATGGATGTGCGCTTGTGCGCGCCGCGCCGTCTGTGGCCGCGCGACGAACTGATCGAACAGTGCCGCGCCATCGCGGCCACCACCGGCGCACGTCTCACGCTCACCGAAAAACCCGGCGAAGCGGTGAAGGGCGCGGATTTCATCTATACGGATGTATGGGTGTCGATGGGCGAGCCGTTCGAGAAATGGGGCGAGCGGATCAACGAGCTGTTGCCGTACCAGGTCAATGCGGCGCTGCTGGCCGCGACTGGCAATCCTCGTGTGAAATTCATGCACTGCCTGCCGGCGTTTCATGATGCGCATACCGAGGTCGGCAAGCAGATCGCGGAGCAGTACGGACTGACCAACGGCGTCGAGGTAACGGACGAAGTGTTCGAATCCGAGGCGTCGATCGTCTTCGATCAGGCCGAAAACCGGCTGCATACCATCAAGGCGATCCTGGTCGCCACGTTGACCGGATAAAGGGGAGACTCATGCGCATCGTCGTTGCTCTCGGCGGGAACGCATTGCTCAAACGCGGTGAAGCGGTCAGTGCCGACGCGCAGCAGCGCAACGTACAAACCGCGGCGGCACAACTGGCGGCGCTGGCCGGCTCGAACGACCTCGTGATCGTGCATGGCAACGGCCCGCAGGTGGGCCTGCTGGCAGTGCAAAGCGAGAATACGCCGCGTGCCGCGCGCTTTCCGCTCGATGTCCTGGACGCGGAAACCGAAGGGATGATCGGCTATATGATCGAACTGGAGTTGCGTAACCGGCTGCCCGCGGAGCGCGCTTGTGCGACATTGCTGACCATGGTGGAAGTGGACGCGACCGATCCGGCCTTCGACCACCCGGACAAGCCGATCGGCTCGATACTCACGCAAAGCGCCGCGGCGACGGCTGCCCGCGAGACCGGCTGGACGGTCGCACCGGATGGCGCCGGGTGGCGGCGCGTCGTGCCCAGTCCGAAGCCGTTGCGTTTTCTCGAGATCCAGCCGGTGCGTACGTTGCTCGCGGAAAACGTGATCGTGATTTGCGCGGGCGGCGGCGGCATTCCCGTCGTCGTCGAGCCGGGCGGCGGTTATCGCGGCGTCGAAACGGTAGTCGACAAGGACCGCAGCGCCGCCTTGCTGGCGCGCGAAATCGAGGCCGATCTGTTCGTGATCGCAACCGACGTGAGCGGCGTTTATCTCGACTGGGGCACGCCGGCTGCGAGGCCGATACGCCGCGCCAGTCCCGAGGCACTCGAATCGATGGGTTTTGCCGCCGGGTCGATGGGGCCGAAGGTGGAAGCCGCCTGCGAGTTTGCGAGGCGCACCGGACGCCGTGCCGTGATCGGCGCGTTAGCCGATATCGGGCAACTGGTTGCCGGGACGGCGGGCACGTCGATCACGCGTGACCAGGCGGCGATCGAGGCGGGTGAGCCTGCCGGCGTGGGAGCGCGCCAACAAGGCCAACAAGGCCAACATGATGAGTCGGGTACACGGTTGTCTGCAAAAAATTCGCTATGAAAGAAGAGCTATCCGAGACGCCGCGCTTCCGGCCGTCGATTTATGCCGCGCCATTTCGCAAGGACGGCGACGGCACCGAGGTGGAACTGTTGTCGAAATCCGAACAGGATGCGCTGATCGCCGTGTCGCAGCTCGTGAGTGTCCGGCGGCACACCGTGCTCTATCCGGAAGGCGGAGAGGCGCGTTTCGTGTACAACGTTGTGAGCGGCGTGGCGGAAACCTATCAATTGCTGGCGAACGGCGAGAAGCGGATCACCGCATTCCTGTTTCCGCGCGACCTGATGGGGCTCAGCGAAAATGGTGCTTACGTCGCCACCGCGCAGTCGTTGACGCCGGTGACGGCGTTCCGGATTCCAGTCGATGCCCTCGAGGCTATTCTCGAGCGCGATCCCAGCCTTGATATCGGTCTGCTCTGCAAGCTGTGTCATGAACTGCGGCGCTCGCAGCATCACGCGATCACAGTCAGCAAGAATGATGCACCGGCGCGTCTCGCCAGTTTCCTGCTATGGATCGAACACGCCTACGCGCCGCCTGGGCGAATCGTCGGAGAACTGACGTTACCGATGGCCCGGCATGATATTGCCGACTACGTGGGACTGTCGGTCGAATCCGTCAGCCGCGCGCTGCAGGTGCTCGAAGCGCAAGGCATGATTCGCCGCAAGGGACCACGCTTCATCGCCGTGCTCGATGCCGCGAAGCTGCGCAGGCTGGCGGGCCACGCGTAGTGATATGGGGGGCTCCCGTCGCGCGGCCACCGCTCGGCGGCAGGCGCAGGCGAGTTATCCGCTCAGAACGCTCAGAACGACATGGCCAGCATGGCCAGTGCAATCACCAGCATGACAATCGTCGCGAGCCAGCCCAGCCCGCGCAGCCATCCCCGGACGATGAACCGCCCCATGATGTCGGCTCTGGAAACGATCAGCATCATCACGAACATCACCGGTACGGCGACGATGCCGTTGAGTACGGCGCTCCAGTACAGGGCCTTGATCGGATTGATCGAGGTGAAATTGACGATCATGCCGATCAGCGTGGCGATAGCAATCGTTGCATAAAAGGCTTTGGCTTCCTGCACCTTGCGGGTAAAGCCGACAGGCCAGTCGCGCGCTTCGCCGATCGCATACGCGGCAGACCCCGCGAGCACCGGGACAGACAGCAGTCCGGTGCCGACGATCCCGGTTGTGAAGAAAAGCGCGGCAAATGAGCCGGCGATGGGCCGCAACGCCTGAGCGGCTTGCGACGAGGTCTGAATGTCGAGTGTGCCATGGGCGTTGAGGGTGGCGGCGGTCGTCGCCAGGATGGCCAATGCGACGAGGTTCGAGAGTCCCATGCCGATCACCGTATCGATCTCGATACGGTGCAATGCAGCGCCCCCTTGCTCGGGTGCATCGAGCAGATCCACACGGCGCGGATGCGCCCGCATGTCTTCGACCTCTTCCTCGGACTGCCAGAAGAACAGATAAGGGCTGATTGTGGTGCCGAACACGGCGACCACGGCGGTCAGATAGTTCGACGTCCAGTTGATCCGTGGAAAAAAGAGGCAACCGGCGAGCTGGGCCCAGTTCACATGCGTCACGGCCAGTACGGCGAAATACGCGAACAGCGACAGCGTGAACCACTTCAGCACGGCGACATAGCGCGTGTACTGCAACAACAGCTGCATGCAGATGCACACCGTCGAAAAGAACAGCACATACAGCCATTTCGGACCGGGCAGCAAAAGCGCCATCGCATCGGCCATTGCGCCGAGGTCGGCTCCCAGATTGATGATGTTGGCGATCAGCAGCAGCACGACGACCCATTGCAGCAGCCAGTTCGGATAGTACCGCCGCAACACGCCGGCAATCCCGTGGCCGGTGGTGCGGCCGACCCGGGCGCTGATCATCTGGATCGCGACCATCAGCGGATAGCTGAACAGGAGAGTCCACGACAGGCCGTAGCCGAATGCCGCGCCGACCTGGCTGTAGGTGGCGATGCCGCTCGGGTCGTCGTCCGAGGCGCCGGTGATGAGCCCTGGGCCGAGCACGCCGAGCAGTCGCGGCTTGGATGGGCCGACGACGGGATCAGGTCCAATGGGATCAGGCGCTTGCGGCAGGTTGTTCATGTGGCTCTCGGCGGGTGCGCAAACGGGCCGGTGGTGTCATCACGAGAAGCTGTCCGCCACATGCGAATCGCACCGCGTGGGCCGGTTTCCGGGGTCCCATGGTGCTGGGCAGCACACATTGCACCGAACGACTGTAGCTGTCGGATAACGGTCTACGACTGATCTGAATCAATCGTGGCGAATGGACTTCTGAGCGTCGTGAGGGCCGGCGGCGTCGAGTGGAATGCTGATCGCAATACGAAAGCCGCTGCCGGGCGTCGTGTCGATTGACAGCGTGCCGTTCAGGCGATGCACGCGCTCGGCCATTCCCAGCAAGCCGAACGACATGTGTTCCGACAAGGCGCCTTGCGCCGCGCCCCGGCCGTTATCGGTGATGTGCAATACACAGGCTTCGCCTTGCCTGCCGAGCTCGATGGTCACCTTGTCCGCGTGTGCGTGGCGGGCCACGTTGGTCAGCGCTTCCTGGATCATATGGAAGACGGCCGCTTCGGCTGCCTCGTCCAATGTCACGTGTGCCGTCCGGATGCTGGCGTCAACGACGATCGCATAGCGCCGTGCGAAATCGTCGATGAGCCATTCGAGTGCGGAGGCAAAACCCAGCGTCTCCAGTGCGATCGGCCGCAGTCCCGTTGCGATCCGCCGCAATGACGCCACGGTGCCGTCGATCAGGCGGTTCATGTCTTCGATGTGTGACGGAATGCGCGTGATCTTCTGGCCGCCGTGGAGGTCGTTTTCCAGTTCGGCGAGGGCCATCTTGAGCGCGGTGAGCTGCTGCCCGAGATCGTCATGAAGTTCACGCGCGATACGGGCCTGCTCCTCTTCGCGCGCGACCTGGATATTCGCGGTCAACCGGCTGATGTTCTCGAGTTCAGCGAGGCGCTTGCGCTCGGTCAGATCCTGGGTGACCTTGGCGAAGCCGCGCAGGGTGCCGGATTCGTCGCGGATCGCGGTGATGACGACGTTGGCCCAGAACGTCGAACCGTCCTTGCGGCGGCGCCAGCCTTCACTTTCGGCCCGGCCGTTGGCCGCTGCATGCATGAGCATGGTTTCGGGCTCGCTCACAGCGAGGTCCGCCTGCGTGTGAAAGATAGAAACAGGCTGACCGATGATTTCGTCAGCATCGTAACCTTTCATCTTCTGTGCACCGGCATTCCAGGTCACGACGCGGCCCGATGGGTCGAGCATGAAGATCGCATAGTCGTCGACCGCATCGACGAGCAGCCGGAAGCTTTCATCTGTCGGCAAGGATGCGGGCGGCGTCATAGAGCGTGCACAACAGTGGCCTTGTCCTTCATCTTCTTCTCGGGATGATGAGAAGCGGGATTGGCGTGGGAGTGAATGCCAGTTTCGTCGAGACTTGCGCGCGGGTGGCGATGGCGAAAGGCGCACAGCTGCAAACCGGCGGTTTCTTCGGGCCGATTATCGTTGGATGCAACCTGAAGCAACACTGATCCGAATCAAAATCAACCCTTTGAAAACGAGGGCTATTGATGAGTCTGGAAGAGGGACGGGTGTTCCCGCACGCAACGCATCGGTGTTGGAAAACGAGTCAATCCCGTGTGTCGGACCGTCTGCGTCAACGGCCGACGGCAGTTTGCGGTCGCTCGCCTGGTGCGTCAGGCGGGGCTTGCCGCTGAAGAGCGCTCGGCAAGGCGACCATCGCCGGCAGGGACTTTTATCAGGCCGCCTTCAAACGTGCCGACGTTCGCCTGATCAACACGCCCGGCACGAGAATCGTGCGGGACTTGATGTTGGGCCGGGCGAGCCGCTCGCTCAGTAGACGAACGGCCTGAGCCGCGAGTTCTTCAACCTGCTGGTGGACGGTAGTCAACTGATAGGCCGGTCGCGATGCTTCTGCAACGTCGTCAAAGCCGACAATTGAAATGTCGTCGGGCACCGCGAGTTCGAGATCGAACCGGCATGCGTCGAGAGCGCCGAGCGCGAGCTGGTCATTCGCGCAAAAGACCGCCTCGATTTCATCTTTCGACTTCGCGACATGGTCGAGGATGGCCGCGCGCCCTCCGTTATAAGAAAAGTCGGAGACGATCGTGACGATGTCCGTTACGCCCAGTTCGCGCAACCGACCGACGAAGCCGCTCACCCGTTCCTCACTCACCGGCGCGCCGTGAGGCCCGCCGATGCAGACGAAGCGCCGGTGTCTCGCGCGATGGAGCGCATCCGCGATCTGTCGCGTTGCGGCGAGATTGTCGGTGGCGACGCAATCCACGCCGTCCAGCGTCATACACCGGTTCATGAACACGACGGGGACGCCATGCTGCCGGAAATTCGCGATGTCCTCCTGACTCATCGTCGCGCAAGCGATCAGGCCATCGAGCGGAAACTCCAGCGCATCATGCAACGCCGCATGGACCGCGTCGTCGCCGTCGACGGCAATCAGCAGCAGCTTCACGCCCTGCATCGAGAGCGCCTCGCCGAGTGCATAGACGAGTTCCGGGTTGTAACGCAGCGTATAGCGCGTGACGATGACGCCGACCACATTCGAGCGCCCGAGAATGAGCGAGCGCGCCAGCGCATTTGGCCGATAGCCGAGCTTCGCGGCAATGGCCAGCACGTGCGCGCGCGTATCGGGCGAAATCGGACTGTCCGGTTGGAAACACCGCGAAACCGTCGACTGCGAGACGCCGGCCGCAATCGCGACATCATAGGAAGTCGCGCGCTGTGCAACCGGTTTTGACTCTGACGGTTCGCTCGATCGATTGGGGCGGCGTTTCGCCGTGGAGGTCGGCACAGCCATGCGGGGCAGGGGGGTGGAGAATCAGCGGGAGAGCCGTAATTCTAAACGATCCGCCGTTGCCGGCGGCGGACCGGCGGCTCTCTACCGCGCATCGATGAGCGCCGCGGCGGCCTGGCGTGTCTCGAACGGCAGCAGCCGCAGCGGCGCGACATAGCCGTTGTGGTCGATGCCGAAGCCGGCCTTCGCAGCCGCTGCGACGATTTCCGGTGCCCAGGTGATGGCTTTCTTCTGGTCGCCTGCACTCATGACGGCAATCAGCAATGACGCTTCGCCAGTCGCGCGGATCGAACGCCACGTATTCGCGGGCGCCGAAAAGAGCTCCTGCCGTTCGACCTTGATCGTGACTTCCTTGTCTTCGTCGTTCAAGGCGATCTCGGCAGTCCCTTCGAACACGATCAGCACCTGCTTGACGTCGAGCATGTACCGGCCTACCTGTTCGCCAGCTGCTATGCGCAACCACTCGATCGAAAATCCATGAGGATTGGCGACCGCGGGTTCCTGGTCGCGATCCTGCGTCATGCCAAAACCGATCACCGGCGCCATCTCGCTGTGATGGCCCGGCAGCACGCTGTCCAGCAGCGCGCGCGATGACCATCTGCGATCGTCGACCTTCACCAGCCGCTTGCGCATTTCGTCGGGCGAGTAGTGACGCAGGCTTTCGGCAGTCGCGGTATCGATGGGCTCCAGCAGTGCGTCGGCGTCCGGCTTCGGCGCGCCGGCGGCGGTGTCCACCAGAACGGACTCCTTCGTCAGATACAGACCGTGTTGCGCCGCCTGTTCGAGGATCGATGGATGCCAGATCAGGCCGCCGGTTTCGTCGCCGCCGAGCGCCGAAAAGATCCAGCCGTCGTCGTCGCCGACGTTGCTGAAACCCCGGAAGATCCATGTTGGCACGCTCAGTACGTCACCCGGTTCTCCGATCACGGTGCCTTCGTCACCGTTTGCGCCCCAGCGAAAAAGCCACTTGCCCTTGAAGATCATGAAGACCTCAGCCGTGTAATGAACATGCAGATTGTTCACGACGCCCGGCGGCATGGCCGCCACGCCGAGACTGAAGCCGTGCGGCTCACGCAGATTCACCACCTGATCGGCGCTTTGCGTGACGCCCGGCCCGATTAGCGAATAGTTCTCTTTGAGGTCGGAGCCCTTCATCTTGCAGTCGATGAACGCAATCTTGCACGGAATCATCTCCGATCTCCTGATCAGCCGGCGATGTGCCTCTTCGCTCGTCAGGATGGTCTCGGAATGCTGGCTCGTGGGGGCGGTGCGGGTCGTCACTTTCATCTCCATGAAAAAAAGCGTGCAGTCGCCGGGCAGCGTGCTGTGATCGTCACTTTCGCCCAGTTTATGCATTCGAATGCATAGGATAGTGGATCCCGTCGTCAAAAGACAGCGCGAATTAAAAAAATCGGATTAGCTAGCCGGCTAGAGTGCGCTCGAATGTGCGTAGTCGCGGGCTTTCGCGACAGCGATGTCGATGAAATTCATCAGCGCGGGATTGGTGTCGCCGGTTCGCCATGTGAGGTCGAGCACGGCGCTTACGGGTTTGCGGAGTTCGAGGTGACGGAACACCACGCCGGGAAAACGCATGTGCCGCGCGGACGCCGGCACGATCGCCACGCCGATCCGGCTCGACACCAGCGCGACCACCGTATAGAGCTGAGTCGCATCCTGGGCAATCTTCGGCGTCACGCCGGCTCGTTGCAGGATGTCGGAGACGATCTGATGGAAATAATACGCGTGCTGCCGGCTGAACAGGATCATCGGCTCGGCTGCAAGCGCGCCGACTGGCACGCGCTCGACGCGAGCGAGCGCGTGATGTTCCGGCACGGCAAGCATCATGGGCTCGCTGAGCAGCATGCGGCTCGTCAATTCGTCCGTGTCGTTGCCGATGGGCCGCACGAAACCCACGTCCATTTCGCCGGCAAGAATGGCTTCGCGCTGCATCGCGCTTACGCCTTCGCGCAGATCGAGCCGCACGTCGGGATGGCGCTGGCGGAATGCACCGATGCATTCAGGCAGGACTTTCGGCAGGGAGCCCGAGATGAATGCAATTCCGAGGCGCCCGCGCTCGCCCCGGCCGGCGAGCTTCGCATGCTCGACTACTACGTCGGCTTGGGCGAGCAGCCGCCGCGCGCCCGCCAGCAGTTCGACGCCGGCGCGGGTGAGCTGCAGCGGCCGCTTGCCACGGATGAAGAGCGGCGTATCGAGGTCCGCTTCGAGTTGCATGATCTGCTGGCTGAGCGGTGGCTGGGTGATATGCAGGCGCGTCGCGGCACGTCCGAAATTCAGTTCCTCGGCGAGGGCGACGAAGTAGCGCATCTGGCGCAAGTCGATCATGTTTCATTCCTTAAACATATGAAACTGAAACAAATAATATATTAGACAGAACAAATTGTTTGCGGCAAATTTGCCCCATATCAAACGCGGCATCCGGCGAGAGCGCGATGTCATAGAACAAACGACGCCGCAGGCGCATAGACAGGTCCATCGAAGCGTTTTTTCCGCTGCGATCACCGGAGGTAGACAACCATGTATGGCCGTATCGCACGCGCTGCGGTTTGCGCGTTTCTCATTCCCGCATGCCATCTGACGATGGCCGCAGAACCCCCTGCTTCAGCAAGCGTCGCTGCGGGCGCGACACTGCCTTATGGACTGAAAGCCGGCAAGCCGTACGACGGTCAGACGATCAAGGTGATGGCCGTCAACACACCGCAGTTCGTCGCGCTGCAAATGCGCACCCAGCAATTCACCGACGAGACGGGCATCACCGTCAAATGGCTGTTCGTGCCATTCAAGGCGTTGCAGGAAAAGGTCACGAGCGTGGGCGTCGCGGCGAACGGCAACGTCGACATCGTCAACTATCTCGATCAGTGGGGCGCATCCTACGCGCACTGGCTGGAGCCACTGGATCCTCTCATCAGGCGCGACCGCTTCGATCTGGACGACTATCCGCCCGCGTTTCTGCGCTCCGTGAGCGCGAACGGCAAGCTCTACGGCATGCCGGTACGCAGCAACGTGCAGATGTTCCTGTATCGCAAGGATATTTTCGATGCCCTGCATCTGAAGACGCCGCGCACCTGGCAGGACGTGATCGATGCGGGTCCGAAGATCCGCGCCGCCTATCCGGGCGTTGCACCGCTTGCCTGCTACTACGGTGCGGACGGCAATCGCCAGAATCTTTTCATGTGGGCTGACTTCGTGCGCGGCGCCGGCGGCCACATTCTCGACGACAAGGGCTATCCGGCCTGGACGTCGCCCGAGGCGATGAAGGCGACGCGCGAATATATCGAGCTCTACTCGAAGCACAACCTGTGCGGCCCGGGGGCCACGTCGAACGTGGAGCAGGACGCACGTATTGCATTCCAGCAGGGCCGTGCCGCCATGCTGCCGATCTGGCAGTGGGCGTACGCCGCGGTGACCAATCCGAAAGATTCGACGCTCAAGCCCGAACAGGTGAATTTCGCGCCGATGCCCGCCTACCGGGCGGGCGACCCGCCGACCACCGTGGTCAACACGATGCCGATGTCGATCTCGATGTACTCGAAGCATAAGGAAGCGTCGTGGGAATACCTGAAGTGGCTGGCTAATCCCGACCTCGACAAACGCAATGCGATCGAGCGCAACGTGAACGGCTATGCGGTGCGCAACAACGTGGTGAACCGCTGGTCGAGTCTGAAGGACCCGCAAGTCAATGCAGCCAATTCGCAGGTTCAGCTCGCCGAGTTCGACGCATTGCGAGGCAAGGCGGCGCCCATGCCGGAGGTCGTCTATTGGCCCGAGGTGGCTGATCTGGCTTCGGTGGCGATCAACCTGGCCGTGTCGGGCGGCGACGTCGACACGCTGATGAAAGACGCTAGTGAACGTGCGCACCGCGTGGTCCAGCGTGAATTGCGCTAGGCATCTTTTCGGGAGAATGGTTCATGTCTGAACGACTTGCCAAGTATGGAATGGTGGCGCCGGGGATCGTGATTGTCCTGGGCACAGCCCTTTACCCACTCGTCACCACTTTTTATCTGAGCTTCCGCAACTGGAATCTGGGACGCGCGAACGAATCCAGATCGCTTTGGGCGCCCTCGGACGGCTGGTCCCAGATCGGCTATCTGTTCGAAAACTACACACGCGCGCTGACCGATCCGTCGATGTGGAATTCGGCGTGGGTGACGCTCAGGTTCACGGTCGCCTCCACGCTGCTGACGATCGGCTTTGCGCTCGCGATTGCGGTGTTGCTGTTTCGCGGCGGTATCGTACGGGCCGCGCTGCGCTCGATACTGATCCTGCCGTTCGCGATGAGCCCAGCGCTGATCGGCGCATTGTGGCGGTTCATGGCCAATGCCGATTTCGGACTCGCCGGAGCGATCAGCCGCGCGCTCCATCTGCACGACTTCGACATGCTCGGCAGTCCGACCGCGGCGTTCTGGCTGGTGCTGTCGAGCGACGTGTGGCATTGGACGCCGTACTTCGCGCTGATCTTCATCGGTGCGCTCGCGTCCGTGCCAAAGGAAACCCAGGAGGCCGCGGAGATCGACGGTGCGGGCCCGCTGCGGGTGTTCTTCACGATTACCCTGCCGCAACTGGTGCCGGTACTGGCGGTCGCGATGGTGCTCAAAGCGATTTTCGCACTCAAGGTATTCGACCAGATCGTGATGATCACCAACGGCGGTCCGGGACAGGCCACGCAAACGCTGACCCACTTCATCTATTTTCAGGGCTTCAAGTACCTGAACATGGGGTACGCGTCCGCGCTCGGCTGGTTGCTCGTGATCCCGATGATGCTGCTGACAGTGCTGTACGTACGACTTACCCAGCGTGGCAAATAAGGAGCCGTCCATGACCGCCAAACCCCTGCAGGACGGGCTCTCGTCCACTCACTCGCGCCCGGCGTCGGCCTATCGGGCACCCGCCGCGATCCACGCCCGGCTCGCGATGCTGGCTCGCGGTGTGGCGCTTGCGCTCGTCGCGCTCATCATCCTGCTGCCGCTGGCGTGGATCCTGTCGGCCGCGTTCAAGCATTACGTTGATATCTACCAGTTGCGCGTGTCGTTCAAACCGACGCTCGGCAACTTCGTCGAGATCATGCGCGAGCCGTTTCGCGTGCAGGCCAAGCTCGTCAATTCGCTGATCGTGTCGCTGTCGACCGTGGCCATTACCCTGCCGATCGCCGTTGCCGCGGCCTATTCGTTCTCGCGCTTCCGGCTATTTGCGCACAAGTCGCTGATGGTGGCGGTGCTGGCTACGCAGTTCCTGCCGCCCATCGTCATCGTGCTGCCGTTCTTTCTGATGTTTCGCAATCTCGGGCTCTACGATACTCGCACCGCGCTGATCGTCGTGCAGACCGCGATGGTGATGCCCTTCGCGATCTGGATGATCAAGGGCTTCATCGACCAGATTCCGGTCGATATCGAGGAATCGGCGCGCATCGACGGCGCGACGCGTCTGCAGGTGCTGTATCAGATGATCATGCCGATCGCCTTTCCGGGCATCGTCACCGCCGGCATCTTCTGTTTCATCCTGTCCTGGAACGACTTCATCATCGCGGTGATCCTCACGTCCGAAGACGCCGTGACGCTGCCGGTATCAATGGGCATGTTCAACCGCGAAGAGGGCGATCTGTGGCAACTGCTCTCCGCGACCGGGATCCTGATCATGGCGCCAATGTTCCTGTTTGCATCGTACATGCAGCGCTATCTGATCCGCGGTACGACGGCAGGCGCAGTGAGATGACGCGCGCCCGACACTGCCTCCGACTTCCGACGCTCAACTTTTATCAAGGCGACGTTCATGACTACCGTCACATTGAACCGAATCAGCAAGACCTGGGGTGGCTTCCAGGCCGTGAAAAATCTCGACCTGACGGTCGGCGAGGGTGAGTTTCTGGTGTTGCTCGGGCCGTCGGGATGCGGCAAGACGACCACGATGCGGATGATTGCCGGACTGGAGGATCCGACCGGCGGCGACCTGATGTTCGACGCCGAACGGATGAACGGCGTGCCGCCTCGCCAGCGCGACGTGTCGATGGTGTTCCAGAACTACGGCCTCTATCCGCATATGAGCGTGTACGACAACATCGCGTATCCGCTGAAGCTGCGCGGCGTTCCGCGCGAGCAACGCGATCGTGAAGTCAAACGTGCCGCGGACCGGGTCGAACTCGGGCATCTGCTCGCCCGCCGCCCCGCCGCGCTCTCGGGTGGACAGCGTCAGCGCGTGGCGCTGGCGCGCTCGATCGTGCGGCGCCCGCGTGTATTCCTGATGGACGAGCCGCTGTCGAACCTCGACGCGAAGCTGCGCGGCACGATGCGTGCCGAGCTGAAGCACCTGGCGCGCGAGCTTGCGGTGACCACGGTGTATGTGACGCACGACCAGGTTGAAGCGATGACGCTGGCGTCGCGCGTCGCGATCATGAAAGAAGGGGTGTTGCAGCAGATCGATACCCCCGATCACATCTACAACGAACCCGCGAATGCCTTCGTGGCGGCCTTTATCGGCGCGCCGGCGATGAACCTGCTGCACGGCGAAGGCCGGGGCCAGCAGTTCGTTCTGCCCGACGGCTTCGTCCTGCCGGTCGTGCCGCCGCGCAACGGACCGCTCACCCTCGGCGTGCGCCCGGAAGACATCGCGATCGGCCCGGATACGGCGCCGGGCGCCTTCGCGGCGGACATCTTCGCGTTCGAGCTGCTGGGCGACAACACGTTGATCACGCTGAAGCTCGGCGGCCAGCATTTCGTCGTCAAGGGCGACAAGGCAATCCGTTACGTGGACGGCGAGCGGATCGGCGTACGGCCTGAACCGTCCAGAATTTTCTGGTTCGACGGCACGAGTGGCGCGCGCCTGCGCACTACCTGAGCTGTCGGGCACGCGAACGCGTCGACGCGTGACGACTGGGAACGGCCGCAGAGGGGGCCGATCCGCCGGATGAACCCGTACGAACGCAGTACGAACGATGAGATAAAGAGAGCATGCGTCCTAATCTTGCAAAACAGAAGTTTCTCGCCGGAGAGCCGGTCATCAATGCATGGCTATCCATTCCGAGCAGCTATGCCGCCGAAATCGTCGCGACGCAGGGCTTCGACTCGGCGACCGTCGACCTGCAGCATGGCATGGTCGGCCTCGACGCTGCCCTCGGCATGCTGCAGGCGATCAGCATCACCGCGGCCACGCCGCTCGTGCGTTGCTCATCGCTGAACGGCGCGGAAATCATGCGCCTGCTCGACGCCGGTGCCTATGGCGTGATCTGCCCGTCGATCGATACGCCGGCGATGGCCCGCGAATTCGTCGCCGCGTGCCGTTACCCGGCCGTCGGCACGCGCTCGTTCGGTCCGGCGCGCGGTGCGCTTTATGGCGGAGCCGATTACTTCGCGCACGCGAACGACACGATCCTCGCGTTGGCGATGATCGAGTCGCAGACCGCGCTCGACAATCTCGAAGCGATTCTGGACACGCCGGGCCTCGACGGCATCTACATCGGGCCGAACGATCTCGCGCTCAGCCTGGGCGCCGAGCCGGCCGCAGAGCCGGGCGAAGTGGTGCAGCGTGCGATCGAACGCATTCTCCGCGCGGCGCGGGAGCGGGGACTGCTTGCCGGTATGTTCTGCAGCGACGGCGGGGCCGCCCGTCGCCGACTGGAGCAGGGCTTCCATCTCGTTACGCCCGGCAATGACGCGAACGCGCTCGCGACGGCCAGCAGTGCGCGATTGCTGGCCACGCGCGGCGGTAAGACCCCCGTCGCGGGCAACGGTTATTGAACCATGACTAACGCCACTCCACTGGTGCTTCTGCCCGGCACCTTGTGCGACGAACGGGTCTGGCGCGCGCAGATCGAGGCGCTGTCTGCCGGTCGCGAAGTGATCGCGCCCGTGCTCGGCGAGAAGCCAACGCTGGCTGAAGAGGTGGCGTCGCTGCTCGAGACGCTGCCACCGCGCTTCAGTCTCGCGGGTTTTTCACTCGGCGGCATCGCCGCCTTTGAGTTTTACCGGCAGGCGCCGCGGCGTATCGAACGGCTCGCACTGATCGCGACGAATGCGCGCGCGGATAGCGAAGCGAATCGCGCACCGCGCCGGCAGCTTGCCGCACGCGCGGCGGCAGGCGAACTGGACCGCGTGTTGCGCGACGCGCTGCTGCCCAACTATCTGTCGCCCGCGTGCGCGCGAAGCGACGTGCTGCTTCGCGAGATTGGCGCCATGGCGCATGCGGGCGCCGCGCGCTTCGCCCATCAGGTCGACTATGCCTGCGAGCGCCCGGATTCGCGGCCGTTGCTGCCTTCCATCGACGTGCCCGTCCTGATTCTGTGTGGCGAGGATGACCGCTTGAGCCCGCTCGAACTGCAAGGGGAGATGGCGGACGCGATTGCCGACGCGACGCTGCAGGTCGTGCCTGGCTGCGGACATTTCGTTCTGCTCGAAGCGCCGGCTGTGTGCAGATCCGCGTTGATGCGCTGGCTCGACGCCGAAACGAAGCTGGACAGCAAGTCGGGAGACGCACAGTGAAAGCTTCCATGCCACGGGCGGCGCCGTTGCTCGGCTGCATCGCCGACGACTTCACCGGCGCAACCGACCTCGCAAACATGCTCGTGCGCGGCGGCATGCGCACGGTCCAGACCATCGGCGTGCCGCGGATACCCGACGCCATCGACGCCGACGCGCTGATCGTCGCACTGAAGTCGCGCACGATTGACGCCGCCGAGGCGGTCGCGCAAGCGCTTGCCGCGCTCGCGTGGTTGCGCGCGCAGGGATGCCGCCAGTTTTTCTTCAAATATTGCTCGACGTTCGATTCGACGGGCGCGGGCAACATCGGCCCCGTCACTGAAGCGCTGCTCGACGCGCTGAAGGATCTTCCCGGAAGCGATTTCACGATCGCCTGTCCGGCATTCCCCGAGAATGGCCGCACGCTCTATTGTGGACATCTGTTCGTCGGCGACGTGCTGCTCAACGAATCCGGTATGCAGAATCATCCGCTCACGCCGATGACCGATCCCAACCTCATGCGTGTATTGCAAAAGCAGACGCATTCGAAGATCGGGCTGGTGCGCCACGACATGGTTGCAAAGGGGCCCGCCGCGGTGCGCGCAGCGTTCGATACGCTTCGAGCCGAACATGTGCGCATCGCTATCGCCGATGCAGTGAGCAACGCGGATCTGTACACACTGGGCGAGGCCTGCTCGGAGCTGGCGTTGATCACCGGCGGTTCGGGCGTGGCGCTCGGTCTGCCGGCCAGCTTCCGGAGCACGGGTCGGCTCGCACAGGCAGAGCCCGTGCGAATCGAGCCGATCGACGGACCGGCCGTCGTGCTGGCCGGCAGCGCATCGAGGGCGACCAGCGCGCAGGTCGCTGCGTGGCGCGCGAGCAGGCCCAGCTTCCGCATCGATCCGCTTGCGATCGCGCGAGGCGAGGCCGTGGTCGAGCAGGCGGTGTCGTTTGCTCATGGACATTTCAGCGGCGCGCGGCCGCAGCCCGTGCTGATTTACGCGACGACGACACCGGAAGCGGTAAAGGCAGCCCAGCGCGAATTGGGCGTGGCGCGTGCGGGGCAACTCGTAGAAGAAGCACTCGCCGACGTTGCGCGTGAACTGCACGCGCTCGGCGTGCGCAAATTCGTGGTTGCGGGTGGGGAAACTTCGGGTGCCGTCGTGCAGGCGCTCGGTGTGCAGGCGCTGCGCATCGGCGCACAGATCGATCCCGGTGTGCCCGCCACGGTAAGCACCGGCGAAAGACCGCTCGCGCTCGCACTGAAATCCGGCAACTTCGGCGCAGCGGATTTTTTTTCGAAGGCACTCGGATATCTCGACGAGATGAGGCCGTGACTCCGCAGAGGTAGCCGGGGGCCGAAAAGGTTCGGTCGACGGGGTTGCCCCGATCGTACCGGTCCCGCACGGAATTGATCTCCAGAAAAAATTGTTGAAACGAAAATAAGGATGTCTTATCGGTCAGATGATTTTTGATGATCCAGATGAGAACAGGCGGCCTCCTGTCTCGATGGCGCGATAGGGTTTTGGGCGAGGCGAAGTGAGTAATCCGGGAGACCAACGGTGGCGTCGGTCTGATGGGATGGCACCGGGTGAGATAGAAACAATCATAGGGACGACAACATGAAAAGAGCACACTTATTTATATCGTTGACGTGCTGCGCCGCGGCGGCGACCGCGCACGCGCAGAGCAGCGTCACCCTGTACGGGATCATCGATAACGGGCTGTTTTACACCAGCAATCAGGGGGGGAGCCCTGCGTACCAGATGCAAAGCGGCACCCTCAGTGCCAGCCGTTTCGGGCTCAAGGGCAGGGAGGATCTGGGCGGTGGCTTTGCGACGGTATTTGCGCTCGAAAACGGATTCAACGTGAACTCGGGCAAGGCCGGCCAAAGCGGACGACTGTTCGGGCGTCAGTCATGGGTCGGCATTGCGTCGCCGGTTGGCGCTCTTACGCTCGGCCGCCAGTACGATCTGGCGACGGACTTCGTTGGTCCGTTCGAGTCGGGTTATGCGTGGTCCGGCGGTCCGGGTACGCAACCGGGCGATCACAACAACTTCAACGGCAGCTTCCGGCTCAACAATGCGCTGAAGTTCGTGAGCGTGGATATGAGTGGCCTCAAAATTGGCGCAACCTATTCACTCGGCGGCGTGCCGGGTTCGCCGTCATCGAACAGCACATGGGGCATCGGCGTGACCTATGCCGCCGGGCCCTTCGCGGCGGCCGGAACGCTCTCGCATATAAATAGTCCGAATACGTCGGTTTTCGACGGCACGCCGACTACGGTGGGGGCAAATGTATCGGGTCTGAGTTTTTCCGGCTTCGCGTCGGCGCGTACGCTGCAGATCGCCGCACTGGGTGCGTCGGTGAAGTTTGGCGGATCGACGATCGGCGGCACGTATAGCAACACCGTCTTCAGGAATCTGGGCAGTGGCTCCGGACCGAACCCGGAGGGCTACCAGGGCACGGCGGTGCTGAACAGTTTCGAGTTGAACTATCGCTATCAGTTCACGCCGGCGCTGACGGCCGGCACCGCGTTTATCTACACGCGAGTGAATTCCGTGGGGGGCGCTCCCGGTGCGAACTATCGGCAGGTCAATCTGGGCACGGACTATCTGCTGTCCAAGCGTACCGATGTCTATCTGTTCGGCTACGGGCAATCGGCAAGCGGGACGAATTCGGTCGGGCAGGCTGCCGTGGCGCAACTCGCATTTACCGCGGCTTCATCCAGCAACCGGCAGCTCGGTATAGCGGCCGGCCTCAGACATCGCTTCTGACCGGCTGCATGCCGGATATTTAACATGACAGTCGGTGCACGCCGCGCATCGGCATTGGCTTGCACGACATCAGGCAGGGGGCGTTGACATGAACATCGAACTTGGCGCGTACAGTAGCGTGCCGGATTTTATCTACGGCATCACGCGTGAGATCTGGGAAGACCGCGGGATCGGCGGGAAACTGCAAAAGTATTATGCCCCGGACATCCTGTTGCGTGCGGCCACCGGCTTTACCGGCAGCAACGAAGGCGTCACGGCGCAAACGCTGCAGACCCTGCATCAGTTCCCCGACCGGAAACTGGTCGGCGAGGACGTCATCTGGACACCGCACGATGACGGTACCTTTCTGTCCTCGCATCGACTTACCTCGGTGATGCGGCATACCGGCGACGGCATTCTCGGCCGGGCACAAGGCCGCATGGTGCGTAGCCGCATCATCGCCGATTGCTGGGTGCGTGATCAGGTGGTGATCGAAGAATGGCTGGTACGCGATCAGGCGGCGTTCGCCCGTTGTCTCGGCATGGAGCCGCGCTCGCTCGCTCGCGACATGACGGATCGCGACATCCGCAACGGCGTGCCCATTGCCTATTTTGTGCCAGCGCACGACAAGCCGAGCCGTTATAACGCTTCGATTCAGGACGATCCGGCCGTCGGTCGCTATTGCAGCGTTTTTCGCCGTCTGTGGCACGACAAGGAAACGGCTGCGATCCGCGAGCTGTATTTCGAGGGCGCGGCCTTTCACGCCCCCGGCGGAGACGTGCTGTATGGTCACTCCGATATCGACACGTTTGCACTCGGCTATCTCGCTTCGTTTCCGGACGCAGCCCTCAAGATCGAAAGTGCGCGCGTCAATCGCGATCCGGAACAGCCGGTGCGTGTGGCGGTGCGATGGTCGCTGACTGGAACGCATAGCGGGTTCGGCCATTTTGGCGAACCGACCGGCGCGCCGGTGTACGTGATGGGCATGAGTCACGTGAACATGACCGGCAACAAGGTCATGGCGGAATACATGGTGACTGACGAAGTGTCGATCTGGAAGCAGATCTTCGCGCATGTCGAGAGCAGGGCGGGGGCGTGAACGGCATCGCTCGTCTGGCTGCGGTTTCCGGGCGCCGTTTCGCGAGCCGCGGAGTAATCGGCAACAATACCCGCGGTGGCCGTGAGGCACAGCGCCGAAGATGCCGGAATGACGTGTCCGGCAACGGATGCGCCGGATATCCATGCGGAATTGAACCCAGTAAGGAACAGGCTGATGAGAAGCTCGGCTAATACCCCGAACATGGCGCGCCGGATTGTCATACTCGGCGTCGGTGGCACGATCGCCGCATCGGCCTCGAGCGCCACGAAGACGCACGACTACGAGCTGACGGGGACGCTCGACACGGTTCTGGCGCAGGTGCCGCAACTTGGCGAGCTCGCTCGCATCGGCACTGAGCAGGTAGCGAACGTCGCGAGCCATGAGGTCGACAATGCCGTTTTGCTGCACCTTGCGAAGCGCGTGAACGAGCATCTCGCCGACCCCGCGGTAGATGGCATCGTCATCACGCACGGCACCGATACGCTCGAAGAAACTGCTTATTTTCTGCATCTCGTCGTGAAGAGCGATAAGCCCGTGGTCGTCACCGGTGCAATGCGTCCTTCATCCGCTCTTAGCGCGGACGGGCCGCTCAACCTGTATAACGCGGTTCGTGTCGCGATCCACGATGGCGCACGCGGAGTTGGCGTTCTCGTCGTACTGGACGAGCGCGTGGCATCGGCACGTGACGTAACGAAAACGCATACCAGCGCCACCGATGCCTTCCGGGCCCTCGATTCACCCGAACTCGGCGCGCTCGGTGGAGGCAAGGTTCTCTTTGCCGCATCTCCGTTGCGAAAGCACACGCGCGATACGTGTTTCGATCTCCAGGCAATCCAGACCTTGCCCCAGGTCGATATCGTCTATGGCTATCAGAATGGTGGAACCTTTTTCTTCAAGGCGGCCATTGAAGCCGGGTCGCGCGGAATCATTTTCGCCGCCACTGGCAATGGCAGCCTGTCTGAGGCGGCGAAAGCCGGCGCGCTGATGGCCCGTGAGCGTGGCATCGTGTTTGTCCGCGCGAGTCGCGTGGCGGCGGGTGCGGTCTGCGAGTGTGCCGACGATGCGCGCTATGACACCGTCGCGGCAGGCACGCTGAATCCGCAAAAGGCGCGCGTTCTGACGATGCTTGGACTCGCGCACGGCATGGACACCTCCGCACTGCGTCACGCTTTCGAGAGCTACTGAACTATCCGACGTTGCCATGACATTGCATTAGTGTTTTCAGCTCATCAAGCCAGGTGAATGACCTTTCGGCGAGTGATCGTGCGATGCGCCGGACTAGCGGCAATCCGCACGATAGCCGGCTGCTTTTATAAAGGAGTCTTTAAATGAACGAACAACTGACTGACATCAATCCCGCTGCTTATGCCCCGTACCGTGATCCGCGCGAATACATCACGAGCTGGACGGACAAGATCTGGATCACGCGAGGTCTCGGTCACCTGAAGGATCACTACGCGCCCGACGTCAAGGTTCACACCTGCTACGGCGAGACCTACGGCTTCGAGCACGTCATGCAGAATTCGCTGCAAAAGATGGTGGCGTTTCCGAATCGCGGGGGCGGCCACGACGATGTCATATGGGAGCAGCGTGGTCCGAACGGTTTTGTTAGTGCGCACCGGGTCTTCAATAACGCGACCCATCTCGGTCACTGGACTTATGGACCGCCGACCGGCAAGGACTGGGTGAATCGCGGGATGGCGCATTGCGTCGTGCAGGACAACAAGGTGGTCGAGGAATGGGTCATTCGCGACGAGTACGCCGTACTCGAGCACCTGGGTCTCGATCCGTTCAAGGTCGCCGCGCAACTGGCTGCCCATTCGCCGGTTCTCGGCAAGGCCATCGATGCGGGCGCCGGATCGGCACCCTTTGCCGGTCGCGTGAAAGATCCCGTCAGGGCAGGCATCTCGGGCGCGCGGCCGAACCGCTATGTGGCCGAATGCGAGATGATTGCCGAAATGTTCGAGCGTGTCTGGAACGGGCGTTTCTTCGACATGGTGCCGCGTTACTTTAGCGACACGATCGTCTGTCAGACGGTGCGGTTGCGAAGGGTGATGGGCATCGTGCCTTATCAGATGGAACTGATGAGCCTGCTTGCCGCCGTGCCTGACGCCAAGGTGGAAATTCGTGACTTCGCCGTACATGAGTCAGCTGACCTTGGCCTGCGTGTCGGCACGGTCTGGCTGCTGCGTGGCACCTATTGCGGATCCCCCGTGTATGGGCCGACCAATAACGCGCCGGTGAATATTCTCGGTTCATCGCACTTCGAGATTCGCAACGGCAAGATCATTCGTGAAGTGCGGATCTTTGACGAGATCGCAGTCATGGCGCAGATAGTCAAGGCAGGCCAGGAGGCAGTGGCTGAATATAACGCGAGGTGAAGCGGGGGCGCTCCGGTTGGCCCGAGGAGCCGCCCCTTTTCACGATTAAAGGGGCATGCCTACCCCGCGCAGGCAGCGTGATATTGAGACCGGGTTTCAATGCGAGGCTTTTGTTTGTCGTGGAATCAACTGGCCCGTTGAGTACAGTGACACTGGAGATAGCGCCGACACTGGTTAGATCAGACGCGAGGTTGACGTTTCGCACATCATAGCTGACCGGCTTAATGTAAAAGAACCGTCGTCAATATGCACGGTTTCTTCGCGTAAGGTGATGCGCCAGAAGGCCCCCTGTTGCAAAGCCTTGAGCGGTCTAATCGGCCACTGCACCTGCTCATGGACAAGGCATATGGAGGCAACGAGATGCGATCAGAAATCAGCTTGCCCATGTCGACCAGATTGATGAGATTGCCATCGATTAGCAAACGTCGCCATGGTTGCCGCTCATCTTTCCAGCGCAGCATTGCCCGAAATTGTCGAAGGTCATAGGAGGTTCAAATCCTCTCGCCCCGACCAGAAAAATCAAAGGGTTACGGATGGAAGTCCGTAACCCTTTTCGGTTTTGTAATCGACGCTTCGGCCTTCCTCTGCCAGCATCGGGTACGCGCGCTTCCACGAAGTTCGTTACCCCGATCGAGGCCCCGTCCTAACACGCAAAGCTGATTCGTCCTCGCCCACCCGGGTGTTCAACCGTCCCCATCGGAATACCATAAATCTCGCCGAGGATGTCATCCTTCATGAGTTCGGCGGGTGAGCCTTGCGCGATTATTGTGCCGCCCTTCAGGGCAATCAGGCGGTCGCAGAAACGTGCCGCCATGTTGATGTCGTGCAGCACGACAACGACAGTTAACTCGCGCTGGAAGCTCAGTTCATGAACGAGTTTCAGCACTTCAATCTGGTGCCCGATGTCGAGCGCAGAGATGGGTTCATCGAGCAACAGGCAATCGCTATCCTGTGCCACCAGCATCGCAATCCATACGCGCTGACGCTCACCGCCGGACAGACTGTCCACCGCGCGGTCTGCGAATCGCGCCGTGTCGGTGAGCACCAGGGCTTCATCGACCTTCGTGGCATCCCGCACACTGAAGCGTCCCAGTGCGCCATGCCAGGGATAACGGCCCAGTGATACGAGCTCACGCACGGTCATTCCGTCCGCGGGCGGCAACTGCTGTGGCAGATAGGCAATCTTTCGCGCGAGCTTGCGGTTGTCCCATTCGGCAGACCACCGGATCCCCCTTCGTCGACTTCGACCAGATACGGCTTGCCTCCGACCGAAAATGAGATCGTATGTTGGGCGATGCTGCCGTCTCGAACCGGCACAGTTGAGATTCTGTGCATTTGCGCATTGGGGAGCCGGTTTTGCACCTCGCTGGTATCGACCACAAAGAACCCGTTGTCGCCATTCGAGTTCATGTTGTTCAGCGGCGGGGCACCGGAGCCGGCGGCCGCGCCGCCGTTACCGATCGCGACAAAGTACGCACGCGTGCCGTCCCGGCTTACGGACAAACCGTGGGGATTCGATCCGAATCCCAGATCGGACATGCTGATCGCGGAGATGACTTTCGGTCGCGTCGGTATCATCAGATCGACCGCGTAATAGGATTTCGCCGTGGGTGAGCCGATGTAATACGTAAAACTGTCAGGGGAGAAGCCACCTTCGTGACCCAGCGGTTGTGTGCCCGGCGTGATGCCGCCATCCGTTCCCGTGCCGACGGCGATACTGGCAAGAAGTTGCGGCCGGGTGCAGTCCGCGGAAACGTCGTACAGATCCATTTCCGGGCCGCCGGCGCCTGCAAGTCCGTTATCCGTTGCCAGGATCCCGCGTGCGTCGTTCACGCGCAGCGACTCCCACGGATCGATCATCGCCGTGGACGTCAATGAGCTCACGCGGACGGGGCGCGCCGGGTTGGTGATGTCGATCACCGGCACCCCCGGATTGACGCGCGCTGGAGCGGCGGGATTGTTGAACACCGGGGTTGCGCCCATCGTCGCATGATAGAAGCAGGTTTGCCCCTTCCTGTCGGAGTAGGTCGCGGCGGACCACGATGCGCCTTCGCCCTGAAGCTGGCTGACGAGTTTCAGATTGCAATTGAAGCCGCCGAACCCCGCCTGGCGAAGTGCGGCCGGCACTTGACCCTGTAGCGCGGTTTCGGGCGTGTCACCCGACGCGCAGCCTGGAACTCGCGGGACGACATAGTTCGCAACGGAACCGGTGGACGTGGTAGCCGCTGTGTCGTCGGATCCGCCGCCACAGCCAGTGAGGACAAACAAGCCTAGCGATAACGCGATCGCCACTCGCATCTGTAATTGCATCTTTGTCTCCTCTTCGTTGTGTATTGTCATGAACCTGTCTAATCAGGATTTCGGATAAATCTCGATAGTGGCGACTTCAATCTGTTCACCGGCCTGGGTATGAAAATGAAGCGAGAAGCGACCAGTGATACCCACGGGGAGAATATCCAGAGACTGATCTTTTCCGGACGCACATGCGGCGATGGCACCCGGTATTTCATGAACCATCAAAACGCCGGTCTGTTGAGAATGAAAGTTGATATGTACTGGCCTGCCTTCGCGAATGACGATCACCGGCCGTTCCCAAGGCTGCTTGTCCACACTGGCATAGACGGAGAAAACCTGTTGATCTAGAGGCTTCGGGGAGGCCGAGGACAGATGCTTTGCGACACCGTAGCCGAGCACCAGCGCCGCTGTAGCGGCGATCAATGCGACGGATCGACTCCAGCCTCGCGAGTTCTTGCTGGCCATGCCGGTTTTCGTATCATTAGCGATCACGCGACTTATGTTACTGAGCGCCATGGTGCAAAGATATCTGGTAATTGCGCATTGTCGGAAAATTGCGCCCGGAATAACCCCAGTAGCTGCGTTTAAACGGGGCCGACAATAGTGGCGTACGAAACGACGCTCGCATGCATGGAAGCACGGCGTCCAATTCCGCAAATTGACGTCGGTTTCGCGACGCGGAAACGTGCGTATGACATTGGTTATCGGCAGACGACTTTGCCGGGAGCGGATACGGCGAGTGGCCGGATCGCCGTGCTTTTCCGGCCCATTGCGTCATTGCATTGAATTGGCAATGTCCGCGAATTTCACGAACGGATCGGGTTCCGGGGAGCGTCGAGGTCCCTGAACAACCCATGCACCAGCGCACGCAACCAGCGAATTGCGGCATCGTCGTGAGAGCGCTTGTGCCAGTGCTGGCGAAGCCGGAATGTGGGTGAATCGAATGGCAGCGCGTGCACCGTGATGCCGCGAGTATTCAGGAATAGCTCGCCTGTTTCCCGCGGCACGATGACGATGAGATCCGATTGCGAGACGATCTCGAGCAGGCTCAGAAAGCGCGATACCTGAAGCGGCACCTTTCGCACGATCTTCTTTTCCGCCATGTATCGCAGGATGATTTCCTGACTTCGCCCCGGCGTTGCTACATCGACATGCGAAGCGGCAAGGAATCGGGTCATCGTCAACCTGCCTTTCACATGCGGATTGTCCTTTGCCGCGATAGCAACAGGTCAGGATAATTTCCGACGGCCAGATCCACATCGCCGGACTCCAACTGTTGCTCGAGCGCCGACGGTGTCAGTGAGAACACGCGCAGTTGCAGTTGTTGTCCGTGACTACGAAGCGCGCGCATCAAGGGCGGCGTAAAGAAACTCTCACCGACCTCGCTCATGGCGATGCGGAATTCGTGGTTCGAACTCGCAGGGTCGAATATCGCCGGGATGAGTAGATCGGACTGGATGCGTTGCAGGACATCGCGCACGGTTTCCACCATCGACAACGCGCGCGGTGTCGGTTGCATGCCCGACTTGACGCGCACGAACAGTGGATCGCCGAAGGCCGTACGCATCTTGAGCAATGCATAGCTCATCGCCGGCTGGCTCAGCCCCAGTTCGCGCCCGGCAACAGTCACGTTGCGATGCCGGATCATCGCGTCGAACACCACCAGCAGATTCAGATCCAGCGTCGGGTTGCCGCCGATTGGGACAGCCACGACAGAGGTGAAAGTACCAAAGTCGATTGCGCCAGGGCGTCGTCTGTCGTCTGGATGTATGGAAATTTTAATACTGAAAAATGTTTACATTAATCATAAAATGTTCGACACTTCGCTTCGAGCCTTTACGCAGGATGAGTCCACTTAACAGGGACGGCAATCGAACGCGAGTCGGCGCGCAGCAATTGAACAGAAGCGTTGTGGTGCGAGATCCGGACGAAGCACATGGATCGCCCTCTATTCCTCAGACATAAAAATCAGGAGACTTAAGTGGATACCTGTACTACGCGAAAATTGGTTTGCGCTGCCGCAATGGGAGGGCTCGCGAGCGCGGCACACGCTCAAAGCAGCGTGACCTTATATGGCCTCATCGACGCTGGCATCAGTTACGTGAATCATGCCGAGAACTCAAGCGGTGGGAGTTCCAGCCTCGTGAAGTTCGATGACGGTATCAACGGCGGCAACCGATGGGGGTTGAAAGGCGCGGAGGATCTCGGCGGCGGCTATAAGGCGATCTTCACATTAGAAAGCGGCTTCGGCCTTGGTGACGGAACGGCCAGTCAGGGCGGCGCGCTATTTGGACGACAGGCGTTTGTGGGGGTGTCGAAGACCGACGTCGGTTCTTTCACTATGGGTCGGCAATATCCGTTCTCACATGACTATCTGAACCGCTATTCGACCGGTGGTCTTACGGCGGGCGATGCGTACATGTATCACATCAACACGCTCGACCTGCTTACGTCGGTGCGGATCAACAATTCGGTCAAGTTTGACAGCGTGCGTATGTATGGCTTCAAGGTCGGTGCCATGTACGGGTTCTCGAACGCGGCGGGCGAGTTTGGCGGTTCGAACGGCATAAACGGCAACGGAGGTTCGTCACGTTCGTACAGCTTTGGTGTCGATTACCGCAACGGGCCGTTCAGCATGGCCTTCGCATACACGGACATCACGTATCCGCTCCAGGAAGTGCCGCCGCTCAAGCTAACGCTGGCGAACCTCGATCCGCTCGGCGAGCGGGATTTGCGTACTCTTGGTATCGGCGCGAAATACACGTACGGCCCAGTGCTCGGTTACGCGTTGTGGACCAATACACGTCTCGAGAACCTCGATCACAGTGCGGCGACGTTGAACATTTATGAAGGTGGCTTCGTGTATCACGTCAACGTGGCGCTCGCCGCGGCGCTCGGCTATACGCGCACCCAGGTCACGGGTTCTGCCAGTGGTACATGGAACCAATTCAATAGCAGCGTCGAGTATTCGCTGAGCAAACGCACGAGCGTGTATGTGCTCGCCATCTATCAGAAGGCGTCAGGTTCAAACGACGGTGTTCCGGTGCAAGCGCAAATCGGAAAAACAACGACTTACTTCGGCAACTCGGGCAGCGACGCGCAGAATCAGCTCGCGTTCCGGATCGGCATGCGGCATCGCTTCTAGGCGACGTCAGCATGATTTCCGTTTGACGAGCGCGAAAATGTCAGGGTGCGGGCTCGCTTCAGAGCCTTACAGCATGGGCTGTGTGTTGGGAGTTGTCGGTGAAAAGTAAAGTGTTGACATTTTTCATGATGACTCATAGACTGGCTTTCATGGATACCGATCACAACCCAACTACCGTCTCATTGGCCGATTTTCGGGCACACACGCTGACCGGCGTCGTGCAGCACGAGATCGAGCGAATGATTTTGAGCGGCGAACTTAAGCCGGGACAGCGTTTGAACGAGAAGGCGGTCGCCGACAAGCTTGCGGTCAGCCGTGGCCCCGTGCGGGAAGCGTGCCGCGCGCTTGCCGAACTTGGCCTCGTCTATCTGATTCCGCAGCGAGGCGTATTCATTCAGCGCGTGACTCGGGACGACGCCATCGAGGTCTACGATTTGCGCGCCGGGCTTACTGCGCTCTCTGCGTCACTCCTTGCGCCGATCCTGACGAAGGAGATGGCGGCACAGCTCGACAAGTTTGTCGACGAAATGCAGGATGCGGCCGAAAAAGGCGACTTCTCGCGATTCGATCCGCTGAATCTGGAGTTTCACGATTACATCGTGCGCTCTACCGGCAATTCACGACTCATCAAGCTGTATCGCGGTTTCGTGAAGGAATTTCATCTGTTCCGCGTACACGGACTGGTACAGCGCGGTGCATTGTTGCAGTCGAACGAGGAGCACCGGGAAATAGTGAATGCACTCAAGGCACAGAATGCGGGCCTGAGCTATGAAACAAGTTTCAGTCATGTTTCGAAGGGCAAAGACCGCATGCTGCAAGCTCTTGACGGGATGACGAAGTCCGGATCGACTCCAGATGCCGAAGCGAGTAGGACCAGCGACGAGATCGTCTGAAGATCCAAAGCTTGCAGTGAAGTAACGGAGTGATTCGCCAACGTCAGTTGGCGAATCGACTGGCACTCAAGTAGTGCTGTAAGTTTAATCAAATTGATTTGCACTCCAGATAAGTCCATAGAATCAACAAAGGTGTCTGCTAAGGTCGTCCCCCGAGTGTTCCTATCAGTCTACGGTCATCAATTCTCTATGCTCGAACTATCGTTGGCTTGTCAGATTAACGACCGAACCCGTGCGCTCATTGATCGCAAGGTCGAGATTGAAGGTTGTACGATCAACTTCGTGCATGGGCCCGCGGAAGAGCTTTTTCAGCGAGCATTCCGTCATGGTGAATTCGATATGTCAGAACTGTCACTTGGCACACATTTGCTGACAACGGCACGCGGCGAAAGTCGCTATATCGGCGTGCCTGTTTTTTTATCGCGATCGTTCAGACATTCCGCCATCTATGTGCGCAGCGACCGTGGCATTGATTCGCCGCAAGCACTCAAAGGGCGACGCATCGGCGTGCCGGATTTCCAGCAGACCGCCGGAATCTGGGTGCGTGGCATGCTCGCTGACGAATACGGCGTTGACAGTCGCGACGTGCGCTGGGTAGTCGGTGGGCTTGAACAGGCGGGACGCGAAGCGCGTGTGCCGTATAGCCTGCCGCCCGATATCCGGGTCGAGCCAATTGCCGCGAATCAGACGTTGGCGAAACTGCTCGAAGCAGGCGAACTTGATGCGGTGATCGCACCGAGGCCCCCCTCCTGCTTCGGCCACCATGAATGCGTGCAGCGTCTCTTTCCGGATTTTCGTGTGAAGGAGGAGGCCTGGTTCGCCAAGACGGGTCTGTTTCCACCAATGCATGTACTCGGCATCCGGCGCTCGCTCGTCGAACGGCACCCGTGGCTTCCAGTCAATGTGTACGCGGCATTCAGGATCTCGCGAGACATGGCGCTTGCGGAACTTGCGATTACGGACACGTTACGTGTGATGCATCCATGGATCACGTCTGAATACGAACGCGTAAAAGCGCTGATGGGAAGCGACTACTGGCGATATGGCATATGCGAGAACCGCGTTGATCTGGACACGTTGCAGCGCTATGCACGTAACGACGGACTGATCCAGCAGGACGTGCCGATCGAATCGCTCTTCGCGTCCAGTACATTCGACGGATTCAATTTCTGATATTGCGAAAGAGTATGAAGAACAGGAGACGATGTAATGAGAAGGAGACGTGGAAAAAGAGGAGTAGCGTTACTGCTGTGCGCCGCGGTGTTGATTACGCGCGCCACATTTGCCATCGCGGACGATGGTTGGCAGCCCCACAGGCCCATTGAGATTGTCGTGCCAAGCGCGCCCGGGGGTGGCCTCGACCTCGTTGCGCGCACGCTGCAAAGCGTCATTCAGCAGGAGAAGCTGTCGAACAAGCCAGTCACGGTGATGAACCGGCCTGGTGGAGGCGGCACGGTCAGCATTGCTTATATCAATTCGCATTCAGGCGATGGTCATTACGTCAGCGTACAGGCGTTACCTCTCATCACGAACCGCATCACAGGTCTCAGTACCGTGGGTATCGACGACGTGACTCCGTTGGCGGTTTTCGTCACGGAACAGGTCGTGTTTTCTGTGCCAGGCGATTCAGCGATAAAGACGGGCCGCGATCTGGTAGCGCTGCTCAATAAGGATCCGTCCGCGGTAACGCTGGGCGTGTCGAGTTCGCCGGGAGGACAGAGCCACGACGCTGCCGCGCTCGTCGTCAAGGGCGTGGGGCAGGATCCGAAGAAGATGAAGGTGGTGTTTTTCGATTCCGGCGGTGAGGCGCTCACTGCGTTGATGGGCGGTCATGTCACGGTTGCGGCCACGCCCGCAGGCGTTGTACTTGGTCCGAGTCAGGCCGGACGTGTGCGCCTGATTGCCATACCTGGTGGCACACGCCAGGGCGGTGCGCTCGCGAATGTGCCGACGTGGAAGGAACAAGGTGTCGACGTCGACTTTAGCACCTGGCGAGTACTCGTTGGACCAAAGAACATGAGTTCGGCCGAGGTTGCCTGGTGGGACAACGTGCTCAAGAAGGCAACTTCCTCACCGGAATGGGCGGCAGCAGTCAAACGCAATCTGTGGACCGCCGACTACCAGAACAGCACGCGCACACGTGCATTCCTTAAGAGCGAGCGAGATCGTCTTACTCCACTGCTTACCGACCTCGGCCTCGCAAAGTAATGCAATTTTTCAACCTGCAGTACCTACGACATGGAGAACCATATGTCACGCATCGTTCACCTTGCAGTCAAGGTCGATGACCTCGAGGCGGCTACCCGTTTCTATACCGAAGTTTTTGGTTTCAAGGAAGTGAAGACGGGGCGTAATCGCCAGCACATTTCGCGGCACATGACAGATGGCCATATCGACTTCACGCTGATGAAGTACGACAGCGAGGACTCGCATGAAGCACAACTGGCCGGCGCGGGCCCGCGTTTACATCACTGGGGCGTCACCGTCGATGATCAGGAACTCGCTGCGGAGAAGATCAAGCAGTACGGCGGCGAAATCCTGTCAGCGAAAGGCGAGGGTGCACTCAAGTTCCGTGCGCCGGACGGCACGATCGCTGAAGTCGTAAAGCCTGGCCGTTACAACGAAAAGTAAATACTGGAAGAAGGGCGCGAGCGGTAATCCGGGTCTGCGAGTCTCGTGCGAACGACGTCTGTTCGGTCGTGCTCGCGGAATCATCCGAACCGGCGACGGCCGCCCTGCCGGGCAGTCGCGCCGGAGTCGAACTGGAGGAGACATGAAAAGCATCAAGGGCGATGTGTGGCTCGCGTTTTGCGTGTTCGCGCTGGCCGCCGTTTATCTCTACATGGACGTTCGCCTGCCGGAGGTCCGCCTGAGCGACCCGCTTGGACCAAAAGCGTTTCCAGCGCTCGTCGGCGTGGGCCTGATCGCATCCGCGCTGCTTCTGCTGCTGGAAACGCGCAGCAGGAATCAGGTTCAGCACGACGAGTCGACGTCCACGAGGTTCGCGCCCGATTCCGCAAGCAATGTCACCGAAGCCGGTGCACAGGTACATCCGACACCCGAAAAGAGGGCCCATCCGCTGATCCTGATTGCAATGGTGGCATGGACGTCGCTCTACTATCTCGCGTTCGAACACGCTGGCTATCTGGTGGCGACGGTGGTGTTCCTGTTCGGCTTGCTCGTTTATTTCAACCGCAAACGATTCAAGCTGAATCTCGCTATCGCTGTAGGTGTCACAGTGGTTTTCGATGTGCTGTTTTCTCAGCTTCTCGGCGTTCCGTTGCCGACGGGCTTCCTCCCTTTTTGAGGCGCTCGTATCATGAATAGTCTTCAAGGCATTCTGCACGGACTCGCGATCGCAGCGACACCTGCGCATCTGTTTTATACACTCGTCGGTGTGTTCATCGGCACGATGATCAGTCATCTGCCGGGCATCGGACCGTCAGCGGGCATTGCGCTCCTTATACCAGTCACATTCGGCATGGATCCCACTTCTGCGCTGATGATGCTTACCGGCATCTACTACGGATGCATGTATGGCGGCGCGGTGACCGCGATTTTGCTGAATACGCCCGGCGACGCCGCCGCTGTGATGACCGTGCTCGACGGCTATCCACTCGCGCGAAAAGGCAGAGCGGCGGCGGCGCTCGCGATCGCGGCGGTCAGTTCATTCATTGCTGGCATGATCGGCGTCACGCTGCTGTCCTTCGTTGCGGCGCCGCTCGCCGCAGTCGCGCTGCATTTTGGTCCCACTGAGTATTTCGCGCTAATCTGCTTTGCACTGTCTACGGTCGGCGCGCTGACCGGCAACTCGCTCGCCAAGGGCATGATGGCCGTGTTCATGGGACTTGGCCTCGCGACGGTCGGCATCGACCTGCAAAGCGGTGTACCGCGTTTCACGCTCGGGCTTACCCAATTGCAGGATCGCGTGAACTTCCTGGTCGTAGTGGTGGGTCTCTTCGCCGTCGCGGAGGTGAGCCGCATGGTCGAAGGAACCTTGGGCGGCACGATGCACACAGTGCGAGTGGAGGGCAAACTGTGGTTCACGCGTGCGGAATGGCGCCGGGCACGTCCTGCGATTTTCCGTGGCTCGTTCATTGGTTTCATCTGCGGAGCGGCGCCAGGACTCGGCGGCACGCTTGCCGCGATGCTCTCCTACGTCTTCGAAAAGAAAATCTCGAAGCATCCGGAAGAGTTCGGGCACGGCGCGATTGAAGGCGTTGCTGCGCCGGAAGCCGCGACCAATGCGGACACCTGTGGCGCATTCGTGCATCTGCTGGCTCTCGGCGTGCCCGGCTCCGGAGCTACGGCGGTGATCATGGGCGCGTTCGTCATGTATGGCATGCAGCCCGGGCCGATGCTGTTTCATTCGCAACCCGACCTCGTGTGGGGGCTGATTGCGAGCATGTACATCGGCAACATCATGCTGCTCGTGCTGAATCTGCCGCTCGTCGGGATACTGTCACGCATTCTCTACGTGCCGCCCGGCGTACTGCTGTGCGTGATTCTCGTGATCGCGTCAGCAGGGGTGTACTCGTTCAATAACGACGTGTTCGACCTGTTTCTCGCGCTCTTCTTTGGCATTGTCGGCTACGGATTCCGCAAGTTCGACATACCGAAAGCACCGCTGCTCTTCGGCCTTATTCTTGGCCATACGTTGGAGCAGTCATTTCGCCAGGCGCTGACCATTTCGAATGGCGATCCGAGCGCGTTCGTGCGCAGTCCTATTGCGGCAGGACTGCTTGCCTGTGCGGCAATCAGCGTGATCGCTTCGGTTTGGAGTCGCCGCAAGCAATCAGCGAAGCTGCTGCACCAGGTACAAAAGCAGGTGGCCGAACACCGGCTCGTGAACGAGCGCCATTGAGCATTGAGTGTCAGACACGCACGGCGACGACGAGGACCTGAACATGCAGTCGGTGGCGCAGGAGCAAAAATCAGGCGATGTGTCGTTGCTGCAGATCTTCTTGCTCTTTGCTCGCGTGGGTTTGACGAGCTTTGGCGGTGGATTGTCCGCGTGGATATATCGCGAAGTCGTGACCACGCGCAGGTGGCTGACGGAGGATGAATTCCTCGGCGCGCTGACGCTTGGTCAGATTCTGCCCGGATCCAATGTGATTAATCTGTCGATCTACGTGGGCTATCGAATGAAAGGCGCGGTGGGCAGCGCGGTCGCGGTCTGTTCGTTGCTCGTGCTACCGATGATGGTGATCGTGCTGCTGGCCACGGTCTTTCACGAGTTCGCACATCTCGTGTGGCTACATCGCTTCCTCGAAGGGGTCGGAGCTGCGGCCATCGGCTTGACGGCGTCCGTCGGCTTTCGCACGGCACGCTCGCTGCTTGCCGTGCAACGCTGGCCAGCCGGCCTGATCGTCGCAGTCTTCTTCGCGGTCGGTGTGATGCGGTGGCCGCTCGTGCCCGTTGCGCTCGTTGCGGGCGCCGCTGGCCTGTACGTCGCTTCGAGGAATGATCGTGGTGCGTGAGAACATCTATTTGCGACTGATCGCGGTGTTCGCGCCGCTTTCGTTGCTTTCGCTCGGTGGTGGACAAAGCATTGTCGCCGACATCAACCAGCAGGCGGTGGCGATCCACGGCTGGGTCACGCAGTCAGAATTCGTCGATCTGTTCGCCATGTCGCGTGCGGCTCCGGGACCCGGTGCGCTACTGACCACGTTGATAGGCTGGAAGGTGGCGGGCTTTTTCGGTGCGGTGGTTGCTTCGCTGGCGCTCTTCGTGCCATCCTCGCTACTCGCGTACGGCGCGACCATTGCCTGGAGCCGGCATCATCGGCACCCGTGGCATCGAACGGCGGAGCGCGGTCTGGCACCGGTCGCCACTGGCCTGATTCTCGCGAGCGCGTTCTCGGTCTTGCGGGCCTCGTCTTCGACCTGGATGATCTGGGGACTCGCGACCGTGGCGCTCATCATTTTTCTGGCGCGGCCCAGGCTAAACCCACTTTTCGTACTATTTGCCGCGGGATTGCTGAATGCGGCGCCAAGCCTGATCTTCTGACTGGGATGACTGATGAAACTTTACGGCAGACGCACTTCGATCAATGTTCAAAAGGTTCTGTGGTGTCTCGGCGAACTCGGTCTGGAGGAGGGGCGGGATTTTGAGCGCATCGACGCCGGATTGCAGTTCGGTGTGGTCGATACGCTCGAATATCTCGCACTGAATCCCAATGGGCTGGTACCGACGCTCGTGGACGGCGATGTCGTAGTGTGGGAGTCGAATACGATCGTGCGGTACCTCGCAACGTCGCGAGGCGATGAAACCTTGCTGTCGGCGGATCCTGTCGCGCGTGCGGACATCGAGAAGTGGATGGATTGGCAACTAGGTACCTTGTGGGCGACGTTGCGGATCGCGTTCCTCGGCCTGACGCGTACGCCGGAAAACCAGCGCAACTACGACGCGATTCGTGCGTCGCATCAGCAGTCGGCGCGTTTGCTCGGTATTGCTGACAGGGTGCTGGATACGCAGCCGTTCCTGGCGCTCGATCGTTTTACAGTAGCGGACATCGGTGTCGCGTTGGCCGCGCAGCGGTGGTTTATGCTGGCCGAGAAATTTCCCGAACGACTCGATGCCGTTCCCGCAGTGCCTGCGTTGGAAAGATGGCTGAAGACGGTGACGCAACGTCCAGCGTACGTTGCAGCCAACGTTGGGCTTTAGCCAGATTCATCGACCACGTGTCCGCGGCACTTCCGCATCGGCGCGTATCTGGCGCAACTTTGTGCCGAAGGGGCCCAGTGCGCGCTCGCGGGTGGGACTCGGCCCGCTAGTTCCGTCGTTCGACAGCAGCCCTTGGCATTGCATCAATACGCATCCGCCGACGCAGTGAAGCCACCCGGCTCGGTTGCTTCAGATGCTGGCTCGCCGAGATATGGACGGTCGGGGCGAATCCAGTGCGCCGCGATCGGCCCGAGCCCGAGAAAGAACATCGATAGCGCGAAGACCGGCTGCCACGAATGTGTCGAGTCGACCAGCCAGCCCACTAGCGGTGGGGAAACAGAAGCCGCGATGCCAAGCCCGGTGTTCATGATGCTGCTCGACGTCGCCGAGTGGTTGGGTGCGAGGTCCATCGCGACGGCCCACGGTGGCGCCGTGACCAGCTCCGACAAGAACAGCGCCGCGGCTAGCGACAACGCGGCAAGGGTTGGCGAAGGATGCAGGAACATCGGGACGAAGAAGACAATGGGCGCAAGAAAGCCAACGGTAATCAACGTTTGTCGGGAACGCCGGAGATTGCCGGTTTTCTTCAGCATCAGGTCGCTCAGTGTGCCGCCGAGTGTTGTTCCGACCACGCCGCTTAAGAAAATCCCCGAACTGAACACGGCCGAGTGCCTGATGTTCAGGTGATATGCCTGTGAGAAGAACGACGGCATCCAGTTCAGGAAGAACCACAGAATCCAGCCGTGGCAAAAGCTAACGACAGTGGCGGGCCATAACGTACGCAACAGCGGAGCCCAGCGCATGGGCAAGCGGGTCTTGCCCAGTTTCGCCGGCAGGCGCGCGATGTCTTCCGCGGTGATGCCCGGATGGTCGGCGGGATCGTCGCGGTAATACCAAAGCCACAACGCGACCCACGCGAGACTGGCCGCACCGAGAACGATAAACGCAACGTGCCACGAAAAAGCTGTGATCAGTCCGGCAACGAGGACCGGCGTCGATGCGTTGCCGAGACGCGCGCATGCATGGGTAATGCCTTGCGAGAAGCCACGTCTTCCGGGTTCCATCCAGGCAGTTAGCGCGCGCGCCGAAGCAGGCACGATTGGACTTTCTCCGAGTCCGACCGCGAAGCGCGCGAGCAACAACGTGAACAGGCCACCGGCCAGACCGGTGAACAACGTGCCGAGGCCCCATAGCACGCCGCAAATGGCCAGCATTTTGCGCGCGCCCAGGCGGTCGGCAATATAGCCCCCGGGAACCATTGCAATGGCATAGGTCAGCGCGAACGCGGAAAACACGATCCCGAGCTGCGAATTGTTCAGGTTCAGGTCGTGACGAATGGACAGCGCCGCTGTAGAAATATTGGTGCGATCCACATACATCAGAAACGACATGATGCATAGGACAATCAGTACGCCAGTCGTCGCGGAAAAGCGCCTCCGTCGGCGGATGCATTTCATTGTCTGTCCTCCATGCAACCGCGCAACGGCGAGTGTCGTTGCCCGCGGCGCCGTCTCATGAACAGCCGACTGTAGTTTGTTTAATGCATCGGCCGAAGCGGTAAGTGATGCTTACTCGAGTACTTCGCCGTGCACCCCCGCGGCGAGCGTGTCCTTTTCCCAGCGTTGCATCGGCACGACTTCGGCAACCGGGCCATCAGGCGAGCGGAACTTGACCGGCAAATGGCCGGGCGCCGTCAGGATCGTGCCGCCATTGGCCTTGATCCGTTCGATGAATGCATCGAGGTCTTCCACCTCCATGCCGATGTGATGAATGCACGGTGCAGGGCCTGCGAAGTCGGCTTCGTCCGAGTTGGCCGATTCGTAGTGGATCAGCGTCAGATCCATATAACCGTCGCTCAGGTGATGCGAAATGTGGTCGCCGTTCGCGCCTTTGCGTCGCACGGTGTTCACGTGCTTGTAGCCGAACACGTTTTCATAGAAAGCGCGTTCTTTCTCGACATCTTCGACCTTGAATGCAATGTGCTTGATGAAATTTGGCATGGGGTATCTCCTCTGATGTAGCGCGACACCGTCGCGCAATGGAAATCAGTCTATGACCTGATATTTCCCAAGTCAATCGAATCATTCGAATGATTCGATTTAAGTGATAGGGCGACGGAGCATCTGGATCATGCCGCAGCCAATTCGCTGCCGTCATGCATGCTGAAGCCGACACTGAAATTGCATGCCGATCCTGTATCCTTCGGGAGTTCGTCGACTGAACTCCGAACTCGCGGGGGCGCCGCAACATGCACGAGGTTTTTCCCGCCAGATGGGCGAGCAGTACCGATCGCTTTCTTCTTCCAGGTTTTTTCTTCGCACACACCCGAATGCCAGGACTTCGTAACCCGGGCGAGCAACCGCTCTATGAAATCGTTCGCGCAGGCATCCTCGAGCGCCTTCGCACCGGCCAGTGGGCTGCCGGCGACAAGATTCCCACCGAACCGCAGCTAGCCGGAGAGTTCGGCGTCGGCATCGGCACCATTCGCCGCGCGGTCGAGGAACTGGTAGCGGAACGGCTACTAATCCGCCGCGCGGGGCGGGGTACCATCGTCGCCAGGTTTACCGACGAACATGCGTTCGACCAATACTTCAGTTTTGTGGACGCGAGCGGCGCTTCACTCAAGGTCTCGGCACGTCTGCTGAGATTTGGCAAGGAGCGCGCGAGCCAGGATGTCGCGGCGACGCTGCGGCTCGAACGCGGTGCGAGGCTCGCCGCGGTGGAAAATCTCCGGCTGCAGGACGATGTTCCGCTGATGCTCGATCGCCTGTGGATTCCGCTCGATGTGTTTCCTGACCTGGATGCGAAGACGTTCGCCGCGCGGCGAGGCTCTATCTACGGTTTTTACCAGGAGCATTTCGGCATTTCGGTTGTGCGGGTGGTCGAAGATCTGGGCGGTGCCGTCGCGGACGATGACGTCGCGAGTGCGCTCAGCATCGAAGTCGGTGCGCCTGTGCTGCGAATCGAACGCACGGCGTACACGTTCAAGGATCAGCCGGTCGAATTCCGCGTGCGTTTCGTTGATTCGAGCCGGTGCTCATACCGAAACGTGCGCGGATTGCAGGACTGATCGACGTTAGCGGGCCAGCTGGTACGCCGTGCGGATGGGATGTCCGGGCGGCACATCGCGTATTTCAGTAGACTTCTCTACGAACTCTATTGCCGCAATCGAGCGACGGCGCCCAATCCCCGCTCGCTGAAAACCGTTTCACACCAGTGACGCGCTTCAGTGGTTAGTGCGCTGCTCCAACCGCCGTGCAGCGCGTTGTCGGTGAACTTGGCGGCGAGTTCGGCGGCGGAAAGCGGCTCACGCGCACCGCCGCGCATATGGGGCTGACGTACTTCCTGAACCGTGCCGTCGACTAATGTTGCTCGCAGATGGCCAGTGAAGTTGGCCGGGTATTCATTGTCCGGATCGATTTCATATCGGATCTTGCCGGCAAGCTCCAGTACTTCAGGGTCCCTGATTCGCGCTTCAGTGAACTGGCTGAAACCTGCCTTGCGGTCGAAGAAGCCGACTGCCATGCAAAACGGTGTGCTGAACTTTGCCGCGTACGCGGTGGGCGGCCGATGCTTGACCGCCAGTTCTTCCCACAGACGGTGCACCGTGCCTTCGCCGACCTCGCAGACGATCTCGCGGATCTGCTTCGCCTCTACACCGCGTTCAGCGAGCGCAATGGCGCAATCGATATACGGCTGGGTCATCGTGCCGCAAGCGTAGGGTTTGAACGCGATCGACTCCATGACCCAGGACGTGCCGAGTCCTTCGAGCACGGGGGAGAATTCGGGCGCGCGCGACGGCGCGAATGCCTTGAAGAAACCGTGTTTGCCTTCGAACACCGTGCGCGGACCGCTGAATCCGCCACGTGCCATCAGCGCCGCACGGATTCCGGATTGCGCGGCCCATCCGGCGTGCATCCGCTTGGTCGAGGTGCCTTCGGCGAGGTACTCGATGATTCCGGCGGACATGCTGCCGGCAATGCCGAGCGTCGCGGTGGTCTGCCGCGCGTTCAGCCGCAACGCCGCCGCGACGCCGCCGGCGGCTGCGATTGCCCCGATTACCGCAGTCGGATGAAAGCCCGCCGTATGAATCGCGCGCGGCGCAACGAGACTGAGTCGACACATCAGCTCGGCGCCCACCGCGATGCCGCGCAGCAACGCATCGCCGCCGAGGCCTTCGCGTTCGCAGGCCGCCAGCACCGCGGGCACGATGACGGCGCCTGAGTGCACTGGGCCGCCTTCGAAGGTATCGTCGTAGTCTTCCCCGTGGGCCGCCGTGCCGTTGATCAACGCGGCGTCGAACGCACTGAAGCTGCCCGCATGTCCCAGCGCCGTGCAGGCGCCGCCTTTGTCGGTGGCCTGTAGCGTCGCGTGGACGTAGTCTTCATCGCGCACGGCGACGCAAAGGCCTGTCACGTCGAGCAACAGCAGGCGGGCGATCTCCACCGTTTGCGCCGGCAATGCCGCGGTATCGGTGTCGGCGATCCATGCGCCCAGGTGTTCGGCGATCGTTGCGTTTCCTTCCGGTTTGGCTGTGTTCATACAGGGGACGACTCCAATTCGACAATAAATGGCATGCGCCGCCTGAACAGCGTGCGGCCTGCTAGCGCGTGCCGTAAGGGAAACTTCGTGGCGACTCGGGGACGTCGCGGACCGTTTCGAGCGGATGGGTGGCGGCGTCCGAACCGTGGGCGCTCGTCGTGCGCTGGAAACCCGCCTCCACGTGCTGGCGCATGGCCTGTGCGACGGCTTCGGGGTCGCGCCGCGCCAGCGCTTCGAGAATCATGCGATGTTCGTTGTGCGATGCCTGCGAACTGCCGGCAATCGAGAATCCGCGCCTGCGCAGCAGGTGCATGCGATTGACAACCTGGCGGTACAGGCCCAGCATCGTCGCGTTGCCCGTCAGTTCGACGAGCCGGTCGTGGAAGGCGATATTGAGCGTGAAGTAATTGTTCAGCTCGTCGTGGATCGAGCTTGCTTCGAGTTGATCCAGCATCGCATGCAATTCCTGCAATTGCGCATCGGTAATTTTCGACGCAAGGCGACGGCCCGCCATTTCGTCCAGGCCGGCGCGCACTTCATAGAGTTCGGCGGCTTCCGCGTCGGAAATCTCGCGAATATAGACACCCCGATTCTTTTCGAGCCACACGAGGCCGGCTTCCTCCAGTGCGCGGAACGCTTCGCGTACTGGACTGCGGCTGATCTGCAGATGTTCGGCCAGGTCCATTTCATTCAGCTTCATCCCGGCTTCGAGTTCGCCGGTTTTGATGCGCCGCAGGATTTCTTCCTGCACGAGGCCGGACAGGGTGACGGAGCGAAGTAACTCGAGCGAGCTGGTGGGGCGGGGCATGGCAGTGAGCCTGTATTGGGGAAAAGTGCAGTGTACTACGCAGATTGCGTCTTGAAGATTGTCGACAACATACTCTTTGGTGCGCCGATCCGCAACCAGGGAAGGCCGGTATTTGCGTATTGTCGACAATATGTACAATTCGACTCGATGACTAGCCAAACTTTTCCTGCTCACTGCTCTACGCATACTCATGACTCAAAAAGACCAAGCCGTCACGCGCACCCTGGCGCGCTACCTCGTCAATGCCCGTCCCGACGATCTTCCGCAGGCCGTGCGTGACCATGCCGTGCGCACTTTCGTCAACTGGATGGGATGTGCCATCGGCGCGTCCCGGCATGAAGCAGTCGAGATTGCCATTGAGGCGCTCAGCCCGTTCGGCGGCCCCGCTCAGGCCTCGGTACTGGGCCGCGCCGGCAAGGTCGATGTGCTCAACGCCGCACTGTTCAACGGCATCAGCTCGCACGTTTTCGATTTCGACGACACTCATCTGAAGACGGTGATTCATCCGGCAGGGCCGGTAGCGTCCGCGATTCTTGCGCTAGCCGAATACCGCTGCGTCAGCGGCACGGAATTCATTCATGCGCTGGCATTGGGCGTCGAGACCGAATGCCGGATCGGCAACGCTGTCTACCCGGACCATTACGACGTCGGCTGGCACATTACCGGCACGGCGGGCGTGTTCGGTGCCGCCGCGGCGGCCGGCAAGCTGCTTGGCCTCGATGAGCAGCAGATGGTCTGGGCACTCGGACTCGCGGCCACGCAGCCAGTCGGTTTGCGCGAGATGTTCGGCACGATGACCAAGAGTTTTCATCCGGGCCGCGCGGCGCAGAATGGCCTGGTGGCGGCGCTGCTCGCCGCCCGTGGCTACACCAGTTCGGAGCAGGGCATCGAAGCGAAGCGCGGCTGGGCCAATGTGACCAGCACGCACCGCAACTATGCCGAAATCACCGAGGGCCTCGGCGAACGTCACGAGAGTCTGCTCAACACCTATAAGCCGTTTGCATGCGGCATCGTGATTCATCCGGCGATCGACGGCTGCATCCAGTTGCGCAACGAACATCGGCTCGACCCCGAGTCGATCGCCTCGGTGCTGCTGAAGGTGCATCCGCTGGTACTGGAACTGACGGGTAAGCGCACGCCGCAGACGGGGCTCGACGGCAAGTTCAGTGTCTACCATTCGGCGGCGGTCGCGATCATCGACGGTCGCGCGGGTGAGCAGCAATACAGCGATACGGCGGTACATGAGCCCAGAACCGTGCGGTTGCGCGATAAGGTGGCCGCTGAGATCGACCCGGCGATGCCGCCCGACGCAGTGCACATCACGATCACGCTGAACAACGGCGAGCGGCTCGAAAAGCAGGTCGAACATGCGATCGGCAGCGTGAAGCGGCCCATGACCGATGCGGATCTCAGCGCGAAATTCACGGATCTCGCCGAACCGATTCTCGGCGGCGCCGCCACTGCGCGACTGCTCGACGCAGTCTGGAAGGTGCAGACGGTAGCCGACGTCGCCGAGCTTGCGGATCTCGCGCGGCCCGACACCGCGGCTTCGTAAGCGCGGAATGCAGGAGCGGTGACGCGCGCAACACGCGCGTGTCATCGCAAAAATTGTCGACAAAAGACAAGCCGCACGGCACCTCGACGCGGCGCGTGACGGATTCTGGAGAAGACATGTCGAGTGACCTCAGTCTCCCGGTGGCATCGACGCGTCCCTATCGCACCTTTATCGCGACGTGGGCGGGCTGGATGCTGGACGGCTTCGACAACGCGATCTACATCTATGTTGTCGTGCCCGCGCTGACCGAGCTGCTGCCGGGAAGCGGCCTCGCGGCGAATCACGCGCATATCGCCCAACTGGGCGGCCTGATGTTCAGCCTGTTCATGCTCGGATGGGCGTGCTCGATGTTCTGGGGCTGGTGTGCGGACCGCTTCGGCCGCGTGCCGACGATGTGCGCGACGATCCTGATCTATTCGATTTTCACGGGTGCGTGCGGGCTCGCTCCCGGCATCGTTTCGTTTGCGATCTTCCGTTTTCTGACGGGTTTCGGCATCGGCGGCGAATGGGCGGCCGGCGCGCCGCTGCTGCAGGAGTCGGTGCCCGAGCATCTGCGTGAGCGGCTGTCCGGGTGGCTGCACACGGGCACGCCCATCGGCTTTCTGCTGGCCTCGGCCGCCGCGCTTCTGATCCTGCCGACAGGCGGCTGGCGCGCGCTGTTCCTGCTCGGCAGCGCACCCGCGCTGTTGACGATCTGGCTGCGCCTCGGCGTTCCGGAGTCGCGCCGCTGGATCGAGCAGCGGCGCGCGAATCGGGCGCGGGCACGCATACGCGATCTGTTCGGCCGCGGGCTGGCTCGCACGACGTGGTCGGCCGCACTGATGATGACGTGCCTGATCTTCGGCTTGTGGTCGTCCACCTTCTGGATTCCGACGCTGGTGATCACGTGGCAAACGTCGAGTGGCATATCGGCCGCCGGGGCGCAGCATCTCGGTTCGATGAGCGGATTGGTCTTGAGCCTCGGCACGCTGCTCGGCTGCGTCAGCATGCCGTGGATCGTGCGCTGGATTCCGCGACGCAAGTCGGTTGCGATCGTGTTCTTCAGCGGTGCGCTGGTCTGCAACGTAACGTCGTATTTCGGCATCGTGATGGTGCTGAAGAACCTTCAGCTATTCATGCTCACGCTGCCGTTGCTCGGCTTTTTCACGAGCGGCGTGTTTTCCCTGTTCACGATCTGGTTGCCGGAAATGTTCCCGACGATGCTGCGCGCGCTCGGCTCCGGCTTCGCCTTCAGCTTCGGCCGCGTGCTCGGTGCCGCGGGGCCATCGATCGTCGGCGCACTGGCAACGAGCTTCGGTTCGTATCCACGCGCGATCACGGTGGTGTCGTTCATCTATCTGCTCGGCCTGTTCTGTGTGCCGTGGGCACCGGAAACGGCAAACCGGGCGCTTCCGCCATAACGCAAACCGCTTCACACGATTTTGTTCCTGGCGCAAATCTTCACGGCAATCGGAAGGAGAGGGCAATGCAGCAACCTGATCGGCAAGTCTTGTCACGATGAAAGCGAGAATGTTTACCGGCACGACCGGCAGGGTATTCCTGCTCATCTGCGCGATGTATTTCATTGAATACGTCGATCGGGTGAATCTTTCCATCGCGGCGCCATTGCTGAAGTCCGAAATGCATTTGTCGAACACGCAGCTCGGCATCGCACTCTCGGCGTTCGGCTATTGCTATGCGCTGTTTCAGATCATCAACGGCTATCTGGGCGACAGGATCGGACCGCGTCGCATGCTCGCGTTCTCCGGGATCATGTGGGGGCTGGGCACGCTGGCGACCGGTATCGTCGGCGGCCTTGCGACGCTCGTGTTCTCGCGGATGCTGGTTGGCTTCGGCGAGGCCGGCTCGATTCCCAACGCTACACGTGCGATGGCGAACTGGGTGCCCCGCGCGAAGCGCGGTTTCGCACAAGGTTTCACTCACTCCGCCGCGCGAGCGGCGGCGACCCTCACACCGCCGCTCGTCGTGTTGATGATCCCGCTTCTCGGCTGGCGGGGTGCATTTATCGTATTGGGCTGCATCAGTCTGATCTGGGTCGTGGTGTGGTCGATGTATTTCAGGGACGACCCGCGCGCGCACCCTTCGATTACGGCCGCGGAAATCGACGACCTGCCGCCTTATGCCGGCCCGCAGCATCGCACGGCCGTCCCGTGGCGGGCATTGATCCGCCGCATCATGCCCGTCACGCTGGTGTTCTTCTGTCACGCGTGGACGTTATGGCTCTATCTGAGCTGGCTGCCGAGTTTTTTCGTGGGCGTCTACGGGATCAATCTCAAGAGCTCCGCGTTGTTCACCGCTGGTGTGTTTCTGGCCGGCATCGTCGGCGACACGGCGGGCGGCCTGTTGACCGACGCGATCTATCGCCGTACCGGCAACCTGAACCGCGCGCGCCGCAACGTGATCGTGATGGGTTTTAGCGGATCGCTGCTTTTCCTGTCGTGCGTGCTGTTCGTTCACGACCGCACGCTGATTGCGCTGTGCCTCGCCGCCGCGCTGTTCTGCCTCGAGTCGACCGAAGGGCCGATCTGGGCCGTGCCGATGGATATCGCGCCCGCCTATGCCGGCGTCGCAAGCGGATTCATCAGCACCGCGGCCGGACTCGCCGCTGTCGTGTCGCCGGTGGCGTTCGGTCTGATCACCGACCTGACGGGCAGCTTCCGGCTACCTTTTTTGATGTCGATTGCGCTGCTGCTGGTCGGCGTTGCGCTGTCGTTCTGGATCCGCCCGGACCGGCCGCTGCAAGTCAGTGCAAATTCTTCATTTTCAACGGAATCATTGGGAGCTCATTCATGAACACAGAACCCGACGGCGGCGTGGCCGTCGTCACCGGCGCGGCACGCAATATCGGGCGGGCTATCGCGCTCGAACTGGCGGCGGCAGGTAATGCGGTGATCGTCAATGCGAGAAGCTCCGCCGACGAGGCGGCCGAAGTCGTGCGCGCAATCGAGGCCGCGGGCGGTCGCGCGGCGATGCATCTCGCGGACGTCAGCGAACCCCGCGGTGCACAGGATCTGATGACGGCGGCAATTCGTCATTTCGGGCGCATCGACATTCTCGTCAACAATGCCGCGGTGCGTCGCGAAGTGCCTTTCGCCGAACTGGACTTCACGCAATGGCGCGAAGTCATGTCGGTCATTCTGGATGGCGCCTATTTATGCGCACACGCCGCGTTGCCGTATCTGCGTCAATCGAAGGCTGGAGCCATCGTCAATATCGGCGGCATGTCGGCGCATGCGGGTTCGGCCGGGCGCGCCCATGTGATAGCGGCAAAAGCGGGGCTGGTCGGTTTGACACGCGCGCTCGCGCACGATCTGGGCGCTGACGGCATCACGGTCAACTGCGTCGTACCCGGCTTGATCGACACCGTGCGCGGGCGTTCGGCCGGGACCGGCGCACCGGCCCATCATGCCGGACGCACGACGTTGCTCGGCCGTCGCGGTCACGCCGACGAAGTGGCGAGTCTTGTGCAGTTTCTCTGTGGGCCCAAAGCACGGTATGTGACCGGCCAGGCGATTCACGCAAACGGTGGTGCCTTCCTCGGCTGATCCCCGACCATCGTTATCGGCTGTTCGTACTGGAAGGCTGCCCAGCAGACCGACGTTCTGCGAGTCGGCCGATCCAGCGGCATGTCACGCCCGTACCGTGCGGAAATCAATGAGGAGGACCGCTATTCAGCAACGACGAAAGATCATTTAACGATCCAGAAGTGCGAATAAAAGAATTCAAGACCTATGACGTGGTGGAGATAATTGAATGAAACAGTCGCTTCTTGCATTGTCGATATTAGGAACATTCGCGGGAACCGCATATGCGCAGAGTAGCGTGACGCTATACGGGCTCGTGGACGCGGGCGTGATGATCAATACCAACGCAAAAAACGTGGTAAATGGCAAGAACGTTGGAGGACGGCAATTTCAGGTGGATTCCAACGGAGGCACACAAGGCAGTCGTTGGGGAATCAAGGGTGTCGAGGATATCGGTGGCGGTCTGAAGACGATTTTCGTCCTCGAGTCCGGCATCAACCTCAGCAACGGCGCGTTTGGGCAGGGCAACACGGCTTTCGGCAGACAGGCGTTCGTGGGGCTGAGTAGCAATACTTTCGGCACGGTCACCCTGGGCCGCCAATACGACAGCGTCAACGATTACGTCGGCAATTACGGTTTTGCGGCCGCGTACGGCGGATCGACCACTGAACATCCGGGCGATCTCGACAACGTGAACCACACGTTTCGCGCGAACAACACGATCAAATATGCCAGTCCCAACTACAGCGGATTGACCTTCGGCGGTACCGTCAGCCTGGGTGGAGTGGCCGGCAATATTTCGCAATCGAGCGGGTACAGTCTTGGCGCGAACTACGGCCAGGGACCTGTGGGAGTAGGCGTCGCTTACGTATTTTTCAGAAATCCCGCCGCAATGGGCTCGATTCTGAATGGCAACGTCAATGCGACGACCTTCAATTCGCTTAACTCAGGCTATCTTGGCAGCAAGCCCGCCAACTCCTTGCAGATTGCCACCGCAGGTGGCTCATATCAGATTGGTAACGCGAAAATCGGTGCCGTGTATTCGAATACCAGGTACATGAACATCGGCGCATTCAATGGCGCGAATGCGACGTTCAACAGCTACGAATTGAATGCCGTTTACCACGTCACACCGGCATTCCTCGTGGGCGGCGCATACAACTATACGAAGGGCAATGCCGTCAGGGGAGATGTCGGCGATCAGAAATACAACCAGTTCTCGTTGCTGCTCGACTATGCGCTGTCGAAGCGGACCGACGTCTATCTGCTCGGCACGTTCCAGACGGCGAGCGGCACGAGTTCTACCGGTGCGGCGGCCGTTGCGGATATCGGTAGTCTCGGTGATTCGTCGAACAATCATCAGGCCGTCGCTCGCGTGGCGATTCATCACAAGTTCTGAGGCCGTCCGGGCCCATCCGTTTGCGCGCGTTCTGCGCGTTCGACGTGCGGGCACGCGTCGCCACCTCGGCATCGCCGATGATGGCCGCACAAGTACTGCGGCAAGCGCCACGCTTGCCAACCAGCAGGGGACCGACTACGCTGAGATTCACGACAACTTCACGGGCGGCACGCGCCTGCCGGATTGCGGACGATCGTTATGCGCTCGCACAACAACGTACAGATCAAACGGGTTTATGAGCCGGTGTCGGCGCGGGACGGCGCGCGCATCCTTGTCGACCGCGTCTGGCCTCGCGGTATCACCAAGGCGCAGGCCGGCTTGACGCTGTGGATGAAAGACATCGCGCCGAGCACCAGGCTGCGTCAGTGGTTCAATCACGATCCGGATCGTTGGGAGCAGTTCCAGCAGGCGTATGCGCGGGAACTCGACGGGAACGGTGAGGCGGTGTCGCAAGTTCTGGCTTTGTGCGCCGCAGGACCGGTGACACTGCTGTACGGAGCACGCGATCAGGAACATAACAACGCGCTGGTGCTTCAGCAATATCTCCACAAGCGCGGCGCCGGGTAGCACGGCGACGGCGCGTGACAAATGCGACGGCACTCATCGGCACTTTTCGGTTCCGATCGCTTTGCGCATGCGGTCCGTTGCGGCGGTTTTACACATCGCGACCGCGGTGGGCAGCATCGAGCCATTGCCCCATTCCCGTGAGGCCGATTTCGAGCAGTTGGCGTCGCGGCGTTTTTTCCATGCGGCAATCTTTTTTTGCAGCGCCGTTTTGCAGGCCGTCGACGAACCGGCCGTTGCCTCCACGACATGTTCCAGTTTCTGTTCCGCGACGAGCTGATCGCGCCATGCACAGAAGTTCATGCTGGTTTGATTGGCTTCGCAATTCGACAGGATCGCGGAGACCTCGCTTGCGGGCAGTCCGCTGCGGTTCGCGATTTCGTCGATCGGATCGGAAGCGCTCGCCAGCACGGAAGTGCTGATAAACGTCAGTGCCAGAACCAGATATTTCATGGTTGCTTGTGTGTGAGGAAGGGTTCGGCTTCTTCGCGTCGGCGAGCGCCTCACCGGGCACCCAACGCGATGAACCGCTCGAGATGATGATCCTCATCGCCCAACTGATGATCGATCATCACGAGGCGTTTCGCGTAATGCGCGAGCGGCAACTCCCATGTCATGCCGATCCCGCCGTGCAACTGGATGCATTCCTCCGCGACCAGCGTGCCGATTCGGCCGATGCTGTATTTCGCCGCCGACACCGCGCGCTCGCGCGCGGTGCGTTCGCCATCGAGCGCGGCCGCCGCGTTGATCACCGCCGAACGTGCCTGCTCGATTTCGAGCAATAGGTCGGCCATCCGGTGCTGCAACGCCTGGAAGCTGCCGATCGGCACGCCGAACTGCTTGCGTGTGCGCAGATAATCGAGCGTGTAGTCCTTCGCGACGTCCATCGCGCCGACCGCTTCCGCGCACAGCGCGAGCACGCCGCAGCTCAGCGCATATTCGAGCGTCGCGAAGCCGGCGTCTGCTGAGCCGAGCACCGCGTCGTCGCCGAGCGTGACGTTGTCGAACGTCACTTCGGCGGCGCGCCCGCCATCGATCTTGCGATAGCCGCGTACATTGACGCCCGCCGCGTCGCGCGGCACGACGAACAGCGTGATACCCGCTTCGGCATCGTCGTCGCCGCTCGTGCGCGCCGAGACCAGAAACATCGAGGCCTGCTCGCCATGCTGGACCACTGCCTTCGCACCGTTCAGCGTCCACGCGTTGCTTTCGTCATTAACGCTGCGCTGCGCGCGCGTCGTCACGCGTGCGAGTTCGTAGTGGCTGTCCGGCTCGCCGTGCGCGAGCGCAGCGATCCGCGAGCCGTCGATCAACGCACCAAGCGCCGCTTTCTGCGCGTCGTTGCCGCTGCGCGCGAGCGCGCGGCCGACGATCAGCGTATCGAGAAACGGTTCGACGACGAGGCCGCGCCCCAGACTCTCGAACACGACGGAAATATCGAATCCGCCGCCGCCGAACCCGCCGCTCGCTTCATCGAACAACGCGCCGATCACGCCGAGCTCCGCGAAGCGCGCCCACAATTGCGTGCTGAAACCGTGTTCCGAGCGCGCGATCCGGTCGCGCGTCGCGAAGCCGTACTGCTCGCCGATGAAGCGGTTCAGCGTATCCGCCAGCATGCGGCGGTCTTCGGTGTGCTGGAAATTCATGACGTGTGTCTCTTAAAGCCCGAGGATCATTTTGGAAATGATGTTCTTCTGGATTTCGTTCGAGCCGCCGAAAATCGACAGCTTGCGATTGTTGAAGTACTGCGCCGCCGCGCTCGCGGCTTCGTCGGGCCCGACCGGCACGCCGTCGAAACCTTCGTGCAGCGCTTCCTCGACGAACGGCTGCGCGTACGCGCCTATCGCGCGACGTGTGAGCGACGAGATTTCCTGGCGGATCTCGGTGCCGCGAATCTTCAGCATCGAACTTTCCGCGCCCGGCACGCCGCCGCCCGCCACGGCCGCGATCACGCGCAGGTTCGTGGTCTTCATGTTCTCGAGATCGATCTCGACGCGCGCCATGCGCGCCGCGAACGCCGGGTCTTCGGCGAGCGGGCGACCATTGCGGCGCTGTGTCGCGGCGATCTTGCGCAAGCGGTTGAACGCGGCCACCGAGAAGCCGACACCCGCGATATTGGTGCGCTCATACGTGAGTAGATATTTCGCGTAGGTCCAGCCCTTGTTCTCTTCGCCGACCAGATTGTCGGCCGGCACGCGCACGTCGGTGAAAAACACTTCGTTGACCTCGTGCTCGCCGTCGAGCGTGATGATCGGCCGCACTTCGACGCCCGGCGTGTTCATGTCGATCAGCAGAAAGCTGATGCCTTCCTGCTTGCGCACGTCGGTCGCGGTGCGCACGAGGCAGAAGATCATGTTCGCGTAGTGGCCGAGTGTGGTCCACGTCTTCTGGCCGTTGACGACGTAGTGCTCGCCTTGCGCGTCGTTGCCGCGCACCGCGGTGGTCTTCACCGACGCGAGATCGGAGCCCGCGCCCGGCTCCGAATAGCCCTGGCACCACCAGTCGGAGCCGTCGAGAATGCGCGGCAGCCAGTGGCGTTTCTGCGCGTCGCTGCCGTATCGGATCAGCACGGGGCCGAGCATATTGACGCCGAACGGCACGACGCGCGGCGCGCCGGCGAGCGCGCATTCGTTTTCGAAGATGAATTTCTGCACCGCGTTCCAGCCGGGGCCCCCGTATTCCTTCGGCCAGTGATTCGCGAGCCAGCCCTGCGCGTTCAGAATCGCATGCCACTCGGCCATGTCGTCGCGCGTGAGGCGGCGCCCGCCGTGCACCTTGTCGGCAAGACGCCGCGGAAGCCGGTCGCGCAGAAAGGCCAGCACGCTGGCGCGAAACGCTTCTTCTTCTGGGGTGAAATTCAGATCCATCGCGGGTTCTTCCGTCGTGTTCGGCGAAGTGTCCGGATCGGCGGCGCGGTTCGCGCGCCGCCGATCCGGCAATCGCAGGTTTCTCAGACCGTCCTGTTCAGGCTCGCGAAATCCTCACCGCGCTCGACGAGCTCGACCAGCAGCGGTGACGGCTTCCAGAATAGCGGGTCTTCCCGCGCGAATTCGCGAATGTCGGCGAGAATCTTCGGCAGGCCGACGCTATCGGCGTATTTCATCGGGCCACCGCGATAGCGCGGAAAGCCGTAGCCATACAGGAGCGTCACGTCGACGTCGAGCGGACGCAGCGCGATGCGTTCGTGCACGACGTTCGCGCCTTCGTTGATCATCGCGGCCATATAGCGGCGCATGATTTCTTCGTCGCTGAACGTGCGTGGCGTGATGCCCGCGCGCCGGCGCTCGGCGTCGATGATCGCTTCGACTTCCGGGTCGGGCGAGCCGCCGCGCGATCCGGCGGGATACAGATAGAAGCCGCGGCCGGTCTTCTGGCCGAACCAGCCGCGCTCGCACAGGCGGTCGGCGATCTGCACGTAGCGGGCGTCCGGATTGCGCGTCGCCGCGCGGCGCTTGCGCGTGGCCCAGCCGATGTCGCCGCCCGCGAGATCGATCACCTGGAACGGTCCCATCGGGAAGCCGAACGCGCGCACCGCCGCGTCGATCTGATACGGCGACGCGCCGTCTTCCATGATTGCGTCGGCGGCGGCGCGATAGACGGCGAGCACGCGGTTGCCGATAAAGCCGTCGCACACGCCCGCGCGCACCGGCGTCTTGCGCAGCTTCTTCGCAAGCTCGAACGCGGTCGCGACCACGTCCGCGCTGACCTGCTTCGGCACCACCACTTCGAGCAGCTTCATGATGTTGGCGGGCGAGAAGAAGTGCAGGCCGATCACGTCGGCGGGGCGGGATATGCTGGCCGCGATCGCGTCGATGTCGAGATACGACGTGTTGGTCGCGAGCACCGCGCCCGGTTTGCACACGCGATCGAGTTCGGCGAACACGGCTTTTTTCACATCGAGGTCTTCGAACACGGCTTCGATCACGAGATCGGCGTGGGCGAGCGTATCGTACGAGGTGCTGCCGCTCCAGCGCGCGATGATCGCGGCTTTCTTTTCCGCGGTGAGACGGCCTTTCGCGATCAGGCCGTCGTAGACCTTCTCGATGTGCGCGCGGCCGCGCGCGAGCGACGTGTCGTCGCGTTCGATCATCGTCACGGGCAGGCCGGCGTCGAGCACCGCGACCGCGATGCCCGCGCCCATCGTGCCGCCGCCGACCACGCCGATCGAAGCGAGCGCGCGTGGTTGCGCGTCGCGCGTTTCGGGCGCCTTCAGCACTTCGCGCTCGGCAAAGAACGCGTGAACCAGGCCGGCGCGCTGCGGGCTGTCGAGGCATTCCAGGAACAGCTTGCGCTCGGTGCGCAGGCCTTCGTCGAACGGCTGTTCGATCGCAGCCTCGACCGCTTCGACGATCTTCAGCGGCGAGAACAGGCCGCGCGATTTCTTTTCGGTCTCCGCGCGCGCCGCGGCGACCGCGGCGAGACTCGCAGCGCGATCGCCGAGTGCGCCGGCCTCGCGCGTGCGGCGCACCGGCGCCTGCGCGGCGAGCAGTTCGTGCACGTAGGCGAGCCCTTCGGCGAGGATGTCGCCGCTTGCGCCCAGACGGTCGATCAGGCCGAGCGCGAGCGCTTCCTTCGCGCTCGCATGCCGGCCGCTCAGGATCAGGTCGAGCGCCGCCTGCGCGCCGATCAGGCGCGGCGTGCGCTGCGTGCCGCCCGCGCCCGGCAGCAGGCCGAGCTGCACTTCGGGCAGACCAAGCTTCGCGCCGTCGACGGCGATCCGGTAATGCGCGGCGAGCGCCACTTCGAGGCCGCCGCCGAGCGCCGCGCCGTGAAGCGCGGCGACGACCGGCTTCGCGCACGCCTCGATGCGGTTGCACACGTCCGGCAGTGACGGCGGCAGCGGCGGCTTGCCGAATTCGCGAATATCCGCGCCGGCGATGAAGTTGCGCCCCGCGCCGACGATCAGCACGGCTTCGACGGCCCGGTCCGCGTCGGCCGCTTCGATGGCCGCGAGCAGGCCGCGCCGCACGTCGGCGGATAGCGCGTTCACCGGCGCGTGGTCGATCGTGACGAGCAGCACCTTGCCGCGCAATTCGCGCATAACGACGTCGGTGGAAGGGGTGGGGGTCATCGTGGGTGTCTCCTGATTGGGCGAGGGCGCGGGCGTGGCCTGGTCGGCGCGCCGGATCGTCTCATTCTGGAGTGGTCAAGGTTCGTTGACAATGGCATGGATGATTGACAGACTGTCAAAATTATTTTGACAATTGCGCTGCAATGGACGTCAATTCCCTGACCCTGCTGGTCGATATCCTCGATGCCGGCAATCTGAGCGAAGCCGCGCGCCGGCTGAAAATGAGCCGCGCGAACGTCAGCTATCACCTGAACCAGCTCGAGCGCTCGGTCGGACTGCAACTGGTCCGGCGCACGACGCGCCGCGTCGAGCCGACCGAGATCGGTCTGCGGCTTTACGAACACGGCCGCACGATCCGCAACGCGCTGCTCGCCGCGCGCGAGTCGGTCACGACGCTCGGGCAGAGCCTGCAAGGACGCGTGCGCCTGAGCGTGCCGAGCGGCTACGGCCAGCTCGTGATGTCCGACTGGCTGATCGCGTTCAAGCGGCTTTATCCCGGCATCGTGCTCGATGTGATGTTCGAGAACCGTGTCGAGGATCTGATGCGCGACGAGGTCGATATCGCGGTGCGCGTGATGTCGGAGCCGCCGCAAAATCTCGTCGCGCGCGACATGGGCCCGGTCCGCTATGTCGCGTGCGCGTCGCGCGAATTCGCGCAAACGCATGGCGTGCCCACGACGCTCGACGATCTGCGCGCGGCGCCGCTGATCACCGCGGCCGTGATCGGCAGGCAGTTGCGTCTGGCCGCTTATCTGCGCGACGAGCGGCACGAGGTGCTGCTCGAGCCGACGATCATCTCCGAGAACTTTCTGTTCTTACGCCAGGCGGTGCTGGCCGGGCTCGGCGTCGGACTCGTGCCCGACTACGTGGTGCAGGACGATGTGAGGCGCGGCGCCGTGCTGAGCGCGCTCGATGAATGGCGGCTCAGCATCTTCGGCACGCATATGTACCTGCTTTATATGCCGAACCGGCATCACACGCGCGCGGCCGCGACTTTTATCGAGTTCATTCTGGAGCAGGCGAACGAGGCGGGAAGATAGTAATAACGGGCGGCGGCCCGGATGAGGCGCCGCGCGCGTCTTCTTATACCCCGAGCCTGCGCGTGATCGCGGTCCTGACCATCGGCACGCCGACGCGCAGCAGCTTGCGCACGCCTTCGTCGCTGCCGACTTTCTCCACCACGTTGTCGATCATCGTCTGCATCACGTTCGCCGGGTAGAACTCGCGGAACAGGCCGTTCGCGCCGGTTTGCGCGAACACGTGATGCAGGAACGAACCCACCGGCGGGCCGATCCGCTTGAAGAGGCCCATCTTGACCACGCGGTTGTTCCACAGATGCAGCGTGTACGCGTCCGAGCACAGTGCCGCGCATTCGTCGAAGTAGCGCGGCAGGAACACCTTGTAGTAATCGTCGAAATGCACCGGGTAGAACAGGCTTTCGGGCAGACCGGCCTTCACGCCGTAGACGGCGGTCAGCAGACGCGGGCCCGTCGCGCCCCAACTGAGCGCGGTCCCTTTCATCGCCTCGACCCGTTTGATCAGTTCGTTGAGGCGCGGCTTGTCGGGGTCGAGCCGCAGCAGCGCGGTGCAGATGCTGCTCGGGCTTTCCTTGCCGATCAGGTCTCCCTTGGCGTTGAGATCGAGATCGCGCAGCAGCAGCAGGTCGGTGTCGACCCAGATTTCGTCGGTCTTCGTGAACATCACGAAGCGGAAATAGTCGGTGAAATGCGCCATCGACGGCACGCCGTGAATCGGAAAGTCGTTCAGCGAATCGCGCGGCAGAATCGCGCTCGCGTCTTTCGCGATCACGTTGCCCGGCAGGTTGGCGATCGGCTCGTAACTGTAGAGCGCGACCTCGCTGCCGTACGCGGAAAACGAATTCAGACAGGCGATTTCATAGGGGGAGAGTTCCGGGCCGTGCCAGAACGATGCGAATCTTGCCTTGCTCATAAGCCATCCGGGTAAGAATCATGCGACGCCACGCGCGCCGCGAGTCTTTATGGATGCTAGACGCGGCGGGCGAAGGTCAGATGTATTGGGCCGGATTCGCACAGGAGTTGTCGCGAAACGTTGAGGCGAATTCGGACAGCGCAGGTCATATGTACCGGATTCAGCGGGCGTTGCACGCGGGCGGAGGCGGTTCGGGGGTGGGCTAAACTCGGGAAAAACGGGGCGCGTGGCCGCGCGGGTGTAAATATTGGCAACTGCGTGCCATGTCACGCCCCACATGGCGATAAAGGTATAGGAACGAGAGACGGAGACGACGATGAACCTGGACGGCCAGACTTACGATTCGCTCACGGCAAACTTCGCATGGCGCATTCCCGCGCGCTACAACATCGGCGTCGACGTCTGCGATAAATGGGCCGACGGCTCGGGCCGCCTCGCGCTGATCTACGAAGACGCCGACGGCCGCGCGACCCGCTACACGTTCGACGAACTGAAAGCGCTGTCCGACCGGTTCGCGAACGCATTGCTGGCGTCGGGCGCGCGGCGAGGCGAGCGCGTCGGCATCTTTCTGTCGCAATCGGTCGAAACGGCGGTCGCGCACCTTGCCGTGTACAAGGCCGGGATGATCGCGGTGCCGCTTTTCGCGTTGTTCGGCGTCGATGCGATCGAGCACCGTCTCGGCGACAGCGGCGCGGTCGCGTTGGTCACCGATCAGGCCGGCGTGCGCAAGGTGGGTGAAATCCGCTCTGCGTTGCCGGCATTGCGCGATGTCTTCAGCGTCGATATCGAACACGATGACGACGCGGCGCCCGTGCCCGTGCGTTCGTTCTGGCATGCGCTGAACAGCGCCCCCGCTGCCTTCACGCCGGCGGACACCGGCGCGGACGATCCCGCGATCATCATCTACACGTCGGGCACGACCGGCAAGCCCAAGGGGGCGCTGCACGGACATCGCGTGTTGCCCGGCCATCTGCCCGGTGTCGAGATGTCGCAGCAAGGCTTTCCCGCGCATGCGACGCTGATGTGGACCCCCGCGGACTGGGCATGGATCGGCGGGCTGTTCGACGTGCTGCTGCCGTCGTGGCATCACGGCGTCGCGGTGCTCGCGCGCCGCTTCGCGAAATTCGACGGCCACGCGGCGTTCGATCTGATCGCGCGTCACGCGGTCTCGCATGCGTTCCTGCCGCCGACCGCGCTGAAGATGATGCGCGGTGTCGAGCGTCCCGCCCATCTACGCCTCGCGTTGCGTTCGGTCGCGAGCGGCGGCGAATCGCTCGGCGAGGAACTGATCGGCTGGGGCCGCGCGACGCTCGGCGTCACGATCAACGAGTTCTATGGGCAAACCGAGTGCAACGTCGTCGTGTCGTCGTGCGCGGCGCTGTTCGAACCGCGCTTCGGCGCGATCGGCCGCGCGGTGCCGGGGCATCACGTCGCGATCGTCGATGCGGACGGCAACGAACTGCCGCCGGGCGCCATCGGTGATATCGCGGTGGCCGCGCCCGATCCGGTGATGTTCCTCGGCTACTGGCACAACGAAGCCGCGACGCGCGAGAAATTCCGCGGCAGGTTTCTGCTGACCGGCGATCTCGGCGCGTGCGACGCGGACGGCTTTATCCGCTTCGTCGGCCGTGGCGACGACGTGATCACGAGCGCCGGTTACCGGATCGGGCCTGCGTCGATCGAGGATTCGCTGCTGCGTCATCCGGCGGTGTCGATGGCCGCGGTGATCGGCGCGCCGGATCGCGAGCGCACTGAAATCGTGATGGCGTTCGTCGTGCTGAAGTCGGGTTTCACCGGCGACGCCGCGCTCGTGCGCGAGATCCAGCAGCACGTGAAGACGCGTCTTGCCGCGCACGAATATCCGCGCGAGATCCGCTTCGTCGAAAGCCTGCCGCTGACGGCGACCGGCAAGGTGATCCGCAAGGCGCTGCGCGAGTCGCTGGCGTCCGATCCGGACACGCCCGCTCGGCCGTAAATCCGCCGCGTTTTCGCCAACGCGTATGCGAGCATGCCCATGCTACGATGGCCGAGCCACTATCACGCATGACATCGGAGACATGGATGCGCCCGGAGAGTGCCGTTCGTTTCGACAAGGAGTTCGCGCCTCGCATCGCCGAGGCGCTCGCCGCGTGTTTCGCGAAGACCGTGCATACCGAGGTGCTGCCGAATGGCGGCCACCGGCAGCCCACGCGCGTGCGGATTCACGCGGCGCCGCTCGAGGAACTCGGTCACTACCCGCATCCGTTGAATCTGTACCTGACCTGGGACAGCGATGAAATCGAAAGGCTGATGAGCGACGAGGGGCCGGCGCGCTTCGCCCGGTATCTCGCCGCGCTGCCGCGCAAGCTCAATGCATGGACCCAGGCGCGCGAACTCGATTTCCTCACGCATACGCAGGGCGAGCCGGTGATGTTGCTCGGCGGGCTCGATTTCGAAGCGTAAGCGCCGGCTCGATAAAACAACGGCCGCTGCAATCGAACTTGCAGCGGCCGTTGCTTTTACGGAAGAGCTTCGTCGATCCGGAGGGCCCTAGCCACCCAACGCCGGATCGCTGACGCTGCTCCTGCCGGTTTCGACGTGGCCCGCGAGGCGCCGCGCGAACGACGAATCCGTATCGACGCTGATCGCGAGGTCGTACCAGCCGTGCGCGTTGCGCAGATCGAGGTACAGATCGTCGCTGTCGCCGCCGCGCACCGAATGCCTGATCACGTTTGCCGGATCGTACGCATTGACGATCGTGAACTGGCAACGCGTGCCGCCAGCGTTCCCGAGCCGCAGTTGCAGATTGCCGTTCGCGACGTCGTAACCCTCGGCGACGTCCGCCCGCGCGGCATCCGGGCCATGCCACGTCCTGCGCGCGGCCACCGTGCCCGCGAAGCGCCGCAGAAAGCCGTTCGGACCGTGCACGGAGAAGTCGTAGCTGCCGTCGGCATTGGGCAGTAGCTGGTCCTGCAGGCGCTTGCCGGCCTCGACCGTATAGCTGCGCGGTGCGTCGGCGCCGTTCGCCGTATAGACGAGGAACACGGCGCCCGCGTTGCCCGTGTTGATGAAGCGCATCGTCAGCTTGCCGTTCCTGCCTTCGTCGACGCGCACGAACAGTTCGTACGGCAACGCACGCGCCGGGCGCACGCCGGGTTCCTGCTTCGGCACTGCCTGCACCGCGGGCGGCTGCGGCACGTAATCCGGATGACGGTTCTGATCGGGCGGCACATACGCATTCGTGGGCGGCAGCGACGGCAACGCGTCGTTCGGATTGGCGAAGTTGAACGCCGAGGTCAGATCGCCGCATACCGCGCGGCGCCACGGCGTGATGTTCGATTCGCCGAGATTGTGGTGCCGGCCGAAGCGCGCTTCGATGAAGCGGATCACCGACGTATGGTCGAACACTTCCGAACACACGTAGCCGCCCTTCGACCACGGCGACACGACGAGCATCGGCACGCGCGGCCCGAGCCCGTACGGCCCGGCGACGTTGTTCGCGTTACCCGCGTAGATTTCGTTGCTGATGTCGACCGTCGAGAGCCCGTTCGCGCTCGACGCGGCCGCGAACGGCTGCGCGATGTGATCGAAGAAGCCATCGTTTTCGTCGTAGTTGACCAGCAGCACGGTCCTGCTCCACACGTCGGGGTTCGACGTGAGGATCTGCAGCACCTGATCGATGTACCACGCGCCGTAGTTCGACGGCCAGTTCGGATGCTCGGAATACGCTTCGGGCGCGACGATCCACGACACTTGCGGCAGCGTGCCGTTCTGCACGTCGCGCTTCAGGATGTCGAAATAGCCGTCGCCTTTCGCCGCGTTGGTGCCGGTACGCGCGTTGTCATAGAGCGGATTGCCCGGTTGCGCGTTGCGGTACTGGTTGAAGTAGAGCAGCGAGTTGTCGCCGTAATTGCCGATGTACGCATTCTGCGTCCAGCCCCACGAGCCATTTGCGTCGAGCCCGGTGCCGATGTCCTGATAGATCTTCCACGAGATGCCGGCGTTTTGCAGCACCTCCGGGTAGGTCGACCAGCCGTAGCCGAGCTCCGAATTGTCGATCACCGGGCCGCCGCCGCTGCCGTCGTTGCCGACCCAGCCGCTCCACATGTAGTAGCGGTTCGGATCGGTCGGGCCCATCAGTGAGCAGTGGTACGCGTCGCAGATCGTGAATGCGTCGGCGAGCTGGTAGTGAAACGGGATGTCGTCGCGCGTCAGGTACGCCATCGTCGTCGCGCCCTTCGCGGGCACCCATTGATCGTTGCGGCCGCCGTTCCACGCTGCGTGCGTGCTGCCCCAGTCGTGCGCGAGATCCTGCAGGAATTGCAGGCCGAGATTCGGCGCGGTGGGGCGGAACGGCAGCACGTAGCCCGCGCCGACGGCATCGGTGGTGAGCGGCTGATACCAGACCGGCTTGCCGTTCGCGAGGTTGATCGCGCGCGTGTCGCCGAAACCGCGCACGCCTTTGAGCGTGCCGAAGTAATGGTCGAACGAGCGGTTTTCCTGCATCAGCACGACGATGTGCTCGACGTCGCGAATCGTGCCGGTCCGGTTGTTGGCCGGAATCGCGAGCGCGTTGCGAATGCCCGGCGGCAGCATGCTCAACGCGGTAAAGGAACCGGCGGCTTGCGCGGCCGAGCGTAGAAAATCACGGCGATTTTTTGAGGTCATGGTTCTGGCTCAGATCTTCGGGGTGGAAGGGGGGACTGCGAAGACGGACTGCAAAGCGGCGCCGCGACGATGCGAGGGACGCGCGCAAGCGTGCCGGGCATCGTGCGCGCGGCGCGAAACTCAATCCACGGTGTGGATGACGGGACGGGCAAGCGGCGGCGACGCGGCGGACAGCGCGGTGCCGGCATCGGATGCGGGGGTGGCGGGAGTTTGAATCGTGAGCGCCGCGGGGACGGGATTGGCCGACGGGTCGGCCGGCGCGGTGCTCGACGGGTTGCCGCCGCTATCGGCTGAATGCCCGGTGGAACTGATCGTATCCGGGCCGGCGGCGTGATCGTCGTCGCTGCATGCAACCGTCAGCGCGCACAGCACGACGACTGCCAGCGCGCCCGTCAAACGTTTGCATCGCGACACGCGAGACGCATGAAACGGCTTCGACACGAAGGGCATGGCACGGTCTCCGGCACGGGGAAGGGATGCCTGGGCATCGATGTGCCGAGGTCAGCGATGCCGCAGCATAATCGCCGATCCGTGTAATTTTTATGAAGAATGTGTAAGGGATTCGCCCGTCGTTTTTAGCGTTGTTTTTTATCGATGCGCGGAGACGAACGCCGCGATCGCGTCGTTCAGTTTGCCCGGTGCGTCGCGATGCGGCGAGTGCCCGCATGCGTCGAGCTTGACGAGCTGCGCGTGCGGCACGCGCGCGGCGATCGTGTCGATCTGCGCCATCGTGCCGTAGTTGTCGTCGTGGCCTTGTATCGCGAGTAGCGGCTGGCGGATCGGCGCGAGCGCGTCGACGATCGACCATTGCCTGAACGCCGGGTCCAGCCAGATATCGTTCCAGCCGTAGAACGCGGAATCGACGTCGGCGTGATAGCGCGCGAGCTTGTCGCGCAGGTCGGTGGTGTCGTAAAGCCGTTTCGTTTGCGCGATGCTTTGCACCGAGATGTCTTCGACGAACACATGCGGCGCGATCACGATCGCGCCCGCGAGCGCATCGGGATACAGCGCCGCGTAAAGCAGCGCGATCGAGCCGCCGTCGCTATGGCCGATCACCCACATGCGCCGGCGCTGTTGCCTGTCGATGCCGAGCGCGTCGAGCAGCGCCGGGAGAATGTCGCGTGCCTGCGCGGTCATGAAATCGACCGGCCATTTCACGTGAGGCTCACGCGGCGTCGACAGCCCATAGCCGGGCCGCGAATAGACGAGCCCGCGCATGCCGAGCCGTTCGCACAAGGCTTGCGGCCAGTCCCGCCACATCGCGATCGAGCCGAGCCCTTCGTGCAGGAAGACCGCGATCGGCGTGTCGTCCGCTGCGTCGTCCGCCTGTGCGCCTGCCTGTTCATTAACCCAGCGATACTCGATGCGCAACGGTCCGTGCGAGGCGGTCGCCGGCAGTCCGGCAAAGCGGCTCGCGGCGGCGGGGTGAAGAGCGGGGGCGGAGTTCGACATGGAGCACCTTATGACTGTTCGCGCAGCTTGAAACGTTGAATCTTACCGGTAGCGGTCTTCGGCAGATCGTCGGCGAACACGATATCGCGCGGATACTTGTGCGGCGCGAGCCGTTCCTTGACGAACGCCTTCAGTTCATCGGCGAGCATCCCGGATGGCGCGAACTCGCGTTTCAGCACGACGAACGCGCGGGTCTTCACGAGCCCGCCATGATCGACGCCAACCACCGCCGCCTCCAGCACCGCGGGATGCTCGACGAGCACCATTTCCACCTCGACCGGCGACACGTACTGGCCGCTCACTTTCAGCATGTCGTCGCTGCGGCCCGCGTACACGTAGCAGCCGTTCGCGAGACGCCGGTACTTGTCGCCGCTGCGAATCCATTCGCCGAGAAACGTCGCGCGCGATTTCTCGCGATTGCTCCAGTACATCAGCGCGGCACTCGGCCCCTTGATGTACAGATCGCCGACTTCGCCGTCGGGCACCGGATGGCCGGCTTCGTCGCGCAGTTCGACTTCGTAGCCCGGCACCGGGCGGCCGGTCGTGCCGTATTCGACTTCGCCCGCGCGATTCGACAGGAAGATATGCAGCATTTCCGTCGAGCCGATGCCGTCGAGAATTTCGGCGCCGAAGTGCGCGGTGAAGCGCTCGCCGATTTCGCGCGGCAATGCTTCGCCCGCCGATGCGCACACGCGGATCGCGACGTCGGCGCGCGCGGGCAGATTCGGCGAGACCAGCATGCTCGCGTAGAGCGTCGGCACCCCGTAGAACACGGTCGGGCGATGTTGCACGAGGCGCGCGAAGATCGCATCCGCGGTGGGGCGTTCGGCCATCAGGATCGCGGTCGCGCCGACCGATAGCGGAAAGGTCAGCGCATTGCCGAGCCCATACGCGAAGAACAGCTTGGCCGCCGAAAACACCACGTCGCTCTCGACGATGCCGAGCACCGGCTTCGCATACAACTCGGCGGTCCAGTACAGATTCGCGTGCGTATGGACCGTGCCTTTCGGCTTGCCGGTCGAGCCCGACGAATACAGCCAGAACGCGATGTCGTCGCCGCTGCTCGCGCAGTCCTTCGCCGCGGGCAGCGCGGCGTCGACCAGCGTTTCGAAGCGTGGCGCGGCAAGCGTCGCGCCGGTGGTTGCCCGCGGCTGCGAGACGATCAACTGACAGTCGTCGTCGATACCGTTCAGTGCTTGCGTGACCTGAGCCAGCAACGGCTCCGACACGATCACCGCGCGCGCATGACTATGCGTGAGCATGTACGTGTAGTCGGCGGCGCTCAGCAGCGTGTTCGCGACCACCGGCACGATGCCCGCATACAGCGCGCCGAGAAACGCGACAGGCAGCGACACCGTGTCGAGCATCACGAGCAGCACGCGTTCCTCGGGATGCACGCCGAGCGCGCGCAGCGCGCTTGCGCAGCGTCGCGCGCGTGCTTCGAGTTCGCCATAGGTCGTCGCGCCGTTGTCGTCGACGTAGGCGATCTTGTGCGCGCGGGCCTCATTCAACTGGAACAGATGCGTCGCGAAGTTGAATAACGGGGGCGGCGGCGCGACCGGCTGACGCGCGGTCGTTTCCAGCAGGGCTTCCATATGTCTCCTCCATCCGTGGGGGGCGGTCCGGCTGTTCTGTGCTCGTGATCCGCTCGATGCTTGCTTCCGCTAGGCCGGCGGCAAATGCGTGGTTTGCGCGAGCGTGTCGAGCGCGACGCCCGATGCCTGCACCGCCGCGCGCCGATGATAGAAACCGAGCGCGCGCAGGCAGCCGAGCTCTTCGCCGCCGCCCGCGCGGCCGGGGCCGCCGTGCAGCGACATCGGCATCACGTTGCCGTGGCCGGTCTGGCTTTGCTGCACCGATGGCGAGATCGTATGCACGCGTCCGTGCGTATCGGCGAGTTCGAGCGCGAGGCGGCCGAGATGCGCGTCGTCGTTCGAATAGATCGACGCGACGAGCGAGCCCTGACCGCGTCGCGCGAGGGCCACCGCGTGCGCTTCCGGCAGATCTTCGCCATTCGATGCGGCACGATAGGGCGCGACGCTCGCGACCGGGCCGAACACTTCGACGTCGTGCAGCAACGTCGCGTGGTCCGGATCGTCGACGACGAACAGATGCGGCGCGACGCAGGCGGCCACCGCCGGGTCCGCGTCGATCAGCGGCGCGGCGGACCCGTCATGGGCGAGCACCGCTTCTTCGCGCAGCGTGGCGATGCCGGCGAGCACGTTGTCGTAGTGCGCGCGGCTGACGAGCGAGCCCATGCGCACGCTTTCGTTGCGCGGATTGCCGACGGTGATTTTCGCGAGCTTCGTTTTCAGCGCGTCGAGCACCGCTTCGAGCGAGTCCCGCGGCACGAACGCGCGACGGATCGCCGTGCATTTCTGCCCGGACTTCACCGTCATTTCGCGCACGACTTCCTTGATGAACAGATCGAACGCGGGCGTATCGGGCGTTGCGTCCGCGCCCAGGATCGCGCTGTTCAGGCTGTCGGCCTCGACGTTCAGACGCGCGCTACGCCGCACGAAGGCCGGATGCGCGCGCAACGTCGCGGCGGTGTCGGCGGAACCGGTGAACGACACGACGTCGAATGCCCGGACCTGCTCGAGCAGGCCCGCCGAGCCGCCGCAGATCACCGAGAGCGCGCCTTCCGGCAGGATGCCTGCGTCGACGACGTCGGCGACCATGCGCTGCGTGAGCCATGCGGTGGCGCTCGCGGGCTTGACGATGACCGGCACGCCGGACAGCAGCGCGGGTCCGGCTTTCTCCCACAGTCCCCACGACGGAAAGTTGAACGCGTTGATAAGGAGCGCGACGCCGCGCGTCGGCGTCAGCACGTGCTGCACGCTGAACGACTGATCCTTGCCCAGCGCGGTCGCAGTGCCGTCGCGCAGCGCGTGCGCGTCGCCGAGCGATGCGCCCAGTTTCGCGTAGTACGAAAGCGTGAAGATGCCGCCGTCGATATCGACCGCCGAATCGTTGCGTGTCGTGCCCGAGTTCGCGGTGGCGATCGCGTAGTAGTCGTCGCGCTTCGACTGCAACAGCTTGACGATGTCGGCGAGATGCGCGGCGCGCTGCGCGTAGGTGAGAGCGCGCAAGGCGCCGCCGCCCTGATCACGCGCGAAGCCAAAGGCCCGCGCGAGGTCGAGGCCCGCGCTCGATATGCGCACGAGCGCGTCACCGGTTATGGGATCGGTCAGCGTCGTGCCCGCGCCCTGACCGGCGATCCACCGGCCGGCCACGTAGTTTTTCAGAAGCTCGCTCATGCTCGTCCTCGTCCTCGTGATCGTGCTCAGGCGCGGGTGAATTCGATCGCGCCTTGCGGCAGCAGATACAGCACGAGCGCCTGGCCGTTCGCGACCGTCGGACGATGCGCGGAGCCGGGGCCGTACACGCACCAGCCGGCCGGATGGCCGTCGAACGTCGCGCCTTCTGTGAGCGGCATGATCAGGTCGATCTCGCCGTGCGGATGAACGTGGTGCGGACCGGCGATGTCCCGCATGTCGACGACGTCGACGGAAAAGCCGTGCGTGTCGGGCAACGCCTTGAAGATGCGGCCGTAGCGGATGCCGCCGGCCTCGCGGTTGCACAGCCACCCTGCGGCGACGCCGCCGCGGCAGGCGTTCGCCAGCTCCCTGAAGGTAGGGCTGTCGGCGGGCCAGGTGTGGTTCAGCCATGCCGCGAGCGAATCGTCGAGCGGGCGCCCGGCGAGTTGCCCGGTGACGCCTGCGATCAGACGCTGGAAATCCTGTGGGGACATGCGAGCCTCCAGAAGCGCGTGCTCACGCGGGCCGGATGGCCGGCACCGGAACTTTGGTGCATGCGTGTTGCCGCGCTGTCTTCGAGACGCCGCCGGTAAAAGTTCGGCGGCGCGTGACTGTGTTTGTGATTAGGATCAGCTTTTGGCGAAAATTAAACCGTTCACCTTGTGCGTGTCAAGCACTATAGTACATGTATCGAAGTCGAGAGGTCGCAAAACATGAATCAAAAGTACTCTCCCGTACCGTTGGACGAAGCCGACGCCGCCGCCGACGATGAAGCGGCCCGCGCCGAACGCACCGGGCGTGGCGCTGAGCGTGAAGAGCGCGACCCGTTTCTCACCGCGATGGGCGAGCGCGTGCGGCTGCTGCGCGCGCGCCGCGGCATGACGCGCAAGACGCTCGCGGCCGAGACCGGTCTGTCGGAGCGGCATCTGGCGAATCTGGAATCGGGCGTCGGCAATGCGTCGGTGCTGGTGCTGCGGCAGATCGCGGTTACCTTGAACTGCTCGCTCGCCGAAGTGATCGGCGACGAAACCACCTCGTCGGCCGAGTGGCTGTTGATCCGCGAACTGCTGCGGGGGCGCGACCAGGCCGCGTTGCAGCGTGCGCGCGTGGCGCTCGCCGAGATGTTCGCGCAGGCGCCGCGCGACCCGCACCGCAAGGACCGCATTGCGCTGATCGGCCTGCGCGGCGCGGGCAAATCGACGTTTGGGCGGATGCTCGCTCAGGAGCGCAAAGTGCCGTTCATCGAGCTCACGCGCGTGATCGAACAGCTCGCGGGCTGTCCACCAGCGGAGATCCATTCGCTGTATGGCGCGAGCGCGTATCGGCGCTACGAGCATCGCGCGCTCGAGGCGGTGATTCACGAGCACGAACGCGCGGTGATCGCGTCGCCGGGCGGGCTGGTGTCGGAGTCGGGCACGTTCAACGCGCTGCTGTCGCACTGCTTTACCGTGTGGCTGCAGGCGACGCCCGAGGAGCATATGCGCCGCGTCATCGCGCAAGGCGATCTGCGGCCCATGTCGGGCAACAAGGAGGCGATGGACGACCTGAAGCGCATCCTCGCCGGGCGCGCCGAGCTGTATGGGCGCGCCGACATGAGCTTCGACACGAGCGAGAAAACGCTCGCCGACGCGTACCTGCAACTGCGCGACCGCCTCGCCGCGCGGCTCGCGGCGGAGTCGCCGGACGACGCTCAGGTGAGCTGAGCGGCAGCGCGAGATACAGGGTTTCCACCTAAATATGCACTAAAATGCTTTACATGGGTATGACGATGCACTATTGTTCAAAAAACAGATCCCGCATCGTCCAGTCAGGAGACGCCCCATGTCCACAGTACATACCGCCGTTGCCGAGGTTGCGCCGGTCGATTACCGCACCGATCCGTCGCAGTACCGGCACTGGAAGCTGAGTTTCAACGGTCCGGTCGCGACGCTCGGCCTCGACATCGCCGAGGACGGCGGCATTCGCGACGGCTACAAGCTGAAGCTCAATTCGTATGATCTCGGCGTCGACATCGAGCTGCACGACGCGATCCAGCGCATCCGCTTCGAGCATCCGGAAGTCCGGACGGTGGTGGTGACGAGCCTGAAAGACCGCGTGTTTTGCTCGGGCGCGAATATCTTCATGCTGGGTTTGTCCACGCACGCGTGGAAGGTCAACTTCTGCAAGTTCACGAACGAAACGCGCAACGGGCTCGAGGATTCGTCGCGTCATTCGGGCCTGAAGTTTCTCGCCGCGGTGAACGGCTCCTGCGCGGGCGGCGGTTATGAACTCGCGCTCGCCTGCGACGAAATCTATCTGGTCGACGACCGCTCGTCGTCGGTGTCGCTGCCGGAAGTGCCGCTGCTCGGCGTGCTGCCGGGCACGGGCGGCCTCACGCGGGTGACCGACAAGCGCCGCGTCCGTCACGACCGGGCCGACATTTTCTGCACGGTGGTCGAAGGCGTGCGCGGCGAACGCGCGAAGGCATGGCGTCTGGTCGACGAAGTCGTGAAGCCGAACCAGTTCGAGCAGGCCATCCAGGCGCGCGCGCTCGAACTCGCCGAACGGAGTGATCGTCCCGCCGATGCGAAGGGCATCGCGCTGACCCGCATCGAACGCACCGATCGCGAAGACGGCATCGGCTATCAAACGGTCGACGTGACGATCGATCGCGCGAAACGCGTCGCGACCTTCACCGCGCGCGCGCCGCGCACCGCGCAACCGGCCGATATCGACGCGATCGTCGCCGCCGGCGCGAACTGGTGGCCGCTGCAATTCGCGCGCGAACTCGACGACGCGATCCTGTCGATGCGCACCAACGAACTCGACATCGGCACGTGGGTGTTCAAGACCGAAGGCGACGCGCGCAACCTGCTCGCGGTCGACGCGACGCTGCTGCGGCACAAGGACCACTGGTTCGTGCGCGAAACGATCGGGATGCTGCGCCGCACGCTCGCGCGCATCGACGTGTCGTCGCGTTCGCTGTTCACGCTGATCGAGCCGGGCTCGTGCTTTGCCGGCACGTTCGCCGAATTCGCGTTCGCCGCCGATCGCACCTACATGGCCGCGCTGCCGGGCAACGAAGAGGAGGAACCGGCGCTCACGCTGTCGGAAGTCAACTTCGGCCTGTATCCGCTCGTCACGCATCAGTCGCGGCTCGCGCGGCGCTTCTACGAGGAGGCCGAGCCGCTCGACGCGGTGCGCGCGCTGATCGGCCAGCCGGTCAAGGCGGTCGACGCCGAGCGCCTGGGGCTCGTGACCGCGTCGCCTGACGATATCGATTGGGCCGACGAAATCCGCATCGCGCTCGAAGAGCGCGCGGCGATGTCGCCGGATGCATTGACCGGCCTCGAAGCGAATCTGCGCTTCAACGGCCCGGAAACGATGGAGACGCGCATCTTCGGCCGTCTCACCGCGTGGCAGAACTGGATCTTCAACCGGCCGAACGCAGTGGGCGAGAAGGGCGCGCTCAAGGTGTACGGCAAGGGCAGCAAGGCGCAATTCGACGTGTCGCGGGTCTGAGCAACGCCTGAGCGACGCTTGAGCCACGTCTCACGCGCACCCGGCATCTCACCCGCATCCGACCGATAACCCAGCGCCGCCTGCCGATACGTGCCTCTCTCGCCACCGCGGCTTTCGAACAGGGAACCGACCATGTCTACGATCAACTACAGCGAAAAGATTCCGAACAACGTCAACCTCGCCGACGACCGGGCGCTGCAGCGCGCGCTCGAACAGTGGCAGCCGAATTTTCTGTCGTGGTGGGGCGATATGGGCCCGGAGGGCTCGCACGGCTACGACGTGTATCTGCGCACCGCGGTGAGCGTCGACGCGGGAGGCTGGGCGCACTTCGATTACGTGAAGATGCCCGAGTACCGCTGGGGCATTTTCCTCACGCCGGGCGACCAGGACCGCAAGATTCATTTCGGCGAGCACAAGGGCGAAGCCGCGTGGCAGGACGTGCCCGGCGAGCATCGCGCGAATCTGCGCCGCATCATCGTCACGCAGGGCGATACCGAACCGGCGTCGGTCGAGCAGCAGCGTCATCTCGGGCTGACCGCGCCGTCGCTGTACGATCTGCGCAACCTGTTCCAGGTCAACGTCGAGGAGGGCCGTCACCTGTGGGCGATGGTGTATCTGCTGCATCGCTACTTCGGCCGCGACGGCCGCGAGGAAGCCGAAGCGCTGCTCGGCCGCCGTTCGGGCGACGACGACAATCCGCGCATTCTCGGCGCGTTCAACGAGAAAACGCCGGACTGGCTCGCGTTCTACATGTTCACGTACTTCACCGACCGCGACGGCAAGTTCCAGTTGTCGGCGCTCGCCGAGTCGGGTTTCGATCCGCTCGCGCGCACCACGAAGTTCATGCTGACCGAGGAAGCTCATCATATGTTCGTCGGCGAATCGGGCGTGTCGCGCGTGATCCAGCGCACCGCGCAGGTGATGAACGAACTCGGCACCGACGACGTCGCGAAGATCCGCGCGGCCGGCGTGATCGATCTGCCGACGATTCAGCGCTATCTGAACTTCCACTACTCGGTCACGATCGACCTGTTCGGCGCCGATCATTCGTCGAATGCGGCGACGTTCTACAGCTCCGGTTTGAAGGGCCGCTACGAGGAAGGCAAGCGCGACGACGATCATCGTCTGAACGAGCATGGCTACAAGCTGCTCGACGTGCAGGACGGCAAGCTCGTCGAACGCGAGGTGCCGATGCTCAACGCGATGAACGAAGTGCTGCGCGACGATTACATCAAGGATTCCGTGGCGGGCGTCGGGCGCTGGAACAAGGTGCTCGAGAAAGCCGGCATCGACTTTCGCATGACGGTGCCGCACAAGGCGTTCAACCGGCAGATCGGCACGTTCGCCGGGGTGCGTGTGTCACCCGACGGCCGCGTCGTCAGCGAGGCCGAATGGGCCGCGAACGAAGCGAAGTGGCTCGCCACGCCGGAAGATCGCGCGTTCGTCGCGTCGCTGATGGGGCGCGTCGCCGAGCCCGGCAAGTTCGCGAACTGGATCGCGCCGCCCGCGATGGGTGTGAACCGTCAGCCGGTCGATTTCGAATACGTGCGCTTCAACTGAAGCACGACCGACGTGCGGAAAGGCAGGTGAAGAAGTGGAGGGAGTCATGAACGGCCCAGTATCGATCGAAGTTCTCCGGCAGCATCTGATCGATCCGGAAATCTGCATTCGCTGCAATACCTGCGAAGAGACCTGTCCGATCGACGCGATCACGCACGACGACGACAACTACGTGGTCAAGGCGGATGTCTGCAACGGCTGCATGGCGTGCGTGCCGCCGTGCCCGACCGGCGCGATCGACAACTGGCGCACGGTGCTGAAGGCCGACGCGTACTCGATCGACGAGCAGTTCACGTGGGACGTGCTGCCCGAACAGAACACGATGGCGGTGCCGCCGGCGGACGAAGCGCCGGCCGCGTCGGATGACGCGGCCGAGGGCGCGGACGGCATCGAAGTCGACACGGTGCGCGGCGCGGTCGTGCCGCCGTGGTCGGCCGCGAAACCGTATGTGAATCTCTACACGCACAAGACGCCGACCACCGCGACCGTGGTCGGCAACTACCGGCTGACCGACGCCGCGACGTCCAGCGACATCCACCATATCGTGCTCGATTTCGGCGCGATGCCGTTTCCGGTGCTCGAGGGGCAGTCGATCGGCATTCTGCCGCCCGGCGCAAGCGCCGACGGACGCGCGCATCACGCGCGGCAGTACTCGGTGGCGAGTCCGCGCGACGGCGAGCGGCCCGGCTACAACAACGTGTCGCTGACGGTCAGGCGCGTATCGCGGCAGCATGGCGACGCGATCGACGGCGTCTGCTCGAACTATCTGTGCGATCTGAAGAAGGGCGACGTGGTCAACGTGATCGGCCCATTCGGCAGCACGTTCCTGATGCCGAATCATCCGAACTCGCATCTGCTGATGATCTGCACCGGCACCGGCTCGGCGCCGATGCGCGCGATGACCGAGTACCGCCGGCGCAAGCGTCTCAAAGGCGCGACCGGCAGGCTGATGCTGTTTTTCGGCGCGCGCACCAAGGAAGAACTGCCGTATTTCGGGCCGCTGACGAATCTGCCGAAGGATTTCATCGACTCCACGCTGGCGTTTTCCCGTACGCCGGGCCACGCGAAGCGCTACGTGCAGGACGCGATGCGCGAGCGCGGGTCGGACGTCGCGAATCTGCTGAAGGACGACAACACGTATATCTACGTGTGCGGCCTGAAAGGCATGGAAGACGGCGTGCTGCAGGCGCTCAGGGATATCGTCGAGCAGCATCAGCTCGATTGGGAGGTGCTGTGGGCGAAGTTGAAGCGGGAAGGGCGGCTGCATCTGGAGACGTACTGAGCGGGATGAAGCAGCTCGAGGCGCAGTGAAGGCTCCGCCAATGCTCATGACGATGAAGCCGATTCGTTCGCTGGCGATGATCGCATTGTTGCACGCGGCGCTCGCGCATCCGGCGAGCGCCGACGATCTCACGCGGATCAGGGCATCCGGCGTGTTCCGGATCGGCACCGAAGGCACCTACGCGCCGTTCACCTATCACGACGACGCAGGCCGGTTGACCGGCTTCGACGTCGAACTCGGCACCGCGATCGCGCAGCGTCTGGGCGTCGAGCCGCAATTCATCGAAGGCAAATGGGAAGGCCTGATCGCCGGTCTGGACGTGAACCGCTACGACGCGGTCATCAACGAAGTGGGCGTGACCGACGAGCGCAAGCTCAAATACGATTACTCGGATCCGTACATCACGTCGCACGCGGTGCTGATCGTCGCGTCGGACAACACGCAGATCCAATCCTTCGACGACCTGAAGGGCCGCAAATCGGCCAATACGCCGACCAGCTACCTCGGCCGGATCGCGGCCGCGCACGGCGCGGAATTGATCCCCGCACCAGGCTTCGACGAATCGGTCGATCTGATCGTGGCGGGCCGCGTCGATGCGACCGTCAACGACTCGCTGTCGTTTCTCGACTACAGGAAGCGCGAGCCCGACGCGAAGATCAGGATCGTCGCGGTCGATACGTCGTCCGACGACAGCAGCCGGTCCGCGGTGCTGATCCGCAAGGGCAACCCGAAGCTGCGCATGGCGCTCGACGACGCGCTCGCGGGCATGAGGAAAGACGGCACGTATCAGCGGATTTCGCAGAAGTATTTCGGCCGGGACGTGTTTCGTTGAACGCGCGTGGATGCCGCCACCACGGCTGCGGATGAACCGGCAATAAAAGAAGGGGGCGTTGAAAACGCCCCCTTCTTGCTGTCAGCGCACCACGGCACTGTGCGCCGGACATTCATCTCACATCGTCAAAGCCTCACACCGTTTCGCCACTCAACGCGGCTTCGAAGAAACGCTCCTTCGCATCCGCATTCGCGCGCGCATAGGCGCGGTTGACGCCGCTGATCACCGCGCGGATCGACGCCGTGATCAGGTTCGCGTCGACGCCGACGCCGAACGCGCTGCCGGCCACGTCCGCGCCGGCCATTTCGGCGATCGCGATCGCGCGGGCATCGGCGCCTTGCGTGAGCGCGCGTTCTTCGTAGTGCTGGATCCGCACCGGCACGTCGAACGCGTGCATCAGCGCGTCGAGCGGGCCGTTACCGGCGCCGCTCAGCACGCGCGGCGTGCCGTTGATTTCGACGTTGAGCCTGATGTGCTCGCGGCCGTCGTGCTCGGACAAGCTGTGGCCGATATAGTGGACCGGCTCGGCGGTGCGCACGTATTCCTGCTGGAACAGTTCCCAGATCTGCGCGGGCGTGACTTCCTGGCCGCTGTCGTCGGTGTAGCGCTGCACGGCCGAGCTGAAGTCGACCTGCAGGCGGCGCGGCAACACGACGCCGTAGCTCTGCTCGAGCAGATACGCGATACCGCCCTTGCCCGACTGGCTGTTCACGCGGATCACCGAATCGTAGGTGCGGCCGAGGTCGCTCGGATCGATCGGCATGTACGGCACTTCCCAGATCGCGTCCGCCTTCTGCGCGGCGAGGCCCTTCTTGATCGCGTCCTGATGCGAGCCCGAGAACGCGGTAAACACCAGATCGCCGACATACGGATGACGCGGATGCACCGGCAACTGCGTGCATTCCTCGGCCGTGCGCGCGACTTCGTTGATGTTCGAGAAATCGAGTTCGGGGTCGACGCCTTGCGTGTAGAGGTTCAACGCGAGCGTGACGAGGTCGACGTTGCCGGTGCGCTCGCCGTTGCCGAACAGACACCCTTCGATGCGGTCGGCGCCCGCCATCACCGCGAGTTCGGCGGCGGCGACCGCGGTGCCGCGATCGTTATGCGGATGGACGGAGACGATCAGCGAATCGCGGCGCGCGAGATTGCGGTGCATCCATTCGATCTGGTCCGCGTAGACGTTCGGCGTGGCCATTTCGACGGTGGCCGGCAGATTGACGATCGCCTTGTGTTCCGGCGTCGGCTGCCAGATGTCGAACACGGCGTCGCAGACCTCCTTCGCGAATTCGAGTTCGGTGCCGCTGAATACTTCGGGGCTGTATTGCAGCGTGAAGTGCGTTTCCGGCTGCGCGTCGGCAAGGCGCTTCATCGTGCGCGCGGCCTTTTGCGCGAGTTCGATCACGCCGCTCTTCTCGAGGCCGAACACGATCTTGCGGAATTCCGGCGCGGTCGCGTTGTACAGATGGACGATCGCGCGCGGCGCGCCGCGCAACGATTCGAAGGTGCGCTCGATCAGATCGTCGCGTGCCTGCGTGAGCACTTCGATCGTGACGTCGTCGGGAATATGGCCGCCTTCGATCAGTTCGCGCACGAAGTTGAAGTCGGTCTGCGACGCCGCCGGAAACGCGACTTCGATTTCCTTGAAGCCGATCTGCACGAGCGTCTTGAACATGCGCATCTTGCGCTCGGCGTTCATCGGCTCGAACAGGGCCTGGTTGCCGTCGCGCAGGTCGGTGCTCATCCAGATCGGCGCGCGCGTGATGGTGCGCGACGGCCACTGGCGGTCCGTCAAATTGATGGGCTTGAACGAGCGGTACTTGGTAGCAGGGTTTTTCAACATTTTCATCATCCGGGGGTGTGGGATCATGGAACGGGTGTCGACCGGACGACGAAAAAGCGATACTGGGCCGCCGGTCGGAAACCGGGGCTGGGTCAGTTACTGGGGATTCAAGCGATGCTTCGGTGTATCAGAGAGAAGCGGAAGCGCGCAGCAGCAGACCTAGCCCGGTAGAGCGGGCTAGTAGTAGGGATAGGGTGGTCTGGACGCGGTACATAGTGCGCAATGGGACCATATTATTGGGACGGCGTCAAGGGGAGCGATGGGGGCGGCGCGCGGTATCGCTGGCGCCGACTGCCGGCGCACGACGCGCGGCTGACGGCGCGGCGGCGGTGCCGGTCGACAGGACCGTAAGCTACAATGGCCGACGGCTAGAACAACGGACCATCAATGAAGATTCGGATTCTCTCTCTTGCCTGCTTCGCGACCGCTGCCGCTCTGCTGACGGCCTGCACGATCACTACTCGCAACTCGGGCGCATGCGAGCAGTTGATGCGAAGCAAGCTGGCCGAAACGACGTCGGATACGCTGCGGGTCACGCATCGGGGCGCCGCGATTCGCGGTTCGCGGGTAGTGGTGGAGGGATCGATCGAGCATCTGGTGACGGCGTCCGAGGCGGCTGCGTCGGCACCGTTGGTGGCGTCCGCGCCGCGGGCGACATCGGCGCCGCACGCTGCTTCGGAGGTCAAGGTGGCGTCGAAACCCGCCGCGCCGAAGAAGGTCAGCACCCCGGCGGCCGCCGAGTGCACGTTCCACGGCGAAGAACTGGATGTATTCCGCTGGCTCGCGCCGGCGAAGCTGGTCACGCCGGTCGCGCAGGCTGCCAGCGACGCGGGTTGATCCAGACATCGCGCGCTCAGAACGCGTAATACGGCCCCGGACCAGCCGACGTATTGCGCGCCGCAATCGCGGTATACACGCGTTTCCCGTAGAAGAACGGCAAGCCCCAGCCGAAGCCCTGGCTCGCGTTGCCGGCGAGGTTGTCGAATGCGTTGTTCGACGAGCCGAACAGCGTGCTCGAATTGCCGACGTCGAACGACACCGTGGTCGATCCGCCATCGATGCCGGTGATCGACGCGCTCGCCGTCTGCGTCGAGCCCGGGCAATACCAGAAGCCGCACAGCGGGAACTGCGACGAGTGGAAGAAGAGCCCGTTCGAGCCGCTGTCGAGATAGCTCACCGCATAGGTTTGAGCGCCGGAAGTCGTCGTCACGTAGCCCGTCGCCGAACTCGCCTTGAGGACGCTCGCGCCGCTCAGCGTGTTGTTCGCCTGGGTGCCGATGCCGAAGATCAGCGAGCCCGACACGCTGGCCGCGCCGGTGTCGGCGACGGCCGGCAGGTCGATCACCACGCCGTTGTTGTCGAGCGCGAAGCTGCTCACCGGGTTGGTCAACTGCTGCGCGACGGGTTGCGTGCTCGCCGTGCAGCCGCTCGTGGTGCAACTGTAGTACCAGCGTGGCAGCGCGGAATTGGCGCAGCCGTTGCCGCAGTCGACCGGGAACAGTCCGACGCCGAGAATCCCGTTCGAGTGCAGACTCGCGACGGTCAGCATCGCCGGGCCGGCGTTCGCGCAGTCGGTGGGCGCGGCGGGCAGCGCCGGATCGGCGATCAACTGGACAGGAATCGATGACGCAAGCTGGCCGGCCATGTGCACGTCCGCGGTGCGCACCGAGCCCCACGCGTAACCGCTGCCGAACACCGCGCATTCGCCCGACACACCGGCGCCGGAGGCCACCGACGGCAGCGAAAGGCTCGACGGCAGCGCGGACGCGAGAATGCGCAGGCCGTTCGAGCCGGTGTCGACCTGGATGTCGTCGATCGTCGTGCAGTTGCTCGTGCCGGCCATGCAGATCGTGACGCTCGTCGTCAGCATGTTGCGCGTCATGCCGGGCGACACGCCGACCGTGACCGGCTGCACGTTCGCGATGTTCGATTGCGGCACGCTTGCGCCCGGAGCCGTGTTGGACGGGGTCGTGGAACCGGTCGTGGTGGACGATGGCGTGCCGGCCGACGGCGTCGAGCCGGTTCCGGACGTGGAAGATCCGCCGCCTCCGCCGCCGCAGCCGGCAAGGACCGCGCAGACGACAAGGAGCAGGGCATGGAAGCGGAAGGCGGATGTCATGGCGGGCGGCCGTCGGGTGGGGCTGAAGGGCGACTGAGCGACTGGGGGCGACTGAAGGGCGCGTGCGCGTTACTGGAGATCGTCCGACGTGACGCCGGGCGGCAATGCCGCCGGCAGCCACGCGCGCCCGACGTAGCCGCGCATCGGGCCGCCGGATTCGACGATCACGTCGGAGCGCGCGACCCGCGACGAATGCAGGTTGCCGTTGTTCGCGGCGGCCGCGCCGGCCTTGTACGAATCGGCGTATTTGCCGAGCAGCGCGTGCAGGTCCGGCATGGTCGGGCCTTGCCACGTGTAGGCGATGATCTGGCCGGTGCTCGTCGCGTATTCGTTGATGGTCGTATTGCCGGCGTCGGTCCACGTGCGCACGCGCAGCGCGCCGTTGAGCGGCGCGCTCGCGCCCGAACCCGCCTGGTTCGGCATCACGCCGCCTAGTTCGGCATGCGCGCCGGCACTGACGTAGCCTGCAACGACAGCGATCGCCGACGCGATCACGGACCGACAGAAACAGGACCTGGACATGGGTGGTCTGCCTTGCATGGCGTTGCGGGTTTTATTGAGATAAGTGAATGAAAGGTAACACCCGGTTTTTCCATGGCTCGCGACCCGAGTCAGGCGCGGCCGCGCGCAATCTCAAAATAAAGCTGCATGCATGCTGAAAGTCCTTTCAGGACAGGCCTCTGGCGTCGCGATAGGGACCGTCCCGAGGTCAACCGGGAAATGTTATCGAGTGTGAAATTTACCTTATAAGAAGCTGAACGGGAGAGGGTGGGGGAACTTTTTTACCGTGGTTCTGACGCCGAAACGGCTACGGTGGTTTGCCGCCCGCGGCGGGCAAACCCCAGTTTTTGCACACGCTGCGCCGGGACCGGTAAAATGTTGGGTTGATCCACGGAAACTCGCCGTGGCGTAGCGGAAGGATTCCCCGAACATGACTGATCTTCGTCTTACCAAGCGGTTTGCAGTAGTGCTGATGGCGGGCGGGCTGGTCGCCGGCTGTGGCACCTCGTCGCCGAACAAAATCGACTACAAGAGCGACTCCAGATCGAAGCAGGTATCGCTTGCCGTACCGCCGAACATGATCGACGAGACGGCCGATCAGCGTTCGCTGCCGCCACAGGGCGGCGAAACCTCGTTGTCCACCCTGAAGCAGGTGCAGGCGCAGGCGCCGTCGGGTAACTCGGTGGTGGTCGTGCCGCCCGTGCAGGGCATGCACATCCAGCGCGACGGCACCGAAAGCTGGCTCGTGATCGACAACAAGACGCCCGATCAGGCCTGGCCGCAGATCCGCCGCTTCTGGCAGGAGCAGGGCTTCCTGCTCGTCGTCGACCAGCGCGACAAGGGCGTGATGGAAACCGACTGGAACGAGACCCACGCGCAGATCAACGACGGCTTTATCCGCAATACGTTGTCGAAGGCGATGGGCAACAGCTACGTGACCTCGGAGCGCAACAAGTTCCGCACGCGTCTCGAGGCGGCGCCGAACGGCGGCACCTACGTGTTCGTGAGCCAGAAGGGCATGCGCGAAGCGATCACCGGCACGAACAACGACTCGAGCCAGTGGCAGCCGAAGCCGAACGACCCGGCGCTCGAGCAGGAGTATCTGAAGCGCCTGATGGCTGCGCTCGCGCTGGCCGATTCGCGCGGCACGGCGGCCGGCACGCAGAACGCGGAATTGTCGCCTGCCGGCGCGCAGGTCGCGCCGAACGCGGCGACGGCGGGCGCGCAGTCGGCGGCGGCCGCGACCGCGGCGCAGAACGTCGCGCTCTCGGCCCAGCCGCCGATGCCGGATTCGGATACGTCGGGTACGCCCGCGCAGTTTTCGTCGACGGAACTCACGCTCGGCGAGCCGTATGACCGCGCATGGCTGCGCGTGGGCCTCGCGCTCGACCGCAGCAACTTCACCGTCAACGATCGCGATGCGAGCCGCGGCCTGTACTTCGTGCGCTATGTCGATCCGAAGGACATGACGTCGGCCGAACAGGGCTTCTGGAGCCAGATCTTCCACGGCAAGAAGGAAAAGGTCGCGAAAGAGTATCGCGTGAACGTGCGCGCGGTAACGCCCGACCAGACGCGCGTGGCTGTCGTCGACGACAAGGGGCAGATCGATGACAGCCCGCAGGCGAGGCAGATCATGAGTCTCATGGTCGACCAGTTGCACTGACGCAAGGCGCTGGCAGTCAACGCCGCCGACCGAGAAAACGCCCGGGAAATCCCGGGCGTTTTTTTATCCGCGCTCTTTGTGCGTCGAGTTACACGGCGCGGGTGTGTTGCGCTTTCTCGCCGACAGCGGGAAAGCGGCACTCCCGCTCAGGTATCCGCGCGCCGCCGCGTACCCATCCACGGCAAACGCTTGATGACCCCCGTCGCGAGCGCCGTCCCGACCAGAATCACCACGCAACCTTCGAGCATGCCGGGCGACACCGTTTCGCCGAGAAACAGCGCGCCCCACAGAATGCCGAAAATCGGAATGACGAACGTGACGGCAATCGCGCGCGCCGGCCCCGCCACCGCGATCAGGTGGAAGAACAGCATGTACGCGACGCCGGTGCAGAAGACGCCGAGCGCAAGCACCGCGCCCCATGCGCGCGGCGAGATCGGCGCGGCGGGCCAGTAGATCACCGCCAGCGGCAGCAGCACGATCGTCGCGCCGATCATCGTGCCGGTCGCGACGCTCAGCGCATCGACGCCAGTGAGGTAGCGCTTCGTGTAGTTGGCGGCGACGCCGTACAGCAGCGTCGCGCCGAGCGCGGCGGCGGCCGCGAGCGCGATGGTCAGCGGCGCCGCGGACGAGCCGTCCGGCGCCGCGATCTGATTCCACACGAGCATCAGCACGCCGAGAAAACCGACGGCAAGTCCGAGCGTGCGCAGCGCGCTCAGCCGGTCGCGCAGCCACAGGAAGCCGACCAGCGCGCCCCACAGCGGCGCGCTCGCATTGATCACCGACGTGACGCCCGCCGGCAGCGTCAGCTCGGCATACGCGAACAGGCAGAACGGTGCCGCCGAATTCAGGATGCCGACCATCAGCAGCGGCAGCGCGCGCGTACGCAGCACGCTCGCCGATTGCCGCAGCGGCCGTCGCGCGATCAGCACGATCGCGAGAAAGACCGCGCCGATGCCGACGCGCAGCGCCATCAGCGGCGCGACGCCGAAGTCGGTCACGCCGACGCGGATGAACAGGAACGATGCGCCCCACAGGGCGGCGAGAATCAGCAACTGCAGCAGGTTTTTGGCTTTCATGGGAAGAGCGCCGCGCGCGGTTGAGTCGGGACGCCTGCGCATCGTAGCAGCGCGATCGCGCAAAACGTTTCAGCGTGGAATGAAACGGCAAAATCCGGGAGACGGCGGCGTCCGGTGATGTCGATCGTAGGCGCTGCCGGGGCACGCGCAAAACGAGCAATTCTCACGCATAGGTGAGAAAAATTGCGACCGGACGAGGCGGGATTCTAGACGGCGCCCGCCGTGAGCGGGCGGGCGCGTGACACGCGTGAGTTATTTTGCGGGGCCGCCGCGGATGACGGAGGGCGTTGCCCCCGCGTCCCGTCAATGCGGAATCATCCACTGCAGGAAATTCTGCTGCGCCCACACGAGCACGCCGAGCAGCACCGTCAGCAGGATCGAATGCTTGAAGGTCTTCGCGAACACCACGCCTTCCTTGCCCTTCAATTCGGTGGTCGCGACGCCGGTCGAAATATTCTGCGGCGAGATCATCTTGCCCATCACGCCGCCCGACGAGTTCGTCGCCGCCATCAGCACCGGGTTCAGATTGAGCTGATTAGCCGCCACCACCTGCAGGTTGCCGAACAGCGCGTTGCCCGACGTGTCGCTGCCGGACAGGAACACCGCGACCCAGCCGAGGAACGCCGACACGAGCGGGAAGAACGGTCCGACCGACGCGACGCCGAGACCGAGCGTATAGGTGAGCCCCGAGTAGTTCATCAGATACGCGAGGCCGACGATCGTCGCCACGGTCAGAATCGCGATGCGCGTCTGCACCCACGTGTCGGCGATCGCCTTGCCGAATTCGGCGACGGAAAGGCGCACGATGAACGCGGTGATGATCGCCGCCACCAGAATCGCGGTGCCGGTCGCGAGCGGCTGGAAGTCCCAGATCGCGCCGTACGGCGTGTTGTACAGCGTGATGAAGACGGCCTTGTCGAGCCCCGGCCACGAGATCTTGACGTCGCCGATCGTGAAGATCTTCGCGATCGTCCAGACGATCACCACGATCGACACGATGATCCACGGATACCAGCCCTGCGCGCCGCCGATCTTGCCGCGCACCTCGCCGATGCGATCGACGTTGACCGCGAATTTCGGATCGACGGCGGGCCTCCAGATGCGCAGGAACGCGACGGTGAGAATCAGCGAAACCAGCGAAGACAGCACGTCGGTCAGGCTGTAGTTCACGAAGTTCGACACGATGAACTGCGTGAGCGCGAAGCTCACGCCCGACACCAGCAGCACCGGCCAGATCCGCAGCATGTTGCGAAAGCCCGCATACACGCTGATCACGTAGAACGGCAGCAGGACCGCGAAGAGCGGCAATTGCCGGCCGACCATCTTCGCGAGCATGTCCGAGGGCAGGTGCGTGACCGCGCCGAGCACGGTGATCGGCACACCGAGCGCGCCGAACGCGACCGGCGCGGTGTTGAAGATCAGCGTGAAGGTCAGCGCTTCGAGCGTCGGAAAGCCGAGCATGATCAGAAGCGAGCTCGTGATCGCGACCGGCGTGCCGAAGCCCGAAATCCCCTCGAGCAGCGCGCCGAACGAAAAGCCGACCACCACCAGCACGATGCGCCGGTCGTTCGGCAGGTTGTCGATCATCCACAGGCGAAAGGCCGCGAAGCGTCCCGAGCGTTGCGCGATGTTGTACAGCAGGATCGCGGTGAACACGATCCACATCACCGGCCAGCACGCGAACACCGCGCCGGCCGCCACCGAGTTGAACGCGAGCCCGACCGGAAACTGCCAGACGAGAATCGCGACGATCAGACCGACGACGAGTCCCGCGAGCGAGGCCTGCCAGGCCGGCCTGCGGGCCCAGCCGAGCAGCGCGAGCACGACGATGATCGGCAGCGCGGCGACCAGAAACGAGGGGAATAGAGAATTGCCGACCGGAGTGAGTAGTTGGTGAAACATCACGTCTCCTTCGTTGTTGTTCGGATCGACGCGGAGAGACTGCGCATGACGGGCGCGTCGCTGCGGCAGGACGGATGCGCGCCGGTGACCTCGACGGAGCGGACGCCGCCTGATTTAAGCGGGTGCTGGATGTGGCTTCCCCAAGGATAGAGCGCCGTGCGGGCGCGTCAAGCCGGGAAACTACGGGCGGGAGTGGGTGGGTGACGGGTGGTCGGGCCCGCGCGATTCAATGCGCGGTTCAATGCCAGTGGTGGTGTCCCCACCCGCCGCCGCCCCAATAGCCGCCGAAGCCGATTCCGACCGCGATCGAGGGCCCGTAGTAGGCCGGATAGCCGTAATACGCCGGGTACGGATAGACGGGCGGAGGATAGTACGCGGGATAGGGCGCGACATACGCGGGCGGCGTGTCCGGCGGCGCGGTTTGCGGTTGCGCCTGCGTCAGTTGTTGCTGCTGTTGCTGCGCGCCCGATGGGTCGGACGGATCGACCGGCGCGTTTTGCTGGGCCGTGGTGGCGGGAGGGGTCGCGTAATACGACGTGTAGTACCCGGACGGATAGTAGCCGGCGGGGTAATAGCAGCCGGATAACGCGAGCGAGGCGGCACCGCCGCCGAGCATCGCGAGGATGCGAGCATACGCGCGGGCGGGAGGACGCGCCGGAGCGCGGCTGGAAATGCGCAAGATGGAACACGAAAAGCCGCGCGGCAGCCACGGGCCCCTCGCGCGAAGGGAATTGACGACGCGGGGCTTCATGGCGCGCTCCTCGATGAACCGACGCCGGCAGCGGCGGCGTCACTGTCATGAGCTTACGCCGTTGCGGCGCGAACACTATCGCAAAACCGTAACCGCGTATTTCAATGCATTGCAAGCGTCGCGCAGTCCCGCAGTCCTTATCTGCCGACGCTATTTGCCGACCTGATTACCGATCACGCCGCCCACCGCCGCGCCGCCCAGCGTCGACAGTCCGGAGCCGCCGATCGCCGCGCCCGCGGCGCCGCCGACGCCCGCGCCGATCGCGGTATCACGGGTGCGCGTGGACATGCCGCCGCACGCCGCAAGACTCGCGATGAGCGTAGCGACGGCCGCGAGCGTACCGATTTGACGGATCGTTTTCATGATGCTGACTCCGTTTGTAGTTGGAAGTAGTCATGGGAGCGGGACAGACGTCCTTCCCTGTATTCGATGCTAGCCGCGCGGCCCGTATCCGGTTGTATGGGCTTGTTAGCGAAGCGCCGGCTTCGTAATCACATGTTTTGTCTGCTTTGTCCCTGCTTTATCCTTTTCCAGCACGTCGCGTGCCTGCGCGGCGGAATAAAAAAAAGCCCGCCATTGCGGCGGGCTTCGATGCGATGACGCGCGAGGCTGCTTACTGCCTACTGCCGCTGATAAATCTCCGCGCCCTGCTTCATGAACTCGATCGACTTCACTTCCATGCCTTTCTTCAGCGCTTCGTCGTCGGTCACGCCCTGTTGCGCGGCGAACTCGCGCACGTCCTGGGTAATCTTCATCGAGCAGAAGTGCGGGCCGCACATCGAGCAGAAGTGCGCGACCTTGGCCGAATCCTTCGGCAGCGTTTCGTCGTGGAATTCGCGTGCCTTGTCCGGATCGAGACCGAGGTTGAACTGGTCTTCCCAGCGGAACTCGAAGCGCGCCTTGCTCAATGCGTTGTCGCGCACCTGCGCGCCCGGATGACCCTTCGCGAGGTCGGCCGCATGCGCGGCGAGCTTGTACGTGATGATGCCGGTCTTCACGTCGTCCTTGTTCGGCAGACCGAGGTGCTCCTTCGGCGTCACGTAGCAGAGCATCGCGGTGCCGAACCAGCCGATCATCGCCGCGCCGATACCCGACGTGATGTGGTCGTAGCCCGGCGCGATGTCGGTCGTCAGCGGCCCGAGCGTGTAGAACGGCGCCTCGTCGCACCAGTCGAGCTGCAGGTCCATGTTCTCCTTGATGAGCTGCATCGGCACATGGCCCGGACCTTCGATCATCACCTGCACGTCGTGCTTCCACGCGATCTGCGTGAGCTCGCCGAGCGTCTTCAGCTCGCCGAGCTGCGCTTCGTCGTTCGCGTCGTAGATGGAGCCGGGACGCAGACCGTCGCCGAGCGAGAAGGCCACGTCGTACGCTTTCATGATTTCGCAGATATCTTCGAAATGCTCGTACAGGAAGCTTTCCTTGTGATGCGCGAGACACCACTTCGCCATGATCGAGCCGCCGCGCGACACGATGCCGGTCATCCGGTTCGCGGTGAGCGGCACGTATTGCAGACGCACGCCCGCGTGGATCGTGAAGTAGTCGACCCCCTGTTCGGCCTGTTCGATGAGGGTGTCGCGGAAGATTTCCCACGTCAGGTCTTCGGCCTTGCCGTTGACCTTTTCGAGCGCCTGATAGATCGGTACCGTGCCGATCGGCACCGGGCTGTTGCGGATGATCCATTCGCGCGTTTCGTGGATGTGCTTGCCGGTCGACAGATCCATCACCGTGTCGCCGCCCCAGCGGATCGCCCATGTCATCTTGTCGACTTCCTCGCCGATCGAGGAGGTGACGGCCGAGTTGCCGATGTTCGCGTTGACCTTTACGAGGAAGTTGCGGCCGATGATCATCGGCTCGCTTTCCGGGTGATTGATGTTGTTCGGGATGATCGCGCGGCCGCGCGCGACTTCTTCACGCACGAACTCCGGCGTGATCATCGTCAGACCGTTCGGGCCGAACGCGCTCGCGCCGAACGCCTGGCCGGGATGCTGACGGCCCATCATCGCGGCGAGCTTCGCGCCGTTCGGGCCGCTTGCCTTCAGGCTCTCCAGATACTCGGCGCGGCGCTGGTTCTCGCGAATCGCGATGTATTCCATTTCCGGCGTGACGATGCCCTGCTTCGCGTAGTGCATCTGCGTGACGTTCCTGCCGGCGATCGCGCGGCGCGGCGTGCGGTGCAGACCGGGGAAGCGCAGTTGCGCGGTGGCCGGGTCGGCGGCGCGCTCGCGGCTGAAGCTGCTCGACAGACCGGTCAGCGGCTCGGTGTCGCCGCGCTCCTCGATCCACGCCTGACGCAGCGCCGGCAGACCCGCGCGGATGTCGATCTTCGCGTCCGGATCGGAGTAGGGCCCCGACGTGTCGTACACGTAGATCGGCGGATTCTTTTCACCGCCGAAGCTGTCGGGCGTATCGGCCTGCGAGATTTCGCGCATCGGCACGCGGATGTCGGGACGCGAGCCGCTCACGTAGATCTTGCGCGAATTCGGCAACGGCGCGACGGCCGCTTCGTCCACGTGGGCTTCGGCGGAAAGGAACTTCGGATTGGCGTTCATGCGGTATCTCCATGCAACGTGTTGCGCTCGACCAGTAGGTGCGAAGCACTGACGCCGGTCCAATGCAAGGCACTTCGCTGGTCCCTTGTGGGGGGCCGCTAAGCAGGAGACGAGATGGAAGTAGTCGGAAATCGCGGAAGGGATGAGGCAGTGGAGCTGGAGTGCGAAATCCGTACGCTTCCCTGCGCTGGCATTATCCAGATCAGGTTCAAAGGGTATTTCTCACCCACGCGGCACGGACCTCCGGCTCCGTGCAACGCAGGACCCCCGCGTTAGCAGCGCACACGATACACCGGCCGCCCGTCGTTTGGCAACCTCCCGGACCGGATCGGGCGATCCATCGGGTTGCCGTTCGACATGTCCTGTTCCTGTTCCGGCACCGTATGGAACATCGCTGCATTACGCCGGCCAGACACGCGGCTTACAGCGAAAAATCGTCGGCGGCTTCCGGCTGATACAGGATCCGGGCGAGCTTGAGTTCCTTCTGCGTGCCGCTCGGCGGCGTGAAACAGATGCGTTCGCCACGCTTCGCGCCAAGCAGCGCGAGGCCGGCCGGCGAGAACACGTTCAGCCGGCCGTGCGCGAAATCGGCGTCGGGCGGATAGACGACGGTCCACGTCATCTGCTCGCCGCTCGCTTCGTCGACGAGCGTCGCCTGCGAATTCATCGTGACGACGTCGGCGGGGATTTCGCGCGAGCCGACGATCACCGCGCGCTCGAGGACGTCGTCGAGCATGTCCTGCAGCTTCGCATCCCCGGCGGCGTGCTTTTCGAGCCGGGTCACGTCGAGTTCGGTCAGGTAGCAGGTGCGGGTCTTTTTCATGGTGAGTGCTCCGTATCGGTGTGCATCGGATGCGGCGCGCGCAAGCGCGCAACAGTGTGCAAATGAGAGATGTGCCGGTGACACATGCATCAGATGAGCCCGGAGCCCGCTGGCGCGGCCCAGGTCATCAGGGGGCAACGTCAGAGCGGGCGCCGGGCAGCGGGAAGCGGGAGCGTCGGGGCCGTTTCGCCAGGGGTGCGCGGCGTGCCGTTCGCACCACGCGCGCACCCGCTCGCGCGGCAGCGGCGCAAGCGGGCGAGAGCGTGGAAAGTCGGACGGCGCATCGGAATCATGGGAAAGCGGCCAGGTGGATTGAAAAAGCGTGGAAAAAATTGAAGGAACGGGGTAGACGCGAAACGTAAGGGAAATGTTAGCACGCGGCCGGCCGCGCTTCCGTTTGCGACGCCGTGCGTCGCCGCCGGAGCGTCTCGCGCGGCGCAACAGGAAGGAAACGATTGTACGCAATGCGTCAAGCGCGGACACGCGCGTGGCGGTGGTCGTCAGCTACCAATGAGTGACGGGTGGCGCGCGGTGACGGTGAATGAACGTCGGGTGAACAGCGGGTGAAATTCGGGCGGCTCGCTCGACGTGCAAAATCGACGTACGAAAAAAATCAGAACCCGCCTGTCATAACTCGCCGCGCGGTTCGACAAACGTGCAGATCCTGATCGGAGCACGTCATGTCAACCGCGCGCAATCGCTCGACCCTGCAGCGTTTCAGCCTGTTTCCCGCATTAGCCGTCGCGCCGGCGCTGCTTCTCTTCATCAACGTTGCCGCCGGCGCGGCCGACCCCATCTGCACCGCCCGGAGCCCCGCGCATCGGATGGCGCTCGTCGAGCTTTACAGCAGCGAAGGCTGCGATAGCTGCCCACCCGCCGACCGCTGGCTGGGTCAATGGAAAAGCGATGGTGCCGCGCACGGCATCGTGCCGCTCGCGCTGCATGTCGACTACTGGAACAGCCTCGGCTGGACCGACCGCTTTTCACAGCATCGCTTCACCGAACGTCAGCAGAGACTGACTCATCTCGCGGGCGCTCACACGATCTACACGCCGGAAGTGTTCGTCGCCGGCCGCGAACTGCGCGACTGGTCGCAACGCGACAGCTTCGCGCGCCGCATCGACGAACTCGTCGCCGAGCCCGCGCAGGCGAGCATCGCGCTCGCGCTGACGCCGCCCACTCCGGGTCTGCCGGGCGGGTTCAGCGTCGACGCGCGGTTCGACAGTAAAGCCGCGTCTGCCGCCGGGCCGTTGAGCGCCTATCTCGCGGTCTACGAGAACTCGCTTGTTTCGCAGGTGGGCGCGGGCGAAAACCGCGGCGCGACGCTGCATCACGAGCGCGTCGTGCGGCAGTGGATCGGCCCGATGCCGCTGGTTGCGGGTCATGCGCGGATCCGTCAGGACGTCCGTGTCGAGGACGCGCAAGCCGGCACCAATGCCGACACCAATGCGAACGCGCCCGCCGACCGCTTCGGCGTGGTCGCCTTCGTCGAAAACGACGCGACCGGCGACGTGCTGCAAGCCGCCGACCTTCCCGCGTGCCATTGACCGGGATCCGGCGCGCCGCATTCTTTATCCCCGTTTTTTTCCCCGTTTCAGCGAGAGTCACATGGCAACCCCTCATGCACGGCGCAACCGCGCGCCGGCCGCGCCGCAGCGGCGTGGCGTCATTCATCCGCCGTGGGTGCGCATCACGCATTGGCTCAACGCGTTCGCGGCCATCGTGATGATGCTGTCGGGCTGGCGCATCTACGACGCTTCGCCGATCTTCCCGGCATTCAGCTTTCCGGCCGCGCTCACGCTCGGCGGCTGGCTCGGCGGCGCGCTGCAATGGCACTTCGCGGCGATGTGGCTGCTGGTGTTCAACGGCCTCGTATATGTCGCGCTCAACCTCGCGAGCGGGCGCTTCGCGCGCAAGTTCCTGCCGCTCACGCCACGCGCGGTGCTGCGCGACTTCATCGCCGCGCTGCGCGGCAAGCTCGCGCACGACGACCTGCGCGTCTACAACGCGGTGCAGAAGTTCGCCTACCTGTTCGCGATCGCCGATCTGATCGTGCTCGTGCTGTCGGGGCTCGCGATCTGGAAGTCGGTGCAGTTTCCGCTGCTGCGCGAGCTGATGGGCGGCTACGACAACGCGCGCGTCGTCCACTTCACCGCGATGTCGCTGCTCGCCGCGTTTCTCGCCGTGCATTTGGCGCTGGTGGCGTTGGTGCCGCGCTCGCTGCTCGCGATGCTGCGCGGGCGATGAGCGGCATGCGCGTAAATGGCCGCGCGCAAGCCGCGAGACCGACGCAGAACGCCAACGTAACCGACGTCGAAAGCGGACGTCGAAAGCGGACATTGAAAACGGACATCGAATCATGCACAAGCCGCCCGATCAATACCTGGCCGAACAAACGGATAAACCCGCCGGCAGATCCGCGCGAAGCGCGATTCAGAAGCTCGACCGCGAATCGATCCTGAGCGACGCGAAGCGTGAACTCGCGATGCCGTCGCGGCGCCTGTTCGGCAGGCAACTGCTGACGCTCGGCGGCCTATCGATGCTGACCGGCTGCTCGCTGACCGACGACGATTCCGTGAACCGCTTCCTTACCGCCGTATCGCGGCTGAACGACCGCGCGCAGGCCGCGCTGTTCGATCCGACGCAGCTCGCGCCGACCTACACCGAGGCACAGATCACGCGGCCGTTCCCGTTCAACGCGTACTACGGGATCGAGGACGTGCCGCGCGTCGATGGCTCCGGCTACCGTCTGAAGGTGAGCGGCCTCGTGACCGGCCCGCGCGTATGGACGCTGCCCGAGCTGTATGCGCTGCCGCATGCCGAACAGATCACGCGGCATATCTGCGTGGAAGGGTGGAGCGCGATCGGCCGCTGGGGCGGCACGCCGTTCGGCGCTTTTCTGCGGCGCGTCGGCGCGGACACGACGGCGAGGTACGTCGGCTTCCAATGCGCGGACGACTACTACGAAAGCATCGACATGCCGACCGCGCTGCATCCGCAAACGCTGCTGACGTTCTCGTACGACGGCGAGCTTCTGCCCGCGAAATACGGCTACCCGATGAAGCTGCGCATGCCGACCAAGCTCGGCTACAAGAATCCGAAGCACATCGTCGAGATATTCGTCACCAACACCTACCCCGGCGGCTATTGGGTCGACCAGGGCTACAACTGGTTCGGAGGCTCCTGACGCGCGCGGCAGCGGCCTCGGAAATACGCCGGTTCTTGCCGGTTTCGATTCATCCATCCACAACGGAGTTTTCCCATGAAAAAGATTGCAATCGCCACCCTGACTCTCGCGCTGCTGACGAGCGCCGGCGCCGCGTTCGCGCAGGCGAGCGGCGCGATGTCCAACGACGCGATGTCGAAGAACGTCATGTCGAAAGATTCGATGTCCAAAGGCAGCATGTCGAAGGACGGCATGTCGAAGGACGCGATGAAGCACGATTCGATGAAGAAGGGCGGCGCGATGGGCATGAAGCACGAGGCGTCGGGCGCGATGGCTAACTGAGGCCCCCAGCGGAGCGGCGCAGTTCGTCGCGCAATTCGACGTGAGTGAAAAGCCGGGGCGGCGTCCCCGGCTTTTCTGTTGCAAGTACGCCAAAAGTTACGATTCTCCCGAACGGGGCGCGCGGCGCTTACTGCATAATGCGGTGCGCGCCGTGTTGGCGCGTGACCGCCGGCGGCGCCGGCTGTCGTTGGCGCGGCCCACAAGCGCCGCGCTTGTGGGTCCCTTTGCTTCGCACCGCCTTGTTCTCCACCACCGTACTGTCCGCCCCTTCAGCTGATCTGGCTGCTTTAGCCGCGTTGGTTTTCCGCGGCCGTCCATCGTCTTTCCGTTCCCCCGACATGTCCGTCAGTCCCGCCAGTCAGACCGCCTCGCCGCCGCGGCGCTCGCCATTCCGCCGCCGGGTTTTCCGCGCAGGCGCGGCGCCTTGCATGGCATGGGCGGGTTGAACGCATGTCGCCGCAACGCTCAGGTTTTTCCTTGCGCGATTGGCCGCTCCGTCTGCCGCGGTCGCGCAACGGCCAGATCGCGCTCGCGCTTGCCGTCGTCTATCTGGTGTGGGGCTCGACGTATCTCGCCGTGCACGTCGCGCTCGGCTCGTTTCCGCCGCTCCTGCTCTCCGGTCTGCGCAACCTGTTCGCCGGCGTCGGTCTCTTCGTGTTCGCGGTGCGCCGCAAGCCGATCCCGCCGAGCTTCGCCGAAATCCGCAACGCGGGGCTCGTCGGCACGATGCTCGTCGGCCTGTCGAGCGGCATGCTCGCCTACGGGATGCGCACGGTCGGCACCGGCACCGCGGCGGTGATGGTTGCGACCGTGCCGCTCTTCGCGAGCGTGATCGCGGCTGTCGCGGGACGCAAGATCGGCCGCGGCGAATGGTTTGCGATTGGCCTCGGACTCGTCGGCATCGCGATTCTGAGTCACGGCGACAACACGCCCGGCTCGGCGGGCGGCAGTCTCGCGATTCTGTGCGGCGCGCTGTTCTGGGCCGGCGGCGCGCATCTGGCCGGACAACTGAAGCTGCCGTCGGATCTGTTTCTGTCGACCGCGCTGCAGATCGGCCTCGGCGGCGCGGTCTCGACGCTGGTCGCGTGGGTGTCGGGCGAGCGGATGTTCGAGCTGCATGTGTTGCCGATGCTCGCGTTCGTCTATCTGATGCTGATCGGCACGATGGCCGCGTATGTCGCGTACGGCTATCTGATCCGTCACACGAGCCCGATCATCGCGAGTAGCTGCATGTATGTGAATCCGGTGGTCGCGGTCGTGCTCGGCGCGCTGCTGCTCGGCGAGCCGGTCACGCGTTACACGGTGGTCGCGACGATTGTGATTCTGGTGAGCGTGGGGCTGTCTTTCTGGTTCGATTACCGCAAAAAGCGCGGCGCGTAGGGGGCGGTCTTCAAAAGGGCGGCCTTCAAAGCGCCGCCGCCAGCTCCGCGCCCTCGCGAATCGCGCGCTTCGCATCGAGTTCGGCTGCGTGCTTCGCGCCGCCGATCACATGAAAACGCGGACCGCCTTCGCTTTTACCCTCAACCGAAGGCAACAGATCGCGCAACGACTCCTGCCCCGCGCACACGACGATCGTATCCACGTCGAGCCATTCGTCGGCACCGTCACGCGCGATTCTCAAACCGCGTGCGCTGATCTCGCGATACTCGACGCCGCCCAGCATCTTCACGCCGTTCCTCGCGAGCGTCGCGCGATGCACCCAACCCGAGGTCTTGCCGAGTCCGGCGCCGGGTTTGCCGGCCTTGCGCTGCAACAGCCAGATCTGCCGCGCGGGTTGCGCGGGCGCGGGCGGCTTCAGGCCGCCGCGCTCGCGCACCGCGAGATCGACGCCCCATTCGTCGAGCCACGTGTCGCGTGGCACCGGCAGCGGTTCGCCCGCGCGATGCAGCAGAAACTCGCTGACGTCGAAGCCGATGCCGCCCGCGCCGATCACCGCGACCCGCGCGCCGACCGGCGAGCCGCGCAGCACGTCCACGTACGACAGCACGTTAGGCCCGTCGATGCCGGCAATCGCCGGGCGCCGCGGCACGATGCCGGTCGCGACGATCACGTCGTCGTAGGCGCCCGCGGCGAGCAGCGCCGCATCGACCCGCGTGCCGAGCCGCACGTCGACGCGATGGCGCCGCAACTGACTCTGGAAATAGCGGATCGTCTCGCTGAACTCTTCCTTGCCCGGCACCCGCATCGCCAGATTGAACTGGCCGCCGAGCGTGTCGCTCGCCTCGAACAGCGTCACGCGATGCCCGCGCGACGCCGCCACCGTCGCCGCCGACAAACCCGCCGGGCCCGCGCCGACCACCGCGATCGAACGCGCGGCCCGCGGGTCCGCGAGCGGCCGATAGATCAGCTCGGTCTCGCGTCCCGCGCGCGGATTCACGAGACAACTCGCGCGCTGATTGCGGAACGTGTGATCGAGGCAGGCCTGGTTGCACGCGATGCAGGTGTTGATCTCGTGCGCGCGGCCCTCGGCGCTCTTCAGCACGAACTCGGGATCGGCGAGCAGCGGCCGGGCCATCGAAACGAGATCGGCCGCGCCGTCGGCGATCAATGCGTCGCCGATCTCCGGTGTGTTGATACGGTTCGACGCGATCACCGGCACGTCGACCGCGGCCTTCAGGCGCGCGGTGAGCGCCGCGAACGCCGCGCGCGGCACCGAGGTCACGATGGTCGGCACGCGCGCCTCGTGCCAGCCGATGCCGGTGTTGAACATCGTCACGCCGGTCGCTTCGAGTGCCTGCGCGACCTGCACGGTCTCATCCCACGTATTGCCGCCTTCGACGAGATCGATCAGCGACAGCCGGTACACGACGATAAAGCGTTCGCCGCACACCGCGCGCACCTGCTCGACGATCTCGCGCGCGAGCCGCATGCGGTTGCCGATACTGCCGCCGTAGCGGTCGGTGCGCCGATTCGTGCGCGGGCACAGGAACTGGTTCAGCAGATAGCCTTCGCTGCCCATGATCTCGATGCCGTCATAACCCGCGCGTTGCGCGAGCCGCGCGCAGCGCGCGTAATCGCGCACGGTCTTGCCGATGCCGGCGAGACTGAGCGCGCGCGGCTTGAACTTCGAGATCGGCGACCTGATTGCGGAGGCCGACACGACGAACGGCTGATATCCGTAACGGCCCGCATGCAGGATCTGCAACGCGATCTTGCCGCCCTCGGCGTGCACGGCTTCGGTCAGCAGCCGGTGATTGCGCAGGTCGAACACCGAGTTCAGCGTGCCGCCGAACGGCAGCAGCCAGCCCTGACGGTTCGGCGAAATGCCGCCGGTGATGATCAGCCCGACGCCGCCTTTCGCGCGCTCGCGGAAGTATGCGGCCAGTTGCGGGTAATGCCAGAAGCGGTCTTCCATGCCGGTATGCATCGAACCCATCACGACGCGGTTGCGCAGCCGCGTGAAGCCCAGGTCGAGCCCGGCGAGTAAGTGTTGGTAAGACATGCAGGGGGCCGTGTAAGTATGGGAGCCGCCGGAACGATACACCGCGCGGCGGCCCGGACCGCCGAGGAAAAATTCTAAATCCGCGCAAGCCGTTGTCGCTCAGGACCTTTATCGGAAGTCCGATGCCGTTGCGACCCTTGCGGCACACGCATTGCTCATTGCGAGCGTCCACATCGGCACGGACCGCGTCGCGCGAAGCGCCGGCGCACGGTGCCGCATGGATGGGAGGGGGTGTCCGCGGGTTTGCCGCGGAAGCCACATATCAATGGGCGACGGGTTGACAGCCCGACATCAAGACAGGTGAACACAATGAAAATGATCCGAACCATGGCGGCGGTCGTTGCCGCCGCATCGATTCTCAGCGCATGCGGCGGCGGCTCCGACGACGCCGGCAAGGAGCTCGGGCTGACCAATCCCGAGATCCATTTCATCCATGCGATTCCGAGCGGGCCCGCGGTGGACTTCCTCGTCAACGGCAGCGCGCCTTCCGGGCAAACCAACATCTCCTATAAGGGCGTCACCAACCTCACCAACATCAACACCGGTTCGACGACCGTCGCGTATGCGGCGACCGGCACCAAGACCGCGCTCGCGAGCGGCACGTTCCCCGATGTCGCGAAGGGCCACGAGTACACCGTGCTCGCGTTGCCGGGTCTGGCCGCGCCCGATATCGGCCTGATCGACGATCCGTTCGACAAGGGGCTGCTGTCCAATAGCGCGCGCGTGCGGGGCTTCAATGCATCGGCGAACGCGACCAATCTCGACCTGTACCTCGTGCAGGCGAGCTCGACCAGCATCGCGACGGTGTCGCCGACGATCGCCGGTGTGTCGTTCAAGAACGCGGTGCCGCCGAGCGGCCAGGATTCGATCTACGTATCGGGCGGCCAGTACGTGCTGATCGCGACCGTGGCCGGCAGCAAGACACCGATCTTCCAGTCGCAGGCGTTCTCACTGTCGAACAATGCCGACTGGCTGATCACGTCGGTGCCGGTCGGCGGTGCGATCACCCAGCTCGAGCCGGGGCAGATCCATCTGCTGATCGCGCAGAACGGCAACACGAGCACGCCGAGCATCGAGCTGACGAATACGTTGACGGGGCAATGACGTGACCCGCTAGCGAGCTCGGGCAGCGCGGCGATCCACGCGGGTGGATCGCCGCGCTGTTTTTTATGCGCGGATGAGGCGCGCTGAAGGTTCAAACGCTGAAGGTTCAAAACATCGCGGAGCAAAAAAAACCCGTCGCGGAGGTCTCGCGACGGGCTGGTCGACATGCCATGTGCGTGCAGCTTATTTAGCCTTTTCCGCTGAATTCGTGAGGGCATTGCCGCCCTTCGAGATGTCTTCGCCGGCTCCCGCCATCGTGTTGCAGCCGGTGGCCAGCATTGCCGTTCCTGCAAGCAGAAGCAAAGCGATCAGTCGAGTCATGAGAGTTCTCCTTGTCGAGAATGCATCGGTTGATGTCGTCCGACCGGGGCCATGCCAGTCGATCAGGTCTCGATCCGTTCTCGAACCGGCCTGATTGCATGGTAAAAAAAGGGCGGGGGCGGCGCTGTCGGCCGCGTGGCGATTTTGTTGTAGGCGTGCTCCGGTGTTTGCGTCGGCGCACTCCTACAACGTTGCGCGCGCGCTGTCGCGAGGTCTTGCTACACGGGGCTTTGCGATGGGGTCGAGGGGGACGGAGGGGCAGCCGCGGCAGTCTGCACAGACGGTGCGGGCGGCGGCAGGTCGACCGACGGCGTCGCGGTGCTCGCGCCCGGCATCACGACGTCGATGTCGGTGCCGTTGTGCGCGCCGCGCCGGATCTCGAAGCGCCCGCCATGCGCGGCCACGCGCTGGCGCATGCCGAGCAGACCGTGCGTGTGCGTGCGCGTCAGATCGGCGGGCATGATGCCGACGCCGTTATCGGCGATATGCAGCGCGACCTCGCCATCGCCGACCCGCAACGCAATCGAGACTTTCGACGCCCGCGCGTACTTCGCCGCGTTCGTCAGCGACTCCTGCGCGACGCGAAAGAGCGCGATTTCGGTTTGCTCGTCGAGCTGGATATCGTCGGCGGGCAGATGCAGTTCGAGCGTCCAGTTGTTGCGCTGCGCGGCTTCGTCGGCGAGCGTGCGCAGCGCGGTCACGAGCCCGAAATTGGCGAGCACGGTCGGCCGCATGTCCTCGATGATGCGGCGCTTCAGCGCGATGCCCTGATCGAGATTCGCGAGCACGCGCTTGAGCTTGTCGGCGAGTTCGGGCTCGCTGTCCTTCAGTTTGCGGCGCGCCCACGCGACGTCCATCCGGCAGGCGGTCAGGATCGCGCCGAGTTCGTCGTGCAGCTCGCGGGCGAGCTGGGTTTTTTCGTTTTCGCTGACCGCCTGCAGATGCCAGCCGAGCGCTTCGAGCTGACGCGTGCGCTCGTTGACGAGCTGGTCGAGCTCTTCCTGCTGCGTGATCAGTTGACGCTGCGCGCGCGCCTGCCGGTCGATCTGAATGCCGAGATTGCGAAACAGCAGGATGAACAACACGATGTTCAACGCCGACAGCCCCGCCGCGCACAGCGTGGAGAGCCGCTGATCGGCGCGGCTCGCGGCGAGCGCATGCTGCGCGCGGCGTTCTTCGTTGTCGCGCAACAGCGTGAGCGTGCTGTCGATCAACGACGCGTCGGCGGCATCGACACTGCCGGTGCCGCCGCACGCGCCGAGATCGAGCGGATGTGGCGCCGCGTGCTGCAATGCGGCGGCGCCCGCGCCGATGCGCGCGTCGATCAGCGCGAGAATCTGCGTGAAGCTCGCGAGTTCGGCGCTGTCCGCGCTGCCGCCGTGATAGAAGCGCTCCAGTTGCCGCGTATTTTCACGAATGCGCGCGGCGCTCGCGCAGAACGCGTGGGCGGATGCGTCGTCCTTTGTCAGAAGAAACTGGTTTTGCCGCGCGCCGAGGCGCGAGAGTTCGCTCGCGAGCGTGCTCAGTTGCACGGTGACGTCGCGCGCTTCGAGCGCGGTTTCGTATTCGGCGGTAATGCGCTCGCGCGCGGTCTCGAGAATCACGAGGCCGCCCACCGTGATGACGATCGCCACCGTCATCGCGATCGCCCAGCTACGGTTGCGCATCCACTCGGCGAGCCGCGCCGCGGCGCGCGGGCCGGGTATTTCCGGCGGGTTCTGCAGGTTCGACACGTTCGGCTCCTCGGGTCGGGCATCGGCGTCATGTTCGCCGCATCGCGCGCGACGACGCCCGCGTAACGCTGCCGTAATCCAATGTAAGCGGATTCTCACACGAAAAACGGCGAGCGTCGGAATGCGCGCGCCGGTGCCCATCGCTAGGATGGACCTGATCGTTCATTCAATGTTTCGGGAGGAAGCCATCATGTTGAAGTGGGCACTGTTCTTCGCCATCGTGGCGGTGATCGCCGGTCTTCTCGGCTTTACCGGCATCGCAGCCGGCGCGGCGGCGATCGCGAAGTTCCTGTTCTTCGTATTCGTCGTGCTATGCGTGGTGTTCCTCGTTCTTGGCTTCGTCGTGACGAAGAAGATGATCGATTAGCGCGGCTCGTTCGAGTGTGGGCAAGCCGCGCCTGCGTGGCAGGCGAGCGGCTTGCTGATAACCGATACCAACAAAAGGGAGAATCGCCATGCTTCACTATGCCATCGTCTTCTTCGTGATTGCGATCATCGCCGCCGTGTTCGGTTTTACCGGCATTGCGGCGGGAGCGGCCGAAATCGCGAAGATTCTGTTCTATATCTTTCTGGTCGTGTTCGTGGTCACGTTGCTGCTCGGCGTGTTCCGAACCTAGCCACGCGAGTGCGAACGTGGGTCACACGGTGTACGCAGCGCGATGTACCCGATAAACAAGGCGCGCGAACGCGGGCGATCTTGCGTGGTTGACGTACCGCGCCACTCGATCTCCGGCGTTCGCGATACGCGCCGTCATTACTCTGCCGGCGCAGCAGGCGCGATTCATGCGTGATGCGCCATTCCCCCAATACAGGTTAAAGGAGAAGTTCGATGACGAAGCAATCCGACGCCCAACGCACGGCGTCCCGCTCGGGCGACACGTTCGTGATGGACATCAAGAAGATTCGCGCGGACGCGCGCAAGCATATGTCGGACGGTCCGGTCACGCCGAGCTACGGCGCGAATCGCGAGACGGTGCTCAAGCTGCTCAACGACGCGCTCGCGACCGAAATCGTCTGCACGTTGCGCTACAAACGCCATTACTTCATGGCCAAGGGCATCAATTCCGAAGCGGTCGCGACGGAGTTCGACGAGCATGCGACCGAGGAACAGGAACACGCGGACCGCATCGCCGAGCGCATCGTGCAGCTCGGCGGCGAACCCGATTTCGCGCCGGACGGACTCGGCACCCGCGCGCATTCGGAATACAAGGAAGGCGCCAATTTGACCGACATGATTCGCGAGAACCTGGTCGCCGAGCGCATCGCGATCGACACGTATCGCGAGATCATCCACTATCTCGGCGAAAAGGACGTGACCACGCGCCGGTTGTTCGAGGAAATTCTCGCGGTCGAGGAGGAGCATGCGGACGATATGGCCGATCTGCTGGCCGGGCGTGAATAACGCGCGGGCGGCGGCGATGAAGCGTTGAAGGAAAGAGCGCGGGTGCACCGGCGAGAGGGCGGCTCGCGCGCGCGGCATGAGTGGAGTGCCGCGCGAGCCCGCCGTCGCCTTGCCCGCCGGCCCCGCGCCCGGATCATTACAATGTCTGCTTCGGCGTTACGCCTTTTGCACGGACACCCAACCGATGATTCGAGTGCTGATAGCTGACGATCACGCGATCGTCCGAGGCGGTTTCAGACAGTTCGTCGCCGACGAGCCGGACATGTGCGTCGCCGCCGAGGCGGCCACCGGCGAGGAGGCCATTGGGCTCGTGCGCGAGCAGGCGTTCGACGTCGTGCTGCTCGACATCGCGATGCCGGACAAGAACGGCATCGACACGTTGCGCGTGATCAAGCAGGTGCGCCCCGAGCAGGGCGTGCTGATTCTGTCCGGCTACCCGGAAAGCCAGTACGCGATCAATCTGCTGCGCGCGGGCGCGAACGGTTATCTGAACAAGGACTGCGAGCCGGAGGAGATCGTGCGCGCGATCCGCTCGGTCGCGCGCGGGCATCGCTATCTGTCGGAGGCGGTCGCCGATACGCTCGCCGACAATCTTGACAAGCCCGCGGCGGGACGCCCGCACGAAGCGCTGTCGGAGCGCGAGTTCCAGATCTTCTGCAAGCTCGCGGCCGGGCGCTTGCCCACCGAGATCGCGGAGGAACTGCATCTGTCGGTGAAGACCGTGAGCACGTATCGCACGCGCGTGCTCGAAAAAATGCGCCTCGCGAACAACGCGGACCTCACTTATTACGCGATCAAGAACGGCCTGATCGAATGATGGACGAGCGAGACATTCCGATGAACAGCGAACCGAACCCTGTTGCCGAGTCAGCCAGCCGCGCGCCGTTGCGCGTGCTGCTGATCGAGGATTCGCCGCTGATCCGCCGCAGCCTGATGGAGGCGATCGATTCGTCCGGTCTGCTGCGGGTGGCCGCTTACGCCGATTCGGCCGATCAGGCGATCGCGCTGCTCGGCGACGAAGCGTTCGATGCGGTGATCGTCGACCTGCAGCTCAAGCAGGGCTCGGGCGTGCCCGTGCTCGCGTATCTGCAGCGCGAAGGGCTGATCGACGCGATGTTCGCGGCGGTGCTGACCAACCACGCGCTGCCCGCGTATCGCGCGCGCTGCGAACAGTATGGCGTGCGGCACTTTTACGACAAATCGTTCGAATTCGACCGCGTGCTCGATGCGCTGCACGAGTATGCGCAGGCGCGCGGCGACGGCGCCTGAAACCGCGCCCGATGTGCAAGGCTCAATGCGCGGCGCGCGCCGGCCGCTGCAAATGAATCGACGCGGCGAGCCCCGCGAACACGATGCCCGCGATACTGACGCCGATCCAGCCGAACGCCGGCCAGACGATCGCGCCGACACCCGAGCCGAGCGCGCCACCGATGAAATACGTGACCATGTACACGGTATTCACGCGGCTGCGCGCATCGGGCTTGAGCGCATAGATGCGCGACTGGTTCGAAATCTGCGCGGCCTGCACGCCGATGTCGAGAATGATCACGCCGGCCACGAGCCCGGCGATGCTCTTCGCCGACACGCCGAAAATCACGAACGCGATCGCGACGAACACGATCGAGACGGTAATGATCGCGCGCGGTCCGCGCCGGTCGGCGAACTTGCCGGCGAGCGGCGCGGCCATCGCGCCCGCCGCGCCGACGATCCCGAACAGTCCCGCTGCCTGCGGCCCGAGATGAAACGGCGCGCCGGCGAGCAGCAGCGCGAGCACCGACCAGAAGATGCTGAACGCCGCAAAGAGCGCCGCGCCGGTCAGCGACGCCTCGCGCAGCGCGCGATGCTCGACGACCAGATGCCACATCGACACCAGCAGCTTGCCGTACGGCAGCGCCGAGGTCGGCTGGCTTTTCGGCAAGCGCAGGATGATGACGACCGCCAGCGCGAGCAGCGCGACCACCGACGCGCCGAACACCGCGCGCCAGCCGAAGTACTGGGCGACGATGCCCGCCGCGGTCCGCGCCAGCAGAATGCCGAGCAGCAGGCCGCTCATCACGGTGCCGACCGCATGGCCGCGCCCGGACGGCGGCGCGAGTTCGGCCGCGAACGGCACCGCCTGCTGCGCGATCGTCGCGAGCACGCCGATCGCGAGGCTCGCGACGATCAGCACCGCGAGCGTCGGCGCCGAAGCCGCGACGACGAGCGCGACGCAGATCCCGGCGATCTGCAGCAGGATCAGCAGACGCCGGTCGAAGCGGTCGCCGAGCGGCGCGAGCAGCAGCATGCCGGCAGCGTAGCCGAGCTGCGTGACGGCCGGCACCGCGCCGACCCACGACGCGCTGCCCGGAAACGATTGGCGGAAGTTATCGAGCAGCGGCTGGTTGTAATAGATGTTCGCGACCGAGATCCCGGCGATCGTCGCCAGCAGCAGCAACAGGCTGCGCAACGAGCGGGCGGAGGAAGCGGAAGTGGAAGCGTCGGAAGTGGACATGACGGAGGCGGATCGAGGGACCGGCCCATGCGCGGTCCTCAAGCGTGCCGATCATACCGGAGCAGGGCGGTTCCTGCTGGCGGTCGCGAAGGCCGGCCGCCAGCGTCGTTCGTGTCAATCGATCAGCCCGTCGTCGTCGTAAAACGGATACGGCCCGTCGGCCGCATCGACGTACGCCAGATGCGTGACAAGACCCGTCGCCGGATCGTAGCGGTGCAGCGCATACGCGGGCGGCTCCATCACGAATTCCGATGGCGCATCGTCGCGCAGATCGAGCGCGACCTGGTGTGCGGGCGACGGAATCGCGCTCGCGATCGTGCCGCCGAAGCGCACGAACATCGAGCGGTGCACGTGGCCGCAGATCACGCGCTCGACGTTCGGATGCGCGCCGATCAACGCCGCGAGCTGGTCCGACGCCGCCTGATCGAGCCGTATTTCATCCATATGCCCGATACCGCTGACAAACGGCGGATGATGCAGCGCAACCACCACCGGCTTGCCGCGCGCCGCGTCGAGCTGGCGCGCAAGCCACGCGAGCCGCGCGTCGCACAGCATGCCGCCGCTTGCGCCGGGGATCAGCGAATCGAGCGCGATCAGGCGCAGCGGACCGACGTCGAGCGCGTATTGCACGAACTCGCCGCCGCCGTGCAATTCCGCGCGCTCGGGAAAGGCCGCGCGCAACGCGTCGCGGTCGTCGTGATTGCCGACCATCAGGAAGTAGGGGATCTGAAGCGGCGCGAGCAGCGTCTTCAGGTGCGCGTACTGTTGCGGGTCGCCCTGATCGACGAGATCGCCGGTCATGATCACCGCGTCCGGGCGCGGCACGAGCGCATTGAGCGCGGCGACGCAGCGCGCGAGATAGGCGGCGGTATCGACGCGGCGATACGCGAGCACGCCGGGCCGCTTGATATGCAGGTCGCTAATTTGAGCCAGCAGCATGGGGGAGTCCTTTGGGTCTTGCGTGTCGAAACGCCTGGGTTCGGCGCTGTTCTTTCTAAGATAGTGCAATGAGCGCGTCCTGCTCGATCGAGATGCCGACCGGCGTGCCGCGCGCGAGCTCGATGCGGCCCGCGACGTCGACGAAGAGCGGCTCCGGCGCGGCGCCGCCAATCGTCAGACGCGTGCGTTCGCCGAGAAACGCGGTGCTTTCGACATGGCCGCGCAACTGCGCGCTCGCGGGGTCGGCGAGCCGCGCGTCCTCCGGGCGGAAGAAGATTTCGTGCACGCCGGTTGCGGGCGCGGTGTTTGCGGAGACCTGTGTGACAGCTTGCGTGACGACATGCGCGGGCAGCGGCACGGCCCCGCCGGCCGTCGTCAGCATGCCGTCGCGCCGCTCGCCCGCGAGCCGGTTGATCGTGCCGACGAACTGCGCGACCGTGCGATTCGCCGGGCGATAGTAGATGTCGCGCGGCGAACCGGTCTGCTCGATACGCCCGGCGCTCATTACGACGATGCGATCGCCGAGTTCCATTGCTTCGGCCTGATCGTGCGTCACGTAGACGGTCGTGATGCCGAGTTCGCGCAGCAGCGCGTTCATCTCGCCGCGCAACGTATCGCGCAGACGCGCGTCGAGCGCGGTCAGCGGCTCGTCGAGCAGCAGCACGCGCGGCTGCACCGCGAGCGCGCGGGCGAGCGCCACGCGTTGGCGCTGGCCGCCGGAGAGCTGATCGACCGGTTTGTCGGCATGCGCGGTGAGCCGCATCATGCCGAGCAGTTCGTCGACGCGTTGCCGCGCGAGCGCGGCCGGCACGCGCCGGATCTTCAGCCCGTAGCCGATGTTGCCGCGCACCGTCAGATTCGGAAACAGCGCGTAGCTCTGGAACACCATGCCGACCGCGCGTTTTTCGATCGGCAGCGCGGTGACGTCGTCGTCGCCGAACGCGATGCGCCCGCCCGCGTCGGGTGTTTCGAGCCCCGCGATCATGCGCAGCGTGGTCGTCTTGCCGCAGCCGGACGGTCCGAGCAGCACGAGGGTTTCGCCCGCGCCGATCGCGAGATCGAGCGGTTCGAGTACGCGCGTGCCGCGAAACGTTTTGGCGCACTGCGTGAGCGTGATGGGAACCGAGATCAGTTTCATGGCGTGTCGTCGGATTTCGCGGAAGAGGCGCCGCGCTGTTTCGACGCGCTGCGCTGGCCGGTCGCATCGACGCCGAGCCATTGCATCGCGACGAGCAGCGGCATCGTCATGATGAAGAACAGGATCGTGTACGCGCTGCCGATCTCGATGCGCATCGACGCGTAGGTGTCGGCGAGGCCGACCGGCAGCGTCTTCGTATCGGGCGTGTGCAGCATCCACGTGAGGTTGAATTCGCCGATCGACAGCGTCAGCACCGCGAGCGCGCCCGCGACGATGCCGGGCCGCGCGTTCGGCAGCACGATCGTCACGAAGCGCGTGAAGAAGCGCGCGCCGAGGCTCGCCGCGCCTTCCTCGAGCGTGCGCAGATCGCTGCTCGCGCAGACCGCGGCGACCGCGCGCACCATGAACGGCAGCGTGAACACTACATGGCCGACGACGATGAACGCCGCGCTCATGCGAAACGCGGTGAAGCCGCCGTAGATCACGAGCAGCGCGAGCGCCGACGCGAGGCCGGGCAGCGCGATCGGCAGCACCAGAAATTCCTCGACGACGCGCGCGAAACGCGTCTTGCTGCGCGCGAGCACGTAGCCCGCGGGCACGCCGGTCAGCAGCGTGACCGCGAGCGTCGCCGCCGCGACTTCGAGCGACAGCCATACCGAGTCGTGATACTGCGCCCACACCTCAATGAGCCAGCGCAGCGTGAGGCCGCTCGAAATCCCCTTGAAGTAGTTGACCGTGAGGCCGGCCATGATCGACATCACGACCGGCACGATCAGGAACGCGCACAGCAGCAGCGTGACGAGCCATTGACCGGCCGCGAGCCACGTTCGCGTGGACGGCCACGCGCGCCGCGCGCGCGGTCCCGCGGCCGGCTGCGACGGAGAGGGAGACGAAGGGGCGGTGATCGAGCTCATGGGGGTGGGGTCGTTCCGTTCGCGCATGCCTGCTTCGGGCGCCGTGCCGCTCATGCGCTTGCCGCCACGCCCGAGCCGCTGGCGCTGCGCGCGAGCACGGCCCACGTGACGACGCCGAGCACGATCGACAGACCCGCGGCCGTCACCATGTTCGCGTTCAGCGTGAACTCGGTGTAGATGGTCATCGGCAGCACGTCGATGTCGGTCGCGAGCGTAAATGCGGTGCCGAACGCGCCCATTGCGGTGGCGAAGCACACCGCGCCCGCCGCGATCAGACCCGGCGACAGCGCGGGCAGCACGATGTCGCGCATGATCCGCCACGGCGACGCGCCAAGCGAGCGCGCGGCTTCCTCGAGCGACGCATCGAGTTTGGTCGCCGAGGCCATCACGGTGACGATCACGCGCGGAATCGAGAAGTACAGATAGCCGAGAAAAAGGCCGCTCATCGAATACGCGAACACCCAGCGATCGCCGGTGAGTTTCAGCGACAGCGCGCCGACGAGCCCCTGACGCCCGGCAAGCATGATGACCATGAAGCCGACCACGACGCCCGGAAACGCGAGCGGAAACGTCAGCAGCGCAAGCAGCGTGCGCTTGAGCGCAAACTCGCGGCGCGCGAGCAGCAGACCGGCGATCACCGACAGCACGAGCGTGGCCGCCGTGACCGCCGCCGACAGCACGACGGTCGCGCCGAGGCTCGACATGTAGCGCGGATTCGTCAGCAGCGCGCGATAGGTCGCGAACGCGTGGCCGTCGCCGGACAGTTGCGCGAGCGCGCCCATCGGCAGCAGCCAGAACGCGATGAACACCGCGAGCGCCGGCGCGAGCAACGCGATGCGCCAGCGCAGCGGGAACGTGACGTCGTTCAATGCATCACCTGCAGATAGCGCTCGCCGAAGCTCGACTGCTTGTCGGCCATCTTCGCGAAGTCGACCGCTTTCGCGCGGGCGTAGTCGCTCGCGGGCAGGAATTTCGCCGCGATGTCGGGGCTCATCGCACTCGCGCGCACCGGCCGCAGATACGCCTGCGCCCACAGCTTCTGGCCTTCGTCGGACAGCACGAAGTCGAGCACCTTCTTGCCGTTCGCTTCGTGCGGCGCGCCCTTCACGAGGCTCATCACGTACGGCACCGAAATCGTGCCTTCCTTCGGAATCACGAATTCGACGTTCGCATGATCCTTGTACTTCGCGCGATACGCGTCGAAATCGTAGTCGAGCAGGATCGGAATTTCGCCGGACAGCACGCGCGCGTACGCGGTCTGTTTCGGCACGATCGGCGCATTGGTCTTCAGCTTCCTGAACCAGTCGAGGCCCGGCTCGAAGTTGTCGAGCGTGCCGCCGAGCGCCTGGTTCACCGCGACCGCGCCCGCGTAGCCGACGAACGCGCTCGACGGATCGAGGTAGCCGATCATCCCTTTGTATTCAGGCTTGAGCAGATCGGCCCACGAGCGTGGCACCGGCTTGCCTTCGAGCGCGTCCTTGTTGACGAAGAAGCCGAGCGTGCCCGAATGGATCGCGAACCAGTAGCCTTGCGGATCCTTCAGGTCGGCGGGAATGTTGTCCCAGTGCGCGGGCCGGTACGGCTGGATCACGCCCTTGTCCTTCGCCTGGAACGCCGACGACACGCCGAGATAGACGACGTCCGCGACCGGGCTCTTCTGCTCGGCCATCAGTTGCGCGATCGCCTGGCCGGAGTTCTTGTTGTCGAACGGCACGCGAATGCCGGTCTTCTGCTGGATCGCCTTGATCTGGCTTGCCCAGTCGGCCCATTCAGGCGGGCAGTTGTAGCAGATCGCGGTCTCGTCGGCGTGAGCGGCTTGCGTCGCGAGCGCCGCGAAGGTCGCGCCCGCGACGAGCAGGCTCGCGGGCAGCGCCGTTGCGGCGGCGAGCGAAAGTTTGCGCCAGAGCGGTTTTAGCGAGGAAGCGAAGCGTGTGGTTGAGCGGATCACTGCGGGTCTCCAGGTGGAAAAGGGCGGGTGGGCGTTACGTGCTTCGTGCGGCTCCTGTTTTCACCGGGAGCGCGTCGCCGTTCGCATGGCGCTTACATTCATCCAGACGTGCCTGCCGCGGCATCGCTTCATGCGCAGGGTTTTTCCTCGGTCGACGCCGCGACGCTGGGCGGCGATATATCGAGGCGATCCGCGAGCGCCGCGATCGTCGCGCCTTCGCGCACGCTGTGCGGCAGGGTCAGCGCAAGCGAGGTCTGGCCGCATGCGTCGTAATCGCCGCCGATGCGCGCGAGCAAGCGCCGCCACGCCGCGCAGCCGATCTCGCGATTCGGCGCGCAGATGCTCGCGAGCGGCGGCGACAGCAGCTCGCCCATCGCGAGCCCGTCGAAGCCGAGAATCGACATCTGCTGTGGAATTGTCAGCCGCGCGCGGCGCAGACCCCGCATCACGACCATCGCGAGCAGATCGTTGCTGCAGAAAAGGGCGGTGGGGCGGGTCGTGCCGTGGGTCAGATGCGCGAGCACGGACGGCGCGAGTTCTGCCGCGTTGAAATCGACTTCGAGCGCGGGCGCGGGCGTGAGCCCGGCCTGCTGCATCGCCTGCGTATAGCCGAGATGCCGCTGGCGCGCGCGGTCCGACGCGGCGAACGAGCCGGCCAGCATCAGGATGCGGCGATGGCCGTGCGCGATGAGCCGGCGCACGCCGTCGTAGGCGGCGAGGCGGTTGTCGACCGACACCGACGGACGCCGCACCGTGTCGTTGTGCATCAGCACGTAGAGCAGCCCGGTGCGGTCGAGTTCGTCGAGCAGCGGATGCGTGTCGGCATCGGCGACGGTCAGGATCAGCCCTTCGACGCGATGTTCGCGCAGCGTTTCGATCGCGTGACGTTCGCGCTCGATGTCGTACTGCGTGGTCATCAGCATCAGCCGGTAGCCTTGCGCCGACGCGAGGTCGTCGATGCCTTGCAGGCATTCGGCGAACACCGGATTGGCGAGCGTCGGCAGGATCACGCCGATCAGGCGCGAGCGTTCGCCGCGCAATTGGCGGCCGAGCGGACTGGGGCGGAAGTTGAGCGCGTCGATCGACTGACGCACCTTGTCGAGCGTGACGGGGTTCACGGTATGCGGCGCGTTGATCGCGCGCGATACCGTGGCGATGGAAAAACCCGCGTGGGCGGCGACATCCTTGATCGTCGGCGTCATCGGTTTTACGTTCCGCTGTAAACGTTTTCGGTGAGCGGATTATCGGGAACGTTTGTGACCGGCGGATGACCGTGGGGCGGGGGCCGGATGCGAGCGGGGAGTAGCGCGATGGGCCGTCTGTCTATCGGCGGATATGCCGGGTTGGGTGCGCTTGCGAGGCGGTGGTAGAATTCGCGACCACGCGTGATTGCGCTCCTGCCGGGGTGATGAAATTGGTAAACATAGCGGACTTAAAATCCGCCGCCTTCGGGCTTGCCGGTTCAAGTCCGGTCCCCGGCACCAAGGACGTATTCCGACACGTTTCGCTGAAATCCGTAAAGCCGCCGTTCCATACGGCTCCGCGGCTTTTTTGCTGGTATCTGGCCGGATCTCCGCTGCCTCGATCGGCAGATACCAGCATGCCACCATGCCGCTTACCACCGCCAGGGTTCCTCTGCGGCCGCCGTCCGATCACGTCCGCCGGTCTGGCTCATTGATACGGCTTGTCATTGGGATTGGCGAAGTGATCCTTGACTTCGGCCGTCATCGGGAAATTCAGATTGATGCCCTTGGGTGGAATGGGCTTCATGAACCATCGGTCGTACAACTTTGCCGCCTCGCCTGATTTCATCGTTGCTACGAGCGTCTGATCGACGAGCGCCTTGAACTCGGGATCGTCCTTGCGCATGACGAGTCCGTACGCTTCATAAGACTGCGGTTTTCCGACAACTTCGTAGGCCGAGGCGTCCGAAGATTTCGCAAGCTGGCCGTAGAGAAGCGCGTCGTCCATCATGAACGCCGCCGCACGGCCGCTTTGCAGCGTCAGGAAAGACTCGGCGTGATCTTTCGCGCTGATCACGTTCATATGCATGTTGTTCTTGTAGTTCATCTCCCGAAGAATCTTCTCCGAGGTCGTGCCGGCTGTCGTCACGACGGTCTTGCTGGCCAGATCGGGAAAGTCCTTTATCCCTGAGTTCCTGGCGACCAGAAGACGCGTGCCGATGACGAATGTCGTATCGGAGAATGCAACCTGCTTTTCGCGGTCGGTGTTGTTCGTCGTGGATCCGCACTCCAGATCCACCGTGCCGTTGATGATCAGCGGCAGCCGGTTCTGCGAAGTGGTCGGCATCTCCTTTACCGTCAGGTTTGGCATATGCAATCTGTCCTTGATCGCATTCACGACAATGCCGCACAGGTCCGCCGAGTAGCCGACGACTTTCTGCTGATCGTCATAGTAGGAAAAGGGAACCGACGATTCCCGTACTCCCAGCGTCACGACGCCGTCTTTTCTGATCTTCGCGAGCGTGCCGGTGTCTTGCGCAACCGCCGACGTTGCGATCGCCCACGCGCATAGCAGGAGGGGAACATCTCTCAGTTTCATGCAACCACCACGAAGTAGGAAGGTTTGGAAAGAGTCTCCACCACCACGGCGAGCGGAACCGTTATGCGTTGGTCCGCAACCGGCGTGCCGATGCGCCTGCTGCCCTCGCAAGGCGGGAGACCCGACGAGCTATGGTAGCTTTTCAAAAATATCGTATACGAAAAGTTTTGAAAAAATACGAATTTTTTGGGCCTCGTGAAGAAAGCGAGCCGCGAAGGCCGATCCGTAATCAAGCCGGGGCCGTTATTTCCCCATTGCGTTTGACGAACTTGCCGTCTTTCATCACGACGGGAATATGTCTGCCGTGCTCCCCGAGCACGGCAAGGTCGATGGTCGGGTCCCCCTCCACAATGAGGATATCCGCGATCGCGCCTGGTGCGATCACACCTAGCTGGCCTTGCATGTTCAACACCTCGGCGGCGATGCTGGTCGCCTGGAGAATGACTTCGTAAGGTGAGTAAACCTGGGCGCGCAGTTGCAACTCCTCGCTCTGTCGCTGGTGCATCGAACCGAGCAGATCGGAGCCGTACGCCATCTTCACGTTATGCTTCTGGTAAATCCGCAGCGAATCGAGTCCCTGTTCCAGCACCGTCACATTCTTCTTCTGCGACTCGAGCGGATAGCCCTGTTCCGCGCCTTCGTCTCTCATCGCCACGTAGGTAATCAAGGTCGGCACGGCGAACGCGCCCATCTTCGCCATCAACGCGGCTGCGTCGTCGTCGACCAGGTTGCCATGCTCGATCGTGCGCACGCCCAACGAAACGGCGCGGCTGATCGCCTGCGCCGTGTAGGCGTGCGCCATCACATAGGTTTGATGCGAGCGCGCTTCGGCAACGGCGGCCTTGATTTCCTCTTCCGAGAATTGCAGATTGCCGATCGGGTCCGTCGGTGACGACACCCCGCCGGAGGCCATGATCTTGATCTGCGTCGCGCCCTGGCGGATTTCCTGGCGGATCGCGCGGCGCAACTCGTCGACGCCGTCGACGATGCGCCCGATCGCTCCATACTGCGCGCACGGACAGCTATCGGGCGATCCATATTCCATCCGGGCCCGGAAATCGCCGTGTCCCCCCGTCTGCGACAGCGCCTTGCCGGACGTAAAAAGCCGCGGCCCCACGATCAGGCCTTCGGCGACGCATTGCGCGAGCGCATAGTCCGCGCCGCCGGCGTCGCGCACGGACGTGAAGCCTCGCTCGATCATGCCGCGCAGGATCGGCATCGCGCGGAACAGCGCGAACGCGTTCGGGAGCTTCGCGTTGAGGCCGAGGTTCACCATGCTGGCCATCACGTGAACGTGGCAATCGATCAGGCCCGGCATCAGCACGCGGCCCGCGACATCCACGACTTCGGCGCCTCGCACCGGCAGATCGGCGCCGATCTCGCTGATGCGTCCGTCTTCGACGCGCACATCCAGGCGCGCATCGGGATCGTGATGGGTGGCGTCGACGACGCGTGCATTTCTGAAAAGTATCGACATCGATTTTCTCGCTGGTGAATGAATCGCCGGCTTCGGAGACGGCCGGTTGAAGCCGGTCCGCAACGGACCAGGTGTTTTCCCGACCGGATGCCCGTAACGCTTTTCCGGCTCGCGTTTTTATTATTTCGGCGTGATGTAATGGTATACGATGTTTTTGACGTGCGATACGATCGCTGTATGATTCGAGCTGTAGGAAGCGGATATCCGGCCGGCTTCGGCCAACACTGAGGACGTGGATCGATGGGCAACGCGATCGTGATGCGCAACTTCCGGCTGCTCGACCCGAGACGGTCGACGCTGCTGGATGGGCTGGAATTGCTGATCGAGGATGGCGTCATCGCATCCGTCGGCGAGCGCGTCGGTCAGCCGGACCCGGCCCTGGTCGTCGACGCGGCCGGTCTGACCGTGATGCCGGGGCTGATCGACGCGCACGTTCACATCTACATGAACGAACGGAACATCGCGGCGCTGCGCGACGTGCCGCAAACCTATATGGCGGCCAAGGCGACGGCCGTCATGCGCGGCATGCTGGCGCGCGGTTTCACGACGGTGCGCGACGTCGCGGGCGGCGACTACGGGATGCGCGATGCGGTGAACGCGGGCTTCGTCGATGCGCCGCGGCTTTTCGTCGGCGGACGCGCGGTGAGTCAGACCGGCGGACACGGCGACTTCCGCTCGAAAACCTGGCAGGACGGGTCATGCGGGTGCTGTGCGGGACTCGACATATTCAGCCGCATTGCGGATGGCGTGCCGGACGTCGTGAAGGCGGTGCGCGAGGAACTGCGGCTCGGCGCGGATCACATCAAGCTGATGCTGAGCGGCGGCGTCGCGTCGCCGAACGATCCACTGGAAAGCTTGCAGTTTCGCGACGACGAGATTGCCGCGGCGGTGGACGAGGCGAATCGCTGGGGTTCGTACGTCGCCGCGCATGCGTATTCGGACGACGCGGTACGTCGCGCGATCGAGCTCGGCGTGCGCACGATTGAGCACGGCAACTTCATCTGCGCCGCGACCGCGCGGGACATGGCGGCGAAACATCTGTACCTCGTGCCGACATTGATCGTGTATCACGTGAACCGGACGCTCGGCAAGGAATCGGGCAAAAGCGCAAGCAGTCTCGCGAAGAACGAGAAAGTGTACGAAGCGGGCCTCGAAGCGCTCAGGCGCTGCGTCGAGGCGGGCGTGAAAATCGGCTTCGGCACCGACCTGTCGATGCACACGCAGCACTTCCAGTGCGACGGGCTGCGTTTGCATGCCAAGGCGCAGTCGAATGCCGATGTGATCCGCTCGGCGACGATCGTCAACGCCGAAATCGTCAGGCAGGCGGGCAGGCTCGGTGAACTGATACCCGGCGCGCATGCGGACCTGCTCGTGGTGGACGGCAATCCGCTCGAAGACCTGAGCCTGTTCGACGCTGAGGGAACGCGGTTGCGCGCAATCATGAAGGCGGGGTGTTTCTTCAGGAATACGCTCTGACCGCCATTCCCGATTCGTCCGGAAGGCGCCGGTTTTTTCGCGAACGATTCAACTTCACCTATCACGGCAGGGTATGTCATGAACGATAGCAGCCGCAACATGGCCGCCATCCGAACCGCGGAATCGGGCGGAGGCGCGGCGGCCGGCAGTCTCGACGCTTCCCGCCGGCTCGCGCTTGCGTCCGGCGCATTCGGCAACATTCTCGAATGGTATGACTTCGCGATCTACGCGTACTTCGCGGGCGTCATCGGCAAGACGTTTTTTCCGGGCGAGTCGCCGATCGCTTCGCTGCTGACGTCGCTCGTGGTATTCGGCATCGGTTATGTGGCGCGGCCGCTCGGCAGCATCGTGATCGGACGCTACGCGGACAAACACGGGCGCAAGCCGGCGCTCGTGATGACGATCATCCTGATGGCGTTCAGCACGGTCGCCATCGGTCTCGTGCCGCCGTTCGCGTCGATCGGCATCGCGGCGCCGATACTCGTCACGCTCGCGCGCGTCGTCCAGGGTTTCTCATCGGGCGGCGAAATCACGGGTTCGATGGCGTTCATGGTCGAGTGGGCGCCGCAGAACCGGCGCGGCTTTTACGGCAGCTTCCAGTCCGCGACGGTCGCGGTCGGCATTCTGATCGGCGCGCTGACGGCGACGGCCGTCACGGTGAACCTCTCGGCCGATGCAGCGGCCTCGTGGGGCTGGCGCGTGCCGTTCCTGTGCGGCGGCATCCTCGCGCCGATCGGCTTTTTCATGCGACGCCGCATCAGCCACGAGGCGCCGACGTTCGAGCAGGCGAAGGAACAGCGCGTGTTTCACGCCGGCGCGGTGAAGCAGGCGTTGCGCGCGTTCGGCACGGTGATCTCCTGGACGACCTCGTACTACATCTGCATTCTTTTCATGCCGACGTTCCTGCAGAACTTCGGGCATATCGATCGCGTGACCACGCTGTGGATTTCGTCGGTCACGCTGCTCTATCTCGCGCCCGCCTCGCTGCTGGCCGGTCATCTGTCCGACCGGTTCGGCCGCAAGCCGGTGTTGCTGTGCGCGTGTGTCGGGCTGATCGTGCTGCCGTATCCGCTGCTCAAGCTCGTTATCGACGGCGAGAACATCGCAGCCGTGATCGCCGTGCAGATCGTGCTGGTCACGCTGGTGTCGCTGTTCGGCGGCGCCGGGCCGGCGGCCGTCTCCGAACTGTTCCCGACGCGTTCGCGAACCACGCTGATGGGTATCGGCTACGGTTTCTCGACGGCGATCTTCGGTGGCTTCGCGCCGTTCATTTCGACGCTGCTGATCCAGAAGACCGGCTCGCCGCTCGCGCCGACGGGCTATCTGCTGGTCGCCGCCGTAATCTCGTTCTTCACGATCCTGACGTCGCGCGAGACCGCGCGGGATCCCCTGCGATAGCGACATGGATGCATGAAGGCCCGACGGCCGCCTTCAGCCATGAGCGCATCGGCAACGGCCGCGCATCAATTCTCAAACAACAATAGTCAGGAATGTCCATGAAACCGATCAGGTGTGGTATCGCAGCAGCGTGCGTGCTGGCGTTCTCCGTGTGTCCGCCGGCTCACGCGGACGATCAGGTGATCAAGCTCGGGTCCGCGGCACCGATGACCGGTGCGCAGGCACAGTACGGCAAGGACTTCGAATCGGGCGTCTCGCTCGCCGTCGACGACATGAACGCGACGCATCCGGTCATCGACGGCAAGCCGGCGAGGTTCCAGGTCGAGGTGATGGACGATCAGGCCGATCCGAAGACCGGAACGGTCGTCGCGCAGAAGCTCGTCGACGATGGCGTGAAGGGCATCGTCGGCCACTTCAATTCGGGCGTGACGATTCCCGCGTCCGCCATCTATACGCGAGCCGGGCTGCCGCAGATTTCGACCGCGACCGCGCCCGCCTACACGCGCCAGGGATACAAGACGGTATTCCGCGCGATGACCTCCGACACGCAGCAAGGGAGCGTGATGGGCAAGTACGTCGTGCAGACGCTGAAGGCAAAGCGCATCGCGATCGTGGATGACCGCACCGCCTATGGCCAGGGTCTCGCCGACGAGTTCGAGAAGGCGGCAAAAGCGGCGGGCGGCAATATCGTCGATCGTGAGTTCACGACCGACAAGGCGGTGGATTTCAAGGCCATCCTGACCAGCATCAAGTCGCACAATCCGGACTTCGTTTACTACGCGGGCACCGACGCGCAATCCGCGCCGATGCTCAAGCAGATGCGCACGCTGGCGATTCCGGCAACGTTCGGTTCCGGCGAAATGTCGAAGACGGGCGACTTCCTGAAGATCGCCGGCGCCAGTGCCGACGGCGCGATCGTCACGCTCGCCGGTTTGCCGCTGGAGCAGATGCCCGGCGGCGCGGGCTTCACGCAACGCTACAAGGCAAAGTTCGGCTATGACCCGACCACCTACGCGCCTTACTCGTACGACGGCGCGATGATCCTGATGCAGGCAATGAAGCAGGCCGGCTCGTCGGACCCGACGAAATATCTGCCGGTGATGGCGAAGACGAATCTGAAGGGCGTGACGAGCGATCACCTGTCGTTCGATCAGTACGGCGATCTGAAGGAAGCGACGATCACCGTGTACAAGGCCACCAACGGGCAGTGGCAGCCGGTGACGGTGCTGGGCGGCCGCTGATATCGCGCGACGCCTGCTATAAACGAGTGAAAAATAAGTGAAAGGAGTCGGGATGCCTATCGTTCGAGTCGAACTGTCGCCGGGACGCACGCACGAGCAGAAAGCGCGCTACGTCGAAGAAGTCACGCGGTTGACGGCGCAAGTGCTGAATTGCCCGGTGGAATCGGTGGACGTGATGTTCGTTGAAATCCCGCCGACGGATTGGGCGCACGCCGGGAAGTTTTACGCGCAGCCGAAGTGACGGCTGCCAATGCATCGCGGCACGGCGTTGATCCGTGCCGCGACGCGCTCGCCGATCAGGATGCCCTGGCGTTGCGCTGACTATTGCGGAAGTACCCCTGTACCTCGCGCTGGGTCTGCTCGATATGCTTGCGCAGCAGGCGAACCGCTTCTTTTGCGTCACCGCGTTCACAGGCATCGAGGATCTTCAGATGCTCGTCGTGCGAGCGATCGTGCTGCGCTGCCATCGTCACGCGAAGACGCAGCAGGCGGCCCATATGCTCCTGAACCGAGCGGATCGTCGCGATGAGGCGCGGACGCTCGGCCGCTGCATACAGCGTCTCGTGGAATTCGGCGTTCAGATCGCTCCACTCCCGATTGTTCATCGCCGAGTGATAGGCGGCGAGCAGTTCGCGGGCACGCGCGATATCGGTGGACGCCATGTTCGGCACCGCCAGCTCGAGCGCGCGGCACTCGAGGCCGATCCGCATATCGAGCATCTCGATGTAATCCATCACGGTGAGCGTCGCGACGACGGCGCCCACGTTGGGCGTGAAGCGCACGAGCCCTTCGGATTGCAGCCGCATCAGCGCCTCGCGAACGGGAATCTTGCTGACGCCGAGTTGTGCCGCCACATCGTCCTGGCGGATCGGCGAGCCTTCCGCAAGTTCGCCTTCGAGAATCCTGCGTTTGAGTTCGACGTAAGCGCCCTGCGTGGCGCTCATCGTCTTCTTGACGGGCTTGGTGTGGGCCATTTCCATTCTTCCTTGCTGCTTCCTCGGCGCTTTCCGCGCAGGATCCGTTCACCGGCCTGGCACGAGGCGATGAAAGCACTCAAGAAGTTATACGAAACGCTAGTATTGCATACATCGGTCGCGCTATCTTCCGGCATCTTCCCCGACCAGCGGCAGTTGCCTGTCGGCGATCAGCTTGGTGCGCAGATAGGCGTCGAGACCTTCGATGCCGCTCTCGTGGCCGTAGCCCGATTCGTTGACGCCGCCGAACGGAATCTCCACTTCATGCACGGACGTGCCGTTCACGCCGATCTGCCCGGCGTCGAGCGCCGCGCTCGCGCGTGCCGCGAGCGAACCGTCGCGGCAGAACACGTAAGCGGCGAGACCCAGTGGCAGCGCGTTCGCGCGCGCAATCACCTCGGCGAACGTATCGAATGGCGTGATCGGCGCGAGCGGACCGAATGGTTCCTCCTGCATGACGCGCGCGCGGTCCGGCACGTCGCGCAGTACGGTCGGCGCATAGAAGTAGCCCGCGCGCGAGAGACGCTCACCGCCGGTGACGATGCGCGCGCCCTGGGACAGGGCATCGCGAACCAGCTCGTCGACGGCGGCGAGCCTGCGCTCGGTGATCATCGGTCCGACCTGCACGCCGTCGTCGAGCCCGTTGCCGACGACGAGCTGCCGCGCGCGGGCCGCGAAGCGCTCGACGAACGTCTCGTAGATACGCCGCTGCACGAAGAAGCGCGTCGGCGACGTACACACCTGGCCGGCGTTCCTGAACTTCGCGGCGATCAGCGTGTTGATCGTGTAGTCGAGATCGGCGTCTTCGAATACGAGCACCGGCGCGTGGCCGCCGAGTTCCATCGTGCAACGTTTGAGCGTATTGGCGGCGAGGCGCGCCAGCCGCTTGCCGACTGCCGTCGAGCCGGTCAGCGAAACTTTCTTCGGAATCGGCGAGCGGATCAGATAGTCGGAGATCGGCGCGGGTTCGCCGAACACGAGATTGACGACGCCCGCGGGCACGCCCGCGTCCTGGAAGCAGCGGACGATGCCGACCGCCGTGCCCGGTGTCTCGTCGCTCGGCTTGACGATGATCGAGCAGCCGGCGGCGAGCGCCGCGCCGATCTTCAGCGCGACGTTGCCGGCGGGAAAATTCCACGCGGCGAACCCGAGCGCTGGCCCGACCGGTTCCTTGACCGTGTACTGGCGCAAGCCGGGCACGCGCGCGGGGATTACGCGGCCATAGGCGCGGCGCGCTTCTTCGGCGTACCAGCGCACGGCGTCCGCGCAGAACTGCACTTCACCGAGTGCTTCGGGCAGCGGCTTGCCGTTTTCCTGCGTCATCGTGTGCGCGATGGATTGTTTGCGTGTCTCGATCAGAGCGGCGGCGCGGTTGAGCACGTCGTATCGCTCGATGGCCGGACGCGCTTTCCATTGCTCGAAGCCGCACTGCGCAGCGTCGAGCGCGCGCTCGAGGTCCGCCTCGCCGGCGCATGGCACGGCGGCGATCTGCTCGCCGGTCGCCGGGTTGAAGACCGGCAGGCTCGCGCCTGCGCAGCCGGTCGTCCACTGACCATCGATCAGCAATTGAAGGTTTTCTGCGTACATGGGGATTCCATCAAGGAGGGAAGACAACGGACTTCAGACCGACGCGGTGGCGATCGCGGAGTTGAACCACGGTGCGTTCGACGGCGCGAGCGCGGGGCGTCCGCGCACGTGATCGGCGATCTTCTCCGCCATCATCAGCACGCAGGCGCTCAGGTTGCCGGTCACGATGCGCGGCATCACCGACGCATCGGCGACGCGCAGGCCCGCGAGGCCGCGCACCCGGCCATGCGCATCGACGACGGCATCGGCATCCACGCCCATCCGGCATGTGCCGCTCGGGTGGTACGACGTACCGGTGTTGGCGCGCACGAAGGCTTCCAGCTCGGCATCGGTTTGCGCGTGCGCGCCGGGCGCGAGCTCGTCGCCGCGCACCGCGTCCCATGCCGGCTGTGCGATGATGCGCCGCGCGAGGCGGATCGAGTCGATCATGTCGCGCATGTCGTTGGGGTCGGCAAAATGATGGAACACGATGTCGGGCGCGGCGACGGGATCGGCCGAGCGCAGGCGCACGCGCCCGCGGCTCTTCGGTCTCGACAGATCGAGCCAGAACTGGAAACCCGCAATCGCGACCAGCCGGCCGTTCTTCAGCAGGCGTGTGAGCGGCAGGAATTCGAACTGCAGGTTCGGATAGTCGTAGCGATCACTGCTGCGCAGGAACGCGCCGCTTTCGAAGAAATTGGTGGTGCCGAGCCCCTTTCTGAACAGCATCCATTCGAGGCCCATCTTCGCCTGACCGAGCGGACCCAGTTGCGAGACGAGCGAGTGCTCGCGCGACGTCGCATATTGCAGATTGACGCCTGGATGGTTCGCCAGATTGCGGCTGATCTGCGGCAGGTGCTGCCGCACGTCGATGCCGTGCGGGCGCAGCTCGTCGGCGTCGCCGATGCCCGACAGCATCAGCAGTTTGGGCGAATTGAACGCACCCGCGCACAGGATCACTTCGCGTGTCGCATGCACCGTCACGCGCGCGCCGCGCGCCGAATACTCGACACCGACCGCGCGATCGCCGTCCAGCAGCACGCGCTCGACGAGGGCATCCGGCCGCACGTGCAGATTCGGCCGCCGCGACGCTTCGTCGAGATAGCCGCGCGCCGCCGACCAGCGGCGTCCGCGATGAATATAGGCCTGCGCGACATGCAGCCCTTCCTGGCGATAACCGTTGTGATCTTTCGTCAGCGGAAAACCGAGCTGTTCGCCTGAGCGGAAAAAGCAGTCGTGCAGCTTGTGATCGGCGCCGCAGCGGTTGATGAACATCGGGCCGTCGCCGCCGCGCCACGGATCCGCGCCGCCGCCGAATGTCTCCATGCGCTGGAAATACGGCAGGCAATGCGCATACGACCAGTCGTGCAAGCCGAGGTCGTTGGCCCAGCCTTCGTAGTCGAGCGGGTTGCCGCGGTTGTAGATCATCGCGTTGATGGTCGTGCTGCCGCCGAGCGCCTTGCCGCGCTTTTCGTCGATGGAGCGGCCGTTCAGTTGCGGTTCGGGACCGGCCTCGTATTGCCAGCCAAGCCGCCGGCTCGCGTAGGCGAACGGCAGCGCGGCCGGCATGTCGACGATCAGCGCGCGGTCCGAGCCGCCGGCTTCGATCAGCAGCACGCGGCTCGCCGCGTCTTCGGACAGGCGCGCCGCCATCACGCATCCGGCCGCGCCGGCGCCGACAACTATGTAGTCGTAGTCCATCGTTCGATCATCCTTTGGGGCGCCACGCAAAACGGTTGGCCGGCGATGCGCCCATCGAATTATAGTATTCACTCATATAAAATCGTATACTGTCGAGCAGGATTTTCGCGGGCGCGCCCGCTGCCTGACAACCCAACCTGGACGCATGCAATGACTGACACGGTGGAGCGCGGTTTCGATGTGGTAGTGATCGGCGGAGGCATTCTCGGATCGAGCGTCGCTTACAACATTCTGGCCAAGGCGCCGCACGCGCGGCTATGCGTGGTCGAGCCGGATCCGACTTACGAGTTCGCGTCGGCGTTGCGATCCTCGGGCGGCTGCCGGGTGCAGTTCTCGAATCCGGAGAATATCCAGATGTCGCTGTACAGCCTCGCGTTCATCAAGAACTTCAGCGCAACGATGTCGACGGCCATGCACGACGCGCATGTTGATTGGGTGCAGGGCGGCTATCTGTTTCTCGTGCCGCCGGAAAAAACGGCTCTGCTGGAAAAAAACGTCGAAGCGCAGCGCGCGCAGGGCGCCCACGTCGATCTGCTGACGCCCGCGGAACTGAAAGCGCGTTTCCCGTCGATTCATGTCGACGATCTGGGCGCCGGCGCGCATACGCCCGAGGACGGCTGGTGCGATCCGAACGGACTGCTCTGGGGTTTCCGTCGCAAGGCGATCGAGCTCGGCGCCGAGTATCTGAAGGACAGGGTGGTCGGCGCGCAGGTGTCGGCGACGAGCGCGCGATCGGTCACGCTGAAAAGCGGTGCGACGCTGAAAGCGGAGGCCTTCGTTAATTGCGGCGGCGCATGGGCCGGCGAAATCGCGAAACTGTTCGACATGCACCTGCCGATCGTGCCGATGAAGCGCTTCGAGCACTACTTCACCTGCGGCAACCCGATCGAGCCTCTGCCGTACGTGAAGGATCTGAGCCGGCTCGCGTTCCGCTCCGAGGGCAACGGTTTTTCCGGCGGTCTCGTGGACGGCAGCGTGCGCAGCGGCTTCGATTTCGAGGTCGATCACGACTATTTCGAGAACGTCGTATGGCCGGCTGTCGCGCACCGCTTTCCGCCACTGGAGGCGGCGAAGTGTCATCGGACATGGTCGGGGCTTTACGAGCAGAACGAGCTGGACGGCAATCCGGTGATCGGCGCGTGGAATGCGCGGTTGAAAAATCTCTACACCGTCGCGGGTTTTTCGGGGCACGGCATGATGCATTCGCCGGCGGCGGGGCGCGGCATCGCGGAGCTGATCGTCGATGGCGCCTTCCAGACCATCGATCTCACGCGTCTCGGCTACGAACGCGTGGAGGCGAACGCGCCTTATCGCGAGCTGGGCATCATTTGACGACGCAAAGCCCGTCCGCGACCAGGGGAACATGCGATGACTGATGTAGTGATTGTCGGCGCGGGCGCGATCGGCGCGAGCGTCGCGCTATTCTGCAAGCGGCTCGATCCGGGGCTCGATGTCACGGTGATCGACCGTGCTCCGTCAGACGACTTTTCGTCGACCGCGCGCTCGGGCTCGGGCGGCGCGCGGCGTTTGTTCTGCTGCCCGGAGAACATCGCGATGTCGGCGTACAGCATCGGGTTCTTCAAGCAACTGGATGCGACGGCGCAAAGCGAGCTTGAACGCGTCGACTGGTGCGAGCGCGGGTATCTGTTCATCGTGCCGCCCGAGGGCATCGCACTGCTCGAATCGAACCACAAGACGCAGCGGCGGATGGGCGCGAACGTCGAACTGTTGTCGCCACGGGAAACGGCGCGGCGCTTTCCGATGCTGCGTACAGATGATCTGGGCGCCGCCGCCTGGTCGCCCGAAGACGGCTGGTTCGATCCGCGGAAGTATCTGCGCGTGATTACGCATCTCGCGCAACAGGCCGGCGTGCGCTTCGTCACCGACGCGGTGTGCGGATTCGATAGGCAGGGCGGTCGCGTCGTCGCGGCGCGCCTGAGCTCGGGTAACGCGGTGAGGGCCGAATACTTCGTCAATTGCGCCGGGCCTTGGGCGGGCAGCGTGAGTGCGCTGGTCGACATGCCGTTGCCGGTCAATCCGATGCGCCGCTTCGAACATGTCTTCACCGCCGACACCGCTCATCCACAGATGCCCTACGTCAAGGACCTCGCGGGTCTCGCGATTCGTTCGGCCGGCAACGCCTATTCCGGCGGGCTCGTGAAAACGCATGTGTCGCGTGGCTTTTCGCAGACACTGGACGAGAGCTGGTTCGACAGCGCGGTGCGGCCCGCGGTCGAATGGCGCTTTCCCGGACTGGGGCGGCCGAGGCTCACGCGCTCATGGGCGGGACTCTACGAGCAGAACGACTTCGACGGTAACGCGATCATCGGCCGGTGGAGCGGTCGTTGCGAGAACTTCATCGTCGCGGCGGGCTTCTCCGGACACGGGCTGATGCATGCGCCGGCGGCGGGTCTTGCCGTCGCGGAGCTGATCGTCAAGGGGCGATACGAGACGCTCGATTTGACCAGCTTCGGCTATGCGCGCGTGCAGCGTGAAGAGCCGTATCGTGAGCGGGGCATCATCTGATGTGAGGGTTGGGTTCGTTGCTGGCAATCGCAACTCTCACCGTCGTCGAATGAGCTTTCGCGACCCGTTTCAGTCCTTGGCGCAAGTCGCCGGCAACACCTGCTGCCGGATTTACTTCGGACAGTCGCAAGTGGCTATCCGATGACGGCTTTACTGTCAAGAGAAACGCGCAACCTGTGAACGGCGCTTGATTTCGTTGATCAATCGATGCGGAATAGGTTATAAACGATACTTATTCTCATTTGCGTCGCCGCGCGACCCTGCTGGAAAGGCCATCCGATGTCCGCCGCCGACTATCCGGTGCAGCCTACGCTGCACACGCTCTACCACGATCATCATCGCTGGCTGTTCGACTGGCTTCGCCGCCGGCTGGGGAATGCGGCCGACGCCGCCGATCTCGCGCACGACACCTTTGTTCGTCTGATGGTGCGTGCCACGGCGCCTGAAGTGCACAGTTTCGCCGAGGCGCGCGCGTATCTGCGCACCTCGGCGCAGAACCTGTGCATCAATCTCTGGCACCGCCAGGAAATCGAGCGCGCCTGGCTGGAGACGCTTGCTGCCTGGCCGGAACCGGCCTATCCCTCGGCCGAACGTCAGGCCATCGTGCTGGAAGCGCTGGCGGAAGTCAGCGCGATGCTTTACGCGCTGCCCGAAAAGGCGGCGCAGGCGTTCCTGCTGGCCGTGGCTTTCCAGATGACCGACGACGAAGTGGGCGCGCGCCTTGGCGTGTCCGGGCGGATGGTGCGCAAATACGTCGCGAAGGCGATGTTCAGCTGCCTGCAATTGCACGCGCGCGACACCGCCGAGGCATTGCGCGAAGACCTCGAGGGGTAGCGGACCGCGTGCCGGCGACGCGAAAACGCATCCGCGACCGATGCCTGGCTTTCCCATTCAACGATGCCTGGCTTTCCCATTCAAGAATGACACCACGACCTTCCCACGCCACCCTGCAAGCTGCCGCCGAATGGTATGCGGTGCTGCGCAGCGGCGACGCCACTCCCGGGGAAAAGGCGGACTGGCAATCCTGGCTCGATGCGTCGAGCGAGCACCGCACGGCGTGGCGCTACATCGAGCAGATCAGCAAGTCTTTTGCCGCCTTGCAGGACATGCCGGACCCGATGCGGGCGAGCGAATCGCTCGTCGAAGCGAACGCGCGCGTACATCGCCGCCGCCGCGCGCTGCTCGGCATCGCCGGGTTGCTGGGCGTGGGCGGTCTCACGGGCCTGATCTGGCGCCAGTCGCCCGGCACGCTACTGGCATGGGCCGCCGACTACCGGACCGGCACCGGTGAACAGCGCGACGTGTTCCTGCCCGATGGCACGCATGTCTGGATCAACACGGCTACGGCCTTCAATCTCGCATTCGATGGGGCAATACGCGAGGTGAAGCTGGTACGCGGCGAGGTCTTCATCGAGACCGCTCACGATGCGACGCGCCCCTTCGTCGTGTCTACGTCGGAGGGCCGCCTGCACGCGCTGGGAACGCGTTTCAACGTGCTCCAGGGCGACGACGCGACCTTGCTGAGCGTCTACGAAGGCGCGGTTGAAGTCACGCTGCGCGACAGTGACCAGCGCACGATGGTCCCCGCCGGGCATCAGATCCGCTTCACCCGGGACCGCATCGGGTGGGCGCAGGAAGCCGATCCGGCGCGTGAAGCCTGGACTCGCGGCGTGCTGATCGCGCGCGACATCACGCTGGGCGAATTCGTCGAGCAGCTCCAGCGTTACCGCTCCGGCCACCTTGGTGTCGCCGGCGAGGTGGCCGGCTTGCGGGTGTATGGCAGCTTTCCGCTGCGCGACACCGATCGTGCGATCGCCATGCTCGCGACAGTGCTACCCGTGCGGGCGCATGAAACCCTGCCGTGGTGGGTCACCATCGTCGGCAATCAGTAGCGTCGCGCACGTCTCGCGCTCGAGAAAAATTTTCAGAAAGTGGTTCCGGATTTTGTTCTCTCGATGGTTTTACAGATTGAGAGAGATCCAGGTTGCTCCAGCCACTCGATGATCGCCGGTGCGCATGGCGCCGGCACGCGCCGCATTCGCGCGCTCCTTTGCGGGATCACAGGCAGCTCCACGGGCACCGGTATTGGCGATCACCGCCGATCTCGCCTTTCACGCCACAGGAGCCCTTCATGCCAAACTGGTCCGCTACTCCGGATTCCCGATTCATCGCCGCCAGCGCGCGCCGCTCGCGTGCGCGACGGCCGCTCGCCCTCACCGTGCACATGCTCATGGCCAGCGGGGCGTTCGCCGTCGCGTCGTGGGCGCCCGCCGCGCATGCGCAAACCGCGGCGGCGGCTCCCGCCAGGCAGCGTTATGACATTGCCACCGGCCCGCTCAGCCAGGTCCTGACCACGTTCTCCGCCCAGGCGGGCATCTACGTCGTCGGGGCGACGGATCTTGCCAAAGGCAAAACGAGCCCCGGTCTGCACGGCGCGTATTCGGTGGGCGGTGCATTGCAGGCGCTGCTCGCCGGAACGAGCCTCGCGGCGGTGCCGCAGGCCGACGGAAGCTGGTCGCTCGAAGCCACGTCCGACAGCGTGGACGACGGCACGCTGCCCGCGATCAGCGTGACGGGCAGCGCGTATGCGGCGCAAGCAGCAAACGCCGTCAATCCACCGACGACGGTCGGGTCGAAGGACGCGTTGAGCGCACGGGAAATTCCACAGACGGTGAGCGTGGTCACGCAGCAGCAGATCCGGGCGCTTTCCATGCGCACGGTCGACGATGCGATGCGCTTCGCACCTGGTGTGACCACCGAAGTCAATCAGCCGGGATTCACCAGTTACTACAGCCGCGGTTTTCCCATCAGCACAATCCAGTTCGATGGCGTGCCGACCGGGGTCACTACCAGTGGGATTTCGGGTCCAACCGAGGGGTTGGCCGCTTACGACCGGGTCGAGGTACTGTATGGGCCGTCCGGTATCCTGAACGGTTTTGGCGGTGAGGGCGGCATCCTGAATCTGGTCCGCAAGCGTGCGCCGAGCCAGTTCGAGGCTTCGGCCCAGGTCTCGGCGGGCACTTATACGAACGGCGACGTACAGGCGGACGTCGGCGGTCCGCTTAACGCGGCGGGAACCCTGCGCGGCCGTTTCGTGGTCGACGAGCAATACCAGCACGAGATGCAGGACTCCACGTGGAAGCGTGACCAGCAGTTCTACGGAACGCTCGAAGCGGACGTGACGCCGACCACCCTGGTGCGTGCCGGTGTGAGCTATACCGACATCTATGGCAAGCTCATGTATGGGCTGCCGAACAACATCGATTATACGAACCTGAACATTTCCCGGTCCGCCTATCTCGGGCCGGACTGGAACTGGTTCTCGAACCAGCGCACCAATGCATTTGCGGGAGTTGAACAGAAACTGGGAGCGGGATGGAGGGCGAAGCTCTCGTACAACTTCATGCGTACGACCACCGACGTGCTGACGGGCGCGATCATCACGAACGATTCCGTGACCAACCTGAGTAACCGCTATAGCGTTAACACGGCCGACACCAACACGCAGAACGCGATCGACCTCTATGCGAGCGGACCGTTCACCCTGTTCGGGCGTACACACCATTTGACGGTCGGCGCGAGCTATCTGCATACGAACGACGTCACCAACCAGTACCTCATCAATCCCGACACCGGACTGGACTTCGAAGGGGACATCACCGCTCCGCTCTATGACAATTCGGCTTATTCGAATGCGTTCGCGAGTGGCCCGCAAAACGACGTGACGGCGACATCCACGCAGTACGGCATCTACGGCAACGCGCGCTTCAGCCTTGCCGACCCGCTTACGCTGGTGGTGGGCGCACGCGTGACGTGGTGGGACGGCGAATCAGTGCCGAGCTCGGATCCGAACAACAATTTCTTCGGCAACACGGCAACGCACGATCACCTGTCGGCAAAGTTCAGCCCGACGGTGGGCCTGCTTTACGATCTCAACGACCGTCACACGTTCTATGCGAGCTATGCGTCGATCTTCCAGCCGCAGGCGACCGATGAAACGGTCTCGGGCCAGGTGATCAAGCCGCTCGAGGGCTATCAGGTCGAAATCGGCGAGAAGGGCGAGTACCTGGGCGGCCTGCTCAGCACGAACGTCGCGTTGTTCCATATCCGCGAGAAGAATCGCGCGATGGGTGATCCGCTCAACCCGGGCTTCGACATCGCGCAAGGGCAGGCGCAGTCCCAGGGCGTGGACCTGCGGGCGATTGGTCAGTTGACGTCGAACTGGAAGGTCGCGGCCGGCTACACCTATGCAAACTGGCGCAATTACGACGACAGCTTCACCGCGCACCAGGGCTTCTCCGTGGTGACGCCGAAGCACCTGTTCAAGTTCTGGACCAGCTACAACCTGCCGGACCAGTTCTACCGCTGGACGATAGGTGGCGCGCTTTACGTGCAGAGCAGCACCTCCTACACGGACAAGAACGGCTTCCTGTCGAATAACACGACGTCGGGCGGCACGTTGACGGCAGGTGGTTACGCGACGGTGGACGCAAATATCGGCTACCAGATCAACAAACACCTGAGTGCGTCACTGCTGGTGACGAATCTGTTCAATCGGAAGTACATCTCGTCGCTGACGACGGGCGGCCCCGGCACCTACTACGGCGATCCCGCCAAGGTGCTGTTCACACTTCGCGCGACGATGTAGTGACGTGGCCGCCGGGTCAGTGTTGGCCTCGCCAGGACGATGCACATGTGGTCCCCGATGGCCGTGTGCGTCTCCGGAGGCCGGCCGGATAGTTCATTCAGATCCGCGGGTTTTGCACCGTCACTTCGGGATAGCTCTCGACACAGGATTCGCCGTCGCAGCCGAAATAACCGGCGCATCGGCGAATCAGGCCGACGTCGTATCGAAGCACGCTGGCAATTCGCGCGCCCAGCAGAAACTCGGGAAACGTGGTTTGACCTGCCTGATCGGCGCGCAACACTGCGTTCGGCAACTCGCGATTGAATGATGCAGTGGCAGGGCTCGTCGCATCCTTGTCGGCCGCACACCCTCGCGCTATAGAGTTTTGCATTACCGTGGCCAACCCGGAGCGTCAGGTCGCATCCCAATATGGCGGACTTCCGAACGCTTCCCGCAGCCAGACCGCCAGCGCGCGAAGCTTCGCCGAAGGACGCTGGCCATCCGGGTGCGCGATGTAGATGAACTCCGTTTCCGCCTCGATGCCGATATCGATGGTTATAAGGACGCCGGACCTGAGCGCATCGCCTACGATGAACATGGGCAGCAATGCGATACCCAAACCGGCAATGGCGGAATCACGCATCATATCGCCGTTGTTCAGCACCAGGCCGGATCGACCGTGCACTACTGTGGTCTGACCTTGCTGGACAAAGCGCCAATCCGCTCGTCCCCGGTTCATGTAGAAAATTCCCCGGTGCCCTTCCAGTTCAGCCGGAGAAGTCGGCTGGCCAGATTGGGCGACGTAGGACGGCGCCGCCACCAGCACGCGCCTGCTGGTCGCCAGTCGCCAGGCCACGAGGTAGGAATCGGCTATGGAACCGTGGCGGATGACCGCATCGAAGCCGTCCGCATTCGCGTCCACCCGACGGTCGTTCAGGTCCAGGGTGAGCCGTATCTCAGGATGCAGAGCCAGGAACGAATAGAGCGCCGGCCCCAGATGCATACGGCCAAAGGTCACGGGCGCGGAAATTCGCAATGGGCCGCTCAGCGAACCTCTGCGTTCGGCCAGATCGGCAGTTGCCTCCTCCACCTCCCGCGTGATGCGGATCGCCCTCGCGAGGAAAGCCTTGCCGTCTTCGGTCACGGTCAGCTTGCGGGTCGTCCGCTGCAGCAGACTCGTGCCCAGCGTCTTCTCCAGCTCCACCAGCCGCTCGCTGACCACAGAGCGCGACACTCGCAGCCGACGTGCCGCCTCACTGAGCGAGCCGCTCTCCACCACGGACACAAAGGTGGCAATACCCTCGAGCTTCATGATTGTTCGGGTTTTCCGAAATGCTGGTGTGGGAATTGAAGGCTACTCCGGCGAATTGCGCAAGCCCATACTTGCGGCATTCCCATTGGTCCCAGGCATCCCGCCGTGGGATCGGATCGTCCGCCGGCATTTACTTTTGAATGGAGAACCATCATGGGACGTTTGACCAGCAAGGTAGCGCTCGTCACCGGCGCCAGCTCGGGCATCGGCCGAGCGACTGCCAGACTGTTCGCCGCTGAAGGCGCCAGGGTAGTCATTGCGGCGCGCCGAGCGGTGGAACTTGAGGCGCTCGCCGCGGAGATCGTCGGCGAAGGCGGCGAAGCCGCGTATCTGGCGGGTGACGTGCAATCGGAAGACTTCGCGAAGGCGTTGGTCGCACTCGCGGTGAGCCGCTTCGGTCGTCTGGATATCGCTTACAACAACGCCGGTACGCTGGGCGAAATGGGCCCGACCACGGGTATTTCCGAGGCCGGCTGGAATGCCGCGCTGGCGACCAATCTGACCAGTGCCTTCCTCGGCGCGAAGCACCAGATTCCCGAAATGCTGAAGCAGGGCGGTGGTTCGATCATCTTCACGTCGACGTTCGTCGGTTACTCGTTCGCGTTTCCCGGTACCGCGGCCTACGCGGCAAGCAAGGCCGGGCTGATCGGCTTGACGCAGGCACTCGCCGCCGAGTACGGCGCGCAAGGTATACGCGTCAACGCGGTGTTGCCGGGCGCTGTGGACACGGAGATGTATCGCGGCATGAACGACAGCGATGAATCGCAGGCGTTCGTGACCGGGCTGCATGCGCTCAAGCGCGTCGCCAAGCCGGAAGAACTGGCGCGTTCGGTGCTGTATCTCGCGTCGGACGATTCGTCGTTCGTGACCGGCACTGCCTCACTGGTCGATGGCGGTGCATCGATTACACGTACGTGAACCTCCCGGCGGCGTCCGGCGTTCAAGACTCGATTTCATCGTATTTGCTCCATCCATTGAAAGGGAGTCATTCATGGACCTGAATCTGACATGCAAACTCGCATTTCCGGTTCTACCTCAAGGGAATCAAACTCAATAAACAATTCAGCGCCCAGTGTGGCCTGCACAAATGCAATGTTTTTCAACGGCTTCCCTTCCCCCCAGGAATAGGATTTATCCAGCAACGCGAGTGCCTTCCGGTACTCGTCCGAATTGAAATCGGTCAGTACCTTGATTGAGTAAATAATGTTCTGTATCAGAAAATCGTTGACCCAACATCGGGTAGCCCCGGTAAACGACAGCCGTACCCGGTCTTTCCTGTTGTCGAACATCAGGCGAAGGTCGACTACCTGTCTGTCCATGTCTGCTGCTATGCCGAGCAGATACCAGTCGTGAAACGATTCGTATTGTTCGATGATTTTCATCTTTGTCCGTCCAATGACCATGGTTGTCGATACGCAGGACTATGCGTAATATCTGGCCTCAAAACCAGCCACCCCCCCATCTTTCATGTCTTCGCTGAAATACCTCACCGGCTATCCCGCACCGCTGCAGGAGAAGGTGAGAACCCTGATCGCCGGCGACCAGCTCGGTTCCTACCTCGCGCGGAAATACCCGAACACGCACGACGTGCAAACCGATCGCGCGCTATACGAGTACTGCACGGAGCTGAAGCGCGAACATCTGCGCGGCGCGGAGCAGATCGACAAGGTCATTTACGACAGCAAGCTCGACGTCGTGCGTCACGCGCTCGGCCTGCACACGAGCATTTCGCGCGTGCAGGGCGGCAAGCTGAAGGCGAAAAAGGAAATCCGCGTCGCGTCGCTGTTCAAGTCCGCGGCGCCGGAGTTTCTGAAGATGATCGTCGTGCACGAACTCGCTCATCTGAAAGAGAGCGATCACAACAAGGCGTTTTATCGGCTGTGCGAGTTCATGCAGCCGGGCTACCACCAGATCGAATTCGATCTGCGCCTCTATTTGACGCAGCGCGATCTGACGAAGAAAACCGCTTGAAACGCGTAGCGCGCGTCTCAACCTCAGGCGGCAAACCTCACGCCGCCACGGCCTCCACCGCCGACGCCGTCAACAACACCGGAATCGACTTCGAAGTCGGCGTGCCCGCGCCGTCCGCGACCGACGAGAGCGGCACGAGCGGATTCGTCTCCGGATAGTACGCACCCAGGCAGCCGCGCGGAATGTCGTACTCGACCAGCAGAAACCCGTCCACGCGGCGCTCGATGCCATCGGCCCACACGCTCGTGATATCGACGCGCTGACCGGCCGCGAAACCGAGCATCGCGAGGTCGTCCGGATTGGCGAACAGCACGCGCCGCTGGCCGTACACGCCGCGATAGCGATCGTCGAGTCCGTAAATCGTTGTGTTGTATTGATCGTGCGAACGCGTGGTCATCAGCGTCATCAGCCGTTCGCCGTATCGCTTGCGCGCCTGATGAATCGGCGTGTCGAGCGCGATCGCGTGCGCGATGAACTGCGCCTTGCCGCTCGGCGTTTTCCACACGCGCTCGCGCGACGCGACGCCGAGATGGAAACCGCCCGGTTGCTTCAGGCGCTCGTTGTAGTCCGCGAAACCGTCGATCACCTTCGCGATGCCGTCGCGAATCAGCGCATAGTCCGCCGCATGCGCGAGCCAGTCGACCTTGTCGCTGCCTAACGTTGCATGTGCGATACGCGCGACGATCGCGATTTCCGACAGCAGATTGTCCGACGCCGGCTTGTTCATCCCGTACGAGATGTGCACCATGCTCATCGAGTCCTCGACGCTCACGCCTTGCGGCACGCCGTTCTGCAGATCGATCTCGGTGCGTCCGAGCGTCGGCAGGATCAGCGCGTCGCGGCCGTGCACGAGGTGGCTGCGGTTCAGCTTCGTCGTCACGTGCACGGTCAGATCGCACGCGCGCATCGCGTTCCACGTGCGCGGTGTGTCCGGCGTCGCGATCGAGAAATTGCCGCCGAGGCCGATGAACACCTTCACCTTGCCGTCGAGCATCGCCTGAATCGTATTGACGACGTCGAGCCCGTGCTCGCGCGGCGGCGCGAAATCGTAGGCCGCGCCGAGCCTGTCGAGAAACGCGTCGGTCGGTTTTTCCTCGATGCCGACCGTGCGGTCGCCCTGCACGTTGGAGTGGCCGCGCACCGGACACAGCCCGGCGCCGCGCCGGCCGATATTGCCGCGCATCATCATCAGGTTCGACAGCAGTTGCACGGTCGCGACCGAGTTCTTGTGCTGCGTGAGGCCCATGCCCCACGTCGAGATCACCGCGCGGCCCTTCACATAGATGTCGGCGAGTTTCAGCACGTCGTCGAGCGGCACGCCCGCTTCGGCGACGATCGTATCCCAGCGCTCGGCGCGCAGATCGTCGGCGAAGGCGGCGAAGCCGACCGTGTGTTCGGCGATGAAATCGACGTCGAGCACGCGATCGAGGCCCGACGCGAGCGCTTCGTCGTCGAGTTCGAGCACGCGCTTGGCGACGCCCTTGATCAGCGCGAAATCGCCGCCGACTTTCGGGCGAATGAATACCGAGCTGATGCGCGTGCTGCCCATCGTCAGCATTTCGACCGGATGCTGCGGGCTCGCGAAGCGTTCGAGTCCGCGTTCCTTCAGCGGATTGATCGACACGATCGTCGCGCCGCGCTTCGCGCATTCACGCAGTTCGCCGAGCATGCGCGGGTGGTTGGTGGCCGGATTCTGGCCGAAGATCAGCAGCGTGTCCGCGTGTTCGAAGTCGTCGAGCGTGACCGTGCCTTTGCCGATGCCGACCGTGTGCGGCAGGCCGCGACTCGTCGCCTCATGGCACATATTCGAACAGTCGGGGAAATTGTTGGTGCCGTACATGCGCACGAACAACTGATACAGGAACGCGGCTTCGTTGCTCGCGCGGCCCGACGTATAGAACGCGGCGCGGTTCGGATCGTCGAGTCGCTTCAGGTGACGCGCGATCAGTTCGAACGCGTCGTCCCAGCCGATCGGCACGTAGCGGTCGCGCTTTGCGTCATAGACGAGCGGATCGGTCAGGCGGCCGTGCTGCTCGAGTTCGAAGTCGGATTGCGTCATCAGTTCGGCGACGCTGTGCTGCTCGAAGAATGCGGGTGTCACGCGCTTGCTGGTCGCCTCCGCGGCCACCGCCTTGACGCCGTTTTCGCAGAATTCGAACGTCGACGCATGCTCGCGGTCCGGCCACGCGCAGCCGGGGCAGTCGAAGCCGTCGGGCTGGTTCTGCTTGAGCAGCGTGCGATAGTTGCCGCCCGCGACCTTTTCCTTCAACAGGTTGATGGCGACGTATTTCAACGCGCCCCAGCCCGCGGCGGGGTGCTTATAGGGTTCGATGCGCGGTTCGGCGCGAGCTTCGTTCTTCTTCATGGTGTAACGATGGGGTGAGACTCGAGAGGCTTTTCCAGACGGTGCCCGCAAGCGTACTGTGTTCCCAAAAGCGCGCTGGATACAGAAAAACGGAAAGAAGAGGAGTACAGTTGCGTGGCGTTGCCCCTGGCCGGGTGCTTCGGCGATTCCCGCCCATTCCCATTCCATGCAGACCGCCCCACGCCGACCCGCCCCGTGAAACTCTACGAAAAGCTCGCCGACGAGATCACCGAAGCCGTGCGCCGCGGCGTATTCGCGGCCGGCGAGCGGATTGCCTCGGTGCGTCAGGCGAGCCAGCAGCACGGCGTCAGCATCAAGACGGTGCTGCATGCGTATGCGCTGCTGGAGAGCCGCGGCATCGTCGAGACGCGGCCGCAGTCCGGTTACTTCGTGCGCGACGCGGCCGCGAAGGCGCTCGCGCCGGCCGCGCCGCGCGCCGGCCGCCAGTCCGCGCCACC